>JAFKKG010000011.1 GCA_017305715.1 Hyphomicrobiales bacterium | reverse complement strand
TTCCCTGCGCGATGGCTTTACGGCTTATAACGTGCTCTCCCCGGAGAACGGCTCTTTTGCCTCCGTCGCGCCCTGGGAAGTCAGACGCCTCCCAGGTGCATGGACGCCAGCAACGCGGCGTCAGGACCACACGTCTTCACCGTACGCTTCAGCCGCGCTCGTCAAGCGACAACCTCCACGTCCACCGCTCCCCGCCCAACGTCCGTGACGACGGCCGACGCCCTTCTGACCAGGGCGGGATGGGCCAATATGTGCCAGTGATTTGACTTCTCTAAAACAGAAATATTTTTTATTTTGAGGCTTGACACGATTTCCGTAAATCGGAAGTGATTTGCGCGTCGGGTCAATTTGACGCACTCGCTCGCGCCCACATCGGCGTTAACCACCGCCAACGGTTCCATCCTGAGCGAAATCGCTTCGAAGTTTCTTAAATTTTGCTGGGTACCTCTTCGGGGCATCGTGACCTGGAGTGGGATATGAGTAAGCGGGCCAAACGTGGAAAGGCAGAGACGCTCGTACTCCCGATGGCCGGGAGAGTGGCAATTGGCGCCGTGGTCGTCGCCGCACTGGGGTACAGTTTGTGGCCCCGGCAGACGAGCGTGCAACCGATACGGAAGCCGTCCGCGCATCAAGCCATGGCGTCGTCAACGCCGGTTTACGTGTCAACTCCAGTTCATGCATCACCGCCAGTTCCGATTCAGGCCCCGCCGCCTCCGTTCGAAACACCAAAGGCCGCTGACGCTCCCGGAGCATTTGTTCGGCAGGTGGTTGACTATGCCAGTCACCAGACTCCGGGCACCGTGATCATCGATACCAAAAACACATTCCTTTATTTCGTTTTGAACGACGCGCAAGCGATGCGCTACGGGATCGGCGTTGGCCGCGAAGGTTTCGCGTGGTCCGGTGAACAGACGGTGGCCCGAAAGACAGAATGGCCGGATTGGCGTCCGCCTGCAGATATGCTTGTCCGTCAGCCTTATCTGCCGCGGTTCATGGCAGGCGGTCCCGGCAACCCGCTCGGCGCCCGGGCGATGTATCTGGGCGAGACCGAATATCGAATTCACGGCACCAACAAGCCCGATACGATCGGGAAGCGGGTTTCGTCCGGCTGCATCCGGCTGACCAACGAGGACGTCGTGGACCTTTATGAGCGGGTCAAAGTTGGAGCGAAAGTGATCGTGCTTCCAGCATCCGCTGCACGTCGACCATCCCAGGGAGTGCCGCCCGACGCCGCTTTCCGATCCTCCAATCCGGCATCGCCGTCGAACCGGTCGGCGTCGACTAACGCACAGATGCCGTCATCTGGATTGAAGATCGCAGAGGTCCAGCCCGGTAGGGCGGATTGAGCCGAAGGCGTCATCAGCCCAACGCGCTGCGCCCTATTGCATCGTTGACTGGGAGGAGCCCGCCGGTTCGTGAAACGGTATGCCCCCAGCGACCGAGCCGGCATACGCACACAGGACCACGAACGCGATACGGATCATAGTGGACATTGTTTGCCTCTTGCTTGCTATGGAAACAGACTAGCAGACAGTCCTTTTCCTCGACTTACCAAGAGTGGTTTTTGATCCGTTCAGGACATTGGTAAATGTTTTCGTCCGCGTCTGTGGGGCGAAGCGCCGGTTCGTAGGACGGATTGAGCCGACTTGTCCGCGGTAGCTCAACGAGCTACGGCGAGACAAGCCGCTCTTGGCGTTACCGCCGAGATCGTCGGCTCCAGTCCGCCGGATTGGCGACCTCCGGCGAAACCTGTTCGCATCTCTCGGCCGTCAATTGCCTGCGACAAATGCACAGCGTTTGCGCGCACGAAAGCGAAGCGACGACTCGTCCGCCGTAGCTCAACGAGCGGAGGCGGAAGCAATCGATTCCTCGGGCGGAGCGCGCCATGGATTGCTTCGCTTCGCTCGCAAGGACGCGGAGACGTCATGCCGCCCGCCCGGCTCCCATCCGTCCACCCCGGCCCTGCCCGAAGCCAGTTCCCGCCATTTCCAACGAGATTCGTATTGAACCCTTGGGCTTAGGCAAATTTTAAGTCGGCGGGCGTAGGTTATTACCGTGAGTTCAGTGGTTGAGAGTTTGTGAGTACGCCATGACAGAACCCCATCGCCCGAGGGTAAAATACGTCATCGGGCCTGACGGCAGTCCGTTGACGATTGCAGATCTGCCCGCGCCCGGAACCAAACGGTGGGTGATCCGCCGCAAGGCCGAAGTCGTTGCCGCGGTTCGCGGCGGCCTGCTCTCCCTCGAGGAGGCTTGCAGCCGCTACACGCTGACGGTGGACGAGTTCCTGTCCTGGCAGTTCTCCATCGACCAGCACGGCCTGGCCGGCTTGCGGACCACCCGCATCCAGCAATACCGGCAATAAACCCGTCAACCCGGAAGATTTGATGAAAACCGGCTTCGCTTTGCGAAGCTGGTTTTTTTCATGCCCGAAACTATCTTCGGCTGTCTTAACCTTTGTTAACCATATGGAAACCATCCCCTAGGCAATAATTGCCCAGTCGTCCCGGGATACGAATCCCGGGCCGAATCCCCTGGGGGCGGTTGGTGCAAAGTCTCGTTGCTTTCCTGAAAGGCCTGGGCGCGTCCCGGCTGATGGCGATGGTCGCGGTCACCGCCGCCCTGATCGGCTTCTTCGCGTTCGTCATCATGCGCGTCACGACGCCGCAGATGACCACTTTGTTCACCGACCTGACGGCCGAAGACTCCTCCAGCATCATCAAGGACCTGGAACGCCAGGCGATCCCGTTCGAAATCCGCAATGAAGGCGCCGTCATCATGGTGCCGAAGGACCGGGTGACGCGGCTGCGGATGAAGCTGGCCGAAGGCGGCCTGCCCAAGGGCGGCGGGGTCGGCTATGAGATCTTCGACAAATCCGACGCGCTCGGCACCACGAGCTTCGTTCAGAACATCAATCATCTGCGCGCGCTGGAGGGCGAACTGTCCCGCACCATCCGCGCCATCGACCGCATTCAGGCCGCCAGGGTCCATCTGGTGCTGCCCGAGCGGCCGCTGTTCTCTCGCGAAGCGCCGGAGCCGTCGGCATCGATCGTGGTCCGGGTCCGCGGCAGCCTCGAACCGCAGCAGATCCGCGCCATCCGCCACGTGGTCGCCTCCGCCGTCAACGGGCTGAAGCCGCAGCGGGTGTCGATCGTCGACGAGAGCGGCCGCCTGCTCGCCGACGGCGCCAACACCGATCCCGAGAACGCGGCCGGCGACGAGCGCCGCACCGCCTTCGAGAAGCGGATGCGCAACGAGATCGAGGCGATCGTCTCCTCGGTGGTCGGCCAGGGCCGCGCCCGCGTCCAGCTCACCGCCGATTTCGACTACAACAAGATCACCCAGACCTCGGACAAGTTCGATCCGGAAGGCCGGGTGCTGCGCTCCAGCCAGACCCGCGAGGAATCCTCCGCCAGCGCCGGCGACGGCGGCCAGGTCACGGTCAACAACGAGCTGCCCGGCAACCAGGCCAATAACGGCGCTGCCACCGCCCGCGACCAGAGCAAGAAGAGCGAAGAGACCAACAATTACGAGATTTCCCGCACCACCAAGACCGAAGTCACCGAGGCCGGCCGGGTCAACCGGATCTCGGTCGCGGTGCTGGTCGACGGCGCCTATACCAAGAACGAAAAAGGCGAGATGGTCTATCAGGACCGCAGCAAGGAAATGCTGGACCGCATCGCCACGCTGGTTCGTTCCGCGATCGGCTTCGACCAGAAGCGCGGCGACCAGGTCGAGGTCGTCAACCTCCGCTTCGCCGAGGCGCCCGCCGTGCCGCCGGTGGCCGAGCCGACCGGCCTGCTCGGCATGTTCCAGTTCACCAAGGATGACGTCATGTACGTCATCGAGCTCGGCGTCATGATGCTGCTCGGCCTTGTCGTGCTGTTCATGGTGATCCGCCCGCTGGTCAAGCGCATCCTCGCCGCCGAAATCGTTCCCGCGCTCGCGGGCGGCGCGGCGCCGGCGCTGGCCGACGGCAGCGCCGAAGGCGGATCCGGCCAGGCCCTGCTGCCCGCCGGCGGCGCCGCCGCCTTGATCGACGTCGCCCAGGTTCAGGGCCAGGTCCACGCCCAGGCCGTACACCGGGTCGGCGAACTCGCCGAGCGAAATCCGAACGAGACCGCCTCCATTGTTCGTCAATGGCTTACCGAACCCGTCGAGTGACCTGACATGGCCGCCGTACCGCAAACCACCAACGCCAACGACATCACCACCGTCATCTCGGCGCTGGCGAGCCGTCAGGCCACGAGGCCCAAGGGCAAACCGCTCAGCGGCCCCAAGCGCGCCGCCATCCTGATGCTGGCGCTCGGCGAACAATATGGCGGCAAGGTCTGGGCGCTGCTCGATGACGACGAGGTGCGCGAATTGTCGATCCACATGTCGACGCTCGGCACCGTCGAGGCCGACGTGGTCGAAGACCTGCTGCTCGAATTCGTCTCCCGGATGTCGGCCTCCGGCGCCCTGATGGGGACGTTCGACGCCACCGAGCGGCTGCTGCAGCAATATCTGCCGAGCGAGCGCGTCAGCGGCATCATGGACGAAATCCGCGGCCCGGCCGGCCGCAACATGTGGGAGAAGCTCTCCAACGTGCAGGAAGAGGTGCTCGCCAACTACCTCAAGAACGAATACCCGCAGACGATCGCGGTGGTGCTGTCGAAACTGAAGCCGGAACACGCCGCCCGCGTGCTGGCGATCCTGCCCGAGGACCTGGCGCTCGACGTGATCGGCCGCATGCTGAAGATGGAAGCGGTGCAGAAGGAAGTGATCGAGCGCGTCGAACAGACGCTGCGCACCGAATTCATGTCCAACCTGTCGCAGACCCGCCGCCGCGACGCCCACGAGGTGATGGCCGAAATCTTCAACAATTTCGACCGTCAGACCGAAACCCGCTTCATCACCTCGCTGGAAGAGGAAAACCGCGAATCCGCCGAGCGGATCAAGGCGCTGATGTTCACCTTCGACGACCTGATCAAGCTCGATTCCGGTTCGGCACAGACCCTGATGCGCAATATCGACAAGGACAAGCTCGGCATCGCGCTGAAGAGCGCCAATGAGGAAGTGCGCAGCTTCTTCCTCGGCAACATGTCGTCCCGCGCTGGCAAGATGCTGCTGGACGACATGGCCGCGATGGGGCCGGTGCGGCTGCGCGACGTCGACGAAGCGCAGGCGCTGCTCGTCAACCTCGCCAAGGACATGGCCGCCAAGGGCGAAATCACCCTGACCAAGAACCGCGCCGACGACGAGCTGGTGTACTGATGGCCGCGCCCGCAAAATTCCTATTCGACATGGACTTCGGCGCGCCGGACAAGGCGCGCGAGCGGGCCGCCACGCCTGCCGAGATCACCCAGAAGATCGCCGCCGCCGAAGCCCGCGCCTACCGCGACGGCTACGAGGCCGCGCAGCGCGAGGCGAAGGCGGAAAGCGACCGCCGCGCCGCGCTGGCGCTGGAGGAGATCGGCATCGCCATCAAGGGCATCGCCGCGCGGTTTTCCGGCATCGAGACACGGATGGAGACCGAAGCGGTCGACGTCGCGGTCGCGGTCGCCCGCAAACTGTGCAGCGAACTGATCGCCGCCGAGCCGCTCGGCGAGATCACCGGCCTGGTCAGCGACTGTTTCTCGCATCTGGTCTCGACGCCGCACCTCGTGGTCCGCATCAACGACGCGCTGTACGAAGCCGCGCGCGAACTGATCGAACGGCAGGCCGCCCAGAGCGGCTTCCAGGGCCGGCTGGTGATCCTGGCCGAGCCCGGCATCGCCACCGGGGATTGCCGGATCGAATGGGCCGACGGCGGCGTGGTGCTGGAGCGGGCCGCCATCGAAGCCAAGATCAACGAACTTGTCGGGCGCTACATGGCGTCCCGCGATCAGGCCGGAAGGCCATGAGGACTGACCCATGAGCGACACCGACACCCAGGTCCCGCTGCAAGACCTCAATTCCGCCGCCGCGGACCCTGCGGACGACCTGGCCTACCATGAAGACGAACAGGCCTCGCGCATCGCCGCTGATCTGGAGGCCGTGTTCGACGTGCCGGTACAGGTTTCGGCGGTGCTCGGCCGCTCCAAGATGGACGTCGGCGAGCTGCTGAAGCTCGGTCCCGGCACCGTGCTCGAACTCGACCGCCGGGTCGGCGAAGCGATCGACATCTACGTCAACAACCGCCTGGTGGCGCGCGGCGAAGTCGTACTGGTGGAAGACAAGCTCGGCGTCACCATGACGGAAATCATCAAGACGGAACGCAACTAAACGACCGCACGCGCAGGTCAGGCGCGAACAGACGCACAGGAGATTAACATGCGGCTTCTCATCGTTGGCACATTGAAGGGCCAGCTCACGACAGCCACCAAGATCGCGATGGACAATGGCGCATCGGTAACCCATGCCGAGGCGATCGAACAGGCGATGGCGGTGCTGCGCGGCGGCAAGGGCGCCGATCTCCTGCTGGTCGACGTCGCCCTCGACATCCGCGACCTCGTGATGCGGCTCGAGGCCGAGCACATCCACGTGCCGATCGTGGCCTGCGGCATTTCCAGCGACGCCCGCGCCGCGGTCGCCGCGATCCATGCCGGCGCCAAGGAATACATCCCGCTGCCGCCCGATCCGGAGCTGATCGCGGCCGTGCTCGCCGCCGTCGCCAATGATTCGCGCGACCTGGTCTGGCGCGACGAGGCCATGGGCAAGGTGATCAAGCTGGCGCAGCAGATCGCCGGCTCCGATGCGTCGGTCATGATCACCGGCGAATCCGGCACCGGCAAGGAAGTGCTGGCGCGCTACGTGCACACCCGCTCGCAACGCGCCAAGCGGCCGTTCATTTCGATCAACTGCGCGGCGATCCCCGAGCACCTCCTGGAATCCGAACTGTTCGGCCACGAGAAGGGCGCCTTCACCGGCGCCGTGGCGCGGCGGATCGGCAAGTTCGAGGAAGCCACCGGCGGCACGCTGCTGCTCGACGAAATCTCGGAAATGGACGTCCGGCTGCAATCGAAACTGCTGCGCGCGATCCAGGAACGCGTGATCGACCGCGTCGGCGGCACCAGGCCGGTGCCGGTCGATATCCGCATCATCGCCACCTCGAACCGCAATCTGGCGGACGCCGTGCGCGAAGGCACGTTCCGCGAGGACCTGCTGTTCCGGCTCAATGTCGTCAACCTGAAGATCCCGCCGCTGCGCGACCGGCCGGCGGATATCCTCGAACTGGCGCAGCATTTTGCGAAAAAATACTCCGAAGCCAATGGCGTGCCGCTGCGCCCGATCTCCCACGACGCACGGCGGGTGCTGACCGCGAACCGCTGGCAGGGCAACGTCCGTGAGCTGGAAAACACCATGCACCGCTCGGTGCTGATGGCACAGGGCGACGAGATCGGCGCTGACGCGATCCTGACGCCGGACGGCGACCGTCTCGACCTCGCCAAGACCGCACCGGCGGTGGCGCACGCCACCTTCGCCGCCGAACAGGTCACGCGCGCGCTGGTCGGGCGCACCGTCGCCGACGTCGAACGCGACCTGATCCTGGAAACGCTCAAGCATTGCCTCGGCAATCGCACCCACGCCGCCAACATCCTCGGCATCTCGATCCGCACGCTGCGCAACAAGCTGAACGAATATGCCGACGGCGGAATTCCGATCACCCCGGCCGGCGCCGGCGACCATCAGCGTTTTGTCGCGGCGGGGTAGATGGCCCTTCCGTCATTGCGAGGAGCGATAGCGACGAAGCATTCCATGTGGTCCCAAGCGGCGCTATGGATTGCTTCGCTACGCTCGCAATGACGTCGAGATGACGGAGTAAGTCGGCGCGTCGGGTTTGCGGAAAATCCGGATGGGATCGCCGGGCTGCAAATCGCGGCCGGTGAACATGGCGTAGGCGTACAGCGCGAGATAGCCGATCGCCAGCGCGCCGACGCCGTAGAATGCAAAGCGCAATACCGAAGCCGCGATCCGTTTCATCGCAAACTTCTAGAACGCCTGCCCGCGAAAGGCCAGCGCGCTGGCCGGGACTCAGGCCTTTCGTGCCGCCCGCGGCGCCGGCACGCTGACCTCCGCCAGCCGGACCGCGTCCTCGTCGCGGTCGATCGCGACATATTGCCCGTGCCAATAGGCCAACGCCGCGGTGCGCGTCGAGAGCTGGACGTCCAGCACCCGGCCGATCAGGATCGCATGCGAATGCCGCTCGACGATTTCCTCGATCTCGCAATCGATCGCGGCCAGCGCGCCCGAGAGCAGCGGCACGCCCGAGATCCGCGTCGTCCATTCAGCGCCGGTAAAACGCTCGGCGCCCCTGAGGCCGTCCTTGCCGGCAAAGCGCTCGGCGATATCGATCTGGTCCGATGTCAGGATATTGACGCCGAAGAAGCCGTAGCGCTTCAGCAGCGGCCAGGACGAGGCGCTGCGGTTGACGCTGACGATCAATGCCGGCGGATCGACCGACAGCGACGACACCGAGGTCACGGTCATGCCCGAAATGTCCTTAGCCATCCCGGCCGTGATGACGCTCACGCCGCCCGTCAACTGGCGCATGGCGCCGCGAAAGTCGCCTTGCGAGACTTCCTTGGGAACCTGACGCTCGATCGCAATATGGCGGACAATGGAGTTCATGATGGCCTCACAGGTCGGAAGTGTCCTCGGTGCCTTGCAGCAGGTTCTTCAGGATCGAGCCTTCGAGTGCGGCGAGCTCGGCCGACCCTCGCCGCCTCGGGCGCGGGATATCGACGTTGATGTCGTGCGCGATGCGGCCGTCCTCGATCACGAGGACGCGGTCGGCGAGCGCGACCGCCTCGGCCACGTCATGCGTCACCAGGATCGCGGTAAAGCCCTGATCCTGCCAGACCCGCTCCAGCAGCCGCTGCATCGAAATCCGCGTCAAGGCGTCCAGCGCACCGAGCGGCTCGTCGAACGCCAGCACGCGCGGCCGGCTGACCAAGGCCCGCGCCAGCGCCACGCGCTGCTTCTGACCGCCGGAAAGCACCGCCGGCCATTGCCCGCGTTTGTCGTCCAGGCCGACTTCGACCAGCGCGCTATCGGCGCGGGCCTGCGCATCCGCCGAATGGCGCTCGCGCCCGAGGCCGACCTCGACGTTCGAGAGCACCCGCGCCCACGGCAATAGCCGAGGCTCCTGGAACATCACCCGGACGTCTTCGGCGCGCGTTTCCTCGCCGAAACTGATGTTGCCCGCGGTGACCGTTTCAAGGCCCGCGATCAGCCGCAGCAGCGTGCTCTTGCCGCAGCCGCTGCGGCCGACGATGGCGACGGACTGGCCCGCCGGGATGTGCAGGTCGATGCCGCGCAGCACCTCGTTATCGCCGAAGGATTTGCGCAGCCCCCGGATCGTCAGCGAAAGCCCGCGCGTCGGGGCTCCCGCGCCGCGCCGTGATAGCTGCGCGCGCTTGACGAAATCCGGACTTTCCACAGCCTCGGCATCCACCGCACGAAAACGAAGAGCTTCCTGCATTTCAATCCTCAATGTTTCTGGAAGGCCGGATGCCAGGACAGCGTCAGCCGCTCCAGCGCACGCGACGCGCTGTCGGCCAGCTTGCCGAGCAGCGCATAGATCAGGATGGAGAGCACGACCACGTCGATCAGCATGAACTCGCGCGCCTGCATCGCCATGTAACCGAGGCCGGAGGAGGCCGCGATGGTCTCCGCCACGATCAAGGTCAGCCACATGATGCCGAGCGCAAAGCGCAGTCCGACGAAGATCGACGGCAGCGCCCCTGGAAAGATGACCCGGCGGAACAACTCGCCGTCGGTCATGCCGTAGATGCGCCCCATCTCGATCAACTGCGGATCGACGGTGCGGATGCCGTGCAGCGTGTTCAGGTAGATCGGGAAGAACACCCCGAGCGCGACCAGGAACAGTTTTGCCGATTCATCAATGCCGAACCACAGGATGACCAGCGGGATCAGCGCCAGATGCGGGATGTTGCGCACCATCTGCAAGGTCGTATCGGTGAGCTTGCTGGACAGTTGCGACAGGCCGTTGGCGAGGCCGAAGGCAAAGCCGATGCTGCCGCCGATCAGGAAGCCGACGCTGGCGCGCCAGAAACTGACCCAGATGTTGCGCACCAGTTCGCCCGACAGCAACAGCTTCCAGCCCGCCAGCGCGACGTCGCTCGGCGCCGGCAATACCCGCGCCGAGACGAAGCCGGTGACGCAGGCGACCTGCCAGACCAGGATGATCACGAGCGGCACGATCCAGGGGATCAGCCCGTCGGCGCGCGGCAGGCGCAGGCTTCGGACCCGTGGCAGACTATCGATCAGACTCATGACTGCGAGGCCTTGGCGAGGGGACGATGCTCATTGGCGATGGTCTCGCCGAACGGTCCGGTGTTGACGCGGAGCGGCGTCACGTTGTTCGGCTGCTTGAGCGACAGCAACGGAAACACCAGTTCGGCGAAGCGATAGGCTTCTTCGAGATGCGGATAGCCCGACATGATGAAAGTATCGATGCCGACATCCTGATATTCCTTGATCCGCGCCGCCACGGTGTGGGGATCGCCGACCAGCGCGGTCCCTGCCCCGCCGCGCACGAGGCCCACACCGGCCCAGAGATTCGGGCTGATTTCGAGCTTGTCGCGGCGCCCGCCATGCAACTGCGCCATGCGCTGCTGCCCGACCGAATCCATCCGCGAAAAGATCTTCTGCGCCGAGGCCACGGTCTCGTCGGTGACGTGCTGGATCAATTCGTCCGCCGCCCGCCACGCTTCCGCATTGGTCTCGCGAACGATCACATGCAGCCGGATGCCGAAGGAAAGTTTTCGCCCGCGGGAGTGGGCGACCGCTTTGACCCGGTTGATCTTGTCGGCGACCTGCGCCGGCGGTTCGCCCCAGGTCAGGTATTTGTCGACGGTATCGACGGCGACATCGATGCCGGCATCCGACGATCCGCCGAAATACAGCGGCGGCCGCGGCGACTGCACCGGCGGAAACAGCAGGCGGCCATCCTCGATCCGAATGTGCTTGCCTTCGACATTGACGGTCTTGCCCGCGAGCAGGTCGCTATAGATGTTGAGGAACTCGCGCGTCACGGCGTAACGCTGATCGTGGTCGAGGAAAATCCCGTCGCCCTTGTTCTCGACGGGATCACCGCCGGTGACGACGTTGACCAGGAGACGCCCGCTCGACAGCCGGTCGAGCGTCGCGGTCATGCGCGCGGCGACGCTGGGTGATTGCAGGCCGGGCCGCACCGCCACGAGGTACCGCAACCGCTCGGTCCAGGGCGCGACGGCGGAGGCCACCACCCAGGAATCCTCGCAGCTTCGCCCGGTCGGCAGCAGCACGCCGTAATAACCGAGTTGGTCCGCCGCCTGCGCGATCTGGCGCAGATAATTGAAGTTCACTTCGCGCCCGCCGGTGGTGGTGCCGAGATAGCGGCCGTCGCCATGGGTCGGCAGGAACCAGAGGATGTTGGCGTTGGATGATGGAAGGCTGCTCATGAACCCGGCCTCCGTGCCGCGTCGGAAATCTTGATCTGTCTGGGAATGAGGCCGAGCGCGAAGAAGGTGTCGGCGACCTGCTGCTGATCCGCGATCACCGCATCGGTGATCGGCTTGATGCCGTAGGACTGCCGCTTCAAGGCGACTTCGACGACCGGGACCGGCAGGCCGATGGTGGGCGCCAGTTGCTCGGCGACGGTGTGGATATCGCCCTTGGCCCAATCGTCGACTTCGCTGAGTTGCGCGAGCACGAGATCGACGATCTTGGGATCGGCCGCGATGAACTTCTTCGAGGCGAAGTAGAACTGGTAGTTCGAGACGATGCCGGTGCCGTCGGCGAGCGTGCGCGCGCCGGTGGCGGCTTCGGCGGCGGCCTGGAACGGGTCCCAGATCACCCAGGCGTCGACCGCACCGCGCTCGAAGGCCGCGCGGGCATCGGCCGGCGCGAGAAACACCGGCTCGATGTCGGAATATTTGATACCGGCCTTCTCCAGCGCCTTCACCAGGAGATAGTGGACGTTGGAGCCCTTGTTGAGCGCGACCTTCTTGCCTTTCAGCTCGGCGACCGAGGCGATCTTGCTGTCCTTTGGCACCAGGATCGCCTCGCCTTTCGGCGCCGGCGGCTCATAGGCGACATACTGGAGCGGCGCGCCCGCGGCTTGCGCGAAGATCGGCGGCGCTTCGCCGGTGTTGCCGAAATCGATGGCGCCGACATTGAGCGCCTCGAGCAGCGGCGGCCCGGATGGAAACTCCGTCCAGACCACCTGATAGCCGGCGGCCTTCAGCCTGCCTTCGAGCGTACCCTTGCTCTTGAGCAGCACCAGCTTGCCGTATTTCTGGAAGCCGATCCGCACGACCTTGTCCTGGCCATAGCTGAGGCCAACCGTGGAGCCGACAATAGCGAGCGACAGCACCGCGCTCGCGATCAGGCGTTTGACGAAACGCTTCATGTTGAAAATCCTCTGCGTTGAATGGAATGCTTTTTGGAAACTCAGGTCTGGGTGTGGCGCCAGACGATGTCGCGAACCGCGATCCGCTTCGGGATCAAGCCGAGCTTGAAGAAGCGGTCGGCGACGGCCTGCTGGGTATCGATGATCTCTTCCGTCACCGGGCCGATCGCGAACGACGCACGGTTGGCCGCCACCGTCTGCACTTCCAGCGGCACGCCCGTCACCGCGGCGAGCGAAGTGGCCACCGCGTCGCGGTTCGCCTCCGCCCACCGCGCAGCTTGCGTCAGGCCCAAGATGAGGTCGCGGGTGTGCTGAACGTTGGCGTTCGCAAAATCGCGGTTGGCGAGATAGAACGAATTGGTCTTGGCGACTTCGTAGGCGTTGACCAGGATCCGGCCGTTCTGCCGCTTCTCGCCAATTGCGAAATAGGGATCCCAGATCGCCCATGCGTCGATGCTGCCATTGGCGAAGGCCGGCCCCGCATCGGGCGGCGACAGGTAGACCGGCGTGATATCCTCATAGGTGAGGCCGGCTTTTTCCAGCGTCGCAATCAGAACATTATGCGCGCTGGTGCCCTTGCCGAACCCGATTCGCTTGCCCTTCAAATCCGCAATCGTGCGAATGGCGGAGTTGGCCGGAACCAGAATGCCCTGCCCGTTGGTAATCGGCGAACCCGCCACATAGACGACGTTGGCATTCGCGGCCTGGGCAAAGACCGGCGGCGCGTCGCCGACCGCGCCAAGATCGACACTGCCGGTGCTCATCGCTTCCATCATCGGCGGTCCCGACGTGAACTCGATCCATTTGATGGAAATTTGTTTCGCGGCGAAGTGCTTTTCGAGAATGGCCTGCTGCCGCGTGATCACAAGCACGCCGGTTTTCTGATAGCCGATCCGGATTTCCTTGACCGGCGCCTGCGCGCGCGCCCGAGGCGACAGCGCGATGGCCGCACCGCCCACCGACACCTTGAGAAAATCCCGACGCTTCATCACATTCTCCTGAACGATCACGATCGCAACACGGCGCGATCATGCGATGCGAGAGATGATGGTGCTGCTTTCGAAGGGTGTCGAGTGCTCCGCAAAAATAGCAATGACGGTACTGCCGAGCCAACTCATGACGACGCGTTTATTGTCGAAACAGGATAGGCAATGACGCATTTTTCTCGGCCATCATGCCGCCCAGATTCGTTAATCTTCGATTGGGCAGCAACGGAACCCGAAGGCCTGGAGTCAAAACGCCCGCCGATGAAATCGGCGGGCGTTAGTTGATTGGGCAGCAGATTCGGTCGAACCCGCTAAGACCCCGGCGTCCAGTTCCAGACGATATCCTTGACGTTGATCGCCTTGGGAATGAGACCAAGCTTCAGAAACCGATCGGCGGTCGCCTGCTGGCTCGCGATAATCTTGTCCGTCAGCGGCGTGACCAGGAACTGCGACCGGCTAACCGCGCGGTCAAGCGCCTCCGTGTCAAAACTGGTTGCCTCACGCAGGGTCTTCACGATTTCTGCGCGATGCTGATCCGCCCATTTCGACTCTTGCGCAAAAGTCTGGTTCAGCAGCGCCACGATGTCCTGGTGCGCTCCGGTAAAATCCTTGTTGGCGAGGAAGAAGGCGTTGGTGGCGTGGACATCCTTGGCTGAAGCCAGCACGCGCACCTTTCCCTTCTCGGTGAGCGCAAGGTAGGGATCCCAGATCGTCCACGCATCCAGGCTGCCGCCGGCAAAGGCGGTAGCGGCGTCAGCCGGCGCGAGATAGACGGGAGTAATGTCGGAATAGGAAAGGCCGGCCTTTTCAAGCGCCGCCACCGTCGTGTTGTGGGCGCTGGAGCCCTTGGCAAATCCCACCTTCTTGCCCTTGAGATCGGCCAGCGTCTTGATGGGCGAGTCCGCAGGCACCACGATCGCCTCGTTGCCCCCCGAGGTCGGCAGTGCCGCGACATAGAGCAAGTTGGCACGGGCCGCCTGCGCGAAGATCGGCGGCGCATCGCCCGTATAGCCGAAATCAATATTCCCGGTGTTCAGCGCTTCGAGCAGCGGCGGCCCGAACGAAAACTCGACCCACTTCACGTCGACGCCGCGCGGCTTGAGCACGTCTTCGACCGTGCGCCGCTGCTTGACCGCGGGAAACAGCCCGGCGCGTTGAAATCCGATTCGAACCTCCTTCAACTGCTGCGCGGCGACAGGCGATGGGGCGATCGCGATCGACCCCAGCAGGGCGAGCGCTGCGCCGGCAATCAGGGTCCGTCTGGTCTGTGACATGTCTTGGCTTTGCTCCGTTTTGTGTTGGCGATGCTGGATCGCGAACCCAAAACGCTACGCCGGTTTTTCCGGATTGTTGTTTCAAAGATGAATTCAAGCGCGCAAGATTTCCGGCACGGCCGGGTACTCGGCAAATGACTTCATCTCTGCAGGAAGCAGCAATTCGGTCACCGGAACGTGCCGCATGGAATTTATCTCTGCGAACGCCGGCCGGCGCAGCATCGTCGTACGGATCGCATGACAACAACGGATGGCGATTCTATTGACTGAGGTCGCCTGATCTTTAGCTTTGCTTGATCTCTTACATTTCAGGCAGAGCAATCTCATGGGCAACCGCACCGCATCAATCATCGGAGCCATCGCGGCGATCGCGATCGTTTCAGTAACATCCGTGGGTGCGCAGATCCCGCCATCCGATACGATCCGGATCGGCTATCAGAAATCCTCGACGCTGACGGCCATCCTGAAGACCAATGGCGAGCTGGAAAAGGTGCTCGCACCGCTCGGCGTCCGCATTTCCTGGCATGAATTCACCAGCGGCCTGCCGCTGCTGGAAGCGATCAATACCGGCAACATCGATTTCGGCGCGGATGTCGCCGATACCGTGCCGCTGTTCGCGCAGGCCGCCGGCGCCAAGCTCGCCTACATCGCGGAAGAAGCCGCTTCACCCTCGGCACAGGCCATTCTGGTCGGCGCGGAATCGCCGATCAAGACGCTGGCCGACCTGAAGGGCAAGAAGGTCGCGGTGACAAAGGGCGCCGGCAGTCATTTCCTGCTGCTGGCCGCACTCGCCAAATCAGGCCTCGGCTTCAAGGATATTTCGCCGGCCTATCTTACGCCGGCGGACGGCCGCGCCGCCTTCATCGGCGGCAACGTCGATGCGTGGGTGGCCTGGGATCCGTTCCTGACCAGCGCGCAGCGCCGGTCCAACGCGCGGGTGCTGTCCGACGGCAGCAACGGCCTTGCGAGCTACAAGCGCTACTATCTGTCGTCGGCCGCGTTTGCGGATCGGCGCGGTGACGTGCTCAATGCCATCTTCGGCAAGCTCGACGAGACCGGCAAATGGGTCAAGGCGCATCCGGATGACGCGGCGACCTTGTTGTCGGGCCTTTGGAGTATCGATGCGGCGACGGTGAAGGAGGCCAATAGCCATCGCTCCTACAAGGTCGGTGTCGTCACGGCGCCCGGCCTGTCCGAACAGCAGCGCATCGCGGATGCGTTCTTCGCGGAAGGATTGCTGCCGGTAAAGGTCAATGCCGGCGATGCGAAGATCTGGGCGCCGAAGCGCGATTGATGGAGCCAAGTGCCGGCGGATACCAAGCGAGGCGGCGGCTATGCCGCCTCGAACGCCGGAACCGGCAATGCGGTCACCGACTTGATCTTCTCCATGGCGAACCGCGAGGTCACGTTCTTCAGCGCGACCGCACCGATCAGCTTCTTGTAGAAGAGATCATAGCTCCGCATGTCGGCGACGACCACGCGCAGCACATAGTCCACGTCGCCGGCCATGCGGTAGAACTCGATCACTTCAGGCATGGCGCTGACGGCGGCAGCGAATTTCTTCAGCCACGCATCGGAATGATCGTCACTCTCGACCGAGACGAACACCGACAGCCCGAGACCGATCTTGTTCTGGTCGACCAGCGCGACCTTGCCGGTGATGATGCCTTCGTTCTCCATGCGCTGGACGCGCTTCCAGCAGGGCGTGGAGGAAAGCCCGACGCGTTCCCCGATCTCGGCCACCGACAGCGAGGCATCTTCCTGAAGAACCCGCAGGATCTTGCGGTCGATTGCATCGATGCGCCGGACCGGTCCGGAGGTAAGGGTGACGACGTCGGTCATTTGCAGAACTTTCTTCCAAATACAGTGTTGTGATCAATGGTAATCAGGAAATCATTCTACGCAAGCCGGCTGCTGTTTCGAAAACAGCGGCTGGCGGAGAAAGACTTGCTGCGTGGACCCGCTGTTGCAGCCTAAAGGCCCGCCCCCTTGCCGATCGCTCCGGAAAACGAACGGTCGACGATGTCGGCCGCGTTGAGTTTCTGTTTGATCAGGCCGGAGCGAAAATAGAGATCGATGGTTTGCTGCTCGTCGGCGACGACACTGTCGTCGATCGGGGCAACGCGGATTTTCGCCCGGCTCAGCCAGTTGAGCGGCACCGCAGGCGGAATGCTCATCAGTTTGCCCCATGTCTCGGCATAGGCATTGACATTGGTCTGCGACCACGCCCGCGCCGCCGTCAGCCGGCGAACGAAGTCTTCCAGTTCCGGACGCTTGTCGCGGATCGCATTCGGCGTGGCGACCTGGAATCCAAGCCCCGGCGTGATGCCCTCGGCCGTGATCACCCGCCGCGACTGGAACAGGACTTCCTCCTGGCTGACATAGGGCTCCCATGTCGACCAGGCATCGACCGAGCCTTGCGTATAGGCGACCTTGGCATCCGATGGCGCGAGGAACACGATCTGGACATCACTGGTCGACCAGCCCCTCGCTTCAAGGGCGGCCAGAATCAACTGATGGCCGATCGAGCCGCGCCCGGTTGCGATCTTCTTTCCCTTCAGGCCCTCGAAGTCGCGGACGGCCGAGTCCTTCTGAACCAGCACCGCGAGACCCTCGCGGCTCTGCCGGATCGCCGCGATCGCCCTGACCGGAACGTTGGCGGCCGCAGCGAAGGTGAAGGGCGCGTCGCCGACCAGACCGGTTTCGATCGCCCCCGCACTCAACGCCTCCAGCAGCGGCGCCGCGGCCGGAAACTCCTTCCACTCGATCTTATACGGAAGGTCTTTCAGGACGCCGGCCGCTTCCATCACGGCCTGCGAATTTCCCTTTTGATCGCCGACGCGCAGCGTGGTCTGAGCCTCCGCCGAGGCGACCGCCCCCAGCAGCAGGCTCGCAATGAGAACAGCGCGCATCATTCCGCCGCCACTCCCCTCGCGGCGCCGCGTCCGGCGATCAACTGCCGCGTCAGCGGGATCAGTTCGCGGCCATAGTCGATGGCCTCGATCAGGGGATCGAAGCCGCGAATCAGGAAATGACTGATGCCGAGATCATAATAATCGCCAAACACCTCGGCGACCTGTTCGGGTGTTCCGACCAGCGCCGTGGTGTTGCTGTTGGCCCCCGTGAGTTTTGCGATTTCGGTCCACAGACGCTTATCGATCCTTGAACCCTGCTCGGCCAGCGCCAGCAGGCGCCGCGCCCCGGCGGTGGCATGGCCGTCCGCGGGTTTGCGGTATCCGGTCTTGTCCTGCAGCGCGGTGGCGCGCGTCAGAATTTCATCGGCCCTGGCCCAGGCCTTCTCCTCGGTATCGGCGAGGATGGGGCGCACCGAAAGGCTGAAGCGGGGCGTCGGCCGGCCGTGCCTTGCGGCGGCGGCGCGAACCCGCGACGTCACATCGCGTACCTGCGCATAGGATTCGCCCCACAGCGCAAAGGTATCGGCATGCTTGCCCGCGACCTCGATCGCGGCATCCGAGCCGCCGCCGACGAAGATCGGAATGCCCTCGCTGCGATAGGGCTTCACCTGCGAGAAGCCGTTCTGCACCTGGTAATACTTTCCCTCATAGGCGAACGGCTTTTCGCTGGTCCATTCGGCGCGAACCACGTCGAGGAACTCGCTGGTCCGGGCGTAGCGCTCGTCCTTGTCGTCGATGACATTGCCGTCCTGCTTCAGTTCGGTTGCGTTGCCGCCGGTGATGACATGCAGCGCGACGCGGCCGCCGGAGAGCTGGTCGACGGTCGCCAATTGCCGCGCGAGCAATGTCGGCGCGGTGAAGCCGGGCCGCTGCGCAATCAGGACATTGAGCCTGTCGGTCACGCCGAGCACATGCTGGCCGATCTGCAATCCGTCCGGCGTCGTCGAGTGAAACGCCAGCAGGACGCGATCGAAGCCCGCGTTCTCATGCGCCTTCGCCACGGTCTCGATATGATAGCGGTCGAGCACCGGGCCGCTGCGCACGATGCTTTCGGATGAATTGTTGTTGCTGATGTATCCGATGAATTCCACAGACATGGACTAACTCCAGAGTTTCGTTTCGTGATTCGTTCAGACACCGAGCGCCAGACGCCCGGCGTTGACCCGCGTCGCATCGTCCTGCGGGGTGTGGACCCGCCCGCACAGCACGTCGCGAAAATGCCGCTCCAGCGGATTGGCGCGGGTCAGGCCGTGATTGCTGGTCAGCGACAGCGCGTCTTCGACGATCGCGACCGCATTGTTGGTGACGGTGAGCTTGACGATGCTGGATTCGGAGGCGCTGAGCTGTACGCCATCGTCGAAATCGCCGGCAAAGCTGTCGATCAGACGCGCATTGACCGCGAGCCGCGCCTCGATGCCGCCGACGACCTCCTGCACCCTCGACAACGTCGCCAGCGACGCGCCGAGATTGGATGGCTTGCGATTCCTGAGAAACTCGACCAGCCAGTCGCGCGCGGCCCGCGCGACGCCGTCATAGATCGCGGCGACGAAGATCGCATGCACCACGGACTGGGTGAAATCCGGCACCTGCCATTCCTCGGGCCTGCGAACATCGACTTCATGGTCGAGCGGGAACACGACGTCTTCGAAAATGATGTCATGGCTGCCGCTGGCGCGCAGGCCGAGATGATTCCACGTCTCTTCAATCCGGGTGCCCGGCAATCCCGCCGGCACCAGGAACAGGCCGACGCGCGTCTCGGGTTCGTCCGTCTTCGCCCACACCGCATACCATTTCAGGATCGGCGCGCCGGTCGAATAGATCTTGCGGCCGGAAAGCCGCCAGCCGGTATCGGTCCTCCGCGCGATCGTTGCGGGCAGCCCACCGCGCGCGGGCGAGCCCAGATCAGGCTCGACCCGAAGCGCATTGATCAGCGCCACGCCGTCGATCGCTTCGCGCGCCAGCTTGCGCGACAGACGCGCCGGCCAGCGGGTGCTGCGCGCCATCACCAGATGCTGGATGTAATGCATCGACAGCACCAGCGCGGTCGACGGATCGGCCTTGCCGAAGATGCCGAGGATGCGCGCGGTGTCGAGCGCACCGGCGCCATGGCCGCCCAGCGCCGTCGGCACGGTCAGCGCCAACAACCCTGCTTCCGCAAGCTCCTTGAAGTTTTCGTGCGGAAAGCTGGCGTCGCGATCGTGCTGCGCCGCGCGTGCCGCAAATTCCGATGCGAGCGCCCGCGCGCAATCATACGGCACCGACGCTGCCACCACGGGCGACTCCTGGCGCGCCGAAATGCTGCTTGCGCTCACCATGTGGCGTCCAGTCCGAGCAGGCCAAGGATGTTCCGCCGCAATTCCGCCAGTCTGGGATCGCCGCGGTGCCGCGGATAGGGACGATCGACCGCGATATCCGCCTTGATGCGCGCGGGACGGTCGCTGAACACGATGACGCGGTTGGCGAGGAACAAGGCTTCTTCAACGTCATGCGTGACCAGGAGCGTGGTGAATCCCTTGCGCTGCCACAGCGCGACGATCTCCGCCTGCATCGTGATCCGCGTCAGCGAATCCAGTTTGCCAAGCGGTTCATCGAGGATGAGGATCTTCGGATCGTTCACCAGCGCCCGTGCCAACGCGACGCGCTGCGCCATGCCGCCGGACAATTGATGCGGATAGGCATTGCGGAACTGCGACAGCCCGACGAGCTCGAGCGCGGCATCAACGCGTTGCCGCTGGGTTTTGAGGATGCCCTGCGCCTCGAGCCCGAGCGCGACGTTGTTCCAGACGGTTCGCCACGGAAACAATGTCGGGTCCTGGAACACCACGACGCGTGACGGAAACGGTCCGGTGACGGGATCGCCGTCCTCGCGCAGCACGCCGGATCGGGGAGCTTCGAGGCCCGCGACCAGCCGCAGCAAGGTCGACTTGCCGCAGCCGGATGGCCCGAGCAGGGCGATGAACTCGCCGGGCTTGACGCTGAAATTCACATCGTCAAGCACCGGCAAGACGTTGCCGTCGATATCGAAGGCGTGGCTGATGCGTTCGACATCAAGCGAAGCGCCGACGGCCGGATAGGTGACGGCTTCGGCAAGCGCATGGGCTACCATTTGACCACCCCCTTCTGCCAGATCAGCAGCCGGTCGCGGGTCCTGAACAGCAGCGTGATCGCGCCGGAGCAGAGCAGCGACATCACGATCAAGGCGGCATACATGTTGGCATAGGCCGCCCAGCCCTGCGCCCATTGCAGATACCAGCCGAGCCCGGCCTTGACCCCGATCATCTCGGCCACCACCAGCACCGCAAACGACGAGCCGAGGCCCATGAACAGGCCGACGAACACGTGCGGCAATGCGGCGGGGATGGCGACCTTCAGCACCAGGAACGACGGCTTGGCGCCGAGTGTCCTCGCCACGTCGTAATAGGCATTGCTGACGCTCGCGACACCGGACCAGGTCAGCACCGTGACCGGAAACCCGGTCGCGAGCGCAATCAGGAACGTCGAGGCGCTCCAGCTCGACGGGAACGTAAAGAACGCGATCGGCAGCCATGCCGTCGCCGGCAGCGGACCGATGAACCGCAGCACCGGATGCACCCAGTAACCGACGCTGCGCGACCAGCCGATCGAGACGCCGGTGAGGAAGCCGACGGCGGCGCCGATGACATAGCCTCCGAGCTGAAGTTTGACCGAAGCAAAGATGCTGTCGAGCAATTTCGGCAGATCATCGGTGTAGACCTCGATGATCGACTGCGGCGGCGGGAAGAACGGCAGCGGCAGCCACGCGAACTTCGCGGTCGCGACTTCCCACAGCGTCAGGAACAGCGCCGAAACCAATAGCCACGGTGCGCGCTTCTGCAGACCCGCATTGAAACGCCCGAGCCGGCTGCCCGCCACGGTGGCCAGGAAAATGGCGCCCGCGATGACAAACGCCGCCGCCGCGAGTTGATGGGTGCGCGTCCAGTCGCCGATATCCGGCCACCACAGGCAGGATATGCCGAAGCCGATCCATGCCAGGCTGGCGAACACGCCGGTGCCGCCGGCCGGAAAGGAGAACGACAGCGACGGTGGCCGTCCCACAAGTGCGGCCCCCTCCTCCGCCGATTGCGCCAGTGCGACCGCCTTAGACACCGAATACGTCGACATAGATCCGCTCCGCAAATTTCGCCGTGTCGGTGCTGGCCTTGAAGACCGAAACGCTCTTCAGATCGTCCGCATAGGCCTTCAGCTCGCGCTTCAACACTTCGCCGACGGGATGGTGATGGTGGGTGTGGTAGCGGACCATGGCCTGCAGATCCTGCAGGCTCGCCGCCTTGGGCGCGTAAGGCTGGAACGAGGCCGCGGCAATGTCGGGATTTTGCGCGGTGTACATCGCCGCGTCGAGCAGCGCCTGCGTGATGGCGCGCGCGACCTGCGGCTCTTCGCGGACGAGGCTGCCGCGCAGTCCGAGGATGCAACAGGTCTTGTCCCTGTATTCGCCGTCCAGATTGGACGCAACCTCCTTGTAGGCGGTGTCCTTCAGCCAGATATGGGCGATCGGATCGGAGGCCAGGAACGCCTGGACCTCGCCCTTCTCGACGGCAAGCTGCAGCAGATTGCCGGGATAGGCGCGCCAGTCGACATCCTTGTTGGGATCGATGCCCTGCTTGGCGAGTTGGATCGAAAAGAAATTCTTGTCCGGGCCGCCGAGATCGCCGACCGCGACGATCTTGCCCTTGAGGTCGGCCAGTCTGTCGACGCCGGAATTGGTGCGCGACAGCACGCGCATGCAGCCGCCATGGGTGCCGGCCGCGATCTTGACGTCGAACCCCTGCTCCAGCGGCTTCAGCCAGCGCAGCGCCATGCCGAGCCCCGCGTCGCTCTTGCCGGTCGCGATCGCCTCCAGCAACTGGTCGGTCGAGCCGCTGTAATTGATCAGCTCGACGTCGAGATTGTGTTTCCTGAAGAAGCCGTGGTCGATGGCGACCGGAACCGGCACGAGGCAGACCGCGCCGGCATTCCACGACAATTTCAGTTTTCGTGGCGCGCCTGTCAGCGCCGGCGCGTCGGATGCGGTCTTGCAGATCGGGAATTGCGAGAAATCGATGCCGGACGCCGCCGGACGAAACGGAAAGGCCTGCGCGCCGAACATACCCAGCGGCGCCGCCAGAGCCGCCGCGGCCCCGCCGACCAATAGTTTGCGGCGATCCAGCCGCGCTGTGTTGTCGTTATCGTTTCGTGACATCCCTGCACTCCTGCATTCGAACGGCATGGCGCCGCCGTCGGCGCAGCACGTCGATGCTGCGGCCCGTTATGTTCCACACTGGCGATCGGTTATCCGGTTCAATCCCGGCGAGACATCCATCTCGCTTCGTTGATTTGACGTTCAAATGATGCGCGGCAGCAACGCCATCGTCAATGAAATGGAATTTTGAATGTGAAAGCGAACGGAGAGATTATCTCCACGCTGATATCACCACGCGATGAAACGGTTTTTGCACGCTTACGAGATGCACAACGACGTTACGGCACCTTTCGATGTCAGCAAGTCCGTCGATCGCAGTTTTGCAGCGGCGGCCGGGCTGACCACCAAAGTTTCATCTATGGTCAGCCCCATGCAGAGAATGTTGTGCGAGGAACCTGCCCAATTTTGGAATTCAAAAGGCAACGCGCCGGGAGAATAATCAGCGGTGTTCGAGATGCCTCGTCATATCAGCGGGAGTGTCACCGATGATTCAACGCAGCACCCTCTATCCGATCAAAATGGCGGCAGCGATCATCTGCCAGGCCGCGTTGCTGACCGTGATCGTCTGGGGCTTTCAATGAAACGCGCCGAGCCGCCTGCGACATGATCCCGCATTACACCATCCGGCATCTGGCCGGCGCGCACGAAGAACTCTCCTGCTTCGGGCAGCTCGAGGACGAAAGCGCGGCGCTGTATTTCAACATCGTCCACGGCGCGAAATTCCGCCGACGCTTCACCACCGCAAAGTCGGGCGCGCCGTGCCCGGACTACGTGCTCATCGCGCGCGAGGATAGCGGCGGCACCGTCAGGGAACGCGCGATAGAACTGTTCGACGCCTCCTGATCGAGACGCCGCCGGGCGACATGGCGGGGCTCTACCCCGCCGCCGCAACCTTCGAAGTCGGCGCAACGCTGACCGCCAGCTTGCCGTAGCGGTCCTTGAACGCCTCGGTGTCGATTTCCTCGAGCTGGATCGCGCCGCTCATCACGCCGGCCTTCCAGGCCTCGTGCTCGGGATCGTGCTGGAACTCCGGCATCACCTCTTGGGCGAACAGTTCCAGCGATTCGCAGATGTGCTCGTGGGTGTTCTTGCCGGCCTGGTTGAGCAGGATCACCTGATCGATATGCGAGGAGCGGAAGCGGCGCAATTTCTTGCGGATGGTTTCCGGCGAGCCGATCAGGCCGCCGCGCAACGCGGCCTCCTGCGCCTCCGGATTGTCGCGCTTCCATTTGTTGTATTCGTCCCACATGTTGACGGTGCCCGGCGCCGGACGCGCCCGGTTTTGTCCCTGCCCGTAATAGCGCAGCGCGAACTGGAAGAAGGTGGCGCCGTCGGCGCGGGCGCGGGCTTCCTCGTCGGTCTTGGCGCACATGAAGAACGACACCAGCGCCATGTTCGGGTTGATCTCGTAGTCGGCGAGCTTCTTCAGCCGTTTTGTAATGGCGTTGTAATAGGCATGCACCCAGGCATGCGCCGCATCGGCGCTGACGAACTGGAAGCCGAGCGCGCCAAAGCCGTTTTCGCCGGCGCGTTCGATGGTCGGCAGTTGCGAGCAGGCCATCCACAGCGGCGGATGCGGCTTCTGCACCGGCTTCGGCACCACGTTGCGCAGCGGAATGTCGAAATATTTGCCGTGATGTTCGGTGCCGATCTTGGTGAACATCGGAAAGATCGCCTGCACGGCCTCCTCGAACACCTCGCGCTTGGTTTCCATGTCGCGGCCGAACGGCGTCAGTTCGGTGATCGAGGCACTCTCGCCCATGCCGAATTCGCAGCGGCCGTTGCTCAGCAGGTCGAGCACCGCGATACGTTCGGCGACGCGCGCGGGATGGTTGGTGGTGAGCTGGAAGATGCCGTGGCCGAGCCTGATCTTCTTGGTGCGCTGGGAGGCCGCGGCGAGAAACGACTCGGGCGACGGCGAATGCGAATATTCCTCAAGGAAATGATGTTCCACCACCCAGGCGTGATCGTAGCCGCAGCGATCGGCGGTCTCGAGCTGCGTCAGGGCATTCTGGTAGAGCCGGAGCTCATCGCCCTCTTCCCACGGGCGCGGCAGCTGCAGCTCGTAAAAGATGCCGAATTTCATGACGTCGCTCCCGATTGTTGTTTTGCGGCAGTGTATTCCCCATGGGAGCCGAGTCCAGCCTCGGCCATGAAACCGCAATTCCGCGCCGCGGAAGTCATCTTGCATGGAACGCGCGAATGGTTAGCTTGGGGGTCCGTTTGAGTCGCGGCCGGTCACGGCCCGCTCGCCCTCGCCGAGACCCCATGACCAGCTTTACACCGCATCAGGATTCAGCGCTGAAGGCCGTTGCCGATTGGCTGAAGGCCAAGCCGGGCAAGAACGGCACGCCGCCGGTGTTCCGGCTGTTCGGCTATGCCGGAACCGGCAAGACCACGCTGGCCCGGCACATCGCCGACGGCGTCGATGGCGAGGTGAAATTCGCGGCCTTCACCGGCAAAGCGGCGCTGGTGATGCGCAACAAGGGGTGCGACAACGCCTCCACCATTCATTCCCTGATCTATCGCGCCCGCGAATCCGGCGTCGAGCAGCCCAGTTTCGAACTCTGGGACGACGCGCCGGCTTCGAAGGCGAAACTGATCGTGATCGACGAATGCTCGATGGTCGATGCGGAACTCGGCCGCGACCTGATGTCGTTCGACTGTCCGCTATTGGTGCTCGGCGACCCCGCACAATTGCCGCCGATCCAGGGCGGCGGGTTCTTTACGGACTGCGAGCCCGACGCCATGCTGACCGAGGTGCATCGCCAGGCCCAGGACGATCCGATCGTGCGGATGTCGATGGATATCCGCGAGGGCCGTGAACTCGAGATCGGCCGCCATGGCGAAAGCGAAGTGGTGTCGCGCAGTGAACTCGACCCCGACCGCGTGATGGGCGCCGACCAGGTGCTGGTCGGACGCAACAATACCCGCCGCGCCTACAACATGCGGGTGCGGCAGAAACAGAACATCGAGGATCCCTTGCCGGTGGCTGGCGATAAATTGGTGTGCCTGCGCAACAACCGCAAGAAAGGCCTGTTCAACGGCGGGCTGTGGCGGGTGAAGTCGCGGACCCAGCCGCGCTCGAAATCGCAGATCCTGAGCATGCGGCTCTCGCCGGACGAGGAGTTCGGACACAAGGTCACCAAGGTTTCGGTGCGCCAGGACTGCTTCGAAGGCGGCATCGAGGCCATCCCGTGGGAACAGCGCAAGCCCTATGACGAGTTCGACTATGGCTATGTGCTGACCGTGCACAAATCGCAGGGCTCGCAATGGGACGACGTGGTGCTGTTCGACGAGAGCTTCGCGTTCCAGGACAGCCGCGCCCGATGGCTCTACACCGGCATCACGCGGGCGGCGAAGCGGCTGAGCGTGGTGGTGTAGGGATATTCTCAGATCTCATCCTGAGGAGCTCTCATTTCTCCGCGACGAAATAAAAGTCTTCCCTTCCGGGCGGCGAGCCGTAGGTGAACGGCTGCTGTGCGTGCTTGGTCATCGTCCAGACGTCGTCGCGGACGATATCGAACAGTTTTCGCACCTCCACCCTGGGCTGCCTGATTTCACGGGCGAGGATGGTCGCGAACGGGCTGTTGACGGTATCGCCATCGAGCGCGGTCTCGCCGTGCTTGGCGGCGTAGACCACCATGAAGCCCGCCTCCGGCTCGATGTTGGAAAAGCCCTTGTTGACCAGCTTCAGCGCGATGGTGTGCTGCATGGTCTTCTGGAACGGATTGTCGCGGCAGGCATCCAGTATCACCAGCCGCAGCTTGCGCGCGCCCGAAACCGCGGCGATCAACTGTTCGAGCGCCACCGCCTGCGTCTCGGCATCGCGGTCGGCGGCGAGCCTGGCGTCGGTCGGGATCAGGTAATTGACGCCGCCGATCTCCATGCCGTGGCCGGCATAATAGACCACGGCCCAATCGGCCTTTTCGGCCTCGGCGCCGAATTCGTGCAGGGCGGCGAAGAACTTGTCGCGGGTGAGGTCCGGCGCCAGCGTCACGGTCGCAAAGCCGATATCGCGCAGCGTGGAGGCGATCAATTTGGCGTCGCGCGGCGGATTGGCGAGCGGCTGCACGTTCTTGTAGGCGCCATTGCCGACGATCAGGGCAACCTTGCGCGGGCCGGACGGCGCGGGTGTTGCGGTCTTTCCCGGAGCCGGCCTGGCAGCGGCAGCGATCGGCGGCTCCCCCGCCGTCAGCGCCGCGAGGCGTTCCTTGGCGAGCCGGCGCGCGACGGCGATGTCGATCTCGTCGAACTTCGTCAACGCCGCGCTGGCGGATCGATAGTCCGCGCGTGCGGCGACCAGGTCGCGGCGTTTTTCGAACAGCTGGCCCCGGTAGGCGTGCGCCCGGATATAATTCGGATTGACCTTGAGCGACTCGTTGTAGTCCTTCAGCGCGGCGGCGAGATCGCCTTTGGCCAGATAGACATTGCCGCGGCTGGTCAGCGTGAAGATCGACGTGGGCGTCTTTGCCAATGCCGCGTTGCAGTCCGCCAATGCCTCGTCGAATTTCTTCATCTCGGTATAGGTGATGCAGCGGTAGTTTGTAATCAGTCCATTGTCGGAGTTGAGTTTCTGGGCTTCGGCGAAATCGGCGATCGCCGCGTCATACTGCTTGCGAAAGGTCTGGGCGCGGGCCCGATTGGAAAAATGCAGAGCGCGGTTCTGATTGTTGTCCGGGAGTTTGGTCGCTGAACTGAATTCCGCGAACGCGCGATCGAAATCGCCCCTGCGCAGGAAAATCACCCCGCGATTATTGTAGGGGCTGGCAAATTTGGGGCGGAGCTTCGTGGCAAGATCGTAGTCGGCCATCGCCCGGTCGTCTTCGCCCTTGCTCTTGTAGGCGATGCCGCGCGTATTGAGATAGCCGGCATTCTCCGGATCGATCTCCAGCGCCACGTTGACGGCGGTGATCGCACCGTCATAGTCGCGCTTTTTGATCAGCCCGTCCGCGCGTATCCAGAAAGCCGCGGCGCGCGGTTTGCCGGTGATCGTGTCGTCCGCGATAACGGTTTCGCAGGCGGCCAGCCTTGCCACCGGTTCCGCGTCCGGCTTCCGGCAGGTGTCGATATCGCCCGCGGCGCGCGCGGGACCGGCAGCGGCTAGCAGGGCGATCGACAGCACACACGCGCGCAACATGCGAAGAAGGCTCCGGGGCACAGATTGGTCGCCGCCGGCGACCGCCGGTTCATTGTGGGAAGGGACGCAACGCCCGGTCAAGCGCGGCCGGATATCGCGTCTGGCCGATCCACCTAAATCCTTGCGCCGTCGTGGTTTTAGTCACGAAACCGTGTGCCCGGCGCCGTAACAAAGCGGGACCCGGCCCGTATCTTTGGCGTAGCGGAGGGAGCAACGCCGATTGCGAAACGCCGCTCCCGCTCTAAACTGCCTTCCAACAGCCCCAAGAGGAAACCATGTCCCCTCGCCCATCCAGCCGCCTTTCGCTGTGCGCCGCCGCCATCGGCGCGCTGGCCATTGCCGCATTTGCCGCGGCCCCCTCGCGTGCCGCGGAAGAAGCCGTGATCATCCCCGCCCCCGCCGCCGATGTGACGCCGGCCGGCGGCGTCCAGACCGCCGTCCTTGCCGGCGGTTGCTTCTGGGGCGTCCAGGGCGTGTTCCAGCACACCGCCGGCGTGGTCAATGCGGTGTCCGGCTATGCCGGCGGCAGCAAGGCCACCGCCGACTACAATCTGGTCTCGATGGGAACCACGGGACATGCCGAAGCGGTCGAGGTCAAATACGACCCGCAGAAGATCAGCTATGGCAAGATCCTGCAGATCTTCTTCTCGGTCGTGCACGACCCGACCCAGCTCAACCGCCAGGGCCCGGACACCGGCACGCAATATCGCTCGGCGATCTTCACCACCAGCGACGAGCAGAAGAAGGTCGCGGAGGCCTATATCGCCCAGCTCAACGCCGCCAAGGTCTACAAGAAGCCGATCGTGACCAAGATCGGCCCATTGGAGGCGTTCTATCCGGCCGAGGCCTATCATCAGGACTACCTGACGCTGCACCCGAACCAGCCCTATATAGCGTTCAACGACATTCCGAAGGTCAATAATCTCAAGAAGATCTTTTCGGAAAATTACATCGAGAAGCCGACGCTGGTGAGCGCGAGCAAAGTCACCAACTAACGGCGTAAAATTACAGGAGAGTCCATGCCCGACACCAAGACCAAGGTCGAGAAGAGCGAGGCCGAGTGGCGCCGCGAGCTGACGCCGATGCAGTACGCGGTGCTGCGCGAAAAGGCGACCGAGCGGCCGTTCTCCGGCGAATACGAGCATGAGCACCGCAAGGGCACCTATATCTGTGCCGGCTGCGGCCAGACGCTGTTCGAATCCGACGCCAAATTCGATTCCGGCTGCGGTTGGCCGAGCTTTACCGCCCCCGCCGTGGACAGCCATGTCGACGAGGAGCGCGATGTCAGCCACGGCATGATCCGCACCGAGGTGTTGTGCTCGAAATGCAACGGCCATCTCGGCCACGTCTTCGAGGACGGCCCCGGCCCGACCGGCCTGCGCTACTGCATCAACTCGGCCGCGCTGAAGCTACAGCCGAAATAGCCTCCGTCATGCCCGGGCTTGTCCCGGGCACCTACGACTTCTTTGCGGCACGAACCAAGACGTGGATGGCCGAGACAAGCCCGGCCGTGACGATGACATAACAATCTCACCTGTCATTCGAACGCATTCCCCGCCCCGTGCGACCAAGAGCTGGTCGCGCGGGGTTTTTCTTTTTCTGGAGGTTTCTTCCGGTTTGCCCGGCGCGCAAACGAGGAACCGTTCAATGCCCATATCCAAACGCCTGCTGCTCGGTCTCGGGCTTGCCAGCCTCATCATGGAGAGCGTCGTGATCCAGCCTGCTTTTGCCGCCGACAAGGTGTCCCTGTTCAAGGTCATTACCGCGAAGGACGAAATCGTCATTGGTCTGGCCGAGGACGATCTGGCGCAGATGGACGGCAGGAATGCCGGCGGCATCGCCAAGATGCTGGTCGCCAAAGGCTCGATGAGCGTCTGGCAGTACGCCGTGCACAAATCGGCGAGCGGCGATCTCGAACAAGCGCCGCTGCACAAGATCGGCATTCTCGCGACGGACTCGCTGCGCATCGAACCCTACGCGACGCCGCTGAAGGTGCTGCCGATCGACGAGACGAAGCGATAAGTATCGACGTCATTCCGGGATGGTCCGAAGGACCAGACCCGGGATTCCGAAATTCCGGGTTCGATGCTTTGCATCGCTGCGGACTGACAATTTCCCATTTCGGCGGAGCGAGGACTCGCGGCCTGGAGTATGCTTTGCTCCGGGCGGCGGGGCGTTTTGCCGGGCGCTGCCGCGCGCCGTTTTTGACGGGCGTTTGGCGCGCCCCTGGGAGGCCGCGATGTCGCTTGGCACCATCCTCATCATTATCCTGATTATTATCCTCTTGGGCGGCTACTCCGGCCGCTTTGGCGGCTATGGCTATGGCCACGGCCATTCCGGAATGGGCCTGATCGGCACGATTCTGCTCGTGCTGCTCATCCTGGTGTTGCTGGGCAAACTTTAGGCGCCGTAGGCCATTGAAATAACAGGGCTTATTTCGGACCGAAACGGTCCCAAAAACGAGCCATGCGCGGATTCAGCATCACCCCCGATTCGCGCCATCAGGAGTCGCATTTCTGTCAAACAGGCTTATATTGGGGGTCGAAATGACGTGCACGGCGCGCCGCCCGGGATAGCGGCCCACCGTCATCCAATCCCCACTCGCTCAACGCAAGAGCCAAAAAGATTGAGGTCACAGACCATGCGTCCATTCAGCTACGATACCGCTGCCGAACTGTTTCCTGCCGCGATCCGCAAGAAGAAGCGGGCGGGCTTTGCATATCGGCGTTTTGGCACCGCGGCCGAAGCGGTTCGCTTCGCGATCGAGGAATTGCCGGCGGACTCGCTGAACGGCGCCTATCTGCAGGTTGAGGAAGCCCGCTTCGACCAGAGCGGCATCCGCACGCTCTATGAGAGCGAGGCGTTCCCGCTGCCGCGTCGTCCGCGCGCGCCCGCCGCGACCGAAACCAACGCCGACGCCGCGTAAGCATCCGCTTCGTTGCAAGATGCCCTCGGGCGATGTCCGGGGGCATTTTTTTGCGCGTGGATGCGCGCGGACCGTCACAGGCGCGGCTGCTTGTCCATCCAGCGCTTGAGCATCCGCACGTTGCGGACATTGGCGCGGAACATGACGTCGAAGGCGTCGCCCGCGACCGGCACCAGGCCGACCACGCCATCGAGCGCGACATTGCCGAGCATTCGCGCCGTGATGTGCCAGGGCGCGCCGAGCGCGCGCGCCTCGCGCACCAGCCACAACGAGATCGCGGTCGTGATGATGTCACCGACGACGGGGATCAGCCCGATCAGGCCGTCGATGCCGTAGCGGATATTGGTGCCGGGCAAGACGAAGGCGACGTCGAGCAGTTTCGCGATCGCATCGAGCCGCGCCATCCGCTGCTCTCGCGTCAGGTTGCCGAACGGGTTCGCGCTGGATTGCCCGAAATCGAACTGGAAACGCTCGAACGGGCCGCTCGATCCGGGATCCGGAATTTCCCGCCCTTCCTGGTCGATGACCGGCCCACGGCCCTGCGCCCGCCCCGCGGAGGGGCGTTCGGTGCGCTGGCGCGGCGGCACAAAAATGTCGTCGTTTGACATGGCCATCAGATGGTAACGCAGAACGCGAGTGCAAGTTGCGTCAAAATATCACTGAGCCCCGGCATCTACCGCCCCCTCGCCGCTGACGGCGTCAGCCCAAAGCGGCGGCGGAAGCAGCGGTTGAAATAGGACAGATCGTTGAAGCCGCAGTCGAAGGCGACGTCGCTGATGCGGCGTTCGCCCTGATGCGCCAACAGATCCGCCGCCTTGCGCAGCCGCAGTTCGAGCAGCCGCATCGTGAAACTGGCGCCGGCTTCATACAGCAGTTCATTGACATAGCGCTCCGACAGGCCGGCGGCCGCGGCGAGTTTTTGCGCGGAGAAATCCGGCTCGGTGAATCGCCGTTCGAGCACCGACAGCACCGCCTTCAGCCGCACCGCGCGCACGCCGCCGCGCCGGGCTGCGTCCGCGACATCGCCACGGGCGCCGAGGCCGAGGGCTGCGAGATCGAGCAGATGGGCGGCAATGGCAAAGCCGGCCTCGTCGACCGCACCCGGATGCCTCAAGAGCAGATCGCTGTAATCCATCGCCAGCGACAGCGCGCCGCCCGGCTCCAATTCGCGGCCGACCAGGTCGTCGACGCCGGCGACCATCGCCTTCAACGTCGCCATCGGCAGATGCACATTGGTGAAGCGTTTGACATTGGCGCCATCGGCGGAGAAGAACGGCTCGTCGAGCTTGAGCAGCACCATCGAGCCCGGCCGCATGACAAATTCGCGGCCGCGATGCACGAGCCGGGACTCGCGCGCGCCGGTGTTGCGGGCGAGGCAATAGCGGTCGTCATTGGTCGCCAGCACCTGGCGCTTCTCGCGCCGGACCGTCGTGAAGGTGCCGTCGCAGCGGCCGAGCAGGGTGGTGCCGATATGGATCGAATTCATCGCGGCGCGGAACGGCACGTCTTCGGCCGGATCGAGCTCGCCGGTGTTGGAGAAATGCTCGAACAGTTCGGCAAAAAACATGAAGCGCTGCCGCTCGCTCAGGCCCGGCGGCAGCATGTCGGTCGACAGCGTTCTCTTGATGACTTGCATCGGCGGGCAAGGGTGCAGGCAAATGTCTGGTGGCAATGCAGGGCAGACTGGCCCGCCCCGGCTGAACGCCGGATGAAGGCTATCAGACAATAGCAACACGCGTCCGTGATGGAAACGACGCCGGACAGTCCAATCCGGTGCCTCCCCGGCGCCTGCCAGTCCAAGACGGCTGATCCGCCAGGCCTTAGGGATGCGGCGGCAACGGCACGCCGGTGCATTGACCAGGCGGCCGGCCGAAAAACGTCAGAGGAGACCACGAGATGACCACATCTTTCGCCCGCAAGGCGCTGCTCGGCGCCGCGATAACAGCTTCCATGGGCATCGGTTACGCGATCGGCGCGCAGCCGCACATGACCGAGACCATCACCCTGCTGCAGTCGGCCCGCGGCGAACTGGCGGCGGCGACGCCGAACAAGGGCGGCCACCGCGAACGCGCCCTCGGGCTGATCGACCAGGCAATCGGCGAGGTCCGCGCCGGCATCGCGTTCGCCGGCGGCTAATCGTTGAACCGCGATCCTCAACCCCACCGGAGACTGGTCATGAAGAAACTGATTGCAGCCGCCTTCCTGCTCGGCAGCCTGGCGAGCGCCAACGCCATGCCGCTGGCGCCGGTCGCGCCGGCGTCCAACCCCGATGTCATCGAGGTCGCCGGTGGTTGCGGCCCGGGCTGGCACCGCGGCCCCTATGGCGGCTGCCGGCGCAACTACGCCAACCCGGCCGCGCACGCCTGCCCGCGCGGCTGGTATCTCGGCCCCTACGGCCGCTGCCGCGCCAACGGGACGTGAGTTTGATCCTGTAAACCACTTCGCATGTCGGCGGCGGATCGCAAGGTCCGCCGCCGAGTCGCCAAGGCTTCGCCGGACGTGGCCTGCTCCTCGCGGCTTACGTCGAATGCACCGGGGGCGCGTGCTCATCGGCATATTTGTCGGTGAGCCACGACGACAGCGTGGCGGGCACGAAGCCGACCAGGCCATAGAGCAGGAACTGGATCGCGCCGGAGTCGGGACCGCGCGAGCCGTACATCAGTTCCGCGACCGCAAACCCGATCGCGCCCATGATGCAGATCCGCAAGCCCGGGCGGATGCGCGGCACGTGAAACAGGATATCGTCGATGGCGCCGATCATCAGCGCCGGCACGACGCCGAACAAATAACTGTATTGCAGTGACTTGACGAAGGTCGCGAAGAACTTGCTGACTTCCGACCAATGGGTGTCGGCCCAGTAGCCGGAGGCCACCGTGGTTGCGAACAGCAGCAGCAAGCCGCCGATGAACGGGCCGATGGCTCCGAAGATCAGATAGCGTTTCATGCCCGGCCCCCTCGTCTGTAGTTGCCGTGCAGGTTAATGCCCCCGCTCGCGTTCCTCAATATGGATAATGGGTATCGGCCTGTCCCAAAGGCCGATACCCGTCGGACGGGTCTGCTTATCCACTTCGTGCCACGAGCGTGGTTTGTTCTCCCTTGGGAGTTTCAAGATTTGTTGCGCCTCGCGTCCGGCAATGACGACTACCCGTCGATAATAAAGCTCAGATCGTTTTCAGAGATCGCCTCGTTTTCGGCGATTCGAATTTCGATAATCGTTCCGGAAAGCGGCGCAGTTACGGGTATTTCCATTTTCATTGCTTCGATGAACGCCAGTTCCTCGCCTTCCGTGACGACGTCCCCCAACTTGACAAGCACCGACATGACGGTGCCGGTGATTTCGGCTCTAATTTCGTTCCGGGCCATCTCGACCATCCTTTAAAGTTGCTGCCGTCTGATCTTGATGCCGGCCCGCTCGCGGTCCCAGGTGTCATCGGTCACACCTGCTGATCGAAGCAGGTGCTTCTGTATTTTTTGCGTCGGCGTTTTCGGAAGGCTTTCGACGATCCGCACATAGCGGGGGACCATGAAATGCGGCAGACGCGGGATCAGAAACTCGATAAGTTCCCTTGGATCGATGGCTTGCCCTTGAACCGAGGCGACAACGCACATCACCTCCTCCTCGGCAAATTCGCTCGGCACCGGGACGACGGCAACCTCGTTCACCAGCGGGTGCGCCGCAATTTCCGCTTCCACCTCGAACGAAGAAATATTCTCCCCTCGCCGGCGAATCGCATCCTTCATTCGGTCGACAAAGAAAAAAGTGCCATCGGCATCCATGCGAAAAGCATCGCCGGTGTGAAACCAGCCGTTGCGCCACGCCACTACGGTGGCTTCTGCATTCTTGTAGTAGCCGCTGTTCAAGGCCCACGGCGCGTCGGTTCGAACGATGAGCTCTCCGACGCTGCCTTGGGCAACTTCGCAGTCGTTCTCGTCGATGAGCCTGAGTTCGACGCCCGCCCTCGCTCGCCCGCATGATCCTATCTTGCCCGGGTTGAGCTCCGAAACGAGAGGCGTCGATATTTCGGTCATGTTGTAAAGCGTGTAGGTCTCGACACCGAATCGGGCGGCGAACGCGGGTGCATCTTCCGATAGCGGAACGATGATCACCTTCTTCAACGGATGATCCCTGTCTTCCGGACCCTGCGGACGCTTGGTGATGAAATTCGTCATTGCACCGAGCAACAATACGACCGTCGTTTCGGTCTCCCGGATTTTCGGCCAGAATTCCTCCGTGGAGAACGACGAGACGAGCGAGATCGAGCCGCCCCGCGACAGCATTCCCATGACCGGAATGGTTCCTCCGACGTGAAAAAGCGGCAGATTGCACATGTAGCGGTCTTCCGGCGCCAGCATGTAGAAGCCCTCGGCGCCGGACATGGCATGAAGGTGGGCATAGGAGGACATGACGCCCTTGGACGGACCCGTCGTACCCGAGGTATAGATGATCGACTGCAGATCCCACGGCCTCACGTCGACGTCGGGCAGACTCGAAGCCTCGCCGTTATCCAGCACGTTCGAGGGGACAACCCGCAGATCCTTGATGGCGATCGGATCGCCACCAAAGATAACGACCGTCTCGATCTTCGCGGTATCGACTTGGGCCAACAGTCCGGCCAGGCTGGCATGCGCCACAATGATCCGAGCGCCTGCATTCTCCAGAACGTGCTCCAGCAAATGTCCCTTGTAGGCCGTATTGATCGGAACATAGGTCGCGCCGAGCCAATTAATGCCAAACCAAACCCGCATGCAGTCGACGGTGTTCGGCATCCAGACAATTACATTATCACCCTGCCCGACGCCGAGCCGGGCGAGTCCTGCGGCAGCAGAAGCCGTGAGATCGCGCATTTGCCGGTAGGTCACTTCTTCGGTCGTCGAGACCTTGACGAATACCTTGTCAGGCTGCGACGCAGACCACTTTTCGAGCATCGAGCGTACGACGCACGATTCCGCGGGTGGTATCCTCTTGTCTTGGGCCCTCGTCATGTCGAATCCTCTTCAGCGCCAGGGGTTAGGGCATCACACCGTAGCGTGGCACGGGCGCCGGCGATTGGCTCCGGCGGCTCCTTGAAAGCTCAAGCGCATGCATGATGCGCCTTCTGGTTTCGTTCGGCTTGACAACGTCGTGCACCGTAAACCGTGCGGCGGCGTTGAATGGATCGGTTCCATCCTTGAAACGTGCCTCAATTTCCTGCCTCTTGGCTTCGGGATCGGCGGCCTGGTCGATCTCGGTCTTGAAGGCAGCAGCGACGCCGCCCGACACCGGCAATGAGGCGAAGTCGGCAGTCGGCCACGCAACGACGAGACTTTGCTCACCGCCCCAACCGCCCATCGCGCATGCACCGAACCCAAAAGCCTTTCTCAGTACGATCGTGATTTTTGGCACATCTGCCCATGCCAGCGCATACACGACCGCAAGGCCTTCCCGAAGGGTACCTTCCTTCTCCGCCTGCGGGCCGGTCATGACACCCGGGACGTCCTGCAATGAAACCAGCGGAATATGATAGGCCGAACAGAGATCGATAAACCGGCGCGCTTTTCGACCGGCAGCGCTGGTCAGCGCACCGGCGAAAACCATCGGCTGGTTGGCGATGATCCCGACCGGATGTCCGTCTATGCGCGCAAGCCCCGTTATGAGCATCTTGGCCCACTCGGGCTTGATTTCCAGAAAGCTCTCCGCGTCGACAATTCCGCGAATTACCTTTTTGACGTCGTAGGACCGCCGCAGCGAGTCCGGCAGAACAGAATCGAGGTCGATCGCCTCGGGGTCGGCCGGATCCGAGCGCGGCGGATATGACCAGGCGTTGCCAGGCAGATAGGACAGAAAGGCCCGCGCCAGCCTGAGCGCTTCCTCGTCGGTCTTCGCCACGCGGTCGACGATCCCCGAGGCCCTGGCGTGGATTTCCGAACCACCGAGTTCTTCCTTCGTGATCTCGATACCGGTCGCTGCCTTCACGACGGGCGGTCCGCCGGCGGCCATCATGCCCGTGCCCTCGCGCATCACGATGAATTCGGTGGCTGCTCCGACAAGCGCCGAGTCACCCGCACATGGCCCGAGCACCAGCGAGACCTGCGGCGCAGTTCCAGAGAGCCGCGCGATCTCCAGAAAATGCGTGACGTCCGGAAGACCATCATTCATCAATTCCTGGCCGCGGGCGCCCGCTCCGTCGACCATCCAGATCAGCGGCACGCGTTCGCGGCGCGCCATCTGCACCATGTGCAGCTTCTTCTTCGCGTTGATCACGCCATGGGATCCGCCCTTGACCGTGAAATCCTCGGCCACCACGGCGACGAACCGTCCATCGATCTTGCCAAAGCCACTGACGACGCCGTCGGAAGGAGTGATCTCGGCGGTCTGTTGCGCCATCTCCGATACGTGCGAGCAAAGCTGGCCGTACTCCTGAAATGATCCCGCATCGAGCAGCTGGTCCACCCTGTCGCGCACCGTGAGCTTGCCCTGCGCGATCTGGCGCCCGACGCGCAACTCACCACCCATATCGAGGGCACGGCGCCGCCGTTCGTCGAGCTTCGCTAGTCCGTCTGACATCTTCATGTAAATACCAATTTTCCAGTGAGGCTGCTTGGTGGTCGATGGATCGGCCGAGTTCCTTGAGTTTCGCTTCCTTGGCGAATACCGTGTCCTACGACCGGTTCACCAACGTATCTCCCCTTACCGACAAGAGTCGCATGAAGAAATCCGACACCCTCCGGGACGAGATCAAGGATCTGAAGCGCAAGCGAATTCTCGACGCCGCAAGCGAATTATTCTTCCAGCATGGCTTTAACGGAACCAGCGTCGAAGCAATCGCGTCACGCCTTCACGTCACCAAACCTTTCATCTACTACCACTTCGAAAACAAAGCCGATATTCTTGCGGGTGTCTGCGGACGCACGACCGCTTTCGTCGCCCAGTCCGCGGAGGTTGCCGCGGCGGGGTCGGGCAGCGTTTGGGAACGACTGCAATCGCTCGTCCGCGACCTCTGCCTTCGCGTCATCGAAGGCCGCGTTTACCTCGCGGTTTATTTCAGGGAGGAGAATCATCTTCCTAAATCCGCATTCCGGGATCTTTCCAACAACCGAAGGCGCTTTGATACCGCGCTTTCAAAACTGCTTCGGGAAGGCGTGGATGCCGGCGAGTTTCACATCCCAAATGTCTCCGTTGCAACTCAGGCCATCACCGGCATGACAACCTGGGTCTTCAATTGGTACCGTCCCACAGGGGCGTTGACGCCGGACCAGATCGCGGAGGAAATGGTCAGTCTCGTAAGCTCGATGGTAGGACGGCCCTCGCGGAAGGCCGGCCGTAGCCGAGCCCTCACTTCGTCTTCTTGACCAAGGGGCACTCACTCTCCTCCAGGCTACCGAAAGCCTGATCGCCCGGGATCACCGCAACCTGCTTGTAATAGTCCCAGGCATATTTCGACTCCGCGGGATTCTTGACTTCGTAAAGCCGCAGATCATGGACGAAGCGACCGTCCTCGCGGATATGCCCCTGCGCGCCGAAGAACTTCATCGGCGTTGCCTTCATCATCGCCATGACCGCTTTGGGCTCGTCGGTTTTTGCCGCGTCGATCGCCCCCAGATAGTGCAGGATGGTGGCATAGGTCGTGGCGTGTTCGCGGGTGGGCATTTTGCCAAATCGGGCAAAGAAGCGTTTCGACCACTCCCGCGCCGGTTCGTCCATGTCCCAGTAGAAGCCCTCGGTCAGCAGCAAGCCATGGGCATTCTGCAGACCCATCGCATGTATCTCGGAGATGAACAGGATGAGGCCGACGAGACGTTGTCCCTTGTCGGTCAACCCGAATTCGACTGCCTGCTTGATCGCCGTCGTGGTATCGTTGCCGGCGTTGGCAAGGCCGATGGCCTTGGCGCCCGAGGCTTGTGCGGTCAGCAGATAGGAAGAGAAGTCCGATGCGTTCTGCGGATGCGCGACGGATCCGAGCACTTTGCCACCGTTGGCTTCGATGATTTTGGTACTTTCCTTTTGCATCGTATGTCCGAAAACATAGTCGGCCGTCAAAAAGAACCATGTGTCGGCGCCGTTCTTCACCACCGCCTTGGTCGTGCCGGCAGACAATGCCGTCGTATCGTCCGCCGTCTGAATGCTGAACGGCGAACATGCCTTGCCGGTCAGAGCCGCCGAGGCAGCGCCTGAAATCAGAAATATCTTCTGCTTCTCCCGCGACAGATCCTGCACTGTCATTGCCACCGACGACGTCGGCACATCCGCAACGGCGTCGACCTTGTCTTCGTCGAACCATTTCCGAACGATGCCAGAACCCACGTCCGGCTTGTTCTGGTGGTCAGCCGAAATGATCTCGATCGCAGCGCCGCGCACCTTGCCGCCGAAATCCTCCGCGGCCATTTGCGCGGCCAACACAGACCCCGGGCCAGCAAGATCCTTGTAGGGACCGGACATATCGTTGAGTACGCCGATGCGCACCCTGTTGTCGGAAATCTGGGCGCGAGCGTTTCCGGTGACGCACAATGCGGTCACGACGATCGCTCCAAGCATTTGGAAACGTTTCAAAGCCAATCCTCCCCAAGGGCACGGCCGGTTTGTTCACCAGCTCGTCAGCATCAGATGGCATTTATACTATTTGGTATAATTTCAGTCAACCCGGTATAATTGTCACCTGGACCGCACTGACCGGCGCCGCTCGCCGATGAGTGAGGAACGCCGGAAGCGACCGTCCAGACTTCGCAAGACAAAGCGAAGTCTGCAGTCGGCGCCGTAAGACAAGGGATATTGTCAGCCAACCGGCCGGGAATCCCGCTCGCTTTCAGCAGTCAAGCTTTTCAACGAAGCCGGTCAAAAGCCGACATCATCAAAACCGAGCTACGACGTCCGAGCCATCAGCCCCCAAAACGCAAAAGACCTCCGAGCCGAAGCTGGAGGCCTTCACTGTCACGAAGGGGTACATCCGCCCTGGGTGACACCACTGAAGCGCAGCAAATGCGCTATGAACTCGTCTCGGCCGCCTCGCGGGCCAGCCGTTCAGCCTTGAGCCGCTCGAAATTCGCGCGGAAGGCGTCGTCTTCTTTCTTGCGCGCAATCAGCGCCTGTTCGGCGTCCTTGCGGGCCAGCTCTTTCTTTGCCTCACGCTCTTGCTTGGTGGGCGGCTGCTTCTCTTGGGTTTCGTAAGCCATAACCGCCAACGTTTTATGACGTCGAAAGTTCCCTGCGGGCTTCGCGTTCTGACGCGTCTGCTTCACGCGAAGCGGTATCCACTTCGCTCGAAAACGCTATCGGGCCGGCCTCAAACAAACAGGTCGACGACGCTTTTGAGGATCGCAACGAAGAGCCCGGACGAGAAAACCGCGGTGCCGAAATCGGCGACCTCGAGAAGGACGGCCCGCTGTTCATCGTCCAGTGCTGCGAGGGCTTTGCGCATGGTGGTGTCCTCCACCATGGCAACGATCGGGGCAAAGCCGGGTTCCTTCGGACAAGCGCCCCGAACGAAACTTTGCCGAGCAGGACGAAGCGCGCAGGCGCGCTACTCGCCCCAGGCCATGAACGCCTCGTTGAAGGCGCGTTCGCCCGGCGCGCCCTTTTCGATCGCGATGATGGCGCGGCGCTGGTTGGCATAGACCAGCGGAATGTCGAACCAGGAACGCTCCTTGAGGAGCTGCAGATTGCGGGTGCGGTCCGAATCGACGTTGGAGAGGCCGACCAGGAAGAACCCGTCGGTGACTTTCACCGCGAGCCCCGCCAGCGGCGTGCCGCGCGCCTGCTCGTTCGACTTCATCAGGATGCCCGGCACATTGCTGACGCCGCCGCCGCCGGCGGCATCCTGCGGCTGGAAGGTCAGTTCGGCGGTGTGGCTCGCGGGCAGCGAGGTGTCGGAGTTGCGGCGGAACGACATCGTCATCTTGAACTTGCGGTCGGGAATGTCGATGTCGGCGCGCACGGCGATATCGGGCTTCTGGTTGCCGGTCGCCTTGATCGGCTCGGTACGCCAGATCACCGAGCCGACATATTGCTTGCCCTTCGGGTCGGACGGATCCTCGTCATACAGCACCACGCGCTGCGCCACCGGGGCGAGTTGTTCGGACGACTGCCCGACGCGGTCGGGGATCTTCGGTTTGGACTGCGGCGCGGAAGGATCCTTCGGCGCCTCGGCGACCGGTGAGGATTTGAACAGGCCGCTCACGGTCGTCAATGCCTGCTTGCCCCAGAGAATGCCGGCGCCGACCAGAATGAGGACGATGCCGATCGCGATCGCGCTTCTGAACGGGAATACCGCGCCGGCCCGGCGCACCTTGTTCGGCTCGCGGTCGCGATCCTGCGACAGCCGCGAACGCTGCGGCGGCGGCTGCATCGGGGCGGCCTGCGGCGAATAGCGGTCGGCCTCTTCCAGCGACTCGTCGTAGGAATAGGGCGTCTCGGGATCGGCGCCGCGGTTTTCCATGCTCGGCTCGAGCCGGTCGAATTCCGGCGAGGGCGATGGCACGTTGGCATAGGTCTTTCGCGCCGAACGGCTGGCCTGCGCTGCGGCGCGGCCGAGATCGTCGGCGTCGGCGGCGATATCGCGAAAACCGCGCATGCCGGGCGACTGCGGCATCTGCGGCGGCGCACTGTCGGGGCCGCGACGCGCCGCACCCGACCGTTCACGGGTCGGCGGCAGCGGCGGTTCCTGCCCCGGAGCCTGCGGCGGACGCGGGGCGGGCGGCGGTGGCGGCGCATCGGGCCTCAGATTGCGCGGCGGGCGCGGGGAATCGGATGGGGCCGGCGTCGCACCCCGCGGCGGACGAGCGGCAGAATTTGGGGCGGATGGCGGCGGGGAGCCGGCTTCCGGCGGGCGGGCATTGGCGCGGCGGAAGGCATCGCCGCTGCTGCTGCGGGCAGCCCCGCCGGACCGCGAAGCCTCGCGGGCGCGCTGGGCAGCCTCGGACTCGACCTTGCGGACGGCCTCTTCCAGCGACAGCCGCTCGCGGGTGATCTCGGATTCGCTGAGCGGCGGCTGCACGCTGCGCAGTTGCGCGATCAGCGCGGAGCGCGCCCGCTCATAGAGCGCACGACGGCTCTCGCCGGGAGCACTGGGGTCCAGTCCGGCAATGGCGCGGGCGATCAGCGGGTAGTAATCAGCCATTTCGACTCAACAATGCGGACTTATGGGTAACAATTCGTTAAGCCTCGAACGGGTTTTGAACGAGAATAGTATCCTCGCGTTCCGGGCTGGTGGAAAGCAAGGCGATTGGGCATCCGACCAATTCCTCGACCCGGCGGACATATTTGATGGCCTGGGCCGGCAAATCCGCCCAGGAACGGGCGTTGGCGGTCGGCTCCTTCCAGCCTTCGATGGTCTCGTAGATCGGCACCACCCGGGCCTGGGCGCCCTCGCCGGCCGGCAGATGGTCGATCTCCTTGCCGTCCAGCAGGTAGCCGGTGCAGACCTCGATACTGTCGAAGCCGTCGAGAATATCGAGCTTGGTGAGCGCCAGGCCGGTGATGCCGCAGGTGCGCACGGTCTGGCGCACCAGCACGGCGTCGAACCAGCCGCAGCGCCGCTTGCGCCCGGTATTGACGCCGAATTCCTTGCCGCGGCGGCCGATCTCCTCGCCGATCTCGTTGTTCAGTTCGGTCGGGAACGGGCCCTGGCCGACCCGGGTCGTATAGGCCTTGCAGATGCCGAGCACATAGCCGACCGCGCCCGGGCCCATGCCGGTGCCGGTCGCCGCCTGCGCCGCCACCGTGTTGGACGAGGTGACGTAGGGGTAGGTGCCGTGATCCACATCCAGCAGCGCTCCTTGCGCGCCCTCGAACAGAATGCGCTTGCCCTCGCGGCGCTTGATGTCGAGCAGGCGCCACACCGTCTCGGCATAGGGCAGCAGCTTTGGGGCGAAGGCGGTTAGTTCCTTCAAAATGCCGCCGCCGTCGATCTCTTCCAGATTGAGGCCGCGGCGCAGCGCGTTGTGATGCGCCAACAGGCGGTCGATCTTGTGCGGCAGCGTGTCGAGGTCGGCCAGATCCATCAGACGGATGGCGCGGCGGCCGACCTTATCCTCGTAGGCCGGCCCGATGCCGCGGCGGGTGGTGCCGATCGCGGTGTTGGCGTTGGAGGATTCCCTGAGCGCGTCGAGTTCGCGGTGCAGCGGCAGGATCAGCGTGACGTTTTCGGCCACGCGAAGATTTTCCGGGCTGATGGAGACGCCCTGGCCCTTCAGCTTCGCCACTTCGTCGAGGAAAGCCTGGGGGTCGAACACCACGCCATTGCCGATCACGGCGAGCTTGGAGGGCCGCAGCACCCCGGACGGCAATAATGCGAGCTTGTAGGTCTCGCCATTGATGACGAGCGTATGGCCGGCATTGTGGCCGCCCTGGAAGCGCACGACGATGTCAGCCTGCTCCGACAACCAGTCGACGATCTTGCCCTTCCCCTCGTCGCCCCACTGGGCGCCGACGACGACAACATTGGCCATTTCTAAGGTATTCCCTCTGCAAATCTCATGGTTCGAGCATGGCCCGTTCGATAACGCACCCTCCCCTGGATGGACCCAAGGGCGTGCTTTCCGGATCATGCGCCCAGCCTAAAGCGCGGCCAGGGCCGCTCGGATGCGAGGCATACCACCGGATAAAGGATGCGAGCTACCGACGCAAGCAAGAAGGGAGTATTATGGCATCTTAGACTGCATCCAAGCCATTGATATCCCCGGAAAATTTGTGGCCGCGGCAAGGCGATCGGGTGAATTCGGAGTAATCTTTTCGGATGTCGAAAACCACCCCTGCGACCAAGGCGCTGGAAAAGCTCGGCGTGAAATTCGCGCTGCATGTTTACGTCTATGATTCCGGCGCGGAGAGCATCGGCCTGCAGGCAGCCGAAGCGCTCGGCGTCGAGCCTGCGCGGATGCTCAAGACGCTGATGGCCGAAATCGACGGCAAGCCGGTCTGCGTCGTGGTGCCGTCCGACGGCGAAGTCAGCATGAAGAAACTGGCGGCAGCCTTCGGCGGCAAGGCGGCGAAGATGATGCGCCCGGCCGATGCCGAACGCCTCACCGGCTATCATGTCGGCGGCATCTCGCCGTTCGGGCAGAAGAAGCGCGTGCCGGTGGCGATCGAGGCGTCGGCGCTCGGCCACGCCACCGTCTTCCTCAATGGCGGGCAGCGCGGATTGCAGATCGAACTCGATCCGGGCGCCGCGGTGAAAGCGCTGGGCGCGATCGCGCAGGCGCTGACGGCGTGAAACCGGCGTCAATCAGAGATCAATGATGCCGAGGCCGCGCTACGACACCGCGCGTAGCTTTGCCGGGTGGCCGGCCTGGGCGTCTTCGCGGCGCCTCGACACCGACCAGAACAGCGCGAGCAGCGGCACCATCGATGCCAGCAGCGCGGCACCGGCGACCAGCGCCGCCGAGGGCGAGTCGAAGGCGTCCTGCAGGCGCCCGGCGGCCAGGGGTCCTGCCGCCATCAGCACGTAGAAGCAGGTATAGAACAGGCCAAAACCCACCGACCGGTCGACCGGTTCGAGCACCCGTGTCGGCAGCGACAGGATCGCGCCCGACATCGGACCAATCGAGAGGCCGAAGATCAGGCAGGAAATCGTCGGGTGGAAATCCGCCACGAACAGCAGCAATGCCGCGGCTCCGATCAGGCTGCAGCCGACGATCGCGCTGATCGGCCGGCCCGAGCGGTTGACCAGGTAGCCGCCGGCCGGAATGGCGAGAATGATGCACCAGATCGCGAGGCTGGTGAGCGACGCCGCGATCGTCGGCGAGGAACCCTGCGCCACCATCAACAGCGGCGCGTAGCTGAAGAACAGCACGCCGGCGAGATTCATCGCGCCCCAGATGACGCCCGATACGATCACCGGCAGCCGCGCCGCACGGGCCAGCCGGCCTCGGCCGACGGCGACCGCCTGGATCGGCTGGGCGGCGCGCGGAATCATCGCAAATGCGAGCAGCACCGCCACCGAGCAGATCGCGCCCGACGCCATCACGCCATGCCAGCCGAACGATTGCCCGATCAGGGCCTGGATCGGCAGCGCGACCATGGCGCCGAACGGCCAGCTCATCTGCAGCAGCGACATCGCCAGCACCATCTCGCTGCTCTCGAACCAATCCGCCACCATTTTGGTCGCGACCAGGCCCACGATGGTCCCCCCGACGCCGCCGATGATGCGCGCAACCAGCGCGAAGGCGAGATCGCCCGAATAGCTCAAGGCGAGGCCGGATGCAGCCATCAACAGCAGGCCCGCGATCCCGAGCATCTTTTCGCGGCCCCGGCTGCCGAGCAGTCCGGCCGGGAAGGCGACGATGACACCGGGCAGCATATAGGCGCCGAGCAGCATGCCGACTTGCGAATAGCCGATGCCGAGATCGGCCATCAGGAGATTGGCAGCCGATCCGACCGACTGGAACTGGAATCCGATCGCAGCGCGGGACGCGAATAACGCCGCGAGGATGATCCACCTGCGTTCCGGCATGCCTGGACTCCTACAAGGGCGAGCGGGATCAATCCGTCGATTCGCTACTCACGCCGACGCTGAGCGCGTTGGAGAATTCGGACAATTCGTCGTCGGAAATCTCGTTGAGCGTCAGGCGCAACTGCATGATCGCCAGATCGAGCAAATGGCCTGCAAAGGATACGCCGCCGGCGACCAGAATATTGCGCTGCTCCACCAGCACCGGAACCACGTTACGCAAACGGCGCGCACTCAACTCATCCATAGCGATGCCCTTTGAGAGGTCGCTGCGACGTCGCGATCTGCCACTGGCCGGTCGAGGCGACGTCGGCAAAGAGTTCGATCGCCCTTGTGGCCAGCAGATGCACCGCGGCGGCATCGCTATTGCGCCGGCCGCGGCTCGCCGACGCATCGCCCAGAAACGTGACGTGATGGCCGCGGCGCGCGGCATCGATCGCGGTCGCAAGGCAGGTTTCCTCGGCGGTGAGGCCGGCAATCGCGAAGCTGCCGGCCTGTGACACCACGTTTTCAAACAGGTGGTTGCTGTAGCAGGACGGCTGCGGCCGCTCGAACACCATGTCCGAGCGTCGCGGCTCGAGGCCGGAAATCCATGCCGACGGGCTCGACCTCTCGAGCACGCCCGGGCCATCGCCGCCATGCCGCGTGAATGCGATCGGAATGGCGAAGTCACGGGCATGGCGGATCGCGGCCATGCAATTGTCCAGCGCGCGCCGCAGATCCGGCGCGTTGTCCTTGGCCAGTTCGTCGTAGTTTTTTTCCTGCAGATCGACCATGACCAGCAGGCGGCGGCTCGATGCACCGACATAGGTGCGCAAATCGATGACGGAGCTCATCGCACGTTCCCGGTTTCGCAAACGCCCCTGCCGATGGATTTTTCCAGGATGCCAGGCGTATCCCAATGGCCCTCGGGACGAATCAGCACATAGGGATCGTCGTTCAGCGTGATGCTCTGCGGATGCTTTTCGGTATCGAGCCTGACTTCGACATAGTCGAAATCGGAGAACACGAAATTACGGGTACCATTCGCGCGCTTGAAGCCGCGTTGTTCCCAGAACGAGAGCAGCCGGGTCTGCGCATGCGCGTACATGACTCGATAGCCCTTTTTCCGGCACAGCTCGATCGCCGTATCGACGATCTTGCCGGCGAGGCCGGCGTTGCGGCTCTCATTGCGGACCGCCAGCCGCTCGAACTTGGCGAAGTCCGCAAAATAGCGGATCCGCATGCAACCGACCGGCTCGCCGTACTTGTGGCAGATCAGATGGGTGGCGGAAAAATCATTGCCGTCGAACTCCTCCTCGAACGGGCAATGCTGCTCGCCCATATACACGGCGCCGCGGATCGCGATCACGCGCGCCATCTCGTCCATCGATCGCACCACCTCGACCGTGACCGGGTCCGGCGGCACCGGCTTCGCGCGCGGCAGATCGCCGGAGCGGTCGAACATCTGCAGATGCGGCGTGAACAATTCCTCGTAGCTCGCGCCCGGTTCGAAGCCGAGCGGCTCCAGCACCCGCAAGCCGCCCTTGGTGATGGGGCGCGAGTACAGGTTGACGCCACGGTAAAGCGGCGAGGAGATTTTCTCCAGCACCAGCGGGATCGCGGCCGCCAGCGTACCCTTGGCGTGGATCGCCCAGACATAGATGCCGGCAGGGCGCTCCGATTGCCGCGCCACATAGCACAGCTCCGGATCCTTGGTGTTGAGCCGGCCGTCGATCAGCCGGCGCATGCCCTCATGGGTCAATGGCAGCACCGCCAGAAACCCCTCGCCCTGCGGATCGCTGATGTCGAACCGGTCGCGCCGGGCGATCGCCCAGAAAATATCGGGGTTGTGGTTGGCGGCCGCATAAAGAATGTTGTTTGAGGTTAATCCCGGGATGTCGATGCGGGCCCGGTCCACCAGCGCCGAAATGCCGGCCGCCCCGACATTGAAAATGACTGTGCGTCTGGCCACTTCGAGGGACGTCATACGGGCCAGGGAATGGGCCGTGGAACGGCTGGCAGGCGCACGTTCCCGAGCGGATTTCCTGATTAGATCGATGTCGAGCGCATTCATGGATCGTCTCTTGATTGTGCGGGACGCAGATTTCTGCCAAGAATAGAAGATCGGTTCCGTTAAGTTAGAAGGCGATAAACGAGGCGATTTGTATGCACTCAGATGAGCGCAGGGGCGCGCACAGCGGCGCGCACACGCCCGGCCGAATGGCCAACTGGGATCTGGTCCGGATTTTCCTGGCCGTGGCCCGAACCGGCAGTTTTCGGGCTGCCGCCGGGCAGCTCAACATGTCGGCCAACTTTCTCAGCAAGCGGATTACGGCGATGGAAAGCGCCTACCGAACGACATTGATGACCCGCCATGTCGACGGCATCAGGTTGACGCCGGAAGGGCACAAGGTGTTCGAGGCCGCCATGCGGATGGAGGAAGCCTCCTTCGGTCTCGACCGGACGCTCAACGAGGCCACGCCCGCGCTGAACGGCGAGGTGAAGATCGCGGTGACCGAAGGTCTCGGCACCTTCTGGCTGGCGCCGCGGCTGGTCGAATTCCAGCGGGTCTATTCCGGACTGCTGGTGGACCTGAAATGCGAGATGCGCTCGGCCGACATTCTGCGGCTCGAAGCCGACGTCGCCGTGCAGCTCGAGCGGCCCGCCAACCCCGACCTCATGTGCGTCAAGATCGGCCGGCTTCACGTCATGCCGTTCGTCAGCCCGTCCTATGTTGAAGTCTACGGCATGCCAAAGGACATCAGCGACTTGCAGCAAAACCACCGCATGGTGATACAGGAAGCTGACCAGACCCGCGGCAAGGAGATGTATGACAAGCACGCCGTGCGCGGCCAGGTCGGCTTCGTCGCCATGCGCAACAACGTCTCGAGCGCGCATGTCTGGGCCGTCTCGAAGGGCGCCGGTATCGGCTGGCTCCCAACCTATGTGCCGGCACTCGGCGATCCGCTGATCGCGCTGGACCTCGGCGTCAAGTTCGATCTCGACATCTGGCTCGCCTATCATCCGGACGCCAAGAAAATTCAGCGCGTCCGCCATCTGATCGACTGGATCGTGCAGTCGTTCGACGGGCGCAAATACCCGTGGTTCCGCGACGAGTTCGTGCATCCGAACGATTTTCAGAAGGCGTACAAGGACGCCGAGCCGCTGGTCAATCTGTTCGCCGGCTTCAAGACGCCGTCGCGAGCGAAAGTCGTGCCGATGTTGCCCGTCCGAACCAGCGGGACCGATCGATGAGCACCGACGGGCAGATCGATCAGCTGGTGAAAGCAAGGTGGCTTGCGCTCGGACTTTCGCAAGACGACCTTGCGGAAGTGCTCGGCGCGCCCGGCCAGCCGGCGCCGAAACCAACCAACGGGTCGGGCCGCGCCGATGTCGGCCGCCTGATGCAGGTGGCGGACGCGCTCGGCGTTTCCCATGATCTGTTCCAGGGGCTGGCGCCTGCGACCCGCAAGACCGCCTGTTCGCCGGTCGAAACCGAAACGATGCAGGCGTTGCTCGAGTTGCGCCTGCTGCGGCTGTTTCGCGAGATGCAGGACCATAATGCCAAGCGGATGCTGATCCAGCTCGCCGAGCAGATCGTCAAGCGTCAGGCGGCGCCGCCCGACAACGCCGGCTGACGACTGGTCGCCGCCGCGGGTTCTTTCCGCGCATGGTCGCGATGCATCTGCCCCATTGATGGACGCTGCAAATCGGTGTCTGTGACCGAGCCGGGCGATCTCTCCGGCCCGGCTTCGCCGGGCGGGCCGCGGCATCATGAACCGGGCCTTGTTCTTACCAATGTCTGCCGCCGAACCCAATGCGCCTGCGAATCCCGCGGGCTGGATCGTCAACCAGCCTTATTTGCTGCTCAGCATCACCGCGCTGTGCTGGGCCGGTAACGCCATCGTCGGACGGCTGGCCGCCGGCCATATCGCGCCGGTGACGCTGTCGTTCCTGCGCTGGTCGATCGCATTCCTGATCATCCTCCCCTTTGCCTGGAAACATCTGGTGCGGGATTGGGCCGCGATCCGCGGCCGTCTCGGCATCATGATCTTTCTTTCGGTCATCGGCATCAGCGCCTTCAACACGATGCAATATTGGGCGCTCGAACACACCCAGGCGCTGAACACGCTGCTGTTGCAATCGGCCGGCCCGCTGTTCATCGCCAGCTGGTCGCTGATCCTGCTCGGCGTCCGTTTGACGTGGGCCCAGGCCTGCGGGATTGCGGTGTCGCTGGCCGGCGTGCTGGTGATCCTGCTGCACGGCGACCTCACCACGCTGAAGAGCATCGAGTTCAACAAGGGCGACCTCATCTTCACGATGGCGCTGGCGATCTTCGGCCTCTATTCGGTGCTGTCGCTGAAGCGCCCCGCCATTCACGGCCTGTCGTTCGTCGCCTTTACCTTCGGCGCCGGCGCGGCCTGCCTGGTCCCGCTGTTCATCTGGGAGCTGTCAACGCAACCCCTGATGCGGATCGACAGCGCCAATTTGCTGAGCGTGTTCTATGTGGCGGTGTTTCCCTCGACGCTGGCCTATCTCTGCTTCAATCGCGGCGTGCAGCTGATCGGCGCCAACCGCGCCGCGCCGTTCTTTCACGTCGTGCCGGTATTCGGAACCGTGATGTCGATCGTGTTCCTCGGCGAGCACCCGCAATCGTTCCACTTTCTGGGCTTTGCGCTGGTCCTGATCGGGGTTTTTGTGGCGTCGCGAAAGCCGGCGACAGGTTAGGCCATCCGATCATCGGGCCATCCCCATCAGGATCCCTCTACGGCGCGGTCGTCAGCCCGTACACCGACATTTCGGTGCGGGCGTCGGCGAGCAGGAACCAGCGGTGCTGCTCGGCGCGGAAGGCGCGCCAATTCTCGAGTACGCGCTTGAACTGCTCGCTTTTCGCGCCCTCCTCGTCGAGCACCTGCTCGAGCGCAGTGCGTAGCGCCTTCAGGATGTCCGGGTTGAGCAGGACGAGTTGCGCGCCGGCCGCGACGAGACGATTGAGCGCCTTGGGGTTCTTCGCATCATAACCCGCAAGCATCTCCATCATCGTGTAGGCGCAAGCCGCCCTCAGCATCGCCTGATAGGCCACCGGCAATTCGGCCCATTTCGACTTGTTGACGTAGAGGCCGGTATTGGCCTCCAACTCGAGCACGCCCGGAAGGTGCATATACTTCGCGACCTTGTGGAAGCCGAGCTTCTCGTCGTCATAAGGTCCGACCCACTCGGCGGCGTCGATCGTGCCTTTCTCGAGCGCCGGATAGATGTCACCGGCCGCGATCTGCTGCGGGACCACGCCGAGCTTCGACAGGACCTTGCCGCCGAAGCCCGCAACCCGCATCTTGAGGCCGTTGAAATCGGCCGGTGACTTTATCTCCTTCCGAAACCAGCCGAAGGTCTGCCCGCCGGTATTTCCCATCGGAATGCTGACCACGCCCATGCCGTCATAGACCTCGTCCATCAGCTTCTTGCCGTCGCCGTAAAGGTACCAGGCATTCTGCTGGCGCGGGGTCAGCCCAAAGGGGAGCGAGCCGTCGAAGATCAAGGCGGAATTCTTGCCGATGTAGTATCCGCCATAGGAGTGCCCACACTCGACCGTGCCGTTCGCGACGGCATCGAGCACCTGCAGCCCGGGCACGATCTCTCCCGCCGCAAAGGGATCGATGGTGAACTTGCCGTCGCTCATCTCGTTCACGTATCTGGCGAGCGTCGGACTCGCTCCCCACAGACCTTCGAGACTCTTCGGAAAGCTCGACGCGAGCCGCCACTTGATTACACCTTGCGCAATCGCGGGCGAGGCAATTGCAGCAACAGCCCCGCTCGTTACGGCGAGACGAGCGAAGTTCCGGCGCGAGATCGTCATGCGGCCCTCCCTGACCTGCGGGCGGCTACGAGCCAGCGTTTCTTGTTTTTGACTGATGCCGGCAGCCTTCCCGTCAGACAGCATAACAAACGCCGCGCGTTGGAGAAGCGGGATTTGAGCGGCTGGCGGCGACGGCACATGGGCCAATCGGGGAGGAAAACCACGATCGACAAGAAACGGCCCTGAATTGGCCTGTGCGTCCAGCACTTTCAGGAAGTCAAACGAATTGCAACGCCGGCAATGGAAAATGCACGCACCGTCCGGTAGTGCCGGGGTTGACACCATATCCAGACTTTAGTCAGCTTGTTCGAGGTTTTTACCAACTGGCAGGAGCGTCGAATGAACGGAAATTGGCGTCTCTTTTTGGCGGCAACACTGTTTGGAATTCTATCGGTCGGCAACCAAACGCATGCCGCCACTTACACCAGTTCCTCAGCATTCGCATCGGCCACGTCAGGACTGACCGTCGAGAACTACGGCTCCTATTCGGCCGGAACACTCGTGCCCTCGGGATCAACATTGGGTGGGCTCACCTATTCATTTAATACCGCCTCCGGTCTGGGTGGCATCATCACTAACCAGTTTAACTCCTTTACTGGAACCAGCCTCGGCGCCAGCCAGAACGGAGCTCAATTCTTCTTCGGCAATGAGGGCTTCACCGTTACTTTCGCTTCTGCGGTAACGGCGTTTGGACTTTTCGCTAACGTCAATCTCGGCACATCTTTCGTGTTGAGCACGACGGCCGGTTCGCTGGCGCAGACGATCAACGCTTATGACACAAGCACATTCGGCTTTTTTGGCATAACCTCAGCCACGCCATTTAGTTCAGCTACGTTCACGTCCCAGAACGCAATATCGACTTTCAATATTCCAGAAATTGAGTTCCGGGTCGCCGCCGTCCCCGAGCCCTCGACGTGGGCAATGATGATTCTTGGCTTCGTGGGCGTCGGCTTCATGGCCTATCGTCGGAAGTCGAAGAGCGTTTCGATGATCCGTGCCTGATCCGCAAACGTCAGGTATGAATTCTGAAGCCGCCTTCGGGCGGCTTTTCCTTAGGTGGCCAATCCGCCCGCCTCCGGGTTGGCACGGGGTCGACGCGCTTGGACGCGCCTGCTTCGGGGACAAAGCGGACGTGACAAGCCCTGGTGGGGATCAATCGTACTTATGAGTACCCCCGCTGGTTTTGGGCGGGATCGCCGCGGTGACTTGACCCGGCAAATCCGCTATCTCTGGGCCTGCTTCGCAGGATTTCGATGATGGCGCGCGCCAGCAATCTGATGATCGGGACCTTGACCCTGGCATTGATCGCCGGGTCGCTCGGCGCGTTCCTCGGCTATCAGAAATTCGCCAGCAATAAGCAGAAGACGCCGTTCCGGGTGATTTTCGAAGGCGGCGCCTCCGGCCTGCGCCAGGGCGGCAGCGTGAATTTCGCGGGCGTGCGGGTCGGCGAGGTGGTGTCGCTGAAGCTGGACAATCCGCGCCGCGTCGTCGTGCTCACCATGATCGACGGCAACACCCCGGTGCGCAGGGACACCCAGGTCGGCCTCGAATTCCAGGGCCTCACCGGCATCGCCGCGATCTCCTTTACCGGCGGCACGGTCGACCCGCCGCCGCTGGGGGCCGACGGCATTCCCGAGCTGACCGCCGATCCCGAGGGACTGCTGGACATGCAGGAGCGAATCCGCGTCGCGCTGCGCAATGTCGACAAGGTGATTTCAGACAATGAGGTCGCGGTAAAGGACACGCTGCGCAACTTCGAGACGTTCACCGCCTCGCTATCGGGCAATGGGGAACGGATCAGCAGCATCATCAGCACCGCGGACGCCGGCATCAGCTCCGTCGACGGCGCGCTGGACAAGACCAGGGATTTCCTCGGCGGCCTCGCCAGCGACAAATATGGCGGCGACCTGTTGCCGACCGTGATCTCGCTGCGCGAACTGATCCAGAGTTTCGACAAGAAGTCCGACACGGCGTTGAACGAAGCACGGAAAATGCTGGGCGATCTCAGCCAGTCCATCAACACGAGCAAGTTTGGCGCACGCCCCGCCCGGCGCTGAAGCGCTCTTTGTCTGAGCATGATCTTTTTCGGAAAACCGCTTCACACTTTTCCGGATCATGCTGTAGCTTGTTGCCCCCGATAATAACAACAACAGGGAATGCTCCGCCGTGCTCGATAAGTCGATAGGCCTGACCGCCCCGCCCGCGACCGTGACCCGCGCCGCCAACGCGGTTCCGCGCGCGATGAAGCGCTATCTGGCACTCGACGATTTCGAGGCGACGGCGCAGCGGCGGATTCCGAAATTCCTCTATGGCTATATCTCTGGAGGCGCCGAGAGCGATGCTGCGGTCCGCGACAACCGCAAGGCCTTCGACGAATATGGTTTCGTGCCGCGCGTGCTCAACGACGTCTCCGGCCGCGACCAGACCACGACGCTGTTCGGCAAGACCTACGCCTCGCCGTTCGGCATTCCGCCGATGGGCTCGTCGGCACTGTGCGCCTATCGCGGAGACATCGTGCTGACGCGGGCGGCGGCGGCCGCCAACGTGCCGATGATCCTCAGCGCTTCCTCGCTAATCACGCTGGAAGACGTGCGCCGCGAGAATCAGGCGGCCTGGTACCAGGCCTATCTGGCCGGCCTGCCGGCGCGCATCGAGCCGCTGGTGGACCGGGTGGCCGCCGCCGGCTACGACACGTTCGTCGTCACCGCCGACGTGCCGGTGCCGCCGAACCGCGAGAACAACATCCGCAACGGCTTTCAGGTGCCGCTCGCCATCACGCCGCAGGTCGCCTGGGATACGCTGACCCATCCGCACTGGCTGTTCGGCACCTGGCTGCGCACCGTGAAGAATCACGGCATGCCGCATTTCGAGAACATGGATGCGCAGCGCGGCCCGCCGGTGCTGGCCAAGAATCTGATGCGCAATATCGGCGCCCGCGACCAGCTCGCCTGGAAGCATGTCGAGCTGATCCGCAAGCGCTGGAAGGGCAAGCTCGTCGTCAAGGGACTGGTCTCGCCCGCGGACGCCCGCATCGCGCGCGAGAGCGGCGTCGACGGCGTGATGCTCTCCAACCATGGCGGCCGCCAGCTCGATTACACGATGTCGGGCCTGCGCACGCTGCCGGAGATCGCAGCCGAGGCAAAGGGCATGACCATCATGGTCGATGGCGGCATCCGCCGCGGCACCGACGTGATCAAGGCCCTGGCGCTCGGCGCGCATTTCGTCTGGATCGGGCGGCCGTTCCTCTATGCGGCGATTGCCGGCGGCGAAGCCGGCGTCGCGCGCGCCATCAGCCTGCTCCATGCCGAGATCGACCGCGACCTGGCGCTGCTCGGCATTCGCTCCATCGGCGAGATCACGCCGGATCTGGTGCGGAAGTTCTAGGGCCCGCCCTGTCCGAATCGGAACCGGCGGCGGCCCGGCGCTGCCACGCCGTGGAACAGGAATTCGTGCGCCTTGTTAGCGATGGAGCGATTCTTGTTTGAACCGCCGTCGTCGCAGTTTATGAGGCGGGATGCTTGTCCATATCCAGGTTTTGCGGTTTTTCGCGGCGCTTGCGGTCGTTGCCTTTCATGTCTGGGGCGTCGCGCCTGACGGTTTCAAGGTTCCCGAGAGCGCCATCGCGTTTGCCCTGTCCCACGGCGGCCACGGCGTCGACCTCTTTTTCGTGATTTCGGGTTTCATCATTTTTTATGCAACCCACTCCTCGAGCTTGACGCCGGCGGAGTTCCTGCGCCGCCGCGTCGAGCGCATCGTGCCGCTGTATTTTTTTGTGATCGCCACGGCCACGATCCTGGCCTTGACGCTTCCCGCCACATTCGGCGCGCCGGACTGGTTCACGCCCCGCCATATCCTCAAATCGCTGGCGTTCATCGCCTTCACGGACGGCGAAATGCCGGTCGTCTATGTCGGCTGGTCGCTCGAATATGAGATGTATTTCTATCTCGTCGTGGCGTTGCTCATGGCGCTGACGCGCGATGTGTGGCGCAACACCGTCGTGGTCTTTTGCGCGCTCGCGATAGCCGGACGAATTCCCGGCGTTGAGGCGGCGCTCGGAAATTACGCATTCTTTACCGATCCGATGATTCTCGAATTCGTGCTCGGGGTCATCATGGGCGGGGTGTTCGTTAACGGCAGGGTCAGCCGGCCGATGGCGGTTGCCGTGGTCTGTGCGATCGCGGCGTTGCTGGCAACGGACCCCGCCAACCGCGTCATCGTATTCGGGCTCCCTTCGGCCGGCCTGGTTGCCGCGGCCGCCTTTGTCAGCCGCCGGCGCATTGATCCGTCATGGCTGGAGCGGGCAATGGGGCGGCTGGGGGATGCGTCCTATTCGATCTATCTCGCGCAGGTGGAGACGGTGTCGTTGGCGAGCCGCTTCATCGCGGGCCTGGTACCAGGCATTTCGCCCGTGCTGCTGATCGTCGTCACAAGCAGCATCGTCGTGGCGCTCGGCCTCGCGCTCAACATCGTCGTCGAGCGGCCGTTACTCGGGCTCTGTCGGCGCCTTGGCGGCCCGCCTCGACGCAACGTCGCTCACGCATAGCGCGCCGCGCCCATGCACAACGCCGTCACCGCGAGCAGCCCGGCCGCGACGCGCTGCGCCATGGCGATGCGCGAGCGCGCGCCGGCCTCGTCGGCGGTTCCGCCGCCGAGGCTTCGGACCGCACGGCCGCCGACAGCGCCCTGCACGCCGGCGGCGACCAGCGCGGCGAAAGCGCCAATGGCCAGGATCGTTTCGGAGATACCGAATGAGCCGGAGTGGACCAGATGTCCGAGATAGGCGCCGGTCAGGATCGCGACGACAGCGGCGCCCATTTGCGGGCGAAACAGCTTTTCGCCGCCGAGACCGCCGGTACGCGCCAGCGTGAAACTCGACCCTGCCCAAAACACCGATGACAGGACATGAAGCGACAAGACTATGATGAGCGGAATCTGCATGAAAACGGCTCCAAAGCGGATGGATAATTAGATATACAATATGTATAGTAAATTAGTCAACAGGAAGGCCTGCGGATGCCGCCGCGCACGTATGTGAGTTCCGTTCGCACCGCCGCCGCGGCGGAGAAGCGCGAGCGCGTGCTCGAAGCCGCGGCGACATTGCTGCGCGAGGACGCCAGCATCGCGCGCTTCTCGCTGGACACCGTGGCGAAGGCAGCCGGGGTGACGCGATTGACCGTCTACAACCAGTTCGGATCGCGGCGCGGCCTGCTGGAGGCGGTGTTCGACGGCATCGCACGCCAGGGCGGGCTGCACGGAATCGCCGACGCGATGGCGATGGCGGACCCGCGCGACGCGCTGGATCGCCTGGTGGAGATTTTCTGCACCTTCTGGAACAGGGATCCCGCGATCGGCCGGCTGCACGACGCGATGGCGACCGATCCCGAATTCGCCGAAGCGCTGATCGAGCGCAACGAGCGGCGGCGAAAGGGCCTCTCCGCGCTGGTCGATCGCATCGCCGTCAACAGCGCGTCACGGCAGCAGCGGCAGGATGCGGTCGATACCATCTTCGCGCTCACCAGCTACCCGGTGTTCGCGATGCTGCATCAGGGACGCTCGGCGGAAGAGGTCTGCCGTCTGATCCGGTCGGCCAGCCGCGCGGCGCTGGAGGGGCTGACGGGGTAGAGCGGTCGGCGGCCTTCATCCTTCGAGACGCATCGCTTCGCAGGACGAGGCCTAAAATCCGCATGGTGAGGAGGCGCGCTTGCGCCGTCGCGAACCATGAGGCCAAGCCCTACCCGATCTTGAACTTGCTGTACGCCTCGCTGGTGCAAATGATCACATGCTCTTCGCAGCCATTGGTACGGTGCGGGTCGCAGTTCGCTTCGTAATCGGGCGACGTCATCATGTCGATGAAGGCGGCGACATCCGGGTAATACACCAGCGCCAGATAGTCCCACTGATTGCCCTCCTGCGCCCCAAGCGCGACCGCCTTGGCGTCGCCGGTCCATAACAGCGTGCCGCCGCGCGCCTTGATCATCGGCACGGTCAACGCGCTGTAGCGCAGATAAGCATCCCACCCCGATCCATCGCCATCGAGCGAGCGTTCGCGGAACCGCATCAGATTGACCATCACGATCGGCCCCTGATGCGCGATCTCCCGGAGACCCCTGACATTCAACAGATCGACGCCCATACCCTGCTCCTGACCTGACCAGACGAATTCGGCACATTGTAGCATTGCAGCGATGGGACTTGTCGCGCGGCGCAAATCCGGCACAGATCGTCAAATACCATGACTGATCCCGCTGCTCCGCCGCCTGCCCCCGATCCCGTCGGGTGGCTCAACAACCAGCCTTATGTTTTGCTGACCCTGACCTCGCTGTTCTGGGCCGGCAATATCGTGCTGGCGCGCCATGTTGGCAACCATGTGCCGCCGATCACGCTGTCCTGCATCCGCTGGTTTGCGACGTTTCTCATCCTGCTGCCCTTTGCCTGGCCGCATCTGAAGCGGGACTGGCCGGTGCTGCGGGCGCATTTACCGCTGATGGCGCTGCTGTCGGTGCTCGGATTTGCGTACAACAACGCGATTTCCTACTGGGCCATGCAGTATACCGAGGCGCTGAACGCGCTGTTGATCCAGTCCGCCGGCCCGCTGTTCGTGGCGGTGTGGTCGCTGGTGCTGTTCGGCGTACGGCTGACCGGCGCCCAGCTCGCCGGCATTGCGCTCTCGCTGGCGGGCGTGCTCATCATCATCCTGCGCGGTGATTTCAGCGCGCTGGCCGGCATCAGCCTTAACCGGGGCGACCTGATGTTCGGCAGTTCGTTGCTGGCATTCGCGCTCTATTCGGCGCTGCTGCTGCGCCGGCCGGTGACGCACCAATTGTCGCTGATCTCATTCACCACCTGCTGCGGCGCCTTGATGCTGGTGCCGTTCTCGGTCTGGGAATTTTCCGGCGGCGCAACGCTGAAATTCGATTTTCTGACGATGGCGACGCTCGGCTATTCGATCATCTTCCCGTCGACGCTGGCCTATCTGTTCTTCAACCGCGGTCTGGCGCTGATCGGACCGAACCGCGCCGCGCCGTTCTTCCATCTGGTGCCGGTGTTCGGCTCGGCGATGGCGATACTGCTGCTCGGCGAGCAGTTGCGGCGATTTCACCTCGTCGGCTATGCGCTGGTGCTGGCCGGCGTCATCATCGCGTCGCGGCGGGGTTCGGCGCGGGCGTAATCGATGCGGCGGGATGTAGCCTTTTGGCGGCTTCCGCTTTCATTCCGGGCAGGCTAGCTTGCCGGCCAATCCGCCAACAAACCCCATCGAGGAAACGACCCCCATGATCGCATTCGCAAGACGATACCGGTGCCTGGCAGCGGCGACATCCCTGCTGCTGGCGCTGGCATCAGCGGCGTCCGCGCAGGCCCCCTATCCGAACCGCAACATCACGCTGGTGCTGCCGTTCGCGGCCGGCAGCGGCACCGACACCACGACGCGCCTGATCGGCAAGGAGCTCGGCGTCGCGCTCGGCGTGAGCACGGTCATCGACAACAAGGCGGGCGCCAACGGCTCGATCGCCGCAAGCTACGTCGCCCGCTCGGCGCCGGACGGTTACACGCTGTTCGTGACCACCAACACGACGCATTCGGCCAATCCCTATCTGCTGAAGACCATGAGCTACGATCCGGTGAAGGATTTCACGCCGATCGCACGGACCGGCGACCTGCCGTTCATGCTGGTGATCCATCCGGACGTTCCCGCCAATTCGGTCGCCGAACTGATCGCGCTGGCCAAGAAGGAGCCGGGCAAATACACCTACGCCAGCGGCAGCTCGTCGGCGAGCGTTTCGGGCGCCACCTTCGCCCGGCTCGCCGGCATCGACCTGCTGCACGTTCCCTACAAGAGCTCACCGCCCGCCTTGACCGACGTGATCGCCGGCCGCATCACCATGATGTTCATCGACGTCCCCACCGGCCTGCCCCACGTCAATGCGAAGGCGCTGAAGGCGCTCGCCGTCACGACCAAACGGCCCTCGGCGCTGCTGCCGCACCTTCCGACCATGGACGCCACCGTGAAGGGTTTTGATATCACCTCCTGGCAGGGCTATCTCGGCCCGGCCAACATGCCGAAGGACATCGTCGCCCGGCTGAACACGGAGATCCGCAAGATCGTCGAGCGGCCGGATATCAAGAGCCAGCTCGCCGAGCGCGGCATGGAGGCATTTTCAGGCACGCCGGAAGAATTCGACGCGTTCCTGAAGGAGCAGCTCGTGCTGTGGGAAAAGCTGATCGCGGACGCCGGGATCGAGAAGCAGTAGGCACGCTCTCGATCATGGCCGGGCTTTCGGTGGCTTCATCCTTCGAGACGCGCGCAAGAGCGCGCTCCTCAGGATGAGGTCTTGGAGCGGCAGAGGCCTCAAACCCTCATGGTGAGGAGCGCGCTCTTGCGCGCGTCTCCGGACGATATTGCACATCGCCCCGGCGAACCAGGAGGCCACCGCTCCCGCCAATTACGCCGCGCGGACTTTTGCCAGGAATTCGTCGACCGCGCTGCGCAGCATGCCGGATTGATTGTCGAGCTCGCGGGCATTCGACAGCACATCGGAGGCCGCCTTGCCGGTCGCCGACGCCGCCGACGTGACGCCGCCGATATGGGCGCTGATCTCGCTCGATCCCGCCGCCACCGACTGGATGTTGCGCGCGATCTCGCGCGTGGCGTCGCCCTGCTGGTCGATCGCGGTGGAGATCGAGACCGTGATCTCGCTCATCTGCGTGATGGTCTCGGTGATGCCGCCGATCGAGGAGACCGCCTCGCTGGTGGAGGCCTGCATCGCCGCGACCTGGGCCGAGATTTCCTCGGTCGCCTTCGCGGTCTGGTTGGCCAGCGCCTTCACCTCAGAGGCGACCACCGCAAAGCCGCGGCCGGATTCGCCGGCGCGCGCCGCTTCGATGGTGGCGTTGAGCGCCAGAAGATTGGTCTGGGCCGCGATCGAGTGGATCAGCTTGACGACCTCGCCGATCTTCTCGGCGCCGGTGGAGAGCGCCTGAACAGTCGAATTGGTGCGTTCGGCATCGCCGACCGCCTTGCTGGCGATCTCGCTGGAGCGCGCCACCTGGCGGGAAATCTCGGCCACCGAGCTCGACAGCTCTTCGGCGGCGGCCGCGACCGTGCCGACATTGTTCGACGAGCTTTCCGAGGCAGCTCCGACCGTGGCGGCACGGGCGCTGGCGTCGCTGGCGGTCGCCGTCATCGATTGCGCCGTGGTCTGCATGCCGGCGGCAGCCGTCGACACCGTGCGGACGATACCGTTGACGCTGCGCTCGAAGTCGCTGGCGATGCTCTCCATCGCCGAGCGGCGTTCGGCCGACGCACGGGCCTGGCTCGCCGCTTCAGCCTGTTCGAGGCCGCGGATGCGTATCGCATTGTCCTTGAAGATCTGGACGGTCGCCGCCATCGCGCCGATCTCGTCGCCGCGGCCAAGGCCGGGAATATCAGCGTCGAGCTTGCCGTCGGCCAGCGACTGCATGCTGGCACCGAGCTGATTGAGCGGCCTGGCGATGCTGCGGCCGATCAGCCAGGCGATGCTGCCCGAAATCACGGCGATGCCGAGAATGGCGAGCGCCAGCAGCCACGCGATCGGCTTCAGCCTGGCGTCGAGATCGTCGAGATAGGCGCCGGTGCCGACATACATGTCGAAGCCGGGGACCGCCACGGCATAGCCGATCTTGCGGATCGGCTTCTCCTCGCCGGGCTTGACGTATTCATAAGTCAGCAGGATCGAGCCGTTGGCTTTGACGCCATCCATCAATTCCTGCGAGAGCTTGCGGCCGTTGGTCACCACGTCCATGCGGTTGGTGCCGACCTGTTTCGGGTCGGGCGCCAGAATGGTGATGCCGTTATAGCCGGTGCCGAACAAATAGCCGGCGCCCTTGTCGTAGGTCATCGAATTGGCGCGCTTGCCGAATTCCTTGAGAGCCGCTTCCTTGGTCATCTCGCCGGCGTCGACCTGCTTCTTCAGGCCGGCGGCCAGATTGAGGCCCATCTCCACGATCGACCTGGTCTGGTCGATCCGCGCATTGAGCATCTCGCGCTGCATCAGATAACCGGCGAGCACGCCGGCGGCACACAGTCCGAGGAGCGTCACCCCCACCAAAATGCCGAGTTTGGGGGTAATCTTGAGGTTGGTCAGCTTCACGGGGGGATCTCCGGGCGCGAGCGATGCAATTGGCGGGATTGATTCGCATCACGATAGTGTGAGACCTTTAGCGCTTGGTTACGGCGTTCCCCCGTAGAAAACCGGACGGCGGCGGGCCCGGACCAGGCGGCGGGGATCTTTGGGGACACATCAAACAACACATGACTGCGCATGCGCGCGGTCCAAACAAGACCGAAGAAGCAAATCGGAGCAGGAAACAGCAAATGTCGAAATTCAGGATTCTGACGCCGAAGGGCGCGAGTTTCACCGTCGCCGGCGGCGGTTACGATTATGAAATGGAGGCGCTGGACCCGATCGGCGCCGAGATCATCGAGGCGCCGGCCAATGAGGCCGAATTTATCGCCGCCGCCAAGAATGCCGACGCCATCTACGCCAAGGGCATGCGGATCTCCAAAACCGTCATCGACAGCCTGCAAAACTGCAAGGTCATCACCCTCGGCAGCGTTGGGGTCGACAGCGTCGACGTCAAGGCCGCCACCGCCCGCGGCATCCCCGTCACCAACATCCCCGATACGTTCATCGAGGAGGTCGCCGACCACGCCATGATGCTGCTGCTCTCGGGCTTCCGGCGGCTGGTCGAGCAGGACAAGATGGTGCGCACCGGCCGCTGGTCCGAGGGCCGCCCACAACTGTTGAAAATTCCGCGGCTGATGGGGCAGACGCTCGGCTTCATCTCGTTCGGCCGGGTCGCGCGCGCGGTCGCCAAACGCGCCGCGCCGTTCGGCTTGCGGATGATGGCCTATGATCCCTTCATCCAGGAAACCCTGATTTCCGACCATGGCGTACTGCCGGCGACGCTGTCGGAGGTGCTGTCGCAGTCGGACTTCCTGTCGATGCACGCCCCGGCGCGGCCCGAGGTGCACCATATGCTCGGCGAGAAGCATTTCAGGCAGATGAAGAAGAGCGCGATCTTCATCAATACCGGCCGGGGCGCCACCGTCGACGAGGAAGCGCTGATCAAGGCGCTGCAGGAGGGCTGGATCGCGCACGCCGCCCTCGACGTGCTGGAGACCGAACCGCCGTCGCACAACAACCCGATGCTTTCGATGGAAAACGTCACACTGACGGCCCATGTCGCCTCGGCATCGGCACGTTTCGACGAAGCGCGCAAGCGCCGTGTGGGCTACGAATTGTCACTGGTGCTCTCGGGAATGTGGCCGGTAAGCTGCGTCAATCCGTCGGTGCTGCAAAACACCTCGCTTCGTCGCTGGCAACCCGTCAGCATGGATCGCGGCCCCAACAGCTAGGACGGCGAAAAAGCGCTTTCGGGCGAAGCGGAGAACGGTCCGCGCCCGCAACAGCGTACTACGACTAAAGGCGAAAGCCTTCGATTCCGGCCGGAACCGAAGGCGTACGTTCACCGGGCGGGTCAACGCCGGGAACAGAAAAAAGGGAGAAGACAATGAAGAACGACATCACCCGTCGCGACGCGCTGGCTCTGGGCGTCTCTGCCGCTGCGCTCGCTGCCACCGGCGGCACCGCTTCGGCGCAATCCGCCATCAAGGCCGCCGATGTCCCGACGCCGAAATTCGCGATCGAGAAGGGCGCATCCTTGCGCATGCTGCGCCCGGTGCGCTTCGTGCAGGCCGACGAGGACGTGTTCCGCGCCAATTGCGCCAAATTCACCAAGGATACCGGGGTCGAGGTCAAGGTCGACTTCGTCGGCTGGGAGGACATCAACCAGCAGACCGCGGTGACCTCGAATTCCGGCGCCGGTCCCGACATCATCATCGGCTTCTCGGACGCGCCGCACATCTACGTCGACAAGCTGGTCGAACTGACCGACGTCGCCGATTACGTCGGCAAGAAGTACGGCGGGTGGCTGCCGCTGGCGCAGACCTACGGCAAAAAGAGCAAGAGCAACACCTGGATCGGGTTGCCGTTCGGCGCGACCGCCGGCCCCTTGATCTATCGCAAATCGATCCTGAAATCGGTCGGTTTCGACACCGTGCCGGACGACAGCGCCGGATTCCTGGACCTGTGCCAGAAGCTTCACAAGGCGGGCAAGCCGGCCGGCTTCGCGCTCGGCAACGCCAAGGGCGACGGCAACGGTTTTGCCAACTGGGCGCTGTGGTCCCACAACGCGTCCCTGCTCGATGAAGCCGGCAATATCACCATCAACAGCAAGGAGACCATCGCGGCGTTGAAATGGGTCAAGGATCTGTACCCGACCTTCATCGCCGGTACACCGTCGTGGAACGACGTCAGCAACAACCGCGCCTACTCCGCGCAGGAAATCTCGCTGACCGCCAATGGCGTCTCGCTGTACTTCTCACTCAAGAACGATGAGAAGACCAAGGCGATCGCCGAGGACAGCGAACATCAGCTGCTGCCCAAGGGCTCCGCGAAGATCTCGCCGATGGCGGGACTGACGCTGAACGCGATGCTGTTCAAGCACAGCCAGTATCCCAATGCCTCCAAGGCATTGCTGACCTACCTGCTCGAAAAAGACCAGTACGAGCCCTGGCTCAACGCCAACTCGGGCTATTGGGCCCAGCCGCTCGCGGCCTACGCGGAGGCCAAGGTCTGGAGCGAAGATCCCAAGGTCAAGATCTTCAAGGACACCATGAACAGCACTTACTACGACGGCTACAAGGGTCCGATCTCGACCGCAACCGGGGCCGTCAGTGCCGACTACGTGCTGGTGCAGATGTGCGCTGCGGTTGCGACCGGCGCCTCGACGCCGGAGGCTGCCGCCGCGGAGGCCGAGCAGCGCGCGAAGCGGTACTTCCGGCGTCAGGACCGGTAAGGCCGAACGAGCGACCGTCAAACGCACATCTGGATCAACCGTCATTGCGAGCGCAGCGAAGCAATCCATAGCACCACCAACAAGCATGGATTGCTTCGTCGCTTCGCTCCTCGCAATGACGAGAGCGGACCACATTGAATGTCTGTAACGACCCTAGCTTCGCGACGCGTCATCGAGCACCGGCAACCGGGCTGGATCGTGCGCCTGTTCGACTACAAGCCGTTCCTGATCGTGATGTGCCTGGCGCCTGCGATCAGCCTGCTGGCGATATTCCTCACCTATCCGCTCGGCCTCGGCGTCTGGCTGGCCTTCACCGACACCACGATCGGCAAGCGCGGCATCTTCATTGGTCTGGAGAATTTCCAGTATTTGCTGAAGGATCCGCTGTGGTGGAACGCGGTGTTCTACAGCGTGTTCTACACCGCGGTCGCGACCTTCGGGAAATTCGCGCTCGGCTTCTATCTGGCGCTGCTGCTCAACAACCATTTCCGGTTCAAGAGTATCCTGCGTGCCATCATCCTGCTGCCGTGGATCGTACCGACCGTGCTGTCGGCGCTGGCGTTCTGGTGGATCTACGATCCGCAGTTTTCGATCATCTCCTATCTGCTGGTCGATGTGCTGCATATCCGCACCAGCAATGTCGACTTCCTCGGCACGCCGTGGCCGGCGCGATTCTCGCTGATCGCCGCCAATATCTGGCGCGGCATTCCGTTCGTGGCGATCTCGCTGCTGGCGGGCCTGCAAACCATCTCGCCGTCGCTCTATGAGGCGGCGATGCTGGATGGCGCCACCGCCTGGCAGCGCTTCCGATTCATCACGCTGCCGATGATGATGCCGATCCTGGCGATCGTGATGACGTTCTCGATCATCTTCACCTTTACGGATTTCCAGCTGGTCTACGCCATTACCCGCGGCGGCCCGGTCAACTCCACGCACCTGCTCGCGACGCTGGCGTTCCAGCGCGGCATCGCCGGCGGCGAGCTTGGCGAAGGCGCCGCGATCGCGGTGTCGATGATCCCGTTCCTGGTGTTCGCGACGTTGTTCAGCTACTTCGGCCTCGCGCGCCGCAAATGGCAGCAGGGAGAAGCCAATGACTGACGTAGCCGCCTCACCGGGCAACAGCAATGTCGCCAGCGCCACGCCGGATACGATGTCGTGGGATTCCCGCGCGCGGCGGGTGATGATGATCTACTTGCCGCTGTCGTGCTTCGTGCTGATCCTGCTGTTCCCGTTCTACTGGATGGGGATCACCTCGTTCAAACCGAACGCGGAGCTTCTGAACTATAAGGAGCACAACCCGTTCTGGATCACCTCGCCGACGATCGCGCACATCAAGCATCTGCTGTTCAACACGGCCTATCCGACCTGGCTGAAGACCACCATGTTCGTGGCGATCGGTTCGACCACCCTGTCGCTGTTTGCCTCGACGCTGGCCGCCTACGCGATCGAGCGGCTGCGCTTCAAGGGCAGCCCCTATGTCGGCCTCGGCATCTATCTTGCTTATCTCGTGCCGCCCTCGATCCTGTTCATTCCGCTCGCCACCGTGATCGTGCAATTCGGCCTGTTCGACTCGCCGATGGCGCTGATCCTGGTGTACCCGACCTTCCTGGTGCCGTTCTGCACCTGGCTCCTGATCGGCTATTTCAAGTCGATCCCCTATGAGCTGGAGGAATGCGCGCTGGTCGATGGCGCGACGCGGCTGCAAATCCTGCGCCGCATCACGCTGCCGCTGGCGGTGCCCGGCCTGATCTCGGCCGGCATCTTCTCGTTCACGCTGTCGTGGAACGAGTTCATCTACGCGCTCGCCTTCATCCAGAGCGGCGCCAACAAGACCGTGCCGGTCGCGATCCTGACCGAACTCGTCACCGGCGACGTCTACCAGTGGGGCGCGCTGATGGCAGGCTCGCTGCTCGGCTCGCTGCCGGTCGCTTTGTTCTACTCGCTGTTCGTCGACTATTACGTGTCGTCGCTGACCGGCGCGGTGAAGGAATAGCGCCTGCGTCAGCGTGGCAGGCCTTCAAAATCGCGAAAACCCGGTGCAAGGGTAGAATAGGTATCTCACGCTAACAGCCCTATCGCCCTCCAACGCACGATTCTTGCGCATAATTACCTTGAATTATAGAACTATAAACTATAGTTTATGGAACTAGAGTGACGCCTGTGCGTATTTTCAAGACGAAAACACTGGCGAAGTTTACTCGCCAGCATGGCATCGGCGATGCGGCCCTTGTTGAGGCGGTTGACCGTGCCAAACGTGGCCTGATCGACGCCGATCTCGGCGGCAAGGTTATCAAGCAGCGGGTCGCTCGTCCGGGGCAGGGCAAGAGAGGGGGATTTCGGATGCTGATCGGTTTCGGCTCCGATCGTGCCGTCTATCTCTTTGCCTTTGCCAAAAACGAGCGTGAGAACATAAGTAGTGGCGAACTGCTTAGTTTGCGTGAAATCGCAGCTTCATTTCTGGACGCGAGCAAACAGAAGATCGACCAGGCGATACGCGATGGAACTTTGATTGAGGTGCACTATGGCAACGAAAGCAAAAAAGAAAACAAAGACCAGCCGACTCACAAGGGAACTGCTTGAAACGGCGCATGACATGCACAAGAGCGGTGTGTTGACAAAGGCGGCTCGCGACAAAATCACCATGCGGCATCTCGGCGTCTCAAACATCCCTGCTGCCGTCACGGCTGAAATTTCGGGTGCCGACATCAAGGCGATCCGCGAGGAAGCGAAACTAAGTCAAGCGGTTTTCGCTCGTTACCTCAACGTAACGGCTGGCTACGTGTCGCAGCTAGAACGCGGCGACAAACATCCAACCGGCCCCGCTTTGGTACTTCTCAACGTCATCCGGCGCAAAGGGATCGAGGCGATCCTCTAACCAAATCGACCTGCCATCCACCATTAGGACGCGATCAGTGACCGGATCAGGTCGGCATCCGCGGGGGTGGCTGGATTGTAGACGACCATGCTGAGGTCGGACCGGCCATCGACGCCGAACGCGGAATATTCCAGCCCGATCGGGCCGAGGATCGGATGCCGCAGGCGTTTGACGCCCTCGCCGTGGACCTGAACGTTGTTGTCGCGCCATAACGCCTCGAATTCGGGGCTGCGCCTGCAAAGCTCGTCGACGAGTTGGCCGACTTCGGAAACCGCGCCCGCGCGCGCCGCATCCGCTCGGAACGCACCGACCACGAAACGGGCCACGCTTTCCCAATCGGTTTGCGCAGCGCGGACTCTGGGGTCGCAGAAGATCAAACGCAGGATGTTGCGCTGGTCCGGCGGCAGGGCGCCATAGTCGGTCAGCACCGCCGCCGCCGCGCGATTCCAGGCAACAACCTCCCAGGTGGCGGTCTTGATCAGAGCGGGGCTGACCTCGAACGCATCGAGCAGGCGTTGCAAACGGGGGGTGACGTTCCCGGCGGCCTTGTAACGGACTTCGGGTGGACGACCGAGGCCGAGCAGGAAGACGTGTTCGCGTTCGACGTCGGTCAGCATCAGCGCTGCCGCGATCCGGTCCAACACATCGGCCGAGGGCGCGCCGCCCCGCCCCTGCTCCAGCCATGTGTACCAGGTCGGACTGATGTTGGCGCGCTGGGCGACCTCTTCCCGGCGCAACCCCGGCGTTCGCCTTCGCCCCACGGCGAATCCGAGCGCGGCGGGATCGAGCCGGACGCGGCGATCCCTGAGGTAAGTCCCCAGCAGATTATCAGCCTCAACCGACATCCTGATCCTGTTGATTATTATACCACGATAACATCACTACTTTAATAGAATGAAAGTCTACCCGATATCCGTCTCCGGGCAACCTTCCAATCAGCCTTGGAGACTCACATGCGTGTATTCCTCACCGGCGCGACCGGATTCGTCGGCTCCGCTATCGTCCGCGAACTCGTCACATCGGGCCACCGGGTGCTGGGCCTCGCCCGCTCCGACACCGGCGCCGAAACACTCAAGGCGATGGGGGCGGAAGTCCATCGCGGCGCGCTCGAATATCTGCAAAGCCTGCGCGACGGCGCGCGCCAGGCGGACGCGGTGATCCACACCGCCTTCAACCATGACTTTTCCAAATTCGCGCAGAATTGCGCCGACGATCGGGACGCGATCAAAGCGATGGGTGCCGTGCTCGAAGGCTCCGAGCGCCCCATGCTGGTAACGTCGGGCCTTGCGTTGATTGCGCCGGGCCGGATCGCGACCGAAGCGGACAAGGCATCGCCGGATTTTCCTCGCCTGTCCGAGATCGCGGCCTCGGCTGTCGCAGCGCGCGGGGTGCGCGCATCCGCCGTGCGCCTCGCTCCCTCGACCCATGGCGCGGGCGATCATGGTTTCGTCCCGCATCTGATCCATCTGGCGCGCGAGAAGGGCGTCGCGGCCTATATCGGCGACGGCAGCAACCGCTGGCCCGGGGTGCATCGGCTCGATGCCGCCCGCCTCTATCGGCTTGCGCTTGAACAGGGTGTCAAAAGCGGCCCCTATCACGCCGTCGACGACGAGGGCGTCCCGTTCAGGGCGATCACCGAAGTGATCGGCCGCCGGCTCGGCGTGCCGGTCGTCTCCAAGACGCCGGAAGAAGCGGCTGGGCATTTTGGCTGGTTCGCGAGATTTGCCGGCATGGACATTCCGAGTTCGAGCGTGCGGACGAGGTCGGCGCTGGGATGGAAACCGGAACAGCCGGGACTGCTCGCCGATCTCGATCAGCCCCATTATTTCAGCGCCTGAGCCAGTCCGAAATGCGCTAAGCGCCCGTCTATCGGCGCGAACGGAATCCAGATACCGGTTCGGCAGCATCGCAATTGCCGAACCGGCCTTACCTGGGTGACCACTTGAACTCCGAGCCTTCGACGAAACCCGCGGCATCCAGTTCGTTCGCGGCCATGAAGTCGCGTCCCTATCGGGCGCAGTTTTTCGCCTACGTGCTGGCCATGATGGCCGACAATATCGAGCATGTGATCAGCTATTGGGTGGTGTTCCAGAAATTCCATTCACCCGCGCTGGCGGGCTTTGCGGTGCTGTCGCACTGGCTGCCATTCCTGTTTTTCTCCGTGGCCGTGGGAGGGCTCGCCGACCGCTTCGACCCGCGGCGCATCATCCAGTGCGGCATGCTGTTGTTCATCGCGGTATCGGCGGGATGGGGCGTCTTCTTCATCACCGACACGCTGCAAATGTGGCACGCGATGCTGCTGCTGGTGATCCACGGCTGCGCCGGCGTGCTGTGGCAGACGCCGAACCAGCTGCTGCTCTACGACATCGTCGGCCCGGCCGACCTGCCGAGCGCGGTGCGGCTGAACGCGATGGCGCGCTATCTGGGAATCCTGGTCGGGCCTGCCGTCGGCGGCGTCATCATGCTGTCTCTTGGCCCGTCGCACGGCATCATCCTCAACACGGTGTTTTATCTGCCGATGCTGCTCTGGCTGTTCTGGGCGCCGATCAGCGCCAAGGGCGCGGTGGCAAAACGCCTCGCCGTCCGGGGACTGGCCGACATCGTGCAGACCATCCGCGCCATCGGCACGCATCGGCTGCTGACATCGATGACGCTGCTCGCCGGACTGACCTCCTTCATGATCGGCAACGCCTATCACGCCCAGATGCCGGGCTTTGCCATCGATCTCGGCCACGGCGATCCCGGTGTGGCGTATAGCGTGCTGCTGGCCGCCGACGCCGCCGGTGCGCTGCTCGCGGGCATCGCGCTGGAAGCCTGGGGACGGCTCCGGGCGACGCCGCAGACCGCCATCGTTCTGGCCATCCTGTGGTCGCTGTCGCTGCTCGCCTTCGCATCGGTCGGCATTTACCCGCTCGCGATCGCGTTGCTGTTTGCCGCCGGCTTCTTCGAATTGTCGTTCAACACGATGGCGCAGACCCTGGTGCAGCTGAATGCGCCTTCCGACATCCGCGGCCGCGTCGTCGGGCTGTTCAACATGGCCGGGCTCGGCATGCGCGCCTTCAGCGGCATCACTGTCGGCGTCATCGGCGCCGGGATCGGCATCCACTGGTCGCTCGGCCTGTCGGCCGCCATGTTGTCGGTTTTTCTGTGCCTGCTGCTTGGCCGTACCGCGAAGAAGGTCTGAGGGCGCGACGGCGACGCCACATGAAGCGGATCGCCACCGGGTCAAAACAGCCGCTCCTTGAATTTCAGACCCGGGACCAGGACTTTCACCACCGGAAGCTGGAATGGCGGCCGCGTCAAATCCACGCGATATATTTTGCGGTATCCGGCCTCGGCCAGGGAATCGACGACATAGCGGTAGTCCCTGCTCAAATCGTCCGAGGACCTGTCCTCGAGATATCTCCAATCGGCCGTGCCTTCGAGCCGATCGAAAACGGCAAAAAGCTTCGCTTGCGCGCGATCCGAATTATACGATTCTTCGTGCAGGTCTTCACGGGCGCCATGAATATAGGTCAACCTCGACTGCGCGGCTTCCGTGATCGCCCGGGTGGCCGCAACCTCCGGACTGAGGTGCGCGCCATAACCGGTGTTGACGGTCGAGGCGTGGGCGAGCGGCGCCCTGTCGAGCAGGACAGCCCAGAACGTATGGACCGGCGTGCTGCCTTTTACCCTCATCAGCTTCAGCGTGATGTCGGCCTTGACGAGGGCTGAGACCAGTTCCCTCACCGGCCCCTCGGCCAGCGTATCGAGATCGACGCATTCGCAGCGTTGCGGATCGAGGCGAATGCGGCCGTCAGCGCCAAGACGCGATATGGCATCACGCTCGATCAACTCATAGAGCGCATGCAGCGTGGCCTCGGTCAATTCATTGCCGCTTGCCAGCCCGTTGGAGGACGCATCGTGAAGCCTGGGTGAACTGAAGAAGAATACCGAACTTGCCGGCAGCCAGACCTGCTGCGCCGTCACCAGTTCTTCGGCGACCGTCCAGTCGATCAAGAATTCCGGGGCGAAGTAGGTTTCATGCCGGTAATGCGGCAGCAATTCGGGATCAACGACAACCCTGCCCTCCGCGCGCATCGACTGCAGGCTGGCTCTTCTTATCGCGGCCTTCGGGAGGTTCTCGGCATGAAATATTTCGAGCGCCTCCATCAAGGCGGAAACCCGGGCGTCGATGTGACCAAGCCCCTTGCCGTTGGTAACCTGAATCATCTTGCCCCGGGGCCTGATCGCGCAGAACACGGGAATGCCGATACGATCGAGGCCGGTAACATCCGCGCAGCGCGTGACGCCGATGGCGGACAGATGGGGTTCTATTCTGGCGAGCGTGTCGCTGGGCGACAATACGCGATGCGTTCCCCCGTAATGGGCCTTGCGTACGATCATGTGCTGCGCGCTTTCGCAATGAGCCTGGCAGCAAGTCCGGTGATCTGCAGCTCTTCCAGAAGCGTGCTTTCAAAACACCAATCCAGGCCGAAATAGTGCGGCCCTTTTTCCATCATCCAGGCGGTCAGCGCGCAGTCCCCCGGCGAGTCGCCGGCGGCGTCGATCTCACCGGTGTATTTGTCCAAAGCATCGGATGGGCAGGCAATGCCGTTCTCTCGCGCCCAGTCGGCAAGCAGGCGCCGTTGCGGCATTCGGACGACAAGATCGGCATCATCCGCTTCACCGTTCGTGGATGGCGATCTCGTCGTGGGATCTGACGTCTCCTGATCGAGCAGCCAGTCGACGAGAAAGTGCTGCGCCAGCAGCCGCCGGTACGAGGGATATGTAAGGCCATTGGCATGCAGCCAGTCCGGACCAGGGACAATATCGAGGGTTGTTTCCCACCGCCTTGTGTAGAATTCCAGCAAATGATCCGGAACGGATCGTTGTTTTCGCCTGGCCAGATCCAAGACAAAGGCCCGCCCGGCCAGCACGGCCTGCATTTGCGCAACAAGAACCGGTTCCTTTGCGGCCTCCGACAGGACGTCGTTTCCCGAAACAATCTCCGAACCGCTGAAGAAGCCAGTGAGACGCAGTCGCTCCAGGCGCCAGACATCCGAGCAGGATTCCCCGGACTTTACCACGACAGGCCTTCTCGCCGCTTGCCCTTCCGCGCAACGGCAAAGGACGCCAATGGCATCGAGCCGCTTCTGGTCGATCGCCCGGGTCAGGATGTACTGCTCGATGTCCCTGCGGTCAGGCCATTTCTCGAGCGCCGGGCATGAGAGAAGGTGGCGATAGGATCTGTCGGGGTAGTAGGTTCGCTTGGCGTAGTCCAAAAGCTGCCGGGCCTGATCCTCGGTCATGCACCAGTCGTGCACCGCATTTTGCAGCGTCCGGCGGATATTGACCAGCGGCTCGGACAGCGCACAGAAATCGAGCTCCTGCGGTCCGTGGAGAAGCGCGACCTCATCGTCCCCGTCGATCAGGCCGCCTCTGTACCATTCAAATATCGTCCCGTGGCCGACCATTCCAAAAGCGTTCAACTCCGCGGCGCGAAGCGCTCCCATGCTGGATGCGCCAAGCACTTCGATTCCCTCGCCGAGGGCATCCAGGATTTCGCGTTGCCAGACCGAGCGGGTGCCGTGAAAAACGCCGTCGATGAGCACGATGGTTCTCACGCCGGACGCGATGATGCGGTAGATGTCGCCTCTCGCGGCGGGCGGAAAATAATCGGCCGGTAGAATCTTTTCCGCTGCGGCGAATGGCAATGACGGGCCGAGAAACACGGCCGTGGAGTGAGCCAGCTTCGATCGCGGCGGCAAACGCTACTCCGTAGGTGACGAGGAGCGAGGATGAAACAAGGCTGTCACTTGACCGGGACAATTTCCGGGGACTCTTCCGTTGCAGGGCGCGGCCGGGCACCTGGTTGGTCCGCGATCTTCAACAGGCCATCGCGGACCAGGCGCCTCGCGAGCGTCAGCTTCGAATTGTCGCTGAGACCGCCGGGCAAGGCGCTCACCGGAAAGCGCGACGCTTTCGCGATAAATTCCAGCGCCGGCCCCAATTGCTTCGGGGCTCTCATACGGTTGCCGGGGAACTGAATGCTGACCGTCGCCGCCTCCTGAATGACCCGACAGATCATCGCCCGGGGCTTTTCCAGGACGGTGTCGATATCGATGCGGTCGATCTCCTCCGGCGGAAGGAAATGCGCACCCGGCAGCACCGGCATGTCGCTGAGGAACTGATCGCTCAGCGCCGCCATCGCATCCTCGATGCGCCCGCCTTGGGAAAATGCCTGAAGCAATTCCTCGAACTGCGCCCTCACGGCGTCGGATATTTCTCCGCTGCCGAGAACCCCGACCGGCACCGCCTGCCGAAAACGCACGTCATTGGCAGCCACGCGGGCCAGCGCAAGCCGCATCAGGTCCGCCCATCGGAAAACCGAGACCGCGACCGTGATGTGCAGCGACGTTTCTTCCGCCGCATACGCCTCGTGGATGAAGCCGCGCGGAAGGTACATCAGGTCTCCGGCCTTGATATGGACCTCGTGTATCGGCGCGCCGACCTGCTCGCCGGCAATCGGCTCATAGGCTTCTTTCAGCGGTAGATCGATGGTGGGCTTGTAGATCCGCCAGTGCTTGGAGCCTTCGAGCTGCAGCACGAAGACTTCGACTGCATCGAAATGGGCCGGCACGCCCTGCGAATTCCTGGGCGTCAGGAACATGCTCGCATTGACCGGGTGATGAAACGTCGCCTCAAGGTCCCGGCACAACGTGGCGACGGATTTCCAGCGCTGTTCGAGCTTGTGTACAAAGATGGTCTTGCCTTGAGAGAATTGGCCGGACACCGCCGCGACGTTGTTTTGTCCTTCGAAGAAGAGATGCTCGTCGTGAGGAAAATTTCCTCTCAGCGCATCGGTCGGCGTGGTTTCGGTCCGGATGCCGGAAAACCTCGGCCGCGTGAAATAGACCATGGAGTCGACATCACGCATCGAGAAAAGCCGGGCGTAGTAATTCGGCTGGTTGCGCGACACGACCAGCGGCTTCTTTTCCCAAGTGTCACGAAAAAAGGAAGCCGGATCGTTCGGCCAGATCAAATCTGCAAAATCGAAATCGGACATATCCGATCCACCTCGTCGAGTGAGCCGTCAGCCGAGCAGCAACCACGAAGCGGCCCGACCACGCATGGTGGGAGGCGGCCGGCTGCGGCCGCGATCCAGCGCGGCCGCGCATGCCGGTTGCAATCAATCTGCTTCCGCTGCGGAAGACGTGCGTAAAATCTACCGATTAAAGCGGAGCAGCGAACTGATGAGCAATTGGTTGACGGTCAGCGGACTGCTAAAGCGCACATTCGATCCGCCCCACCAGATGCCGCCGATCTTGCCGCCGCCCGCCACCGTCTCGAGATCCTTCTCGGAAATATCGCTGGCGATCTTGGCCGGCAATGTCAGGTGAACCACCGACGGCGTATCCTCTACCAATTTGACCTCGACGCCTTGCGGGGGCTCCAGACCTTCTTCCTTGAGGACGGCTCGCGTGTCGCTCACAAGGCGGTTCTTGTACTTGTCGTCGTGCCACGCTTTTTCAACGATCTTGCTCCATTGCTGCATCCAATCGCCCGCGTCGGTCTGTGCCATGAGTCACTCCCAATTTGGAGAAAAAGAAAACGTGTTTCGAAATAGGCGTGGCCAAGCTTGGCCGCGACTGGGCGATTGTGCGACGGCTAAGCTTCGCCGTCAATGTGTGACCTAGTGTGACTTGCTTAGTGTGATCTACAACACAAACTTCTGCCGCCTGCTTCAAGCAGGAGCGATGGCGAGATTTTCATTCGATCGGGGACGAGAAGTACTTCGCAAGCGGATCGATGTGACTAATGAGGCGGCATCGCCGATCGGATGTTGGCGGCGATGATATGCGTCCAATCGAAGCAGCAGCGCTTTTTGGCAGGTCAAGCATGCTCTCCGCGAACGCTTCTAGCGAATATGGAATGCCACCGGCGCGCTGAAACTCATCGAGGCCTGTTGGAGCTCCGGTGGAAATGCCGGGAATGGTTGCGCGCGGCGCACCATCGCCACCGTCTCGGCATCCAGCGCGGCATGGCCGGACGAGCCGGCAAGTCCGCTCGACATCACCTGCCCGCCGCGGCCGAGCGTGAAGCTCACGCGCGCAACGCCCTGCTGGCCCGCGGCCTTGGCGCCCGCCGGATACTGCTTGAAGCGCTGCAGATGCGCGGCGACGAGCTGCCGGTAGGATGCGATCGCCGATGCCGAAGCACCTGCGCTGACGGCGGAAGCCGCCGACGCCCGGCGCTCGGCCCGGGGCGCGGCTGACGTGCGCGGCGCGGGCGGCGCTTCCGACGGCTTTTTGGCTTCGGCGCGCACCACTTTTGGTTTTGCCGGTGTCGGCTTCCGCTCCGGGATGATTTTCGCGGGCTCGGGCCTTGGCGGAGTCGGTTGCGGCTTCTGCTCCGGAGGCGCGGCAACCTCCGGCTTGTCCTGTGGCGGCGTCGGCGTGATCTCCTCCATCACCGTCTTCTGCGGCGCGACTTCTTCCGGCGGCGAAGCATCGGCCTGCTGCATGGTCGGCCCTGGCGCGAGTTCCGCCGGGGTCGGCTGCGGCGAGGACGACACCGGGGCCATGTCGACCATGATCGCCGGCAGATGGATGCCGGGCGTCGGCCGCTGCGTGTGCCAGCTCATGAACAGCGCAATGACAGCGGCATGCGCGGCGAGGATCGCAAGTCCCGACGTACCCCAGCGCCTTGCCCCGGCGTGATCGCTGACATCGTGCAGCGCGAACGCGTTCATGGCCATCTATCTTGTTTGCGCATGATCTTGCCGGAAAACCGGTGCCCACTTTTCCGGATCATGCGCTAGCTTCGTCCGTCGAGACCGACCAACGCGATCTTGAGATAGCCGGCGTTGCGCAACAGATTCATCACCTCCATCAGCTCGCCATAGCTGACCGCCTTGTCGGCGCGCAGATAGATCCGCTCGTCCTTGCGGCCCTTGGTGGCACTATCGAGCGTCATGGTCAGCGTATCGCGCGCGATGACGTCCTCGCCGACCGCGACCGACAGGTCCGGCTTGACGGTGACGAACACCGGCTTGTCCGGACGCGGCTGCGGCTCGACGGCGCTGGCGGGCAGGTCGACGCCGAGATCGACGGTGGCAAGCGGTGCGGCCACCATGAAGATGATCAACAGCACCAGCATCACGTCGATGAACGGCGTGACGTTGATCTCGTGGTTTTCGGCAAGGTCGTCGCCGCCGCGCGGGCGGCCGAAGGAAGCGCGTGTGCCGAGTCTTGCGCCCATGATTTACTCCGCGGCGCGCGCCAACTGGAATGTGCCGCGATCGCCCTCGCGGCTGATCAGCAACATCACCATCGCGGAGGCGTCGCCGAGCAGCGCGCGGTGGGCTGAAATGGTGCGCGTCAGATGGTTGTAGATCACGACCGCTGGGATCGCCGCCACCAGCCCCAGCGCGGTCGCCAGCAGCGCCTCGGCGATGCCGGGGGCGACCACCGCGAGATTGGTGGTGTGGGCCTCGGAAATGCCGATGAAGGCGTTCATGATGCCCCACACCGTGCCGAACAGGCCGACAAACGGCGCGGTCGCGCCGATGGTCGCCAGAACGCCGGTGCCGCGCGCGATCTGCCGCGACATCGCCGCCTCGACCCGCTCCAGCCGCAGCGCGATCCGCTCCTTGAAGCCGTCATCGGCGATGCCGCCGGAGAGGCTGGCCTCGCGCGCGGCGGACTGCACGATCTGCGCCACCGCGTCGTCACCGCCGCGGCAGTTTTTTTCCACGTCGGCCAGCACGGTATCGGTCTCGAGCAGGCCGAGCCGCCGCTTGGCGGTCGCGGTCTTGCGCCTGATTTCGACGGTTTTCGCAAGCCAGATCGTCCAGGTCATCAGGGAGGCAAACGCCAGCCCGACCATCACGGCCTGCACCACGATGTCGGCATTCACGAACATGTTCCACGGCGAGAGATTGCGCGGCAGCAGCACGGCATCGCTAGCGGCGAAAGCCGCACCCGGAAGCGCTGCGACCGCTGCGCCGAACCCGATCTTGAGCACATTCCGCTGCATGGTCACCTCCCGGCTGACGCCGATGGTCAGGCCGCTTTTGCCGAAGCAAGGCTGCCCGCGAGGAGCTGAAACCGCTTCAGCTGGTCGCCGCGCAACGCCCGCGTCTCGTCGCGGCCGACGAACACCTTGAACATGATGCCGCCATCGACATTGATGAAGGCGATGAAGGCCGATGACTTGCCCATGAAAGGACGTTCGACGAAGGCGACCGCCGCGCAGCGTTCGTGCCTGAGATGGCCGTGCAGTCCCTTGGGCTGCATCAGGTTGAAATAGCCGCGGCCGACCTCGCCCGCAGGAATCGCGCCGGTGAACTCGAAGATCGCGTCATCGGTGTGCACGATCATCGTCACCTCGCCCCATTGCGCGATGTCCTGCATCGCGGCGGTGAACTGGCTGCCGGGACCGATGCGGACCATCGCCTCCGGCATCGCCTCGATCACGGCACGCGGCGTGACGTTGCGCTCGCGCGCAACGTCCTCGATAACAGCGCCGGGATTCTCCGCCATATACGCCTTGAGATCTGACGTGCTCGACATGCTGGCCTCCCGGTCAGGCGGCGGCGCTGGTTTTGCGCTCGCTCTGGATCACCTCGAAGCCCTCGAACTTGGGATGGCCGAGATAGAGGCTTTCGCCGGTCTTGTTGTCGGCGCGGGCATGGGCACGGCGGAATTCTTCCGAACGGGTCCAGGCCTCGAAGGCTGCCTTGTCGACCCAGGTGGTGTGCGACGAATACAGCGTGTGGTCGTCGGCGACCGGGCCCTTGAGCAGATGGAATTCGACGAATCCGGCCATGTTGCCCAGATAGGATTCGCGCGTCGCCCACACGGTCTCGAAGGCCTGCTCCTGGCCCAGCTTCACCTGAAACCTGTTCATCGCGATAAACATTTGAATTCTCCTCGTTGCGGTCGGCTTCCATTGCAAGCGAACCAGTTGAAGTTGACGATAACACGAACGCACCTAAGCCGCGCTGGAGCATCAACGCGGCCCGGTGGAGATTTGATGGCGGCCATCAAGCAAGACCGCCGATGGTTCTACTGCAATCAAGTTCCTCCGAAGTGATATTTGAGACCGCCCTTGACGACCAAGCCCGGACCCGCGCTCGCCCATTTCACGTCGTTCTGCGTGTCGCCGGCGCTGCCGACCGGGATGGCGTAAGGCCGGTAATACTGGTTCAGGATATTCTCGGCCGAGAGATTGAGGGTCAGGTCGGGCGTCGGCTTGTACTGCAGGTACAGGTTGACGAGATCATATGACGTTGCAGGCGTGTAGGTCGCGGGAATATTCCGGTTCGCCTGCGCCGAAGTCCACATCGCGGACACGACGAGCTTGTTCTCGAGGAACCGCAGACCGGCCGTCGTCGTGATCTTCTGCGGCGGAACGCTGTACAGCCCAAAGCCGGTCTGCAGGTTCTTGCCTTGCTGGTAGGTCCCGGCGACTCCCACGAACCAGAGACCGGCGTCGTACGTCGTCTCGGCCTCGAAACCCTGGATTCTCGCCGAGGCGACGTTCTGGTACTGCAGGAACGGGAAGAAACTACCAAAGCCGGGAACGACGAGCGGCGTTCCGAACGCAACCTGATCGATGAAATCAGTGATGTCGTTGCGGAAGAAGTTGAACTTGCCGCGAAGACTGTCGCCCGACGTCCATAGATCGTTCTTCTTCAGGTTAAAGCCGATCTCCTTGGTCTTGCCGATCTCCGGCCGCAGGTTCGGATTGGGCACGAAGCAGAAGGTCGAATCCGCCCCGGGACCGGGCGTACCCGACGGACAGCGGAAGAAGGAGTCGTTGATCGTGGCGCCGGCATGCGGACCGCTCACGAGCGTCTCGGTGATCGACGGCGCACGGTAACCCTCGGCATAGCTGACATAAGGCGTCAGCACGGCCAGCGGCATCAGGCCGACCGTGATCTTCGGCGACAGGCGATCGCCACCGGAAGACGTCGTCGCCGATTCCAGCTTGTAATTGTCATAACGCAGCGCGCCGACCACCTCCAGCATCGAGGTATAATTGGCTTTCCACTGCACGAAACCACCGGCCACCGTGCGCTTGCCACCCGGTGTCGTAACTTCGGAGGTCCCGCGAAGATCCTCCGTCGCCACCTTGTCCTGGAACGCGTCCAGTCCATAGGTCACCGCATGACGCCAGTCATAGGTGTCAAACCGGGTCGTGTTGTGAATGTCGACACCAACCGTGTCGAGCTGATATCCACGGTTGCTGCCGATACAGCCCGAGACCGCGTTTCCCGGCACGCCGCCGCAATAGGCCGATGGTGTCGTGCTGGTGTGCCCCGTCTTGATCTGATCGTTGTCGGTGCGGTTCCAATAGACCTTGGCGTCCCAGTCGAACCATTTGTCTTCCGGGTTCGAATATTTCCAGCCGAGCGTCGTCGTGTAGTTCTTCACATTGGTAGCGTAGATCGACGTTCCCGCAAGGTTGTTGGTGCCGTTCGGATTGGTCGAATTGGGGGCTCCGGCGAGCCGGGGCGGCTGGCCGACACTATAGATATCTTCCTGGAAGATCGCGCCGAGCTTGACCTCGTGTCCGTCGGCCGGCCGCACCGTCAGCTTGCCGATGCCGCTGTTGAGACGGTTTCCGGTATTGGCGACCTCATAGCCGGTGCCGTCCTTGTAGTTTTCCTGCGTGCTGTAGGTGCCGCCGGCAAACACGTCGACGTTCGGGTTGACGTGAACGCCGCCAAAGACCGAACCGAGCGCACGGCCGTAATTGGTTCCGAGAATGGTCTTTGCGTCCACGCCCCAGCGCTCGCCCGGGCGCACGACGTCTTCGATATCCTTGGTGCGGAACGAAGCCACGCCGCCGATCGCGCCGGAGCCGTAGATGTTCGCGGTCGGGCCGCGCACGACGTCGATTCCGGAGATCAATTCGGGATTGAGGAAGAACGAGCCGTTCGCAAAGTGACCAGTGCGCTGGTAGTTCTGCCTCGCACCGTCCACCACCACCGCGACGCGGCCGAAATCCTGCAGGCCGCGGATATTGATCGCGGTCGACGGCTCGTCGCCGCGGTTCTGCACCCAGACGCCGGGAATATTGTAGAGGAGGTCGCCGACCGTGGAGGCCTGACGGCCCTGGATCTGTTCCAGCGTCACGACGCTGACCGGCGCCAGCGCGTCGATCGCGCGCTCTTCGGTCTTCGAGGCGGCAACGGTAATGGTATCGAGCGACTGTACCGGCGCGCGGCCGATCTGAGCGTAGGCGTTCAACACCGGCGCCGATGCCTGCTGTTCGGGTTGCGGCTTGGCGGGTTTGCGCTTGGCCTGTTTTTTCCGCTCCGACGGACGAACGCTCTCCTGCATATCCGCGCTCTGCGCAAATACGGCGTCGCCCGTCAGCAACGCGAATGACACCACCGACGCACCCAACAAGAGGGCGCGCGGAACCATAGCCCCGTCAGCCATAACAACCCCAACCTGATATTTCGTATCTGTTCTTGGGTCTGGCTGGCGGGCGCTGCGCGATGCGCGAGCTGCTTGCTGGCTGCCACTATTCTTGACGCGGGTCCCCGCCCGCGTCTCGTCGCAATTGGTTACGTGGTGAGGTCGGCACGGTCAATAACCGCAGGCCGCACTTTATATCGATTGTAAATTGCAGCGGTTGGATTGCGCGCCCGCCCAACTATACAAGATCGGACCGCAAGAACTTTTCGACGCAAACGGGGCAGACGGAATAGATGGCCGCACCTTCCGGAGACAAACTCGGGGACGCTGCGAAAAACGCAGGGAATCCGCCTGCGATAGCGCGCTCCGTCGTGATGAGCGGCAACCGGCTCGACAGCCGTGAACTGTTTGCGGCCGAACGCGAGATCATCATCGCGCATGGCGAAGAGCATTACCGCCTGCGGCTGACGTCGCAAAACAAGCTGATCCTGACCAAGTAATCCCTGATGACAATTTGTCGCACGCTCGCTTTTCTCGCCGGGATTCTTCCGGCTACCGCCTGCGCGTTCGCCGGTGACGGCGCAGCGCTTGCGGCTGGCATCACGGTGCATGACGCGCGCAACCGCGACGTCACGATCTCGGATCCGGCGCGGATCGTTTCGATCGGCGGCGCCATCACCGAAATCCTCTATGCGCTCGGCTTCGAGGACCGGCTGGCCGGCGTCGACGCGACCAGCCTCTATCCGGCATCCGCGCTGCGCGACAAGCCCAATGTCGGCTATATGCGCCAGCTCTCCGCCGAGGGCGTGCTTGGGCTCAACCCTTCCCTCGTGCTCGCCGTGCAGGGCTCGGGACCGAAAGAGACGATGGACGTGCTGGAAGCGGCAAAGGTGCCGCTGGTGCTGGTACCCGAGACGTTTTCCGAACAGGGCCTGCTCGACAAGATCAAGCTGGTCGGCGACGCCATGGGTGCGGCCGCCCGCGCCGAATGCCTGACTAAAGCAGTGACGGGCGATCTCGCGCAATTGCGCGCGCTGCGCGCCAAGGTGACAAAGCCGGTGCGCGTGATGTTCGTGATGTCGTTGCTGAACGGCCGCGCCATGGCGGCCGGCCAGAAGACCGCGGCGAATGAAATCATTGCGCTCGCCGGCGGCGTCAACGCCATCGACGGTTATGACGGCTACAAGATCATCAGTGACGAGGCGATCGTCGCCGCCAAACCCGACGTCGTGCTCTCGATCGAGCGCAGCAAGGATTCACTGGAGGCCGAGGCCATCTACGTCCATCCCGGCTTCGCGCTGACGCCTGTGGTGGCGAACAAGGCGTTCATCTCGATGGAAGGCCTCTATCTGCTCGGTTTCGGCCCGCGTACCGCCGCCGCCGCGCGCGACCTCTCGGTCAAGCTTTATCCTGCGCTGGCGCCGCAGGCGGAAACGTTCTCGCCAGCCGCGCTGACGGCCAATTGCCGGCAATGACGGCCGTGACCCCGGCCGATACGGACAGCGCCACGCGTCGCAGCGGCACGGCGCTGCGGCCCGCCGCCGCGCTGACGCTGATCGGCCTGCTGCTGGCGCTGGCCGGTGCGGCGCTGGTCGCGCTCACCGTGGGGGCGGCGGGAATTCCATTGTCGCGGCTACCGGCCGCCCTCGGCCTCTGGAGCGATGCATCGCTGCATCCGTTGGCGGCGCGCGACCAGCTCGTGCTGTGGTCGATCCGGATTCCCAGGATCGTGGCGGCGGCGATGGTCGGCGGCCTGCTCGCGGCTTCCGGCGCCATCATGCAGGGGCTGTTTCGCAATCCGCTGGCCGATCCGGCGCTGGTCGGCGTTTCCAGCGGCGGCGCGTTTGCGGCGGCCGCCGCGATCGTCTTCACCGACAGCCATCTCGGCGAGAGCCTGCGCTTGATGCAGAACCAGTTGCTGCCGCTCGCGGCATTCTTCGGTTCGCTGCTGACCACCATGATCCTCTACAGCATCGCCAGCCGCTCGGGTCGGACGTCGATCGCGATCTTCCTGCTGGCGGGGCTGGCGATCGCCGCCATCGCCAACGCCGGCATCGGGATGCTGGTCTTTATCGCCGATGATCGCCAGTTGCGCGACATCACCTTCTGGCTGTTGGGATCGCTGAGCGGAGCGACCTGGCCTAAGACCGCCACGCTTGCCCCCGTGCTGGGATTTGCGTTGATCGCGTGCCTGTGGATTTCGCGCGGGCTCGACGTGCTGGTGCTCGGCGAGGCCGAGGCATTCCACAGCGGCGTCGATGTCGAACGGCTGAAGCGGATATCGATCGTGCTGGTGTCGGCCATGACCGGGGTTGCGGTATCGATCTGCGGCGTGGTCGGATTCGTCGGCATCGTGGTGCCGCATCTGCTGCGGCTGGTGATCGGGCCGGCGCACCGGCTGCTGCTGCCGGCCTCCGTGTTGCTCGGCGCCATCCTGCTGGTCGGCGCCGACACGCTGGCGCGCACCATCGTGGCGCCGGCGGAAATGCCGATCGGCATTTTGACCGCGGCGGTCGGCGCGCCGTTCTTCCTGGGGATGCTGCTGCGCCAGCGCGGGCTGGTCGGATTATGAAGGCGATCCTTCAAGCGCGATCGGTGTCGCTGATCCTCGGCGACAGCACGTTGGTCGACGCCATCGACCTGCGCGTCTCGGCCGGCGAGATGATCGCGATCGTCGGGCCCAACGGCGCCGGCAAATCGACGCTGCTGCGGATGTTGTCCGGCGACCTCCAGCCGAGCCGCGGCCATGTCGAACTCAAGGGCCGCGACATCGACACCTACAAGCCGCGCCAGCTCGCGCAGCATCGCGCCATGCTGTCGCAGCACGTCAACGTCACCTTCCCGTTCACGGTCGCGGAAATCGTCGCCATGGGCGCGGGCGACAACAGCCGCGCCAGCGCGCACCGGCTGGTCGATGCGGCGCTGCACGAGGTCGGGCTGGAGCGCTTCGGCCAGCGGCAATTGCCGACATTATCCGGCGGCGAACAGCAGCGCGCGCATTTCGCCCGCGTGCTGGTGCAGCTCGGCTGCGGCGAGGCGCTGCACGGGCCCGGCTTGCTGTTGCTGGATGAGCCGACCTCGAGTCTCGACATGCGCCACCAGATCGACCTGGTGGAGACCGCCAGGCGGCGCGCGAAAAACGGCACCGCGGTGATTGCGGTGCTGCACGACCTTAATCTGGCGATGCGGTTCGCCGACCGGATCGTGCTGCTGCATCGCGGCAAACTGGCAATCGATGGCGGCCGCAGCGACGCCATCACGGCCGAAACCATCCGGCGCATTTTCGAGGTGGACGTCACGATCGAGTACACCGACCACGGCGTGCCGTTCCTGCTGCCGCAAACCATGCGGCCGGTCGCGACGCGATGACGGGCGGCGTAAGGCCGCAACCCTTATCCCACGTCGTTACCGGCATTTCACAAAACCGTCAGGCGGCTGTTACACGCGCCCGGGAGAACACGGCATCGTTTCTCACGGGAGATCTTGCCATGCGCCTATCACTGCTCTGTTCCGCCGCCGCCGTCTTTCTGGCTACAGGTGCCGCGTTTGCGCAAGGCGAAGGCGAATTTCCCGCCACGCTGAAAGGCCACGCGCTGCTCCCTGCGCAATCCTTCGTCGACGCGCCCGCCGACGCACCGGATGATCTCAAGACCTCGGGCAAATACACCACCGGCCGCCGGGTCGATGCGCTGGGCACCGTGATGGGGAAATCCTATGAACGCCCGACCGGCGTGTCGCTGCCGTTCAAGGGCCAGCCGCTGCAGGGCCATTCCGGAATCAAGACAATGCCCGACGGCTCGTTCTGGGTGCTCACCGACAACGGCATGGGCTCGCGCTACAATTCGCCTGACTCCATGCTGTATCTGAACCGGCACAAGATCAATTGGGCGACCGGCACGATCGACCGTCAGGAAACCGTCTTCCTGCACGACCCCGACAAGAAGGTGCCGTTCCGCATCGTCCACGAGGCGACGACCAAGCGCTATCTCACCGGCGCCGATTTCGACACCGAAGGGTTCCAGATCATCGGCGACACCTTCTGGATCGGCGACGAGTTCGGCCCCTACGTGATCAAGGCCGACAAGACCGGCAAGGTGCTGGCGGTGTTCGAGACCATCGCCGACGGCAAGCCGGTGCGCTCGCCGGATCACTGGTCGGTGCAGTCGCCGGGCGCGCCGGGCGCCAGCTACACCAATGTCAATCTGCGCCGCTCCAAGGGCTATGAGGGCTTTGCCGCGTCGAAGGACGGCAAGTTCCTGTACGGCCTGCTGGAAGGCCCGCTGTGGGATGCCGAGAAGAAGGATTGGGAAAAGGTCGACGGCAAGGAAGCCGCGCGCATCCTCGAATTCGACGTCGCGGCGGAAAAATTCACCGGCCGCTTCTGGCACTACGTGTTCGAGCAGAACGGCAATGCGATCGGCGACTTCAACATGATCGACGCCAATAGCGGCCTGATCATCGAACGCGACAATGGCGAAGGCACCGCCGACAAGGCCTGCCCGCAGGGCAATCGCGGCGAAAACTGCTTCCCGGACCTCGCAAAGTTCAAACGCGTCTACAAAGTCGAGCTGTCTGACGCCAACGCCGGCAAGCCGGTGCGCAAGATCGCCTATATCGACCTGATGAAGATCCGCGATCCCGACAAGAAGGCGAAGAAGCCGCTCAATGACGGCGTGCTGACCTTCCCGTTCTTCACCATCGAGAACGTCGACCGCGTCGACGACACGCACATCATCGTCGGCAACGACAACAATCTGCCGTTCTCGTCGAGCCGCGACCCCAACAAGGCCGATGACAATGAGTTCGTGCTGCTGGAAGTGGGCGAGTTCCTGAAGGCGAAGTAAGGGCGCCCATTCCATCTGTTGTCATTACGAGGAGCGAAGCGGCGAAGCATTCCATTCCTTCCACGGAGGGATGGATTGCTTCGCTACGCTCGCAATGACGGCTTACCCCGCCGGGTTCATCACGATGCCCTTGTCCTTGGGCCAGCGTACCCGCCAGGCAAAGCCGATATCCCTGACCTCACCGGCCTTGGCCTCGAACGCCCATTCCAGCACGCCGCGCTTGTCGCGCAGATTGGTCGTGGTCGGCGTGGTCGAGGACGACAGCATTTCGACCTGGATCTCTTCGTTCTCGCTGACCGGCAAGTGATCCTCGATCGCGACCTTGATCGGGAAGTCGTGACCGTTGCGGATGGTGGTCTTGAACGATCGCTCGTCGGTCTTGGAGGTCGCCACCAGCAGGCCGGCCGAACCCTCATTGCGTTTGAGGGTCGTGCGCTCGATCTTGATCTTGTCGTCGGCGCCGAAGCCGAGACGGACGGTCTCGTCCTTGGCCGCCGCGGTCATCTGGCCGCGGCCGACGAACACGCCGTCGCGATAGATCGCGACCCGGCCCGGCAATAGCGGCGCGTCCTCGGCCTGTTTGAAGCTGGCTTCGAGGAACGCGGTCGGATCCAGCACGGGTACCGCACGCACCGCAAGATCGGGCGTGATCGCCGCAGAGGCAACACGCAGGCTTTTTGCGCCCTCGCCGGCGCCGAGGCTGACGCGGCCGGGAATCTTGAACACCACCTGATAGCCGCTGACCTCCGCCGCAGCCTGCTGCTCGTCGACTCGCTCCAAAGCTGCCTCAGCCATCTTGGGCGCTGGCGCAGCGGGCGCGAGGCTCGACACCGAACGCTGCACCCTCACTTGGTCCATGGCACCGCTCGCCGATGCCTGAGGCAGCGGGCGCGGCGGCAACGGGTATTGCACGATCAGCGAATTCAGGTCCGGCGCCTTGCCGCCGCGCGCGGTGCGCACCGTGGACACGGCGAGCGCGACATTCGACCAATCCTCGCCGGTGTTCTGGGTGATCTCGGCGCGGCGCACCAGTTCGAGCGCGGGCTTGCGGTCCCTGGCGCCGGTGTCGAGACGGGCGTCATACAGCGGCGCCCAGCGCGCGTCGCGCACCGCATAGGTCACCCGCAGCGTCGCCCTGGTCGCAGCGGCGGCGGCGAGTTCGATCCGGACCTCGAGCTTGCTCGGCGGCTTCAGCGTCCGGTCGGATGCGAGCCGCGCAATCTCGCGGTCGAGTTCGCGCTGCTTGCGTTCGGCGTCGCGGATCGCGCTGTCGGCGGTGGCGACTTCCTCGGCCACCGCGGCAAAGGCCGCGCGCCATTCGGCGATCGGCCGCGCCTCGCCCTTGTCGCCGATTCCGGCCGGGGAAGCTTCCGCAAAACGCTCGGCGAATTTGCGGCGCGCCACGGCCGAATTGATCGCGCCCTGCAGGTCGGCGCGTTGGTCTTTCAGCGCCTCGATACGCTTGTCGAGCTCAGGCAGGTTGACCGGCGGCGCCGCGCGCGGCGGCTTGGCGTCGATCGCGCCGATGGTGAGCTTGACGCCCGCCTCCCCCTCGACCCGCAGCGAGGACGGATCCAGCAACAGCGGAAAATCCTTCAGGACGGCCGAATGGTCGCCGGCCGGCACATCGAGCGTGATGACGCGCGTGACGCTGGCGCCGTCGGGATAGACGGTAACGGCGTCGACGGTGGAACTGGCCGGCACATCGGCGGCCCGCGCTGGAGCCACGGCAAGCGCCGCGACCACGCCGAGGCTGGTGGTCAAAAGATACTTGGTAATCAATTGCATAGGCTTACTCCCAGGGCCGTTGGCTGGACGGCGACGCGAAAAAATCCCATCACCCCTGGTGATGAGACGCCGCGACAGAGCAACTGGTTCGATTGGGGTTTCGGTAAGGCGGAGCCCGGACGGCAGCGCGGCGGAGGTAGCGGGCGCCGGCAATGGAGGTACAGCGCCGTCCCGGCCTTGAGCCGGGACGACGACAAGAGGGAGCAACGCCTTCTAAAACACCAACGCTTTGGCCTGCTTGACCTGCGGCAATGCCTGCACCTTGGCGATCACCTCAGCCGGAATCGCGCCGTCGACCTCGACCAGCGCAATGGCGTCGCCGCCCTGCTTGTTGCGGCCGAGATGGAAGGTCGCGATGTTGATCTGGGCATCGCCGAGAATGCCGGCGAAGTGGCCGATGAAGCCGGGCTTGTCTTCATTGGTGATGTAGATCATCGACTTGCCGAATTCGGCGTCGACCCGGATGCCCTTGATGTCGACCAAGCGCGGCTTGCCGTCGTGATAGACGGTACCCGACACCGAGCGTTCCTGCCGTTCGGTGGTGACGGTGACGGTGATCAGGCTTTCATAATCGCTCTGCGCCGCGCGAACGATCTCGTCGACCACCATGCCGCGCTCCTTGGCGACGACCGGCGCCGACACCACGTTGACGTCGCCCAGCATCGGCCGCAGCAGGCCGGACAATACCGCCGAGGTGATCGCCTTGATCTTCATGGCGGCCACATTTCCCTCATAGGTGATCTGAACCTTGAGGATGCCGCTCTCGGTAAGCTGGCCGGCGAACGAGCCGAGCTTCTCGGCCAGTTCGATGAACGGTTTCAGCTTCGGCGCCTCTTCGGCCGTGATCGAGGGGAAATTGACCGCGTTCGAGATCGCGCCGGTCAACAGGTAGTCCGACATCTGCTCGGCGACCTGCAATGCGACGTTCTCCTGCGCTTCCGTGGTGGCGGCGCCGAGATGCGGCGTACAGATCACGTTGGGATGGCCGAACAGCACGTTCGAAGTGGCCGGCTCCTCGACGAAGACGTCGAAGGCGGCGCCCGCAACATGCTTTGCGTTCAGCGCATCGACCAGCGCCTGCTCGTCGACCAGGCCGCCACGGGCGCAATTGATGATGCGCACGCCCTTCTTCATCCGGGCGAGGGCGCCGGCGTCGATGATGTTCCTGGTCTTGTCGGTCAGCGGCGTATGCAGGGTGATGAAATCGGCGCGCTTCAAGAGATCGTCGAGTTCGACCTTCTCGACGCCGATATCCTTGGCGCGCTCCGGCGACAGGAACGGATCGAACGCGATCACCTTCATGCGCAGGCCGAGCGCGCGGTCGGCGACGATGGCGCCGATATTGCCGCAACCGATCACCCCGAGCGTCTTGGCGGTGATCTCGACGCCCATGAAGCGGTTCTTTTCCCATTTGCCGGCCTGCGTCGAAGCGTCGGCCTGCGGAATCTCGCGCGCCAGCGCCAGCATCAGCGTGATCGCGTGCTCGGCGGTCGTGATCGAATTGCCGAACGGCGTGTTCATCACGATGATGCCCTTCGCGGTCGCGGCGGGAATCTCGACATTGTCGACGCCGATGCCGGCGCGGCCGATCACTTTCAGCTTCTTCGCCTTCTCGATGATCTTCGCGGTCGCCTTGGTCGCCGAGCGGATCGCAAGCCCGTCATAGTCGCCGATGATCTCGGCGAGCTTGTCCTTGTCCTTGCCGAGATTGGGCTGGAAATCGACATCGACACCGCGATCCCTGAAGATCTGCACGGCGGCGGGAGAGAGAGCGTCGGAGATGAGGACTTTGGGTTTGGACATCTGGGGTCTACCTGAGGAGTTAATGGAGGAAGCCGCCCTTGGCGGCGATGATGGGAATTCCGGTGCGCAAGGTGACGGAGATTTCGCCGGCATCGAGAGGCTTGGCGTCGAGCACACGTCCTTGCAGGATATCGCCGACGACGGCGCGGCCGATCGCGTCGCGCACGTCCTGCCATGGCCCCTGGTGATCGATACCGAGCATCCAGCTCTGCTCGCTCTGGCCGCCGCGCATCGCCAGCATCAGCCAGGCGCCGCCCACGGATTTGACGGCGCCGAGTTCACGGCCGAGCGCCTCAATCAAGGCGGCCGGGATTTCCCTGGGGTGCGCCAGCAATATCTGCTCGGATGCTTGCGTCGTGACGGTCTGCGGGGCCCGCATATCGAAGTCCCCCGCCAGCATCCGCGCCACCTCGCCTGGCGTGAAATCCTTGCCGTAGTCGGAGCCCGGATTGAGCACGAATGGCACGGCAGGATAGCGGGCGAACAAATCGCGGGTCACATCCGGTCCGATGATGTGCTCGTCCTTGAACCACGCCTGCGCCCGCGACGGCGCCGTAAAGAACGGGATCAGCTTCTCCTCGCCGCGCACAGCGCTCGGCAAGGTCAATTTGGTCCCTTCGGGAATGACGACATTGCCGTCCGGCCCGGGCACGACCGGACGGTCGGAAACCAGCACCACGAATATCCGCGCATCGATCAAGGCCCGGGCGAAGGCCGGACGCTCAGCCGGCTCTGCCGATGCACGCATCAGCAAGCGCTCGATGTCGTTCTCAGGTTCGAACATGAAAATGGCCTGTGAAAGGTGTTGCCGTGCGGAACCAATCCGCACGGCCTAACTTTCAGCCTTACGCCGCCTTGGGAAGCGCGGCCTTGGTTTCGGCGAACGCCCAGTCGATCCACTGCGTCAGCAGCGCGACGTCGGAGGCTTCCACGGTGGCGCCGCACCAGATCCGCAGGCCCGCCGGCGCATCGCGGTAATAGGCGAAGTCGTAGCCGGCGCCTTCCTTCTCGACCAGCGCGACCAGCTTCTTGGAAAAATCCGCCTGCGCGTCCGCGGTCAGCGAAGTGATCGCGGGATCGACGAACTTCAGGCACACCGAGGTGTTGGAGCGGATCGCCGCATCCTTCGCCAGGAAATCGATCCAGGGCGTCCTGGCCTTCCAGTCGGCAATCGCCTTGGTGTTGGCGTCGGCACGCGCGATCAGAGCCTTGAGGCCGCCGATCGAATTTGCCCAGTTGAGCGCATCGAGATAATCCTCGACGCACAGCATCGAGGGCGTGTTGATCGTCTCGCCCTCGAAGATGCCCTCATTGAGCTTGCCGCCCTTGGTCATGCGGAAAATCTTCGGCAGCGGCCAGGCCGGCTTGTAGGTCTCCAGCCGCTCCACCGCGCGCGGCGACAGCACCAGCATGCCATGCGCGGCCTCGCCGCCGAGCGCCTTCTGCCAGGAGAAGGTGACGACATCGAGCTTGGGCCAGTCGAGCGGCTGCGCAAACGCCGCCGACGTCGCATCGCAGATGGTGAGGCCCTGGCGGTCGGCCTTGATCCAGTCGGCATTGGGCACGCGCACACCCGAGGTGGTGCCGTTCCAGGTGAAGACGATGTCGGAGGCCGGATCAGCCTTGGACAAATCGGGGATTTCACCATAGCCGGCGTGCAGCTTGGTGACGTCCTTGAGCTTCAATTCCTTGACGATATCGCTGACCCAGCCCTCGCCGAAGGATTCCCAGGCGATGGTGGTGACGGGACGCGTGCCGAGCAGCGACCACAGCGCCATTTCGACCGCGCCGGTATCGGACGCCGGCACGATGCCGATCCGGTAACCGGCCGGCACTTCAAGTACTTCGCGCGTCAAATCGATCGCGAGCTTGAGCTTGGCCTTGCCGACCTTCGCGCGATGCGAGCGGCCGAGGGCGGCGTCCTTGAGATTTTGGGGATTCCAGCCGGGGCGCTTGGCGCAGGGGCCGGAGGAGAAATGCGGCACATTGGGCCGCGAAGCGGGCTTCGCTACGGTCATATTCTATCCTTCCAGATAGCAAGCCTCCCGTTGGGGGGAGGTGTCCCGCGGCGGTGATTAAGGGAATCGCGCCCGATCGTCAAGGAACTTCGGGGGCATCCGGCATGTCGCTGACATCACAGGTGATTGAAGCATCGGCTTCTGTGGACGGGACCGGCTGCTGTTCCAGCAGGCCGGCCGCATCGCTGATCAGCCTCGCGGCCATGCGCCGGCTCGCGGTCTTCAAAACGCTCTTTTCGCCGGCCTGCACGACATACTCCTTGCCGATCCGTACGATCGAATAATTTTTCATTGAAATCCCCCGAGTTGCCCACGGCCCCATGGGAGACGCTGACATAGCGGAGACGTTCCTCTCCGTAAAATCACTGAGGTCGAGGTAGTTTATCGCCTGTTAATGGGATCGCAGAGTCAGAACTACCTGAGCCATTGCCTGCGCCACGACTCAACCCTGCGCAAAAATAAAGCGTCAGAATCTCAAGGTCATGCCGACATGGCTGCGCGCGAATCCCAATCGCTCATAGAATCGTTGCGCATCGACGCGCGTGTGGTGCGTCAGCAGTTCCACCAGCTTGCAACCGTGTGCACGCGCTTCTGCAACCGCCCATTGCACCAATTGCTCGCCGATGCCGCGGCTGCGCAAATGGCTGGCGACGCGAACATCCTCGAGCAAACCGCGCGAGGCGCCCTGCGAGCTCAATCCAGGAAGGATGCAGAGCTGCAGGCAACCGACCACCGCGCCCTCGCCGTCCGCGGCGACCACGAGCCGGATGTTCGGATCGCGCGCGACGCGTTCGAACGCATCGAAATAGATTTGCGGCAACGGATCTTCGAGCCGCTCCCGTGCCGCGCCGAGCCGATCGTCCGCCAGCATGGCAATGATGGAGCCGACATCGTCGCGGCGGGCGCGACGAATGGTGACGGGCGAAACGGGTGCCATGCTATCTTCCGCCGGACGTCGCGCGATCAGAATTTGTAACCGAGGCCGACGCGCACGGTGTTGACGCTGGTATCGATGGTGGTGGCGAAGCGGACATATTCCCATTCCGCCCGCAGAAACAGGCAGGACATCAGCATGATGTCGGTGCCGATGCCAAACGAATAGCCGTAGATCAATTTGCTGTACTGCGCCTCGGTGGCGCTCACATCGAACGGCACGCTCTGGAATCCGGGCGCGGCGGCCGGATTGACCTGGAGGCCGAAAACGTGGGCCGTTCGAATGATGTTGGCCTGCCCCAGCGCGACGCCGGCAAAGGCATAGGGCAGGAACGAACCATAGGCATAGCCGGCACGGGCGCGCAGCGTTCCCACGTCTGAGATCTGCATCTTCGCCGTGCCTTCGTACGTGACGGAATCGGTGTAACCCGACGGGAGCGTGAAGAACCGGCTCATGCTGTCGGTCTGCGAACCGCCAAACTTGCCGTGCATGTAATTGGCTTCAACGCCGAGGACGACGTCGGTCCATTGGCTGTTGTAGCCGACGAAGCCGCCGAACCCTTCGCCGTGGGTGGAGACCTTGCCCATGATCGGCCATGACGAAATATTCTGTTGCTGCTCCATCTCGAGCCCGCTCAGAAGGCGCGCGGCAACGGTCTTGGTCGAGCCGGTGAAATTCATGTTGGACGTGCCGTAGGCAGCCTGGCCGCCGACATAAACGCCCTGCCAGTTGACGCTGCTTCTGCTAAACCCCTCGGTGAGGCCGCCGCGGAGGATCGGAAGATCGGGCATATCGGCTGCCTGCGCACCCGCCGCAATTCCGCATATCATCATCGCCAGCAAGAAACGACGCATCGCAACACCCCATGGGACACTCTACCTGATGCCGATCATCGCTCGTTAACCCTAACCAATCGTTATCGCGGCATCTGCCGACAATGATCTTGTTGGAAAATGCAAGACTCATTTCGCGCTCGCAGCCGGCACGCGGCAACACACGCGCCAAAAGCAAACGGCGCGGGAAAATCCCGCGCCGTCGGCAATCCTTAACGGATGGAAGTCGCCATTAACCTTTGCGAATCAGCGGCGGCGGCGGCGCGTAGGTCTGCGGGCCTTCCAGATTCCAGCGCACGCCGAGCTTGAGGTCATGCGAAGTCATGTCGCGGTACTGGAAGGTCGAGACGCCGGCGGGCGAGCCGTCGAAGAAGTGGCCCTGGCCGTGGATGCCGGTACCCATGTCGAGGTAGCGGTATGCCAATTCAACCGTGAAGTTGTTGGTGACCTTGTAGGCGAGACCGGCATGCGCGGCCCAGGCAAAGTTGGTCTTGCTCGCGCCATCGGCGAAGTACGCGCTGGTGCGGCCGTCGCCGGTCGGGAACGTTGCGACATCGCTGAAGCCGGTGGTCCGGATATTGGCGGCGCCGACGCCGGCACCGATGAATGGCGTGATGCACCACCAGGTGCCGAGATCGACGTAGCCGTTGACCATTCCGACCCAGCTCCGGTAGCCGCCAGTATAGGAGTCACCGAGCCCGCCGCCGGGGTTGAACACGAAGAAGTCGGTGCCCTTGAAGCTGACCTTCGAGCGATATTCACCGGTGATATCGGCCCGGAACCAGTTGTTGAACTGGTAGCCGACGCCGACACCGAACAGCATGCCGCTGTCGAAGCCGTGGCCGTACTGGTTCCAAGCCGTGTTGGCCGGCAGGGTATCATAGAGGTCGGTGTGCAGCTTGCTCTCGGTATTGGTCATACCGATGTCGCCGCGCAGATACCAGCCACCGAAGTCCTGGACCGGGGGCGGCGCATAGGCCATCGGAGGGGGCGGCGCGATGGCCATATCGGCAGCGAACGCCACCGACGACAACAGGGATGCCGCTCCGGCGGCAACGAGAGACTTAACGCTACGCATTGGCTTCGTCCTTTTGTCCGTTGAGGCGTTGCGGAGGCCCCACATCAAAAACTCACGGGCGGACGATGGCACCAAATGCTTAAGCGGCGCTTAACCCTAATTTTTAAGGTTGATAATCTCCGAAGATTATTCGCGCCGGCGCTTATGCCACCTGCAGGGTGATGCAACTGCGGCACAGAAGATGGCGAAACCGCCATACATCCTAACTATGTATTGATGAAGATGGCACGGAGCCTGACCTGACGGTCCCTGCCATTTGCAAACGCTTCGTTAACGCGCGGGCTTCGGCATCTTCGGCAGGAACACCGCGAGCAGCCCGAGCGCCGGCAGGAAGGCGCAGACATGATAGACGAAGCCGATGCCGGTGTGGTCGGCGACCCTGCCGAGCACCGCAGCGCCGAGCCCGCCGATGCCGAAGGCGACGCCAAAGAACACGCCCGAAATCATTCCGAAGCGGTGCGGCATCAATTCCTGCGCGAACACGATGATCGACGACGTCGCCGACGACAGGACCAACCCGATGATGACCGACAGCACCGCACTGCCGAACAGGCCGGCATAGGGCAGCGCCAGCGTGAAGGGCAGCGCGCCGAGGATCGAGAACCAGATGACGTATTTGCGGCCGAATCTGTCACCCAGCGATCCGCCGAAATAGGCGCCCGCGGCATTGGCGGCGAGGAAGATGAAGAGATAGAACTGCGCCGCCTGGGTCGAGACGTTGAACTTCTCGATCAGATAGAAGATGTAATAGCTCGACAGGCTCGACACGTAGAGCTGTTTTGATAACAGCAGCGCCACCAGCACCGCCAGGGCGATCTTCACGCGCCGCGCATCCGGCGCATCGGGATGGCGTTCGACGACGGCCGCTTTCTTCGCCGTGATCTGCGGTTTGTACCAGACCCCGATCCGCCACAGGATCACGATCGCCAGAAACGCGATCGAGGAAAACCAGGCGATCGAGGGCTGGCCGAACGGCACCACGATCAGCGCCGCCAGCACCGGGCCCATCGAGGTGCCGACACTGCCGCCGAGCTGAAACACCGATTGCGCGAAACCATAACGCCCGCCCGAGGCCAACCGCGCGATCCGCGCCGATTCCGGATGGAACACCGCCGATCCCAATCCGACCAGCGAGGCCGCGATCAGAATGATCGCGTATTGATCCGCGACGCTGAGCAGCAGCAGGCCGAAGAACGTGAAACCCATGCCGATGGCGAGCGAGAACGGCTGCGCCTTTTTGTCGGTGAAGTGTCCGACCAGCGGCTGCAGCAGCGACGCCGTAAACTGGAACGCCAGCGTGATCAGCCCGATCTGCGCGTAATCCAGCGCGTAATTATCCTTCAGGATCGGATAGACCGACGCGATCAGGGACTGCATGGTGTCGTTGAGGAAATGCGAGAAGCTGATTCCGGCCAGCACGATATAGGCCGGCCCTGCCGCGGCCGCCTTGGCGGCGAGCGACGGCGCCGCATCAGCCACCACGACAGGCGCGACCAATGCTTCCTCGGAGACGGTGACGGGCTTGTTCAAGAGGGCGATTCCCGAAAAGATCAGCAGGCAATAATGCCGTTCCTACGCCCCGCGCGCGGCTCCGACCAGCATCAATAGCTAATGGCTGCGATGCGTCAGGATACTCGAACGTAGCCCTTCCCCTCTGCCCTTGTGGGAGAGGGTGGATTCGCGAAGCGAAGACGCGTGAGGGATCTGTCTCCACGGATAGAGCGCTCGCTACGGAGACAGACCCCTTATCCGGCGCTTCGCGCAACCTTCTCCTACAGGGGAAGAAGGAGGATTCTTTCTTTACGCCGCCGCGGCGTGGCCGAGGGCGGTGACGATGTGATCGACCACTTCCTCGACCAGGATGCGGTCGTCGCCCTCGCCCATCACGCGGATCACCGGTTCGGTGCCGGACGAGCGGACCAGCAGCCGGCCGTGGCCGTTGAGGCGTTTTTCGCCGTCGACGATCGCCGACTTCACCTCGGCATCGTCGAGCGGCTTGCCGCTGCGATAGCGCACGTTCTTGAGGATCTGCGGCAGCGGATCGAACTTGTGGCAGACTTCCGACACCGGGCGGCGAAGCTTTTGCACCACGGCCAGCACCTGCAGCGCCGCGACGAAGCCATCGCCGGTCGTCGCGTAGTCGGACAGGATGATGTGGCCCGACGGCTCGCCGCCGAGGTTGTAACCCTGCTTGAGCATCTGCTCGAGCACATAGCGGTCGCCGACCGGCGTACGCACCATCTCCAGTCCCTGGCCCTCCAGGAAACGTTCCAGCCCGAGATTGGACATTACGGTAGCGACGATGCCGGGCTTGGCGAGGCGGCCATCTTCCTTCCAGCTTTGCGCGATCACCGCGAGCAGCTGGTCGCCGTCGACGACATGGCCGCGTTCGTCGACCAGGATGACGCGATCGGCGTCGCCGTCGAGCGCGATGCCGATGTCGGCGCGCATTTCCCGCACTTTCCGACTCAATGCCTCCGGAGAGGTCGAGCCGCATTCCTTGTTGATGTTGAAGCCGTCGGGCTCGACGCCCATGGCGACGACGTCGGCGCCGAGCTCCCACAGCGCTTCCGGCACCACCTTGTAGGCCGCGCCATTGGCGCAATCGATCACGACGCGCAGTCCGTCGAGCGACAGCTCGCGCGGCAGCGTACGCTTGGCGAATTCGATGTAGCGGTCGTGCACGCCGTCGATGCGGCGGGCGCGGCCGAGGCTGGCGCTTTGCGCCAGACGCCGGTCGATCGGCTCGTCGAGCAGTTGCTCGATCTGCTTTTCGACGTCGTCGGACAATTTGAAGCCCTGCGGGCCGAACAGCTTGATGCCGTTGTCCTCGAACAGATTATGCGAAGCAGAGATCATGACGCCGAGATCGGCGCGCATCGATTTGGTCAGCATCGCCACCGCCGGCGTCGGCATCGGGCCGAGCAGCAGCACGTCCATGCCGACCGAGGTAAAGCCCGCCACCATGGCGTATTCGATCATGTAGCCGGACAGCCGCGTGTCCTTGCCGATGACGACGCGATGGCGATGGTCGCCGCGCTGAAACACCAGGCCGGCGGCCTGCCCCACCTTGAGCGCCAGCTCCGGCGTGATCAGACCATTGGCACGGCCCCGAATCCCGTCGGTACCGAAATATTTGCGGCTCATGTGACCCCCAGCAACCCCGGCGCTTCCCATCATCCGGCAAGAAGCGGCGAACGCACACCATCATGGCGTGCAAGGCCTTATAATCCCTCAGGGGCTAAAATGGCTTCAAAAAATATGATGAATCATTACCGGCGCCCGCACCCGCAATCGGCGCATAACCCACTGTAAAATTTGATATTTTACAAATCCGACGCGGCCGCGTCGCGGGCGCTAGCCGCGCCGCTTGATGTGATGGTCGCCCTTCGACGGCGCCGGCTGGGTCACATTGACCGGGTCCGAGCCCGGAAAGGTCTCTTCCAGCCCCTCCTCCAGCGCCTCGTCGAGCCGGCGCTTTTCGGCGCTCTCGCGCGATTCGCGGGCGGGCTTGGCCATGGGCTTCGGATGGCGATCGGGTCCGGTCATGCGACGTCCTCACCTAAATGGTTCCGCAAGCCTGATTTGGCTGGGGTACCAACCGTGCTAGATGACGACACAGACAAGGAATTCAAGAAGGGGCCGGAACGTCCATGAAGCACATTACCTGCATCGAAGATCTGCGCCAGTTGCACAAGCGCCGGGTGCCGAAGGCGTTTTTCGACTATGCGGACCGCGGCTCCTATTCGGAGGATACGCTGCGCGCCAATCGCGCCGATCTCGAAGCCATCAAGTTCCGCCAGCGCATCCTGGTCGATGTCTCCAAACGCGATACGTCGACGACGATTTTGGGCGAGCCGGCCGCGCTGCCGATCAGTCTCGCGCCGGTCGGGCTGCTCGGCATGCAGCACGGCGACGGTGAAATCCACGCCTGCCGCGCCGCCCAGGCCGCCGGCATTCCGTTCACGCTGAGCACGATGTCGATCTGTTCGATCGAGGACGTCGCCGCCAATGTCGACAAGCCGTTCTGGTTCCAGCTTTACGTGATGAAGGACCGCGGCTTCATCAAATCGCTGATCGAGCGCGCGATCGCCGCCAAATGCAGCGCGCTGGTCCTGACCGTCGACCTGCAGGTGATCGGTCAGCGCCATCAGGACATCAAGAACGGCATGACGATTCCGCCGGAATGGTCGCTGTCGAAGCTGATCGATTTCGCCACCAAGCCGGCATGGGTCGCCGGCGTGATGCGCGGCAAGCGGCGCACCTTCGGCAACATCGTCGGTCACATCAAGGGCGCCGACGACATCACCCAGCTCTCGCAATGGACGTCCTCGCAGTTCGACACCACGCTGAACTGGAAGGATGTCGAATGGATCCGCTCGATCTGGCCGGGCAAGCTGGTCCTGAAAGGCATTCTCGACGTCGAGGACGCCGAGGAAGCCGTCAAGACCGGAGCGCATGCGATGGTGGTCTCCAACCATGGCGGCCGCCAGCTCGACGGGGCGCCGTCCTCGATCGAAGTGCTGCCGGAGATCGTCGATGAGGTCGGCGACAAGATGGAAATCATGTTCGACGGCGGCATCCGCTCCGGCCAGGACGTGATGCGCGCGCTGGCACTCGGCGCAAAATCCTGCATGATCGGCCGCGCCTTCGTCCACGGCCTCGGCGCCGGTGGCCAGGAGGGCGTCGCCAAAGCGCTCGACCTGATCCGAAACGAACTGACGGTCACGATGGGCCTGTGCGGCGTCAACACCATCGCCGAGATCGACGATCACGTGCTGGCGATTTAAGTCGCGTCGCGGCGTTCCCGCTTCCCTTCTCCCCTCTGTTCGCCGAAGCCTTTCGGCGGAGGTGGGGGAAAGTGGCGCGCAAGACGCGCCGGTCTGTCTCCGCGGATATCGCGGGCGCTAGACCACAAAAATTTCAAGCGACACTGGCGGCCGGTCGCGCAAGGTACTGCCGACGGGCGATTGCGCCTCGCCCCATCGGGCAAGCTCGCAGAGCTGTTCCCGAGACGTGCTGTCGGCACCGATCTCGACGGACATCCTCATCGCGGACAGCGCCGTCGAAACGCCATCGATACCAACCAGGCCGCGGGCATCCGACTCGCTGTGAACGGCTACCGACAGAGACCTCAGCTCGATGCCAAGCGTGGCGGCCCGCATCGCGATCGCCGTTGCAGCGCAGGCAGCCATCGAAGCCCGCAGCAACCAGCCGGGATTGGGGCCAGTGCCATCGCCACCCATTGAAGCCGGCATGTCGGTGACCGCTGTTTCTCCTCCAGATCCTGCAATTTGGCATCGCAGCCCGTCCTGCCAAACCGCCGTGGCGGATGCGTTCGGTTTGCGGGCGACAGTCGGACGCTCCAAAAACAAGTGACGGGCCCGGTCCAGCGCCCCGCGTGCCCTCAGATTGGACATCCTGACCTCCTTGTTACAGCGATGACGCGAGCTGCCCGTGACGACGAATCCGCCGCGACCGCGTAGCCGTCGGCTTTTCGACATCGTTCGATCGAAGCCAACGACTCCGTGCGTCGGCTTTGACGCCTTCCGAAAACCGGTCACAGCCGAGCGCAACCGACCCGCGCCGAAGCCAGGAAACCTTGCGCCATCGTTGGCCGCGCGTCTTTTGGAAAGGCTGGTTTTTCTCTTTGGAAATGCTGGAGATATGTCGCCGATGACCGGCAGTGAAGCCAACCGGCATCCGCAACGAATGGGCGGTGGGCGCGGACGACAGTTGCGCCGTCACATCGGCGGCGTGATCCCGTCGCGGCCGACATTGACGCGGTTGGCTTCCAGCGTGCCGTCGTCCTTCTTCGCCGCGCCGAAGATGATGAGCTTGGCGCCCGGCTTGACCTCCGACTTGTCGCTCGCGACGAAGGTGACGATCGGGGTCTCCGGCGGAACGACGACTTTCTTTTCGCCGTCCTTGTACTTGACCAGAATGTTCTGGCCGTCGGTGCCCTTCACGGTCTGGGCGACGGTGGCGTTGGTCATGGTCGAGTTCGGGCGCGCATCCCAGGGCCGGAAACCTTCGGCAGCGCCGCGCTGGCTTTCAGGGAAAATATGCACCGCGACGGCCTTCTGGGTGCCATCCGGCTCCGGCATTGCCGTGACGCCGATGTACGACCCTTCCTTGATCTCGGACAGTTCGGTCTTCACGACCGCAAACACCGCGACGTTATCGGTCATTTTCACTTTCACGTCGGCGCCCTCGCGCGTCTTGATCGAGAGAACATTGCCGTCAACGGCCTCGATCGCACCACGGATACGCACCGTCGGTGCCGGCGGCTGTTGCGCCCAGGCGACGGCGCCGAGCAAGGAGACCAATGTCAGTGAAGCAGCGAGCAGGCGTGACGTCGTCCGCATGGGGATATCCCTTCCAATGTGTTCCAGCGTCCCACAACGCCAACACCGGAGGGGGGTAGCTATTCCAGCTTCGTCATTCCGGGGCGCGAAGCGAACCCGGAAACGACGCTTCGCGTCACATCGGCGGCGTCAGCCCGTTGAGGCCGACATTGATCCGGTTGGCCTCGAAAGAGCCGTCCGGCAGCTTCTTGAAGAAGGCGATCACCTTGGCGCCGGCCTTCAGCTCGGATTTGTCTGCCGGGACATAGGTGACGACCGGCGTTTCCGGCGAGACCAGAACCTTTTTCTCGCCGTCCTTGTACTTGACCAACAGCGTGTGACCGTCATTGCCGACGACGGACTGATCCACGGTCGCGTTGGTCATGGAGCTGTTGGGGCGCAGGTCGAACGGCCGCGAGCCTTCGCCGGTGCCGCGCATGTTCTCCGGGAACACATGCACCTCGACCGCGTTGTTGGCGCCGTCAGGTCCCGGAACCGTCGTGGTGCCGATGAAGGAGCCGACCTTGATGTCGGACAGTGAAATCCTGGTGATGCCGAGCAGGTTCACATCCTTGGCCATGTGCAGCTTGAAATCCTCGCCGCTGCGTGACTTCACCGCGAGCATGTCGCCGTCAACGGCTTCGATGGTGCCGCGAACCCGCGTCGGCGAAGGCGGCTGCTGGGCGATGGCATAGATCGTGGAGGCTGCCACCATCGCGACGGCGAACAGCGGGCGAATGAGGCTGGACGGGGGCTTGGACAGATTCTTCGGCATGAGGGAGTCTCCGGTAGGCGCTACCTGACCATTGGGACCCCAATCCGGCTACGTTATTCCGCTCAAGCTTTTTTGAGATCGGCTTCGACGAGCGCACGAAGTTCTGATGTGACTTGCGGCCGCTTGCCGAACCACAATTCAAAGCCGCGCACCGCCTGGTGCAGCAGCATGCCGAGCCCATCGGCGGTCTGCAATCCACGCGCACCCGCGGCCGCCAGCAACGGCGTTTGCAGCGGCACATAAACCAGATCATTGACCACCGCATTCTGCGGCAGGCGCGCGGCATCGAGTTCCAGCGCGGGCTGGCCGTGCATGCCGAGCGAAGTCGTGTTCACCAAAAGTCCCGCGCGTGGCAGCAATGCATCCACCGCATCCCATTGCGCCGGCAACACGCTGGCGCCGAATTGATCCGCCAGCGCGCGCGCGCGCGCCGCGGTCCGGTTGGCCAGATGGATGCGCTTGATGCCGCGTTCGATCAATCCGAACAGCACCGCACGCGCCGCACCGCCTGCGCCGAGCACCAGTGCATCCTCGGCCTTGTCCCATCCGGGCGCGCAGGCGTCGAGATTGTTGATGAAACCTTCGACGTCGGTGTTGGTCGAGCGGAGTTCGCCGTCGGCAAACCACAGCGTGTTGGCGGCGCCGACCGCGCGGGCGCGCGCGTCCGGCTTCGACAAGGCGAGCGCGCGCTCCTTGTGCGGAATGGTGACGTTGGCGCCGACGAAGCCGCGCAGCGACAGCCGGAACACGAAATCCCCGAACTCGTCGGGCGGCACGGCTTCGATGACGTAGCCGCCTTCGATGCCGAGCGTCCGCAACCAGTAATGATGGATCAGCGGCGAGCGCGAATGCGCGGCCGGCCATCCGATCAGGCACGCGGCGGGGGGTCTGGTTGTACTTGTCATGGCAGTCAATTCGGCCAAGCCGGCGTCCAAGTCAATGCGGCAAGTCAATGCTATCTCGCGGTGACGGCAACCATCCCGCTCAGGGCCAACGCGGCCGCAGCCGCCAGCCAGATCGCGCCGAGATTGACCCAGGCATAGGCGAGCGCGCCGCCCACCGACCCCGCGACCAGCGCCGCCCATAGCAGCAAATTGGGCGCCCACGCCCAGCGCGCCCCGCCGCTCAGCGCCGCCGCGATGAGCTGGCCGACCTTGACCAGCGCACCGGTGACATAGGTGAGGCCGAGCCCGGCGCCACCGTCGATCTGGAACACGGCGTTCTCCAGCCCCATCGCCAGCACGATGGCGCCGATCGCCACATTGGATTGGCCCGTGGAATATGCGAGCGCGGCAGCGGCCAGCAGCAGCGCTTCCGCCAGCAGCACAAGCGGCTGGCGATGCGGGCCGCGGCCGAGCACGATCAGGCTGCCGGCGGCGGCCCCGGCCACGAACAGCGCGATCAATCCGAACGCTTCGGCCGCGGTTTGCCAATGCCCATGCGCCAGGCTGACCCCCATCCGTGTCGAGTTGCCGCTCATGAACGAGACGAACAGGCCGCCGAGATGCAAATAGCCGATGCCGTCGACATAGCCGGCCAGCGCGCTCAGCGCACAGGCCAGGGCAACGTTGCGGCGTGAATCAAGCATCGGCTGGAAATCAGTCCCGTTTCACAGGCAACAGTGTTCATGAAAGCGGCTGATTGGGAAGCAGCACGACGCGGCTGGGATTGGAATGCGCCCCGAGAAATAGAGATTCACGAGTCATGCCCGGCCCTGTGCCGGGCATCCACGTCTTGGTTTCGATAGCCAAGAAAGACGTGGATGGCCGGGACAAGCCCGGCCATGACGAACCTTAAACATCACGCCGCGACGCGATGCGCGGCGATGATCTGGTCGGCGGCGCGGCCGGTGACTTCGGCCATGCGGTCGAACTGCCGGGTAAAACCGCCGGCGCCGGCGGTGGCCGATCTCAGCTCGACGATGAGATCGCCGATCTCGGCTTCCGGCATGGTGGCGCGGACGCAATCCCACCCGGCCCAGCCCTCGCGGGTGTCGAAGCCGAGGATCTGGCCGCGCCGCGCCGACAGGATGGCGTTGATCTTTGCCGTGGCTTCCGTCGGACAAACGATCTCCACCATATGGATCGGCTCCAGCAGCACCGGCTGGCACTGCGGCAGCGCCTCGCTCATGCCGATCCGCGCCGCGGTGCGGAACGCAAGATCGGACGAATCGACGCTGTGATAGGAGCCGTCGGTCAGGGTGACGTGGATGTCGATGACGGGGAAGCCGAGCGGCCCGCGCGCCAGGCTGTCGATCACGCCCTCCTCCACCGCGCCGATATAGTTGCGCGGTACCGCACCGCCGACCACCTTTTCGTGGAATTCAAAACCGGAGCCGCGCGGCATCGGCTGGATTTCCAGCACCACGTCGCCGAACTGGCCATGGCCGCCGGACTGCTTCTTGTGGCGTCCGCGTTGCGTGATCGATTTGCGGATCGTCTCCTGATAGCCGATCGCCGGCGCGTGCGATTTGACGTTAACGCCGAAGCGGTCCTTGAGGCGCTCGAGCGCGACGCGCAGATGCATCTCGCCCTGCCCCCACAGCACGATGTCGTGGGTCTGGGTATTGTGGATCATCGAAAGGGACGGGTCCTCCTCGTTCAACCGCAGCAGCGCCTGGCCCAGCTTGACGTCGTCCTTGCGATCGTTCGCCGCCAGCGACATCGCCAGCACCGGCGGCGTCGGTTCGACCCGCGCGAGCGAGGCCGGCGCGGTCTTGCCGCCCGAGAGCGTGTCGCCGGTCTTGATCGCATCGAGCTTGCCGAGCGCTACGGTTTCGCCGGCTTCCGCCGCCGCCCGCTTGCTCTCGTGCCCGCCGCTGACCGCGAGGATGCCCGAAACCCTCCCGGTTTCGCCGGACGAGGATTGCAGCGTCGCACCGTCGTCCAGGTGCCCGGCGAGCAGCCGCACCAGCGACAGCTTGCCGCCATGCTGCAGATGCATGGTCTTGAACACATAAGCCAGCGCATCCTTCCCCGCCGATGCGCCGAGACGCTTGACGGTGTCGGCGACGCCAGGCGCCTCATGCCGAAGCGCCTTCATCAGCCGCAGCACGCCGTTTTCGCGGCTGGCGGCTCCGAGCAGCACCGGGCAGATCAGGCCTTCGCGCAGTTCGCGCGCCAGATCGTCGAACACCGCATCGCGCGGCGGCTGGATGTCTTCCAGCAACTGCTCCATCAGCACGTCGTCGTGGTCGGCGAGCTTTTCCAGCATCGAAAAGCGGGCTTCCTTCTCGCGGTCGAGATTGCCGCCATCCAGCGCGACGACTTCCGAAGGCTTGTGTTCGCGGTAGACGAAGGCGCGCTCCAGCGCGAGATCGACGAAGCCCTCGATCAATTCGCCGTTCCAGATCGGAATCTGGCGCAACACCAACGGCACGCGCGAGGCCGGCTGCAGCGTCGCCAGGGTTTCGCGGATGCGCTTGTTGGCCTTGTCGATCTTGTTCAGGAACAAAAAGCGCGGAATGCCCAATTCCTCGAGCTCGCGCAGGATGATCTGCAGTTGCGGCAACTTCCTTTCATCCGCCTCGCAGACCACGATCGCGGCATCGACCGCCGGCAGCGCGGCGCGCATGTCGTGCGCGAACTCGATCGAGCCGGGACAATCGATGAAGGTGTAGCTGTCGCCCATGAAGGTCGTGGTGGCGGCGCTCAAGGCCACGCCCATCTTGTGGTGGCGCGCCTCGGGGCTGGAATCGCCGACCGAAGTTCCGGCCTCGACGCTGCCGGCATTCTTGATGGCGCCCGTTCGCGCCAATATGGCTTCTAGAAGTGTGGTTTTACCGCTCTGGAAAGGGCCCACCAGCGCAATGCACCGTGGACCTCGGGGACTTCTAACGTCTTGTCCCATTGCCGCCTCCTTGGTTGGAGCTCGGCCCATGATTGGGTCGGCGGCTCAGATGCTCCGCCCGCGCGTGCGATTTGGCAAGTCAGAAAAAGTTGCTGCGCTGCATCGTGACGCAGGCGCGGGCCGCCGAACCTAACCGTCCCCCATAGAGAGACGTTACCGCCCCGGGCGAAGCTCCAGGCTTTCCAGCCCGGCGGCAATGCTGACGCCGACCTGGCCCTGCACGCTCAGTGGCTGCAAGGCGATTGAATTCGCCGAACCGCCGACCAGCACGTTGCCGCCGACGCCGACGCCGAGCGTCGCGCTGCCCTGCGCGCCCGCATAATTGCCGGAGAGATCGCCCGGCCCGAGCTGAGCCGTCGGTGCAAACACGCCCCAGGCCAAGGCGGATTCCTGGGTGATGCCGAGATCCAGGCCCACCTTGCGGATGGTCGCGATATAGCGGTCCTCTGGCCTGCCGTCCGCGCGCAAGACACAGCCAAGATTGGTCACGGAGCCGACGACGAAGCCGATGCTGGCGCCGCCGCGGCATTCCAGCACGCCGACCTGCACCCTTTGCACCTGCTGTGCCTGGGCGCCGGCGATCGAGCTGGCCAGCAGGGTGGCGGCGGTAGCGGCAAGGAGGAGGAAGCGGCGCATGAAGAAATCTCCGGCTGAAAAGATGTGATGCGGCAGGCGGACAGAAAACAAAAGCGCGAGCCAAGGGCGCGTACGCCTTTCTATGGCACAACATCGTTCGCCGTGCCAGATTTTGGTCTTCCCGTCATTCTGGGGCGATGCGCGGCATCGAACCTCAGATGCACAATTGCGCGTTGGGGAATCTCGAGATTCCGGGTTCGCTTCGCGCCTCGGAATGACGGCAATAAAAAAGGCCCGCTCTCGCGGACCTTTTTCCTTAAAATTGTCTTCAGCGGCGATGATGCCGGCGCCCGTGCCGGCGCGGCGCGCCGTAGCCGCGGAACGGCTCGAGCTGGAGATCGGCAATCCCGGCGGCGACGTTCAGCCCGGTCTGGCCCTGCACGCTGAGCGGTTGCAGGGCGTAGGAATTGGCCGGACCACCGACCAGGAAATTGCCGCCGCCGCCGATGCCGACCGACGCGTTGGCGCCGACGCCACCATAGCTGCCGGCGAGGTCGCCCCGGCTGACCCGGCTGTTCGGTGCGTTCACCGCCCAGGCCAGTTGCGTCTGCGCGGTGATGCCGAGATCGAGGCCGAAGCGGCGCACGGTGGCGATATAGGGTTCTGGCCGGCGGCCCTCGCTCTTGAACACGCATTCGAGGCTGGTCACGGAGCCGACGACAAAGCCGACATTCTGGCCGCCCTGGCATTGCAGGATGCCGGCGCGCGTCGGCGGCATCGCATCGGCGCTCGCGATCGGCGCGATCAGCGCCGCGATGGCGATGCCGAGTGTCGTAAGGCGTCTAACGAAAAGCATATGCTGTCCCCACTTGATGTACTGATGGATGTACTGGATGTGCGGAGGACAGGAAGGAAGCGCCGTGTCCAAAACAAGGCGCTTCCAAAAGAAGACTTCAAAACATCAAACAGCTCGCGCGTGATGTGATTTGACACGCCTTTTTTCTGACGCGTTTTGTTCGCGCGTTTTGCGTGACGGAAATTTTTGGACACAAACCGGAACCCGTCCCGCTGCACGCGGGACAGGCCTGGTTACAAAAACGGGCTATTTTTCCGACGCGATTTCTCAACGCAAACCGGATTCCGCTTCGCCCGAAAAACGCTCTACCGCAAATTGCCGCAGAAGCGCTGGATGCGTTTGCAGGCGTCTTCGAGATCGCTGGTCTTGGTGGCGTAGGAAATCCGGAACGCCGGCCCGAGACCGAATGCCGAACCCTGCACGACGGCGACGCCTTCGTTCTCCAGGAGCTCGGTGACGAAGTCCTCGTCGTTGTTGATCACCTTGCCGGACGGCGAGGTCTTGCCGATGGTGCCGGCGCAGGACGGATAGACGTAGAACGCGCCCTCGGGCCGCGGGCATTCGATGCCCTTGGCCTGGTTCAGCATCGCCACCACGAGATCGCGGCGTTCCTTGAACACCTTGTTGTTGGCGGGGATGAAGTCCTGCGGACCGTTGAGCGCTTCGACCGACGCCCATTGCGAGATCGACGACGGATTCGAGGTCGATTGCGACTGGATCGTCGCCATCGCCTTGATCAGCTCAGCGGGGCCGCCGGCATAGCCGATGCGCCAGCCGGTCATGCAATAGGCTTTCGAGACGCCGTTCACCGTCAGCGTGCGGTCGTACAGTTTCGGTTCGATCTGCGCCGGTGTCGTGAACTCGAAATCGTCATAGACCAGGTGCTCGTACATGTCGTCGGTCATCACCCAGACGTGCGGATACTTCACCAGCACGTCGGTGATCGCCTTCAACTCGCTGCGCTTGTAGGCGGCACCGGTCGGGTTCGACGGCGAACAGAGGATGATCCATTTGGTCTTCGGCGTGATCGCCTTTTCCAGCGCATCGGGCTGCAGCTTGAAGCCCTGCGCCGCCGTGCACACCACGGATATCGGCACGCCGCCGGCCAGCGCCACCATCTCCGGATAGCTCACCCAATAGGGCGCGGGAATGATGACTTCGTCGCCCGGATTGATGGTCGCCATCAGCGCGTTGTAGAGCACCTGCTTGCCGCCGGTGCCGATGATGACCTGGTTCGGCTTGTAGGTCAGGCCGTTCTCGCGCTGGAACTTGGCGATGATCGCCTCCTTCAGCTCGGGAATGCCGTCGACCGCGGTGTACTTGGTCTTGCCGGCCTCGATGGCATGGATCGCCGCCAGCTTGATGTTGGCCGGCGTGTCGAAATCGGGCTCGCCCGCGCCAAGGCCGATGACGTTGCGGCCTGCCGCTTTCAGCGCGCGTGCTTTATCCGTGACCGCGATCGTCGCGGACGGCTTCACACGGTCGAGCGCAGCGGACAGAAAAGGCATCATCATCTCCTGGGAATGGCGTGTATGGGCACACTTGGCGCCCGTTTCGGAATGATCCGCGATTCTCAATGTTGGGATCGGCGCACCCTAAAGCGCGGAGCGCTGCATCGCAAGAAGCTTGACCCGAAAGTTCGGAATTTTAGGGAACCTTAAAGGGCAGCCGCTACGGTCGGCGCAATATTTGGAAAAATTCTGCGCCGAAATGACTCATATCTGGCAAGGCCTGCGATCGGGCGAATGGCTGACGGCGGCGCGGATGCGCGGCTACAGCCTGATCCTGCTCGCCCTGTTCACGCTGGTCTTCGCCGGCTGGATCGCCGCTTCCGATCGCCTGATCGACCGCAATGGCAGGCCGATCGGCACCGATTTTGTCAATGTCTACGCCGCCGGCGCGCTAACCTGGCAGGGCCGCGCCGCCGACGCCTATTCGCCCAAGTTGCAGCGCGCCGCCGAGGAGGCGCTGTTCGAGGGCCGCAGGCTACCGTTCTATGGCTGGCACTATCCGCCCTTCTTCTTTGCGGTCGCGGTTCTGGTGGCCGCCCTTCCCTACATCTGGGGCCTTGCGGCCTGGCTGATCGCCAGTCTTGCGGCCTATCTCGCCGTGATGCGCGCAATCCTGCCGCGGCCGGAAACCTGGCTGGTCGCGGCGGCCTTTCCGGCGGTGCTCGTCAATATCGGCCATGGCCAGAACGGCTTCCTCACCGCGGCCCTGTTCGGCGGCGCCATGCTGTGGCTCGATCGCAGGCCCTGGCTTGCCGGCGTGCTGATCGGTCTGCTCGCCTACAAGCCGCAATTCGGCGTGCTGATCCCGATCGCGCTCGTCGTAAGCGGACGGTGGCGCACGATCGGTGCCGCTACGGCAACCGTCGCCGTCCTGGTCGCGGTCAGTTTCGCGGCCATGGGCAGCGGCATCTGGCAGGCATTCTTTGACTCGATGAATTTCACGCAAACGATCATCCTCGAACAGGGCGCCACTGGTTGGCACAAGATCCAGTCGGTGTTCGCGGCGGCGCGGATGTGGGACGCCAGCATTCAAACCGCCTATGCGGCGCAGGCCGCGCTGTTTGCGGTGCTCGCCGCCACGCTCGCCTGGCTCTGGCACAGCGATGCCGCCTTTGATCTCAAGATCGCCGCACTCGCCGTGGCGAGCCTGCTCGCGACGCCTTACGTGATGGACTACGATCTCATGGTGCTCGCGGTCGCGATCGGATTCTTCGCCCGGCACGGGCTGCGCCAGGGTTTTCGCGATTTCGAGATCAGCCTGCTGGCGGCGGCCTGGATCGCGCCGCTGCTGTCGCGCATCATCGCCGACGCCACCGGCGCACCCCTCGGGCTGATGGTGCTGCTGGCTTTATATGGCGCCGTGTTGCGCCGCGCGGCGCAGGATCGCGCCGACATCACGATCGCCGCACGAGGCGTCGCGCAAGCGTGATCCGATTTGTTCCGGCGTGTCGATAGAATCATTCTGCACGCGTGCAGTGCGGTAGAGGTTTTCGACTTTTTCCATTGTGCGCCTCTTGCGACGCAACCCCAACAGCATCATTGTTTATGCGCGTTGCGGCGATCCGCGCGCGAATTGCGGCCAACCGATCGAATGAAATCCGACACGATGTACAAGCTCTATTCGATGCAGCGCTCCGGCAACAGCTACAAGGTTCGCCTCGCGCTGGCGCTGCTTGATGCGCCGTATTGCGCTGTTGAGGTCGACATCCTGCGCGGCGAAAGCCGCACGCCGGATTTTCTGGCGAAGAATCCGAGCGGGCAGGTGCCGCTGCTGGAAGTCGCCGAAGGACGCTACCTCGCCGAGTCCAACGCCATCCTCTGGTATGTCGCCGGCGGCACCTCGCTGGCGCCGGAATCCCGGATCGAGCGCGCCGAAGCGTTGCAATGGATGTTCTTCGAACAGCATGCGCTGGAGCCCAATATCGGCGCCGCCTATTTCTGGCTGTCGCTGGTCAAGGGCGGCCGCGACCTGCAGACCCATGCGCTGGAAGACTGGATGGAGCGCGGCTACGCGGCGTTGCAGGTGATGGAAAACCACCTCAAGACGCGGGCCTATTTCGCCGCCGACCAGCTCACGGTCGCCGACATCGCCCTGTACGGCTACACCCATGTCGCCGACCGCTGCGACTTCGACCTGGCGACGTTCCCCGCGATCCGCGCCTGGCTGCGGCGGATCGAACAGAGCCCCGGTTTCGTGGCCATGGACTGGCAGCCGGGAACCGAGGTCGACGATCCCGCCAGCATCGCGGCCGGAGCATAATCGCGCTCGGGCTCTTCACGTTCGCTTGAACATTGGCCCAAAGGTTAAGGACAGCGGGGATACCGTTAACCTTTGCCGCGGTTTCGCCGTTTTCGCGCAACGAGCGCCGCAATGTTGCCGGCCGGGATTGTCAGTTTGCCCGGCGTCGCGGGTGATTCGCCCGCGTCCTGAAGGATTTAGACCATGATACGGTCGCCCGGCACGGTTGGCTTCATCAGCCGCCCTGCACCAGTTGCGTCTTCCCGACTGACCAACGCCATCGCCGCTTCGCTGGCGATCGGTGCGCTGTCGCTGTGCCTCGTCGTCACGCTGACCGTGCTCTCGATCAAGGTATCCATGGCGCTGCCGATCCCGGCGTGATCAGCACATTTCCTGTTGGCATCTTTTCCAGGCGCAATTTGCGATGATTGGCATCGCAGGCGGACGATGATGAAGACACCTGTCGGACTTGTGACCGCGGTGCTGACCGCAGCGATCCTGCTGACCGCGACCTTGGTGATTGCCACCGGCACGCGCGGCCAGGAGACCGAGTTTCGGTCGTCCGCCGGCGGCCTCGAAGTGCGCACCTTCGCGCGCGACCTGGTCAATCCATGGTCGCTGGCGTTCCTCCCCGATGGCCGGATGCTGGTGACCGAGCGGCCGGGACGCATGCGCATCGTGACCACGGAAGGACAATTGTCGCCGCCGCTCAAGGGCGTGCCCGAGGTGTGGGCGTCAGGCCAGGGCGGCCTGCTCGACGTCATCGTCGACAAATCCCATGCGCAGAACAAGACGATCTATTTCTGCTTTGCCGAGCGAACCAGCGGCGGCGGCCGCACCGCGATCGCGCGCGCCAAGCTGAACGACGGCAATGGCCGCCTCGACGAAACAAAAATCATCTTCCGTCAGGAAGGGCCGCCGTCATCGGGAAATCATTACGGTTGCCGGATCGCGCAGGCCGACGACGGCAATCTGTTCGTCACGCTGGGCGAACATTTTGCCTATCGCGACCAGGCGCAGGAGCTCGGCAACCATCTCGGCAAGCTGATCCGGATCGCGCCGGACGGATCGGCAGCCGCCGGCAACCCGTTCATCGGCCGCGCCGGCGCCAGGCCGGAAATCTGGAGCTACGGCCACCGCAACGGACAGGGGCTTGCGATCAATCCGGCGTCCGGCGAGCTCTGGGAAATCGAACACGGCCCGCGCGGCGGCGACGAGGTCAACATCATCGGCAAGGGCAAGAACTATGGCTGGCCGGTGATCGGCTACGGCATCGATTACAACGGCGCGAAGATCCACGCGAGCGCGGCCAAGGACGGCATGGAGCAGCCGGTGAAATACTGGGTGCCGTCGATCGCACCGTCCGGCATGCTGTTCTATACCGGAAAGCTGTTCCCGAAATGGTCCGGCAGCCTGTTCACCGGCGCGCTGGCCGGCACCATGCTGGTGCGGCTGCAACTGAGCGGCAATACCGTAACCGGCGAGGAACGCCTGCTGCAGAACCTGCATGAGCGTATCCGCGACGTCCGGCAGGGCCCGGACGGCGCGCTGTGGCTGCTGACCGACAGCTCCTCGGGGCGGATATTGCGGGTGGCGCCTTCCTCGAAGTGACGGCTCGCACTAACTCACGTCCATTTGTGGAAAATGAAAAACGCACCCGCGGCAATGAACGCAAAGCCGAGGGCGTGATTCCACCCCAGCGGCTCCTTCAGATACAGCACCGAGAAGCCGGCGAACACGACCAGCGTGATCACCTCCTGCATGGTCTTGAGTTGGGCGGCCGAATACACCGCGCTGCCCCAGCGGTTGGCCGGCACCGCCAGCCAGTATTCGAAGAACGCGATCCCCCAGCTCGCGAGGATCACGAGCACCAGCGGGCTTTGCTTGAATTTGAGGTGGCCGTACCAGGCGAAGGTCATGAACACGTTGGAGGCAAACAGCATCAGTATCGGCAGGAGCTGCGGGGAAACGCTCGGCATCATGTCCTCTTTGCGAAATTCATGCGCTAACGACCGGGCACGGAACCCGGTTCCATGGGCTTTGAATATCATTTGAATTCAAAAACGCGAAAGCTCTGTGTACCCGTTCAAGCCCGCCTTAACGACGGAAAAAGAAAGCCCGCCGCAATCCTGAACATCCGTCACACTGCGCGCCTTATTCTCGACGCAGCGAGGAACGGCCCGAAGAAGGCCTCGTAACCGGCCTTCGGCGGCAATGAGAGCGGGCATGCAGTTCAACTGGCGCGCCATTCTGGGTCCAGCTCTGACGACAGCGACGGCGTTGATCGCCTTCTTTGTCGACCGCTATGTCATTGGCATCCCAAACCCCGCGCCGCTGTTCGTCTGCATCGTGGCGCTCGCCAGCTCCATCAGCGGCCTCGCCTCCGGCCTGACCAGCGCCGCCATTGCCGTGGTGTCTTCGGCGCTGTTCTTCCTCAATCACCGCGCGACGCCCGGTTACGACGCCTCCGATCTGATGCGCATGCTGCTGCTCGCCGCGACCGCCGTCGGCACCGCCATCATCACCGGACTGCTGCGCCAGAAATGGATCGACGCCTTTGCCTGGGAGCAGAAGCACCACGCCACCGCGATGCGGCTGTCGTCGGCGCTCGACCAGGTCGATATCGGCATCGTGCTGCTGGATTCCGACACCCGTGCCGAATTCATCAACCGCGCCTTCCGCGATTATTTTTCGCTGTCGGACGAACAGGCCGATGCCAAGCCGCCCTTCATCGCGCTGATGTATCACGGCCGCGACACCGGCGTGTACGAACTGCCGGAAGACGAGCTGAGCCTGTTCATCGCCAAGCGCACCGAGATGATGCGGGCCGGTGATTCCACGCCGATCAACATCAACCTCGCGGACGGACAGGTGCTGCGCTTTTCCTGCACCGCGCTGCCCGATGGCGGACGCATGCTGAGCTATACGCCGGTCACCGACCTCGTCCGTCACACCGACGATCCTGCCCACGCCGACTACTACCGCTCGCTGCGCGGCGGCGGCGAGCGCAGCCTGGCCCGGCATTTGCGCGCCGCGGAATGACCGCAGCGACCGCGCATGCGCGTTTCCCACGCAATTGATCCGTTGCGATGGCGGCGATAGGCTGAAATGATCAGCCCGCGCGACGGCGCCCCCTTGCCCCGACACGGATTTCAAACATGCCCGGCGATCTGACGATTCGCTTTATCAGCCGCGATGATTACGCCAAATGGCTGCCGCTGTGGGACGGCTATAACGCGTTCTATGAGCGCACCGGACCGACCGCGCTCGATCCCGCCATCACCGCGATGACATGGGCGCGCTTCTTCGATGCCTACGAGCCGGTGCATGCGCTGGTGGCCGAGCGCGATGGCGAACTGCTCGGGCTCGTGCATTATCTGTTGCACCGCTCGACCACCGCGATCGCGCCGACGATCTATCTGCAGGATCTGTTCACCAGCCAGGCCGCCCGCGGCAAGGGCGTCGGCCGCGCGCTGATCAACGCCGTCTACGAGCAGGCCAAGTTGGCCGGATCGCCGCGGGTATACTGGTTCACCTTCACCACCAATCACACCGCCATGCAACTGTACGACAAGGTGGCGGAAAAGACCGGCATCGTGGTCTATCGCAAGGTGTTTTGAGAGGGCTCGTCCGCAAGGCGCCCCGGGCCGACAAGGCCTGTGGATAAATCCGGATGTCACCGGGGCGTAACAAAGCCCGGCTAGCTTGCGCCTGCGTTTGATCAGGCCCCCCGTCTCAGATCACGCGCCCCCAAGCGGCCCCCGTCAGTCGCCGCGTCTGACCGGGGCCGCATCTTTTTTGCAGCCGTTTTCGCGCCCCCGCCTTCAACCCCCTTGTCGTTGAGCTACGCGCCTCTCGCTGCTCAGGCATGCCGGTCACGGTAAGACCACACCTTGCGGGGCCGGGGCCGCGCGGGCCACAATGCGGCCCGTTCCGCGCCCACCCCCACAGGATCTCTCATGCAAATTCGCAATCTCGGCGGCTCCGGCCTGCGCGTTTCCGCCGTCGGCCTCGGCTGCAACAATTTCGGCCAGCGCACCGACCTGGAAACCTCGCGCAAGGTCATCCACAAGGCGATCGACCTCGGCATCACCCTGTTCGACACCGCCGACATCTATGCCGGGATGGGCGGCTCCGAGACCGTGCTGGGCACCGTGCTCGGCGACCGCCGCAAGGACATCGTGCTGGCGACCAAATATTCCAAGCCGATGAGCACCGACGGCACCAAACAGGGCGCCTCGCGCCGCTACATCATGTCCGCGGTCGAAGCCAGCCTGACCCGGCTGAAGACCGACTATATCGATCTCTACCAGCAGCATGATTACGATCCCCTGACGCCGATCGAGGAGACGCTGCGCGCGCTCGACGATCTCGTGCGCCAGGGCAAGGTCCGCTACATCGGCAATTCGAACTTTCCGGCCTGGCGCCTCGCCGAGGCCGAACTGGTCGCCCGGCAGATGAACGTCAACCGCTTCGTCTCCTGCCAGGACGAATACAGCCTCGTGGTGCGCGACATCGAAAAGGATCTGCTGCCGGCGGCGCAGGAATACAAGCTCGGCCTGCTGCCGTTCTTCCCGCTGGCGAGCGGCCTGTTGACCGGCAAATACAAGCGCGGCGCCGCCGCGCCCCAGGACACCCGTTTTGCGAAAGCGCCGGCGCTGAAAGAACGCTACGTCACGCCGCGCAACGAGGACATCGTCGACAAGTTGCAGGCTTTTGCTGAAAAGAGCGGCCATAGCATGCTCGAACTCGCCTTCTCCTGGCTCGCCTCGCGCCCGCAAGTCTCCAGCGTCATCGCGGGTGCCACCCGGGTCGAACAGGTCGAGCAGAACGTGAAAGCGATCAGCTGGGAATTGAGCCCGCAGGAGCTGGCGGAGATCGATGCGATTACGAAGGGGTGAGATGCCGAAATATCCGCGGCGTCGTCCCGGCGAACGCCGGGACCCATAGCCACCAGCGGTAGTTATTTTGCACGCTGGTCGTTATCTTGCTTTTCGACAACGCGGGCCATGGCGTACGGGTCCCCCGATGTGCAATCGCACATCTGAGCTCAAGGCCGGGACGACACCATCACCCCACCAGCCCCTTCATCGGCTTCACTGATGCGCTGTCCGGAAATGCGCTCTCCGCCAGCACGCGCTCGGCAAGACCAAACTGATCCTGCAGCACGCCTTTCATGACGGCGCGCAGATCCGTGGTCGGAGCGAGGTCGCGGCCCTGGTAGAGGCTGGCGGGCTTGAGCCCCGGCCAGTCCGAGATTACCCTTCCGCCTTTCACCGCGCCGCCGGCGAGCAGAGCAAGGGTGCCGGTGCCGTGGTCGGTGCCTTCGGTGCCGTTGATGCGCGCGGTACGGCCGAATTCGGTGGCGACCACGACGACCGTGTCGCGCCAGCGCGCGCCGAGGCCGCTTTCGAATTCCGCCAGCGCGCCATCGAGGCCCCCCAAAAGCTGCGCCAGGCGGCCGACCGGGCCGCCTTCATTGGCATGGGTGTCCCAGCCGTCGAAGGCCAGCGCGCCGATCCGCGGACCATCGTCGGCCGCCATCAGCTTGGCGGCGCCGCGCGCCACCAGCCGCATCGCAGCGATGCCATTGGTGCCGGGCTTCGGTTTCATGTCGTCGCCCTGCGCCGCCTTGTCGAGCGCGAGGCCCTGCGTCAGCGCCGATGCCAGCGCGGGATCGCGGTGGCGATAGAGATCGACCAGACGCATCGCGGTATCGTCGGCGGCCTGCGGCAACGCCACCGGCGTCCAGCCGACGGTCGGCGCGGCGCCGCGCAGCACCAATGGCGTGGTCGGGCCGACGGCCAGCGCGCTCATCACCCGCTCGCCCTTCGGCAAGCCTTCCAGCGCGCGGTTGAGCCAGCCGGATTGCACCCGGCCCGGACCGGCAAAGCCGCTTTCGAGCACGTCCTGCCCGTCGAAATGCGAGCGCTCGCGATAGGAGGTCGCGACCGCATGAACCACCGCGGCCTTCTTCTCGCGGTACATCCGCGCAAATTCCGGCATCGCCGGATGCAGCGCGAAGAACGAATCCAGCATCAGCGCGGCGTTCGGTCCGGAAGAGGTCAGCGCGATCGAGCCATGCAGGCCGGCATAATCGGGGTCGCCGATCGGCGCCACGGTGGCGAGGCCATCCAGCGCGCCACGCAGGATGACGACGACCAGCCGGGGATCGCGGCCGTCGGCGGCGCGCGCGAATTTCGGCAAATAGGCCCAGGCCGCAAACGACGCGCCGCCGAGCAGCACGGCACGGCGCGAGGCGGCGGATGATGTCAGGCTTTCGCAGCACTCCACATTGGTTTCCATGGCTGTCATCTCCTCTGGAATTCCGGCGACATCAGCAGCAGCGCCAGCGCCTGCTGCCGCGACTCGGCGCGCTCGACCGTGCGCCTGGTTTCCACCGACGCCGCATCGGCCGCGACCAGTTCGAGCAGGTCGCGCGGATCGATGCCGTCGCCAAGGCGCGAGGCGATCTGCGCCGAAATATCGAGCCGCAGCTTCATGCCTTCCGGCGCCGCCCACGCCGCGTTGCTGTCGGGAAAGCCGTTCGGGCCGGCGGGCGACCACAGGGGCTGGCCCAGCGCGTTGAGGCCGCCGAGATAGCGACCGGGATCGGAAGGGATTTGCGCCAGCAGGCGGCCGGTCGCGACCAGGAATTCGTAAGGGCTGCGCACCTTGGTCAGCGGGGTCTTCCAGGCTTCGTCGGAATCCGTGAGCGCCGTCGCCAGCGCCTTGAGATCGCCGTCGGTCCGCGTGAACACGTCCGCCAGCCGCGCCACCAGCGCCGGCGGCGGCTCGTCGGCGACGAAGTGGCGGGCGAATTTGGTGGCGATGAATTTCGCCGTCGAGGGATGCCGCGCGATATCCGACAGCACCGCCTCGCCCTGCGCCACACCGTCCGCTTCGTAGATCTTGCCCATGACGCGATGCGCGCCCGGCTGGTGCGCATTGGCGTTGAACACGAAGCTGCCGGGCGCGCCGAGCTGTCCCTGCCGTCCGGCATAGGTCCATCCGGTGATGACACGCGCCAGCGCCGTCACATCGTCCTGCGAATAGCCGCCGCCGACGCCGAGCGTGTGCAGCTCCATGATCTCGCGCGCGAGATTTTCGTTCAGCCCGCGGTTGCGGTTCTTCCCGGCCCGCGAGTCAGGCCCGAGCGATTGCTGATTGTCGAGAAAGAACAGCATCGCCGGATGCTGCTCGACCGCCTTCAGCATGTCGCCGAACCGCCCGAGCACATGGGGCCGGATCGCCTCGCGCTCGAACGAGCCCGCCCACATCCGCGCCAGCCCGCCCTTGTTGGCGGAGATGCAGAAATGATTGGACCAGAACACGACGAGCCGCTCGGTGAAGCCGCCATCGGCGATGATGGCGCGTTGCAGCCGCGCCAGCGCTTCGGCGCGAAATGTCTTCTGGATGATGTTGAGCGGCTGCGGCGGCGGCTTTGGCGCGGCGGGCTGCATGGTCTCCGGCGACGGCGCTGGGGGATTGCCCATCGACGCGTTGGCATTGTCCGCTGATTTTGCCGGCGGCTCTCTTGGTGGTTCTCTTGGTGCCATGTCCATGGCGATGCTGTTGAGCGACAGGTTTCGCCGCTGTGCTTTTTCGTCCGCCGGCGCGGATGGTCCGATCGCCGCCGGCTTGGCCGCCGATTGGGAAGCGGCGTTGCGCGCCTGCTGAACCTCGAACTGATAGTCGAACACCGCCTTGCCCAGCGCCGGCGTCGACAGCAGGCCGGGCACTTCGAGCAGCACGCCGTTCGGACGGCTGAGCTCGGCCTTGACGAACCCCCTGGGATCGGAGGCCGCGTTGATGAAATCGCCCGATGCGCCGCCCCGCGCGCCGAATCCGAAGCGATGGAGTGCCACCAATGCTGCTTGCGAATCACGGGCCATCGGATTTCCCTCGTGCCGTGTCAGGTATATGATCGGACGCAAAGCATAACGCCCTTCCAGATGAACCCCGCATTAAAACCGGGCCAGAAAACCGTCCGTTTCATGACAAATCGGTTAGAAACTTCCTCTTCGCGCCGCCTCGCCTGCGCCGCTTGCGGCATCGAGTTCGGTTGCAACCTGTCGGGGCCGTGCTGGTGCATGGCGGAAGAATTTCGCATGCCGATGCCGGTGGACGGCGGCGATTGCCTGTGTCCGGACTGCCTGCGCAAGGCGGCGGCTGATACCGCAAGCGCGGCTGCGACGTGACTGACATCTGGGACATCAGGGCCGTCCTGCTCGACATGGATGGCACGCTGCTCGATACCGAGCGGGTGTACTTCGACAGCCTGGTCGCAGCGCTTCACGCGTTCAACTATACCGACGATGCCGAGGCGCTGTGCCATGCGATGGTCGGCCTGCCCGCGCCGGAATGCGAGGCCATGCTTCTCGCCCGCTACGGCGATAGCTTTCCATTGGCCGATGTCAACGAAGTCTTCATGGCACGGCGCGACGAAATGTTCGAGGCGGGCCTGCCGTTGAAAACGGGCGCCGTCGAATTGCTGGATGCGCTCGGGAATGGCAAATGCCCGAAGGCGATCGTGACCTCGTCTTCGCGGCGAACGGCGGAAGCCCATTTGACGCTTGCCGGCATCCGCAACCGCTTCGACACCATCCTGACCCGCGACGACGTCACGCGCGGCAAGCCGAGCCCGGACCTGTATCTGCTGGCGGCGTCGACACTTGGCGTGAACCCGCAGTTCTGCGTCGCCATCGAGGATTCCAACCACGGCGTGGCGGCGGCGCATGCCGCGGGCGCGATCACGATCATGGTGCCGGACATGGTACCGCCGAGCGACGAGTCGCGCGCGCGGTGCGTGGCGGTGGTGGATGATCTTGGCGCGGTGCTGAAGATGCTGAATCAACGCAGCGGGCTGGTGCGCCGCTCATCGTGACCGTCACTGCCGCTTCTTGCGTACCGGCAGCGCCGCTTTGGTCAGCGCATGCGCGGCATGGCCCGCGGTCTCCATATAACTGGGATCACGATGCAGCAGCACGACGGCGAACGAGCCGTCGAGCAGCAGCAATATCTGCCGCGCGAGTTGTGCGGCTTCGGCGATTCCGGCGGCCTCGAACGTCACGCGCAGCCAGTCCTCGAACTTCTTCTTGTGGGCGGCGCCGATCCTGATCGCGGGATGACCGGGCATGTTGGCAAGCTCAGCCGAGGTGCGCAGGAACCCGCACCCCTTCCATTTGGGATGCCGGGCAGAGCGGGCGAGATTGCGAAAAATCCGCTCGACCTTTGCCGGCAGGCCGCCCTCGGCCTCGTCGAACCATTGCTTGAACAAAGCGAGGTTGGGCTGGTCGCGGCCGGCGAGATAGGCCGCCACGAGGTCATCCTTGCTCTTGAAATGATAATATAGCGTCCGCTTGGTGACGCCGGCCTTCGCCGCCACCGCATCGACGTTCACGCCCCTGATACCGTCGGCGTAGAATAGCGCGCTTGCGGCCGAAACGATCCGTTCGCGAGTGGAAATTTCCGATCTTGCCATGACGCTCATGTATACCGACCAGTGAATATACACAATGTGGCGCCGCGGCTACGGTAGCGACCGAAACCGAAACTTGCGGAGACCCCCATGTCCGACGCCGTGCTGCTCGAAACCAGGGACCGGATTGCGCTGATCACACTGAACCGGCCCGACAAGCTCAACGCGCTGAATTACGACCTGATCGATCGCTTGATGGCAGCGCTCGACACCATCGAGACCGACGCAAGCATTGGCGCCGTGATCCTGACCGGCGCAGGCGAGCGCGCCTTTTCGGCCGGCGCCGACATCAGCGAATTCTCGGACAGCGTCAAGCGCGGTCCGAATGCGGCGATACGCGACTTCGTGCGGCGCGGACAGGCCATGACCGCACGGCTCGAAGCGTTCCGAAAACCTGTCATCGCCGCCGTCAACGGCCTTGCGTTCGGCGGCGGATGCGAGATCACCGAGGCGGTGCACCTGGCCATCGCCAGCGACCGGGCGCAATTTGCAAAACCGGAAATCAATCTCGGCATGCCGCCGACCTTCGGCGGAACACAACGCCTGCCACGGCTCGCCGGACGCAAGCGCGCGCTCGAACTGCTCTTGACCGGCGATCCCTTCTCGCCGGCGTGGGCGCGGGAGATCGGTCTCGTCAACGCCATCGTGCCGCATGATGAACTGCTGCCGGCGGCGCGCGAACTGGCTGACCGGATCATGCGTCACTCGCCGCTGGCGGTCGGCAGCATCATCAGCGCCGTCACGCGCGGATTGAACATGGCCATCGGCGAAGGGTTGCAGGTCGAGAGCGAGCAGTTCGCCGCGATGGTCCCCACCAGCGACCTCCGCGAAGGCCTCGCCGCGTGGAGCGAGCGGCGGCCACCGAGCTATGGCGGTCGCTAGCCGTCATGCCGATCACGGCCGGCGAAACCTCGCGGCAAAGGCCGCTCAAATTCTCCGGAGCGATCCCGTCTTCACCTGTCAGAGATCGGCGCAGCGAGATCGGCCGCGGCGGTGGTCAGGAACGAACGCGTGACCGGAAACACCTGCGCGGGCCAAGGCCGTCGCGCGTCTACACCGGATATCCAGGCGACTTCCGCGCCATGCCGTCGAACGCATCGAGCAGCCGGTCGCGCCAGGCGTACACCGGGTCATCTTCCCTGAGCAGCCTGAACGGGCTGACCACGCGCGCCCACTGGAACGGGCCGAACACGATGTAATCAGCATAGTTCGGCCGCTCGCCGCCGAGAAAGGGTTGCGTCTTCAAGGTCAATCGCAACGGGTCGAGCGATTTGCGGAAGCCTTCGACGGCCTTGTCTCGGCCGGCCACGACCTCCTCCAGCGGCTTGCCGAAACGCGCCTCGCGCGATTGGCGGAAATAGGCGGCATCCACCGGCTTCAGATGCGCCGGGATGTCGGCGACGATCATCGAGAACATGCCGCCGATGACAATGACATCACCCCACCAGTTCAGCATGCGGCCCATGGCGCGGCCGCCCTCGCCGCCGAACAGCGATGGCCGGTCCGGATAGCTGTCTTCGAGATAGTTCGCGATGGTCCAGGAATCGACGATCGAAGTATCGCCGTCGAGCAGCACCGGCACTTTCTCCGATCCGTGCGGCGCGATCGCGTCCTTTTCGGTAAAACACCACGGAATGGTTTGCGCCGAAAGCCCCTTATGCGCCAGCGCCATCCGTGTCCGCCAGCAGAACGGGCTAAATGGGCGGGCGGGATCGGTGCCGACGAGTTCGAAGAGTTTGAGGGTCATGCGGGCATTTTGCGCGAGCGATGGCGACCAGACAAGAGCGATCACGCCGTCGACAGACACGTGGCTTCGCCAAAACATCGAAATTCAACAGCCCCGGCAAACGCCGCTGATCTTCCGATCGACGTACGCATCTTCCGGATCGACGATCTGCCGAGATGGGGATGTCGATGAGGGAATATCACTCGCGCGTGGCTGGCGGTGACCGACCGGCGCCGACCACGGCTTGGTTGCCATTTCATTTGAGGCGTATACGCGCGGTTCCTGAACCGGCGCTTGTACGAGTACCCTGAATAGTGTTGCCGCGGAAACAATTGCAGCCCGACCAAGTCGTGAATTGAACATCGAAGCCTCCGTGTCCTATCAGCCGCGCTTGCCAGCGCTCATGATGGACAGACCTTGGTCGCGGCCTTCGATATTCCCGGACAAGCGCGCGGCTCGATCAAAGCACGCTCGCGTCCCTGTGATTGCAGGTGATGAAATAAATCCGGCCGTTCCGCACACTTGTCAGTGAGGTCGAACTTGTTCGGCTTCAATCATGATGTGGAGAACACCAATGACCAAAATGACCTTCGTGGCGGCCGCTCTGGTTGCCGCGGCCGCCTACGCGGCCGAGCCCTCGGACGCGCGCAACAACGCTGCGCCGCGGCATGGCCAGCCGAAAATGACGACCAACGCGCCGGCCGACTGCGAGCGGGCGCCAAATGTCGGCGCATTCGCCACTGCACCTTACAGTATGCCGCCCTGCATGCCGGGCGCGGCGAACTGACGCCGCCACCGATCGGGTTGGTGCGAGCTTTTGGCCAACCCGATCAGCGTCACGCGAACAGGCCCGCGAATTACCTCACCACCGAGGCGGTTTGTCCAAACAGAATCTTGCGCTCTTCCTCGGTGCGGTTGACCGGCTGGCCGAAGTTCGGATTGATCTCTTTGGCCAGCGCATAGGCGCGCTGGGTGGCGGGCCGCGCGCCGATGGTCTCCAGCCAGCGCTTCAGATGCGGGAAATCGTCGATGTTCTGCTCCTGGTTCTTGTAGGGCACGATCCAGGGATAGCTCGCCATGTCGGCGATCGAGTAATCGCCGGCGATGAACTCACGATCGGCGAGGCGCTTGTTGAGCACGCCGTAGAGCCGATTGGTCTCGTTCACATAGCGGTCGATAGCGTATTTGATTTTTTCCACGGCGTAGTTGCGGAAATGGTGGTTCTGGCCCGCCATCGGCCCGAGCCCGCCCATCTGCCAGAACGTCCACTGGATCGCGTCGTAACGGCCGTGGAGATCCGACGGCAGGAACTTGCCGGTCTTCTCCGCAAGATACAGCAGCATCGCCCCCGACTCGAACACCGAGATCGGCTTGCCCCCGCCCTTCGGCTCGTGATCGACCATCGCCGGAATCCGGTTGTTCGGCGAGATCGCCAGAAACTCCGGCTTGAACTGCTCGCCCTTGCCGATCTGCACCGGGAAAATTTTGTACTTCAGCCCGGTCTCTTCGAGGAAGATCGTTATCTTGTGGCCGTTCGGCGTGGTCCAGTAATGAAGATCGATCATGGGGCGTTCCCGCTGTGAGGAAATGATCGCATCGCAAAAAAGGATGCGGATGCATGAATTCTGGCAGGCCACGCCGCCAAGTCAATCCAATTGCCGCAACGCGCGCGAAAGTGATCACCTGCCGGCACGCTGTGCGCATTGAGCAGACGCATGATTACGCCTAGGCTGGCTGCATTCTTTTAATGGTTTTGGCCAACGAGGCCGGGGAGACATTCATGACGACGGAGCTGGCGCGAAGGGATTTTCTCAAGGGATCTGCTGCATTGGCCGGCGCTGCCGCGGCGAACGCGTTTTCATGCGTCGAGATCGCGAGCGCAGCGCCGATCGCCGTGCCTGTTGTGGACAAGCTTTCGATCAGGGTCCTGGTCGACTCCAGCTTCGACCAGTTCTTCCGCCCGAAGCAGGCCAATGGCGTCTCGATCGCGCCGGCGGCGCGGGGCGCCGATTTCCGCAAGACGCTGCACAATGAATGGGGCCTGTCGCTGTGGCTGGAATCGCAGGGCGCGGGCAACCAGCGCACGCTGATGCTGGACTATGGCTATACGCCCGAAGTCCTGTTGAACAACATGGAGCTGGTCGGCGTCGATCCTTCGAAACTCGATGCGCTGATCGTCAGTCACGGGCATTACGATCATTTCGGCGGTCTGCTCGGCTTCCTCGACAAGTTCCGCAACAAGCTGCCGGCCGACGTCAAGCTCTATGCCGGCGGTGAGGACAATTTCTGCCACCGCGTCAGTCCTACACCGACCAAGGGCCAGTTCGCCGATTTCGGCGCGCTCGATCGCCGTCAGCTCGCATCGCAGAAAGTCACGACCGTGTTGTGCGAAACGCCGACCGTGATCGCCGGGCACGCCTTCACGACCGGCAAGATCACGCGCCGCAGCGGCGAGCGCATCCTGCCGCAGACCTGGGTCGAATTCGGCATCAAGGACGGCCTCGGCTGCAACGCCGGCCATTATCTGCCCGCCGAGATGGACGGCAAGATCGTTCCCGACGAGCACATTCATGAGCATGCGACCTGCTTCAACATCAGGGACAAGGGCCTCGTGGTGATCAGCTCCTGCGGCCATGTCGGCATCGTCAATTCGGTAAAGCAGGCGCAGGAAGTCTCCGGCATCCAGAAGGTTCATGCCATCGTCGGTGGTTTTCATCTCGGGCCCGCACCGGCGGATTACCTCAAACAGGTCGTCGGCGAGATCAAGGCGCTCGAACCGGACGTGCTGATCCCGATGCATTGCAGCGGGCTGAACTTCGTCCAGGAGGCGACCGCGCAGATGGGCGACAAGGTCCTCGTCACCACGACCGGCAGCGCGCTCTCCTTCGGCGCATGATTTCACGCGCCGCCTGCCGCGCCGGGTTCGGCCTGTGGCTGCTGCTGGCGCCGGCCTGCGCGGCCGACGCCCCTGCCCGGTCGCCGGCGGAAATCATGGACATCCTGATGTGGAATCGGGAGCCGGTCGGCGGCCCGTTCGAATTGACCGACCACACCGGACACGTTCGCACCGACCGGGATTTTCGCGGCCAATTGATGCTGGTCTATTTCGGGTTCACCTATTGCCCCGACATCTGCCCGACCGATCTGCAGGCGATCGGCCAGGCGCTCGACAAATTGGGCCGCGATGGCGAGCGCGTGCAACCGCTGTTCATCAGCGTCGACCCCGAGCGCGATACCGCGCAACATCTGGCCGAATACGTCCCCCTGTTTCACCCGCGCCTGATCGGACTGACCGGCAGCGTTGATGCCGTGCGGAAAGCCGCCGAAGCCTACAAGGTCTATTTCGCCAAGGTGCCGATCGGCAAGGAAGCCGGCGACTACACCGTCGACCACACCGCGTTCATCTATCTGATGGACCGCGACGGCAATTATCTCGGCTTCTTTCCGCCGGGCACCACCGCCGACCGCATGGTGGAAATCATCCGGCCGAGGCTGACTGAGCCGGCGCGATAAGCGGCGCGCGCGATGCGGTTCCTACCGCGCCGCTAGTTAAACGAGGCTCCCGTCAGCTTTTCGGAAACTTCCCAGAGCTTCGCCGCCGTCGCCGCATCGCGCGCCTGCGGCATGATCAGCGCGCGCGCCGGCGCCCCGCGCAATTCGCCTAGCCCGCCGGGGCCGTAATAGGCGCCCGGCTTTGCTTCCCCGCTGGTCGCCGCGAACAGGATCGGCCGGGCGCCGTCAGCCGCGGAATGACCGAAAAAGGGTGCGGCGAAATCGGTCGCGAGCGAAACAAGACCGCCTGGACCGCCCGCGAACAAATTGGTTCGCGCAAATCCCGGATGGGCCGCATTGCTGATCAGGTTCCAGCCGGCCGCATCACTCCGACGTTGCAGTTCAAGCGCGAACATCAACGTCGCAAGCTTGGATTGCCCATACGCCTTCCATGGCGCGTAGACGCGCTCACCCTGCAAATCAGAGAAATCGATGAAGCCGGTGCGGTGCGCGAGGCTGCTGACGCTGACAATTCTTGGGCCGCTCGCCCGGCGCAGCAGCGGCATCAGGCGGGCCGTGAGCGCGAAGTGGCCGAGATGGTTGGTGCCAAACTGCATCTCAAAACCGTCCGCCGTGGTCTGCCGGCGCGGCAGCGCCATGACGCCCGCATTGTTGATCAACAGATCGAGCGACGGCCGGGCCTGCATCCGCTGCGCGAAGCCCGCGACCGATGCCAGGTTGGCCAGATCGAGAGATTCGAAAATGATCCTCGCGCCGGACACGTCGCGGCTGATCTTCTCGATCGCCGATTGCCCCTTCCGGTCGTCGCGGCCGGTCAGGATGACGTCCGCACCGGCTTTGGCCAAAGCCAGCGCCGTCTCGTAACCGAGACCGCCCGTGGCGCCCGTGACAACGACGGTCTTGCCGCGTTGCGAAGGAATTTCGGCCTGTCCCACCAAAGCACCTCGCCCAAGGGGTCAGTTCACTCCGTAGGCCCGGCGCTACTTCCGGACCAGCGGAATCTGCAAGTTGGTCGGACGGTTCTGCTCGGTATCGAAACCGCGGCCATCGATATTGCGGGCGCCCCAGAACAGCAGATCACCCCTGAGATAGACGAGGTCGTACTCCATGAAATTCACCCCTTCCTTCAGCGCGAAAGGAGCGAAGCTCTTGCCAAATATGCTCTGGGGCGCATTGACCGCCCAGGGGGCATATCCCGCCGACGCGACCTTGTTGAGCACATCGGCAAATCCCTGCACGAGCGGCGTCACCTCGTAGCTCTCGTCGGCAACGAAATCGACCTTTTGCGCGCCCGGCGCGATGGGGTGGGCGCCCTGCCACAGCATGTGGCCGCCAATCTTGATCCGCGCCAGCGGCACGGCCCCGTAGGGATCGGCCGAGTTGACGACCTCGAGTTCGAACCGGTCGGCCGGCAGATATTTGAAGGCGCGCTTGAGGTAGAACGGTTTCAGCGAGCCGTCCGGGTTTTTGCTTGGCCGTATCTCCGGAGCGATGCTCTCCCAGTTTCCGAGCAAGCCCTGTTTGATCTTCGCGACATCTGCTTCCATGGCGTTTGCCCTCGGTTGATTGCCGGGAGACTGCGCTGCGGCTCCGCCAAGGCCTGTCGTGACCAGCACGAACAACAGCGACGCTCCGATGGCTTTGCGCATGCGTGCACCCCGATAAGCGTCCACGCGTTCGCTCCGGACGCGATCTGCCTGCCAGGCAGGCCTCGCCCACCCCGGCCTCCTGCTGGTAGAACGCGCTGGCCGGCTTGAAAAAGACTTTGTAAGCTGACCCCATGCTTGCGAGATATGGGAATTGGTGATGGAGCTCCGGCACCTCCGCTATTTCATCGCCGTGGCCGATGCCGGCAGTTTGACGGTCGCCGCCGAGCAAAAGCTTCACACGTCCCAGCCATCGTTGAGCCGGCAAATCCGCGATCTCGAACAGGAGGTCGGCGTTCCCCTGATGAATCGCAGCGCGCAAGGTGTCGAACTGACGCCGGCCGGAAAGGCCTTTCTCGAACATGCGCGCATGGCGCTGGTTCAGGCAGAAGCCGCCAAGGAAGCCGCGCTGCGCGCCGCCCAGCCGGCGAAGCCGAGCTTTGCGCTCGGCTTCATGTCGGGGGCCGAAATCGGTTTGCTGCCGGAGGTGGAGCGCATCCTGCGTGACGAGTTTCCCGGCATCGAAATCCGCCTGTCGAGCGATTACTCCCCGGTGCTCGCCAGAGCCTTGATGCGGCGCAAGCTCGACGCGGCTTTCATCCGGCCGGAAGAACCGATGGGAGATCTGGCCTGCAGGCGCGTGCGCACGGATCCCCTGGTTTTCGTTTTTCCGAGCGACCATAAGCTGGCTTCGCAGACGGCCATCGCGCCGCAGGAGATCGCGAACGAGAATTTCTGTCTTCCGTCCAGGGCCGCCCCCGCGGTGCGCCGGGTCGTTCTGGACTATTTCAAGCGGGCCGGTATCGATCTGAAGCCGGAACACGAAGTGCACAATGTGGTCCACGCCATCTCGATGATCACGTCGACGCGCGCGGTGATGATGCTGCCGGCCTACACCAGGCAATATCTGCCGGCGTCGATCACCACCCGGCCGGTGAAGGGAGAGGTGCCGACACTCGATCTGGTCATTGCCTACCACAAGGCCAACAAGTCGCCGATCCTGAAGCTGCTGCTATCCAGGGTCGGCAAGCTCGCTGGAGCGCCGTCCTAGAAACCCGTGCGGCCATGCTCGCGCAGGAATTTCTGACCGCCTTCGGTGATCGCTACATGTACACCGAGGCCTTCGACCGCCTGGCGCGCGACATAGCCGCGATCGACCGCGTCTTCCCAGATCGTCAGGCGCGGGCATGAGGTGCGCCAGGTCTCGATCACTTCGGCATAAGGCCTGGGCTCGCGCGCCACCCATTCGACGAGATCGAGCACCAGCGCGTCTGTCGTCTCGGTCATCGGCGGTCTCCCTTCTCTCTCTCAAAAAGCCATGTTCTCAAAAGGCCACGTTCTCAAAAAGCCATGGCGCTGGAGCGCGTGACCAGCAGCCAGCCGCCATAGAGGATGTAATAGCTGGCGACCGTGGTGATCAGCCGTCCCGCCCAGGTGCGGAACTGCGCGTCGCTCATCGCCTCGAGGATGCGCCGCGCCAGCGTGGCGCCGAGCATGGAAGCGGCGATCGCGACCGCCTCCAGCACCGGATCGAGGGTGGCAGCCTGGTCGATGATGCCGCCGAAATAAGCGAGCTTGGTGAGGTGGCTGGCGACCTGGCAGGTCGCCTTGGTCGCGACGATCTCGCGGCGGTCGAATTTGCCGCCGAGGAAGAACGTATCCATCAACGGACCGGACACGCCGGTCATCAGCATCAGGCCCATGCAGATGAAGCCGTAAAAACTGCCCTGCCAGATGCTGTCGGGGTTCGGCTCCAGATTCCTCGGCATCAGCCGCGCCATGAACGGCGTGATCCCGAGCAGCAGCAGCGCGATCGGCTTGTCCGGCACGTAGAGGGTCAGCGACCAGACGCCGAGCGCCAGCGCGCAGCCGATCAGATAGACGAACACCGGCCGCCAGCGGATATGCGCGCGCCACAGGAAGGCGCGCCAGCCGTTGGACGCCATCTGCGTGATCGCGTGCAGCACCATCGCGGTCGGCAGCGGCATCAAGGCGAGCAGCACGCCGATCAGGATCATGCCGCCGGCCATGCCGAACAGGCCCGACAGAAAAGCTGTCGCGACCATCAACAGGCCCAGCGCGGCAATCACAAGCGGCGTCATGGGGATAGTTCTGCCGCGCTTGGCGTTGCCGCGCAAACTGGTTTATCTTGCCCTGCCATAAGTTTTCCTGAGGGTTGGTATGCGGCGGCTGCTCTTTCTCAACGGCATCAAGGCGTTCGAGGCCGCGGCGCGCAGCGGCAGCTTTGCTGCGGCGGGCCACGAGCTCAACGTCTCGGCAGCGGCGATCAGCCGGATGGTGCATCTGCTGGAAGAACGTCTCGGCGTCGCCTTGTTCGAGCGCAAGGCCAACCGGCTGGTCACCACGGCGGCGGGACGCGCCTATCAGAGCGGGCTGACGCCGATCTTCGATGCGCTGGCGAGCCTCACCGCGCAGGTCACCGCGTCCTCGTCCGTGCGCGTGCTGACCATCGGCGTCGGGCCGACATTTGCGATGCGCTGGCTGATCCCGCGGCTGGCGGATTTCTACAAGGAAGAACCCCATATCGACGTCCGCATCACCACCGGCGGCGCGGCGGCCCCGTTCGGCGACGACTGGAGCTGCGGCATCCAGCTCGGCGACGGCAAATGGCCGGGGCTCGTCGCCGAGCCGTTATTCGCCGCCGACCTGCTGCCGGTCTGCGCGCCCCGGCTCGCCAACGCCCTCAAGCGCCCCGCCGATCTGAAGGGACCGGCGCTGCTCCGCGTCGCGCATTCGCCCGACGATTGGCCGTCCTGGCTGAAGGCGGCAAGCGTCGCCCGCGTGACCGCGCGGGGGCCGGAGTTTGAATTCTACGGCCAGGCGCTGCAGGCCGCGGTCGACGGCCTCGGCATCGCGATGGGCATCCGGCCCTATATCGACGACGACCTCGCCGCCGGGCGGCTAGTCGCACCGTTTGCACAGAGCGTGCCGAAGGGCATGCGCTGGTATCTGGTCTATCGCGACTTCCGCACCGGCCAGCGCGACTTTGCCGCGTTCCGGCGCTGGATCATCCGGTCCGCGGCCGAGCCCGCCGCCCGCCGCAAGGCCGCGCGCCATGCCGGCTGAACGGATCGACACGCTGGTGATCGGCGGCGGCCAGGCCGGGCTCGTGATGAGCTACCGGCTGAAGCAGCGCGGCATCGCGCATCTCGTGCTGGAGCGGGCGCGGATTGCCGAACGCTGGCGCAGCGAGCGCTGGGACGGGCTGAAATTCCAGTTTCCGAACTGGTCGGTGCAGCTTCCCGATTTTGCCTTTCCGCATACCGACCCGGATGCGTTTGCAAGCACCGGCGAGATCGTGGACTTCCTCGACGCCTTTGCGGCGTTCGTGGCGCCGCCGATCCGCAGCGGCGTCGAGGTTATCAGCCTGAAGCGCGGCAACGATGGCTTTATCGCCATGACGCCTGGAGGCATCATCAAGGCCAGCAATGTCGTGGTCGCGACCGGCCCCTATCAGCGCGCAGTGGCGCCGGATCTGCTGCGCGGCCATCCGGTGTTTCAGGTCCATGCCAGCGGCTACAGGAATCCCGGCCAGCTTCCGTCAGGCGCCGTGCTGGTGGTTGGCGCGGGCGCCTCGGGAGCACAGATCGCCGACGAGCTGAATCGCGCCGGCCGCCGCGTCTTTCTTGCGGTCGGCCAGCATACCCGCATGCCCCGGCGCTACCGCGGACGGGATTTGACCTGGTGGTTCGCAGCGCTCCGCCTGTTCGACATGACGGCGGAGCAGCGCGGGCCGATCCGGGTCAATCCCTCCATCACGGGCGCCTATGGCGGCTATACCATCGACTTCCGCCGCTTCGCCGCCGATGGCGTCACGCTGCTGGGCCGGGTGCAGACGGCGCGTGACGGCGTGCTCGACATCGCCCCCGGTCTCGCTGGGAGCATCGCGGCCGGGGATGTCTATTACGCCGGCTTCCTCGACATGCTGGACGCGCATGTCGAACAGCACGGCCTTCATCTGCCCGATGACCCCGCCGCCCGGGCCGTGCTGGCCGATCCGCCTTGCCTCATCGATCCGATCCGTCGCCTCGACCTCGGCCAGGAGAAAATCCATGCGGTGGTCTGGGCCACCGGCTATGGCGTCGATTTCAGTTGGATCGACCTTCCGGTCAGGAACGGCGATGGCGAGCCGCTGCATCGGGACGGCATCTCGGAGGTGCCGGGGCTCTATTTCCTCGGCCTGCCCTATCTGTCGAAACTCTATTCCGCCTTCCTGTCGGGCGTCGGCGACGACGCCGCGGTGCTCGCCGATCATATCGCCGCCCGCCGCTGACCCTCCCCGGCCGAATAAAGGCGGCAGATGTGAACCGGTTCACATTGGCACTGCCGCAATCATGGTCTGCTCTTCGGATCATCCGGGGAGTTTTGGCATGATTCACGGCGGCTTTGAGATTCAGTCGTTCGAAGCAGGGAGGGGGCTATGGCACGCCAGGATTCAACGCGTCGATCTCGCGCCGGTCGTCATCGATGGCATGTCGTTTCGGACGCTCGAAGTCGGCTTTGCGTGGTCCGATCCGGACGCGGCGATCGCGGACGCGAAAGCGCATATCGACCAGAACCGGCAGCGTTACATGACGGCGCCGGCCGCAATCTCGTTGGCGGCCTGATCATGACCCCGCCCGCGCCGCACCCGGACAGCCGGCCGTCGTCCTCTTCGCGGCAGGTGATGTCGAACTGTCCGCAATGCAGCGCCTCGCTGGTGGTGCTGCGCATCATTCCCGGCAAGGCCGGCGCCGAATACTGGACCATGCGCTGCACGAAATGTGGCGGCATCCATCTCGACATCGTCAAGCCGGATTCGCCCGCCGCCGCCGCGCCGAATTTCAACGACGTCTTCGCCTGACCACCGCGTGGCATCCTGACGATCCGCGCCGCTTTGCCCTTTTTTCACGGGCCGATTAGCCCCATATTCGCCCCATGGCGAAGAAACCCGACACTCCCAGAAAATCCGTCAAGACCCCGAAATCCAAGGCACATCGCCCCGACGTGCAGCCGATCGGCCCGGCGCTGGCGGAACTGCTCAATCCCGCGCTGAACCGCGGCGATGCCGGCATGGGCTCGGGCACCGGCCTGCAGCCGCCGCCGGACAATTCGAAGGACCGCCGCGCCGGCGGTGAAGCCGCCGCACATCGGGCGCGGTCGTCGACGCCAAAGGATTTTCCGCCAAGTTCCGCCGATCCATACCCGCAGCCGCTGCGCCCCAATCCGCAGCCGCCGGGCGCGCGCGCCAATACGCAGGGCCTCGACGAAGCCCCGCAGGCCAATTACGGCACGTCGGCGACCATCCCGACGCTCGATCCGGAGATTGCAAAGCAATTCGGCTTCACCACCGAAGAGGAAGACCTCGCCGCGCTGGCCCGCCCGCCGCGCAACAAGATGGAGGCGCTCGGCGTCCAGGCCACGGCCGATGCGCTCGAAGACCTGATCCGCGAGGGCCGGCCCGAATTCAAGGGCGAGGACGGCGGCGTCAAGGTCTGGACGCCGCATCGCCCGCCACGCCCGGAGAAATCCGAAGGCGGCGTGCGCTTCGAGATCAAATCCGAATATGAGCCGAAGGGCGACCAGCCCACCGCGATCAAGGAACTCGTGGAGGGCATCGCGCGCAACGACCGCACCCAGGTGCTGCTCGGCGTCACCGGTTCCGGCAAGACCTACACCATGGCCAAGGTGATCGAGGCCACGCAGCGCCCGGCCATCATCCTGGCGCCGAACAAGACGCTGGCGGCGCAGCTCTATGGCGAGTTCAAGAGCTTCTTTCCCGACAACGCGGTCGAATATTTCGTCAGCTACTACGATTACTACCAGCCCGAAGCCTACGTGCCGCGCACCGACACCTACATCGAGAAGGATTCGTCGATCAACGAGCAGATCGACCGCATGCGCCATTCGGCGACGCGCGCGCTCCTGGAGCGCGACGACGTCATCATCGTCGCGTCGGTGTCGTGCATCTACGGTATCGGCTCGGTCGAGACCTACACGGCCATGACCTTTGCGCTGAAGAAGGGCGAGCGCATCGACCAGCGGCAATTGATCGCCGATCTCGTCGCCCTGCAATACAAGCGCACGCAGGCCGATTTCACCCGCGGCACCTTTCGCGTGCGCGGCGACGTCATCGACATTTTTCCGGCGCACTATGAAGACCGCGCCTGGCGCGTGAACCTGTTCGGCGACACCGTCGAAAACATCGAGGAATTCGATCCGCTCACCGGCCACAAGCAGGACGAGCTCGAATTCATCAAGATCTACGCCAATTCGCACTATGTGACGCCGCGGCCGACGCTGGTGCAGGCCATCAAGTCGATCAAGTCCGAATTGAAACTGCGGCTCGACCAGCTCAACGCCCAGGGCCGGCTCCTGGAAGCGCAGCGGCTGGAGCAACGGACGACGTTCGATCTCGAAATGATGGAAGCCACCGGAAGCTGCGCCGGCATCGAGAACTATTCGCGCTACCTCACCGGTCGCCGCCCCGGCGAGCCGCCGCCGACGCTGTTCGAATATGTCCCCGACAATGCGCTGGTGTTCGCCGACGAAAGCCACGTCACGGTGCCGCAGATCGGCGCGATGTTCAAAGGCGACTTCCGGCGCAAGGCGACCTTGGCCGAATACGGTTTCCGCCTGCCCTCCTGCATGGACAACCGCCCGCTGCGCTTCGAGGAATGGGACATGATGCGCCCGCAATCGATCGCAGTGTCCGCCACGCCGAGCGGCTGGGAGCTGAACGAAAGCGGCGGCGTGTTCGTCGAGCAGGTGATCCGCCCCACCGGCCTGATCGATCCGCCCGTGAACATCCGCCCGGCGCGCACGCAGGTCGACGATCTCGTCGGCGAGGTCCGCGCCACCGCGCAGGCCGGCTATCGCAGCCTGATCACGGTGCTGACAAAGCGCATGGCGGAAGACCTCACCGAATATCTGCACGAGCAGGGCATTCGCGTGCGCTACATGCACAGCGATATCGACACCATCGAGCGCATCGAGATCATCCGGGATCTCCGCCTCGGCGCGTTCGACGCGCTGGTCGGCATCAATTTGCTGCGCGAGGGCCTCGACATTCCCGAATGCGCGCTGGTCGCGATCCTCGACGCCGACAAGGAAGGTTTCTTGCGCAGCGAGACCTCGCTGATCCAGACCATCGGCCGCGCCGCGCGCAACGTCGACGGCAAGGTGATCCTCTATGCCGACCAGATGACCGGCTCGATGGAGCGCGCCATCGCCGAAACCGACCGCCGCCGCGAGAAGCAGGTCGAATACAACACCGCCAACGGCATCACGCCGGAGAGCATCAAGAAATCCATCGGCGACATCATGAACAGCGTCTACGAGCGCGACCATGTGCTGGTGGAAATCGGCGACGGCGGCATGGCCGACGACGTCATCTCGATCGGCCACAATTTCGAGACCGTCCTGGCCGACCTCGAAACAAGGATGCGCGAGGCTGCCGCCGACCTGAACTTCGAGGAAGCCGCCAGACTGCGCGACGAAGTCAAACGCCTGCGCGCGACGGAGCTGGCCGTGGTGGATGATCCCACCATCAAGCAGCGCGGCGTGGCGGCGAAGGCGGGGGCGTATGCGGGAATGAAGAAATACGGCGACTCCGCGAATTTGCCGGCGAGTGCTTCAAAGAAGCGCGGCGGCTCTGCTCCCTCGCCCCGTTCTTCACGGGGAGAGGGGCGCCCCACGGGTGGTCCCGGCTCCAAAGTCCACAAACCCCATCTCGACGAAATGCACGGCCCGGAATCCCTGCCCTTCCGTCCGAGCCCTGTCCTACCAAAGAAGCCGTTCGGCAGCACCAGCAAGGTCATTCAGCCGACCGACTCGCGGCAGTCAGGGCCGGAGTTCGGCCCGTCGCCGAGATCGAGCGGCGGCGCGCCGGGGCATCGGGGTGGGTGGAAGAAGAGGTAGGGTAGACTAGCAGCGAAAGCCGTCACAGCATTTCGTACTTCAAGCGAATATCCGAGCACTTCTTCACATTCTTGAAGAGCGGTGCGAGATAGGCATCTTCGTAATCGCTATCGATTATTTTTCCGACCTCAGAGAGAACATGGGCCACAGCGTCGTCTACAACGGCATCCGCTATCTCATCGCTCACTTTTAAATCGTCAGTCTTCCCGATACGTCGAAATATGCAATGCAACGTAAACCTGTTGCCATGAACAACAAGCCCTCGCTGAGTCGGCGACGATTGGTCGACTTTCGCTTTAATAGTTTTGTCGATCCTACGCGCTAACTGTACGAGACTCCAAAGGCTCCGCGACGACGTCGATGGGTTAAACAACGCTTTGTAGGGTGTAATGGTGATGTCTGCGTAAAGACCACCGACATGCCCCTTGGACAAAGCGACATAAGACATTTCTTCGCTTGCGCAAGCCAATGTCGTCACGGCTTCAAATGAATTCAAAGCCATCAACAGTCGACTCTAAGGGCTCACCCTCTCTGTATTCGTATACGACCTTCTCGATCAACAGTTCGGTGCGGATGCGCTCCTGCTCTGGATCGAGCGCCACAAAATTCCTCGCATCGATCTTATTCTGGGTATTCGACGCACGGGTGATAAGCTTTCCCAATGAAGATTCCGGATCGCTAACTTCGATAATGCGCGCCTGCAAAAAGGCCGCACTTTCATCGCCTGGCAACGTCCGGCCAATCGTACCCACAGTTTGGGCGCCGTTCACGATCGTGACATTTGTGCAATCAAAAATACCAACGGACCGGTCATGCCCTCCGATAGCTTGTCTCTTTAGGCCTACCGCAATAATGGTAATTCCATTGTTGTAGAACCAAAAGTGTCCCGGGTCAGACAAAAGCGTCGTTTCGATAGCCTTATTTACTTCAGACGATCCCAAGAAATTTCTGATGTTCCCTGCAAATAGGTTGTTTCCATAACTCTTATACCAAGATGAAACATCTGCTGCAGAGACTTGGCCGTAAACCGCTCTTAGCGGACTCTCCACTACGCCGTAGTGCGAGAGCCTGATCGCCAAATTGATTTGCGGCGGCGCCGCCTCATGTACAAAGTGCTGAAAAAGCTCGCGTTGAGTGACAGGCGTAAAGAAGAACAATTCCGAGGTGTCGTTCTGACTCTTTACAAAGTCATCAATTTTCTCCTGGATATCAGGATCAACTTTTCCAGAACCCGGATAGGCGATCACCAGCCGGACGCTAGTTAGTCGCTTAAGGGCATCGTCGATTAAACTCCAGCGCCTTTGGATCTTCTCATTAAATCTAGTCTTCTTCAGCGAAACGAGATCTTGGACTCCCTGCAGAAATTTCAGCACTTCGCCACTAGCGATGGAGCTCGTATGCGAACTGCTCCACTTTGATTGAACAAGAAACAAGCTCTTGGCCTGTGCGTCATAGTGAATGGCATCAATACCGTTGTCTTTCCCCCCATCAACGATAGCCGCGCACGCGATATCATAGTCAACGTCCGCCAGGATTTTGATTGCCGCGGCTGCCATCGAGCGCGAAAGGGCGTGCACTTCCTTGTCCGCATCGGCTGCAGCCAAAATGTCGGATTGTTCGACAAGGGGCACCACTAACTCGATCAGCTTACTCTTAATCTGTGAGTGCTGGATTTCCGCCATACTTACTCCGCCGCGACTAATCCCGACTGCGAATGATTGGCATAGGTTTTCCATGTCGGGGCATAGCCATCATCGGCTTGATTGCCCCACGTCTTCCAACCCTTACGCGTGCCACGCCCGAACAATTCAACGAACGGCCCCGGCGAACAGGCCTCAATAATATCGTACTGTTCATCGGGCTTGCGCGAATGCTCGCGCTTGCGCGTTGCCAGCAGATTTACCTGCCGCCGCCCCGGCGCAAGCGTCCGCGCGTTCTTGCCGCGAACACCAAACAAAATCAGTTCAGTCACATTACGAAAATAGAACCCAACGCCACGTCCATCCGACCCACCATCCTTCCGCACCTTGTGCCAGACGATGTTGGACTTGTAGGTGAAGCCCCACGCCTTCATGACAGCGAGGCCATCCGGCAACATCGCATTCGGGCACCACAGGTACAGATGGGCTGTTGGAGCCGCGATCTCTGGCACAGGAAGTGCGCAAATCTCGTCGAGTTTCATGGTGCCGTAGCGAGCAAGGCGCTTGTGCTCGGGCGCGACCTTCCCGGTCTTGTTGGTAAATTGCCACGGTGGATCGGCCATGATCGTCCCGAACCGTCGCTTATCCGCAAAACGCAGCAAATCCTGTCCGGCGGAAAGCATCGGCGACTCCAAGACGTTAGGCATGACTGGCGGTATACGCGTTATGCTCAACACATAATATCATGTTCACGTTACGTTCTCAAGATGGATGGTGGATAAATATTGAGGCTGGGACAGGAGACGCCGAAACCAATGTTTGATCGCCTAAAAGAACGCGGCTTCGAGATTGAATTTCGGTCTCATGCTGAGGCCATTCTTGGTGTCGACTTTCCGGAAGTCGCTCAGCAACTTGAGGGTGTCCTGCTTTCCTCGACCATCCCCATTGAGGAAATCATTGGTTCGGGCGGCGGAGAGACCAAGGGAACACAACGGCTCCGCAATGCTTTAGCTGCCCACGACTGGCGCAAACACAATTTCGTGGTGCAGCGGATTATCGATGGAGTGGAACGCGAGGCGCAGTCCCACGAAATCGATCACGTAAAGACGTTTGACGCAGGTACGATTGCCCTTGAGATCGAGTGGAATAATAAAGACCCCTTTTTTGATCGCGACCTCGAAAACTTCAAACGCCTTCATGCAGACGGCGGCATTTCCCTAGGCATTATCATTACGAGGGGGGCGACCCTTCAGGAGTCCATAAGTTCTCTCGTTCGGCGCTTTGCCGAGGACAACAACGTAAACTCCCACGACGACATGGATCGGCTTGGGCTCAACCCCACACGTCGTCAAATTCGAGAGGTGATGAAGCGCGTCACGCGTGATCGAAACCCAATTCCGTTCCGCGACGCGTGGACCGATCAATTCGTCTCCGACAAGTTCGGCATGGCGACAACGCATTGGAGCAAGCTGCAGGACCGCGTTCAGCGTGGAGTTGGCAATCCATGTCCACTCATTCTAATCGGACTACCGTCATCGATAGTCACGTTTGGTGAGAGCCAAGCAGTAGTACAGCAGCTTATCGATGAAAGCGGCAACTAGCAGAACCACCCCTTACCCCGCTCGTCCAGGACAGGCATGCGGGATGCCCGCTCGAAGAACGTATCCAGCGCCGCCTTTCGATCGGCGGGTGCTGGCGGCGCAACACGAGACAGCCGTTCCTCAATCGCACGCTCCAGTGCGGTTTCGACGTCTTCGCCGGTCAGCCGGGCAAGCCGTTGCGCGAGCTGATCGACCTTGGCGGAGCGAATATTCATGGACCACCCGACATAAGATGAGAATGCCGTATATACCATCATTGCGGATCGGGATCACCGTCGTTTTGCTTCCAAGGCCGGCTTGTGCCCATCAGCACAGGTCAATTCCGGGCTCACGCTTCGCATCGCCCCGGAATGACGGACACCCTCACCCCACGCTCAACACCGCCACCGCCAGCAGCGACAGCATCACCACCTGCGAGAGCAGTTGCAACGAGGCCACCGGCTCGGTGCGCCAGCGAAGGATCTTGTCTGCAAAGGACAGGCTGGCATCGAAGAACAGCGGCGTGTAACTGGCCTTGAACAGCTTCGGGAATTTCGGTGCCAGCCAGGGGATCAACAGCGCCTGAAACAGCGACGCCATCACGACGAAGGTCACGGCGCCACCCGGGGGTTTCACGATCTGGGCGCTGCCGGCGAGCTTGAGCAGCAGCGCTGCGGCGGTGAAGGTCGGAAGGCCCTGCAGGATGGCGGTCAGCACCATGCCTTCGAGGCGGTTGAACCGGCGGGATTTCGGCACGGAGATCGCGTTCATGGCGGCGTTTCCTCGAGGAGCGTCCCCGGCGGAGACGTCATCCGATGCCGCCAATTTAGCTGCGCGCTCCGACAGGCAACGTGACGGGCGTCACGTCATTAGGCCTTCATTCGGGGCAGCCCGACCGGGCTGAATCCGGAATCTCGGGATTCCGCGGTCATCGGCTCGCGATGCCCCGGAATGACAGATCACCCTGACCTCTTGTTGCTCGTGTTCTGCACCATGTTGCCGTGATCGCCCTGTTCGCGGATGTTGCGCTTCTCGTCATCGCGGTGGCCCTTGGTGGTGTCGATCGGCACCATCGGCGCGCTGCCCGGCCCCTTGTGGCTCTGGTTGTCGTCGGGAACGGGCGTGATGGTCTTTTCCAGCGGTTTCGTCATCGGGTTCTCCATTGCCGTGAAGGACAAACGCGGCACCGGCGGCACCCGTTCCCCACAGGCCCTGCCCCAAAATGCCTTGCACGAGAGATTGAACGCTTCCGCTTCCAGCGCCGACCAATATTGATCAAATCATGCCGATCATTCACCTTCCGTGAACCCATGATCCTCCCGATGCCGAAACCCCTCCATGCTCTCCTGATGCTGGTCCTTGCCGGCGCATGCCTGCCATCGCTGGCCCATGCGCAAGATGCCGACCGCGCGCTGCTCCTGGCGTTCTGCGAGGCGGCCAACATCAAGGGATCGGCCTGCACCAAGGCAAAGGGATATCCAAACGCCGGCAACCGCGCCTGCGATGTCAAGCTGACCGAGAATCGCTATAGCGGCCGGTTCGTCGCCGCCGGCAATCCACTGCTGGTGGTCAGTTACGAGAGCGGATGCGAAGCGCATGCGACCGACAATGGCGGCGCTGTCGTGTTTGAGCAGAGCGGCGGCAACAGCATTTTCCGGGGCTTTGCGCCGGGCTCGCAGGCCAGGGATTGCGTGGTGCTGAAGAGCGAACGGCAGGATCAACTGGCCTGCCTCACCGGCCATATGGGTCAGGGCATTCTGGAAAGCGGCGTCGCGCAGCTGGTGTTCACGCACGACTTCAACAAGGACATCAGCATCGCGACCGACATGCTCGTGACGGCCGAAGATTCCAGCGGCGCGTTCGGCGCCAATGTCGCACCTGCAAGGAGAGTTCGAAAAATTTCGAGTTCACCGAGATCAAGGCCGGGCCGCGGCCGCAGACCGTGACCGTGAAAGCCGGCTATGCCGATGCCGAGACGATCAGGAAGGCCTGCAACAAGGGCTTCCCGAAACCGAAGCAGACCTTTGGAAAGCTCGCGCGCGGCGACGCCTATGTGCCCGAAGGTTCAGAGAAGCGTGGCACCTTCATGGTCGACCTCGCGACGCGCAAGGTGACGCCGCAGAATTGATCGGCTACAGCTTTTCCTGGCCCGCCGGCGGCTGGCCGCCCTGGGTCTGACGTTTTTCCTGCTCATTGGCGCGGTGGCGGCCATAAGCGCATCCGGCGATCGCGCCGACCACGCCATGATGGCCCGCGTAATGGCCGGCCACGCCGCCGACCACGGCCCCCTTCAGGCAGCCCTTCGCATCGGCCGCCCCCGCAGCAAGGGTGAGCACGGCAACGGCAAGCAACAGAGTTCGGACTTTCATGGCGACGGTCCTTCCGATGGTCGATGACTTCAGGCCAGATAACGGCGGTGCCCTCATCGGGTTCCATCGTGCAGGCCCGCCCGTTCCGTCAGTTCAACGTCTTCCCGCTCCGTGACGTCATCGAGAAACGCGCCCGGCCGCAACTCGAAGCGCGAAGGCGGAAAGCCGGGGCCGCCATTTATGATTTTCGGAATTGATGTCAAGGCCCAAATCGAAAAATATTTCGCTTTTCCGAAATGGCAAATCAGGGCTACGATCTTGCCCATCCCGCCCTGGTCAGAAGGGCGTCGGCCGTCGTCACGGACGTTGGGCGGGGAGCGGTGGACGCTGATGTGGCGCTTGACGCGCGCGACAAAGGCGTACGGCAAAAGCGTGTGGTCCTGACGCCGCGATGCTGGCGTCCATGCACCTGGGAGGCGTCTGACTTCCCAGGGCGCAACGGAGGCAAAAGAGCCGTTCTCCGGGGAGAGCACGTGATAAGCCGTAAAGCCATCGCGCAGGGAATGTCGGATGTTCTCCGCTGCCGTGTATGCTCATGTGCGCACTTCCTTGTGCACATTGCACATGAGACCGCGGGTGCAGCGCGCATCCGGCATTCCCTGCGCCCTCCATTTGAAGAGGGCGGATGATTTTGAAAAACTTCGGGCGCAAAGCGTCGCGAGAATGCGAACCCATGCGTCTACCCGTCATCCCGGCTGTTTGAAATTCGAATCCGTCGCAATTCGCTCGCGAACGCACCGCCTGCCGGCAACGTCACCATGCAGTCTGTGCCAGCGGTCCTCCGTATTTCAGCGCATTGCGAAACCAGCGCATCGGCTCACAATGCAACCAGCAAGTGAGTCGAACTGGCCGGCGCCACTTGCAGATGGTGTTGCTTCACGGCGTAGCCAGGGAACCGGCCAAGACACGTGCATTCGGATAACTACACCTCATGGTAGTGAACCATTTGCGCACCCACGACGTCATATCCCTGCGATCCCTTGCGGATCCGCGGCCGCGCTGCGGCGTTGACAAGACAGCCGGCGCCGCGAGAGCCGGACAGCAGTGGAGAAAGACGGGATGACCGAGGACCTGCATCGGCAGCGCGTGCTGAATTTCCTCGACATCTTTTATTCCGGCGATGTCGAAGGCGCACTGTCGCGCTGCACCGATGACATCGAATTCATCGCCAACGCGCCGGTCGATCTCCTCCCCCATATGGGTCACCGTCAGGGCAAGGACGCGATGCGGCAGATGTGGACCACCGTTCACAGCCGCTATTCCGAGATGCGCTGCGACGTGCCGATCCTGGTCGCCGAGGGCGACCGGGTGGCAGCGAACCTCCGGGTGTTCTTCCGCAAGCGCAGCAACGGGCGGATGGTGCAGTTCGACATCGCGGCGTTCTACAGCTTTCGCGACGGCCGCATCGCCCAGATCCGCGAGGTCATCGACACCTTCGACATGGTCGAGCAGGTGCTCGAGCGCGACATCAGCGCGGTGCTGAAGGGCGATAGACCGGAATAGAGATGCAGTCATTCCGGGGCGATGCAAAGCATCGAACCACGATGTGCACGTGCACATCGGAGAATCCCGGGATTCCGGATTCGTTTCGCGCCCCGGAATGACGCGCGCCAGTTATTTGTGGGCATCATTGAACCTCGGCGCGCCCGGCAAGACACACCACAAGGCATTTTGCGGACAAGAAGAAGCCATGAAGATCGCGTTGCTGGCTTTGCTGGGGTTGGCGTTGGGAACTCTGGGCGGTGCAGCCCTGGGCATCGGGGCCGGACTGGCCTGGGTCGAAATCTTCAAAACCACGAATTTTGAAGGCTATAGCGGCATGCTGGTGTTCTTCACCTTCATGCCCATCGGCGCCGCCATCGGCGGGATCGCCGGCGCCCTGCTGTTCGGCGTGATCGCCATCAAGGACACCGCAATCGCCGTCGAACGCCAGCCGGACCGGTAAAAACACCGGATTCCCGCATTTGTGCAATGCAAAAACGCCGGTTGTGCTTTGGCGAAACACGCCTATTTCAGACTTCAAATAATTGAGTGAAGCAATCGGGCACGGCGCCATTGTTGACGCCCCCTGGGCCGTTGCTTTTGAAATCCAGCTTTCAAGGACGACCTGAAATGACAGAGCATAGTCTCTGGCGTTTTTCGCGCGCGTTGCATCGTGCGATCAATGAGCGCCAGCCCGCCGATCTCGAAGCCCTGGTCGACGAGGACGTCGATTGGGCGATCTATGGCCCGATCGACATGTTCCCGTTCTTCGGCTCGCGCAAGGGCAAGCCGGCCGTGATGGAAGTGATCCGCCAGATCGCCGAAAACGTTCGCGTCCATCGCTTCGACCGCGAGTCGATCATGCTGGGGGTCGATTCCGCCGCCTCGATGATGCGCTATTCGCTGACCGCGCTGGATTCCAACAAGCCGATCAGCCTGCGGATCGCGCATTTCGCGCAGTTCAAGGCCGGCAAGCTGACCAACTTCCGCGTGCTGGTCGACACATTCGATCTCGTCGAGCAGACCGTGGGCTATCCCATCCACCTGCCGCGGATGGCGATTTAGAGCGTCTTCGAGCGAAGTTGAAACGCGTCAAAACAAGAATCTGGAGCTTCGGTTCTGACCGTAGCTGCAGCCGATCAATTGGTTTCGTCATGGCCGGGCGTCGCGGGGACCCGCGTCTTCTTCACCAGCCCCTGGAAGACGTGGTCGCGACAACAGCGCGACGGCGCGCTTCGCGCTTGATCGAGCAGCGATGCAGCGCTTCACGCTGTGGCCCGGACATGACGGAGCGCGAGGGCGCGCCAATGCGCCCTCGCCATAATTTCGCACCACCGCCAACGCATTCTGCGCCCGATTTGGAATGCGGGCGGGTGATGACTTCCACGACACGATTTGGCTGGACGAGGCTGCCAATGCTGGTGGCCGGCTTCAGCCTGGCTGCGGTGCTGGCCGCAGCGGCGCAGACGCCGCCCGCCGCTGGTGACGATGCGGAGGAGTCGGTCGAGGAATCCGCGGTGGCGCCCGACGTCGCGTCAGTGGACGTCAATGACCCCGACATCATGAAGGACATCGACGTCAGCAAGCTCGACTGGAGCCAGCTCGATCTCGACGCCTCGCCGCTGGACGGGCCGGTCGCGAAGAGTCGCGCCGCATCGAAAGCCGCGGCCAGCGCCGAGGCGACATGGTCGGCGAACCGGGCGGCCAACGGCAGCTCCGCGGTATCGGTCAAGCAGTCGCTGAGCCCGTTCTGGGATACGCGGATCGGCGCCGACATGACGGTCGCCCGCCAGGGCACGCTGACCGCCCAGGAGCTGCTGTCGGAGAAACTCGCCAATGGCGGCAGCGTACCGCAATCATCCGGCACCGCCTGGGCCGCGATCACCGCCCCCGGCGTCGGCTCGATCTGGGACAAGACCTCGGTCGAAGCCCGCATCGATCCCGGGGCGGACCAGAGCAGACTCGGCACCTCCCTCAGCAAGTCGCTGCCGCTGAACGAGCAATATTCGCTGACGCTGCAGAACGGCTACAATCTGATCCAGCAGGGCTTCGTGCCGGTGCCCGGCATCGTCAACCACCCGGCCCGCAGCTACGAAACCGACCAGTCGGCGAGATTGAGCCTCACGGACACCGGAACCAGCTTCATGGCCGGCCAGACGCTGTCGAGCGCGGAAGACAAATGGCTGCGCAGGGTCGGCGCCGAGCAAAGACTGTTCGACGGCATCACCATCTCGGGTTCCGTCGGCGAGACGCCGTCGGGCGTCGTCAACAAGAGTTTTGGCGCGGGCTTCAAGCGCAGCTGGTAAGCCCCGCTTCACCAGTCGGCATAATGATGCAGCATTGCCGCATATCGGCCCAGATGCGGTCAAAATCGGCAGTCCAGATGGCGCCGTTCACTTCGTCGTGCGGGGGACGTCCGCGCTCGCTTATCGCGAAACAGAGGAATAGCCGATGAACGCTACCATTCGATCCGATGAAATCGATTCAACTACGGAAGTCGACAGCAATCTCGCTGCGGTCTCGGAGGTCGAGGCCGGGATCCGCGACTTCGTCCGCAACGACATTGCCTATCTGCGCCGTCCGTCGGTCGCGAGCCCGGAAACCGTGCCGCTCGATGCCAGCGCGGAAGCCACCGTCAACAACGTCAACTCGCTGATCCAGCGCGTCGCCGGAACTTCGCTGGCCGAAATCGAGAAGCTGATTTCGGAACTCGAAAGCCTGCGCGATCTGCTGCATGCCGAAGGCCAGCGCGTTCAGCGCGAAATCTCCGGCTACGCGCAGCTCAGCCAGGCCGCGATGAAATCGACGCGGATGATCGCCGACAACGTCACACAGTGGAAGCGCGCCGCGGACGGTCTGCGCAACAGCTGATTCAGCATCTGCAAGACCGTTGCAAAAATCCTACACCCGCCGTCTTCTTTACCGGAAGGCGGCGGTTTCGTTTGGTGTGTGACTGCCGAAAACCTTATAAGCAGCGCGTCGGGATCAAGGGACGGATGCCCAACGATAGGCAAACTTCCAGGGATACGAGATGCAAAACAGTCAGCCGAACGACATTCATCCGCTGCAGCAATCGTCCCATGGCATGGGCACACTCATGATCCGGTTCGTCGGGCTGCTGACGGTTGCGGTCGTGCTGATGACGCTGATCTGGAGCGTCTGACCCGGCGACGGAACGCGCCCGGATTCCGGGCGCCGGCATGATCCGGCGCTATGGTTAGCAAAATCTGACCTTATTGGACGGACGACGCGCTCTCCAGCGTGTAGGCGCCGTCGGCATAGCCCTTCACCACCATGGCGGTCGTCAGCATCACGCAAAGCGTGACGGTCGCGAAAATAAAGCCGACAAATTTCAGGTGACTGCGATCCGCCATGGCCATGCCCTCGGTATGTTCCCCTGGGTCTCATATGGCGGGCAGAAAGTTCAAAATGCGTTAGCAAATAAATTGCTTCGTGGAATGGTAAATTGCGCCAACTCCTCGAAGCAGTCCGCTAACCATGTCCGTGCGGGTCAGGAGCCGGCGCTCCGCCGCGGCACGAAGGCGGTGGCCAGGAACGAATACACCTGTTCGCCGCGCTGGTTGGTGCCGGTGTTGCGGGCCTGCAGGATGCCCCATTCGGGACGCTTGTCCGAGGTGCGCTTGGTTTCGACGACGCTCGAAAAACTGATGGTGTCGCCGGCCAGTACCGGCCTGATCCAGCGCAGTTCGCGAAAGCCCGGCGACGGACCCCAGATCGCAACCTCCTCGCCGCGCGCCATCGCCTCCCGCGTCAGGCGCTGGCCGTCGGCGACGAGGAGCTTCATGCAGACCGAACCGACATGCCATCCCGACGCCGCCAGTCCGCCGAACAGCGAGTTGCGCCCGGCCTCCTCGTCGAGGTGAAAGGCCTGCGGATCGAACTGCGCGGCAAATTGCTTGATCAGTTCGGCGGTGAAGGTGAACGATCCGAGCTCGCGCCGCGAGCCGATTTCAATGTCCTCGAAGAAGCGCATCGAACATCCTACTCCGCGGCATCGGCGCGACGGCGCACGAGGATCGGCGACACCATTTCGCCCAGCGTCACGCCGGCGGCGTTCTTGACCACGCCCTTGAACGTCACGATGCCGGTCTCGGGACGGCTCTTCGAAACCCGCGCCTCCTCGACCTCGATGTCGAGCATCAGATCGTCGCCCGGCCGCAGCGGCGAGAGCCAGCGCATCTCGTTGACTCCCGGCGAGCCCATCGACGCGGTGCGGCCGATGAAGCCGTCGAACATCATCCGCATCATCAGCGAACAGAGGTGCCAGCCCGAGCCGGAGAGGCCCTTCAGCATCGACTTGGCGGCCGCCGCCTCGTCCAGATGCATCGGCTGCGGGTCGTACTCCCTGGCATAAGCCAGGATCTCCTCGCGCGTGACGTGGCGCGGTCCGAATGTGCCGAAATGGCCGGGTTTGAAATCTTCGAAGGTCAGCGTTGTCATGATGGGGATTTACGGTGAAGGAGCCTGATTGTGGCCGTTATTTGCGGCAATCACAACCCGCCGCCCCGCATGGCTCTTGCCCGACGGACGAAGGCCGACGCGACCGGTGCCCGCCCCCGGGTTGCTCGGGACCCCATTCGGAGATAGGCCCTGTGCTTTCAGGAGCCAGGTTGGACGCGAATCACTTTTCGACTTGCCGGGAGAACCACCGATGTTCGATTTTCAGGATCTGTTTCAGTGGGACCGTTTCATTACGCCCACGATCATCAAGACCTTTTACTGGCTGATGATCGGACTGATCGTGCTGTTCGGCATCTCCGGCATTTTCTCCGGGCTTGCCGCGATGGCGATCAGCCCGTTCGGCGGCTTCATCGTGCTGTTGTCATCGATCGCCAGCGTCGTGGTCGGCGTGGTGTTTACGCGCATCGCCGCCGAATTCATCCTGATCGTGTTCCGCATCAACGAGCACCTCGGCGCGATCCGCGACGAGGGGCATATGCGTTAAGTGTTGAACCGGAAATGCATGACGTCGCCATCGGCGACGACGTATTCCTTGCCTTCCAGCCGCAGCTTGCCGGCATCGCGGGCGCCGGCTTCACCACCCAGCGCGACATAATCGGCATAGGCGATGGTCTCGGCGCGGATAAAACCCTTTTCGAAATCGGTATGGATCACGCCGGCCGCCGCAGGCCCCTTGGTGCCGCGGTTGATGGTCCAGGCGCGGGCTTCCTTCGGGCCGACCGTAAAATAGGTGATGAGGTCGAGCAGCTGGTAGCCGGCGCGGATCAGCCGGTCGAGGCCGGCCTCTTCGAGGCCGAGCGTATCGAGGAACTCGGCGCGCTCCTCGCGTGACAGCGTTGCGATCTCGGATTCGATCTTGGCCGAAATCGCCACCGCGACCGCGCCCTCCTTCTTGGCGTGTTCGAACACCTGCCTGGAGAAGCTGTTGCCGTCCTTGGCCGAGCCTTCCTCGACGTTGCAGACATAGAGAACGGGCTTCGACGTCAGGAGGCCCAGCATGCCGAACGCACGCTCTTCTTCCGGCTTGCGTTCGAGGAACCGCGCCGGCTTGCCGTCGCGCAGCAGCACCAGAGCGCGGTTGACGAGATCGAGCTGTTCCTTGGCATCCTTGTCGTTGCCCTTGGCCTTCTTGGAAAGGTTGTCGACGCGCTTCTCGAGGCTGTCGAGGTCGGCGAGCATCAGCTCGGTCTCGATGGTCTCGATATCGGCGAGCGGCGCGATCTTGCCCTCGACATGGGTGATGTCGGAATCCTCGAAGCAGCGCACCACATGCGCGACGGCGTCGACCTCGCGGATGGTGGCGAGAAACTGGTTGCCGAGGCCCTCGCCCTTGGAAGCGCCGCGCACCAGCCCAGCGATATCGACGAAGGTCAGCCGCGTCGGGATGATCTGCGCCGATTTGGCGATCGCCGACAATTTGTCGAGCCTGGGATCAGGCACCGCGACCTCGCCGACATTCGGCTCGATGGTGCAGAACGGATAATTCGCCGCCTGTGCTGCAGCCGTTTCGGTCAGCGCGTTGAACAGCGTCGACTTGCCGACATTGGGCAGGCCTACGATACCGCATTTGAATCCCATGACGTGTCCTAAAGTCCGTTGCTGGCGATCGGTGCGCGTTACGCCGCGCCGTCATCGCCCTTGTCAAAAAAACCCTTGGCCTGCAGCGCCAGATGCACCTTGTTCTGAAACGTCGAGTCGCGATCGGTCGTGAGCAGGCCGGCATTGTCGGCGATCACCTCGCACAATGCCTGGACCCAGGGCCGGTCGCTCTTGGCGAAATCCGACAGCACGTGGCTGTGCACCAGTTCCTTGACGCCGGGATGACCGATCCCGAGCCGCACCCGGCGGTAGTCGTTGCCGATATGCGAGGAAATCGAGCGCAGCCCGTTATGGCCGGCAATGCCGCCGCCGACCTTGACGCGTACTTTCGCCGGCGGCAGTTCGAGCTCGTCCTGAAACACGATGATCTCGCCAACCCCGAGCTTGAAGAAATTCGCGGCTTCCTGCACCGCGCGCCCGGACTCGTTCATGTAGGTCGTAGGCTTGAGCAGGACGACGCGTTCGCGCTCGAGCGTGCCTTCCGACGTCTCGCCCTGAAAACGGCGGCGCCACGGTGCGAAACCATGACGCCGCGCAATTTCATCGACGACCGAAAAACCGATATTGTGCCGGTTGTTCGCGTATTTTGCGCCGGGATTACCGAGGCCGACAAACAGTCGCATGACGCGGCATCCCGCGTTCGCTTACTTCTTCTTGTCGCCGCCAGCCGGTGCCTTGGCGCCAGCCGCAGGCGCCTTCGCACCAGCCGCCGGAGCAGCAGCACCCGCTGCCGGAGCAGCAGCCGCACCTGCCGCCGGAGCAGCACCGGGAGCCGCAGCAGCGCCGCCGGCAGCAGCAGCCGCAGCCGCCTTCAATTCTTCGGCGTAGCCGGACGGCGGCACGATGGTCACCAGCGTCGCGTCTTCACGCGACAGCGACTTCACGCCGGCGGGCAGCTTGATGTCGGACAGATGCAGCGAGTGGCTGATTTCCAGCGCACCGGCATCGGCCTCGACATATTGCGGAATGTTGTCGACCGAGCATTCCAGATCGATGGTGTGGGTGACGATGTTGACCGTACCGCCGCGCTTGACGCCGGGCGAGGTTTCGCCGTTCACCACATGGAGCGGAACGCTGACGCGAATGGTGGCGCCTTCGCCGAGCCGCATGAAATCGACATGCAGCGGGAAGTCACGCACCGGATCGAGGTGGAAGTCGCGCGGAATCACGCGGTGCTTCTTGCCCTCGAGGTCGATGTCGTAAATCGTGGTGAGGAACCGGCCGGCCAGAATGCGCTGGCGCAGTTCGGCATCGTCGACCGAGATGGTCACGGGGGGGAGGTTGTTGCCGTAGATCACTCCGGGAACTCTCCCGGCGCGACGCTCTGCCCGGGCGGCCCCCTTGCCGCTCTGCGGACGCGCGGTCGCCTTCAATTCCTTGACGGTCGCCATCGTTCTAAGTCCTTGTTTTCTAAAAAGTTAAAGGCCGCAACGCGGCCCGGTAGCGTCCGACAGCAAGCCTCCAGGGGTGCGGGGGCTGCGGACGTGGCGGGCTTTTAGCCCCAAAGCGCCGAAATGACAAGGAAATCAGGGGATTTTTCTGCCCGGTTTGCTCGCACCGGGCAGGCAGGTCCGAGGCGCCCTACAGTCCGGGGTCGCCCTAGAAGTCCGTCTTCGGCTTGTCCGCACCAGGTGCGGGCGACATACCGAGTTTGGCTTCCAGCGCCTCGATCCGGATCTTCAGCGTCTCGTTTTCCTCGCGCGCCAGGCGGGCCATATCCTTGACCGCGTCGAACTCCTCGCGCTTGACGAGGTCGAGGTCGCGCAGGATGCGTTCAGCCTGGTTGCGGACGACCGCATCGACCTCGCGCTTGACGCCCTGGGCGGCGCCGGCGGCGTCGTTCATCAAGCGGCCAATCTCATCGAAAAACCGATTGCTGGTCTGGGTCATCTCAAAAACGCTCCGGTCGCGACAACTGGGTCTGAACCAAGACAATGGCGATCCCGAGGACAAGGTTCAAGGGCCCGGTTCAACCGTGCCGCCGAGCGCCAGGGTGATGTCCGCTCGCCTTGTCAGGCCCGCCTTTCCTTGCAATCGTGCTGAACGCCCAACCCAAAAAAAGAATCGAAACGCCTCATGATCGACCAGCAAATCGACATTCAGACCAAGGACGGCAAGACCACCACTTTCATCACCCATCCCGAGCGCGGCGGACCGTTTCCCGTCATCCTGTTCTACATGGATGCACCGGCGATCCGCGAGGAGCTGCGCGATATGGCACGAAGGCTCGCGACCTCGGGCTATTACGTGATGCTACCCAATATGTACTACCGCTCCGGCGTCATGGAGTTGGGCCCGATCCCGCCGGATCCGGATGCGCCCGAGCGCAAGCGGATGTTCGAGTACATGGCCTCGATCAACATTCCAATGGTGATGGAAGACACCAAGGCCCTGCTCGCCTATGCCGCGACCCAGAAGGCGGCGAACACCGCTATCGTCGGCACCGTCGGCTACTGCATGAGCGGCCGTTATGCGGTCAACGCGGCGACGCATTTTCCGTCGCAGGTCAAAGCCGCGGCCTCGATCTACGGCACGCATCTGGCCACCGACCAGCCCGACAGCCCGCATCTCGCCGCCGGCAAGACCAAGGCCGAGCTGTATTTCGCCTGCGCGGAGACCGACATCTACGCGCCCGCCGAGATCATCGAGAAGCTGCAGCAGGGCATGAAGGGATCGAACAACGAGGTCGAAATCTACCCCGGCACCCATCACGGCTTCGCCTTCCCGAAACGGCCGGTCTATCATCGCGACGCCGCCGAGCGGCACTGGGAGAGGCTGCTGGCGCTGTATCGCCGCAACCTCGCCACCTGATCGCAAAGGTTCCCATGCAGGGCTGCAATGGCTGACATCCGAATCAGGGATTATGAAGGCGCGGATGCGGACAACCTCAATCGGACAGCCATCGCGGCCTTTGGCCAGTTTCGCGACCACTACCAGGATTGGCCGGCGATGCTCGCCGGCCTGTCGAAGACCTCCGATCTCAGCGCCAGCGGAGAAATCATCATTGCCGAACTTGACGACGGGTTCGCCGGCGCCGTCGCCTATTTCGGGCCGAACCGCCCCAAGGCGCCGTTCTTCGATCCGAGTTGGCCGATTATCCGCATGCTGGTGGTCGATCCCGCGTTTCGTGGCAAAGGGATCGGGCACGCCTTGACCAACGAATGTATCGCGAGGGCCAGACGCGATGGGTCGCTGCTGATCGCGCTGCACACCAGCCCGATCATGGCGGTGGCGCTGCCGATGTATCTCAAGATGGGCTTTGTCAAAGCCCATGACGCGCCGCCGATCCATGGCGTGGCCTACGCCGTCTACACCAAAGCCCTGTGAGTCCCAACCTTGTGAGCCCGATGCCATTCCTGACCATCGCCTTTCCGGTATTCGATCCGATCGCAATCTCGTTCGGGCCGATCGCGATCCGCTGGTATGCGCTGGCCTATATCGGCGGCATCGTGCTGGGATGGCTCTATGCCCGATCGCTGGTCAAGAACGAGAGACTGTGGGGCGGGCCGGCGCCGATCACGCTGGTGCAACTCGACGATTTCATCCTGTGGGTCACCATCGGCATCATCGTCGGCGGCCGCACCGGCTACGTGCTGTTCTACAATCCGGCCTTCTTCGCGCAGCACCCGGCCGAGATTTTCGAATTGTGGAAGGGCGGCATGTCGTTTCACGGCGGCTTCCTCGGCTGCGTCGCCGCGGTGATGCTGTTCTGCCGCAAGAACGATATTTCGATCCTCTCGCTCGGCGACATCACCACCGGCGTCGGACCGATCGGCTTGTTCCTCGGCCGGCTTGCCAATTTCATCAACAGCGAATTGTGGGGCCGGCCGGCCGATGCCAGCGTGCCGTGGCGAATGGTGTTCCCCACCGGCGGACCGGAGCCGCGCCACCCCAGCCAGCTTTACGAGGCAGCCCTCGAGGGCATCCTGCTGTTTACGATACTAGCGGTCATGATTCGGATGGGCGCCCTGAAGCGGCCGGGCCTGATCCTCGGCAGTTTCATCGCGATCTACGGAATTGCACGTATTATCGGCGAATTCTTCCGCGAACCCGACGCGCAGCTTGGATTTTTGTGGGGCGGGCTGACTATGGGTATGCTGTTGTCGGTGCCGATGATCGTTGCCGGAGCGATCCTGATCATGATGGCATGGCGCAAGGCGCCGGAGCATTTGCAGAAGTCTGTTTAAGGCAGGGCCAACCGTGACCGAATACTCGCCGCTGCAGTCCGAGATCAGGAAGCTGATCAAATCGTCCGGGCCGATGCCGGTCTGGCGCTATATGGAATTGTGCCTGATGCATCCCGAGCACGGCTACTACGTGTCGCGCGATCCGCTCGGCCGCGAGGGCGATTTTACCACCGCCCCCGAAGTCAGCCAGATGTTCGGCGAATTGCTCGGATTGTGGGCCGCCTCGGTCTGGAAGGCGATCGGCTCGCCGCCGATGCTGCGGGTGATCGAACTCGGGCCCGGCCGCGGCACCATGATGGCGGATGCGCTGCGCGCGCTGCGGGTGCTGCCGCCGCTCTATCAGTCACTCAGCGTCCATATGGTCGAGATCAATCCGGTGCTGCGCGAAAAACAGCGGGCGACGCTGGCCGGCGTGCGGCACATCGAGTGGCACAACAGCATCGATGAGGTGCCCGAAGGGCCTGCGGTGATTTTCGCCAACGAGTATTTCGACGTGCTGCCGATCCATCAGGTGGTCAGGCGCGAGACCGGCTGGCACGAGCGCGTGATCAAGATCGACGATGGCGGCAAGCTGGTTTTCGCGGCCGCCGACGAGCCGACGCCGCGCTTCGAGGTGCTGCTGCCGCCGCTGGTGCGCGCCGCCCCGGTCGGGGCCGTGTACGAATGGCGGCCCGATGCGGAGATCATGAAGATCGCCCGCCGCGTGCGCGACCAGGACGGTGCCGCGCTGATCATCGATTACGGCCATCTGCGCAGCGATGCCGGCGACACGTTTCAAGCCATCGCCCGTCACAGCTTCACCGATCCCTTGAAGAATCCGGGCCAGGCCGACGTGACCGCCCATGTCGATTTCCAGGCGCTGGTGCGCGCCGCCGAGGATATGGGCGCCCGCGCCCATGGTCCGGTGACGCAGGGCGAATTCCTCAAACGACTCGGCATCGAAACGCGCGCCATCACGCTGATGGGCAAGACCACGCCGGAAGTATCCGCCGATATTTCCAACGCGCTAAAGCGGCTGACCGACAGCGGCCGCGGCGGCATGGGCTCGATGTTCAAGGTGCTCGCTATATCGGAACCAAACCTCACCTCGGTGGCGGGCCTGAGCGACGGACAGGCCGAGTCCGGAGATGACACGCAATGACATTCGGATCATCGTTGCTTTCGGCCATTCCAGGCCTGCGCCATGCTTTCTTCAGCCGCGAGGGTGGCGTGTCCGGCGGAATCTACCAGGGCCTCAATGGCGGCCTCGGCTCCAACGATGACCCCGCTCATGTCGCGGAAAACCGCCGGCGGATGGCCGAGCAGATGGGAGTGGCGCCAGATCGCCTTCTCAGCGTGCACCAGATCCACTCGCCCGATGCTGTGGCCGTCACCGGCCCATGGGTCGGCGACAAACCGCGCGCCGACGCGCTCGTGACCCGCACCGAGGGACTTGCGATCGGCGTCACCGCCGCCGATTGCGGACCGATATTGTTCGTCGATCCCACCGCCCGCGTGATCGGCGCGGCGCATGCGGGATGGAAGGGCGCGCTGACCGGGGTAATCGAATCCACCGTGGACGCGATGGAGAAGCTGGGCGCCGAGCGCAGCGGCGTGGTGGCGTCGATCGGCCCCCTGATCCGCCAGCATTCCTACGAAGTCGGCGGTGAATTCGTCGAACGTTTTCTGGATGCCGACGCTGAAAATGCCGCGTACTTCATCGCCGCAGACCGCGCCGGCCATTCGATGTTCGACCTCGCCGGCTATATCCGGATGCGGCTGGAAAACGCCGGCGTCCTGATGATCGACGATATCGGCGTCGACACCTATTCCGACGAGCGATTCTACAGCTACCGCCGCTCGGTGCACCGGAAAGAGCCGGACTACGGCCGCCACGTCCACGCCATCGCACTGGTCGACTGAGTTCCGCTGGCGGCATTCCGGAAACGCCGCGGAAGGGCGTTGAACGACAGCCTTGACTCTCCACCCGGTGGAGGCTGCACAAGCTGCGGCATGACACATCGGACCTACAGCATCGGCGAGGCGTCGCGCCTCAGCGGCGTTTCCGTTCGGCGACTGCGCTTCTATGCGGATCAGGGCCTGCTGCCGCCGGCCGGGCGAACCGGGAGCGGCTATCGTGTGTTCACCGATAGCGAACTCGTCCGGCTCGACCTTATCAGCTGCCTGCGGGACGTCGGCCTCGGCCTCGACACCATTCGCGAGGTGTTGTCGAAGGAACTTTCGCTGACCGAGGCCCTGACGCTTCGGCTGCGGACACTCGAGACCGAAATCGCAGCCCAGCGCCGGATCGCAGCCGCGCTGCGTGCGGCGCTTCGTTCGCCCGAACTGACCGAAGCCGATCTGAGGAGATTCTGGACCATGACCACATTGTCGCGTGATGAACGGCGCAGCGTCGTCGAAGCCTTTTACGAACGGGCGTCTGACGGCGTGAACATCGATCCCGAGTGGATGCGCCAGATGATCGAAGCCAGCGTTCCCGAATTGCCGGACGACCCGACGCCCGAACAATGTGACGCCTGGATCGAACTCTCCAGCATACTTGGCGATCCCGGATTTGCGGCCAGCATGCGCAACAATGCCAAGGACATCTGGGACGGCGCGACGTTCGATCCCCAGGCCTGGCGAGTTGAAAGCGATGCCGTGGTGGTCAAGGCCACCGACGCCATCGCACGTGGCCTCGAGCCGACGTCGGCAGCCGGCCACGCGCTGGCGCGGGAGTGGCTGGAAACGTCGGCCCGGCTCCTGGAGCGGAAGCCCGACGCGGATTTCCGCATCTGGCTGCGTGCCAAATATGCGCTGCACGACGTCCGCGCGACCCGCTATTGGGAACTGGTTGCGATCCTGCGCGGGCAACCGCCCTGCAGCAGCCCGAACCGCGAATGGGAATGGATGGCCGCGGCCATGAAGCACCATCTCGCCGATGCGGCATTCCCGTCGTGAAAATGCCGCGATCGGCCACGCGATAAAGCTGGCCGCGGCCATGGTCAGGGTGTGGCGGTCCTGCCAGAGCGCCGGGCTTTCTGACGGGGCCGCCATTTCCTGCCCTAGACCTTAATCCATTTTAACGATATCGCAGGAGGCAATGAGGGACGTTATCCCAGCCTCCTGCCACAAAACCCCGCGCGCGATGATCGCTGCGGCGCTGTTCGTCGTGGCCTGCGGGCTCGGCGGCTGCGCCGGAGGCGGCGCCGCGAGCGGATCGTTCGCGATGGCCCCGGGCGGCGGTTCGACCGTGGCTTTCGAATCGATCGACGGTCCGCCGCCGGCCGTGTTCGACCGCATGGTGGGTGTCCTCGACAGCGAATCGAAGCTGCGAAACCTGCAGATCGTGTCCCGCGAAGGCGGCGCCTCCTACCGCGTGCGGAGCTATCTCTCGGCGCAGGTGGTACGCGGCAAGACCGTGATCGCCTGGGTATGGGACGTTTATGACGGCAACCAGCAACGCGCATTGCGGCTGTCCGGCACGGAACCCGCAGGCAAGGCCGGGCGTGACGCCTGGGCGGCGGCCGACGATCTGGTGCTGCGGAAGATCGCGCAGGCCGGCCTTGCCGGGCTCAGCGGCATGGTCAACGGCGCGCCGGACGCGCCGCAGCCTGCGCCGGCCCCAAGCCTGCGCGGCTCCGCGGTCGCGAGTGTGGAGCAGGCGCCACCCGCCGAGGGTGCGTTTGGCGTCGCGGCGCTGAGCTTCAGCGGGCATTGAGACACCCCGCCTTGTCCGGTATTGGCGTCTTTTTGCCAGGGAAAAACAGGCCGAAAACCGGGCCAATGGGTTGCCAGCCACGCCACCACCCTGATATCTCCTCGCGCATCGAAACCCGCCGGTTTACAGGTATCTGAGATGCTCAACGTCGTATCCAGCAAGGCGCGGGGAGAAGCGTCGATGTCCGCCAAGAACGGCTCGATCAAACTGCTGGCCGGCAATTCCAATCCTGCTTTGGCGAAGGCCATCGCCGAAGGGCTGGGCCTGCCGCTGACCAAGGCCAGCGTCCGCCGCTTCGCCGACAACGAAATCTTCGTCGAGGTGCTCGAGAACGTGCGCGGCTCGGACGCGTTCATCATCCAGTCGACGTCGTATCCGGCCAACGACCATCTGATGGAACTGCTGATCATCACCGATGCGCTGCGGCGCTCGTCCGCGCGCCGCATCACGGCGGTAATTCCCTATTTCGGTTACGCCCGGCAGGACCGCAAGGTCGGCTCGCGCGCCCCGATTTCGGCCAAGCTGGTCGCCAATCTGATCACGCATGCCGGCATCGACCGCGTCATGACGCTCGACCTGCATGCCGGCCAGATCCAGGGCTTCTTCGACATCCCGACCGACAATCTCTATGCCTCGCCGCTGATGGTGCGCGACATCAAGGAGCGCTTCGACCTCGCCAATGTGATGGTGGTGTCGCCCGACGTCGGCGGCGTGATGCGTGCCCGCGGCCTCTCCAAGCGCATCAACGCGCCGCTCGCCATCATCGACAAGCGCCGCGAACGCGCCGGCGAATCCGAAGTCATGAACGTGATCGGCGACTGCGCCGGCTATACCTGCATCCTGATCGACGACATCGTGGATTCCGGCGGCACGCTGGTCAACGCGGCCGACGCCCTGATCGCCAACGGCGCAAAGGAAGTCTACGCCTACATCTCCCACGGCGTGCTGTCGGGCGGCGCTGCCGCCCGCATCGCCGGCTCCAAGCTGAAGGAGCTCGTCATCACCGACTCGATCCTGCCGACCGAGGCGATCAACAAGGCCGCCAACATCCGCACGCTCTCGATCGCCGGACTGATCGCCGAAGCGATCAACCGCACAGCGGCGGAAGAGTCGGTGTCGAGTCTGTTCGACTGAGCAGCGCTGCCGCTTCGTAGACCGCGCGCCGCTGCATCCGCGATTGCGCGTGCCATGTGCAGGGCGCGCACGATAAATCCAGATCTTTGTTGCGATGGAGGCGACCTGGCCCGGGCGGAGCGGAACCGTCTGGACAGAACACAGAACGGCGTCTCCCCACACTGATATGTAGCGCACAAGGGGCTTGCTTCAAGATCCCGGTCATCCCGTAGAACGCCCGCCCAAACCGGATCAGACGGAGGGACGAAATGGGTGCGGCAACGACAGTTCATGCGGTGGTGATCGCGGGCGGCGGTCCGACCGGGCTGATGCTGGCGGGCGAACTGGCGCTGGCCGGCGTCGACGTCGCCATTGTGGAGCGGCGCGACAGCCAGGAACTCGCCGGCTCGCGCGCCGGCGGGCTGCACGCACGCACGATCGAGGTGCTCGATCAGCGCGGCATCGCCGACCGCTTCCTTAGCCAGGGACAGATTGCCCAGGTCGCCGCCTTCGCGTCGATCCGTTTGGACATCAGCGACTTTCCCACCCGTCACCCTTACGGGCTCGGGCTTTGGCAAAACCACATCGAGCGCATCCTGGCCGGCTGGGTCGGCGAGTTGCCGATCACGATCCATCGCGGCCGTGAGGTGACCGGCTTCGCGCAGGACGACAACGGCGTCGACGTCGCGCTATCGGACGGAGGGTTGCTGCGGGCGCAATACCTTGTCGGATGCGACGGAGGTCGCAGCCTGGTCCGCAAAGCCGCCGGCATCGCCTTTCCCGGATGGGAACCGACCATCAGCAATCTGATCGCCGAGGTCGAGGTGGCCGGGCAGCCGAAACTGGGCATCCACCGCAATGAGTTTGGTGTCCATGGCTTCAGCAAATTGAATTACGAGATCAGGGACGGCGAGGTGGTCTATCTGGATGGCGGCCCGTTGCGCGTGACGGTGACCGAACGGCATGTCGGGTCCGGAGACGAGCCTGGCTTGGGCGATCTCAGCGCGGCGCTGATCGACATCTACGGGACCGACTATGGCATTCACAGCCCGACCTCGGTTTCCCGCTTCACCGACATGACCCGGCAGGCCGCTTGCTACCGCGACCGACGCGTGCTGCTGGCCGGCGACGCCGCGCATGTGCACTACCCGGTGGGCGGACAAGGCCTCAACCTCGGCGTACAGGATGCGGTGAACCTGGGATGGAAGCTGGCGCAGGTTGTCAAGCAGACCTCGCCGGACAACCTGCTCGATACCTACCATGCCGAGCGGCACCCGGTCGCCGCCGCCACATTGCGCAACACCATGGCGCAAGTCGCGTTGCAGCGCGCCGACGACCGCACCAACGCCTTGCGCGAAACCATCTCCGAACTGCTTGCGATGGATGCGCCGCGCAAGCGGATGGCCGCAGGGATGTCCGGCCTCGGCATTCATTACGACCTCGGCGAGGGACACGGACTGCTGGGACGCCGGATGCCCGATCTCGACCTGGTCACCGAAAACGGCCCGCTGCGGATGTTCACCCTGCTGCACGCGGGGCGGCCGGTGCTGCTCAATCTCGGCGAACCCGGCGACTTCGACATCACGCCGTGGGCGAACCGGGTGAAGGTGGTCGACGCCAGCTATGACGGCGCGTGGGAGCTGCCGGCGCTGGGCGCGGTCCCTGCTCCCGGCGCCGTGTTGATCCGGCCCGACGGATATGTGGCCTGGGTCGGCGATTCAAGCGGGCAGGGACTCATCGATGCGCTGACGATCTGGTTCGGAGCGCCGGCATCGGCGTAACCGACGCCGCGCCGGCCCGGCTACGCGCCTGCATCCGGCCGTCGGCAGAGCGGGTTCGGGAATCGCTCAGTCACATCATTCGAATCCCGGCCGCGGCACCAGATTCATCAGCATGTTGGCATAGCCGCCGTCGACGGTGATTTCGTCGCCGTTGACGTAGGCCGAGCGGTCGCTGGCAAGATACAGGATGGCGTCGGCGATATCCTGCGGCACGGCGACACGCCGGAGCGGCACCACGGCGGAGCGGCGTTCGGTGACGCCCGGCGTGTCGTAGAACGCCTGGCTCATCGGCGTGATCACCATGCCGGGGCTGACGACATTGCTGCGGATGCCCGCCGGTCCCCATTCACTCGCAAGCTGGCGCGAGAGCATGATGACGCCGGCCTTGCTGACGCTGTAGGCGCCGCTCTGCCCCTGCGCGTGGCTGCCGGCGATCGACGACACGTGCACGATGCTGCCGCGCCCGGATTTGCGCATCTGCCGGCCAAAGCTCTGCGCGCAGAGGAAATAACCGGTGAGATTGACCGCCAGCACCGCGTTCCATTCGGCCAGCGTCAAATTTTCCAGCCCGCCGGGCCGCAGCACGGCGGCGGTGTTGACGAGCACGTTGCAAGGGCCGAGCGATTGCTCGACCGCCCCGGACACGCCGGCGACGCTCTCGGCATTCGCGGTGTCGCAGCGGGCGATGAAATGTTCGGCCCCGAGTTCGCGCAAGGCGGCGCGGGTGCCTTCGAGGCCGCGTTCATCGAGATCAACAGCGGCGACGCGGGAGCCGGCCTTTGCCAGGCTCAGCGCGGTGGCGCGGCCGATGCCGCCGCCTCCGCCGGTCACCACGCAGATGCGGCCTGACAGGCCAAGCCAGTCGGGTGGATTTTGTCCGGTCATGATGGCCTCCCCTTTTCATTTTGTTTTGTAGGGTGGGCAAAGGCGCGTTTGCGCCGTGCCCACCACTTTTTTTGAAGACGCAGAAGAGGGGGGGCACGCTTCGCTTTGCCCACCCTACCATCCTACCCCGTAATCCCCGCTGCGACCTGGCCGCGCAGCCGCTCCAGGCTGTGCAGCGTGTTGGCGCAGGCTTCGGCGACCTCGATGCCCTTGATGACGAAGTGCTTGCGGAAGAAATCGTGGTGCACGGCGCTTTCGTGGAACTGCTGCGGCGTCAGCACCGCCGAGAAGATCGGCACCTCGGTCTTCAATTGCACGTCCATCAGCGCCTTGATCACGGTGTCGGCGACGAATTCGTGGCGGTAGATGCCGCCATCGACCACCAGCCCCGCCGCCACGATCGCGGTGTAGCGCCGCGTCTTGGCGAGCAATTGCGCGTGCAGGGGAATCTCGAACGAACCCGGCACCTCGAACAGATCGACCTGCGCGCGCGAGATGTGCCGCGCCTCGATCTCTTCCAGGAACGCGATACGACACTCCTCGACCACGTCGCGGTGCCAGGACGCCTGCACGAAGGCGACCCGCTGCGGCTTGACGAAACGCGGATGCGCCGGCCGCAGCGGAGGCTCGGGCGTGTCGGGGGGTTGAGGTAGCTGGGTTTGGGCTTCAGGCTCTTGCAACATCTGATTCATGGCTTTCCTCTTTCAGGACCAGAATCAGGGCTCACGGAACGACGATTGACCCACGCCAAAGCGTGGGTCGCCGCAACCGTTCTCTTTCATCCGGACTGTAACCGTCGGCTTCGGAATCACACCGAATCTGCTGACCCTTCTTCCGGGAGGAGGAAGGCGCTCGCGGGCTTGGGCTACGTCACCCTTACCGCCGGTGGGGATTTTCACCCCGCCCTGAGAACATCGGCCGCCCGGAATGGACGACCTGACACGAAATATGACCAAAGGTCGCGGCATCGGCAAGCGCCTTCCGCACCGGGAATCTGCATGATCCCCATGACGGTGGAACAGGGCAGGCAGATTCCCGGCGATCGTTGCCGGCCTAAGCCGCCTGTTGAGCGGCCTTGATCAGCTCGAGGATCGTGCCAAGACGCCCCACCACGTCACGGCTTTCCAGAAGCTGTTGTCTCTGTTCGATGGTGAGCGGCAGCAGAGGCGCGATCGCGTCGGCCAACATGCCGGGATCGTCGGTATTGGGGAGACCCGGAGCGACATGATGGCCCCTCGGCGGGACAGAGAAATGCACGTTCGTCCACGTCTGATAAGCCTCGAGAACGGCGCTGAACAGTGCGGCGGCCTCGACCGTTCCGCGGTTTGTCTCGTCAACTGGCGCGACCTCGGCCATCAGGAATTCTTCCTCCACGGGCCTGACGATCACGCCGCGCGCGATGCCGGATATGAAAAGCTTGAGATTACCATCCAACAGCGTGGCGTTATGGATCACGTTCGCGGTAACGCCGACCGAATGCAGGGCATCCAACGCTGGATCATCGTCGGCACCGCGCCGTTGCGTCAGCACGAACACGCGGCGGTCCGTCGCCAGCGCCCGCTCGATCGCGCGCCTTGTCTTTTCGCGCCCGACGAAAATCGGAACGACCATTTGCGGAAACACCACGAGATCGCGCATCGGCACGATCGGGATGCCGCCACCGACAGATAAAGCCGGCAACGCGGACGCCGCGGGCTGCGGCTGGCTCGACTGAATTTGCGCCGCAAGATGATTCCAGTCGGGCAGGCCCAAGGTCCTCGCCACCAGTTCAAGGCTTTCGCTGTGGGACAGGGAGACCGATTTGGTCTTGAGCGCCTCGCGCAGCGAGTGCGCCATGGCTTTAGCATCGCGAAAATCGCGCATGGGATAAGTCCTCTGCATTGGCGAACGAGATTTCTGTCAGGCGCTTGCGTTACTGACTCGTTCGCGGGGCAAAGGAGGCCTCGAACGGCTCGATACGTTCACCATACCCTCAACGGGCGCAAGCAGCGGGTCGTATCCACCCGGCAAAAATATGCGCCCGTGCCGAAGCGGCTGTCAATTCGGGTTAACGAATAATTAACCATTATGGCGGGACGGTGCACGTGCCGGGGTAGCCGAGTCCGCCCCTTTCGAATCCGATTCCGGTTTGTTCTCAAATTAACAATTGTGACGCCGAAGAGCTGTGGACAGCACGGCGCATTGGCTGTGGACGGACTCCGGGGTCGGTTGCGCAGATTCCGCAAATCACATCACTTGAGCCGGCAAGCTCCGGGACGATCAAGAACAAGGAACGATCAGGGGATTGCAGCCGGCAGCGACGCATCCGTTTTCGCGCGCGCCGGGCCCCGCGTGCGTATCAACTCATGTGAAATGGCAAGGTCGAGACGGAATGTCCCTCCTCGAAGGCATGATCGATTCCCCGAACAACCCGCTCGCGGTCGTCGAGGACATCGCCACCGACAACAACTGGGCGTTCGAGCGTTCCGGCGAAGATGAAGTGACCATCGTCTCCAAAGGCGACTGGACCGACTATCAGCTCTCCTTCACCTGGATGGCCGAGATCGAGGCGCTGCATCTGGCCTGCGCCTTCGACATGAAGATTCCGCCGGCACGGCGGGGCGAGGTGCAGCGGCTGGTCGCCGCGATCAACGAGCAATTGTGGATCGGCCATTTCGACATCTGGACCCACACCGGCATGATCATGTACCGGCAGGCGCTGGTGCTGCCGGGCGGGCTCACCGCCTCGACCGCGCAATGCGAAGCCATGCTGGTCGGCGCTATCCATGCCTGCGAGCGCTATTATCCGGCATTCCAGTTCGTGGTCTGGGCCGGCAAGACCGCCGCTGAGGCCATGAGCGCGGCGATGTTCGATACCGAGGGCGAGGCGTAGGGCCGTCTCCTCCGTCCCGGACCAGCGAAGCGCGATCCGGTACCCATACGTCGTGACGGCCGTGGTTTAAGCAAACTGCTTGTGGCCCTCCCCTCGCTTCACTAGAACCGGCTGTGGTTATGGGTCCCGGCCTTCGCCGGGACGACAGCGCAGGTGATCACCTTGAGCACGACCAACGCACTGAAATCCGTCCACGGCACCATTGCGCTGGCGGGCGCCGGCAAGATGGGCGGCGCGATGCTGACCGGCTGGCTGGCGCAGGGGCTCGATCCCCGACGCGTCGTCGTGATCGAGCCGCACCCTGCGGACGAGATCAAGGCGCTGGCGGGCATCCGCCTCAACCCGACGGCGAAGGAAGCCGGCGAGGTCGACACGCTGGTGGTGGCGGTGAAGCCGCAATCGTTCCGCGAAGCCGGTGCTACGCTGAAGGCCTATGTGGGATCGTCGACGCTGGTGGTCTCGATCATGGCGGGCACGCCGATCGCTTCGTTGGAGGCCATCGTCGGCGGCAGCGTGGTGCGCGCCATGCCGAACACGCCGGCCGCGATCGGCCGCGGCATCACGGTGGCGGTCGCGGCCAAAAAAGTCAGCGCCGGGCAGCGCGCCATCGCCGATGCGCTGCTGCGCGCGACCGGCTCGGTGGAGTGGGTCGACAAGGAAAGCCTGATGGATGCGGTGACGGCGGTGTCCGGCTCGGGCCCGGCCTACGTGTTCCTGCTCGCCGAAGAACTGGCGCGCGCCGGCGTCGCCGCCGGGCTGCCGGCCGAGCTTGCGACCAAGCTCGCCCGCGAAACCGTCGCCGGCTCCGGCGAGTTGCTGCACCGCTCGGACCTTTCCTCGGCCACGCTGCGCCAGAACGTCACCTCGCCCGGCGGCACGACCGCGGCCGCGCTCGACGTGCTGATGGGCCCTGACGGCATGGAAAAGCTGCTGACCCGCGCGGTCGCGGCCGCGACGCAGCGCTCGAAGGATCTGGCGAAGTAGCTGGCGTCCGTTGGGTGGGCAAAGCGAAGCGTGCCCACCATTCAGAGCATGACCGTGGAAAGATGATGCGCACGGCACAAGGGCGCCTTTGCCCACCCTGCGGTTCTGCGTGCGCGGCTATTTCGCCAGCCGCTTGTTGAAACGCTCGACATTGACGAGGCCGCGGGCGTGGCGGCCCTCGCCGATCTTGCGTGTGCCCTCGAAAGCCTCGACCTCGAAGCGGATCACGCGAGGTTCCACCGCAATCACTTTCGCCGTGGTCCGCACCAACGAGCCGACCAGCGCGGCGCCGATATGGCGGATGTCGACCTCGGTGCCGACCGTGACCCAGCCCGGCTGCAGATGGCCGCGAATCGCATCGCCCGACGCCATCTCCATTTCCAAAATCATCATCGGCGTCGCATAGACCATCGGCATGCCCGGCACGAAATGCCCGACCGTGCGCTCCGCCGGCACCACCAGCGTGCGCTCGGCCGACATGCCTGTCGTGAGGAAGTCGCGTGCGTCCATGGGGGGTCCCGCCAAAACAACAAGCCGTGGTCCCGGACAAGCGAAGCGCGATCCGGGACCCATGCCCACCGAGCGTTGTTGCTGTGGAGGGTATCTGCCACCTTGCTCCGACCGAGAGCACAACGCGGTCTGGGTCCCGGCGTTCGCCGGGACGAAAGGCGGCCTACTTCTTCGCCGCCGCGGCGCGCTCAACAAACGTCTTGCCGCCCTTCATCTTGTGATGGAGCGGGGCTTCGTTGATCTGGATCACGACCGCATCGGCATCGACGCCGAGGTTTTTCACCAGCGCCTGCGTGATGTCGCGCATCATGCCGGCCTTCTGCTCGTCGGTGCGGCCGGCGGCCATGCTCACGGTGATTTCAGGCATCTTCGTCTCCCTCTTTATTTTCGTCATGGCCGGGCTTGTCCCGGCCATCCACGATCCATCAAACAAGACGTGGATGCCCGGCACAAGGCCGGGTACGACGGCTGGAATGAATAGCTATCCCCACTTCACGGCATGGCGCGCGAGCACTTCGCGCACGGCCTCGACGAGCTTGCTCTCATCGACCTCGTATTGGGCCTCAGACTGCTTCTTGAGATATTCCTCGCGGTCCTTGATCTCGGTCAGGCCCGCGCCAAGGATGAGGTCCTTGATCTGGATTTTGCCTTTCGCCCGCTCGTCCGACCCTTGCACGATCGCGCAGGGGCTGTTGCGGCGGTCGGCATATTTCATCTGCTGGCCGATGCTGTGCTTCGGATTCCCGAGATAAAGCTCGGCGCGGATATTTTCGTTGCGCAGCGCCGCGACCATCTTCTGGTAGTCGGCGATTTCGCCGCCGAACACGGTGACGACGACGGGGCCGTATGCCGGCTTGGTATCGACCTTGCCGAGCATCGTCAGCGCCGCCTGAAGCCGTGATACGCCGATGGAGAAACCGGTCGCCGGCACCGGCTCGCCGCGGAAGCGCGAGACGAGGCCGTCATAACGACCGCCGCCGCCGACCGAGCCGAAGCGCACCGGGCGGCCTTTTTCGTCCCGAGTTTCGAGCGTGAGTTCTACTTCGTAGACGGGGCCGGTGTAGTATTCGAGGCCGCGGACGACGGAGGGATCGATCTTGATCCGATCCGGGCCGTAGCCGGATGCAGTCACGAGCTTGCCGATCGCGTCCAGCTCTTCACGACCTTCCTGTCCGATCTTGCTGTCTCGCAGCCGTGCGTCGATCGCGGCGCCCTGTTCGACGGCTCCCACGACCAAAGCGATGTCGTCAGCCTTCAATCCGGCCCCCTTGGTGAAGTCGCCGGACTCATCCTTGCGACCGTCGCCGAGCAGTTGCTGAACGCCGGAAATGCCAAGACGATCGAGCTTGTCGATCGCACGCATGACGGTCAGCCATTGGCCATCATCGCTGATGCCGAGCGCGTCCCTCACCCCATCGAGTACCTTGCGGTTATTCACCTTCACCACATAGCTGCCGCGGGGGATGCCGAGCGCTTCCATCGTGTCGGCCGCCATCATGCACATCTCGGCGTCGGCCGCCGGCGAAGCCGAGCCTACCGTGTCGGCGTCGAACTGCATGAACTGGCGGAAGCGGCCGGGGCCGGGTTTCTCGTTGCGATAGACGTAGCCCGCGCGATAGCTGCGATAGGGTTTTGGCAGCGCGTCGAAATTTTCCGCGACATAGCGCGCCAAGGGCGCGGTCAGATCGTAGCGCAGCGAGATCCACTGCTCGTCATCGTCCTGGAACGAGAACACACCCTCGTTCGGCCGGTCCTGGTCGGGCAGGAATTTGCCGAGCGCGTCGGTGAACTCCATCGCCGGGGTTTCGACCGGCTCGAAGCCGTAGCGCTCATAGACTTCGCGGATTTTCTCGACCATCTGCCGCGTTGCGGAGATCGCGGCAGGGCCGCGGTCTTCCAGACCGCGCGGCAGGCGCGCCTTCAGCTTCTGGGGTTTTTTGGGTTTGTCGGCCATGGGCGCTCGTTGTCAGGTCTGTAAGTCAATGTTGACTTACAGACATTACGCCGAGTTACCAGCCGGTGCCCCGCACGGCAAGCGCCCACATGGCACCGAGGCTCCCAAGAATTCAGCGTTCGCGGAGAGAGCCCCTCACCCCGAACCCCCGCAAGAGCGGGGCGAGGGAGCACACCGCCTCACGCCGCGACCGCCTTGCCCTTCGGCTGCACTTCGGCGGCAAAATCCGCCATCAGTTGCTCGGAGATTTTGCCGGGCGTGAACTTCCAATTCGCGATCTCAGCTACCGGTGTGATTTCGGCGGCGGTGCCGGTGATCAAGCACTCCGAAAAGCCATCAAGCTCGTCCGGCATGATGCGGCGTTCGATCACCTCGATGCCGCGTCGCCGCGCGAGATCCATGACGGCGGCGCGGGTGATGCCGGCGAGGAAGCAGTCGGCGATCGGCGTGTGCAGCTTGCCGTCGGCGATGAAGAAGATGTTGGCGCCGGTGCATTCGGCAACCCTGCCCTGCCAATCCAGCATCATCGCATCGGCATAGCCGGCGCGCTCCGCCTTGTGCTTGGAGATCGTGCAGATCATGTAGAGGCCGGAGGCCTTCGCCATCGCCGGGATCGTCGCCGGATCGGGACGTCGATACTCGGCAAGGCACATGCGGATGCCCTTCATCTTGGCGGCCGGATCGAAATAGCTCGGCCAGTCCCAGGCCGCGATCGCCAGATGGATGGTGTTGGACGGCGCCGAGACGCCCATCATCTCCGAACCGCGCCAGGCGATCGGGCGCAGATAGGCGTTCGGCAGATTGTTGCTGTCGATCACGAGCTGCTTGGCGGCATCGATCTCGGCGACCGAATAGGGAATCTCGAAATCGAGGATATTGGCCGAGTTCTTCAGCCGCTCCGAATGTTCCGTGCTCCTGAACACCCTGCCGCCATAGGCGCGCTCGCCCTCGAACACGCAGCTCGCGTAATGCAGGCCGTGGGTCAGCACATGGACGTTGGCGTCGGCCCACGGCACCAGCGCGCCGTCGTACCAGATCAAACCATCGATCTTGTCGAACGAAACTCCCATGGCCGTTCTCCTTTTCGGTTCATCAAACGCGCAGGCGCGCGACTCCGCGAGGCGCGCATGGCCCCGTGCTCAAGTCGAAAAAACGCTGCCAGTCTTAAGCGTGGCGGAGTTACCCGCCGCCGGTTACAGGACCTTTCGGATCCATTCGTGCGGATCGGCCGCACGGCCGTACTGGATGTCGACCAGCTTCTTGCGCATCCCCATCGCGACGGGGCCGGCGGCCCCTCCGCTGATCAGGAAATCACCGCTCGCCGAACACACCTTGCCGATCGGCGAGATCACCGCCGCGGTGCCGCAGGCAAAGGCCTCTTTGAGCTTGCCGCTGGCGGCATCCGCGCGCCACTGCTCGATCGTGTAGAGCTCCTCGCGCACGCGGGTACCGGAATCCTTCGCCAGCGCGATGATCGAATCCCGCGTAATGCCCGGCAGGATGGTGCCGAGCGGCGGCGTCAGCAGCGAGCCGTCGTCGAACACGAAGAAGACATTCATGCCGCCGAGTTCCTCGATGTAACGGCGCTCGACCGCATCGAGGAACACCACCTGATCGCAGCCGTGCTGGATGGCCTCGGCCTGCGCGCGCAGGCTGGCGGCGTAGTTGCCGCCGCATTTGACGGCGCCGGTGCCGCCGACCGCGGCGCGCGTGTAGTTCTCCGAGACCCAGATCGAGACCGGCGCGGGTCCGCCCTTGAAATAGGAACCGACCGGCGAAGCGATGACAGCGAAGATGTATTCCGAGGACGGCTTGACGCCGAGGAAGGTCTCGCTCGCGATCATGAAGGGGCGCAGATAGAGACTGCCCTCGCCGCCCGGAATCCAGGCGCTGTCGATGCGCACGAGTTGTTCGACCGCTTCGATGAACACGGATTCGGGGAGCGGCGCCATCGCCATGCGCTCGGCCGAATCCCTGAAGCGTCTGGCATTGGCGTCGGGGCGGAACAGGTTGACGCCGTTGTCGCGCTTGTAGGCCTTGAGGCCCTCGAAAATCTCCTGCGCGTAATGCAGCACGGCGGCGGCCGGATCGAGCGGGAAGTTCGCCCGCGATTCGATGCGCGCGTCATGCCAGCCCTTGGCCTGGTTGTAGCGGACGATCGCCATGTGATCGGTGAAAACCCGGCCGAAGCCGGGATCCGCGAGCTTGGCCGTGCGATCCTGTTCTGACGTCGGACTGGTGGTCGGACGGATATCGAATTTCAAACTCATCTTCCTGCTTCCCGCCCTTTTCCTGCTTCCTTGGCTGCCGCCAGCCCGGCCGGCGCGATCCCTGGCGCCGGCCCGTTTTTCCCGGCCCGCTGGCTTGATTGGTCTCGACGTCAGCTACACCTGCTTCACAGCCGGTTTCCATCGCCAACACGTCCACAGGACATGCTTTTGCGGAATGCCGAAGTCCAGTATGTTTGCGCAAATGCCGCTCGACAATCGCACGGTAGTCCAATTCGCGGCCCATGCCGCCATCGCTGGCTTTTCAGGTCGCCTCAAACGTCGCCCAGGTCGAAACGACTTAAAGTTTCGTCGTGGCTGGCAGTTTTGTAACATTGAACCCAAGATATGTCAACATGACTGACATAAATTTCTCGACGGCCGCCGGCGACCCCGATTCGAAGGGAAGCGACGCCGCTGGCCGCGCCAATGAACTGCGCTGGGATATCATCGAGCTGCTGTTCTTCGCCTATCGCGACTTCGTCGGCGATGCCGACCATGAGCTCGAAGCGTTCGGCTTCGGCCGCGCCCATCACCGGGTGATGCATTTCGTCCATCGCTATCCCGGCCTCAAGGTCGCCGATCTCCTGGACGTTCTGCGCATCACCAAGCAGTCGCTGGGCCGGGTGCTCAAGCAACTGCTGGACGAAGGCTACATCGTGCAGAAGACCGGCAATAACGACCGCCGGCAGCGCCTGCTTTACGCCACGCCGAAGGGCGAAACGCTGGTCGCGAAACTCGCCGGGCTGCAGACCGATCGCATCAACCGCGCCGTGCAGGAGATCGATCCGGCCGGCCAGGAAGCGGTGCGGCAATTCCTGCGCGCGATGATCGATCGCGACGATCCCGACAAGGTGCTGGAGACGATCTTCGGCAGCAGCAAGAAACCCAGGGAGTAACCGTGGCCCAAGGAACTGTCAGCGCAACCGCCAACGCAGCGACCGTCACCGCCGCCATACGGACGCCGCGGCAAATGGCCGACGATGCGCCGCATCTGCTGCTGGTCGATGACGACCGCCGCATCCGCGACCTGCTGTCGCGGTTCCTTTCCGGCGAGGGCTATCGCGTCACCACCGCGGCGAGCGCCACCGATGCCCGTGCCAAATTGCTCGGCCTGCATTTCGACTTGCTCATCCTCGACGTCATGATGCCCGGCGAAACCGGCTTCGACCTCGCGCGGTTCATCCGCTCGTCCTCGTCGGTGCCGATCATCATGCTGACGGCGCGCCATGAGGCGGAAGCCCGGATCGAAGGCCTGCAGATCGGCGCCGACGATTATGTGGCAAAGCCGTTCGAGCCGCGCGAACTGGTCCTGCGGATCGGCAACATCCTCAAGCGCACCGCGGCGCCGCCGGTCGAGACGCTCGAGCAGATCGCGTTCGGACCCTACATCTATCACCTCGAGCGCGGCGAATTGCGCGAGGGCGAAGAGATCATCCACCTCACCGACCGCGAACGCGAGATGCTGCGCATCCTGAGCCTGAGCCCGGGCGAGACCGTGCCGCGCGCGGCACTGACCGGCGGCGGTACCGTCAACGAACGCGCCGTCGACGTGCAGATCAACCGGCTGCGCCGCAAGATCGAAAAAGACCCGGCCAATCCGTTGTTCCTGCAGGCGGTGCGCGGCATCGGCTATCGCCTGGTGGCATCCCCCTGAGATGAGCACGCTCGACACCGGCCTGACGCTGATCCGCACCGCCGCAGGCCGGGTCTCTGCGGCCAATGGCTGGATGGGCAACGCGTTCAAGAGCTGGATGCCGACCGGCCTCTATGCCCGCGCGCTGCTGATCATGATCGTGCCGATGGTGATCCTGCAAACGGTCGTGGCGTTCGTGTTCATGGAGCGGCACTGGAACACGGTGACGCGGCGGTTGTCGGCCGCCGTGGTGCAGGATGTTGCGGGCCTGATCGACATCTACAAGGCATTTCCGCAGGACAAGGATCGCGCGCAACTGCGCAAGATCGGCCAGCGGCTGCAACTGGTGGTCGATTTCCTCCCCGTCGGCGACATGCCGCCGCCGGGCCCAAAGCCGTTCTTCTCGCTGCTCGACCAGACGCTATCCGTCCAGCTCGGCCGCCAGATCGGCCGGCCGTTCTGGATCGACACCGTCGGCAATTCCAACCTGGTCGAGATCCGCATCGCGCTCGACGACGCCGTGATGCGGATCTTCGCGCAGCGAAGCGCGGCCTACGCCTCCAATTCGGAGATCTTCATCTTCTGGATGCTGGGGACGTCCTCGATCCTGCTGATCGTGGCGGTGCTGTTCCTGCGCAACCAGATCCGGCCGATCCTGCGGCTGGCCGATGCCGCCGAAAGTTTCGGCAAGGGCCGCGAGGCGCCGAATTTCCGCCCCCGCGGCGCCCGCGAAGTGCGGCGCGCGGCGCAGGCGTTTTTGGAAATGAAAGCGCGCATCGAGCGCTCGATCGAACAGCGCACCGCGATGCTGGCCGGCGTCAGCCATGATCTGCGCACCATCCTGACCCGCTTCAAGCTCGAACTCGCGTTGATCGGCGACAGTCCCGATGTCGAGGGCATGCGCAAGGATGTCGACGAGATGTCCGCCATGCTGGAGGCCTATCTGGCCTTTGCCCGCGGCGATTCGGGCGAGGTCGCGCAGCCCACCGACATGTCGATGGCGCTGGAGGAATTGCGCAGCGACGCCGAGCGCCACGGCCATGCTGCAACGGTGGCGTTCCACGGCCTGCCGGTCGTGACGGTGAAACCGGCCGCGTTCAAGCGCTGCCTCGCCAACCTCCTCTCCAACGCCGCGCGGCACGCCAACACGATTTCGATCACCGGCCACCGGGATCACCGCTATCTGACGGTCACGATCGACGATGACGGGCCGGGCATTCCCGCCAACATGCGCGAGGAAGTGTTCAAGCCGTTCCTGCGGCTCGACGATGCCCGCAACCAGGACGAGGGCGGCACCGGTCTCGGCCTTGCGATCGCCCGCGACATCGCCCGCTCGCATGGCGGCGACATCACGCTCGGCGACAGTCCGATGGGCGGGTTGCGGGCGGCGGTCAGGGTGCCGATCTAAGGAAGAGCTTCGTAGCCCGGATCACGCGCTACTTCTTCGGAATCAGCCCCTTCAGCTTTTCCATGTCCTTGAGGTTTATCTTCATGCCGCCGGGCATCATGATGTCGCCGGGCTTCTGGTCGGCCTTGCAGGCGCCGAGCCATTTGGCCTCGATCGTGGTCGTCGAGTCGCGCGCCATGCCGGATGGCCCGCCCTCGCTGTGCGAGGTCGATTTGACGGTGTAGGCCGAATTGAAATCGCCAGTGATTTCGCCATGCGACTTGATCGACATGCCGGCGATGCCGCAGACCGAATCGGTGACATAGCCGGTGGCGGTCTTCTGGATATCCTGTTGCGAGCAGATGTCCTTGGCCATCGGCGAGAACGAGGTGCTCATATCCTTGTCGGTGGTCGCGTCGGTGCATTGCTGCATCGTCATCTCGGGCGCCGGCGAGCCGGTGTGCAGCACCTTCATTTCCCACAGGCCGGGCTTGCGCACCGGCAGCTCGACCGCGCCGGCGTCATATGCAGGCAACGACGCGAGCACGGATAGCGCCAGGCAAAATGAAACCAGCTGTCGCGCCATGCTCGCGCTCCCTGTTTGGTCCGTCGTGGTGGTCCGCTCAGTAGAGCGTGCGCAGCGGCCGGTCGGCGGCCCCATAGGGCACCCAGCGGCAGGCAAAGGAGACGTATCCGCCATAATGGCCCTGCACCGCGAGGAATTTGGCCACCTTGCCATAGCCGGCGCAGTGATCGACCGCGAGCTGGCGCGCATCGGCCTGCGTCGCCAGCGTATAGGCGATGATGCCGCCGGTATCATTGCCCTTGAATGCCGGCACCCAATCGGCCCGCGCCGGCGCGCTGGCCAGCATCCCGCATATCGCAACCAGGCACGCGGCCCCAATTCTTTGCATCGCAGACTCCATTCGCTGGGGCCGCACCATAGAGCGCGTCGGCGGCCATGAAAAGAATGGGTTGCGGCCGGGCACAGACTTGTCTGCAGGGTGTTGCCGCGTTGCACTTGACCTCGCCCGGCCTTCACGGCACGGTCCCGCGGGTTGGATGACCGGCGGAATTCCCATGCGCACCCTCTTCACATCGTTGAAAGCACTCGGCCTGGCTGCGGCGCTCGCCGTGCTGGCGTTTGGCCAGACAGCCCAGGCGGCCAATCCGCTGGAGTTGAATTTCTGGCTGTCCGGTCCAAAATATGACGGGCGCGTGAAGGACTGCGAAGCGGCCCTGCCGACCATCATTTCGCAATTCCAGGAGAAGGAAAGCACCTTCTGGAATTCGGCCCTGACCATCACCGCCTACGGCCGGATCCATGAAACCGCGTTCCGGCCCTGGCAATCCGACAATATTCCGCGCCGTTATTGCACCGGCGACGTGATGCTGAGCGACGGCAAGGCGCGCCGCGTGCATTATTCGATCATCGAGGATGGCGGCTTTGCCGGCTTCGGCCAGGGGGTCGAATGGTGCGTCACCGGGCTCGACCGCAACTGGGCCTATAACCCCGGCTGCAAGGCCGCAAAACCCTAGATCCCAGCGGTCGGATAGCGCCCTGCTTCAGCTTGAGCCTTCAAACCAGGGCCGCTCTCCGCGGTGTCGCAATCTTTGCCATTTTTGTTCTTGAAATGTTCCGGCCCCCTGCTAGGCTCGGGCCGTCGAGCAAGTGAGCCCAAGGTAAGCTTGACGGGGCAAGGGAGCGTCTGATGTTTCGATCGGTCATTATTTCGCGGCTCATTTCGCTGGCGCTTGTCCTGCTCGCCGCGGGCACAGCCACCGCGCAGGACCGCCGCCAGAACGCCCCCGGCGAATTCGATTTCTACGTATTGTCGCTGTCATGGTCGCCCTCGTTCTGCGAGCAGGCCTCCGAGCGTGGCAATAGCGGCCGTTCCCGCGTCCAGTGCGAGCGGCCGTTCTCGTTCGTGGTGCACGGCCTGTGGCCGCAATATGAGCGCGGCTTTCCCGAATACTGCCAGCGGCCGTCGCCGCGGCTCGACCGCAACATCATGTCGTCGATGCTGGATCTGATGCCGGCGCCCGGACTGATCTTCAACGAATGGGACAAGCACGGCACCTGTTCGGGCCTCGGCGCGCGGGCCTATTTCGAGAACATCCGCAAGGCCCGCGCCACAGTGAAGATCCCCGAGGAATTCCTGCAATTGTCGGAGGCGAAAACCATCAGCCCGGACGCCATCGAGGCGGCCTTCATCAAGGTCAATCCCGGCCTGTCCAGCTCGGCGATCTCGGTGACCTGCAGCAGCCGGCGGCTGAGCGAAGTCAGGGTCTGCATGAGCAAGGACCTGCAATTCCGCGCCTGCGAGGAAATCGACCGCCGCGCCTGCCGCCGCGACGAAGTGGTGATGCCGCCGGTGCGGGGCGGCTAGCGGGAGACCACGTCGTTCCCGGGCGGCGCGAAGCATCGAACCCGGAATGACGACGGGTTACTTTTCTGGCCCGATGTCGTAACCCTGCCGCCATGAACTACCGACACGCCTTTCACGCCGGCGGCTTTGCCGATGTCATCAAGCACATCGTGCTGGTGCGGATGCTGACCTATCTGCAGGAAAAGCCTGCCGCCTTCCGCGTCATCGACACCCATGCCGGCGCCGGCCGCTACGATCTCACCGGCGAGGAGGCCCGCCGCGGCGGCGAATGGCTGACCGGCATCGCGCGGGTGATGCAGGCGCGGTTTTCGGAGGAAGCGCTGGCGCTGGTGACGCCCTATCTCGACATCGTCAGGGCCTTCAACCCGCCAGCCGAGCTGAAGGCCTATCCCGGCTCGCCCCTGATCGCCCGCGCGCTGCTGCGGCCGCAGGACCGGATCACGGCGTGCGAGATCGAGCCGAACGCGCGCAAGCAATTGATCGATGCGCTGCGCCGCGACAGCCAGGCCCGGGTGGTCGACCTCGACGGCTGGACCGCGTTACCGGCCTTCGTGCCGCCGAACGAGCGGCGCGGCCTGGTGCTGATCGATCCGTCGTTCGAGCAAAAGGACGAGTTCGAGACGCTGGCCGACGGCTTTGCCGAGGCCTACGCCAAATGGCCGACCGGCACTTACCTGCTGTGGTACCCGGTGAAGAGCCGGCGTGCCACCGACGACCTGGCGCGCCACGTCGCCGCCACGGCCGAGGCCAGCAAGCCTGCCGGGAAATGCCTGCGGCTCGAATTCAGCGTCGCCCCGCAGCAGGCCGGCGGTCCCCTCACCTCCACCGGACTTCTGATCGTCAACCCGCCATGGACGCTGGCGGGCGAGTTGAAGATCATTTTACCCGAACTGGAAAAACCGCTCGGCCAGGGCGGCGCCAGCCGTTTCAGGCTCGAGACGCCCAAACCTTGAACACGAGGTGTTGAAGGAGTCCGGGCCGGCGGCAACGCACCGAAAAGTGCGATTGAGCCATGGTCAATTTGCGCGGAACCGTATTATGCTCATCCTGTTTAGACTGGCTTTACGTTCCGCTTCCGCGAATGGTTGCGGCGGAGTGATCAAGGCCTAACAAAAATCCAGGCCGTCCGGTCTCGTGACCCGGTCGGTTCAGGTGGCCAAGCTTCGGGCAGCGAATGTCCGGTCGGCCGTTACGCGACATGCGCGTAGCGGCGGAGCAATGCGGGGGAGGAGTTTCCCGATGGCCATGACTGGTACAGTCAAGTTCTTCAATGGAGAACGCGGCTATGGCTTCATCAAGCCCGATGATGGCGGCCGCGATGTATTCGTTCACATCACCGCCGTGGAGCGGGCCGGATTGAAGGATCTGACAGAAGGACAGCGCATCACATTCGAGGTCGAACCGGACAAGAAGGGCAAGGGCCCCAAGGCGGTCAACCTGGTGATTTCATCGTGAGCTGACATTCGCGGTGAGGCGAACTGGATTTTTGCCTGCTAGGATTTGGCGGAGCGCGAAGGCTGCCGTTCGAAGCGGAGAGGTCGCGCGGATGCGGCCGTCCGGGCCCTGACGCCAAACCCTCGCCGCACGCGGCTTGCATGACACACGATGATGAAACAAAAAAATCCCGGCGGGTTGCGGCCCGCCGGGAGGCTGTAACTGGCGTTTTCTTTGCGTATTCTTTTCGTTTCGGGTCTCAGAAGCGATAGTTCACGCCGGCGCGGATCAGCCCGAAGCGGTAACCGTTCGAGGTGCCGGTGACGATGAAATTGGTGTCGGAAAGGTCGACATAGAGATATTCGACCTTGGCGCTCCAGTTCGGCGCAAAGCCCATTTCGCCGCCGACGCCGAGGGTCCAGCCCGCCGTGGTCTGGGATTCCGTCAGGCCGAACGTGGTGGCGCGAAGCTCACCGAACGCCAGACCGCCGGTGCCATAGAGCAGCACATTGTTGAGCGCATAGCCGACCCGGCCGCGCACCGTGCCGAACCACGGATTGGAGAATTTCCATGGCGCGAAGGTCTGCTCGGCGCCGGTCACCTGGATGTCGCCCTCGAGGCCGAACACCCACGGCCCGTTCTGCCAATTATAGCCGGCCTGAACGCCACCCGAGAAACCCGACGGCTTGGTCGGATTGTTGTCGACCGAGCCCCAGGCATAGCCGAGATTGCCGCCGAGATAGGGGCCGGCCCAGCTATAGGCGTTGAGCGGCTGGTTGACGGTATAGGGCGCGCGCGATCCGTACATGTCGGCGGCCTGCGCCGCCATCGTCCAGCAAGCAGCGACCAGCACCAGCGCTCGCAAAACAAACTTGCCCATCACTCAACTCCACCACGCAACGACCGCGACCCTCCGGCCGGACGCCGGTTTGGTTACGGAATTCCACTGTCTTCGCGTAAGATTTATCGAGAGTTTTAAGTTAAAGGGTTGTTAAGGCCGGTTACCGCCCGACCAGCATTCTTAAGAATGTGTTACCGGGCCGGGTTAGCCCTTGTTTTGACGCGTTTTCTTCACGCGAACCGGGCTGCCCTTCGCTCGAAAACGCTCTGCTGGCGATGCCGTGTTGCAGCGCTTAATTTAGGCCCATGGATCACGATTCTACCGACCATCCCGAGTCCACTGGCCCATCAAGGCCCCCCCGCAAGCCCCGGCGGGGGTCCCGGCCGGACGCGCCGCCCAAGGACCCCGTACTGGACGCCGCGCAGGAACCGGGCTCCGCCGATCTCGATCCGGCGACCGCCGGGCCCGAGGAAGAGGACGAGGCCCGCCTGCCGGAAACGGCGGAGGAAGCCGCGGACGAACCGATCGAGACCTTGGCCGAAGGCACGCTCGCGGCGGGCCACGCCGCGATCGAAAACGCGGTGCGGCTGGCGCCGACCTCGCCCGGCGTCTATCGCATGCTCAATGCCGGCAGCGACGTGCTCTATGTCGGCAAGGCCAAGAATGTGCGCAAGCGGCTTGCCTCCTATGCCCGGGTCAACGCGCCATTGCCGGCGCGCATCCTGCGCATGATCGCGGCGACCGTTTCGGTCGAGATCATCTCGACGGCGACCGAGACCGAGGCGCTGCTGCTCGAAGCCAACCTGATCAAGCAGCTGCGGCCGCGCTTCAACGTGCAGCTGCGCGACGACAAATCGTTTCCCTATATCCTGATCTCCGGCGACCATTGGGCGCCGCAGATCCTCAAGCATCGCGGCGCGCAATCGCGGCCCGGGCGCTATTTCGGGCCGTTCGCCAACGCCGGCGCCGTCAACCGCACCATCACGGCGCTGCAGCGCGCGTTTTTGATCCGCTCCTGCACCGACGGCTTCTTCGAAAGCCGCACCCGGCCCTGCCTGCTCTACCAGATCCGCCGCTGTTCGGGTCCCTGCACCGGCGAGATCGATTTCCCCGGCTATACCGAGTTGGTGCGCGAGGCGAGCGACTTCCTGTCGGGCCGCAGCCATCTGGTCAAAAAAGAACTCGCGGGCGAGATGGAGAAGGCCTCGGCCGAACTCGAATTCGAGACCGCGGCGCTCTATCGCGACCGCCTCGCCGCATTATCGGCGATCCAGTCGCAGCAGGGCATCAATCCGCGCACCGTGGAAGAGGCCGACGTGTTCGCCATCCATCAGGAAGGCGGCTATTCCTGCGTCGAGGTGTTTTTCTTCCGCACCGGCCAGAACTGGGGCAACCGCGCATATTTCCCGAAGGCGGAGAAATCCTACACGCCGGAGGAAGTGCTCTCCTCGTTCCTCGCGCAATTCTACGATGACAAGCCGCCGCCGAAGCTCATTTTGCTGTCGCACGAGATCGAGGAAAGCGCGCTGCTGGCCGACGCGCTCTCGGTCAAGGCCGGCTACAAGGTGGAAGTCTCGACGCCCAAGCGCGGCGAGAAAAAGGAGCTGATCGCGCACGCCCTGACCAATGCGCGCGAGGCGCTCGGCCGCAAGCTCAGCGATACCGCGACCCAGGGCCGCCTGCTCGAGGGAATGGTGAGGACGCTCGGCTTGCCGCATGCGCCGAGGCGAATCGAGGTCTATGACAACAGCCACATCCAGGGCACCAACGCGGTCGGCGCGATGATCGTGGCCGGACCGGACGGATTCATCAAGAACCAGTACCGCAAGTTCAACATCAAGTCGGAGGGCCTCACCCCCGGCGACGATTACGCGATGATGCGCGAGGTGCTGGAGCGGCGCTTCAAGCGGCTGCTGAAGGCGCCGGAAGGCGATGCAGGGACCATCAAGGCGGACGATGATTCGTTTCCACAATGGCCCGATCTGGTCATCATCGACGGCGGCCGCGGCCAGCTCAATGCGGCCCGGGAGATATTCAAAGCCCTGGGACTGACCCAGGTAGCGTTGCTGGGCGTGGCAAAAGGGCCGGAGCGCGACGCCGGCCGCGAAACGCTGTTCATGCCGGACCGCGAGGCGATCAAGCTCGAACCGCGCGACCCCGTGCTGTATTTCATCCAGCGGCTGCGCGACGAGGCGCATCGTTTCGTGATCGGATCGCACCGCAAATTGCGCAAAAAGGACATCCGCGAAGCCGGATTGCAGGAGATTCCGGGGATCGGCCCGTCACGCAAACGTGCCTTGCTGCATCACTTTGGAACGCTGAAGGAGATCGAGCGGGCCTCGATCGCCGACCTTGGGAAGGTTCCAGGGGTCTCGGCCGAAAGCGCCCGCAAGATTTTCGAGTTTTTTCATGCGCAATCGGGTTAAAGGGAAGCCGATTCACTTGGCTTTCATCTGGGCGTTTCATCTGGCCGTCGCCTGCGACAGGTCATCTGGGTCCGCACGGTTGACCTTCGCGCCTGAGCGGTATTGGTAAGACGGATGAACATCGCGACCACCAAAGGGCAGTCCAAGGGCCAATCCAGGAGCCTGTCCCTCCCGAATATCCTGACCTATGCCCGCATCGCCGCCATTCCGGTGGTGGTCGGCTGCGTCTATGCCCAGTCCGTGATGGACGGCCCCTTGTGGCTGCGCTGGGTCGCGTTGGCGGTGTTCATCGCCGCCGGGGTGACCGACGTGCTCGACGGCTATGTGGCGCGGATGTGGGACCAGCAATCCGCCTTCGGCCGGATGCTGGACCCGATCGCCGACAAATTGCTGGTGGCCTCCTGCCTGTTGATGCTGGCGGCCGACAACAGCATCCATGGCTGGACGCTGTGGGCCGCGATCGTGATCCTGTGCCGCGAGATCCTGGTCTCGGGCTTGCGGGAATATCTCGCCGCCCTTCGGGTCAGCGTGCCCGTGACCAAGCTTGCGAAATGGAAGACCACCGTCCAGTTGGTTGCGATCGGCTTCTTGATCGCCGGCGAAGCGGGCGAACAGATTTTTGCGCCCACCACCATGATCGGGATCTTCCTGCTGTGGACGTCGGCGATTTTCACGATCTATACCGGCTGGGATTATTTCCGCGCCGGCATCCATCACCTCATCAAGGAGGATGAGGGATGAAGGTCAAATATTTCGCCTGGGTGCGCGAGCGGATCGGCATTTCGGAGGAAACAATCGAGCCGCCGGAGGCCGTGCGCACGGTCGACGATCTGATCGGCTGGCTGTCCAGGCGCGGCGAAACCTATGCCTACGCATTCGAGAAGCCGAAGGTGATCCGCGCCGCGATCGACCATACGCATGTGAAGCCGGACGCGACGATCGCCGGCGCCCGCGAGATCGCGTTCTTTCCGCCGATGACCGGCGGTTGACTTCGACAATGACGACGATCGCGACCATCCGGATCCAGGAAGCCGATTTCGACATCGCCCGGGAGATTGCGGAACTGACAAAAGGCCGCCGCGATGTCGGCGCGGTCGTGACCTTCACCGGCATCTGCCGCGGCGAAGAGAACGGCGAACCGATCGCAGCGTTGACGCTCGAGCACTATCCCGGCATGGCCGAGGCCGAAATCGGGCGCCACACCGATGAAGCGATGTCGCGCTGGCCGCTGACCGGGCTCGCCGTGGTGCACCGGGTCGGACGCATCGCGCCCGGCGAGAACATCGTGCTGGTGCTGGCGGCGTCGCAACACCGCCAGGCGGCGTTTCAGGCCGCGGAGTTCCTGATGGACTATCTGAAGGCCAACGCACCGTTCTGGAAGCGCGAGGAAAGCCAGAAAGGAACGAGCTGGATCGAAGCCCGCGGCCATGACGACGCTGCCGCCGCCCGCTGGACCAAATCCTGATGGCCAAGCGCAGCAAGACGCCCGCCGCGCGCCGGCGGGCCACGGCGAAACCGAAATTCCCGAAAGTCGGCGCGGGGGAACTGCTGACATTGCTGGATTTCGTGCGCTATGCCGCCAGCCGCTTCTTCGAGGCCGAACTGGTGTTCGCGCACGGCACCACCGATCCGGTCGCCGAGGCCGCGTTCCTGGTCTGCGAATCCCTGCACCTTCATCCCGACCAGTTCGAGACATTTGCCACCGCGCGCGTCACGGCCGCCGAAGGCAAGGCGATCCTCGGCCTGATCGAGCGCCGCGTCACCACGCGGACGCCTGCGGCCTACCTCGTCAACAAGATCTACATGCGCGGCCTGCCGTTCTATGTCGACGAACGCACCATCGTGCCGCGGTCCTTCATCGGCGAGTTGCTGGATTCGCATTTCGGTGGCGACGACGACGTGACCGATGGTTCGCTGATCTCGGACCCGCACGCCGTTGAACATTTGCTCGACCTCTGCACCGGCTCGGGTTGCCTCGCCGTCCTGGCGAGCCGGCGCTTTCCCAACGCCGACATCGACGCGGTGGATATTTCCAAAGGCGCGCTGGAAGTGGCCGCGCGCAATGTCGCCGATTACGGGCTGCAGCATCGCCTGACGCTGCACCGCGGCGACCTGTTCGAACCGCTGGGCGACACGCGTTACGACCTCATCATTTCAAATCCGCCCTATGTCGACGGCGAAGGCATGGCTTCCCTGCCGCGCGAATGCCGCGCCGAGCCGAAGCTGGCGTTCGACGGCGGCGCTGACGGGCTCGACATCGTCCGGCGCATCCTCGATGAGGCCAAGCAGCATCTGACGCCGGATGGCGGGCTATTGTGCGAGATCGGCCGTTGCCGGCCCGCGCTCGAAGCGGCCTATCCGCAATTGCCTTTGATGTGGCTCGATACCGAGGATTCCGAGGGCGAAGTGTTCTGGATTGCGGCCGCGGACCTTTAGCCAAAACGCGCATTGAACAACGCGACCGCATCCTCGCCAGCCGGAAAGCGAAGCCGGTCGGAGTTCTCGTGCACCGCAGCCCAGACGGCTTCGGCAACATCGGTTTCCCGAGTGGTCATCTTCGGGTTGCCGAATTCGCGGAAGATCGGTTCCGCGAAGCCTTGATAGGCTGGCGGAATCAGGTCCATCGGAGAAATAGCGCTGTTCGCCGTGAAGCGGGTGGTCGGGGCGTAGCCCGGTTCGACCAGCTTGGTGCGGATGCCAAAATAGGCGAGTTCGTCAACCAAGGCTTCGGTGAAGCCCTCGATCGCCTGCTTGCTGGCCTTGTAAGGCGCTGCGAGCGGGAACGGAGCAAGCGTCACGCTCGACGTCACGTTGACGATGATGCCCGAGCGGCGTTCCCGCATCTGCGGGATCACGGCTTGGCACATTGCCATCACGCCGAAAGTGTTGGTGTTGAACACATTGCGGATGTGGGACATCGGAGTGGCTTCAAACGCGCCGACAACACCGATGCCAGCATTATTCGCCAGAGCATCGATGGGACCGGCGGCCGTGATGACGGCAGCGATACTCTCTTCGTTGGTCACGTCCAGCGGCAGGATGCGCAGGTGATCCGCGCGCGGCAGGACGTCCGCGTTGGGTTTGCGCATGGTGGCGATGACATTCCAGCCCTTGGCGAGGAAGTGGCGGGCTGTCTCAAGGCCGTAACCCGAGGAACTGCCGGTAATCAGGATCGTTTTCACTGGGACCTCCAATTGGTTGCTGTGGATGGGTCCAGGATAGGCTCAACATTTTGGACGATAAATAATCGATAATCCTGATTTATTGTTCAACAGTCCAAAACAGTTGCCGGCTTACGATCTCCGTGAATTGCGTCTCAGGCCGCCTCCGCGTCGCCGCTTGCACGGGCGAATTTACCCGGCGAGCAGCCCAGCCGCTTTCGGAACGCTGTACTGAAGGCGCTCGCCGACTCATAACCGATCTCGCCGGCGATTTTATCGAGTGTCTTTCCGCCTTGTATCAGCGCTTCCTTTGCCAGGGCCATACGCCAGCGAGCGAGGTACTCGATGGGACCGCAGCCGAGGACTTCGGCGAAGCGAGCCGCGAACGCCGAACGCGAGAGACCCGCCACTTTCGCCAGACCTGCTACCGTCCAGTTGGCACTTACATCGGTGTGCATGGCGCGAAGTACACGGGCCAGCGAAGCATCGCGCATCCCGTGGAGAAGACCGGCCTGCGCATCGCCGGGAGCGACGTCACGCGAGCGCAGCGCTTCGATCAGAAGGAGTTCCAGCATTCGCTGCAGGACCATTTCCTTCCCGGGCTCTTCGTTGGCGCATTCCTCCTTGATGAGGTCGATCAGGCGGCTGAGTCTCCCCGTTCGACCCGCTGCAGCGGGGATATGGATGGCCTGCGGCAGCAACGCGAGAAGCAGTGACGCGTTCACCTGCTCGATGCTGAAACTTCCGCCGAGCGAAACGAAGTCCGGAGCGCCTTCCTGATCGCCATGCCGGACCGGCATGTTCGTCGGATCACGCAGCTCACATTCAACGCCCGGATCGCTGCTGAGTGTAAACGGCGGCGTCGATGGCAGGAGCAGGAAATCTCCCTTCCGATATTTCACCGGCTCCTTTGCATCGAAGGATATCCAGCACTCGCCTTCAAGGATGATGCTGAAGCCGGGCGCATTGTGCGCAGCATAGCGCACGCCCCAGCGGCCACGACCGGTGATGGGCTTGGAAACGGCCGCGCGCGGCCTGAGAAGCGCGATAACGTCGCTGAGTGGTTCCATGATCAAAGATTACAATGAGAAGAGGGATACATCTATTTTGCTATATTGCGCCCCGTTTCACCTTGTCCAAATTTGGCGCGCACGCGAACCGCCGGCGACTTCACTTGAAAACGCGACTTGAAAACGCTCAGTCCCACCCGATTGCGCGGAAATATCACGGCCTCCCGGCGTTCCCGGCGCAGCGCGAAACTGGTAGTCTGGTGGCAATTCCACACCGCTAAACCAGAGAGGCCTGCCATGCTGGACAAGAGCCCCCATTCCCCCAAGGTCAACGTTCCGAACGACCTCGCCGCGCACTGGATGCCGTTCACCGCCAACCGCGCCTTCAAGAAGAACCCGCGGCTGCTCGCCGGCGCGAAGGACATGCATTACATCACCGTCGACGGCCGCAAGATCATCGATGGCGCCGCCGGCATGTGGTGCTGCAATGCCGGCCACGGCCGCAGCCAGATTGCCGAAGCGATCGGCAAGCAGGCCGCTGATCTCGACTACGCGCCGCCGTTCCAGTTCGGGATCCCGCAGGCCTTCGAACTGGCGAGCCGCATCGCCGATCTGGCGCCCGCCGGCCTCGACCATGTGTTCTTCTGCAATTCCGGCTCGGAAGCGGCCGACACCGCGCTCAAGATCGCGCTGGCCTATCACCAGATCAGCGGCCAGGCCGGCCGCGTCCGCCTGATCGGCCGCGAGCGCGGCTATCACGGCGTCGGCTTCGGCGGCACCTCGGTCGGCGGCATCGTCGGCAACCGCAAGATCTACGGCTCGCTGCTGTCCGGCGTCGATCATATTTCCGCGACCTACGACCGCGAGAAGCAGGCCTTCAGCAAGGGCGAGCCGGACTATGGCGCGCATTTCGCCGACGATGTGGAACGGCTGGTCAATCTGCACGGCGCCAACACCATCGCCGCCGTGATCGTCGAGCCGATGGCCGGATCGACCGGCGTGCTGCCGGCGCCGAAGGGCTATCTCAAGCGCCTGCGCGAGGTCACCCAGAAGCACGGCATCCTCCTGATCTTCGACGAGGTCATCACCGGCTATGGCCGGCTTGGCTTTGCCTTTGCCGCCGAACGCTATGGCGTGCTGCCGGACATGCTGACCTTCGCCAAGGGGGTCACCAATGGCGCCGCACCGATGGGCGGCGTGCTGGTGCGCGACACCATCCACGATGCCTTCATGACCGGGCCGGAACATGCCGTTGAACTGACCCACGGCTACACCTATTCGGCCCATCCGATCGCCTGTGCCGCCGGCCTTGCCACGCTCGACATCTACCGCGACGAGAAGCTGTTCGAACGGGCGGGCAAGCTCGAACCGAAATTTGCCGAAGCGGTCATGTCGCTGCGCAAGGAGCCCGGCGTGGTCGATATCCGCACCGTTGGCCTCACCGCCGGCATCGATCTGGCGCCGATCGCGGACCAGCCCGGCAAGCGCGGCTTTAACGCCCTGAACAGCGCCTTCCACGACAACGACCTGATGATGCGGATCGCCGGCGATACCCTGGTGCTGACCCCGCCCTTGATCATCAGCGAGGATCAGATCGGCGAAATCATCGACAAGGCCGCCAAGGTGATCCGCGCCACGGCATAGGCCGCTCACTTTCGTGTCCCGGCCTTGAGCCGGGACACATGCGCTTCCGGAACATTCGAAATCGAACGGCGTTCATTTCTGGCGGAGACAATCATGTCTTCGCCAGGAGGAATGGCGACATGCCTTCGAGCGGCTTGCTGCACGCCGGAATAGGGCTGAAGCTCAACCAGATAAAACTCGCAACGCGATCGTATTTCCGCGACCGCACCGACCAAGCCAGCAGCGCCGTCGCTTCATATGTTATTGCAGCCGGTCTGTTCGCGGTGGCCGGAGCTTTTCTGATCGCAGCCCTGTTCGTCGGCGCCGCTGCGCTGTTTCGCTGGGTTGAAATCCACTACGGACAATTTTGGGCGTTCGGCGCGGTTGGCGGCCTGCTCGCTATCATTGCCTGCATCTGCGCCGGCGTGGCGGCCAGCAAGCTCAGCCGCACTTCTCCGCACTTCCCTTCCCTTGGCAGCCGTTTGCGGGTGGCGATCAAGGCCAGTCCCGTCAAGCCCGACCAGATCGAGGCTGTCCGGGACACGGCGGCGGCGATCCTGCTCGCCCCCTCGGCGCCGGTGGGACATGCCGATGGCCGGCGGCGAGCCCGGCCGGGACACGACATTAGAAACGTGCAGGTCGGCCTGATCTTGATGGCAAGTTTGTTGGGCTACGCGGCGGTGCGGCGACGGCGGCAGGCGACACACGCGGAAATCTGATGACCCGCGCCCGCTCCGAGCATACCGACAATCTGATCCTCATTGCGGCGACCACCCTCCTGATCCTCTCCGCGCAGCGATATTTCCAATCGTTCGCGCCCGAACCCCTCCGTCCCGCGGGTGCGAAAGGCGGCGACGTGGCGCGCGAACTCTGCCAGCGCGGCCATGGGCGGCGTGCGCGGAGCCCGTTCGGCATTCCCTGGGCGGGCTGGAAAGACATCCTGTCGCGCACCTATGAGCGGTCCAATGACGACCGCCTGCTCGCCACGGCGGCGGGCGTGGTGTTCTTCGGCCTGCTAGCGGTTTTTCCGGCCGTCACCGCGCTGGTTTCCTCCTATGGCCTGTTCGCCGATCCCTCGACCATCGGCGCCAATCTGCAACGCCTGGCGCTGATGCTGCCGGAAGGCTCGTTCCAGGTGGTGCAGGACCAGATTGCGCGGGTGCTCGACAAAGGCAGCGTCGCGCTCGGCTGGACCTTCCTGTTCGGCCTCACCTTTGCGATCTGGAGCGCCAATGCGGGCGTCAAGGCCGTGATCGACGCGCTCAACGTGGTCTACCAAGAACGAGAGAAGCGCAGCTTCATCCGATTGAACCTGCTTTCGTTGACGTTCACCATAGGCGGAATCGCGGCACTGTTGCTGATGGTCAGCGCCGTGGTGGCGTTTCCGCTGGCGTTTGAACATCTAGGCCTGCCGCCTGACAGCCAGTTGATCGTCAGCCTGGCGCGTTGGCCACTGATGTTCGTCTTGCTGGTGGCGGCGCTCGGCACCCTCTACCGGTTCGGACCGAGCAGGCAGCCGGCGCGATGGCAATGGCTTGGGGTAGGCACGCTGGCCGCGGCCTTGCTGTGGATCGCCGGCTCCTCGGTGTTGTCCTGGTATCTGTCGAACTTCGGCAATTACAACGCGACCTACGGTTCGCTCGGTGCCGCGATCGGCCTGATGATATGGATGTGGATGTCGGCCATCATCGTGCTGTTCGGGGCAGAACTGAATTCGGAAATCGAGCACCAAACCGCTGTCGATCCCACCGTCGGCCACCCCAGGCCGATGGGAAGCCGCGGCGCTACCCTGGCCGATACGCTGGGACCGGCGGCTCCACCCCTTGAAAAAGAACACTAGACCCGCGAATCAACATTGATGCTAAGGTCGCAGCGCTTGGGGGAGCGCAAACCGGACGATGCCTGAGGACTTCTGCGTTTTCCTGAGTGCGGGCAGTTCGGACCTGAAGGCGTAGCGCGCGACATGATTCGCATTTCGACGATTTTTATCGCCATCTGCATGGTGCTGGTCGCAGCCTCGCTTGGCTTCGTCCTGCATTCGCTCGCCGGTATCAGCGGAACCGAATCCGCGATCGTGGCGCTGACGGCGCTGACCTTCCTGATTCTCTACAATGCGGTTTCGATGCGGCTGCGCGACCGTTCCGACGTCGGCAGCCAGATCGCGGACCTGTCCCGCGGCACCGCCGATCTCGCCCGCCAGGTCGCCGAATTCGGCCGCCGGCTCGCCGCCGTCGAAGGCCGGGTGGTGTCGGCGAATTCCGCCAGCAGCGACCGGATCCAGGCCGTGGTCGGCGAGATCAACGAACTCGGCGTGCTGGTCAAACAGCTCGCATCCTCCGTCGCCGGCCACGAGGATCTGCTGGCCGCGGGCGCGATGGCCCCGGCACCCGCACCGGCCGCGATCGTCCCTCAGCCGGTCGTTGAGCCGCCCATCCAGCCGCCAGTATCTGCCGCGGCCGCAGCGCCTGCCGCCGCCGCGAGGCCGGCGCCATCAGCCGCACCTGTGCCACCGACGGCCGCAGCCGAAGCCTCCGGGCAGAGCCAGCCTCAATTGCTCGCCGCCGTGAAGAACGCGATCGAGCAAAACCGGCTCGACATCTACCTGCAGCCGATGGTGACGCTGCCGCAGCGCAAGGTGCGGTTCTACGAGGCGGTGACGCGGCTGCGCGACGACAGGGACCAGATTCTCGCCGCCGACGATTTCATCGCCACCGCCGAGACCGGCGGACTGATCGGGCGCATCGACCACATGGTGATGCTGCGCTGTGTGCAGGTGCTGCGCCGACTGATGGTGCGCAACAAGGATGTCGGGGTGTTCTGCAACGTCTCCGCGGCGACGCTGGCCAATCCGGCCAATTTCGCGCAATGCCTCGACTTCCTCGAAGCCAACCGCGCGCTGGCGCCGTCCTTTGTGCTGGAGTTCAAGCAGTCGACATTCCGCAATCTCGGCCCGACCGAGACCGAACACCTCGCCGCACTGTCGCAGCGCGGCTACCGTTTCTCGATCGACCATGTCAGCGATCTGCGGGTCGAGCCGCGCGAACTCGCCGACCGCGGCGTCCGCTTCATCAAGGTGCCGGCGTCGCTGCTGCTCGATCCACGGCAGAGCTCGACATCGGACATCCACCCATCCGATCTGTCCGATCTGCTCGGCCGCTTCGGCATCGACCTGATCGCCGAAAAGATCGAGGGCGAGCGCGCGGTGGTCGATCTCCTGGATTTCGACGTCCGGTTCGGCCAGGGCTTCCTGTTTGCGCCGCCCCGCCCGTTGCGGCCCGAGGGGGCATCTGCTACCGGCGGGGCGACTTCGAACAGCATCAATGGTTCCAATGGCCCCAGCGCCCCTGCAAGCCCCCCCGCTCCCCCAGCCAGCCCGGCCGAATCTTCGCCGCGGGCGACCGGCAACGCCGCGCTGGCGCGCCGTGCCGCGGGTCCCGGCTAACCGGCGCCCGACGTCATGACCTCCCTCCGGTTCGTCGAACGGCTGAGCGACCTCACAGGCGGCGTCGAAGTCATCCTCTCCGATATCTGGGGCGTGGTGCATAACGGGCTCGAGTCGTTTCCCGTCGCCTGCGAGGCGCTGCATATTTTCCGCCAGCGCGGCGGCACCGTCATCCTGATCACCAATGCGCCGCGGCCGGCCGATTCCGTCCAGCGGCAGTTGCGCAAGCTCGGCGTCGCCGACGATACCTATGATGCGATCGTCTCGTCCGGCGACCTGACCCGGCTGTTCGTTGCCGAGCACCCGGGCAAGAAGATGTTCTGGCTCGGCCCGGAGCGCGACAGTTCGATCCATCGCGGGCTCGATCCGCTGATCTCTCCGCTCGAAGAGGCCGACTATATCGTCTGCACCGGCCTGTTCGACGACGAAACCGAATCCGCCGAAGATTATCGCGCGATGATGCTGCAGGCGCGCGAGCGCCGGCTGCCGCTGGTCTGCGCCAATCCCGACATCGTCGTCGAACGCGGCGACCGCCTGATCTATTGCGCCGGCGCGATCGCCGAGCTCTACCGCGAACTCGGCGGCGAGGTGATCTTCTACGGCAAGCCGCACCGGCCGATCTACGAACGCGCCATGAAGCTCGCCGCCGAGCATCGCGGCCATGCCGCTCCGCTCGACAGGGTGCTGGCGATCGGCGATTCCGTCCGCACTGATCTCACCGGCGCGCACGGTTTTGGCATCGATTGCCTGTTCGTCACCCGCGGCATCCATTCCGAGGAGTTCGAAGGCATCGACCAGCTCGACCCGGCCTCGGTGAAGGAATTGTTCGGCCACCCGCCCCGCGCGCTGATGCGCGAGCTGAAGTGGTAGATCGACTTGTCGGTGGTGGATTCCGCTGCCGATCCCGCCCCGGGGAGCTGGTTCGACGATGCGTCATTTCCTTGGAATGGCAGCGTGAATCCACCGACGTTGTATCCGTTAGGCCGATGGATACCATCTGAATAAGCGGGGTTATCCGGCCGCGCGGCACTACCTAGTTTCTCCTCAACAGCACCCACAGCCCGTCGAGGAGAATACGATGGACCAATCATTCACGCCCGTCCGTGTCGGACGCTACACGCTGCCGAACCGCCTGGTCATGGCCCCGATGACCCGCAGCCGTGCGAAACCCGACGGCACACCGGGCGAACTGGCCGCCGAATATTATTCCCAACGCGCCAGCATCGGCCTGATCGTCGCCGAAGGCACGCAGCCCTCGGACGACGGACAGGGCTACCTCACAACACCCGGCATCTACACGCCCGCGCACATCGCGGGGTGGAAGAAGGTAACCCGTGCCGTGCATGACAAGGGCGGCCATATCTTCATCCAGATCATGCACGCGGGGCGCATGTCGCACCCCGACAATACGGCGCATCACCGTCAACCCGTGGCACCTTCCGCGATCGCGCCAGGGGCGCCGATGTTCACTGCCGGCGGGATGAAAGACATTCCGACGCCGCGCGCGCTGGCCACCGAGGAAGTGCGCCGGACCGTCACAGATTTCCGGCATGCGGCGCGCAGCGCCATTGAGGCCGGCGCCGACGGTGTCGAGATTCACGGCGCGAACTCCTATCTGATCCAGCAGTTCTTCGCCCCGAGCGCCAACGCGCGCAGCGATGAATATGGCGGCTCCATTGCGAACCGCGCCCGTTTCGCCATTGAGATCGTCAACGCAGTTGCCGGAGAGATCGGCGCGGACCGGACGGCCATCCGCCTGTCCCCCGGACTGACCATGAATGGGATCGACGAAGGCGCGGAAGGCCCGGACCTCTATCGCTATTTGGTCACCGAACTCGGCAAGCTTGACCTTGCCTATCTTCACGTCCTGCATGCCGGCGACGAACTGCTGTTGCGGGACATCCGCTCGCTGTGGAAGCAGGCGCTGATCGTGAACCGGCCCGGTCGTCCGCGCGATCAGATCGGCGCCGACCTGGTTTCGGGCGTGGCCGATCTGGAAGCTTACGGCCAGACGGTCCTTGCCAATCCGGACTTCGTGGAGCGGTTGAAGACCGGCGCGCCGTTGAACGAGGCGGATCGCGCCAGCTTCTTTGGCGGCGCCGCGCCGGGCTACACCGACTATCCCGCGCTTGAAGCGGCCACGGCCGCTTGAGCCCTCCGCCCGGCGCCGGCTGGCCCGGCTCGCCAGATCCGCGCCACGACCGAACGCATTCCGTCAGCGCTCAAGGTTCGACAAGCCATCGCAGCCGCCCAAGGCGGATCGCGTCCGAGAAGGCGCGAGCGCCTTGCCATGTCGCGTTATCAACCGCTCCCTCGATCGCGGCCGTGCGGAACATCCCTCGCTTCGGGTTTTTGGGTGCCGTCGATATATCGGTGATACCGATGGATATTATCTGAATAAATCGGCTGTTGCTATGGCAGTCGGCCTCTTAGGTTCTCCTCACTGTCAACCTCACACCCAACGGAGACCAACATGAGTGCAGTTTCTATCCAGTCATCTCGTCCCACCCGTCGTATCGGCGCATGGACATTGCAGATCGTCATCGCGGCGGCTTTCCTCGCCGCCGGTTCGGCCAAACTGGCCGGCGTTCCCTTCATGGTCGATTTGTTCGGGCAGATTGGACTCGGTCAATGGTTCCGCGTCTTGACCGGCATCGTGGAAGTGGCCGGCGCCATCGCGCTGCTCGTTCCCGGCCAGGCTTCGATCGGCGCGCTGTGGCTCGGCGGCACCATGGTCGGTGCGGTCGCAACCCATCTGTTCGTCCTGCACACCAGTCCGGTCCCGGCAATCATCCTGGGATTGCTCAACGCGGCGGTTGTCTATCTGCGGCGCGACGAGCTCGTCGCCTTGCTTCACCGCGTCAAGGGTTGAGCCCTTGACCGCCCGGCGAATGTCAAACCTCGGAGAACGAAAATGAAGACCGATGCAGTGTTCACGCATGCAACACACGCTGACGGGACCACCCGGAAAATTGCTCTGCGCACGCGTGGACACTCGCATGGGCGCGTGACCCGACTGGTCAGCCCGGGCGACATTGGCGAACGGATCAAGCCGTTCGTCTTTCTCGACTACTTCGACGCCGATCCGGCGACGGCACCGGAATTCGGCTTTCATCCCCACTCGGGAATCGCGACCTTGACCGTCATTCTGACCGGGCAGGCCTTCTACAAGGAGACCACCGGCCGCGAAGGGGTCATCGAAACCGGCGGTGTCGAGTGGATGCGCGCCAGCAGCGGCGTTTGGCATGCCGGCGGAATGTTCGGCAAGGAGCGGATCAAGGGCTTTCAGCTCTGGGTCGCCATGCCGCCCGAGCTCGAGCTCGCCGAACCCCAGAGCCAGTATCTTGCCGCTTCCGATTTCCATTTTTCCGGTCCGGCCAGGGTCATCGCAGGCGAATATGGCGGCGTAAAAAGCATCGTTGAGTCGCCTCGCGGCATCACTTACCTCGATGTGCACCTCAAGGCCGGCGAGCGCTGGCGCTTCCACCCGCCGAGGGGGCACGACGTCGCCTGGATCGCAGCGCATCAGGGGACCGTGACAACGCCGGAGCAGGTATCGATGGGTGAGGTCGCCGTGTTCGAGGCGGGCGATCAGACAATTGAATTTGAAGCGCTCTCCGATGCCGCCTTTATCCTCGGCTCCGCGGTCAAGCACCCCTACGACTTGGTGACCGGGCACTACTCCGTGCATACCAACACGGACTCCTTGCGAACTGGAGAGAGCAACATCGCCGATATCGGCCGCCTGTTGCGCAACCGGGGCGTCCTGGCGCGCGCCGGACGCTGAGGATGGGAGAGATCACCTAACCGGAGACTCAACGAGCGGAGGAGACACATGTTTGTATCAGGCGGTGTTCAGCTTTTTCAACGTATGGCCCGGTCCCGAGCGTGCCGGGACAGGTCCGATCGGCGCTTACCGCTCCGATCGGAAAATTTCCCGGTCCAGGCAAGAGGCCGCGAGATCGTCACGCAGGACGGCGTCATGATCGCGGTAGCAGCCGATCCTGCGATGGCCGAGGAGATAGCCCGGCGCTTGAACAAAAGCGATTGGAGCGACCAGGAAGACCAATGGGCGCTGTGACCGGAGAAGCCACTCACGAGCCGGATAGCGCGCCCTCAATGGTTGATATGACAACCAGTTGAGCAGTACATCATGCACGTTAGCATCGGTTTGGTCGATAGGTAGGTCCCATGCTCGACGCCGTCTCTCTCGATCAACTGCGCACCTTCATCGCCGCGGTCGATGAAGGAAGCTTTTCTGCCGCCTCCCGCAAGCTGTTGCGCTCGCAGTCCGTGGTGAGCGAGACAATCGGCAATCTCGAGGAACAGATCGGCGTGCGGCTGTTCGACCGCTCTGGCCGTTATCCCAAACTCACCCCGGCGGGGTTGGCCCTGCTGGGCGATGCTCGCAGCACCATCGCCGGGGTCGACTTGCTGAAGGCAAGGGCGAAGGGCATGGCGGCCGGGCTGGAGCCGGAATTGTCCGCGGTGATTGACGTCTTCTATCCGATCGACGCGGTCACTCAAGTAGCCAAGGAGTTTCGGCAGAAATACCCGGGAGTAGCGCTCCGCATCTACGTCGAGGCGCTCGGAGGAGCCATTAAACCCGTGCTTGACGGCCGTTGCAGCATCGGTGTGATCGGATCGCTCCCGACGATTCCGGACACGCTGACCTATGAGCGGTTACCCGGTATCGCGTTTCTCATGGTTGCCGCCCGTGATCATGCACTGACTTCCTACCGGGGCAAAATTCCCAGGGAAATTCTTGGAAAACATACTCAGATCGTCCTCACCGACAGGTCGGAGTTATCCCTGGGACGCGAATTCGGCGTCATGTCGTCTACGACCTGGCGGCTTGCCGACCTTTTCGCCAAACACCATTTCTTGCTCAACGGCCTGGGTTGGGGCGGAATGCCATTGCATGCCGTGCGCAAGGATTTGGAAGAGGGACGCCTTTCCGTGTTGCCGATCGAGGACGTGCCTCCGGATGGTTTGATCCTGCCGATGTCGGCGGTGTGGCAGACCAAGTCACCGCCCGGCCCCGCCGGACGCTGGTTTGTCGATCGCCTGAAACAAATTCCGGTGGAACCGGGCAAAGTGCCTAAACTGCTGGTCACCAGGAAGAAAGCCGGACGGTCTACGAGAGCTTAGCCGGACGTATGGCGGCGGCGCATCAATGAGCCCTGGCGCCGGCCATGACAGAAATGAGCGAAGACGCGCTTCGGCCCGGGCATTTCCAAATGTCGCTGAAATCGGCCGGCGTCTTACGCCGTCGCCATGTCCGGGAAGACCGCCTCGATCTTGGTCTTCAGCGTCGCGGCGTTGAACGGCTTGACGATGTAATTGTTGACGCCGGCCTTCTTGGCCGCGATCACGTTCTCGGTCTTGGATTCCGCGGTGATCATGATGAAGGGCGTGGTGGCCAGATTGGGATCGGCGCGGACCTCCTTGAGCAGGTCGTAACCGGTCATCGGCTCCATGTTCCAGTCGGAAATCACCAGCCCGTATTTCTTGCCGCGCATCTTGTTCAGCGCTTCCGAACCGTCGCTGGCATCGTCGATATTCTCGAAGCCGAGCTGCTTCAAAAGATTTCGGATGATCCGGATCATGGTGTTGTAGTCGTCAACCACCAGGACCGACATCGACAAATCAACCGCCATCTCTTCCCCCACTCGACGCGTACGCCACCAGATATCGACGGGCCTGCGCAACCCGCGTTCCTTGGCCCACCCCTAGCATCAAGGCGTTAAACAGCGCGTTAACCGGGCGCGGGCGGTTTGTCTCCGTTTTGAGGCAAACCCGCGCGCTTGACTTCGCAGGTCGCCCCACGTCACGGTCCGGCCGCGTGCCCGAGCCCCGAAGCTCCTTCAAGAATCCGCCAGAATCCTGCAAGAATCCTCAAATGACCGCTGGTTTTACCATTATCCGAGACACCACCCCTGATGACGCGATCCCCCGGGGGGCCGTGGTCGCCATGGGCAATTTCGACGGCGTCCATCTCGGCCACCGCGCCGTGATATCAGCCGCCCTGAACATGGGCCGCGCCCACGGCAAGCCGGCCTTTGCCGTGACCTTCGAGCCGCATCCGCGCAGTTTTTTCAGCCCGAACAGCCCCCAGTTCCGCCTCACCGACGAGGCCAACAAGCTTCGGCTGCTGGCCGGGACCGGGCTTGCCGGTGCCGTCGTGATGACGTTCGACAAAGGCCGCGCCGGAACCACGGCGCAGGATTTCATTCACCATGACCTGATCCGGCGGCTCGGCATCAGCGGCATTGCGGTCGGCTACGACTTCCATTTCGGCAAAGGACGCGTCGGCTCGCCGAGCCTGCTGGTGAGCGAGGCGCCGCGGCTCGGGATCGAGGTCGACGTCCAGGCCCATGTCGACATCGCCGAACGGCCGGTTTCCTCCAGCGCCATCCGTATGGCGCTGGCCGAGGGCCAGATCGACGACGCCACCGCGATGCTGGATGGCCCCTGGTTCGTCACCGGCGAGGTGATCCATGGCGAGAAGCGTGGCCGCGACCTCGGTTACCCCACCGCCAATATCCGGCTCGACCGCAATTGCGCGCTCAAGCACGGCATCTATGCGGTGCGGGTCGGTGTTGGCGCCGAGCGGTTCTACGGCGTGGCGAGCTACGGCCGCCGCCCGACCTTCGACAATGGCGCGCCACTCTTGGAAGTGTTCCTGTTCGACTTCAAGGGCGATCTCTATGGCAGGGTTCTGGACGTCGCCTTCATCGGTTTCATCCGCGACGAACTTAAATTCGACGGCATCGAGGCGTTGATCCGCCAGATGGACGATGACAGTGCCCGCGCCCGCGCCATCCTGGCCGCGGCGCCGGATGCCTATCCGAAACTCGGGGTGATCGATTGAGCCGAAGCGAAAAAGAAAAGATGCTGGCGGGCGAATTGTATCGCCCCGATGCCGAACTCGGCGCCGAACAGGCGGTCACCAAGGCCTGGCTGGTGCGCTACAATGCGGCGCTGGCGCAGCCGGTGTCGGAACGGCACGCCTTGTTGCGGGAACGCCTCGGCCGGGTCGGCAGGGATGTCGTGATCCGGCCGCCATTCTTCTGCGATTTCGGCTACAACATCCGGATCGGCGACGGCGTGTTCATGAACTTCAACTGCGTCATTCTCGACGTCGTCGAAGTCGCAATCGGCGACCGCACCCAGATCGGGCCCGCGGTGCAGATCTACGCCGCCGACCATCCAAGGGACGCCGAAACGCGGCGCCAGGGCCTCGAATTCGGGCGTCCGGTCCGGATCGGCAGCGACGTCTGGATCGGCGGCGGGGCCATCATCCTGCCCGGCGTCACGATCGGCGACGGGGCCCTGATCGGCGCCGGCAGCGTGGTGACGCGGGACGTTGCCGCGGGTGTGACGGTGGCGGGCAACCCGGCCCGGCCCAAACGGGCGTCCTGACCTGCGAAGGGGTCCCGGCCCTTTGCGAATTCCCGCCCGGCTGCTATGGAAAGCCCCATGTTTTCGCGGCGCATCATACGCATTAGCGGCCCGGCTTCCGCCTGAGCTTCGGCTCGGCGCAAGACCGGGATTTTCCTGTCATCCGCGTTTCCGCGCCGTTCACGAGCCAAATCAGAGCATTCATGTCCGAAAAGCCGCAAAAGTCCGACTCCGCCGACTATTCCAAAACCCTGTTCCTGCCGCAGACGGAATTTCCGATGCGCGCCGGCCTGCCCAAGCTCGAGCCTGAAATCCTCAAGCACTGGAACAAGATCGGCCTCTACGAGAAGCTGCGCGAGGGTGCGCGCGGCCGCCCCAAATTCGTGCTGCATGACGGCCCGCCCTACGCCAACGGCAACATCCATATCGGGCATGCGCTGAACAAGATCCTCAAGGATGTCGTGACCAAGAGCCAGCAGATGCTCGGCTTCGATTCCAATTACGTGCCGGGCTGGGACTGCCACGGCCTGCCGATCGAATGGAAGATCGAGGAGGAGAACTACCGCTCCAAGGGCAAGCCGAAGCCCGACTTCCGCGACGCCACCGCGATGGTGGCGTTCCGGAAAGAGTGCCGCGCCTATGCCACCCACTGGCTCAACGTCCAGCGCGAGGAATTCAAGCGGCTCGGCATCATCGGCGACTGGGACCATCCCTACGCCACCATGAGCTATCCGGCCGAAGCCCAGATCGCGCGCGAGCTGATGAAATTCGCCGCCAACGGCACGCTCTATCGCGGCTCCAAGCCGGTGATGTGGAGCGTGGTGGAGAAGACCGCGCTCGCCGAGGCCGAGGTCGAGTATGAGGACTACACGTCCGATATGGTGTGGGTGAAATTTCCGGTCACCTCGCCGGCGCATGGCGCGCTCGCCAATGCGTCCGTCGTGATCTGGACCACGACGCCATGGACGCTGCCTGGTAACCGCGCCATCTCGTTCTCACCCAAGATCACCTATGGGCTGTTCGAGGTCACCGACGCGCCCGCGGATAATTGGGCCAAGAACGGCGATCTGCTGGTCCTGGCGGATGCGCTGGCCGAAAGCGTGTTCAAGCAGGCGCGCGTCGCCGGCTGGAAGAAGGTGCGCGATTTGCCCGGCGACACGCTCGACGCGGTGGAATGCGCCCATCCGCTGAAAGGGGTCAGCGGCGGCTATCAATTCACCGTGCCGCTTTTGCCCGGCGATCACGTCACCGACGATACCGGTACCGGCTTCGTGCACACCGCGCCGGGCCATGGCCGCGAGGACTTCGACGTCTGGATGGCGAATGCGCGCGAACTCGATGCCCGCGGCATCAACACCACGATCCCCTACACGGTCGACGAGAACGGCGCCTACACCGACCACGCGCCGGGCTTTGTCGGCAAGCGCGTGATCAATGACAAGGGCGAAAAGGGCGACGCCAACGAGGCCGTGATCAAGGCGCTGATCGAGGGCGGCAAGCTGCTGGCGCGCGGCCGGCTCAAACATCAATACCCGCATTCCTGGCGCTCGAAGAAACCGGTGATCTTCCGCAATACGCCGCAATGGTTCATCGCCATGGACAAGGACATCACCGATAACGGCGTTGCAAAACCCGGCGACTCGCTGCGCGCCCGCGCGCTGCATGCGATCTCGGTGACGCAATGGGTGCCGCCGTCGGGCCGCAACCGCATCAACGGCATGATCACATCCAAGCCTGACTGGGTGATCTCGCGCCAGCGCGCCTGGGGCGTACCGATCGCAGTGTTCGTACGCGAGAAGGGCGATGGGTCCGCGGAAATCCTGCAGGATGAGATCGTCAATCAGCGCATCGCCGAAGCCTTCATGGAGGAAGGCGCCGACGCCTGGTACATGGAAGGCGCCCGCGAACGCTTTCTGGGGTCCCGCGCGGCCGAGGACTGGAAAAAGGTCGACGACATCTGCGACGTCTGGTTCGATTCCGGCTCGACCCATGCCTTCGTGCTGGAAGACCGCCAGCATTTTCCGCAGCTCGGCCATATTGTCCGCAAGGTCGATGGCGGCGCCGATACCGTGATGTATCTGGAAGGCAGCGACCAGCACCGTGGCTGGTTCCAGTCGTCTCTGCTGGAAAGCAGCGGTACCCGCGGCCGCGCACCGTTCGATATCGTGCTCACCCACGGCTTCACCCTCGACGAGAACGGCCGCAAGATGTCGAAGTCGCTCGGCAACACCGTCGAGCCACAGAAAGTGATGAAGGATTCCGGTGCGGATATCTTGCGCCTGTGGGTCTGCGCCACCGACTATGCCGACGACCAGCGCATCGGCCCGGAAATCCTGAAAAACACCATCGAGACCTATCGCAAGCTGCGCAACTCGATCCGCTGGATGCTCGGCACGCTGCATCATTTCAAGCAGAGCGACGCCGTCGAGCCGTCCGACATGCCCGAGCTCGAGCGGCTGATGCTACACGAACTGGCCAAGCGCGCGGTGATCGTGCGGCAGGCCTATGCGGAGTTCGACTACAAGACGGTGGTCGCCAGCCTGTCGGCATTCATGAACACCGAATTGTCGGCGTTCTATTTTGACATCCGGAAAGACGCGCTGTATTGCGACGCGCCGTCGTCGCCGGTGCGCAAGGCGGCGCTGACCACGATCGACATCATCTGCGATGCGATCCTGAAATGGCTGGCGCCGGTGCTCAGCTTCACCACCGACGAGGCGTGGCGAATGTACCGGCCCGACGCCGAGCCCTCGGTGCATCTGACGCTGTTCCCGACCGATTTCGATTCGTTCCGCGACGACGCGCTGGCCGCGAAATGGGAAACCATTCGCGACGTCAGGCGTGTCGTCACCGGCGCGCTCGAACTCGAACGCGCCGCCAAGAACATCGGATCGTCGCTGGAGGCTTCCCCACTGGTCTACGTCTCGGACAAGGCGATCTTCAACACGCTGTTCGACGTTGACCTTGCCGAGGTCTGCATCACCTCGAACGCGATGGTGACCAACGACGACGCGCCGTCGAACGCCTTCACGCTGGGCGACGTCGCAGGCGTCGCGGTCGTGGTCGAAAAGGCCGTCGGCACCAAATGCGCGCGGTCGTGGAAGATCCTGCCGACCGTGGGCGATGACCCCGAATACCCGGATGTCTCGCCGCGCGATGCACAGGCGCTGCGGGAGTGGAAGGCGCTGGGAGTGGCGGTGTGAGCCCTCACCTCCGCGCCGGCGCGATCGCCGCGGTCGCAGCCCTGGTGCTCGACCAGGCCTCGAAGCTCTGGCTCTTGTTCGTGTTCGATCTCGCCAGCAAGGGCACGGTGAAGGTGACGCCGTTTTTCGATCTGGTGCTGGCCTGGAATGTCGGGATCAGTTTTGGCTGGTTCCAGAACGACAGCTTGCTGGCCCAGGCGGTGCTGACCACGATCAAGGCCGTCGCCGTGATCGTTCTGGCCGTCTGGATGGCGCGCTCGCGCAACCTGCTCGCCACGGTGGCGCTCGGCCTGATCATCGGTGGGGCCATTGGTAACGCCATCGACCGCTTCGCCTATGGCGCGGTGGTCGATTTCGCCCTGTTCCACGTCCAGATCGCCGGAAATACCTTCCATTGGTACGTGTTCAACCTGGCGGATGTGGCCATTGTTGCCGGGGTAGCGGCCCTATTGTATGATTCCTTCCTGGGGGTACCCGCCGCAAAAGCGCCCTGATCCCGGCCGATACGGACCGTTGGCGGCTGCCTGACGCCCCCTTGGAATATGGCCAAGCCCCGGTAAGTTTTGCGGAAATCTGAATGGGAACGAGCGCGATGCGCGAGACCGAAGCCAGCTTCTGGATGGTGCCGAAGACCTCCCTGACACGGGCCATGCGGTTTACCGCGGTCGCCTTGGGTATCGGCCTCGTGATGGCCGCTGGCCCCGTGCGCGCCGGCGACGACGACGATGACGACAAGACCTTCGAGGAAAAGATCATCGAAGGCATCATGGCCGGCATCGGCGGCACCAACATGGAAAACAGAGGCATCGACTACCGCGAGCGTTCGCCCCTGGTGGTGCCTCCCAAGCTCGATCTGCCGCCGCCGGCCGGAACTTCGGCCGAAGTGACGGCGCCGAACTGGCCCAAGGATCCCGACGTGCAGCGGCAGAAGGCGGCGGCCGCGGCCCGCAAGAAGGCCAACAAGGATCCGGTCGAAGCCGCCCGCATCCTGAAGCCCAGCGAACTCGCCGTCGGCAGGACCGCTGCCCGCAAGGAAACCGATCCGATCCAGCCCGGCAATTCGAACACCAACCCGATCTTGAGCCCGTCGCAACTCGGCTATAATGGCGGCTTCAGCGGTTTGTTCGGCGGCACCAAGGTCGAGACGGCGCCGTTCAAGGGTGAGCCGACGCGGGAATCCCTGACCATGCCGCCGCCCGGCTACCAGACGCCGTCGCCGAATTTCGCCTATGGCACCGGGCCGAAGGAATCGCTGAACAAGGAATACAACCCGGCCCAGGGCAAGTATGGCGAATAGTTAAGCTCGTCTCTCGCCTTCGTGACGATGCCGGTGCCGGTCGCGGTGTACGATGACGCGGCTTTATCCCGAACACTTGGGTTCGGGTTTGCAGACAGGTCATGATGCCCTCACATCGCCTTGCCGTTTCGCTCGCTGCCGCTCTCATTTCGACATTTGCCGTATCCACCGTCGGCGCGCTGGCCCAGACCACGGTGACGTCGGCACGTCCCGCCAGCTTCACGCTCGGTAACGGCCTGCAAGTGGTCGTCATCCCCGATCACCGCACGCCCGTCGTGACGCAGATGATCTGGTACAAGGTCGGCTCCGCCGACGAGACGCCCGGCAAGTCGGGACTGGCGCACTTCCTCGAACATCTGATGTTCAAGGGTACGGCGAAGCATCCCGCCGGTGAATTCTCCGAGACCGTGCGGCGGATCGGCGGCAACGAAAACGCCTTCACCTCGGTCGACTACACCGGCTATTTCCAGCGCGTGCCGCGCGAACAGCTCTCCCGGGTGATGGAATTCGAGGCCGACCGCATGACCGGCCTCATTCTCAAGGACGAGAATGTTCTGCCCGAACGCGACGTCGTGCTCGAGGAATACAACATGCGGGTCGCCAACAATCCGGAGGCGCGGCTGGGCGAGCAGATCATGGCGGCGCTGTATCTCAATCATCCCTATGGCCGTCCGGTGATCGGCTGGCGCCAGGAGATCGAGAAACTCGACCGCGAGGATGCGCTGGCGTTCTACAAGCGCTTCTACGCGCCGAACAACGCAACGCTCGTGATCGCCGGCGATGTCGATGCCAATGAAATACGCCCGATGGTGGAACGCGCTTATGGCGCCATCCCGGCCCAGCCGGCGATTCCCGCACGGCGCATCCGCCCGCAGGAGCCGGTGCCCGTCGCCCCCCGCACCGTAACGCTGTCCGATCCGCGCGTCGAGCAGAACGGCTTGCGGCGTTACTACCTCGTGCCCTCGTCCGCGACGGCGGCGGCCGGCGAAAGCCCTGCGCTCGACGTGCTCGCGCAATTGATGGGCGGCGGCTCGAACTCCTATCTCTACCGCGCGCTGGTGGTCGACCGTCCGCTCGCGGTCAGCGCCGGCGCCGGCTACCAGGGCACCTCACTCGATCCGTCGCAATTCTCGATCTCGGTTTCGCCGAAGCCCGGCGTCGAGTTTTCGCAGGTCGAGCAGGTGATCGATGACGTGATCACCGACGTGATCCAGAATCCTGCCCGCGCGGAAGATCTCGAACGGGTCAAGACCCAGCTGATCGCCGAGGCGATCTACGCGCAGGACAATCAGGCGACGCTGGCGCGCTGGTATGGCGGCGCGCTCACCACGGGATTGAGCATTGACGACATCCGCAGCTGGCCGGACCGCATCCGCGCCGTCACCGCCGAACAGGTTCGTGACGCCGCACAGAAATGGCTCGACAAGAAGCGTTCGGTGACGGGGTATCTGGTCAAGGATTCCGCGCCGAAGCGCGAGGAGAAGCGCTCGTGAACCATTTTTCGATTCGCCATCAGCGCTTCGCGTCAATCATCGTCGCCCTCGCGGCCCTGCTGCTCCTGGCACCGGCACCGTCGCACGCCGCCGCCAAGATCCAGCGCCTGGTGTCGCCCGGCGGCATCGAGGCCTGGTTCGTGCAGGATGCCACCGTGCCCCTGATCGCGATGGAATATGCCTTCAGCGGCGGCTCGAGCCAGGACCCGGCCGACAAGGCCGGCACTGGCAACATGGTCGCAGGCCTGCTCGATGAAGGCGCGGCCGATCTCGACTCCAAGACCTATCACGAGCGGCTCGACCGCCGCGCCATCGAACTCAGCTTCTCCTCGACGCGGGATTATTTCCGCGGCAGCTTGCGCATGCTCAAGGACAACAAGGACGAAGCCTTCGATCTGCTGCAGCTGGCGTTGACCTCGGCGCGTTTCGACGCCGCCGACGTCGAGCGCATCCGAGCGCAGGTGATCTCGGGCCTGCGCCGCGACACCACGAACCCCTCCTCGCTGGCTAGCCGCAAATTCCTCGAAGTGGCCTATGGCGATCATCCCTATGGCCGTTCGTCCTACGGCACGCTGGACAGCGTGCCCGGGATCGACGTGGCGGACATGAAGGCCTATGTCGGCCGCATCCTCGCCAAAGACACGCTTCGGATATCCGTGGTCGGCGATATCGACGCCGACAGTCTCGGCAGGCTCCTGGACAAGACGTTCGGCGGATTGCCCGCCAAGGCCAATCTGAAGCCGATTCCCGACATCCAGGCCGCCTCGCCACCGCAGCGCGCCTTTGTCCCGCTCGACGTGCCGCAAACGGTGGTGACGTTCGGCGGCCCCGGCATCCGCCGCCACGATGCGAATTTCATGGCCGGCTACGTCGTCAACCATATCCTCGGCGGCGGATCGTCGTCGCGGCTTTACAAGGAAGTCCGCGAAAAACGCGGACTGGCCTATTCGATCAGCGAATCCCTGCTCTGGATGGAACGCTCGGCGCTGTTCGTCGGCAATACCGGCACCCGTGCCGACCGCGCCGGTGAAACCGTCGATGCCATCGAAAAGGAAATCCGCCGTATCGCCGAGGACGGCCCGACCCAGAAGGAGCTGGACGAGGCCAAATCCTATCTGAAGGGCTCGCAGATGCTGGCGCTCGACACCTCGTCCAAGCTCGCCTCCGCGCTGCTGCAATACCAGCTCGACCGGCTGCCGATCGATTACATCGAAAAGCGCAACGCGCTGGTCGACGCCGTGACGCTCGACGACGCCAAAAGGGTCGCACGGCAGCTGTGGGGCCAGGGCCTGCTCACCGTGATCGTCGGCCGTGCCCCGCAAGCCGCCGCCCAGCCGGCTGCGGCACCGCCCTCGGCAAAGGCGAACTGAGCCCGGCTTTACGGACTTCTCCACAAATTCCGCCGTCATCCCCAGCATAACGGCTTTGCCGTTATTGCAGGAGGAGCGCGCCCTTCGCGCGCGTCTCGAAGGATGTGCTACATACACATCCTTCGAGGCTCGGACCGACGGCGCTATCACGGCGTCGGTCTCGCACCTCGGGATGACGCCTGTGTACGCCTTGAGAAGTTTCCCCGGTGAACGCCATGCTGCGGGTTTCCCGCGACTTATCGATCGACGAGAACGACATCGACATCGATTTCGTCCGCGCCTCCGGCCCGGGCGGGCAGAACGTCAACAAGCTCTCGACGGCGGCCCAGTTGCGCTTCGACACGCGCAAGATCGCGCTGCCGGAGGACGCCGCCCTGCGGCTCAACCGGCTCGCCGGCCAGCGCATGACCAAGGACGGCGTGATCGTGATCCACGCCCAGCGCTTCCGCACCCAGGAGCGCAACCGCGCCGACGCCATCGATCGGCTGCTCGAACTGCTCCGCGAAGCCATGGTCAGGCCGGTGCCGCGGCGGGCGACCAAGCCGACCTTCGGATCGAAGCAGCGGCGGCTGGAAGGCAAGAAGAGCAGAAGCAACGTCAAGGCCAAGCGCGGCGCCGTGCGCTTCGACGATTGAGGGAACGGCGCCCCGGAAAGAAACTCCGGCCGCAACGCGACCGGAGTTTCGAAAGTTTGGACAGTGTGCAGGTCGCTACTGGTTGCGCTTGCCGGTTGCGGCATCGCCGGCGGCGCCGCCCGTGGCTTTATGCGCGCCACTGCCGGCGCCGACAGTGCCCCTCGTTTTCGCATGGACGCCCGCCTTTTCGCCGGCTGCGCCGGTCTGGGCAGCGAGTTCCTCGTCGTCGCTGATCGCCGTCCCGCCCTGCATCTGGCTCTTGCCCTGCACGCCGCCGCGGACCTTGCTATCGGATGAGACGCCCTGGGCCAGTACGGGTCCGGCCAGCATGGCCGAGATGGCCAGCGCGACCGCCGATGTTTTCACAGCCTTCATTCAGTTCTCCTGGGTTCGATCGGCGACAAGCGGTTCGGTTGTTCGATGCGCCATTCGTCTCGAACCGCTCATCGCTCGCAGCAATGTCGCGAACGGCGCACGCCGCATGCAAACCGCGCCGTGTGGTCATCGTTTAGGGATTTCAGGGCCATTTCGCGAAAACTTGGCCACGGATCGACCGCATATGCGGCGGTCGAAATCGATCGAGACTCAATCGCGGATCAGATATTCCCGGATCATGATCCGCGCGCGATGGATGCGCGCCTTGACGCTCTCGCGGGTCAGGCCGAGCACATCGGCGATCTCGTCGATCGACAATTCCTCGATATCGCGCAGCAGGATCACCTCGCGATAATGATCGGGCAACGACTGGATGGCACGGGAAAGATCGATGCGAAGGTCTTCGGGACGCACATGCGCGAGACGCGCCTCGGTATCGCCAGCCGGCGCATCGGCTATTCCGTCCGATCGGCGCAAGAGCCGCAGGCAGGCGCGCCGCGCCATTGCAAACAGCCACGCCGAGAACGATGTCACCGCACGCAATGTCCCGACACGCCGATAGAGCAGCAGCAGCGTTTCCTGAACCGCATCGTCGATGTCTGCCGCGCGGCAATTGCGCGCCGCGTAGCGGCGGACATCGGGCTGGGCCGCTGATATCAGCGACACCAGCGCGTCGGCGTCGCCGCCCCGCGCCGCCTCGATCAGCCCGGGATCGCAGCGGCTCGCCCGGACAAGCGCATTCATGGCGAAGGCAGCCGGCGGCCGACCATGGCGCACATCGGGCAAAATCCGACGAATCCGGTCACGATCGCGGCCACCCCGGCGCCCGCGATCAAATAGCCCGATGTCGTGCCTGCCATCACTGTCAGCCCGTACGCGATCATCATGGTGCCTCCGACCGCCCGCATTGCCCGTTCCCAGCCCGGCAAATTCTTTCGATAGAACATAGCAGCTCCCTTGATTTCACGAGAGAACCCATGCCCTCTCGTGACATAGAGCCGCCCCGCCGGGCTTTCGGTTCGCGGGCCGGGAACTATATTTCGCCGAGAATCTGGTCCAAGAATTCCGGGCACATCCCTGGCCCATGGGGTCCCGCCCCGCCCCTGAATCGGCTACCCCTAGCGCCATGCCCGTCCGCCAGCTCCCGGAACAGATCGTCAACCGCATCGCCGCCGGCGAGGTGGTGGAACGGCCTGCGAGCGTGGTGAAGGAGCTGGTCGAGAACGCCATCGATGCCGGCGCCTCCAAGGTCGACATCTTCACCGATGGCGGCGGAAGGCGGCGGATCGGCATCACCGACGACGGCGGCGGCATGACCCATGCCGACCTGGCGCTGGCGGTCGACCGCCACGCCACCTCCAAGCTCGACGACGAGGACCTGCTGCGGATCAGCACGCTGGGATTCCGCGGCGAGGCGCTGCCCTCGATCGGCGCGGTGGCGAGGCTCGGCATCACCACCCGCCACGCCAGCGAGCCGCATGCGTGGTCGCTGTCGGTGGAAGGCGGCGCGAAATCGCCGATCATGCCGGCCGCGCTCGGCCAGGGCACCCGCGTCGAGGTCAGCGATCTCTTTTATGCGACGCCGGCGCGGCTGAAATTCCTCAAGACCGACCGCACCGAGGCCGAAGCGATCCGCGAAGTGGTGCGGCGGCTCGCGATGGCGCGGCCCGACATCGCCTTCACGCTGGCCGGCGAGGAGCGCGCGCCGGTGACCTGGGCCGCGGCGCTCCCCGGCGCCGCCGGCCGGTTGACGCGGCTCGGCGACATCTTGGGCGCGGATTTTCGCTCCAGCGCCATCGAAGTGCGGAGCGAGCGCGAAGGCGTCGTGGTCGAAGGCTTTGCCGCCGCGCCCTCGCTGACGCGGGCCAACGCGCTCGGCCAATATCTGTTCGTCAATGGCCGCCCGGTGCGCGACAAGCTGATCCTGGGCGCGGTGCGCGCGGCCTACTCCGATTATTTGCCGCGCGACCGCCATCCGGTGGTGGCGCTGTTCGTGACGTTGCCGCCGCAGGAGGTCGATGCCAACGTGCATCCCGCCAAGACCGAAGTCCGGTTTCGCAACGCCGGCCTGGTGCGCGCGCTGATCGTGCATGCGCTCAAGGACGGCCTCGCCCGCGAGGGCCGGCGCACCGCGGCGAATACCGATGGTGCGGCGATCGCCTCGTTCCGCCCGTCGTTCGCGCCGCGCCCGACCAATTGGGACTGGCGCAGCTCGCCCTCTTATCCCACCGGGCCGATGCCGTCGTTCGCCGGTTCGGCGGCGCCTGCCTTCACCGAGCCGGGACAGGCCGCCTTCGACGTCGGCACGCCGACCGCCGATGTGCGCTTCGAAGCACAGCCTTCCGCCGACATGCTCGATCGTCCGCTGGGAGCTGCGCGGACGCAGATCCACGAGACCTATATCGTATCGCAGACCCGCGACGGCTTGATCGTCGTGGACCAGCACGCCGCCCATGAGCGCATCGTCTACGAGAAGCTGAAGGCCTCGCTGGCGCGCAACGGCGTGCAGCGGCAGATCCTGCTGATCCCCGAGATCGTCGAACTCGACGAGGCGACCGTCGAGAAGCTGCTCGATCGCTCGCTGGAGCTGGCGACGTTCGGATTGGCGATCGATTCCTTCGGCCCCGGCGCGGTCGCGGTGCGCGAGACGCCGTCGCTGCTCGGCAAGGCCAATGCCGCAGGATTGCTCCGCGACCTCGCCGAACACATGGCCGAATGGGACGAGGCATTGCCGCTGGAGCGCCGGCTGATGCATGTCGCCGCCACCATGGCCTGCCACGGCTCGGTGCGCGCCGGCCGCCGCCTCAAGCCGGAGGAAATGAACGCGCTGCTGCGCGAGATGGAGGACACCCCGAACTCCGGCCAGTGCAACCACGGCCGCCCGACCTACGTCGAACTGAAGCTGTCGGATATCGAGAAGCTGTTCGGGCGGCGGTAGCCGCGTCAGGGCACCTTGAGGAACACGAACTCCGTGTCGTCATAGGCGCGTCGCTCCTGCTCCTCGAATCCTTGGGGCGCCGTGAACGCAGCCGCCTTCGCTTCCTCCACCACCAGCAGCGCACCTTGCGTCAGCCAGCCGCCGTCGCGCAGCGAGGCCAGCGCTTTTTCCGCGAGGCCCTTGCCGTAGGGCGGATCGAGGAACACGAGCGAGAACGGCTCCATCGGATGCGCGGGGCCGAGATTGGTGGCGTCGCGGCGATAGACTTTTGTCACGCCGCCGAGGCCGAGCGACTCGACATTGTTGCGGAGCAGCGCGCGGGCCTCCGCGCCATTGTCGACGAACAGCGTGAACGCGGCCCCGCGCGAGACCGCCTCGATGCCGAGCGCGCCGGTGCCGGCGAACAGGTCGAGCACGCGCGCGCCTTGAAGCGGATCGTCATAGGCATGGATGAGGATATTGAACACCGACTCGCGCAAGCGATCCGCTGTGGGGCGGATCTCGCGCGATGAGGGCGAGGCCAGATTACGACCCTTCAACCGTCCACCGACGACACGCATTAGAGGGCGAGCCTCGTTTGCTCCGGTGTCACCGCAACGGCGGTTGGCCCCCTCTCCCATGGGGAGAGGGTCGGGGTGAGGGGGTACGGTCTCTCGATAGGCCGTAACCCCTCACCCGGATCGCTTCGCGATCCGACCTCTCCCAATGGGAGAGGTGAACCCGAACCCGTTGTGAATTCCAATCGCCCCAACATCGAACGAACTCTACTCGTCCCGCGGCGTCAGATCGCGCTTGCCGTGATAGCCGCGCTGCGGGCGGCGCGGCGGACCGTAGCCGTTGGCTTCTTCCTCGTTGCGCGCGCGCGCTTCCTCGCTGCCGGTGCGCTGCACCAGCACGCGGCGGCCCTTGCGGTCGGCGATCACGCCTCGCTGGGTCACGGGCTTGGGAGGCGTTGGCTCCTTGTCACCCGGCATCGGTCGGTTGAAGTCGGCGCCGGCGAGCGCCGCGATCTTCTCGCCGAGTTGTTCGCGCAGCACGCGGGTCTTGACCTCTTCGACCTGGCCTTCGGCGAGTTCGCCGAGCTGGAACGGGCCGTAGGAGACCCGGATCAGCCGGTTCACCTCGAGGCCAAGATGCGCCATCACGTTGCGGACTTCGCGGTTCTTGCCTTCGCGGATCGCGAACACCAGCCAGACATTGGCGCCCTGATCGCGCTCCAGCGTCGCGTCGATCGAGCCGTATTTGACGCCGTCGACCTCGACGCCCTTCTTCAATTCATCGAGCTGCGCCTGCGTGACCTCGCCATGGGCGCGGACCCGATAGCGCCGCAACCAGCCGGTGTCGGGCAGTTCGAGCGCGCGCGCCAGCCCGCCATCATTGGTCAGCAGCAGCAGGCCTTCGGTGTTGAAGTCGAGCCGGCCGATCGAGATCAGCCGCGGCAGGCCTTCCGGCAGATTGTCGAACACGGTCGGCCGTCCCTCGGGATCGGCATGCGTCGTCATCAGGCCGCGCGGCTTGTGGAACATGAACAGCCGCGTGCGCTCGCGCGGCGGCAAAGGCTTGCCGTCGACGGTGATCACATCATTGGCGGTGACATCGAGCGCCGGCGAATTGATGACGCGGCCGTTGACGCTGACGCGGCCCTGCGTGACCCATTCCTCGGCGTCGCGGCGCGAGGCAAGGCCGGCGCGAGACACCACCTTGGCGATGCGCTCGCCTGATTTCTTGACCTTGGGCGGCTGCGGGCCGCGCTTTTCGAATTCGGTCTTGCGCTCGCGGTACGCACCGCGACCGCCGAACGCCGGACGTTTGGCGAAGATCTTGCTGTCGTCCTCGTTCTCGCGGCGCGGACGTTCGTCACCCCGCTCGCTGCGCGGGTGCTCCTGCCAGTCGGTGCGGCCTTCGGGCCGCTGACGAGGCCGGTCGAATTTGGGACGATCGCCGGTGGGGCGATCCTCGCGCGAGCGTGAGAAACGTGGACGTTCTTCGCCGCCGCGATCATCGCGAGAACGGTCGAACCGCGGCTTGTCGAAATTGCGCGCGCCATCGCGCGGCGGGCGAGAGTCGCGGTCGCCGCGATCTTCGCGCTTCTGCCACGGCTTTGAATCGCCACGGTCGGCGCCAAAGCTCTTGCGCGGGCCGCGATCGGGGGCGCCGCGCGAGGAAAATTTCTTGTCACCGCCGAACTTGCGTTCCGGGCGATCGCCGCGAGGGCCGTCGCCACGTGGCGTGTAGGGACGTTTATCTCCCCCACCTTCGCCGCGCGGCGTATAGGGCCGCTTCTCGCCGAATTTCTTCTCACCGAACCGCGAGGCCGGACGGGCATCGTCGCGGTTCCGAGGGCCGCTCTCGCGGTCCCGGCGCGGCGGACGGTCGTCGCGATCAAACTTCGGGCGATCGCCGCGCGGCGTGTACGGGCGCTTCTCGCCACCTCGATCCTCGCGCGGCTTGAACGAGCGCTTCTCGCCGTCGTCACCGCGTGACGGGCGGCTGGCAAACGGCCGGTCACCCCGGGGACGGTCATCCCGGTTGAAACGTGGCGGCCGATCGCCGCCCTCGCTGCGATCCCGGAACGGCCGGTCGCCGCGCGGCGGGCGCGGCGCGTCGAAATCGCGGCGCGGCGGACGGTCGCCGTCCCGCTTGCCCGCATAAGGCTTCTTGTCGAACGACCGCGCGCCGTCGGATTTGCCGGCATAGGGACGCCGCTCGCCATCGCGCTTGTCGCCGTCGCTTTTTCCCGCAAAACCGCGCTTGGCGAATTTCTTCTCCGGCCCCCGTGCAGCGCCCGAGCGGCCCTTGCCGCCCTCGGCACGGCCTCGGCCGCCCGAGGGGCGATCACGCCGGCCGCGGGAATCGTTGTCTTTGTCGTTGTCGCGGGGCATGAATAGTCTCTCATTCGTAGCTGAAATGGCGATCAGGCGGATGTGGATCGGCTGTCATAGCGGTAACGCGCGCGCTCTTGGTTCAAGGCGCAATCTCACGCAAAACCGGTATCCACGTTTGCTGAAGGCGCTTCTACTAGCAGGTTTCTTCCGATGATACGAGGGATGACTGCCCCTTCTTTCATGGATTTGGCACTCAAAACGGCCAAAAACGCCGCCAAGGCGGGCGAAGTCCCGATCGGATGCGTCATTGTCCGGGGATACGAGGTGATCGCCACCGCCGGCAACCGCACCCTGACCGACCGCGATCCCACCGCCCATGCCGAAATCCTGGCGATCCGGCAGGCCGCGGATGCCATCGGGACCGAGCGGCTGGTCGATTGCGACCTCTATGTCACGCTGGAGCCCTGCACAATGTGCGCCGGCGCGATCTCGTTTGCGCGGATCCGCCGGCTCTATTACGGCGCCGCCGACCCCAAGGGCGGCGCGGTGGATTCCGGCGTGCGGTTCTTTGCGCAGCCGACCTGTCACCATGTGCCGGAGGTCTATTCGGCGGTCGGCGAGACCGAGGCCGCGACGCTGCTGAAGGATTTTTTCAGGGTGCGAAGGTAGACAGTATGTCTCGTCATTCCGGGATGGTCCGAAGGACCAGACCCGGAATCTCGAGATTCCGGGTTCGCTACGCGCCCCGGAATGACGCTTCATGATTTCGAATCCAGAAAAAACTCCTTCAACAATCTCCCCGTCGCCTCCGGATTCTCCTCAGGCAGAAAATGCCCGCTCTCGACCGGCGCGCCCTGCACATTGGTGGCCCATTTCTTCCAGGTATCGAGCGGGGTGGTGGCGGCGCTGGCGACGCCGGCGTCGCCCCACAGCGCCAGCATCGGGACCGTGATCTTCTTGCCGGCATCGAAATCGGCCTTGTCGATCTCGTAGTCGGCATAGGCGCCGGCGCGATAATCCTCGCACATTGCATGCACGCGGGCGGGATCGCGGAACGGCGCGAGGTAGTGCTCGAGCGCGCGCGGATCGATGGCGTCCAGCGTCCCGGTCCGTGTCTGGCTCGCCATCTTCTGCCGCAGGAAGAATTCGCCATGGCCGTCAATCAGCGTTTCCGGCAGCGGGTATGGCTGCGCCAGGAACGCCCAATGGTAGATCTTCAGCGCGGACTTCCGGTTCAGTCTCTCCCAGTAGTCATAGGTCGGCGCGATATCGAGCACCGCGAGCTTCGACAGCCGGCCGGGATGGTCGAGCGCGAGGCGATACGACACCCGTCCGCCGCGGTCGTGGCCGGCGAGCGCGAAATGCACATGGCCGAGTTGCTCCATCGCCTCGATCATCACCTGCGCCATCGCGCGCTTGGTGTAGGGCGTGTGTTCGGCGTCGCTGCGCGGCATGTCGGACCAGCCATAGCCCGGCAGGTCGGCGATGATCAGCGTGAACTTATCGGCCAGTTGCGACGCCACCGGGTGCCACATCACATGGGTCGAGGAAAATCCGTGCAGCAGCAATAGCGGCGGCCCCTTGCCGCCGACGCGGGCGAAAATGCGGCCGGCGGACGTGTTGATCCATTCGGAGGCGTAGCCGGGAAACAGATCGGCAAGATCGGGCATGGTGAGCGCTCCCTTCGCGGCTGGCCGCCGCTTTAAACATTGTTCGGCGTTGCCGCAGGCTGCTGACGGGGTTATGCCATTCATCAAGTCAGCCCAACAAGAAGCAAAAGCGAGGAAGTGCCATGTCGATCGATTTCGAAATCCCGGCCGAAGCCAAGGCGATCCGCGAGAAGGTCCGCAAATTCGTACACGACGAATGCATTCCGGCGGAAAAGGAACTCGACACCAAGCCGCTCGCCGAAGTGCTGGGCCCGCTGCGCAAGAAGGCCCGCGCGCAGGGCCTGTGGTGCCCGTGGGTGCCGAAGGAATATGGCGGCATGGGCCTCGGGCCCCTGGCCAACGCGCTGGTGCAGATGGAGCTCGGCGAAAGCATGCTGGGTGCGCTGTCGATGAACACGCAGGGCCCCGACGACGCCTCGATGATGACGATATTGGCCCACGGCACGGAATATCAGAAGGAGAAGTTCCTCAAGCCCCTGCTCAATGGCGAGAAGCGCATTTGCTTCTCGATGACCGAAAAGGCCGCCGGCGCCGACGCCACCGGCATGCAGACCACGGCCGTCAAGGACGGCAACGAGAATTACATCCTCAACGGCGAGAAATGGTTCTCGTCCTCCGCCAGCGTTGCCGACATGGCGCTGGTGATGGCGAAAACCGATCCGAACGCGCCGCGCCACAAGCAGTACTCCACCTTCCTCGTCGAGCTGCCGAACCCCGGCTACAGGATCAAGCGCAACGTCGCAAACATGGCGATCGAGGGGCCGCATGACCATGTGATCCATGGCGGGCATTCCGAGATCGAGATCCGGGATCTGAAGGTATCGGCGGACAATCTGGTCGGCGGCGAAGGCAACGGGTTTGCCATGGGCCAGCACCGCCTCGCCTATGGCCGGCTGCGCCACGGCATGCACAATGTTGCCAAAGCGCAGCGCGCGCTCGACATGGCGGTCGGCCACATCACCAAGCGTTCGACCTTCGGCCAGTTGCTGTCCGACCGGCAGGCCGTGCAGTTCATGCTCGCCGATTGCGCCGAGCAGCTCTATATCGGCCGGCTGATGCTCCTGCATATCGCCTACAAGGCGGAGAAGGGCCTCGACATCCGCCAGGAGAACTCGATCGCAAAGATCTTCCATGCCCACATGGTGCACAAGGTGATCGACACCGCGATCCAGCTCCACGGCGCGCTCGGCTTCAGCCAGGATACGCCGCTCGCCAAATGGTACACGCAGGTGCGCGCGCAGCGGCTGGTCGACGGCCCGGACGAGGTGCACAAATGGAAGATCGGCAAGAACGTCATCAAGGCGTTCCGCGAGCACGGCACCACGGCGAGCGCGGTGGGTGGGGATTTGCTGTAGGCTAGGGAGAGGGGTGGCGGCAACGGCAGTGCTCGTGGCTTACCCCTCTCCCCCGCCCTCCCCCGCAAGGGGGGAGGGAGCCGACCGGTCGTGTCGCGTGGGCTTCCGATTCAAATTTCAAACAGCAGATGTGACTTCGCGATCTCGCGGCTCGATGCGCCCGAGTCTTGCTGGAAACTTCCCGCCCTCTCCAAACTGAGGGCGCAGGGAATGCCGGATGCGCGCTGCACCCGCGGTCTCGTGTGCAATGTGCACAGGAAGTGCGCACACGAGCATACAGGGCAGCGGAGAACATCCGACATTCCCTGCGCGATGGCTTTACGGCTTATCACGTGCTCTCCCCGGAGAACGGCGCTTTTGCCTCCGTCGCGCCCTGGGAAGTCAGACGCCTCCCAGGTGCATGGACGCCAGCATCGCGGCGTCAGGACCACACGTCTTTGCCGTACGCTTCGGCCGCGCGCGTCAGGCGACAACCTCCGCGTCCACCGCTCCCCGCCCAACGTCCGTGACGACGGCCGACGCCCTTCTGACCAGGGCGGGATGGGCTCAGTCGTAACCCTGATTTGCCACTTCGGAAAAGCGAAATATTTTTTGTTTTGGGGCTTGACACGACTTCTGTAAATCGGAAGGTGATTTGCCCGTCGGGCACCCGTCGCGCGCAACCATGGCCCATCCCTCATGGTGAGGAGCCGCGCAGCGGCGTCTCGAACCATGCGGCCGTGACCCTCAGCGCAAAGCCACGCCCTACTCCGCCAGCTCCCGCGGCGCTTCGCGCGGCATCACGATCTGGATTTTCGTGCCCATGCCGGGCCCGGTTTCCAGATGAATCCGGCCACCAAGACGATTGGTCACGATGTTGTGGACGATGTGCAGTCCGAGGCCGGTGTTGCCCTGGTCGCGCCTTGTGGTGAAGAACGGGTCGAACACCTGGCGCCTGACCTCCGGGCTCATGCCGCAGCCGTCGTCCGAAAACAGCACTTCGACATGATGGCGGCCGGAGGCCTGGGCGACAATATGAACCGATCCGCCTGCGCCATCCGGAAAGGCGTGCGCCGCGGAATTGAGAGCCAGATTGGTGAGCACCTGGCCGTACGGCCCGGGATAGCTGTTCATGGCAAGATCAGCCGCGCAATCGACGGTGACCGTCACATTCTGATGGCGCAGCCCGAACCGCAATCCCCTGACCACCTGCTCGGTCACCTCGCCGAGGTCGAAGCGCCGGCGGTCCGACACGTTGCGATCGGCCGCCACCTGCTTGAACGACTGGATCAGCTCGACCGCATTGCCGAGATTGAACATGATCTGCGAAGCCGCCTCGCGGCTTGCCGCGATGAATTCCGCCAGCGCCGACCGGCGCACATCGCCCTTGGCGATATCGGCCTCAAATCGTTTGGCCTTGTCGATCAAGGCCGAGGCCACCGTCAGGCTGGTGCCGACCGGCGTATTGATCTCGTGGGCGACTCCTGCCACCAGCCGCCCCAGGGCGGCCAGTTTCTCGGTCTGCACCAGGCTGCCCTGCGCGGCGCGCAAATCGTCCAGCGATTGCGACAATTGCCGGGTGCGTTCCTGCAGTTCGGTGAACAGCCGCGTGTTCTCGATGGCGATGACGGCCTGGCCGGCAAAGGTCCTCAGCAGTTCGACCTGCGCCTTGGGAAATAATTGCGGCTCCAGCCGCATCACCGCGATCGCGCCGATCGCGACATCGTCGCGCAGCATCGGCACGATCAGGATGCTGCGATAGCCTGAGGTTTTCTGCAGCTCGCTGTAGCCGCCGGAGACCAGCACGTCCGGCTCGTGCACGACGCGGCGCTCGCGGATCGCGACCGAGATCAGGTTCTTGCTGGCGAGCGGCGCCGGATAGGCCCTGCGCACCGCCGCCACCGATTCCGCGGAGAATTGATCGTGGGCGACGAGATGGACGTGGTCCCCTTCCCGTCGATAGACGGCGCTCAGCACGCTCTGGCAGAGCCTTGCGGCGTTCTTGACGATCCGGTCGAACACCGGCGCAAGGTCCGTCGGGGCATCGGCGATCAGGCTCAGGACCTGCGATGTCGCCGCCTGCCGCTCCCGCGCTTCGTGAAGTTCGAGCGCCAGCCGGGCGATTTCGCCTTGCGCGGCGCTTTCGGCTTCGGCTTTCGCCGACCTTGATTTCACCGCCCTGGAGACACGCGCGGCCTTTGGCGCGGGGCTGCGCTTTCGCGTCGCCGCCGTGCGGCCTGGCGGCTTTTCCGTTCCGCCGCCTGCTCGAGAACGTCGTGTCATTGCCTGCCCCAGGCCTTGGTAAGCCATGGTATCGGCTTAACCGGCGGCGGGAAATGGGGATCGATGGCCGAAGCGGACCCGGACATCGTAGCAAGGCAGGTCGCGCCGGTATCTCCACCGCGTGCCAAAATCGGAAGTTCGGAGCCGGCTCGATCCGGTCACGTTTTCAATTTAGCATTGCCGCGATCTTGACCGCCGGTGACCGAGACTGATGTCGATGGGAGGGTGTCAATGCATCTCAAAATAGCGGCCATGGCAGCACTGGTCGCGGGTTTTCAATGCTTTGCCGGATACAATGCGCCACTTGGCGCCGTGGACGGTCAGGATCCGCAGGAAGCCCCCTGGCCGACGAAATCGTGGGCCGTGTCTTCTCCCGAAGAACAAGGGATGGACTCGGCGAGCCTCGCCCGGCTGATCGAGACCGTGGGCGGCTACAAGCAGGACAGCCTCATGATCATCCGCAATGGAAGGATCGTGGCTGAAGCTTACTATGCGCCCTACGTCGCCGGCATCAGCCACGATTTGCGATCGGTGACCAAAAGCGTGGTTGGCACGCTGACCGCCATCCAGGTGCAAAAGGGCAGCCTTGATAGCGTCGACCATCCGGTCCTCGATCTGTTTTCCGACAAGCAAATCGGGAATGTCGATGAGCGGAAAACGGCGATGACGGTTCAGAACCTTCTCGACATGAGTTCGGGCATCGAGTGGGTGGAGCGGCTGTATACGCCCGACGAGACCATCATGCAGATGTACCGGAGTGCCGACCGCACCGCCTTCGTGCTGAACCAGCCGATGGCCGGCGCGCCCGGCGCCAAGTTCAATTACAATGGCGGCAACCCCTATCTGCTGTCCGCGCTGATCAACCGGAAATCCGGGCAGAACGCCTTCGACTTTGCCAAGAAGGAGCTGTTCGAACCGCTCGGCATCAAGAGCGCCCGATGGGGAACGCCCGATGCGCAGGGCGTCACCATCGGCGAAGCCGGACTTTTCCTCTCGCCCCACGACATGGCGCGAATTGGCTATCTCTACCTTCGCAACGGAATGTGGGAAGGCAAGCAGATCATTCCCTCATCCTGGGTCGAACGGGCGAAAGAAGGCAGGATCGCCGCGACCAATGGCTTTCAATATGCAAATCTGTGGTGGTCGCTGCCGGGCAAGGGCGCCTACATGGCGCGCGGCCGCCATTCGCAACTGATCCTCGTGCTTCCGAAATGGGATATCGTCGCCGTCATGACCGGCGTGCTGCGGGATACAGAATTCTATTCGGCCTCCGCGCTGATCGACGACATCGCCAAAGCGGTGAAATCCGACAAGCCGTTGCCCGCCGATCCCATTGCCCGGGCTTTGCTGGGCAACGCGATACACCAGGCCGCCATCGAAAAGCCCTCCGCCGTCGGCGGCACGCCGGAACTGGTCAAGGCGGTTTCGGGAAAGACGTTTCAATTCGTCGACAACGTCCTGCGCGTGAAGAGCTTCACGCTGAACTTTCTCGATACCGATTCATCATGGGTGATCACCACCTACACCGACAAGGCGGAGCGTGCGACCGACCGGTTTACGGGACTGTTCGGGCTCGACGGAACCTACCGCAAGAGCCCTCCCGCGCTTTACGGGATCAATGCCGCCAAGGGACGCTGGGTCAACGAACGCACCTTCGTGATGGAACGGCGGATCCTGGGACGCGGAGAAATCCAGACCTGGTCGCTGGCCTTCGACGGCGACAAGGTGACGGTGAATTTTGAAAATACCGATGGCTTCAAGGCGGAGCTGCGCGGCGAGATGAGTGAATGAAATAGGTACTTGGGGGAAAATCGGTTGCGTCCAAATCCAATAAAGCCGCGGCTTGCGGCCGGCGGCTGTGCGTTCGGCACGATGACGTTCGAGTTCTTCACGCCGGGCTATCCTTCGATCTGCCGCGAGGCCGGCGCCGAATTCATCCTTTACGACATGGAGCATTCAGGGGTCGGCTTCGAGACCATGAAGGCGCAGTTCGCGGCGTGCCGCGGGCTCGATCTGGTGCCGCTGGTGCGCGTGCCCTCGGGCGACTATCACCACATCGCCCGCGCGCTCGACATCGGCGCGATGGGCATCATGGTGCCGATGGTCGAAACCGCCGAGCAGGCCAAAGCGATCGTCGACTGCACGCGATATCCGCCGGCGGGGCGGCGGGGTGCGGCCTTCAATGTGGCCGCGCATGACGACTATGGCGGCGGAGCGGAGGCCGACAAGATCGCCAAGGCCAATGCGCGCACGATGGTGATCGCGCTGGTCGAGACCGCGAAAGGCATCGAGAATGTCGATGCGATCGCCGCGATCGAGGGCGTCGACGTGGTCTGGCTCGGCCACTACGATCTGACCAACTTCATGGGCATCCCCGGCCAGTTCGACAACCCCCGATTCCATGCGGCAGTCGACCGCCTGGTCAAGGCCTGCGCGAAACACGGCAAGACGCCCGGCTTTCTCGCCGGTGACGAGAAATGGGCGCGCGATTTCCGCGCCAAGGGCTTTCGCATCATCGCCTACGGCGTCGACACGCTCTTGATGCAGCGCGCGCTCGCGGACGGCATCAAGCTGCTGCAGGGGACGGTGGGGAGGTAGATGCGAGTGCGGTGTGAATTAGCTAAAGCGCGATGAGATTGGGTTGAGTTGGGATGACGTCGCGAATTCACCTCTCCCATCGGGAGAGGTCGCGCCGAAGGCGCGGGTGAGGGGTCACGGTCTGTCGTTAGGTCAGCGCCCCCTTACCCGATTTGCTCGCGCAAATCGACCTCTCCCCGCTGGGGAGAGGTGAACTGAGCCCGAAGCGAACGACTCAATGATCTTATCACCCCCTACCCCTTCTTCGGTGACCAGCCATAGGCCTTGGCGCAGGCATCGCCCATCAGCATGGCGCGCTCGGCGTCACTGAGGCGGTCGGTCTTGAGGAAGGGCACAACGGCCTGCTCGTAATTGACGACCGCAAAGGCGCGGGTCCAGTCGGTGCCCCACAGGCAACGCTCGAAACCCCAGGCGTCGAACACGCGGGCCAAGGGATCCCAGATATCCGGAAATGGATACGGCTCTTTCGACAGCGTGCAGGCGCCGCTGACCTTGATCACCGCGTTCTTGCGTTTGGCAAGCGCCAGTACCTTCGTCAGTTCGGCCCAGGGAGACCAGGGCTGCCCCGGCGCCGGCGGGGTGCGCGGCTGGAGGAGGCCGAGATGGTCGACGATGAACCTGACGTCGGGATGGCGATCGATGATCGCGGTGCCGGCGTCGAGATTGTCCCAGCACAGGATGTTGACCGGAAAGTCGTGGCGAATGGCGGCGCGCGCAATGCGGTCGAGGCCGGGGTCGTCCGGCGCGCGTCCGGAATCCTTCGGCAGCATGATGCGGATCCCGACCGCGCCCGGCGTCTTCTTCCAGTCGGCGACGACATCGGCGACATCGGGATCGTCGGGATCGACCGGCTTGACGATGGCGAGTCGGGTGGGATGGGCGCGCGCCACTTCGACGGCATAGCTGGCATCGTAGCGGTACATCGAAAAGGCCGAGATGAAGATCGCGCCGTCGACGCCGACGTTGTCCATCGCCGCCACCATTTCGTCGCCGGTGACGTGAGCGGGCCAGTTCGGCACCGTGGCCCAGGGCCGCTTCGGCGTGTTGGCCTCATAGGCATGGACCTGGGAATCGATAATCGCCATCGGGCCGTTCCTCCGTTTTGCATTTTGCGGCGATCTTGGAATTGCACCGGCTGGGTGTCCATGGGCAAAGACGCCGGGAAGCCCTGCGCGCCTTGCAGGCACCGTCAACCGGACCTGTGGGATATGACCGGCTGTGCCGCCTCCCCGCCTTCATCTTCGTGCGGGCGCGGAAAGGCGTTTCGTGAGGATTAACTGCGCTCTCGCGCCACCGCCTGCCAGCCGATGTCACGGCGGCAAAAACCTTCCGGCCAATTGATGCGGTCGACGGCCTGATAGGCGCGCTGCTGCGCTTGGCTGACCGTCTTGCCCATGGCGCAGACGTTCAGCACGCGGCCGCCGCTGGCGAGGATTTGTCCGTCTTTCGCGATCGTCCCGGCGTGGAAGATTTCGACGCCGTCGATTTTCGCCGCATCATCGAGACCTGAGATCACCGAGCCCTTGCCGTAGCTGCCGGGATAGCCCTTGGTCGCCATGATCACGGTCAGCGCCACATCGTCGAACCAGCGCAGGCTGAAATTCTTCAATTGCCCGTCGGCGGAAGCGATCAGCGCCGGCAGCAAATCCGACATCATCCGCATCATCAGCACCTGACATTCCGGATCGCCGAAGCGGGCGTTGTATTCGACGAGTTTCGGGCCGTCCTTTGTCACCATCACGCCGGCATAGAGCACGCCCTTGTAGGGCGATCCCATCGCTTTCAGCGCGCGCAGCGTCGGATGGATCATCTCCGCCATGATGCGGCCGCACATCGCCTCGGTCAGGACCGGCGCCGGCGAATAGGCCCCCATGCCGCCGGTGTTTGGTCCCTGGTCGCCGTCGAAGGCGCGCTTGTGGTCCTGGGCGGTCGCGAGCGGCAAGGCGTGGTCGCCGTCGCACAGCGCAAAGAACGAGGCTTCCTCGCCCACCATGAATTCCTCGACCACGACCTCGGCGCCCGCCTCGCCAAAGCCGCCGCCGAACATCATGTCGACCGCATCGAGCGCTTCCTGCTCGCTCATCGCGACCACGACGCCCTTGCCGGCGGCGAGGCCATCGGCCTTGACGACGATCGGCGCGCCCTGCCTGCGGATATAGGCCTTTGCGCTTTCGGCGTCGGTGAAGTGCTGATACGCCGCGGTCGGAATGTTGTTGTCGCGGCACAACGTCTTGGTGAAGGTCTTTGAACTCTCCAGCCGGCCCGCAGCCTTTGTGGGGCCGAACGCCTTGAAGCCGGCGGCGTTGAGATCGTCGACGATCCCGGCCGCGATCGGCGCATCGGGGCCGACCACGACGAAATCCACTTGATGGGCGTTGCAGAATTCGATCACCGCCGCATGGTCGGTGATGTCAACCGCGACGCATTCGGCATCGCTGGCGATCCCCGCATTGCCCGGCGCGCACCACAATTTGGTCAGCAGCGGGGAGGCTGCGATCTTCCATGCCAGAGCGTGTTCGCGGCCGCCGGAACCGAGCAGGAGGATGTTCATGACAGGAGCCAGATGTGGGAACCGAAGGCCAGTCGGTCGCACGAATCCGTTGCCGCCTGCAAGGGGATATCAACAGCGAAGGCCCGTCATTCCGGACGGCGCGGCAATGCGCGCCCGGTAGCTGCGCAACAGCGCGATGGTCCAGCCCAGGAAATAGCCGGCGCAGGCACCCGACACCGCCTGACCGGCTGCGGCCACTTCCCACGCGGCACCCAGCTTCATCGCGGTCACGACCGCGACGGCGTATTGCAGCATGAAGACGGTGAGGTTGCGCACCAGGGGAACCACGCTGCCGGGGCGCAGGATGCGGCCGGTTTCGCCATCGATCGTCACGGAGCGCGGCCCGGTATAGAGGGCCAGTGCCGCGAACATGGCCGCGCCGGCCAGCCAGATCAGCAGCAGGTCGATCGATTTTCCGCCGAGCACCAGGCGGGAAATTCCCATCAGGAAAAACACCGCAGGAATGATCAGCAGTCGCGCCAGCGGCTGCGAACTTGGCCGCAGCGCCTTGCATCCCAGCCATATCAACAGCGCCAGCAGCGCGAAGACCCATGGCGGGGTGTGGGTGGCGATGGCAATGGCGGTTTGCATGTCAGGCTCCCTGATTGCCCGGATTCATTCGGGTGGTTGCGCCGCGATGATCTCGCGCAAGGTTGCGACGTGGCGGGCGAAGGCGCCGCGCCCGGCGGCGGTCGCGGTCACCGTGGTCTGCGGCTTCTTGCCGACGAAGGCTTTGGTCACGGCGACATAACCGGCCTTCGACAGCGTCTCGATATGGGCGCCGAGATTGCCGTCGGTGGCGCCGGTGAGTTTCTTCAGCCTGGTGAAGTCGAGCCCCTGCCCATCCGGCAGCGCGGTGAGCGCCGCCATGATCCGGAGCCGCAAGGGCTGGTGAATGACCTCGTCGAACTCGGCCATGTCAGCTCCGCCGCATCCAGAGGCCGCCGGCGATGAGGCCGCCGCCATGCGCCACCGCCATCCACAGCAGGAAGGCGGCATCGACATGGTAGTAGCCGATCAGCGTCAAAATGGTCGTGCAGATCGCGATCACGATGAAGGCGTAACCGAACCACAGACCGGCGATCGCATAGAACAGCATGCCATAGAGGGCCCAGAACGTGATCATCTGGCGCGGCCCGAAATGACCGAGCACCACCGAGCAAAAGACGCCGAATGCGCCGATCAGCAGGAAGGTGATCAGGGAGCGGATCGGGAAGGGTTTTCCGCCGGAGCGGATATTGCTGAAGACGCCAATGGCGATGGTGAGGGCGAGGCCGGCGAGATTGGTGACCGTCCAGATCGTGTAGCCTTGGCGCGGCCAGGTGTAGTTGGCGATGTAGGCGGTGAACAGCAGCACGCCCCACATGGCGACGATGAGGCCGGAGATCTGGTAGATTAGCGATTGGCGAACGCGCTGCACGACATCGTCGATGTCGGCGAGCGCTTCCGAGGCTTGATGGCTGTCGATCATGATCTGGCGCCTCACCGGGTTGCGATATCTTCGGAGATCACGGAAACCGCCGCCGCCGTGCTGACGACATCCATGTGATTGGTGTTTTGCAGGATGCGGACATCGATGTTCGCCGTCGGCGAGCGACGCACCGTTTCCTCATATTTTCCCGCGAACATCAATTCGTCATCGGCGCCGGCGATCAGCGTCAACGGACCTTTGGCGGCGTCCAGATCGACGCGATAGTCGCGATGCGTTCCGAAATTCGACAGCAGGCGGAAGGAATATTCCGACGTCAGGATGCTCGTCGTCTTGGGCGGCACGGCAAAGGCGATCACCGGAAGCTGTTCGCAGCATTCTATTCCGGCGGCCCGCAGCAGGCTCAAGGCAATGATGCGGGACACGTTAGGGCTGGCCCAGCCGCCGGCGTTTTCCCGGCTCGAGCTCGCCTTGGTGCCGAGATAGGGCGACAGCAACACGGTGCGCGTAAACAGGTTCTGGATCGGCGAACCGGCAACGCGCAATGCGAACGCACCGCCTGAGGAATGCCCGACCAATGTCAGCGGAGCGAACGGGATCGTCGTTCGGATGAAGGCAACGAGGTCGGCCATGTCATCTTCGAGCTGGCCGATATAGCCGATGTCGCCGCGCGTGCCGGACGAACCGTGACCGCGAATATCAGGCACGAAGCTTTCGACGCCGCGCGCTGCCAGGGTTTTGGCGAGCGGATGCACCGCAAGGCTGGAACCGGATGACCCGTGGACCAGAACCGCGACGCGGCCCACGGCCGGCCCCTGCGGAACGTAGTGGCGGTAAGCGAGCCGCGATCCGTCACGGGCCTGGAACGAGAGCAAGGGCGGAATGCCTTCGCGATCCCCCGCCCGCACCGTTTCGGAAATAAAAGCCAGGGCCGGCGGCTTCACCATCGGCTGGGCGATCATGCCGGCCAGCAGCAGCGTGAGCAGCCCTGCGGCCGCCAGGCAGCAGACTACCAGCTTGAAAACCCTCGACATGATCGTGGCTGCCATGACGAAAACGCCCTCAATCTGCCTCATTACAGATAACTCTGTAATACAGAGTAATCTGACGTGCAAGTCCTGATTTGCGGGGATGGCCGAAATCCCTACCTTGTGTGCGAGCCCCAAAAGCCTGATTCGATTGAGATGCCTGCGACCGAACCGCTGATCAACGCGCCCGAATATACCGTCTCGGAACTGTCCTCTTCCTTGAAGCGGACGGTGGAGGACGCCTATGGCCATGTCCGGGTGCGCGGCGAAATTTCGGGCTTCCGCGGGCCGCATTCCTCCGGCCACTGCTATTTCGCGCTGAAGGACGAGAGCGCCAAGATCGAGGCGGTGATCTGGAAATTCGCCCATGCCCGAATGCGCTTCAAGCCGCAGGAAGGGCTCGAGGTGATCGCGACCGGCAAGCTCACCACCTATCCGGGCTCGTCGAAATACCAGATCGTGATCGAGGCGCTGGAGCCGGCCGGCATCGGCGCGCTGATGGCGCTGGTGGAAGAGCGCAAGAAGAAGCTCGCCGCCGAAGGCCTGTTCGACGCAGCGCGCAAGCAATTGCTGCCATGGCTGCCGGAAGTGATCGGCATCGTGACGTCGCCGACCGGCGCTGTGATCCGCGACATCCTGCACCGGCTGCAAGACCGCTTTCCGCGCCGCGTGCTGGTGTGGCCGGTGAAGGTGCAGGGCGAAGGCTCGGCTGAACAAGTCGCGGCTGCGATCCGCGGCTTCAATGCACTGCCCGAAGGCGGCAAAATTCCGCGGCCGGATCTGCTGATCGTCGCGCGCGGCGGCGGCTCGCTGGAAGATCTGTGGTCGTTCAACGAGGAGATCGTGGTGCGCGCCGCGGCCAGCAGCATGATCCCGCTGATCTCGGCGGTCGGCCACGAAACCGATATCACGCTGATCGATTTCGCCGCCGACAAGCGCGCGCCGACGCCGACGGCGGCCGCCGAAATGGCGGTGCCGGTGCGCAGCGAATTGCTGATCGAGGTCGCAGGCCTGGCGCGCCGCACGGCCGTGTGCTGGCTGCGCGGTCAGGAGAGCCGGCGCAATGAACTGCGCGCCGCGGCGCGCGCGCTGCCCGCCGCCAGTGAATTGCTCGCCATCCCGCGGCAACGGCTCGACAGCGCAGGTGGCGCCCTGCCCCGCGGCCTGAAAGCCAACACCAACGCGCATCACCGCCGCTTCTCGCAACTCAGCGCCGGGTTGACGCTGAAGGTGCTGCGCGGCCAGGTCGCGCAGGCCCAGCACCGTCTCACCGTATCCGGCGAGCGCATCCGGCTTTCCGCGCGCGCGCTCCTGCGCAGCCGGCGCGATCGCTTCGCCGGGCTCGAAGTCAGATTGAAGGCATCAAAACTCTCCAACGCGCAGGCGCAACGCAATGCGATCGCGCGCGACCGCGAACGCACGCATCGCCTCGCCGAGCGCGCGCGCCGCGCGCTGCTGACCGCGCTGCAACGGCTCGATGCCCGCATCAACCACAGCGGCCAATTGCTGTCGGCGCTGTCCTATCGCGGCGTGCTGGCGCGCGGCTTTGCGCTGGTGCGCGACGAACATGGCCACGCCGTGCATGCCGCAGCCTCGGTCGGACCTGGCGCCCATCTGTCGATCGAATTCGCCGACGGCCGCGTGGCGGCGACGACGGACGCGGACCGGCCGGCGGCGACGCCGACAACGACCGCGCCGAAACCGAGCCAACGCGAAGTGAAGACGATCGCCGCCAGGCGCGTGGTGAAACCGGTCGATCAGGGCAGTTTGTTTTAGCGCGAGGGCGCTTCGTTTGCCTTCGCAGCGCGTGCTCAGGCAATCGGCGCACTGATCACCGCGCCAGCCACTCCGCCACTCGCTTTTGCGAATCGGCGCGGGCTTCCGCATCGGTGCCGGTGCGGTCGCGCTCGGGCAGGCCGGAATCGGCGGTGACGCCGAGCGAACGCACCGTAACGCTGGTACGGTCGAAATCATGCGTTGCGCCGGGATAGATTTCGATCCGCGTCAGCGCGCTGCGGCCGCGGGCGCCTTCGATCATCTGGCGGCAGGCAGCGGGCGATGAGACATCGTCCTTGGCGCCGATCAACAACAGCGTCGGCACCCGCGCGCTCCAGCCGAGGCCGGCGGAAATCCGGCAGTCCGGATAGAACGCCACCGCCGAGCGGAAATCCGGCGCTTCATGGCGCAAGGCCTGCGGCCGCACCGCCCACAACAAGGCGCTGGCCCCGTTGGCCCAGCCCATCAGGCTGACGCGATCCTGCGCCACCCACGGCTGCCTGGCCAGCCATTGCCGCGTCGCCACGATGTCGGCGACCCGCTCGCGGCGCGCGTGCACCGGGCGCTCCTTGGCGCCGCATTGCGGGCCGAGGTCGCGCGAGCCGTAACTGTCCGGCAGCACGACCGCGTGCCCGGCCTTCAGCAATTGCTCCACCCAGTCGCGGTAGCGCGCCAGCACCGGTTCGGCATGCCCGCCGAGGCCGCCGCAACCATGCAGCGCGATCACGGTCGGAAACGGACCGTCGCCCTCCGGCCTGTAGAGCTGGGCGTGCAGGGTCAGCTTCGGCGCGGATATCTCGACCTGAGACGAGGCCGGCAGCGGCGCTGCATCCGCGCCGCCGATCAGCGCGGCGCAGGTCGCGGCCATCAGCGTCAGGAACAGCGTTGCCGGGCGAATCGGTCTTCGCCGGGTCGTCATGGCGCCTGGGGCAAAGCCAACCATAATCAGGAAGTTATCACGCGCCCGGGGACGAAATTCATCACAATTCGGTGGTTTTTTGCAGGCGGGTTTCGGGAGCGGACAGCCCAAACTATCTGTGATAGATCGGATTTGGAAAATACACTTTAGTCGGCCCTCGGATTGGCCGGCCGGTCGGAGAACCAACGGTGCTGAATAAATTCGGTCCCTCGGGACATGGCGAAGCGCAGGTGCAATATCTGGATGGCGATTTCCGCGTGGTCTCGCCGGGAACCTATGTGCGCTGCGCCATCACGGATGTGCGGATTCCGCTCGACGAATTGAAGTACTGGAGCGTCGATCTGCAGGAAGCCTATTCGGTGCCGACAGCCGTGCTGCAGCGGCATTTTCCCGGCGCGCTGAAGACGCAGGGTTGAACGTTATTGTCGTCGCGGGTCAAGCCCGGGACTACGACGTGCGAAATTTCTTCTCACGCGCCTTGAAGAGTTGATCGGTCACGAGCTTCTTCAGCTTTGCACCTTCCTCGAACTCCAGCGTCACCGCGAACGGCACGATTGCCTTCGCCCAATCCGGCAATCCGCCGCCGGACCGCAGCCGCGCCAGATCCTTTTCCGTGGTCACCAGCGTCAGCGCGTCGCGGCCGGATTCGGCGATCAGGCCGTCGATCTCGGCTTTCGAAAACGCATGATGGTCGGCGAAGCCGCGTGTCCGCACCACATCGACGCCGCTGGCCCGCAGCGTGTCAAAGAATCGTACGGGATCGCCGATGCCGGCAAAGGCCAGCACCCGCCTGCCGCGCAGCGCGGCGGCGGACGCTGCGCTCGGCACGAGATGCGCGCGCAGCACCGGCTTGCCCTGCGCGGCGATATCGGCTGCGACGGCATCGGCCGCCGTGCCGTTGCCGACAATGATCAGCGCGTCGGTGCGCGCGATTTGCGGCGGCAAGGGTGCGCGCAGGGGGCCGGCGGGAAACACCCGGCCATTGCCGAGGCCGCGACGACCGTCGATCACGATCAAGGATGCATCCTTGGTAACCGCCGGACTCTGGAAGCCGTCATCCAGCAGGATCACGGTGGCGGCCAGCGAGCGCGCCATCGGAATGCCAACGGCACGCCGGCGCGAAACCACCACGGGCAGCGTGGCCGCCAGCATCAGCGGCTCGTCGCCGACGTCGGCGGCCGCGTGCCGCTCCGGATCGACCCTGACCGGCCCGTGCAATTTTCCGCCATAGCCACGGCTGAGCACGACAGGCGTCTCGCCGAGATCGCGCAACAATTTCGCCAGCGCCAGCACGGTCGGCGTCTTGCCGGCGCCGCCCGTGTGATAATTGCCGACGCAGATGACCGGAACGCCCGCGTCCAGGCCCTTGCGCTGCATCCGTCGCGCGGCGACGGCGCCATACAGGGCTGCGAGCGGTCTCAACAGATTGGAATGAAGCGAAGGCGCGCCGTGCCAGAAGCGCGGTTCACGCATTGGCGGCTCCCATCTCGAGCCGCAACTGCAACAGATACGGTTCGAGGGCGGCGAGCGTGCGTTCCAGCGCGCCGCCGAGCTGTTCGACCACGCGCTCGGAGGCCTTGAGCGACGTTTCACGCGCCGCCGGATCGGCCAGGAGCTGACCGAGCTGCTTGACCAGTGCTTCGGAATTGTCGGCCCGGCGCGCACCGCCGGCCTGATCGAGCGCCTGATAGACGTCGCTGAAATTGAACACGTGCGGGCCATGAACGATCGCAGCCCCGAGCTTGACCGCCTCGATCGGATTCTGCCCGCCATGCTCGACCAGCGATCCGCCCATGAACACGATCGGCGACAAGCGGTAAAACAGCCCGAGTTCGCCCATGGTGTCGGCAACATAGATATCCGTCGTCGCGGTCGGCAGTTCCTCGCGCGAACGCAACGACGCGTGCAGGCCCGCCGCCTCGACCATGCGCGCGATCGCCTCGCCGCGGTCGGGATGCCGCGGCACGATCACGGTGAGCAGGCCAGGGAAGAATCCGGCGAGCGACCCGTGCGCCGCCGTCAGCATCTCATCCTCTCCGGGATGGGTGGAGGCGGCGACCACGACCGGGCGGCCGCGCGTCATCGCCATCAACCGCTCCAGCCGGGCCTGGTCCGCCGGCGGCGCGGGAACGTCGAGCTTCAGGTTGCCCGTGGTGACGACGTTGGGGCTGCCGAGCGTCGAAAACCGTTCCGCATCGGTTTCCGACTGCGCCAGGCACAGTTCGAACCGGCTGAGCAGCGCCGAGATGGTGCCGGAGACTCGGCGCCAGCGCGGAAACGAACGCTGCGACATCCGCCCGTTGATCAGCACCATCGGCAACCGCCGCGCCGCGCTCGACAGGATCAGGTTCGGCCACAGATCGCTTTCGATGAACAGCGCCAGCGACGGACGCCAGTGATCGAGAAACCGGGCGACATAACGCGGCGAGTCGTAAGGCACATATTGATGAATGACGTCGGGCGGGAACCGCTTGGCGACGACCGCCGCCGAGGTCACCGTGCCTGACGTCAGGAGGATGCGCAGGTTCAGCGCCCGCAACTGCTCGACCAGGGCCGCCGAGGCCAGCACCTCGCCGACGCTGGCGCCGTGAATCCAGACCAGAGGCCCCGCGGGACGGACATCGGCGCTCATGCCGCGGCGTTCGCTGACGCGCGCCGGATCTTCCTTGCCGAGCTTCAGCCGCCGGTTGATCAGAGCAGGCGCCAGCGGCACCATCGCCGACGACAGTCTCCGGTAGACGCGCAACGTCATCGGCAGCGGACTAGCCAAGCGCGGCCTCCGGTCGCCCGACGGCGGCATAGGCGCGCCGGGTCGCTTCGTTGAGATAAGCCTCTACCTGCAGCCGCAGTTTTTCCATGGTCTCGGCATCGGCGTCCGGCGGCACGAAAACCGCCTCAATCCCTACCACGGCACCCCTGCCGAATGGCAAATTGATGGTGGAGGAGTCCCAATTTTTCAACCGGATGAACCGGCTGGTCGCCATGGCGAAAGGCAGGATCGGCCGCCCGGACTCCCGCGCCAGCATGATGAGGCCGAGGCCCACCACCCGCGCCCGCTTCGGCACGTCGGCGGTGGTCGCAACGTTCCAATTGTCCTCCAGCGCCAGCACCATCTCGCGGAACGCGCCGACGCCGCCCTTGCGGTGAAACGCGCCGCCATGATCGCCGGAGCCCCTGATCGTGCCGATGCCGAGCCGTTCGGCGGCGATGGCGTTGAACTCGCCATCGCGATGCCGCGAGATCAGGACCTTGGCGCGATAGCTCTCCTTGGTCTTGATGAACGGCGTCATGAAATGCTGGCCATGCCAGAACGCGAAGATTCCCGGCATCATCGGCTCGACCTTCTCATAGACGTCGGCCGGCTCGTAGCTGAAGCGGTTGGTGAGCCAGACCAGCCGCAGATATTCGGCCGCAAGCACGCCGAGCGCGCGCTGAACCCACTGGCTGCGCAGCAAATCGCGAAAGAATCGTTTCAACGGGAGGGCTTCGTGTCTTGCCTGGTGTCCTGACCCGGATCGAGCAGCCGGTGGAGGTGGACCACGAAATAGCGCATGTGGGCATTGTCCACGGTCTGTTGCGCCTTCGCCTTCCAGGCCGCATGGGCGGTGGCGTAGTTGGGGAACACACCGACGATTTCGACCTGATCGAGGTCCTTGAACGTGTTGTGCTCGAGATCGATCAGTTCGCCGCCGATCACGAGATGAAGCAATTGCGGTTGGGCACTATCTGGCATGATGATTTTTCCTAACGAGGTGCCCGGCAAGGTTGGCGATCCGGCTCGCAAGCGAGCAAGATTGATGAGCGTAGTGTGGCGTGACGACCGGTGACGCGCTGCGGTCAAGTTCAGGGCAGCGGACGGCTTCGAAAATGCTCGACAATGCGCGCATGCCGATCATGTCCCGCTGCCACCAGCACCCCGTGCGTCACCTCCCGGCGATTATACTCAATCGTGTCCCCCGAGAGCGCGGTCATCTTACCACCCGCTTCCTGAACGATCAAATTCGCCGCCGCAAGGTCCCAGTCACGGCTCTGGCCGCCTGCAAAAGCGGCATCGAGGCCACCATCCGCGACCCGGCACAGCCGCAGCGCCAGGGAGCCGATTCGCGGAAACAGTATGATGTCATCCGAGGACGGGCTCAGCCGCTGCACCAGCGGCTTGGGACCGGCCATGCGGGAAAAATCGAGATCGGTGCCCGCGGTCGCGCGGACACGGTTGCCGTTGCGCGTCGCGCCCTGCCCGTGGATCGCGAAGAAGAATTCGTCGGTCGCGGGCGCGAACACCGCCGCCAGCACCGGCGTGGCATCGCAAACCAGCGCGATGCTCACGCACCAGTCCTCGCGGCCGGCCAGATAGGCGCGGGTGCCATCGATGGGATCGACGATCCAGACCAGCTTCCGGCCGAGGCGGGAATCGTCGTCGACGCTTTCTTCCGACAGCCAGCCATACTCCGGCGTCGCCGCGCGCAATCGGCTTTCAACGAGATCGTTGACCGCGATGTCGGCTTCCGATACCGGCGACGAGGCGCCCTTGGTCCAGTTTTTCAGCTCGGTGCGAAACAACGACAGCGCCAGCGCGCCCGCCTCCCGCACCGTATTCGCCAGCAGCGCGGCATCGCGCGCCTTTGTCGCATCAAGCGTATCAGCGTCCGCCAAGCGTCAAACCCTCGATGCGCACCGTCGGCGCATTGACGCCATAGCGGAACTCCAGATCGTTGGCCGGAATCAGCGACTTGAACATCGCCAAGAGGTGACCGGCGATCGTCACCTCGCTGACGGGATAGGTGATCTCGCCGTTCTCGATCCAGAATCCGGACGCGCCGCGGCTGTAATCGCCGGTGACGCCATTGACGCCGGAACCGATCAGATCGGTGACGTAAAAGCCCTGCTTGATATCCGCGATCAGCTCGGCCGGCGTCGGCTCGCCCGCCTCCATGTGCAGATTGTAGGAACCAGGCGACGGCGAGGACGACACGCCGCGATGCGCATGCCCGGTCGTCACCAGCCCGAGTTCTCGCGCGGTCGCGGTATCGAGCAGCCACGACGTCAGCACGCCTTCGTCGATGATCGCGAGCTTCTTCACCCTGACGCCTTCGGCATCGAAGGTCTGCGAACGCAGGCCGCGCACCCGCAGGGGATCGTCGATGATGCGGATGTTGTTGGCGAACAGTTGCTCGCCCATGCGGTCTTTCAGGAAACTGGTCTTGCGCGCGATCGAGGCGCCGTTGACGGCGCCGACGAGATGGCCGACCAGCGAACCCGACACCCGGGGATCGAACACCACCGGCACTTTACACGTTTCGACCTTGCGCGGATTGGCACGCGCCACCGTGCGCTCGCCGGCCTTGCGGCCGACGCTGGCGGGGGAAGCCAGATCGGAGGCATGCGGCGCCGACGTGAAGTCGTAGTCGCGCTCCATGCCGGTGCCTTCCCCCGAAATCGCGGTCATCGAGATGCCCTGGCTCGAACGCAGATACGAGCCGTGGAATCCGGTCGAGGTTACCAGCACCATGCCGCCGATGCCGCTCGAGGCCGACGCGCCGCCGGACCGCGAAACGCCCTTCACGGCCAGCGCTGCGGCTTCCGCCTCGACGGCGCGGCGTTCGAGTTCGGCGGTCGTGGGAATCGTGCGGTCGAGCAGATCGAGATCGGCGAACTCGCGCGCGAGCAGCGAGGGATCGGCAAGCCCGACATATTTGTCGTCGGGCGCGACCTTCGCCATCGCCACCGCGCGCTCGGCCAGCTTTGAAATGCCGTCGCCAGTGACATCGTTGGTCGAGACCACGGCCTGGCGCTGGCCGACCAGCACGCGCAACCCGACATCATCGCCTTCCGACCGCTCGGATTCCTCGACGCGGCCGTCGCGCACTTCGACGCCCTGGCTGACGCCGCGCACCGCGACCGCGTCCGCCGCATCAGCGCCGGCGCGCTTGGCGGCTTCGACCAGCCGCTGCGCCAAACTCGAGAGCGCCGACTGATCGAACAGGTCTGAGGTCGCGGTGGATGAAAGCTGTGACGTGTTGGATGGTGAAGAGTTCACAAACAAAATCCCTGACGTTGTAGCGAGCTGGGACGCAAATCAGCAGGTCCATCAGATGTGCCTGATTCATGGGGATTTCAAGCATTTTGCGGCCTCAAAAGCCAATCATTTTCGGCTTCAACGCAAGAACTCGTCAATCATGTACGCCAAGCTCTTGTCAATCATGCGGGCAGAGACGGGGCTGGTGACGTCGGGTTAACCAGCCTTTTTAAGCTCAAACGGAAACCGCTCGGCTAAGGTCTCACGCATCGACCGGGAACATAATTCCGGCGGGGAGACTAGAGCCGTGAGGCGTCAAACAGCAACAAGCGGGATCAATCCCGCCGGGTCGGGCCGCGCCATGCGGCTCGACCCTCTTTCCCTTCCGCTCCGCTTCGATGCGCAGGACAGCCGCGCCGATGGCGGCGTGCGGCAGATCGAACTTCACCGCGAACGCGTCGTGCTGCGCCGTGCCGTCCAGGGCATGCAGATGGCCGTCAACGTTCGCGTCAGCGATTTCCTCGGCGTTGCCTTACGCGGTCTCGATGACGCACAGATGCTGGTGCTGGTGCATCGCGATCCCTCGCTCAACATTCCGCTTGGCGTCAGTTCCGAGCCCGAGGAAATTTCTTCCGCCTGGCAGATGTGGAGCGAGATCTTCGCGCTGCCGCAATTGCCGGAAGCCAAGCGCTTCGAGCCGGCGGTCCGCCGCCGCCGCCACAACGCCATCCGCGCCCGCCGCCCGAAATTCCTGGTCCGCCGCCGCGCCGGCGACCTGCTCAACCCGGCGAATGTTCATGCGGGCGAACGCGAGATCATCGCGAGGGATTAGCTCTCGGACCACACATGCCGTCATCATCCTTCGAGGCGCGTGAAGAACGCGCACCCCAAAATGCCGTCAGCCCGCCGCCCGCATCACCGCATCCGCCAGCAGTCCCGCAAACAGTAGCAGCCCCGCATCGCGGTTGGACTTGAAGATGCGCAGGCACAAGGCGCCATCGCGAATGTCGAGCCGCCGGATCTGCCAGACGAGGTGAAGCGCAAAGGCGATCAGTCCGATCCATGCCGGCCATCGCGCCCCGCCCAGCGCCAGCGCCGTGCCGATCAGAACCACCGCCAGCGTGTAGAACACGATCAGCGCCCGATGCGTCGCGGCGCCGAACAGGCGCGCGGTCGATTTGATGCCGATCAGCGCATCGTCCTCGGCGTCCTGATGCGCGTAGATGGTGTCGTAGCCGATCACCCAGGAAATCGACCCCAGATAGAGCGCGAGTGCGGCAAGATCGATCCGCCCCAGCGTCACCGCAAAACCCATCAGCGCGCCCCAGGAGAAGGCGAGGCCGAGCACGACCTGCGGCCACCAGGTGATGCGCTTCATGAAGGGATAGACCGCCACGATGATCAGCGAGGCGATGCCGGTCATGATCGCGAAGCGGTTGAACTGCAGCAGCACGGCAAGCCCGATCAGCGCCTGCAGCACCAGGAACGCAAAAGCCTGCTTCACGCTGACCTGGCCCGCCGGGATCGGCCGCGACCGCGTCCGCTCGACCTTGCCGTCGAGGTCGCGGTCGGTGATGTCGTTCCAGGTACATCCCGCCCCGCGCATCACGAAGGCGCCGACGAAAAACAGCACGATGACGAGCCACAATTGGCCGACGTCGCGCGCAACGCCGGCGGCGAGCGCCGCCGACCACCAGCACGGCATCAACAGCAGCCAGGAGCCGATCGGCCGGTCGAAACGGGAAAGACGCAAATAGGGCCGCGACCAGGACGGCGCATGCGTATCGACCCAGTTGCCGGTGGCATCGGCAACGCGGGCCGTCACGTCGCTCATCGGAAGATCATCATCGCGTCAGAACGTTGCCGTTCAGCGTATCGAAGGTGCTGCCGCCCTTCCTGACGGATTGCGCCTCGGGCAGCGCCGCCGACGAACCCAGCGCTTCACTGAGGCTGGGGGCGGCCGCCCGTTGCTGTTGGGCCTGCTGCTGCGCCGCGTTGCAGACCTGGGCCTGCATTTTCTCGGTGTTCTTGTGGCCGTTCTTGAGCTGATCGGCGATCTGCGGCGGAATTCCGCATTTCGCCGAATTGGTCTCGACATATTTGAGCATCTTGACTTCGGCCGCACCGTAATTCCGGATCAGCTTGCAGGCCTCATCCGGCGGCGCTTTGCGTTCGCTCGCGGCCTTGATCATTTTGCCGCGCTTCTCCGCCTCTTCACGCAAGGGGACGAAACCCTTCATGCAGGCATCAGCGCCGCCCGAGGGCGGCGGCGGGGCGCCGAATCCTCCGCCTGCGATCGGTGCGGCGCCATTGATAAACGGCGAAGGGGCGGCCCCCACCGCCGCCGGCGCCGCGCCATTGACCGGCGGGAACGGCGAGGCGTTGCTGGCGGGAGCGGCCTGGCCATTGGGCAAGGGTGCAGGAAATGCGCCCTGCGCAAAAGCCTGCCCCGCATGCACGGTTACGACGGCAATAGTCAGCGGCACAATCAGGCGGCGGATCATCAAGGGTGTTTCTCCGGCAAAGGTCCAGCTAGGCCCCGCGTCGTCCGATCGAAGCACGACTCCGACAGGGCTTTTTACGATTGCTGAGGACCCTTAACAACCCGTCGATTAGGGCGACAGCGCGGCGCAGGGCCGCACCGGTTCATTAAATTACCCCCGGATTTGAACCCTTTAGGCTAGAAAGCGGCGCCCAACGGAATAATCACAGATGCCTGACCTCGATTTTCGTGCCCCTCGCCTGTTCGTCGATGCGCCCTTGAGCGCGGGCCAACTGGTTCCGCTGGAGCGGAACCAGAGCAATTATCTCGGCAATGTGCTGCGCCTGTCGGCCGGCGAACAGGTCCTGGTGTTCAACGGCCGCGACGGCGAATGGCAGGCGCGGATCGCGGGGCGCAAGCGGCCCGACAGCCTCGAGATCCTCAACCAGCGGCGGCCGCAGGACCAGTTGCCCGACATCGCCTACGTCTTCGCGCCGCTCAAGCATGCAAGGCTTGATTACATGGTGCAGAAGGCGGTCGAGATGGGCGCCGCACGGCTGCAGCCGGTATTGACGCGCTTCACCCAGGTCTCGCGGGTCAACAGCGAGCGGATGCGCGCCAACGTCATCGAGGCCGCCGAGCAATGCGGCATCCTCACGCTCGCCGATGTCGCCGAGCCGGTGCCGCTCGATCGCTTCCTGAGCCAACGCGATCCGGAGCGCCTGCTGGTGTTCTGCGACGAGGCGGCGGAAACCGCTTCCCCCTTGCAGGCGCTGCAAGACGGCGGCGGCGCCAATGGCATCGACATCCTGATCGGTCCCGAAGGCGGATTTGCCGGGGAAGAACGCGCGCTGCTGCTGCGCCAGACGCGAACGCTGCGGCTTTCCCTCGGCCCCCGGATCTTGCGCGCGGATACCGCTGGCGTGGCCGCGCTGGCGCTGGTGCAGGCCGCGCTCGGGGACTGGGCCGCGCCGGGATAAGCTGGGTCCGTCAGGCCGTTAAGCCTCATGGAACCCGGCGTTAAGCGACGGCACCAATCCCTGTCGAAACGCCGCGCGGGCCATGCTAAGGCGTCCCTCAACAACCCTCGAACACCACTTAACTCACCCTTGGAACCCGTTTTTCGGGATATTTGGACGCGAAATGACCGTAACCGCCGCCAGCAGTGGTGCCGCCGGGTCCGCCACATGGGCGGACGCGCTGCTTTTGTCGTTTGCGCAGGCGGGCTACGGCAGGGCCGAGCCCGATATCCTGCAGCCGGCCGAGCCGTTTCTCGACCTTTCGGGCGAAGATATCCGCAAGAGCCTTTATCTGACCACCGACGCCAGCGGCGAGGAGCTGTGCCTGCGTCCCGACCTCACCATTCCGGTGGCGCGGGATTACCTCGCCTCCGGCCGCGCCGGCCAGCCTGCCGGCTTCAGCTATCTCGGACCGGTGTTCCGCTATCGCGGCGGCCAGCCGAGCCAATTCCTGCAGGCCGGCATCGAATCCTTTGGCCGGCAGGATCGTGCCGCGGCCGACGCCGAAATGCTGGCGCTGGCGCTGGAGGCGACCTCGGCATTCGGTTTGAGCGACGTCGAAATCCGCACCGGTGACGTCGCGCTGTTCACCGCGCTGATCGATGCGCTCGATCTTTATCCGGTCTGGCGGCGGCGGCTGATCAAGGATTTCAACCGCAAGGTCAGCCTCATCGACGACATCGAGCGGTTGACGCTGGCGACCGCCCCCGGCCGCAATGAATATGAAGGCGTGCTCGCGGCACTGGCCGGCTCCGACCGCAAGGCGGCGCTGGCGCTGGTCACCGACCTGATGTCGATCGCCGGCACCACCAATGTCGGCGGCCGCACGGTCGACGAAATCGCCGACCGCTTCCTCGAACAATCGACGCTGAAAAGCGGCGCGCTGCCGCGCGACGCGCTCGCGACCATCAAGCGCTTCCTGGCCATAGCCGGCGACCCCGACGAGGCGGTGGCGCAACTGCGCGCGCTCGCGGATGATACCAGACTCGACCTCACCGCCGCGATCGATCAGCTCGAAAGCCGCGTCGGCTTCATGGCCGCGCGCGGCATCGACACCAGCCTGACGCGGTTTTCGACCTCGTTCGGACGCGGCCTCGACTACTACACCGGCTTCGAGTTCGAACTGCACGGCAAAGGCAATGGCATCGAGCCGCTGGTCGCCGGCGGCCGCTATGACGGGCTGATGACCCAGCTTGGCTCGGCGGCGCCGATCCCCGCGGTCGGCTTCTCGGTCTGGATCGAAACCATGATGCAGCTCGGCAAACCCACCAGCCGCGGGAGCGCGTCATGACCGCACCGTTCGTCCTCGCCGTTCCCTCCAAGGGCCGCCTGCAGGAACAGGCCGAAGCGTTTTTCACGCGCGCCGGCCTCAGCCTCGCCAAGCCGCGCGGCGCCCGCGATTATCGCGGCACCATTTCCGGGCTCGACAATGTCGAGATCGCCTATCTCTCGGCGAGCGAGATCGCCTCGCAGCTCGCGCGCGGCATGGTGCATCTCGGCGTCACCGGCGAAGATCTGGTGCGCGAAAGCATCGCGGATGCCGACCGGCGCGTGCTGATGATCGACAATCTCGGCTTCGGCGGCGCCAATGTCGTGGTCGCGGTGCCGCAAGCCTGGATCGACGTTCGCACCATGGCCGACCTCGACGACGTCACCACGGGCTTTCGCGCGCAGCATAACCGGCGCATGCGGGTGGCCACCAAATACATCAATCTGACGCGTAACTTCTTTGCCACCCATGGCGTGGTCGATTACCGCATCGTCGAAAGCGCCGGCGCCACCGAAGGCGCGCCTGCGGTCGGCACCGCCGAGATGATCGTCGATATCACCACCACCGGCGCGACCCTCGTCGCCAACGGCCTGAAGGTGCTCGACGACGGCGTCATCCTGCGCAGCCACGCCAACCTCGTGGCGTCAAAGGACGCCGACTGGTCGAGCGCGGCCCGCGAGACCGCTCGCGTCATTCTCGACCATATCGCAGCCAGAGCCCGCGCCAGCCAATATCGCGAAGTCCGCACCCGTTTTGCCGGCTGCAACGATACGCTGCTCGCCGAGGCGCATAACCGCTTCGGCGTGGTCGCCCCGTTCGGCGGCCCGACCTCCTCGGGCATGCTGACGCTGCACTGCCCACCGTCACAGCTCTACGCGCTCGGCAGCTTCCTGCGCGAGCACGGCGCCGACACGGTTTCGGTGGCTTCCCTCGATTATGTACTCGACCGGGAAAACCCGCTATTCGCCAAACTCGAGGCGTTCTTGCGACAATAAGACGAACCTCGTGTTCGTTCATCGTAGCGACAGCCGGCGGCGAGTAACATATGCTGTTGTCCATGAATTGGGACCCGATCGATGACGCTTGGCTCTGATGTTTCCGGCCTGTCCACCACCGCGGCCAGCGCCGCGGCGCGCGGGCTGTCGATTGTCGTGCCGGTCTATAACGAGGCCGCCGGGCTCGCGGCGCTGCACGAGCGGCTGATCGGCCTCGCCAGGACGTTGCGCCAGCGCTACGGCCTCGCCAGCGAAGTGATCTATGTCGACGACGGCAGCGCCGATGCCACGCTTGCGATCGCACGCGGGCTCAAGGCAGATGCGCTCGACGTCCAGGTGGTGTCGCTGTCGCGCAATTTCGGCAAGGAGGCCGCTTTGATGGCCGGGCTCGACCACGCACGGCGCGGCGCGGTGCTGTTCATGGACGGCGATGGCCAGCACCCGCCGAGCCTGGTCGAGAAACTGGTCAGCCACTGGATCGATGACGGCTATGACGTCGTCTATACGGCCAAGGCGCATCGCGACAATGAATCGGCGCTGCGGCGTCTGTCCGTGCGCGGCTTCTACGCATTGATCAATTATGGCGCGCGGCAGAAGATTCCCGAGGATGCCGGCGACTTCCGCCTGTTGTCGCCGCGCGCCGCCGCCGCGCTGAAGCAGCTCCCCGAACGCAACCGTTTCTTCAAGGGACTGGCGAGCTGGATCGGGTTCCGCCAGATCCGTGTCGACTATGAACCGGCGCCGCGCGCGCACGGCGTCACCACGTTCAGCCCGGGCCGGCTGGTCGGCCTGTCGATCGAGGGGCTGACGTCGTTCTCGGTGGCGCCGCTGCGCTTTGCGAGCCTGTTCGGCGTGCTGCTCGCCGTCGGCGCCTTCCTGTTCGGCCTGACCATTCTCTGGGAAGTCCTGACCACCGGCAAACAGGTCCCCGGCTATCCCTCGCTGGTGATCGGCCTGATGACGATCGGCGGCGTGCAGCTGATCATGATCGGCATCGTCGGCGAGTATATCGGCAAGATCCTGTCGGAACTGAAAGCGCGGCCGATCTATTTCGTCGCCGAACATTCCGAGAAGCACGCCGACGACAATCCGGCGACCAGCGCCTCCAGCCCTGAACGGACCGCCGCGGAATGAACGATGCCGCGCCGCGCCGGATCTGGCTGTGCGCCGATGATTACGGGATCAGCGACGGCGTCAACCGCGCCATTCGCGAATTGATCGGCCAGGGCCGGCTCAACGCAACCTCGGTGATGGTGGTCGGTCCGGCGATCGGTCGCGACGCCGTCGCCGCCTTGCAGGAGGCCGCCGCCGGCAGCCCGCGCTGCGCCATCGGCCTGCACGCCACGCTCACCGCGCCGTTTCGTCCGCTGACGATGCATTTTCGTCCCATGGACGGCGGCATGTTCCTGCCATTGCCGGCGATGCTGCGATCGGGCCTGTTGCGGCGGCTCGATCCCGAGATGATCCACGGCGAACTGATCGATCAGTTGGCGGCGTTCCAGGATTTGTTCGGCCGCGCGCCGGATTTCGTCGACGGCCATCAGCATGCGCAACTGTTCCCGCAGGTGCGCGAGGCTTTTCTGCGGGCGGTGAAACAAGCCGCCCCCAACGCCTGGGTTCGCCAGGGCGGACGCCTGCAACCGCTGGCGAAGCGGCTCGGCGCGCCCAAGGCGCTGCTGCTCGATATCCTGAGCGCGCGGTTTCGCAAGCTCGCCACCAAAGCCGGCATCCCGTTCAACCCGGCCTTTGCCGGCGCCTATGATTTTTCGAAGGCGCCGGATTTCGGCGTCCTGATGGGCGAGTTCCTCGATGGCCTGCCGGACGGCGGGCTGGTGATGTGTCACCCCGGCTTTGTCGATGAAACGCTCGTCAGCCTCGATCCCCTGACCACGCAGCGGGAACGCGAGCATGCGTTTCTCGCCGGCGCGCAATGGCCGTCGCTGCTGGCGCTGAACAATGTTACACTGGCTTGAATTTGCTGACTAAACCGGTCGTTTTGTCGCATACGGAAATTTAATCTGCCGGCCCACTACTTGCGACACAAACCTCGTCCTACATCTCCCCCGCGCTTCGAGGCCCTCGATGCGATGGAGAACGCCATGACACCGCAAGAACGCCAACTGATCGACGATCTTTTCGACCGGCTTTCGAAGCTGGAGAACACCCCGCGCGATCCCGACGCGATGTCTGCGATCATGCAGGGACTGCGCAACGCGCCCAACGCCGTCTATGCACTGGTGCAGACCGCGCTGGTACAGGACGAGGCGTTGAAGCGTGCCAATGACCGTATCGAGCAGTTGGAAAGCGGACGCGCGGGCGAACAAAATCAATCCGGCGGTTTCCTCGATTCGATGCGCGGCGCGGTGTTCGGACAGAACCCGTCGCACGGTTCGGTGCCGAGCGTTCGTCCGCCCGGCGCAGGCAGCCGCCCGGTCTGGAACAGCGGCGAGGTGCTGGATCAGACGCAACGCGGCGGACAATATGATCAGGGTCCCGGACAATATGATCAGCGTGCATATGGCCAACCCGGTCAGCCGCCCCAGCCGCCTTATGGCCAGCCCGGCTATGGTCAGCAGGGTGGCTATGGTCAGCCCTTCGGCGGTCCGCCGCAGCAGCAGGGTCCGTTCGGCGGTGGCGGCGGCTCGTTCCTCGGTACCGCAGCCGCGTCCGCGGCCGGCATGATTGGTGGATCGATGCTGCTCAACGGCATCCGCTCGATGATGGGCGGCGGTCACCAGCAGCAGGCCTTCGGCAATACCGGCGGCGATGCCGGCGGCTATCGCGGCAGTGTCGAAGACCGGCGGCCGGATGGCGACAGCGATCTGGCGCGCCAGGCGGGAGTCAACGACATCGGCTCATCCGGAAGTTCGCGCACCGGGCTGTTTGGCAGCAATGATGGCGGCGACAGTTCGCGCGGCGGATTCTTCGACAATTCGTCGAACGACGAGTATGATGATTCCGACGGCTTCGACAGCGATGGTGACGGCGACAGCGATTACGCCTGAGCCATTTCCGGCTTGAAATGAAAAACGGCCGCTCGATCGAGCGGCCGTTTGCTTTCGCAGTCACCGATTCTCAGATCACAACGACCCTGGCGCCGACGCTGACGCGGCCGTAGAGATCGATCACGTCTTCGTTGCGCATCCGGATACAGCCGGACGAGACGTTGGTGCCGATGGTCCAGGGCTCGTTGGAGCCATGGATGCGGTAGAGCGTCGACCCCAGATACATCGCGCGCGCGCCGAGCGGATTTTGCGGACCGCCTTCCATGTGCCGCGGCAGATCGGGACGTCGCGCCAGCATTTCCGGCGGCGGGGTCCAGGCCGGCCATTCCTTCTTCGCCGAAATCGTCTTGACGCCCGACCAGGTAAAGCCGGGGCGGCCGACGCCGATGCCGTAACGCAACGCCTTGCCGTCGCCCTGCACCAGGAACAGGAACTTGTTGGGCGTATCGACGACGATGGTGCCGGCGCTTTCCTTGCCGGAATAGTCGACAACCTGCTTGTTGTATTTTGGATCAAAGGGGCGCTGGGCCGGATCGACGGCTTCTTCCTGCTGCTGCTGGCGCATCGATTGCTGCGGATCGATCGGCGGCAGGTACCCGCGCCGCCCGCCATATCCGTAACCGGGCTGCTGCTGGTAGTCGGGTTGCGCCTGATAGGCCGGCTGCTGCTGATAGGCGGGCGGCTGCTGATAGCGGCCGCCCTGCTGCGGGCCATCGCCGAACAGGAATTCGATGAAGCCGCCGCCCATTTGCGAACGTTCGGCATAGGCGGTGCGCACCGGCGCCGGCTGGGCCGGCTCACGCGCGTAAATTACCGCGGGTTCGGACAGCGGCGAAGCATCGATCGCAAAGGCGGAATCGGAGAAGCCAACACACGACACGCCCGCAAGGAGCGCGAGAGACACTTTTCTGGACATGGACGTACTCTGTACTGTTTCGTCACTGTTGGCGACGCCGCAAGCGCCGCCGTTGCACGTGGTCAATAAAGGGTCAAAACCACATCGGTTTGGTAAACAGAAGCGGCGCTTGGATTCACCACGTCGCCGATCGAGCGGTGATTTTTCCGGTAGCGTTTATTTTGCGTGAACGCCGGCCGCACATGGTTAATCCCTGGTGTGCGCGGCACGACGGAAGCCGTTATGCCGGTGTTCCCCGCGTGAACCTCACGTTAAATCGCGTCTGTCTAAAACAGGACACGAAAGTGAAGGGGCGGGAATTTCATCATGTCGGTTAGTCGCAAGCGTTTTCGTATCGAGCAGGCCATTTTGGGCGAGGTGCCGGTGTCCGCAGTTGCCGAAGGTGGCGACATCGGCCCGATGCATCGCGAGATCATGAGCGAGCTGCGCTCGATCCGCGCCCAGATGGCCGCCGGCGGCCATGCCCGCGCCGTCGTGACCGAATCGACCGAAGGCGCCGTGGCGCGCGAGGTTGCCGAAGCGCAGGCGCTGCTGGAAACCTATCGCGCCCAGATCGAACAGTGCGAAAAGCTCAAGGTCGAGCTCGACCTCATTCACGACGCCATCAACCGCACCAAGCGGGAAATCGCCACGCTGCACGGCAAGAGCTTTGACGGTGGCGAAATGGCCAAGGTCAATGGCGAACTCGGCGCCGTCGTCGGCGGCACGGAACAGGCCACCCAGCAGATCCTCGAAGCCACCGAGGCGATCGACCAGGCCGCGACCGCGCTGTCCAAGAACACCTCGCCGGATCAGCAAAAGCTGCTCAGCGAGGAAATCCAGGAAAGCGTCATCTCGATTTTCGAGGCCTGCAACTTCCAGGATCTCACCGGTCAGCGCATCAACAAGGTGATGAACACGATGAAGTTCATCGAGAACCACATCAACGTGATGATGGATATCTGGGGTGGCGTCGATGCGATCAAGGCGCATGCGGCTCCGATCGTCGACACCCGCGAAGGCGACGCCCGATTGCTCAACGGCCCCAAGCTGGACGGCGATATCGGCCATGCCTCGCAGGACGACATCGACGCGCTGTTCGATTAGGTTTCGCGCGGCGCCCCAGGGGCGCCCATGCGGGATATGAAAACGCCGGCGCGAAGCCGGCGTTTTTTATTGCGGATGAGGTTAAGGCTTTTGCCCGGTTCAGGCCCGGGGCGCGCAGCGGACATAGACCATGTTGCCGTAACGGACCGCGGCATCCTTGTCGACGAAGCGGGTCACCAGCACGCGGCCGTCGAACGAGACGATCTCGCGGTCCTGTTCGCCCGGGGTCGGCCCGGCCGGGCCGATATAGTTCTTGCCGCTCGGCGAGCCCTTGAGGCGCAATTCCTGCGGGGTCGCCTGGTCGGCCAGATGCATGACCACGCCGCCGGAGGTGCCGGCGCTGATGACATAAGGCTGCTTGCACTGTCCGCGCGCCGCAGCTTCGGTGCGCGCCCGGTCGTTGGGATTCTGGTAGGACGCGAGACCCCAGCGGCCGACGATCTCGTCGGAGCGGATGGTGGCCGGCATTTCGGGGGCCACGCCGGGTTCGGGCGGAACATCCGAACTGGATGACAAAGACGGCAGGCTCATGCTGCTGCACGCCCCCAGAAATATCGTCAGCGCCGAGGCGATCGCCAGATTGGCAACCACGCGCGCATTACCGGACCCGATCATCGCATTCCCCCAAGCAATTTTGGCCGCACCCGTCCTGCAGCCAACCGTAAAACGCCAGCCGGAGCAATGACGTCCATCAAATTACGCCGCCGCTCCGATTTGGTTTCCCAGGGAGCATCCTATATTGGCCTCACCAAGGCCTTAACCCCCTTGCTTGACAGGATCGGCGCCAAGCCATATTTCCCGGCCCACAATTAGCACTCAAATACGACGATTGCTAAGGCTAGGATCGCGAAAGAATTGGCCGTCCCGCCCGGGACGGTGTCGAAACCCCGGCATTACCTGCCATTTTGATGGCAACCAGACCCGAAACCAAGCTTCCAAGAGGAAACCTCATGGCCAAATCCAAATTCCGCCCGCTGCATGACCGCGTCGTCGTCAAGCGTATCGACGCCGAAGAAAAGACCAAGGGCGGCATCATCATTCCCGACAGCGCCAAGGAAAAGCCCTCGCAGGGCGAAATCACCGCCGTCGGCCCGGGCGGCCGGGACGAGGCCGGCAAGCTGATCCCGATCGACCTCAAGGTCGGCGACCGCGTGCTGTTCGGCAAATGGTCGGGCACCGAGGTCAAGCTCGACGGTGAGGAACTCCTCATCATGAAGGAATCCGACATCATGGGCGTGCTGGTTTAAGCACGCAGCCCTGCTGCCGCATGCACTTTGTCATGCCCGGGCTTGACCCGGGCATCCATCCCCTTCGGAAGATTCTCGCCAGGAAGATGGATTGCCAAGCCCGGCAATGACGGCAGGGGAACGCGGCAAGCAACCCTATCCAATCAATCAGGAGCAAGTTCCAATGGCTGCCAAAGACGTAAAATTTTCCGGAGACGCCCGCGATCGCATGCTGCGCGGCGTCGACATCCTCGCCAATGCGGTGAAGGTGACGCTGGGTCCCAAGGGCCGCAATGTCGTGATCGACAAGAGCTTCGGCGCGCCGCGCATCACCAAGGACGGCGTCACCGTCGCCAAGGAGATCGAGCTCGACGACAAGTTCGAGAACATGGGCGCGCAGATGCTGCGCGAAGTCGCCTCCAAGACCAACGACACCGCCGGTGACGGCACCACCACCGCGACCGTGCTCGCCCAGGCGATCGTGCGCGAAGGCGCGAAATCGGTTGCGGCCGGCATGAACCCGATGGATCTGAAGCGCGGCATCGACATCGCGGTCGCGGCCGTGATCAAGGATCTCGAGAAGCGCGCCAAGCCGGTCGCCTCCTCCGCCGAAGTCGCCCAGGTCGGTACCATCTCGGCCAATGGCGACGCCGCCATCGGCAAGATGATCGCCCAGGCGATGCAGAAGGTCGGCAATGAAGGCGTCATCACCGTCGAGGAAAACAAGTCGCTCGAGACCGAAGTCGACATCGTCGAGGGCATGAAGTTCGACCGCGGCTATCTGTCGCCCTACTTCATTACCAACGCCGAGAAGATGACCGCCGAGCTCGAGGACGTCTACGTGCTGCTGCACGAGAAGAAGCTCTCCGGTCTGCAGGCGATGCTGCCGGTGCTGGAAGCCGTGGTGCAGTCCGGCCGTCCGCTCTTGATCATCGCCGAGGACGTTGAAGGCGAGGCCCTCGCCACGCTGGTCGTGAACCGCCTGCGCGGTGGGCTGAAGGTCGCCGCCGTCAAGGCGCCCGGCTTCGGTGATCGCCGCAAGGCGATGCTGGAAGACATCGCGATCCTGACCGGCGGTCAGCTGATCTCCGACGAGCTCGGCATGAAGCTGGAAAGCGTCACCGTCAACATGCTCGGCCGCGCCAAGAAGGTGGTGATCGACAAGGAAAACACCACCATCGTCAACGGCGCCGGCAAGAAGCCCGCGATCGAAGCCCGTGTCAGCCAGATCAAGGCGCAGATCGAGGAGACCACCTCGGACTACGACCGCGAGAAGCTGCAGGAGCGCCTCGCCAAGCTCGCCGGCGGCGTCGCGGTGATCCGCGTCGGCGGCGCGACCGAAATCGAGGTCAAGGAAAAGAAGGACCGCGTCGAGGACGCGCTCAACGCAACCCGCGCGGCGGTGCAGGAAGGCATCGTGCCGGGCGGCGGCGTGGCGCTGCTGCGCGCCAAGAAGGCGGTCGGCCGCATCCAGAACGACAATTCCGACGTCCAGGCCGGCATCAACATCGTGCTGAAGGCGCTGGAAGCTCCGGTTCGCCAGATCTCGGAGAATGCCGGTGTCGAGGGCTCGATCGTGGTCGGCAAGGTGCTGGAGAACAAGTCCGAGACCTTCGGCTTCGACGCCCAGACCGAGCAATATGTCGACATGGTCGACAAGGGCATCATCGACCCCGCCAAGGTGGTGCGTACCGCCCTGCAGGACGCGGCCTCGGTCGCCGGCCTGCTGGTGACCACCGAAGCCATGGTCGCCGAACTGCCGAAGGAGCCGGCGCCGCCGATGCCCGGCGGTGGCGGCGGCATGGGTGGAATGGGCGGCATGGGCTTCTAAGCCCCGCCAGCCACCGTCAACAATGATCGAAGGCCGCCTCCGGGCGGCCTTCTTTTTGGCCAATGACATTTGGGTTTGCTACTTACGGCATTACCGATTCTGCTTCGCGAGGAATTTCATATGCGCGCGCTCCTGCTCTGCCTGCTCGGTCTGGTGACGGCTCCCGGCCTCGCCTTGGCCCAGATGAAACTCCCCTCCAAGGCAGCGCCGGCACCCACCGGCAACGAAGTGCGGTATTTCACCTCGATCGACGGCCTGATGAACGGCAACGCCGACGTCATCCTCAAGGAGACCCGGGCCGGCAGAACCGTCACGTCGGCCGTGCTCGACGTCTGCTACCCCGTCGAAAAAGGCTCCGACCGCAAGGACCGCTTCGTCGCCGACCTCACCGTCAACGGCGCGAACATGACTGGCACGGCGCAGACCATCAATGACAAGCAACCGGTCACCGTAAAGCTCGCGCGCAAGGGAAGCGGCGACAGTTACGAGTTCCGCGGCCAGATCACCGTCGGCCAGACCGTGACCGAAGTGGCATCCACGGACAATTCCGATCTCAGCGAGAAGGAGTTTCTGGAGAACCAGACCACCGACGACGGCATCACGCCGGCGCCGAAGGATTTTACCGAAGTGTCGCCGGAATCGATCGGCGTGCGGGTGAAGCTCGAGGCCGCGCTGGATTTCCTCAAAAGCCTGAAGGGCGAGCCAGTCGAGGTCGGCCTGAACAGCCTCTCGGTTTCCTGCGACGCGCTGCGCGCCGGCGAGCAGACCATCAGCCTGACCGCCGATCCCGCCTACGCGCCGGCGCTGATCGCCAAGGCCAAGGCGACACCGGGTGTGGTCGCCGCGGGGTGGACCACCGGCAGCGTCGAGATGGACCGCACCATCCGGTTTGCCGCCGCCGACTGGCGCGATGGCGACAAGGTCAACAAGGACAAGATCGCAGCCGCGATCTCCGGCGTGCTGGCCAGGACGCTGGCGGCCAAGCCCGCCGCGGCGGTGTGGAGCGCCAGCACCGGAAAGCTCAAACTCACCTTCAAGCGGCCGAGCCAGATCTATCCTGCACTCGCGCTGACCGACAGCGTCGAGGTCACCGCGCTGGTCTCGCCGGACAGGCCCGGCGCCACGGACCGGCTGATGCTGTGGATCTCGAGCCCGGTAACATCGACGGTCGATGAAGGTGCCGGCCCCAAACTGAACCTGTCCGAAGGCGCCGCTGGCGAGGAGGAAGGCGGCGAGCCGGAGGACGACAATGGCTCGGTCGAGGCGCTCGCCAAAGAGTTCAAGGGCCAGCGCTGGGACGTCGACAAGGCGGCCTGGAAATAGCGGTTTCCCGCCGGTCCCTTCATGATCGCTTCTCATCTTCCCGGCGGCTTTCCGCGCACCGCGCCATGCGGTCAGCGCATTTGACTCGCCGCGCCCCAGCGGCAATGAACACCGTGCAACAGGTCCAGGGTTCCCCGCTGAATGGCGCGCTATGATGTCGTGATTGTCGGCGCCGGGCTTGGCGGCCTCACCGCGGGTGCGATCCTGGCGCGCGCCGGCCGCAGGGTGCTGGTGGTCGAGCGCAGCAATTCGGTCGGCGGTGCGGCGTCGAGCTACAAATCCGGCGAACTGTTCGTCGAGGGATCGCTGCACGAGACCAGCGATCCGCACGACCCGCGCGATCCCAAGCATGACGTGCTGACGCGCGCCGGCGTGATCGACGCCGTGAAATGGATTCCGTCGGGCACGTTCTATCAGGCGCGCGGCGGCCCGCTCGATCGCCCGTTCCTGATGCCCGACGATTTCGGCGCCGCGCGGCGCGCGCTGACCGAGCGTTTCCCCGAAGCCCGCGCGGGCATCGATCAACTGCTCGGCGAGATGCAGCATATCGTCGCCGCCATGCGCCAGTTGTCGCAAAGCGACGCTGCGACGGAAACGCGCGGCAGTCTGGACGCCCTGATCCAGCGCTTGCCGGAAGCCGCGGACTGGCCGCTGTCGTTGTCGCAAAAGCTCGACCGCGTCTTCGGCGACCATGAAGCGGTGAAATGCGCGCTCGCCGCCAATCTGTCCTATTTTCACGACGACCCCGCCACGCTGTGGTGGATTTATTTCGCGATGGCGCAGGGCTGCTATTTGCAGAGCGGCGGCCGCTATGTGCAGGGCGGCTCGCAGCGGCTGTCGAGCGCGCTCGCCCGCGCGATCAAGGTCGCCGGCGGCGAGGTGCTGGTGCGCCGCATCGTGAGTTCGATCGCGCTCGGCGATGATGCCAACAGCATCACCCACTCCGCCAGGGACGGCAGCGACCCCAAGACCGTGCAATGCGCTGATATTATCGGCAACGCCGCGCCCGCCGCCCTCGCGCCGCTGATGCCGGCAGCGGCTGCCGAACGGCTGCGCCAGGGTTATGCGCAGCAGACTCCGTCGACATCGCTGTTCGCACTGACGCTCGGTCTTGCAAGACCGCCGCGCGAATTCGGCATCGCCGCCTATTCCACGCAATTGCTGCCGCCCTGGATGAAGCGCCTGACCGATTACGCGCAAGGCGCGGCGCTGATGGCGGAGGAGCCCGGCAAACGCATGCCGCCGATGTCGGTGGTGGATTATGCCGCGATCGATTCCGGCGTGCCGGCGCCGCCTTTTGTGCTGTCGATCCTCGGTCCTGACCTGTTGTCGAACTGGGACGCCTCCGACATGGACGCCTATCGCGAGAAGCGCGGGCGCTGGCAGGCGGCGATCGTGCGCTATCTCGGCGCGATCTATCCCGGGCTTGATGAAGCCGTGGTCGCATCCTCGTTCAACAGCGCGCTGTCGGTCCGGCAATATCTCAACGCGCCCGACGGCGCCGTCTACGGTTTCGCGCCAGGCCCGCCGCCGACGCTCCGGAGCAACCCGTTCCGCTCGCCGCGCACGGCGGTATCCGGACTTTATCTCGCCTCTGCCTATGCCGGTTTTGGCGGCTACACCGGCGTCGTGCAATCGGCCGGTATCTGCGCGGATATGATCCTGCGCGAGACGACGTAAATACGTTCCGATTTCAATTTCAAACTTGCTTCGCCTGCAGGCCGCCCGGCTTGTGTGACGTCTGTGTGATGTACGACACAGCGGCCCGCCTGAGTCCCGCCTATTCCCCTGATCATGGCTGGCGAGAATAGTCTCGCCCCAATCTGCAAATGGGAGATGACTATGACGAATCTGAAAGACGAACTGTCGATGGACCAGCTTGATATTGCGTGCGGCGGCAAGGATGGCGATGGCAATGGCACGGGTACCGGCAAGGGCGATGGCCTGGGTTGGCTCCGCCGCCTCGGTGGCGAAATCGTCGGCGCGGTGAAGAGCATTTTTGGACTTTAACCAATAGGCTTGCCATCCGATTAACCCCGTTCGAGGCCGCCCGAGTTGGCGGCCTCTTTCGCTGCTTCTTCGCCTCTTCGCTCCGCTCGCCAGAACGGTGTTTGCAACAGAACGCAAATCCGCGATCCCGCGACGCGATGCGCCCGAGGGGTTGATGTCGTTTCTCCCCAAAACAAGGGAGCAGGGAATGCCGGATGCGCGCTGCACCCGCGATCTCATGTGCAATGTGCACAAGGAAGTGCGCACATGAGCATACAGGGCAGCGGAGAACATCCGACATTCCCTGCGCAATGGCTTTACAGCTTATAACGTGCTCTCCCCGGAGAACGGCTCTTTTGCCTCCGTTGCGCCCTGGGAAGTCGAACGCCTCCAGGTGCATGGACGCCAGCAACGCGACGTCAGGACCACACGACTTCGCCGTACGCTCTCGCGCCGTTCGTCTTCGGCGCTACCAGCGTCCACCGCATCCCACCCCACGTCCGTGACGATCGCGATACGCCCCTCGTGAAGGGATGAGACGGGATGGATACAACCGGTGAGTCGGGGTCGCCGTCAAGCAAAATTTCTGTAATTCGGAAAATAATTCCAGGGCTCTGGCGCTGAACCGTTCTCTGTGACGTACGCCACAGAGCGAGCCGGCCATCCCGATAAAGTCTCCCTACAAATTGGGGGTAGAGATGAAACACATTATCGTTCTGGCATTCGTGCTTTTCAGTACCGCAGCAAACGCCGACTGGACTCCGGGCACCGTGCTGCTCGGCCAATTTCAGCAAGAATTGTACAGCGCCCACCATCCGCAAGAGCTGCGAGCCGCGGGAATCTGCTCCCGCCTCAAAAGCCATCTGAGCGCGCTGATCGGTTGGTCAAAACAGACAGAAAGTAAAGTTCTGCCCTGAACGGAAAATACGCCCCCGACCAATTCGGGTGAAGCCGTCCCCCGTGTGACGCTCCGCACATCCATCCCGTGCGGACGCCTCTACTGGCTATGCGGAGCTTCTCAAAAACCATTTCAAAGATCTGAATTTCAAAACCTGGAGTCGGCGGGATGTCGCCTGTTGGAAACGAGCGACCGGAAAGATTTCTTCCTGCCGCCATCACGGCCATTGTTGCGCTGATCGGCACGATGGGATGTGTCGTCATTACCGTCGCGAACGAACCGGAGCAGCAGTCGGCAGGCACGATAACCGCGCAGGCTGTTCTCAGGGCAGGTGCGACGATCACTCCCTCGGAGCCGCGATAGCGGCGGGATCGATGGCTTCTGGCCCGGAGTGAGGTCGGCTGATCCCGCGAATAACCGATTATTAACCATAAGAGCTCATGATTTGAGCCGAATTCGGGTGGGCAAGCGCGCGCGAGCCATTGCCGGTTTGTCGCCGCGATGGCTCTTTGTTTTGTTGACCGGCGGTGGGAAGAATCTCGCGACTGTGCTGAGATAGGAACGCAGGTGACCGAAGCACTGGACAGGGAAGCGCAAGGGGACAAACAGCCCGACGCGGCACCGCAGGTGGCCTCGAACCGCGCGACAGTGATAGCCGTGTCCCTCGCCGCACTGGCCGTCATTGGTGCCGCCACCGCCAATTCCTTGTCGGGTTTCGCTCGCTTCTCCCTGTCGGAATTCAATCAGCTCTCCTTGCCGAGCATCGATCGGTTCTCCTTGCCGGACTTCGGCCGGTTCTCCCCGCCGAATTCCAATCGCGTCGCTGCACTTCCGCCGCCTAACCCGGCTCCAGTCCTCGTACCGGATCCCGTTGTCAGGGCGGGACTGCGGGACGTTCAGACGTCGCAGGACCAACACGCCGATGTGCTGATGTCGCTCATGCAGGGCTCCGCAGCTCAACAGGCGGATTTGAAAAGAATAACCCGTCAACTCTCCTTGCTGACGGCGCAGGTGAGCTCCCTGCAGAATCAGGCGCCGCCGCTGACGACTTCGAGCATCCTGCCCCCGATGACGTCCAGCATCCGACGTCCAAATCCCCGCGCGCGGGTCATCCAGGCGTCGCGAAAAGTACTCCCGCCAGTAATTCCCGCAACGCTTCCTGCAACGCTTCCCTTGCTTCCCAAGCCTGCCGGCCCTGTCTCGGTAGGGGGCGCTCCGCTGAGTCCCGCGCCGGCCCTGGGCTCGGGCGCAAGCTAGCTCTTCCTGGCACCAAACGGAAAACGCTCCCGCCCTCTCCCCTGGCTGATCTGGGGAGCAAGGCAGGCATCCCCGGGCAAAGTCGCGGATGGCGGATTACGCCGTCGGCTCAATCCGTCTATAAGTTGGCTCGCTTCACTTCGCCCGCTTGCGGGGGTCGAGGCGAGTGAATCTCGCTCCTGGGTCGACGCGCTCGGCAGCGCAATTGCGCGCCAGGGTGCGGCGGATGGGAGAGCGCATTCCCGTCGCCGCGACTATTCGATCCGACTTCGCCGCGTAAGAAAAGGACTGACATGACCCTGCCGATGAGCTGGAACGAATGGGCGCAGCACGATGGCGTGGCGCTGGCGGCGCGCGTCCGCAAGGGCGAACTGACGGCGCAGGATCTGGCGCGTCAGGCGAGCGCCGCCATCGCGAAGGTCGATCCGGCGCTGTCGGCCGTGGTCGAAGTGTTCGAGGACGCGGTTGCCGATCCCGCCGGAGCCGGCGCCAATCTGGCGGGACCGTTTGCCGGCTTGCCGTTCCTGATGAAGGATCTGGGCCCGACCATGAACGGGCGGCTGCAGGAAATGGGCTCGCTCCTGATGCGCGGCAATCGCGCTACATCCGATACGTTCCTGACCTCGAAGATGCGCGGGGCCGGCCTCAATTTGATCGGGCGGACCACGACACCGGAATTCGGTGTTTGCAGTTCGGCCGACAATCCCGCCGTCTACGTCACGCGCAACCCCTGGAATACCGACTACACGACCTGCGGATCGTCGGCCGGCTCTGCCGCCATGGTCGCGGCGGGCGCGGTGCCGATTGCGCATGCCACCGACGGCGGCGGCTCGATCCGGATTCCGGCCGGCGTCAACGGCAATATTGGTCTGAAGGTTTCGCGCGGCGTGTTCTCGCTGGCCCCGCACCTGTCCGACCTGAGCGGGCTGGTGTCGATCCAGGGCTGCCAGTCGCGCACGGTGCGCGACACCGCCGCCTTCGTCGATGCCTGCCGCGGTCCGGCGCCCGGCGAATTGATGCCGTTCTGGACCGCGCCGGAGCCTTATCAGGACATGATCAAGCGCGATCCGGCAAGGCTCAGGATCGCGCTTTCGCACCAATGGGGCGATTATCGCGCGACGCCGCACATCGTATCCGAACTGGAAAAAGCCGGACGCTTCCTCGAAGGCCTCGGCCATCACGTCGATTACGCGCTGCCTGACGTCGATTATCGCGCCGCCTTCGATGCGCAGACAACCTGCTACATCAGCAATTTTGCGGTCGTGATCAGCAACATGCTCGCGGCGCGCGCCCTGGAGCGGCCGCCGGCGGATCTGATCGAACCGGTCAATATCCGGATCTGGGAAGCCGGCCGGCACACCACATTCGCCGAGCGGGCGCGCATGCAGGCGGTGTTCAACACGACGTCGCGCGGCTTCGGCGCGTTCTTCGAGGAGTGGGATATCATCCTGACGCCGATCACGGCATTGCCGACGCCCAAGGTCGGCACAAAGGAATATCTGACCATTTCCGACAACCCATCCGTGCTGGACTGGTTCGGCAATCTGTGGCGCAATTTTGCTTTCACGCCGCTCGCCAATCTCTGCGGAATTCCCGCGATCTCGCTGCCGATGGCGTGGCACGAGCATGGCCTGCCGCTCGGCATCCAGGCCCAGGCCAGGCAGGCCAATGACGGGCTGCTGCTGCAACTGGCAGCCCAGATCGAACGCGCGCTCGGCGGCAGGTGGAACTCGGGACGGAAGCCCGCGGTGCACGCGACCAGCGGTTGAGCCGTCGCTGCGCCACCTTTGGCACCCGCGGCAATATGGTCTAGAACATCGGTATGTCCGAAACACCAACAGTCGCTACGCCGCTGCCGTTTGACCAACTGGTTGACGCCATCCGGAGCCATCGCTCCGTCTATGGGCATATCAGTGGCCTGCGGCTCGATCACGCCGCCCCCGGCGAATCCTGGGCAAGCCTGCCCCATCGCCCGGTCTTCGTCGGCGACACCGGAACCGGGGTGCTGCATGGCGGCGTCGTCACCGCGATGCTCGATGAGGCCTGCGGCATGGCCGCCCAACTCGCGCTCGACGGCACGCGCGCGATCGCAACGCTCGATCTGCGGATTGACTATCTGAAGCCGGCAACGCCCGGCCTCGAAATCAAGGCCCATGCGGTCTGCTATCGCACCACCCGCTCGATCGCCTTCGTGCGCGCGACGGCCTATCAGGAATCCGAGGACGATCCGGTCGCGACCGCGACCGCCTGTTTCATGGTCGGCGCGAACCGCACCAACATGCTCAAGGGCCGGTCGCGGAATGATCTCACGCTGCCGGTGCTTGAAGCGCCGGACGATCCCACAGGCCCGTTCGCGCAAAGCCCGTTCGCGCGCTGCCTCGGCATCCGCGTCAGCGAGGACGGCACGCTGGTGATGCCGTTCTCGCAACAGATCATCGGCAACCCGCTGCTGCCGGCGATCCATGGCGGCATCACCGGCGCCTTTCTCGAAACCACCGCGATCGTCGGCGTGACGCGCGAACTCGGCGTCGCGCCGCCGAAGCCGATCGGCCTGACGGTCAACTATCTGCGCTCCGGCCGCGCGCTGGACAGCTACGCCACCGTGTCGATCGTCAAGCAGGGCCGGCGCGTCGTCGCCTTCGAGGCGCAGGCCTGGCAGGACGACCGCAGCAAGCCGATCGCTTCGGCGTTCGGGCATTTCATGCTGCGGCAGACACCCGGCGCGGATGAGGAGTGAACGATTTCATACGCCCATGCTCACAAACCGGGCAATGTGGCTCATCGCCGGTCGCACATCCGTCAGGCGCCCGTGCAGACGGCGCGGCATTAACGGGATGTTGATGCTCTCGCTGTTGTCTCGCGATGGCCGATGGTGGAACATTGCCGCATAAGCCGCACTGATTTTTTGAGGGAACGATATTGCAGGATCCGAAATGGGACGAGCGGTTCATGCTCCTGGCGCATCATCTGGCGACCTGGAGTATCGAGAAAGGGCGGCGCGTCGGCGCGGTTATCGTCGGGCCTGATCACGAAATCCGCTCGACCGGTTTCAACGGGTTGCCGCGCGGCGTTCGCGATGATCTCGAGGAGCGCCATTCCCGCGTCACCGGCGCCAAATATATCTGGAGCTGCCACGCCGAGCAGAACGCGATCTTCAATGCGGCCCGCATCGGCGTCGCCCTCAAGGGCTGCACGATCTACGTGCCCTGGTTTCCCTGCGTCGAGTGCACCAAGGCCATCATCCAGTGTGGCATCACCGGGCTCGTGGCCTACGCGCCCGACCGGCCCAACTCGAACTGGGCCGAGGACTTTTCCATCTCCGGGCAGATGCTGAAGGAAGCCAGTATCGAGGTCCGGCTGATTCCCCGGCTCGCCGAACTGCCCGACGCCACCGAGGAGACGGCAAACGAAGCCGGCGCCAGATCCGACAGTGACATGAATCACAAACAAACCCGGCCGAACAGGGCATCGTCCGCCTATCGCGCAGGCATTGTGCCGCGCCCAGGCAAAAGGAAACGACCATGACCGGTTTTACTCCGATCAAGGAAGCAGCGCTGACGTCCGACGAACTCGACAATGTCGCGGGCGGCATCATCATCGTCGGCGGAATTCAGCAGCTTGTCGGGCTCCAGCAGCGCTTTACGTCTCCGCTGGACCGCGTCGCCATCAATCCGCAGCCGCTGCCACCGAAGATCATGTTCGGCTTCTGATCGCCGACGTTCACGCCGTCACGCGCGCTTCCGTGCCCTTGCCGAACAGGACAAGGGCACGCGAGGCACGCTGTCGCTCGCTTGCTGGATGCTGCCGGCAGCTTCTTCGGAAATTGATACGGGCCGAAGGCCTCGGCGCCACCCTCCCGGTCCGCGCCGGGGCTTCCATCTCGCGGGGCGCAAGCCGCACTGCAACTTGACCTGTCCGCCGGACCGACCATAAAGTCCCGCCTGCCGGAGAACCTTGAATATAATTATCGTTTTAGCGCCACCCGACGGTGGGCCCCGGATTTATACTGAAAGTAATCGGGAGATTGTTATGACCAAACGGTACAGTGCCCTGACGCGCTGCCTGGCAGCGCTTGCGTTGATGTTCATCTACGTCTTTAACACGTCAGCTATTCTGGTAGGTGCAACCACCGACTCCGCGTTTGCGCGCGGTGGACGCGGCGGCGGCCGTGGTGGTCGTGGCGGTGGACGCGGCCGTGGTGGCGGACGCGGCCGTGGTGGCCGTGGTCGCGGTGGTCGAGGACGTGGTGGTCGAGGCCGTGGTCGTGGTGGCCGTGGTCGCGGCTGGGGCCGCGGTCGGGGTTACGGCTATAGCCGCGGTCGCGGTTACGGCTACAGCCGCGGATACGGCTATGGCGGTGGCTACAGCAGCGGCTGCTACTACAATCAGGACGACGAGCGCGTTTGCCCGGACGACGACGATTGATATTCGAAGCGTCCGCAACGGCTGATTCAAATTGACCCGCCGGTTCACACCGGCGGGCCTCACGTTGCAGCGATGATTGCGAAGATGCCAAAGGACCCTCATGCTGGCGCTGCCAGCCACCGCGATGCGGAACGAGGCACTCCATTGAGAACATGGATCGACATCGCCTGAACGGAGGCCATCTGGTGGTCACACTGTCGCGTCGCCGCGGTGTCATGGGCATGCTCGCATCGGCCATCGCCATCATGAGCCCGCTTGTGACGCCTGCCGATGCCGCGGATTTTCCGGCGCGCGCCATCACGCTGGTGGTGCCCTATCCGGCCGGCGGCGGAGTCGACGCCATGGCCCGCGTGGTGGCGCAAAAACTGTCCGACGCATTTCGTCAGCCCGTGAACGTCGATAACCGCGGCGGTGGCGGCGGAACGGTCGGCACCCGCGCGGTCGCACGCGCCGCGCCCGACGGCTACACGCTGTTGCTCGGCCATACCGGAACCATCTCGATCAACCCCAGCCTCTACAACAGGCTCGGCATGGACCCGCGCACGGATTTTGCGCCGATCGGCCTCGTCGCATCGATGCCGGTCGCCTTGCTCGCGCATCCGTCGTTCGCCGCCAAAACGGTCGCCGACTTCATCGCGCTTGCCAGGAAGGAGCCGGGTAAACTCAATCTCGGCACCTCCTCCGTCGGCACCGGCGGTTACATGTGCGCGGAACTGTTCAAGGTCGAAGCGGGGGTCGATATCGCCATCATCCCCTACAAGGGCACGGCGCCCGTCATGAACGACCTGCTCGGCGGCCATGTGCCGATTGCTTTCGGGGTGCTGCCGCCGGCGCTCGGCAATATCGCGGCCGGGCAACTGCGCGCCATCGCCGTCACCAGCAAGCAGCGCTTCTCGCTGTTGCCTGACGTGCCGACCTTCGACGAATCCGGACTGCCCGGCTTCGAAGCCGTGCTGCATTACGGGCTGCTGGCCCCCCATGGCACGCCGCCTGATATCGTCGAGACCCTCAGCGCCGAACTGCGCAAGCTGGGGAGCGACCCGGAGGTGCAGAAACGCATCCACCTCGAAGGCGGCGATCCCCTGAGCTCGATGGCGGCCGAATACGCCGACGACATCGACCGGGAGGAAAGGAAATGGAGCAAGCTCGTGCATCAGCTCGGGCTGAAGGTGGAGTAGCGCCTAGCTACTTCTCCCTCGCCCCGCGCTTGCGGGGAGAGGGTCGGGGTGAGGGGCTCTCTCGGCCATCGCAGTCTATCGATGGACCTGTACCCCCTCACCCGGATCGCAAGAGCGATCCGACCTCTCCCCGCAAGCGGGGCGAGGTGACCCAAACCATCGCCCCCGCATCAAATATTCGGATTCCACATCACCGGAATCTCGCGGTAGCCGCTGCCGTATTTCTCGACATGCGCCAGCGACGGGAACGGATAATGGAAACCCTGGACCCGCATCCTGTCGGCCACCAGCATGTCGTAGACCTTGCGGCGGGTGGCTTCGGCCATGGCGCCGTCCTGATCGTAGAAGGCGTGCCAGTCGGGGTGGCGGACGAACAGGAACGGCACGTGGGTGACGTCGGACTGGATGTAGACGGACTCCGGCCCCGAGGCGATCACGAAGGAGCTATGGCCGGGCGTGTGCCCGGGCGTGCCCTGCGCAGTGACGCCGGGAAGGATCTCCTTGCCCCATTCATAGGTTTTCACGCGCTTCAGGGCCTCCGGCGTGAAGACGCGCCGCACGTTCCTGAAGTTGCCCTCGATACGGCCCTTGGGGGCGCGGCTCATCTCGCCGTCATCCATCCAGTACTGGTGCTCCGTGGCCGGCACCAGTATCTCGGCGTTCGGATAGGTCAGTGAATTGTCGTCCATCAGCAAGCCGTTCATGTGATCGCCGTGGTAGTGCGAGATGATCACGACATCGACGGCGTTGCGGTCGATGCCTGCGGCTGCGAGGTTGGTGACGAACTGGCCGGCGGTGCCGTTGCTCTTCTTGTAATTGCTCTCACCGGTGCCGGTGTCGATCACCGCAAGCTTCGATCCCGTGTTGACGGCGATCGGGTTGAACGGCGTGGTCATCATGTCCTTTTCCATGAAGACCTCGGCGAGCGCGGCGTTGACGACATCCTGCTTGATGTTGGTGACGTGATCCTCCGCCATCTTGAACCGGGCAACGCCGTCGGTGGCGACCGTCACCTCGATGCTGCCGACCTTGTAGCGGTACCAGCCGGCGGTCTGCTTGCCCGCCGGTGGCGTGGCGGCGCGAACCGGGTGATTGAATGGCAGGGCCGTGGCCGCCGCAGCACCGGCGGCAACCGACAACAGATCGCGTCGCGTGAACGTCGTCATGGGCGTCTCCCTCAATTTCGTGCCGGGATCCTGGCTCCCGAATTGAGGTGAATAGTCCCGATTTCCAGGCCTTCCGCAAGCAGGAACGCGGGCGTCTCAGTCGTTGGCGCCGTGGATGGAGGCGACCACCGCGGCAGTAACTTCGTCGGTCCGGGCCTTGCCGCCGAGGTCCGGCGTGTGAAAGCGGGGGTCGGCGGTGACGCGCTCGATCGCCTGCATCAGGCGCGTCGCGGCCGCCGGCTCGCCGAGATGCTCCAGCATCATCACCGACGACCAGAACGTGCCGACGGGATTGGCGATGCCCTTGCCGATGATGTCGAAGGCCGAACCGTGGATCGGCTCGAACATCGAGGGATATGTCCGCTCCGGATTGAGGTTTGCGGTCGGCGCGATGCCGAGCGAGCCGGCCAGCGCCGCCGCGAGATCCGACAGCACGTCGGCGTGCAGGTTGGTCGCCACCACCGTATCGATGGTTTCCGGCTTCATCACCATGCGCATGGTCATGGCGTCGACCAGCATCTTGTCCCACCTCACGTCCTTGAACTCGGCCGCGATCTCGGTGGCGATCTCGTCCCACATCACCATGGCGTGGCGCTGGGCGTTGGATTTGGTGACGACGGTGAGTAGCTTGCGCGGCCGCGAGCGGGCGAGCTGGAAGGCAAAGCGCATGATGCGCTCGACGCCGGGGCGGGTCAGGATCGAGACGTCGGTTGCGACTTCGAGCGGCAGGCCCTTGTGGACGCGGCCACCGACCCCGGCATATTCGCCTTCCGAATTCTCGCGCACGATCACCCAGTCGAGCTCCTTGCCGTGAACGTTGCGCAACGGGCTGGTGATGCCCGGCAGGATGCGGGTCGGACGGACATTGGCGTATTGGTCGAACGGCTGGCAGATCGCAAGCCGCAGTCCCCACAGCGTGATGTGGTCGGGCACATCGGGCGCGCCCGCCGAGCCGAACAGGATGGCGTCGTGATTCCTGATCCGGTCGCGGCCATCCTCCGGCATCATGACGCCGTGCTTCTTGTAGTATTCGGACCCCCAGTCGAAATGGTCGACCTTGAACTTGAAATTGCCGTCGCGCTGCGCCAGCGCGTGCAGCACCTCGACCCCCGCGGCAATGACTTCGGTGCCGATCCCGTCGCCCGGGATGGCGGCTATGGCGTATGTCTTCATCGGTCGTCTCCGGATTGCGAATGATGGCCGTGTCCGGCAGGCGGCCGGACTCGATTTCGAAGTCAGTTTCCCTTGGCGCCGGCAGCCTTGATCACGGCGCCCCAGCGCGGCACTTCGGCGGCCAGATGCGCCTTGAGCGCTGCCGGCGTCGCCAGCTCCGCCTGGACCGGCTCGGTGCCGAGGCTGGCAAACCGCTCGATCACCTTGGGATCCCTGAGCGCCGCTTGCAGGGCTGCGACGAGCTTGTCGGTGGCCTCCTGCGGCAATCCCTTCGGCGCCCACATCGCGTGCCAGGCCGAAACCTCGAAACCCTTGATGGCGCCGCTATCCAGCGTCGGCAAATCGGGCAAGGACGAGACCCTGGTCTTGGTCGTGACCGCAAAGCCCTTGATCTTGCCTTCCTTGATCTGGTTGGTGGTGCCGGTGGTCTGGTCGCACATCACGTCGAACTGGCCGCTGAGCAAATCGTTCATCGCCGGCGCCGTGCCGCGATAGGGAATCCCGTTCATCTGCACGCCAAGCTCCTTCATCAGCATCAGCATGCACAGATGCGAGGCGGAACCGATCCCGGCATGTCCGTAGACGGCCTTTTCGCCGCTGCCGCGAATCCAGGCCAGATATTCGGTCACATCATTGGCAGCCAGCGCCGACTTCGACACCAGCGTCATCGGCACGTCGGTGATGCGGCCGATGTGATCGAAATCGTCGACGACGTCGTATTTGATGGAATCATAGAGCGCCGGCGCGGTCGCGTGCGCGATGTGCCAGACCGCGAGCGTGTAACCGTCAGGGGCGGACTTGGAAACGCGGGCCATGCCGAGCGTGCCGCCGGCGCCGCCGGCATTCTCGACCAGGATGGTCTGGCCAAGGCTGCGGCCCATCGATTCCGCGATCAGGCGGGCCACGGTGTCGGTCGGGCCTCCCGCCGCCGCCGGAACGATGATCGTGATCGGCTTGGCCGGAAAGGCGGTCTGCGCGATGGCCGCCTGTGACGCCCAGATCGACGCCGCCGCGATGGCACCGGACAGCATCGTGCGGCGATTGAAGCGCATGGGCCACTCCCTTTGGAACGTGTTGGTTGGCGACCAGGCTAGGGCCAAGTGTCCCGCGCCTTCAATCGGCATATGATTATACAAATATTTGATATAATAAGCCGCAAGGAGGACGCATGGAATTGAACCAGCTCCGCTGCTTCGTGGCCGCGGCCGAGGAACTGCATTTCGGACGCGCGGCGCAGCGGCTGGACATGCTGCCCTCGGCGCTCGGACGCACCATCCGCCTGCTGGAGGACGATCTCGGCACCCGGCTGATGACGCGCACCACCCGCAGCGTCGCGCTGACCGACGACGGCGCGGTGCTGCTCCGGGAGGCGCGAAATCTATTGGCGCAGGCCGACGGCGTCGCGGCGCGACTCCGCTCGCGCGGCCGGCGCGAGGCCGCCACCATCCGGGTCGGTGCGATCGACAGCGCGGCCGCCGGATTGCTGCCGATGCTGCTGCAGGATTTTCGCAAGCGGCGGCCGGACGTCACGGTGAAGCTGACCGAGGAGAAAACCATCCGGCTGCTGCCGCGGCTGCTGTCCGGCCGCCTCGACCTTGCTTTGGTGCGTCCGCCCGAGAAGCCGGACCGAAGGCTCGAATTTCTGTTTCTGCTGCACGAGACGCCGGTGGTCGCCGTCGCCGACCGCCATCCCCTCGCTTCACGAAAGCGCGTATCGATCGCCGACGTCGCCGAGCAGCCGCTGATCGTGCCGGAGCGCCGCTCGCGCCCGCACAGTCACGATCTGACCATGAAACTGTTTGCGCAGGCCGGATTGCAGGCGCGGGTGGTGCAGCTCGCCGATGAAAAGCAGACCATCGTGAACCTCGTCGCCGCCGGATTGGGGGTCGCCATCGTCCCGCGATGGACGTCGCGAATGGCCGTGCGCGGGGTGCGCTATGTCCCGCTGACCACGACCGACATGAAGCGGTTGCCGCTGGCGGCGGCCTGGGCGCGCGGCACCCGCGATGCCGTGCGGGACGACATGCTCGATATGCTCAAGGCGTCGCTCAAGCGCTACGCAAAAGAGGCGTGATGCACGGCATGAAGCCGAGCTCGCATCGACTAGCGACGTCTTGATCGCTTGAGTTCGGCGAGCTGAACCTTCTCCCCGGAAAGCTTGCCCCCGGCGTGCAGGCTGCTGCAATACCACCAGACTTCAAATTGTCTCGCGCCCAAAAACATTCCGGTCTCGTGGCACTCCTGGTAGGTTTTGTAGTTGCGTCCGTTTTTGCACGTTGCCGATAACGTAAAATCCCCGGCCGACACGGAGCATCCGTTCCACGGTTGGTTGCCGTATTTGAAGCTTGTTTGGCAACCGTCGTTGCAACTGCCGGAGGTCTTCTCAAGCGCAGCAATCCTTGCCATCACTGAACCGGGCGCCGGCTTTTGAGCGGTTGCCGGTTGCGTTTGAGGCGCTGGCGATGTCGGGCGGGCTGCAATCCTGTTTGCCACCGGCGGCGTCCGCCTTTGTGGCCTTGCCGCCGGCTCCGCCCGGCGCGGCCTGGCCACTTGCTTCGGTGCCAGGACCGTGATGCTGGGAAGCTGGTTGCCGGGACCTGTTGCGGTTTGCGAGGCTGCCGTGCCGCTCAGGCCGCACAGCAATGCAGTTGAGAGGATAGCGATAGCTGAAGGCGCGACAACGCTTGATGGCAACCTCACGACATGCTCCCCCAAATCCGGACATAGATGCCGCCCCGGTGCGAACACCATGTCACGCATCCAACCAGCACTTCCGAAGACAAATCACAGACGCCGTTCAGCTGCCCGGCATCGAGCCTCGATACGCATGCACTACCTGTTTCGATTCTCCGCGGTGACCCGAAATTTCCCTCCAGCCAGCATACCGGTGCAATACCACCAGGATCGTTGTCGGTCCCAACCCAGAAACATTTTGGTCTCCACGCATTGCACGTAGTCCCTGTGAGTGAGTGTGTCTTTGCAGGTCGCTGAGAAAACGGAGTAATACCCTCCCGACTCGCTGCATCCAACCCAAGGATCCTTGCCGCGCCTGAAGCTTGACTCGCAACCATCGTTGCAACTGCTGGCCTCCCTCTCGAGCCGGGCAAGCTTCACCATGATAGGACCCCGCGCAGCCCCGGTCGACGTCCCATTCGCCATTTGAGTGGATCGCGATGTCCGGCCCGCTCGGTGTGCTACCCGACCGGAGCCTCGTGGCGTTACCTCCGGCCGTTGCGGTCTTGCCAGTTCCCTTGGCGCGTCGACGGTGACGCTGGGAAGCGTGCTGGCCGTTTGCGGCGCGGCCGGGCCACCGAGCGCGCATAGCAATGCGGTTGAAAGGATAGCAACAGCCGAGGGCGCGACAAGGCTTGATAGGATTCTCATGACCCGTTCTCCCAAATCCGAAAATAAACGCCGTCCCGGTACGGATACCGTCGCACATATCCAAGCGGCCATTCCGTTCGGTCGGGCATCATGCTCCGGCGCAGCCGCATGCATTTTCTGCGCTCGCGACAATGCATTCGGCCGAGCCGAGCTTTCGTTGCAGCCAATCGAATACGATTGCTTTGCAAGGGTCGGAAAAGCATTGCGAGACGGTGCCCGCGCTCTCCTGTGCCGCACCGGGCACCCGCACGAACTGAAACGACCAAGTCTCGTCGTCGGGCCATTACAGCCATCCCGCGTCGCTGTAGCCGGGCGGCGGGGACGGCATTTCTGGGCCACCCAATCTGGCCTCGGCTGGCAAGGAGAGCATATCCTTGTCCGGGTTCATCGACACCGCTTTCGTCCGAAAGGAAGCGAAGCATCACTGGAAGTGTCCGATGTATCTCGCGAATTTCCGAGGCTGACCATTTTGAAATTTTCTGTGTCGGGCCGCCAGAACGATACATTATGTTACAAAATAGGATGTCGCTTGCCCCGGCGGTTGGGTACTCTGGCGTGTATGGGGAATTCGGACCACATTCTTGTCGTCGACGATGACCTGGGTCTGCGCGAACTGCTGGACCGATACTTTGCCGGCCACGGCTATCGGGTCACTACGGTAGCCAACGGGCGGCAGATGCGCGAGGTTCTCGCAAGCCACCGGATCGATCTGATCGTGCTTGACCTCATGCTGCCGGGGGACGACGGCCTCACGCTCTGCCGCAACTTGCGCGCAAATCAACCCTATGAGATTCCGATCCTGATGCTGACGGCGCGCGGCGATGAGGCGGACCGCATCGTCGGCCTTGAGATGGGGGCGGACGACTATCTCACGAAGCCGTTTGCGCCGCGCGAGCTGCTCGCACGAATCCGCTCGGTCTTGCGCAGGGCCGAGATGCTGCCCCGCAACCTTGCGGCGTCGGAGAAGGCCCGCCTGTTCCGGTTCGGCGAATGGAAGCTCGATACGGCCGGGCGTTGCCTGGTCGACTCCAACGAGACCGTGGTCTCGCTGAGCGGCGCCGAATACCGATTGTTGCGCGTGTTTCTCGATCACCCTCAGCATGTCCTCAATCGCGATCAACTGCTCGACCTGACGCAAGGTCGTGAGGCCGAAGTCTTCGATCGGTCGATAGACCTTCTCGTCAGCCGCCTTCGCCAGCGATTGCGCGAAGACGCCCGGGAGCCGTCCTATATCAAGACGGTGCGCAGCGAAGGCTACGTCTTTACGGCCGCCGTCGAGGCATTGCAGGGTCCGACATGAGCGCTTGTTTTCGGCCCGTGGCGTGGCGTCTTTGGCCGGACTCCCTGTTCGGCCGGCTGGCGATGATCCTGTTTTCCGGCCTTGTGGTTGCACATGTGCTGGCCTTCGTTTTGATCGCCCTCGACCGCATCGCTATCGAAGACGAACTGGGGAGTAAATATGCTGCTGCGGACATCGCGGAAGCGGTCGCTTTCCTCGACTACCTCAAGCCTGAAGAAAGACCCGCCTGGCTCGACCGCCTCTCTCGACGCCATTGGCGATACATTCTCAGCGATGAGGGAGAGCTGGAGGCGGAGACACCCAAACGACGGCAAGCGAATATCGCGCGTTTGCGGGCCGCGCTGGGGCCCGACCACGACGCAAATTTTGTCTACTTCGATCCACCGCAGCGACTGCGGCGGGGCATACGCATGCACCTGAAGGACGGTAGCCCCGTGACGATCGCAGTCTTTCCGCCGAAGGAAATCATTTCGCCCTGGTTGCCGGCGGCGCTCGCCCTTCAACTCTGTATCATCGCATTCTTTGTCTGGGTTGCCGTAAAGCTCGCGACGCAACCGCTGGCGCGCCTCGAGCGCGCGGCGAACGGCCTGGGCTCGGATTTGCGCGGCGAGCCGCTCCCGGAGGATGGTCCGAAGGAGGTGGCGCGCACCGCTGCCGCGCTCAACGCCATGCAGCGACGCATTGCCGAGCAGGTCGCCGAACGAATCCAGATTCTGGCGGCAATCTCGCACGATCTTCAGACCCCGATCACGCGGATGCGGCTGCGCGCTGATTTCCTGGGCGACAGCGACGCCAGGGAAAAGCTGCAGGGCGACCTGCAGGAAATGCAGACGCTCGTCAAGCAGGGGCTTGCCCTGGCGCGGGAGTGCGACATTGGCCCGTCGGACTCCATGCATGTCGTCGTCGAAGCATCGCGGGAGCCGTCATGAGCGCCCACCTTCGACGTATGGCGGCGCGTCTTTGGCCGGACTCACTGTTCCGCCGGCTGGCGATCATCCTGTTCGCCGGTCTGCTGGCTGCGCATCTGCTGTCCTTTGGTCTGGTCGCCCTTAATGTCTTCAGCCCCAGCAACGAGCAGTCGGATGACTACTTCATGAGGAGCGTCGCGACGGAAGTCGCTATCCTCGACCGGGTCAAGCCCGAAGAAAGACCCGCATGGCTGGATCGCTTCGCCAAACCTGCATATCGATACGTTCTCAAGGGCGGCGGCGAGGCACATGAGCCGCTCAGACCTCGAGGGAAAGTGTTTTTGGCGGCCCTCAGGGCCGAGCTTGGAGCCGGCCACGACGTGAACTATGTCTACCTCGATCCACCGGAGCGATCGAAAAGAGGCATGCTCATTCGCCTTGAGGACGGCAGTCCGGTGACGATCGAATACCGCGCGCCGAGGAGGGTGAGTTCGCCCTGGTTGCCCGCGGCGCTCGCCGTTCAGCTCTGTCTTCTCGCATTCTTCACCTGGGTTGCCGTGAAGCTCGCGACACGACCGCTGGCGCGCCTCGAGCGCGCGGCCAACAACCTGGGTTCGGATCTGCGCGGCGAGTTGCTCCCGGAGGATGGTCCGAAGGAAGTGGCGCGCGCCGCTACCGCCTTCAACGCCATGCAGCGACGCATTGCCGAGCAGGCTGTGGAGCGGATCCAGATCCTGGCGGGAATCTCGCGCCGTCTTCAGAATCCGATCACGCGCATGCGGCTGCGCGCTGATTTCCTGGGGGAGAGCGACGCCAAGGAAAAGCTGCAGGGTGACCTGCAGGAAATGCAAACGCTCGTCAAGCAGGGTCTTGCCCTGGCCCGCGGACGCGACGAGGTCAGCAAGCAGCGGTGCCAGACCGACCTGCATGCCCTTATCGACAGCCTCGTCTGCGACTATTCCGACGCCGGAAAATCGCTTCGCTTTGCCGGAGAACGCGGGGTGACGATTCTCACGCACCCGCAGGCCTTGCGCCGCATCATGATCAACCTGATCGATAACGGGCTGAAGTTCGGCGAGGATGTCGAAGTCGCCATCGATGCGCAACGCTCGAACGGCATCACGATCACCGTATCGGACCGCGGCCCCGGTATTCCCGACGAGCATCTGAAGTCGGTGTTCTTACCGTTTTACCGGGTCGAGGCTTCGCGCAGTCGCGAAACCGGTGGCACCGGGCTCGGCCTTGCCATCGCCCAGCAACTTGCCAGCGCGCTTCGCGGGACGCTCACGCTCGCCAATCGCAACGGCGGCGGATTGGAAGCGCGGCTCGAATTTTCGAATTGACGACACGATCGCCTTGAAGCGCGATCGCCTACGAAACGACATGCTGGAGATGCTCAAGGCGCTCAAGCGCTATGGGCGGGGGCCCGACGCCGAGCCGCCGGCCTTGGCCTAAGTGACCTCGATCACAAACAAGCCGGACCGGCGCAGGCAATGTCCCGTTCGGCGCAGGCATCATGCCGTGCCGAACCAAGGGGACCCGACCATGACCGATTTCACGCCCATCAAGAACGAAGAATTGACTTCCGACGAACTCGATCGTGTCGCGGGTGGCATCATCATCGTGAGCGGCCTTCAGCGCCAGTTTACGTCTGCGCTCGAGCGGGTCGCCCTCAACCCGCAGCCGCTTCCGCCGGGGATTTTCTCATTCGGCCGCTGATTGCGGCCGCGGCCTGCCGCGTGATGAAATCGCGGCCTAATTCGTATTGAGCCGGAACCGCAGCGTCTTGCTGCCGATGAACGAGATGGCATCGCCCTGCCTGGTCCAGGTCGCGGCATCGGCCAGCGCAGCCATCAGTTCGTCGTCGGCCCGGGCGCGATCCGGCGCGCAGGTGCGGTTTTCCATCGCGCCGGCGACGAAAATCACGGTGTTGCCCGCCACCGAAAACTGCCCCTTGCCGCCCTTGCACCAGAGTTCGAGCACCACTTCGCCGGCATCGCCGATCTCCAGGTTCGGGATTCGTTTCGATCCCGGCATCGGCCTCACATCCATGGTCATTTCCATGCCGAACGGAAAGCCGGTGTCGGCCTGGGCATGACCGGCATCGGGATGGGCGATTGCAACCAGCACCGCTGCCATGCCTGCGCGCTTCGCCATGCCTGCGAATGAAATCATGCATCCTCTCAAAATATGCCGACGTTCTTATGGCGCGGTTCTATTCAACAAGCATGTCATTGGCTAGAGTCTTTTCGAGCGCGCAGATGCTTGTTCGCGGCAAAAACTGCCGCATCGAGAACCGAAACTCAGCTTCCGCAACGGCGCGGTGCCAGCAGCGCGCAAATCATGACCCTCCCGCCTCAACGGCTGCGATCAGTAGCCGCAGCGCGTCATCCCGCAGCTCCGGTCGCCATTTCAATCCGATGCAGCGAACGGTCCTGAGATCACGAATTGTTCGCGCGACGACGTCTTTCGTCGCAAGGCTTTTGGGCGCAACGGCAAGACCGACCCCGGATGCCACGAGCCTCAGTGCCATTTCGTCGCGATCGATACGGGCCACGATTCTCGGCTTGACCTTCTCGGACCACAGGCGCCCCCGCGGCATTTCGCAACTGCCGCGCAGAACGATCGGCTCGCGGTCGAGGTCCGCGAGCGAAATCGTCGATTCCCGGCAGAAGCGATGCTTCGGCGAAACCAGCGCGACAAACGGCTCGCGCCATAGAACCTTCGCGAACCGGCCATCCTCGACGACCGTCGTCCAACATGCATCGATACGTCCGTCACGCATCCAGTCGGCAAGCCGGCTTGGATTGCCCTCCCACAATTGCAAGCGATCGGCCGCCTCGTTGCCGGCCAGAGCCGAAACGAACGCACCCACGCGCTGGCTGGAGATGGTCGGCAGCACACCGACCCGCAGCCTTGCGGGCCTGGTGTCCGTTCTGCGAAACTGCCGCCGTGCCTCGTCGCACCGCTGAAGAATATCGGTGGCGCTCCTGCAGAATTCCAGCGCGCGCGGCGTCGGACTAAGCCGCCGGCCACCCGTGCGCTCGAACAAGGGCTGGCCCAGTTCTATCTCCAACGCCTTGAGTCCGGCCGATACGGTCGGCTGCGCCAGGCGCAAGCGGTCCGCCGCCTTGCCGACGCCGCCGGCATCAACGACCGCAACCAGAAAACGCAAGTGCTGCATCTTCATCGATATTTCCTATGGGTTGTCGTCAACCTAATCTATTATACAAATGGTACATCCGATCGTTAGTCTGAACCAGCGGCATCCGCCATTGGCCTCGAAGGATCAGATCATGACGTATCAATACCTGTCGACCGAACGACACGACGCAGTTGCACTGATACGGTTCAATCGACCGCATGTGCGCAATGCCCTGTGCGGCGCCGTGATCAAGGAACTGGCGCATGCGCTCGATACGTTCGAGGAATCGACTGACATCAAGGCGATCGTGCTGACGGGCGACGATCGCGCATTTGCAGCCGGCGCCGATATCGGCGAAATGGCCGCGATGGAGACCTTCGCCGACGTCTACCGGGACGACTTCAATGCCGGCGACTGGATTCGATTGACGCGGTGCCGGAAGCCGGTCATCGCGGCCGTTGCCGGATACGCCCTCGGCGGCGGATGCGAACTGGCGATGATGTGCGACTTCATCATCGCATCCGCCTCCGCAAAGTTCGGCCAACTCGAAGTGACGGTGGGAATACCGCCGGGCGGCGGCGGAACGCAGCGCCTGCCCCGCTTCATCGGAAAATCGAAAGCGATGGAGATGTGTCTCTCGGGTCGCATGATGGATGCGGCCGAGGCCGAGCGTTCGGGTCTGGTCAGCCGCGTCGTCGCCGACAACGAGCTGGTCGACGAGGCGATACGCACCGCAGCCAGGATTGCGCGCCTGTCGCAGCCCGTCGTGATGATGATCAAGGAATGCGTCGATCGCGCCTATGAAACTCCGCTCTCGGAGGGCTTGCGCTATGAACGACGAAGTCTTCATGCCGCATTCGCCCTGAACGATCGGAAAGAGGGCATGCGCGCATTCGTCGAGAAGCGCGAACCGACTTACCAGGACCGCTGATCAGGCCCGCAGCGGCGCTGACCGCGGCCAGGAAGCTGGACTTGTTCCCGGCCGCGGCGATTGTTGGCCGCCAATTCGGGCGCGCCCTTTATTTCAGGACCATCAGGGTGAACGGATAGACGTAGGCCTGCAGCGTCACGAGCAGGCCGACGAGGCACGCCAGCACGATCGAATGCAGGAACACGTAGCGAAGGATGGAGCCTTCGTGGCCGTACCAGTTGGTCGCGGTGGAGGCGACGACGATCGATTGCGCGTCGATCATCTTGCCCATGACGCCGCCCGAGGAGTTGGCGGCACTCATCAGGATCGGCGACAGGCCGAGTTGTTCGGACGTGATCTTCTGCAGATTGCCGAACAGCACGTTGGAGGCGGTGTCCGATCCCGTCAGCGCCACGCCGAGCCAACCGAGCAAGGTGCCGAAGAAGGGATAGAGCACGCCGGTGGCGGCGAACGCGAGGCCGAGCGTAGCGTCGACGCCGGAGAGCCGCGTCAGCGTGCCGATCGCAAGCATCGCCGAGATCGTGATCAGCGAGATCGCGCACAGCTTGATGGTGCGGCCATATTCGCCGATCAGCCGGCCCGGCCCGACCCCCATCAGGAAGCCGGAGATGATCGCCGCGATCAGCATGCCGGTCCCGGTGAACGACAGATAGGTGAACCCGAACACCGCGCCTTCCGGCGTCGGCTTGGCGGCGACCGGCGGCACCTTGTTGATCATGTTGTGCAGTTCGGGGACCGGATAGTTCCAGACGAAGTTGGCGTTGGCCCAGGTCTTGAACGCCCCATTGCCCCAGATCAGCATCACGATGCAGACGATGATCCATGGCAGCAGCGCGCTCCACAATTCGCCTTGCGTGAGCGGCGTCTTGTCCATCGGCTTCGGCGTCGTCATGGTCGCCGCCGATTCGTCCCTGCCGCGCAAGGCGGGCGACAGCCACAGCACCTTCGGCTGCCACACCTTCAGGAACAGGATCAGGCAGCCCATCGAGATCAGCGAGGCGCCGATGTCGACGATCCAGGGGTTGATGTAGTTCGAGATCACGAATTGCGGAATCGCGAACGTGACCCCGGTGACCAGAATGGCCGGCCACACGTCCTTCATGCCCTTCCAGCCGGCAAAGGCCCACACCACCCAGAACGGCACGATCAGCGAGAACACCGGCAATTGCCGGCCGACCATCGCGCCGAGGATATAGGGATCGAGGCCGGTGACCGAGGCCAGTCCCTGGATCGGCGTGCCGAGCGCGCCGTAAGCCACCGGCGCCGTGTTGGCGATCAGCGACAGGCCGGAGGCCGCCAGCGGCGAGAAGCCGAGGCCGATCAGGATGGATCCGGTGATCGCGACGGGAGTACCGAATCCCGACGCCCCCTCGAAGAACGCGCCGAAGGAAAACGCGATCAGCAGCAGTTGCAGCCGCCGGTCTTCGGTGACGCCGCCGACCGCGCGCTTCAGCAATTCGAAGCGGCCGGTCGACACCGTGACCTGATAGAGAAAGATCACGTTCAGCACGATCCAGCCGATCGGGAAAAATCCGGCCACCACGCCGAGCAGCGATGCCCGCACCGACATGTTGGTGGGCATGTGGTACACCGCGATGGTGATGATGTTGGCGACGACCAGCGCGATGATGGCCGCGATATGCGCCTTGACCTTGCCGCTGGCGATCAAGACCAGCAGCGTGACAACAGGTACGGCAGCGGCCAGCGTCGACAATGTCGTGTTGTTGAGCGGATCATAGATTTGATTCCACATGAGCGGATTCTCCCCGGATTATTATTGGGCACCCGGCCGCATCGACGGTCAGTCATGCCTGCTGATGCGGAAGCGTCGTCGTATGAATGCGCGAATTCGACTGCTGGTCCGGCTTACGCCGAAAACCTCTCACAACCTCGCGAAGTCCGGAGGTCCCCCGCCCTTCTCCGTGAAGCCATGCTAGGGTCTGCCCGGACGCCGCGACAAGCCGCCGCAGGCGAGGAAATATACGACTTTAGTCTAATTCTGGATTCTTCCGTTCTTTCAGGCCTTTAAGGCCCACCCCCGGAGACGACGATCTGTGAACAGCATCCGCTCGACGCTTGCGACCGTATGGCGGATCGCTGCTCCCTATTTCAGTTCCGAAGACAAATGGGCCGGCCGCGCGCTGCTCGCCGCTGTCATCGCGATCGAACTGGCGCTGGTCGCGATCGACGTGCTGCTGAACCAGTGGCAGGCTCGCTTCTTCAACGCGCTGCAGGAATATAATTGGGACGTCTTCGTCAGGGAGATCGGGGTCTTTTGCTTGATTGCAACGAGCTTCGTCGTGCTCTCGGTCTACCAGCTCTACCTCAATCAATGGCTGCAGATCCGCTGGCGGCGCTGGCTGACCCAACACTATCTCGGCGAATGGCTGCACGGCGCCAATCACTACCGCATGCAATTGCAAGGCGACGCCGCCGACAATCCGGACCAGCGCATCGCCGAGGACGTCAACCTGTTTGTCGAGCGGACGCTCTATATCGGGCTGACCCTTTTGAGTTCGGTGGTGACGCTCTGTTCTTTTGTCGTCATCCTGTGGGGACTGTCTGCAGAAGCACCCTTGCACCTGTTCGGCAAGGAATACGCCATCCCGGGCTACCTAGTCTGGGCCGCGCTGATCTACGCCGTCATCGGTACGGCGCTGACGCAGTGGATCGGCTCGCCGTTGGTGCGGCTTGATTTCAAGCAGCAGCAATTCGAGGCCGATTTCCGCTTCAACCTGGTTCGGGCCCGGGAGAACTCCGAGCAGATCGCGCTGTTGCAGGGCGAGCGCGCGGAGCGCCTCGGGCTGTGGGGGCGTTTCAGCCACGTGATCGAAAACTGGTACGGCATCATGAGCCGGACCAAGCGGCTGACCGCGTTCACCAGGAGCTACTCGCAAGCCGCGGTGATCTTCCCATACATCCTGGTGGCGCCGGCCTATTTCGAAAAAAAGGTCCTGCTTGGCGGCCTGACGCAGACCGCGGGTGCTTTCGGCAGCGTGCAGACGGCGCTGTCGATCTTCGTCACGATCTATCGCACGCTGGCCGACTGGCGCGCCATCGTCGCCCGGCTCGACGGATTTGAATCGGCGATCGCCGACGCCATGGCGCTGGAGAAATCGCGCGACTCGATCGGCGTCGTGGCATCGAAGGGCGGCAAGGCGATCGACCTGCGCCAGCTCAAGCTGCAGCTGCCGAACGGCACGCCGCTGCTCTCGGCCGATGGGCTCAGCCTTCGCGGCGGCGAGCGCACCCTGCTCACGGGCCCGTCGGGCTCCGGCAAGTCGACGTTGTTCCGCGCCATCGCGGGCATCTGGCCGTTCGGCAGCGGCTCGATCGCCATTCCCGCCGAGGCGTCGCTGCTGATGCTGCCGCAGCGGCCTTATTTCCCGATCGGATCGCTGCATGGTGCGATCGCCTATCCCGGCGAAACCGAAAGCTTCAGCGCCAACCAGGTCCGGGAAGCGCTGATATCGGTTGGCCTGCCCAAGCTGGCGGACCGGTTGCAGGAGCACGCGCATTGGAACCGGATGCTCTCGCTTGGCGAGCAGCAGCGCCTCGGGCTGGCGCGCGCGCTGTTGCACGCCCCGCAATATCTGTTCCTCGATGAGGCGACGGCCTCGCTCGACGAGCCTTCCGAGGCCGCGCTGTATGATCTGCTCGGCTCGAAACTGCCGCAAACCACCATCGTCTCGATCGGCCATCGCTCGACGCTCGAAGCCTTCCACCAGCGCCATGTCGCGGTGGTCCGTGACGGCGACCGCTTCACATTGCAGGACGTCGTCGGCGTCAAGGCCTAACGGCGCCGGCTACAGCCAGCGGCGTGGCCAGGGCTGGCGGCGAACCCAGCGATGCCACAGCAGCGCAAACGCGGTCAGGAGCATCGCGCCCGCCAGCACCGGCACGAACAGGAACGTCCAGGGCAGATGGCCGGACACCACCAGCAGCGGATTGATCCCCGCCGGCGGATGAAAGGTCCCGGTCACATACATCGCGAGAATGGCAAGGCCGACGGCAGCGGCCGCCGCCCAGGCCTGCGGGCCGGTCAGCTTCAGCACGGCAAGACCGACCAGCGCGCTGACCACATGGCCGCCGATCAAGGCGCGCGGCTGCGCCGGCTCGGCGTCCGGCGATCCGATCACCAGCACGATCGATGTCGCAAAGGGAATGACGGCCAGCGGATAATGCGCGGCGATGGAAAACCATTCCATGATGCCGATCGCAAGCGCACCACCGAGGCCCGCGACCGCGCCCGCCCGGACATTGCGATGGTCGTTGCGCAAGATCGCGCGCGCGGCGCGCCGCCAATCCCGTTTCAAAAGCGCCACGGGTGCCCCCAAAGCAAAGGGGCGGCAGATCGCTCTGCCGCCCCCTGATATTCGAAAGCGAAGGACTTACTTCAGGTTGGTCATCGCGGTCAGGTCAGCCGAGAGCTTGACGATGCCGGCCGCGCCGCACCAGTTGGAGCCAACGCCGGACGGATTGATCGCGGTGATGCTGGTTCCGGAAGCCAAAGTGATGTTGCCGCGGGCTGCGAAATCGCTGGTGAAGGCGTTGCAGTCACCCTTCGACAGGTTGGTGTCGGAGTAGCGCAGATCGAGCGTGAACACCTTGTAGGTGAAGCCGACGCCGATGTTCCAGGTGTTGTAATCGGCGTACTTGATGCCGTTCGGGAACGGACCGGCAAAGCCGGGATTGGTGAAGCCGGTGCCGTAGAACGAATCGGAGGTTCCGAGCCACTGACGGCCAAACTCGCCCGAGACGTACATGCCGACGCCGCTGGAGCCGAAGGTGGTGGAGGGCGCGGTGTACTTGCCGGTGATCGAGGCGTAGTTGCCCCAGGCGCCGGAGTTCAGGTAGCTCGGGGTGTAGTATTCGTTGAGGCCGAACTGCCAGTTGTCGTTGATGGTGTAATTGACCTTGGCGTAGCCTTCAAAGAAGCTCACGTTCTTCTTGAGGACGTTGCCGTTGACCAGGAAGTTGGTCGCGCATTCGGCTCCGAGCGGCTTGCCGGCCGTATCGAAGGCCGCACCGTATTGGCAGGTCCCGCCGGGATACAGGTAGCCCCAGACACCGAAGTCGAAGGCAAAGGCGCCGAAGGTCGGGCGGATACCGCCGTAGATGTCGATTTCAGCGGCAGCGCGGTTGGGGAACGAAATGCTCTCGCCGGCGGCGCCGACATAGAGCTGCAGGTCCTTGGTCACGTTGTAGCGCGGCTCGAAATAGGCCGAGACCGAAGGCTTGTGGTTGGACTGGGTGATACCGCGGAAGACGTAGTCGCTCATGATGGCGCTGCCGAAGGCGACGTCCCAGGGATCGAACGCGACCGGCGGCGGGGCCTTTGCGGCCTTGACGTACATGTCGGCCGCGAGAGCCGAGCCCGATACCATTGTCAGCGCCGTTGCCAACAAAGCCAGTTTCTTCATGACGATCCCCATTTCACCTTCCAGAACAGCCCCGTTCCGATGGCCCCCCGAGGGCAAGCGATAACCGACTGCAACCAAATTCAGTAACGTGATTGCAATCTGCGACCTGGCGTCACGGGCGTGAAGCCAAAATGTCGATCATCTGCCGCCTTTTTAGGCGTTCTTGCCGTTTCGGAAAATGTTGTCAGCGGGTGTTGCATTCCCACAACAATCTAGGCGGTCTTTGGCGCCTGCCAGGCGGCATCCGGGGCAGGCCAACAGGGGCCGGCGGTACGGCAACCGGCATCGAGGCCGAATCAACCGCCTCCGTAAAAACCCGTGGTGCAGCCGGTCAGACCGCTTCGCGAAAAACCGGCGCTCACGAAAAAAGCCGCAGCGGTGAACGCTGCGGCTTTCTGAAGGATGGTCGTTGGCTAATGCTGATCGCCACCATTGGCGGAGCCGGATCCCCAGGACGGGGTGGACGGCTCCGAACTCGGCGTTGCCCAGCTCGGCGCGGGTTCGGGCTCCGGCGCAGGAGCCGCCACCGGGGCTGCAGGCTTCGGCGCAGCAGGCTTGGCAGCGGCTTTCTTTTTCTTGGCCGGACTCTTCTTCGCGGCTTTCTTGGCAGCCTTTTTCGGCGCTGCCTTCTTGGCTGATTTCTTTGCCGACTTCTTGGCGGCTTTCTTCGAAGCCTTCTTTGCCGACTTCTTGGCGGCCTTCTTCGACGACTTCTTCGCTGACTTCTTCTTCGCTGCTACCGCCTTCTTGGCCTTTTTGGCCTTCTTGCTTTTCTTAGCCTTCTTCGCTTTAGCCATCGTGGTCCTCCTGTTGCCGCTGGTCGTGTCCGTCGAGCGCTTCGAAGTGCCGGCCGGTCAATTCAATGCAGTCAGTTCGATGCCGGCCTTGCCGGTCCAGGCCCTTTCAATTCAGGTTTTGGACCGCCTGTCGCCCAATCGAGAAGCTCAATCGTGTGCACCACAGGAACAGACGTACCGCCGGCAATTTGCACCATGCACCCAATATTGCCCGCAGCGATCATGTCCGGCTTGACTGTCGCAATGTTGGCGATCTTGCGATCGCGCAACCTGCTCGCAATGTCGGGCTGGAGAATGTTGTAGGTCCCCGCCGAACCGCAACACAAATGGCTCTCGGGTACATCTTTCACCACGAATCCATTCTTGGAAAGCAATTCTTTCGGCGCGTGCGTGATTTTCTGTCCGTGCTGCAGCGAACATGCCGAGTGATAGGCGATGGTGACGTCGCCTTGCTGGCGCGACGGATTGAGATCGATCCCGGCGAGATACTCGGTGATATCCTTTGCCAGCGCGGAGATCCGCGCGGCGGGAGCGGCGAATTCGCGGTCCTCGCGCAGCATGAAACCATAGTCCTTGATCACCGTGCCGCAGCCCGACGCCGTCACCAGGATGGCGTCGAGCCCGCCTCGTTCCGCTTCGCTTTGCCACACTTTGATGTTGGCGCGGGCGCGCGCCAGGGCGTCGCCGTCCCGGCCGAGGTGATGGGTGAGCGCGCCGCAGCATTGCTCGTCCCTGACCAGCACCACCTCGACGCCGTGGCGCGTCAACAGATTGATGGCGGCCTGGTTGATCCGCGGCGCCAGCACCTGCTGGGCGCAGCCCTGCAACAGCGCGACCCGCCCGCGCCGCTTCCCGATCGCCGGAAAAACGCTGCCACCGGCAGGTCCCGGCGCCGGCAGGCGGCCGGGCGCCAGCGCCAGCATCGCCTTGATCCGCCGCAGCAGGCCGGGCGTCGACGAAGCGGTTTTGGGCGACGGCAACAGCGCCGCCAATGGCCGCCCCAGCCGCGCCATGATCATGCTGAGGCGGAACAGGCCGGGCCGCGGCAGCACAAAAGCCAGCACCGCGCGCAAAACCCGCTCCGGCAACGGCCTGGAATAATCCCGTTCGATCCTGACCCGCGCCTGATCGACCAGATGCATGTAGTTCACACCCGACGGGCAGGTCGTCATGCAGGCGAGGCACGACAGGCAGCGGTCGATATGCTTGACCACCTCGGCCGTGGGCGGGCGGTCCTTCTCCAGCATTTCCTTGATGAGATAGATCCGGCCGCGCGGGCTATCGAGTTCGTCGCCGAGCAGCACATAGGTCGGACAGGTCGCGGTGCAGAACCCGCAATGCACGCAGGCGCGCAGGATCTTGTCGGCTTCGGCGATATCGGGGTCGGCCAGTTGGGCGAGCGAGAATTCGGTTTTCATGGCGCGACCGCCCGCAGCAGGCGGCCCCGGTTGAGGATGTTTTTGGGATCGAAGCTCGAACGGACCCGTTCGCTCAAAGCGGCCACGCCGGCGGATTGCGGATGAAACACGTCCACGTTGCGCCGCACCAGTTCGGACGCCCGAACCAGCATGGCGTGTCCCCCGGCCGCTTCGACACGCTGCCGAACCAGTGCCGCCTGCGCATCGGGCCTGGGCGGCAATGCCGCCCAGATCAGGCCGCCGGCCCAGTCGTAGATCACGTCGCCGCCGGTGTCGCGCGCAAGCTGCTGACCGAGCGCGCCGCCCGCCGCGGGCGGACACACGATCCGCCACACCGGCCACGCCCCCAGCGCCCCATCGGCGGCAAACGGCAGCACGTCGCGGATCGAACTCCAGACCGCCGCCGAGGTCGCGTCCTGCAGGATTTCAACGGCGCCAAACGGCGCGAGCGTCTTGCCGAGCGAGTGGCCACGGTCGGCGGCAGAGGCCGCGATGCCTTCCAGCCGCAACAGGGTGACCGCCTGGCCCGGCGCACCGAGGCCGGAGAATGCGCCTGCGGCGGCCCGGAACGCCGAATTTGGCAGATGCGCCGCGCCCGACACGTCGTACGGCGAGCCAAGTGCTGCCGTCATCGCCCTGACGGCAGCGATATCATCGAGGCCGCGCAGCACCAGCGTGCGTTCGCTCTCGGGCTTGGGCATCACCTTCAAGGTCACTTCCGTCATAACAGCGAGCGTGCCCCACGAGCCCGCCAGCAATTTGCAGAGATCGTAACCGGTGACGTTCTTCACCACCCGGCCCCCGGTCTTGAAACTGTCGCCGAAGCCGGACACCGCATGCGCCCCCAGCAGATGATCGCGGGCGCCGCCGGCCCGGATGCGGCGCGGACCGGCGAGACCCGCGCCGATCATGCCGCCGATGGTGCCGGCGCCGGAGACGCCGAGCAGCACGGAGGTATCCATCGGCTCGAAGGCGAATTGCTGGTTCTTGCTGTCGATCAGCGACTGCACATCGGCCAGCGGCGCGCCGGCCTCGACCGTGATGATCAGTTCGTTCGGCTCATAGGCGGTGACGGCGTTCAGCGCCGACAGCTCGAGCACGGCATTGGTCGCCATCGGCTGGCCGATCAGGCGTCTGGAGCCATGGCCGACGATCTCCAGCGGCTGCTCGCTGGCGATCGCCGCGCGTACCGCGTCCTCGACGTCCTGGGCGTCTCGTATCCTGAGGGTGTCCATCACAAGCTCTGGACGATTGCGCGCAGCGGTGACTTCCGCAGCACCAAGGCGGACGCCGCGAAACGGCCGGTAGCGGCAACAGCAGTCAGCAACATGGCTTTCGCCGCCGCGCCCCATGCGACCGGATGCAGCAGGATCGGCGGATGGATCAGGTAGGCGCCGAGCGCATCGTCGGAAAGCCACCGCGCGAGCGGTCCCTGCTCGTCGACATAGCGCCGGTAGAGTGCAAGCATCAAAAGACCCATTCCCACGCAGACCAGCGCTTCCCACAGGCATTTTCCGGCGCTCACCGGATTGCACCCGCCGGCATATTGCGCGGTTTCACCCTGCAAGCCACCACCAAACAGGATGAGCCCGGCAAATAGCGGGATTGCAAGGGCCAGTGCAAGCGTAGCCCCACGGATACAAACCCGCCCGGGCAGTTCGATGATCGAGATGTCGGTCATGCACGCCCCCCGGGTCCTCAGAACCGCGGCAATTCGGGAAACGCCAGCTTGCCGCCGTGGACATGGACGCGGCCGAGTTCGGCGCAGCGGTGCAGGGTCGGAAACACCTTGCCGGGATTGAGCAGGCCTTGCGCGTCGAAGGCGCATTTCAGCCGCTGCTGCTGGTTGAGGTCGATCTCGCTGAACATTTCCGGCATCAGGTCGCGCTTCTCGATGCCGACGCCGTGTTCGCCGGTCAGCACGCCGCCGAGTTCGACGCAGCAGCGCAGGATGTCGGCGCCGAACGCCTCGGCCCGCTCCATCTCGCCGGGCTGGTTGGCGTCGTAGAGGATCAGGGGATGCAGATTGCCGTCCCCGGCATGAAACACGTTGGCGACCCGCAGATCGTATTTGGCCGAGAGGTCGCGGATGCGCGCCAGGGCCTTGGGCAGCGCGCCGCGCGGAATGGTGCCGTCCATGCACAGATAATCCGGCGAAATCCGGCCCACCGCCGGAAATGCCGCCTTGCGGCCGGCCCAGAACAGATTGCGCTCGGCCTCCGAGGTGGAAATCTGGCAGGTCGTCGAGCCGCAGCCCTGCGCGATCGCCTCGACCCGCCGGATCAATTCGTCGACCTCGACGCCGGGTCCATCGAGCTCGATGATCAGGAGCGCCTCGACGTCGAGCGGATAGCCGGCATGGACAAAGGCCTCGGCGGCGTGGATCGCCGGTTTGTCCATCATCTCCATGCCGCCCGGAATGATGCCGGCGCCGATGATGCGGGCGACGCATTCGCCGGCGGCCTCGACCTCGGCAAAACCGACCATCAGCGCGCGGGCGGTCTCGGGCTTCTGCAGGATCCGCACCGTGATCTCGGTGATGACGCCGAGCAGGCCTTCGGAGCCAGTGATGATCCCCATCAGATCGTAGCCGGCGTTCTCGGCCGACTTGCCGCCGATACGCAGGATTTCGCCTGACATCAGCACGATTTCGCAACCGAGCACGTTGTTGGTGGTCATGCCGTATTTCAGGCAATGCACGCCGCCGGAATTTTCCGCGACATTGCCGCCGATCGAGCAGGCGATCTGCGAGGACGGATCGGGCGCGTAATAGAATCCCGCATGCGCCACCGCCTGGCTGATGGCCAGATTGGTCACCCCGGGTTCGGTCACGACGACCCGGTTGTCGAAATCGATCTCACGGATGCGCTTGAATTTGCCGAGGCCCAGCAACACGCCGTCGGCCAGCGGCAGCGCGCCGCCGGATAGCGAGGTGCCGGAGCCGCGCGGCACCACCTTGATGCCCTGCTCGCCGCAGTATTTCAGGACCCTCGAAACCTGTTCGGTCGTGTCGGGCAGCACCACGACCATCGGCGGCTGGCGATAGGCCATCAGGCCATCGGACTCGTAAGGAATCATTTCGGCCGCGCTGTCGATCACGCCCTCGCCCGGCACGATCGCGCGAAGCGCCGCCACGATGGCGTCGCGGCGATCCAGAACGGCCTGGTCGGAAGCCGGCATCATAATGGCCATGCGTGTCCTCCGGGCCTGGCGCGTGATTGATTTTCCGTGGCAAATCAAGCACGTCTGGACGCATTTGGGTAGGCCACACCGGCGCTGGATGGCCGTCCTCCAAAGGCTGAGTTCGCTCTCGGACAAGCCCGCCATGGCGGAACCTGTCAAAGTTTCGTGGCTTGTCCAATCCGGGCGAGCCTGCCAAAAGCAACCGACCCCTTGGGAAGAGACGAAGAGCACCACATGAAAACACCGATTCTGAGTTCGCTGGTTGTCGCCACCTCGTTGATATCCGTGTCGGGCGCGCTGGCGCAGGACGCCGCCGCCGGCAAGTCCTCATTCAACAAATGCATGGCCTGCCATGCGATCGGCGAAGGCGCCAAGAACAAGGTCGGCCCGGAGCTCAACGGACTCGACGGCCGCAAGTCCGGCACCGCCGAAGGCTATTCCTACTCGGAGGCCAACAAGAACTCGGGCATTACCTGGGGCAAGGACGTCTTCCTCGAATACATCAAGGAGCCGAAGGCGAAGATTCCCGGTACCAAAATGGTGTTCGCCGGGATCAAGAACGAGAAAGAAGCCAACGACCTCTGGGCGTTCCTCGCGCAATACGACAAGGACGGCAAGACGAAGTAGCGCCGGCAGGCACCGGCCCAGGCCTCATTCGATCGCTTCGTCCGCGCGCAGCAGCAGGCTGGTCGGGAGCCTCAACCCAGGCGCCTTGGCAATCTTGAGATTGATGGCGACTTCGAACGTGTCGGACGCTCGACCGGGAAATGACATGCATCGCCGCTGCGCGGACGCCTCTGCATTCGCATGACCGTCCGCAACAGCGCGTCCTATCTCGCGGCCGCCGCGGTGCTTCGCGCCATTGCGCCGATCATCGCCTCGATCTCCGCGATCACGAGATCAGGCGCCGCGTTCTGCACCATGTGACCGACGCCCGGCAACACGATCAGTTTGGCGCTCGACGCGGTCGCCGCCAGCGGCCGTGAATGGATGTTGGTCGACACGGTCTTGTCGGTTTGGTCGCCCGAGATGATCGTGATCGGGGCCTTGATATTTGCATAGCGAGGCGCCTGCTCGGCGACGGCCGCCTTCAGCGTCACCAGATCGCGCGCATTGGCGAGAAATTCGCGCGGGCGCAGCAGCAAGGAGGTGGCGGTGTTTTCGACGTATCCGTCCGGGGCGAGCTGCGGCGCGAACACGCCGCGGACGCCGGGGCCGATGAGGAACGTACCGAGCGGCAGCGTGATCGTATAAGCCAGCAGCGGACCGATCACCGGCGTGGCGATGATCCTGTTGTAGCGGCCGACGCCGCCCGGCCATGGATAGGCGACCGGCGCCAGCATCACCATGCCGGCAACGGCTTGCGGATAATCCAGCGCCATCCGTGCGCCGAGCGCGCCGGCCCAGGAATGCACCACGAGGATCGCCCTGTTGACACCGAGTTTGGCCAGCGCCTCCGCGATCATCCGGCCCTGTATCGCGGGCGTCGAATCCCAGGGATTGGTGCGCGTGCTCCAGCCATGCCCCGGCCGATCGATCAGGATGACGCGATGGCTTGTCGCAAGCCGCTCGCCAACCGGCTGCCGCATCGCCCCGAGGTTGGAACTCGCACCGTGCAGCATCACGATGGGAGGCGTGGCTATATCGCGCGGCCCGAGATCGACGACATGAAGCCTCGCCCCGGCGACCTCGACCATCCGCCCTTGGGGAGGATGGGCACGCTGCGTCAGCCAAGCCCCGGCCTGCGTGACCAGCGCCAGGATCGCCAGCGCCGCCACGACGATCGCCATCACCATTGAAAATGTCCGAATGATATTTGGCACCAACGAGATACGGCCGTGGTGGGTGCCGGTTTCGGGCTTGTCCACAGCCGCCGCTGCCCTGTGGATAGCGGGGTCATACTGATGTCATCGGGCCTTTTATACAGTCACACTAGCACTTTCGCCATGTGCCACCGTGTCTGATCGGGCCTGGTCGACGCCGCAGCTTGTACCCAACATCCACAGGAACGCGGACGGGAACCAGAAAGTTGTTCCAGCGTACCATCGGAGGAAGAGTCCATGATTTCCGACACCAGCGAAGCGGCCATCGACCAGATCGTGGCGACCTGCAATGGCGACATCCGCGGCGCGCTGAAGGCGCTGCTGCTCGTCAACGAGCAGTTGGAAGCCGAACTGGCGCAGTTCTATGCGGCAGCGGGGCTCGACGGCATGGCCCGCGGCAGCAATGCGCTGCATTAGACGCTCGTTCTGACGCGTCTGCCTGACGCGAACCGCTATCGAAAACGCTCTATTTGTCCTCGCCCGCCGGCTCAGCGGGGGGTGGCTCTTCTACCTTCGGGCACGCGCTGATGGTCGAACGCGCGAGTTTGGCGTCGTCGAGCGATCGATACGGTCCACTGCCAAACGTGGTGTTGCCGCCGACCTGCGAATTGATGACGGGATTGCTGGTGACGATATCGCACTTGCTGGTCGCGCCATTGCCGACCACCCAATAGCCGCTTTGCGCGTCAGCGTGAGTACCGGCCGCGACGACCATCGCGCCGGCCAGCAGCAATGATTTCATGGCTTCGCTCCTGATCCATTGGCCAGCCGACAATAAGCCGTTGCCGGGATACGTTCCGGCCTGTCGGAAATCACGGTTAATGCCGCCACAGCCGATCGGTTCTGATTGAATCAGATATCGCGGCCTTCGACCTTTTCGGCCAGCGACTTGACCAGTTCCGGTACCTTTTCGAGGTACGGGTTGACCGCGAGCGCCTTGCGGAAGGCCTCCAGCGCACGCTTTTCCTCGCCGAGGTCCTGCATGATCATGCCGAGGCCGGCCAGCGCGCCAAAATGGCGGGGTTCGCGGGCCAGCACCTGCTGAATGTCCTCGAGCGAATGGACGTAGTCGTTCTTCAGGTAATAGAGCGTCGCGCGCCGGTTCCAGCCCTCGATATAATCCGGCCGCAGTTTGACCACGGCATCCAGCAGCTTCAGCGCGACGTCGGGTTTGTTCGCGTCGATCGCCGCCTTGGCGCGCACCATCAACAACGCGGCGGTGTCGCTCGGGGTCTGCAGCCACTGCGCCCAGATCCGCGCCTCGACATGCTTGGCGCTGGCTTCATCGGGAGCCGCCTTCAGCGCGCCGAACAGGAAGTCGAGGCCACGGGTCCGATCGGCGGCGACCTTGGGCAGTTTGCTCGGCGCTTCCGGAAGCTTCTTCTGGCCCTTGGGCGGCGGGATGACCCTGGGATTGTTCTGGGCGAACGCCATGACCGGCACCGCCGTCATGACAGCGGCGACGACGAGCGCGATCCGGCAGGTGCGGGGTTGCAGGAATCTCAAGGCCATGCGCGAAGTCTAGACGCGCGAAATCCAGCTGCAAAGCAGCAACTCGTCAAAGACCTGTGAAGCGAAACGAAATCGCGAGGTTAAAAGCCAGCCTCAGCCCTGACGGGCCTTGAAGCGGCGCTGCACCTTGTTGATCACGTAAACCCGGCCCTTGCGACGGACCAGACGGTTGTTGCGGTGGCGACCGCGCAGCGATTTCAGCGAGTTACGGACCTTCATGGGACAATCCTGATGCGTTGAAAGGCCGTGATGAAGGCCGAACCTGCGCTACCCGAAAGTGGCAAAATGAGATTTTTCCCGCCAGCGGCCATACCGCCCGGGACGGGGCGGTTTCTAAGCCATCGCAGGGGAGAATGTCAATCAAGTCCGCGAAATCCGGCCAATCCGCCCGAGGGAACCGCTACCTGGCTGATTTTCCAGCGATTTTCTCCAAAACAAGAGCGTCAATTAGCCTCAGAATTTGAACCCCGGCGCGGCTGCGAACCGTATATGAGGAATCGCTCCCTTTGCGTCGCCGGCGACGCCTCCCCCGCAGCCTGGAACCGACCTCCTTATGACGACCGCTCCCCGGCCGACCATCAAGACTGCGGTACTGAACCCAGACGAGCCTACCAACCTTCCCGCAAGCGGCAGGCTGCTGCTGCCGGCCGGCGTGCTGCCCTATCAACTCAACTGGCCCTACATCCTCGGGATCGCAGCCTATCATGGCCTCGCGCTGCTGGCCTTCATGCCCGGCTATTTCAGTTGGGGCGGCCTGCTGGTTGCGATCGTCGGCACCCATCTGTGCGGGCTGTTCGGGATCAACCTTTGCTACCACCGGCTGCTCACCCATCGCGGCTTGAAATGCCCGAAATGGCTGGAGCACGCGATGGTGGTGATCGCGATGTCGTGCCTGCAGGAGACGCCGGCGCGCTGGGTCGCGATCCACCGCCGGCATCACCAATTCGCCGACCAGCAGCCGGACCCGCATAGCCCGCTGGCCAGTTTCTTCTGGGCCCATATCGGCTGGATCCTGGTGCATCAGCCGGAACTGTCGCGGCTCGGGATCTACGAACGTTACGCCAAGGATATCTTGCGCGACCGCTTCTATGTCGCGCTCGAACGCCACAACTGGCTGGTCTGGATCAACCTCATCCAGATGCCGCTGTTCTTCGCTGCCGGATTCGCCGTGGCCTGGCTGTTTGGCGCGACGCCGGCCGAAGCGGCGCAGACCGGCCTCAGCATTCTCTTGTTCGGCGTCTTCGTGCGCACCGTGCTGGTCTGGCACATCACCTGGGCGGTCAATTCGGTGACCCATGTCTGGGGCTACCGGAACTACGAGACAGACGAGGACAGCCGCAACAACATGATCGTCGGCCTGATCTCGAACGGCGAAGGCTGGCACAACAACCACCACGCCGATCCCCGCTCGGCGCGCCATGGTCATCGCTGGTGGGAGATGGACAACACCTGGCTGACCATCCGCGTTTTGGAGCGGCTGGGCCTCGCCACCGACGTCGTGGCGCCGAGCGCGCACCTCGCCAAGCGACCTGCGGGAAGCAAGCTGACCACGCGGGGCTCGACGGGCGTGCCGGAATAGACCCTGACGCAAAATCGCGAAAATAACCCCATGCACAAAGATGGCATGGGGCCGGTTTGCGTGTGCCGCGTTGGATGCAAGCAGGGCTTACTTCGCGTATTTGCCCGAAAGCTGCGGGGTAAGGTCCGGGTAAGCACCGGGGGTCTTCTCCTTGGCCTCTTCATGCATCTGGAGGCGGGTTTTGCGCGCCCAGCTACGCTTGAGATCGTCCCTAATGCCGAACTTCAACCGGCCGAGCCCTTCGGTTTCCAGCTCGATCGTGTCGCCGTCCATGAATGGATTGAGACCCCGGTGATTGGTGCCGGTGGCGACGATGTCGCCGGGGTGCAGCGTATGGATGGTCGACAGCCAGGCGATGCACTTGGCCATCTTGTGGCCCATGTCGTCGGTGTTGAAGTCCTGCATCAGCACGCCGTTGTTCCATAGCCTGATTTGCAGCTTCTGCGGGTCCTTGATCTCGTCTGACGTGACGAGATAGGGGCCAATCGGCGCGAATGTGTCACGGCTTTTCATCTGGAAGAACACGTTTCCCGGCGGCGGCAAGCCGCGCGCCGAACCGTCGATGAAGTTCATATAGCCAAAGACGTAGCTCATGGCCTCGGCTTCGCTGACATGGCTGCACTTCTTGCCGATGACGATGGCGATCTCGGCCTCGCCTTCGAAGACCGTGGCCGGCACGTCCGGCAGGACCATCGTGTCGCCATGTCCAATGATCGCGCTCGGCGATTTGTGAAAGGCGTTGATCGGCGCCGGCGCGCTGCGCGTGCCATCTTCCATGTAGTTGACCGCCATGCAGTCGATCGTGCGCGGACCCGGCACCGGCGGACGGATGCGCACGCCAGACACCGGCACCCCCGCGCCGCGCGCCGCCGCCTCCTCGAGCCGCGGCCTGTAGCTGTCCCAACGCTCGATCAGGCCGTTCATCAAATCGCCCGGGCCGGTATGTGGAATGTCCCTAACCTCGGCGCTGACATCGACCACGGCGTTGTTCTTCAGCACGCCGAGCTTGAAATCATCGAAATAAAGTAACTTCATCGTGTGCTCCTCGCCCATTGTGTCGAGCATGCGGCCAAGAGTGTCGATTACCGTGGCCGGTCGCCGCCCAATCCTATCCCGCTTTAGTTCGGAAACTCTACCATCGCCTCGCCGGTGGCGACCTTCTCATCGTTCTGGTTGCGCACCATGACGTCGATCAGGACCCAGCGCGCGTTCTTCGTCACCTGCTTGGACTTGACGATTCCGGTCGGCTGGATGGTGTCGCCGGGCTTTACGGGCTTGACCCATCGCGTTTCCAGCCGGCGGTGGATGGCGCCGGCCGGATAGGCCCAGTCGGTGATCATTCGGGAGATCAGCCCGAAATTGTTCATGCCATGCATGATGATGCCGCCGAAATGGGTCTTGCCGAAATTGCCCTTCATGTAGTCGTCGTCGAGATGCAGCGGGTTGTAGTCGAGCGAGGCATCGCAGAACAGGCGGATGGATTCGCGCGACACCGCGAATTTCGGCCCGTCGATGATGTCGCCGGCAGTCAGGGTTTCAAACGTCGTTGTCATGGCGTGCACTCCCCTCATTCCGGCCGGATGGTCCAGCCGCGGCCGGAACAGATCACGTCGCCATGCTGGTTGAAGAAAACGTTGTCATGCACCACGAACAAGCGCTCGCGCTTGATGAATTTGTCGAGCGCGCGGGCCTCGAGGCGGATGACGTCGTTCGGCCGCGCCGGAATGTTGTAGCTCCAGGACTGCCCGGCATTGACGGTGCCGGGCGAGCGCATCCAGTCATCCGCCGGCGTGCAGGAAAACATCAAGAGGATATGGATCGAGGGCGGCGCGATCAGCCCGCCATAGCGGGTGGTTTTTGCATAAGCCTCGTCGAAATAGATCGGATGATCCTCGCCGACCGATCTGCAATACAGTTCGATCGCCGCCCTTGTCAGCGTGTAGGGGATGGTTTTGCGCGGCGCGCCGGGGACGATATCGTCCCAAACCTTGCGCAGATTGGCGTCTTTCCAGAAATCGGTCTCGAAGGCTTGCCCCGGCGCCATCGTATTTCCTCCCTGTTTTCCGCGATCTTGTTGCTGCCGCCTTGCGGAATTTGTTATATAGTATAATCAATTTACGGAAGCGAAAAATCAAGCCGCCGGGAACCCCAAATGGCCAAGCTCAAGCTGCCCGATATCGAAAAAGTCACAGCGATCGACATCCACACCCACGCCGAAGAGCCCTGCGGCATGCACGGCGACGACGGCTATGACGATTTCCAGGCGCAGATGGCCGACTACTTCAAGTCGCCGCACAAGCATCCGCCGACCGTGCCGGAGACCGCGGCCTATTACCGCTCCAAGAACATCGCCGCCGTGATCTTCCCGGTCGACGCCGAACGCGAGACCGGCTTCCGCCGCTACAACAATTACGAGATGCTGGAAGTCGCCTCCGACCATCTCGACGTCCTGATCCCGTTCGTGTCCATCGACCCGCACAAGGGCAAGCTCGGCGTGCGCGAGGCACGCAAACTGATCGAGGAATACGGCGTCCGCGGCTTCAAATTCCATCCCACCATGCAGGGCTTCTACGCCAACGACCGCATGGCCTATCCGCTCTATGAGGCGATCAACGAGGGCGGCGCGATCGCGCTGTTCCACACCGGCCAGACCGGCGTCGGCAGCGGCATGCCCGGCGGCATGGGCATGCGCCTGAAATATTCCAACCCGATGTACATGGACGACGTGGCGGCGGATTTCCCCGACCTCAAGATCATCCTCGCCCATCCCTCCTTCCCGTGGCAGGAAGAGGCGCTGTCGGTCGCGACCCACAAGCCCAACGTCTATATCGACCTGTCCGGCTGGTCGCCGAAATATTTCCCGCCGATCCTGGTGCGCTACATCAACTCCATTTTGCAGGACAAGATGCTGTTCGGCTCGGACTGGCCTGTCATCACGCCGGACCGCTGGCTGGCGGATTTTGCCAAGCTCGACATCCGCGAGGAGATCCGGCCCAAGGTGTTGAAGGCCAACGCGCGGAGGATTTTGGGTATATAAGGAGGCGTTCGCCGCGCGCTGGCGGACGGTTGAGCGAGATGGTGGTCCGTGCAGAACCGCGCCAAGATCGCTGCCTTGATTGCCGCATGGCTGGCCGGAAATCCGGCCGAATGCCCAGCGGCTGAATCGCCCCCGATCATCGTCGAGATCGAGAGCCCGCTTGCCAGTCCGCATCCGCTGCAGGGTTACCTGCGGCAAGGCGGCAACGCAGGCCCCTCCCCCGCCGTCGTCCTGTTGCATGGTTGCAGCGGAAACTGGCAGCGCCTCGACGAGCGCTGGGGAAAGCGGATCGCGTCGTGGGGCTATGTCGCGTTGACGGTAGACAGCCTCGGTCCGCGCGGCCTGACGAACTGCGGCGATGGCGCTCCTGCCGATCTGACCCTGGATGCCTACCGGGCTTTGAATTTTCTCGCGCGCGATCCTTTGGTCGATCCGGCGCGTGTCGCGGTATTGGGTTTTGCCCATGGCGGCCGGGTCGCGCTGATGTCGGTCGAACAGGGCACCATGGAGCAGACTTCTCCGAACAAGTTTCATGCCGCGATTGCGTTCTATCCCCATTGCCTTGGTTTCAAGGGCCAGATGACGGTGCCGACGCTGATCCTGATCGGCGAACTCGACGATTGGTCATTGGCAAAGGAGTGTCGCAATATGGTAGAGGGCCGGGACGACTGGGGGATATCCAGGCAAAGGGATCAGGGCATTCCGATGAAACTCGTGGTCTATCCCGGCGCCCATCATGCCTTCGACGTATCCAACCTCACGACGCCGAGGACGGTTTTGGGCCATCATCTCGAATTCAACCAATCCGCAACGGACCAATCGATCGTCGCCTTGCGCGAATTCCTCGACGCAACGATTGGCAGGAGAGAGTAAGTACAGTGAGCATCAAAGCCGTCGTGTTCGATGCCTATGGCACGCTCTACGACATCCAGTCGGTGGCTTCGGTCACCGAACAGGCGTTTCCCGGTTACGGCGAAATCATCACGCAGGTCTGGCGCATCAAGCAGCTGGAATATACCTGGCTGCGTTCGCTGATGCGGCGCTATGAGGATTTCTCGGTCGTGACGCGGGAGTCGCTGGCCTACACGCTGCGCTGCCTCGGCCTGAAATATGATGAGGCGGCGTTTGCGCGCATCATGGACAAGTATCTGCATCTCGATCTCTATCCCGATGCGCTTGCTTCGCTTGCGGCGATGAAAGGCAACAAGCTCGCCATCCTCTCCAATGGCAGTCCGCAGATGCTGGGTGCGCTGGTGAAGAATACCGGCCTCGACCGCGTGCTCGACGCCACCATCAGCGTCGACGCCAACAAGATATTCAAGCCGAGCCCGGACGCCTACAGCCTGATCGAAAGCACGCTTCACATTCCGCCGCAGGACGTGCTGTTCATCTCCTCGAACCCGTGGGACGCCTGCGGCGCCAAGGCGTTCGGCCTCAACGTCGCCTGGATCGAGCGGGTGACGCCGGAGGCGATGGCCTTGGCCTGCGTGAAAGCCGACCTCGTCCCGCCGCTCACGATGTTCAAGGCGCTCCGCACCCAGATGGACGAACTCGGGCTGGCGCCCGACTATCGCATCCACGCACTCGCCGAATTGCCCGCGCTGGTCGCTGCAGATTCTTGATTTGCAGTTTTCTTGACGCGAACCGGTGTCCCCTCCGCTGGAAAACGCCCTGTCCGAAAGTCCTGACCCATGAGCATCGAATCCGTTCGCGCCTTCTTCGCCGAGAAGGCGCCCGACATCGCGGTGATCGAATCCACCATGAGTTCGGCAACGGTGACGCTGGCCGCCGAAGCCTATGGCGTTGAGCCGGCGCGGATCGCCAAGACGCTCAGCTTGCGGATCGGCGAGCGCGTGGTGCTGATCGTGGCCGCCGGCACCTCGCGGATGGACAACAAGAAGGTGAAGGCGCAGTTCGGCGGAAAACCGAAAATGCTCGGGGTCGACGAGGTCGCCGAAATCACCGGTCATGAAGTCGGCGGCGTCTGTCCGTTCGGACTGAAGACGCCGCTGCCGGTCTATTGCGATATCTCATTGAAGGCGTTCGACGTGGTGGTGCCGGCCGCGGGCTCCACCCATAGCGCGGTGCGCATCACGCCCGAACGCATGGCCGAATTGACCTCGGCCGAATGGGTCGATGTCTGCGAGGTCAGGCCGGCACAGGAAGCGCCGACCTATTCGTCATCGTCCTGATCGGGTCTGGGCTGCGGCGGCTGAGGCTGCTGAACATGAGGCACCGCCCGGCCGCGCGGCGCCATTTGCTGCTGTTGCTGCTGCTGCGCGTTCGCCTGCGATTCGAACACGGCGCGGCAATTGTTGGATAGTTGCGGCGTGTTCTGCCGCAGACACGCCACGATCCGGCCGACATCCGGCACCTGATCGCTGCAGAGGCGCCAGACGTCGGGCGTGCAGGCCATTTGCTGCTCCCAGGTTCCGCGGTACTCCTGCGATGAGGCGGGGGCGATAACCGCCATTGTGCCGACTGCGATGGCAAAGCTCAGGACGATCCGCTGCGTGCGCATGGATGGGTCCCCTTCGTTCGACATTTAAGATAACGCGAAAACTCCGCGCGGCGTCGGGGCGAAAGCCTGTCAAAGGAATGCGGCCACGCGACGTTCGCCAAGATAAAAAATGTGCAAAAAAATGTGAATGGAGTTCCCTACTCCACCTTGCCGATCTTCTTCACGGCAGCGACCAGCCGCGCGCTGTCCTCCGTGACGAACCTGGAAAAATCCGGCGCGTCCAGATAGGCCACCGGGCTGCCCGCGGTCTCGAACACTTTTATGACCTCGGGCGCCTTCACCGCCTGCCCGATCGCCTGGCGCAGCTGCGTCATGATCGGCGCCGGCAGCGCGCTCTGCGCGAACACACCGGCCCAGATATAGAATTCGACGTCCTTGTAGCCGAGTTCCCTGAAGGTCGGCAGATCGGGAAAACTGGCGATGCGCGCCGCCCCCCAGTTCGCCAGCACGCGCATCTTGCCGTCATCGACCTGCTGCTTCAGCGTGCCCGGCGCCGAAGCCAGCGCCTGCACCGTGCCACTGAGCAACGCCGTCAACGCCGGACCGGCGCCGCGGAACGGCACATGCAGCAGCTTGATGCCGGCGCTGGCCGCGAACATTTCCATCGCCACATGCAGCGTGCCGTAGGGACCCGACGAGCCATAGGGAATTTCGCCGGGGCGTTTTTTGGCGTCGTCGACAAAATCCTGCAACGTCTTCCACGGCGCGGAAGCCGGCACCGCCAGCAGCGTCGGATCGGCGAGCACGCGCGCGACCGGCGCGAATTGCGAGACTTCATAAGCCACCGGCCGGTCGAACAGCCGGTCGGCTTCCGGCAACACCGCCAGCGACGACAGCGTCATCAGCAGCGTGTGCCCATCGGGCTCAGCGCGGGCGGCTGCCGCATTGCCGACCGATCCGCCGCCGCCCCCGGCGCGGTTGTCGACGATCACGGGCTTGCCGAGAATCTTTTCCAGCGCCTGCGCCACCGGCCGCGCCGCGAGGTCGGCCTGCCCGCCCGGCGGAAACGGCACGATCATGGTGATGTTGCGGTTGGGATAGGCGGCTTGCGCGAAGGCCGTGTTGGCGAACACTGATTGCGCCAGCGGCAGCGCGGCGGCCGCCTTGAGAAGTTCGCGACGATTCATTGGTATCTCCCCCGGAGTTTTTGTTTTGGTTGTTGGAGATAGCCTAGCCGAAATCGTAGGGTGGGCAAAGCATCCGCCGCAGCTCGAAGAGCGAAGGCGGAAGCGTGCCCACCATTCATTCGCCGAACGACCCCTGGATTTCCTTCATGTCTCCGCCCCAATCAGCGGTCAACTCGCCACGAGCAACATAGCGATGGAAACTGCTGTGCGGCCAATCCACGACTCGCTTCACGTGTCCGTGCTTGACCGGATTAAAGTGAATGTAATCGACGTGTCGCTCGAGATCGGCGGCGTCACGGATTGCGTGTTCCCAAAATCGGCGTTGCCAGATTCCCTTTTCGCGCTTCACGATTTTGCTCGGCGATCGTGACCGATCCTGAAGGCCGCGCGAGAAGCCACTCTTGATCAAGCTCCACCGAGTTGAGAAGTCAGCATCGCCTTCAGGGAGACTCCAGATCGCATGAATGTGATCTGGCAGAACACAGATCGCGATGGTTTTAAACGGACGCCGTTCGCGGGTAAGCCGATAGGCCGTTCTCAGACGGTCGATCTGCTCGACGAGCAATGCGCTCGATCGGTCTGCAAGGACGACCGTGAAAAAGAAGGTGAAGCCACTTATCTTCGCACGTCGGTATTGCGGCATGAACAGCTTATATCACGCCAGAACATGGTGGGCACGCTTCCGCCTTCGCTCTTCGAGCTATGGCGGACGCTTTGCCCACCCTACGAAATACGGACTCACTTTCCCTTCTTCGCCTTGGCAAAATGCTTCATCAAGAACTCCGCCAGCACCTCGACGCGGGCGGGGCGCGGGCCGCCGGGCGGGGTTACCAGATGCACGGCGCCTTCCGGCTGCTTCCAGCCCTTGAGGATCACTTCGACCTCGCCGGAGGCGATCGCATCGCCGACGATGAAGTCGGGCAGATCGGCAATGCCGAGCCCGGCGATGACCGACGGCAATACCGCCTCGCCATTGTTGACGCGCAGTTGCCCTGCGGGCCGCACGCTGGCCTGTTCGCCCGACGCGTTGGTGTAGTGCCAGACGCCGGCGGTCGAAAGATAGGCGTAGCCGAAGCATTGATGCTGCGCGAGATGCATCGGATGCGTCGGGCGGCCGTGGCGCTTGAGATAGGAGGGGGCGGCCACCGTGTAGCGCGGCATCGCGCAGAGCCGCCGCGCGATCAACGACGAATCCGGCAGCCGCGCGATGCGCAGCCCGGCGTCGAACCCCTCGCCGATCAGATCCACCGTTGCATCGCTGAGATGCAGGTCGATCGAAACTTCGGGATAGCGCTCCAGAAATTCCGGCAATAGCGGCGCCACCGCCTTGACCCCGAAGGTCATCGGCACCGCCAGCCGTACCAGCCCGCGCGGCGCCGTCGATTGCGACAGCGCCTCGCTCTCTGCCGCCTCGCCGTCGACCAATAATTGCGTGGCGCGCTCGGCCAGCTTCTGCCCGGCGTCGGTCAGCGCCAGCCGCCGCGAGGTGCGGTTGAACAGCCGCGCGCCGAGCCGTTGCTCGAGCCGGCTGACCGCTTTGGACACCGTGGCCTTGGACAACGCCAGTTCGGTCGCGGCTGATGCAAACGAGCGCAGTTCCACGACTTTCGCGAAAATCGCGAGCGCCTCGAAATCCGGGAGTTTTGCCATTCGGAACTCCTCAGAGCCATTTTGGAAACAATGAGTTTCAATAGTTTCTATTTCTATACCACATCGGGAGGCATATCCAAGGGTCAACGGAATTCAAGCAACGGAGAAATCCCATGATCGAACTCAGGCCCTTTGCAAAACTCGGCGGCGCCGACCATGGCTGGCTGAAGGCGAAGCACCACTTCTCGTTCGGCAGCCATTACGACCCCGACAATATGGGTCACGGCGCATTGCGGGTGTGGAACGACGACGAGATCGCCCCGAACACCGGCTTTCCCGCCCATCCCCACGCCAACATGGAAATCATCACCTATGTCCGCGAAGGCGCGATCACCCATCAGGACTCGCTTGGCAACAAGGGACGCACCGAGGCGGGCGACGTGCAGGTGATGAGCGCGGGATCCGGTATTCGTCACTCCGAGTATAATCTGGAGCCGACCAATACGCGGATCTTCCAGATCTGGATCGAGCCGACCACCAAGGGTGGCCAGCCGACCTGGGGCGCCAAGCCGTTTCCGAAGTCGGATCGCTCCGGCAAGCTCGTCACCATCGCCAGCGGCATCGCCGGCGACCAGGATGCGCTGCCGATCCGCGCCGATGCCCGTGTGCTCGCCACCACGCTGAAGGCCGGTGAGAGCGCGGAATATGCGGCCGGCAAGACGCGCAACCTCTATCTGGTGCCGGCGGCCGGCAGCGTCGAAGTCAACGGTGTGCGCGTCAACGCCCGCGACGGTGCGGCGATCCGCGACGAGGGAAAACTGACGATCACCGCGCTGGAAGACAGCGAACTGGTGCTGGTCGACGCGGCGTAGTCGTCCAGCTCCCCCCCCGTCATGGCCGGGCTCGTCCCGGCCATCCACGCCTTGGCCGCGAAGAAAGACGTGGATACCCGGCACAAGGCCGGGCATGACGGCTGATTTTTCTCGAACACCTCACCTCAAACCCAAACTCACAGGAGAACCATCATGGCCAAAGTACTCGTGCTCTATTATTCCGCTTACGGTCACATCGAAACCATGGCGAACGCCGTCGCCGAAGGCGCGCGCGAAGCCGGCGCCACCGTCGATATCAAGCGCGTACCCGAGCTGGTGCCCGCGGAAGTCGCCAAGGCATCCTATTACAAGGTCGATCAGGCGGCCCCGGTCGCGAAGGTGGAGGAGCTTGCCAATTACGACGCCATCATCGTCGGCACCGGCACCCGCTTCGGCCGCATGTCATCGCAGATGGCGAACTTCCTCGATCAGGCCGGCGGCCTCTGGGCCAAGGGCGCGTTGCACGGCAAGGTCGGCGGCGCCTTCACCGCGACCGCCACGCAACATGGCGGCCAGGAGACCACGCTGTTTTCGATCATCACCAACCTCCTCCATTTTGGCATGACCATCGTCGGCCTCAATTACGGCTTTGCCGGCCAGATGAAGCTCGATGAGGTGACCGGCGGCGCGCCCTATGGCGCCACCACGATCACCGGCGGCGACGGCAGCCGCCAGCCCAGCGAGAACGAACTGGCGGGTGCGCGATATCAAGGACGCGTGATCGCCGAGACCGCCAAAAAACTCCATGGCTAACTCCATGGCTGACATGATCGGAGCGGCATTCCCATTCCGGAATGCCGCTCCGGTTGCTATCGCCTGACTGCATCGAGATACGAAACGTTTCGTGCTACGAAGTCGCCGATCCACTTTTCCGCGACACGGAGTCCAGCCATGAGCAACATCGCGCAAACTCCCTGGCCGGAATTGCCGACCGCGGCGTGGCGCGACAGCTATGCCACGCTGCATTTGTGGACCCAGATCGTCGGCAAGATCCGGTTGACGAAAGCGCCCTGGCTCAATCATTCCTGGCACGTGACGCTCTATGTCACGCCACGCGGCCTGACGACGTCGCCGGTGCCGGACGGCACACGGACGTTCCAGGTCGATTTCGACTTCATCGATCACGTCCTGCGCATCTCGACCAGCGACGGCGCGCAGCGCCAGTTCGCGCTTCCAGGACAATCCGTTGCCAGTTTCTACGCCGCGACGATGGCCGCGCTGGCGGAACTCGGCATTGCCGCCGCTATCGACGAAATGCCGAACGAACTGCCGGACCCAATTCCGTTTCCGCAGGACACCGTTCATGCCAGCTACGATCCCGAAGCGGTCGGGCGCTTCCTGCAAATCCTCGTCAATTGCGATCGAATCTTCAAACAATTCCGCACCGGCTTCCTCGGCAAGGCGAGCCCGGTGCATTTCTTCTGGGGCAGCTTTGATCTCGCGGTAACGCGTTTCTCCGGCCGACGGGCGCCGCGCCATCCGGGCGGCGTGCCCAATCTGCCCGACGCGGTGGCCCACGAGGCCTATTCGCACGAGGTCAGCAGCGCCGGCTTCTGGCCGGGAAGCGGCGCGATCGATTATCCCGCGTTCTATTGCTATGCCTATCCGGAGCCGGCGGGCTTTCGCGCGACCAGGGTGCGTCCCGATGCGGCGTTCTTCAGCGAGGCGCTGGGCGAATTCGTTTTGCCTTACGATGCCGTGCGCACCGCCGCGGACCCGGACCGCGCCTTGCTCGATTTCCTGCAAACGACCTATGAAGCGGCCGCCAACGCCGCGAAGTGGGACCGCGACGCGCTGGAATGCGCGACAGGCAGGCCTGGCGTGGTGCGGCAAATCTGACGCACCTGCTTGCATCGATACCCCGCATGCGACGGAACGCCCGATATCGGGAGGTTCCCGTTCGGTTTAACATCGTCGTTTGACGCGACGGGAGGGACACCGCTCGATCAGTACCGGGATCATGAAACTACGCGCGATCGATGATTGCAATTCGGCCGAGGCCCTCGCCGTCCTGAAGCGCGGCTTTCCGGAGAAAACGGAATCGTTCTGGGCCAATGCCCTCCGGAAAATCCTGTCCTCTCCAAGCCGGCGCGACGCCGAGCCGATCGGATTTTTGATGGCTGTCGGTCACGACGACGTCGGCATCGTCCTGACCATTCCAGGCCGGAAAACGGGACCAAGCGGCACACGAGACGTCGTCAATCTGGCGGCATGGTACGTCGATGAACCGCATCGCTGGCTGGCCGCGCGCATGTTGCAAAAGGTCGTCGCGCGGGAGGCGAGCGTCTTCACCGACCTGACGCCGAGTTCGACCGTGCAAAAGATCAATCAACGTCTGGGGTTCGAAATTCTGAATGAGGGATTTCAGGTGTTTCCGCTGCCCTGGACGGCGCTGCGGGCACGCACGCAGGCGCGGATCATTTCCCCCGACGAGGCAGGTTTGGCGGATGCTACCCGCGCCACGCTCGACCATCATGCGAGGCTCGGATGCCTCGTGGGCGTGTTGCGCAACGGCGCAGATCAGCATCCGCTGATCTTTTCCAGAATGAGGCGCCGGGGCCTTCCCGGCGTTCGCATCATCCTGACCAGCAGCAAGCGGCTGGTCGTCGATCACCTGGCGGTCATTTCGCGGTTCCTGCTCCGGAACCGGCTCTTCTTCCTGCAGATGGACGCCAATCGCGCAGATGCGACAATTCGCAGCAGCATCTCGCGATGGTCCGCGCCAACCTATGTCAAAGGCGCGACAGATCGAAGCGGGATCGACCACACCTACTCCGAACTGGTTTTTCTCGGATAGACTCCAAGGCCCTGAATCAATGGAGTCTGACGTGGACAACAGCGCCGCGGGCCTGGAGAAGACCGACATTTTGCGAACCATCCGCGGCTATCTGCGGAACCGGTTCCCGGCACTCGCGGAGGTCGAGGCGACAACTCCCCTGCTTCACAGCGGGGCGATCGATTCCCTGGGATTTCTGGAGCTGATGACGTTCCTTAGCGAAGAATTCGGCATCACGCTCGAAGACGAGGATTTCGATGCCGGCAATCTCGCAACGGCAGGCAAGCTCGCAGAATTCGTCGAGCGCAAACTGTGATCCATTCGCCCTATCTCGTTCATCACCTGCTCGCACCGCGCGAGGGTGATGCCGACAGGGTTGCGCTGATCGATGGCCCGCGGTGGGTCAGTTACCATGCCTTCTCGCAGCTCGCCACGCGATGCGCCGCATCGCTTGCAGCCCACGGCCTGTCGCCTGGTGATCGTGTCGCGATCGTGCTCCCGAAGAGCATCGAGGAGTGCTGGGCGATACTCGGCGTCAGTCTGGCGGCGGGCGTCTTCGTGCCGGTCAACAGTGTTCTGCGCGCGCACCAGATACGCCACATCGTGGAAGATTGCGGCGCGCGGATGGTGATCTGTTCGAGCGCGCTGTTCGAAGCGATATCCGAGGCGCTGGCGGGCCTCGAACATTTGACCATTCTGCGCGCCGAGGCGATCGCAGGCGACGCGGCGATCACAAGCGACGCGGCGACCGCAGCCGCTTCTGCCAGACGCGATCTTGCGATCGGCGAAGATCTCGCGGCGATCCTCTATACGTCCGGCTCTACCGGTCTGCCAAAGGGCGTCATGCTCAGCCACCGCAATCTGCTTGCGGGTTCGCGGATCGTCGTCAATTACCTCGGGATCACGGACCAGGACCGCATCCTGTCCCTTCTGCCGTTCAGCTTCGACTACGGCCTCAATCAATTGCTGACCGCAATCCAGCAGCGCGCCGTCACGGTCCTGTTCTCGTTTCAGCTCGGCGACGAAATCGTCCGCGCCATCAGCGATCATGCGATCACCGGACTTGCGGGCGTCCCCACGATTTGGGCGATTTTGACGAAGGCGTCGCCGTTGCTTCGCCACACCAGGCTTCCGACCCTGCGCTACATCACCAATTCGGGCGGCGCGGTCCCGACGGAGACGGTGCGACGGTTGCGCGAGATGCTGGCCGACACGCGCATCTTCCTGATGTACGGCCTGACGGAAGCGTTTCGTTCGACCTATTTGCCTCCCGACGAAATCGACCGGCGGCCGATGTCGATCGGCAAGGCCATTCCCGAGTGCGAGGTGTTCGCCGTCACACCGGACGGACGGCGCGCCAGGCCGGGCGAGCCCGGAATTCTGGTTCATCGTGGGCCGACCGTCTCATTGGGATACTGGAGCCGGCCCGAAGATACCGCGACGGTGCTGCGTCCGCACCCCTTCAGGAGCGCAGCCCAAGGCGGCGAGATCGTGTGCTATTCCGGCGACCTCGTCGTTGAGGACGAGGAAGGCTTTTTCAGCTTTGTCGGCCGGGCGGACGCCATGATCAAGTCGTCAGGCTATCGGATCAGCCCGACCGAAGTCGAAGAGGTCTTGATGGCGACCGGGGCGTTCCGGCAGGTCGCGGTCATTGGACTGCCCGACCCGCTGGCCGGGCAGAAGGTTCATGCCGTCGCCGTGCCGCTGGAAAAGGAAGCCGGCGTTCACGACATTCTGCAGAGCATTTCGCATCGACTGCCGGCGTTCATGATGCCACGCATGATCGAACTGGTCGATGCGCTGCCAACGACGCCGAACGGCAAGCTCGATTACCCACTGCTGGCGCAGCAACGAAGCAAGCATGCACCGGCCTGAGCCAGATCCATCCGGCTTCGCCAACGCGCTGGCATCACGTCAGTTCGGCGTCGCCGGCGCGGACCTTTTGGCCGGCGGCATCCCGCTCCGCGAGCTCGCGGCGCGCTACGGCACGCCGATGTTTGTCTATGACGGCGGCGTGATACGCCGCAATTACCGTGCGCTTGCCGGGGCGCTGTCAGGCTTTGCGAGGGTCCATTATTCGGTCAAGGCCAACCCTGCCGCGGCAATCATCCGCCTGCTCCGCGACGAGGGCGCGGGCGTCGAGATCGCCTCGCTCGGCGAATACCGCGCCGCTCGAGCCGCCGGTGTCAGCCCTGAGGATATTCTGTTCGCCGGACCGGCCAAGAGCGCCCATGAACTTGAGAGCGTCGCCGGCGGCATCGGCGAAATTCACCTCGAGAGTTTTGAGGAGATCGACAGGCTGAAGGCGATCGCCGCGCGCCTCGACGTCACGGTGCCGGTCGCGATCCGAGTCAATCCGGTGGCCTCGGCGCAAGGCGGCGCCATGCGCATGGGCGGCAAGCCGGCGCCGTTCGGCTTTGACGAAGAAACCATCGCCGAGGTCGTCGGCCAGGTGCAGTCCGCGCCCGGACTGGATCTGTGTGGCATACATCTTTTCGCCGGCACGCAGATCCTCGATGAGGCGGTGCTGCTTGCGCAATGGCGGCATGGCATCGACGTGGCCGAACGCGTGGCTGACATCGCCGCACATCCGCTCAAGACCATCGACCTCGGCGGCGGGCTCGGCATTCCCTATTTCGCGGGCGATGGCGAACTCGATCTGGCGAAGCTGTCGCGCGGCCTGGCCTTGCTTCGCCAGCGGTTGAAGTCCGCCCCGCGGCTTGCCGGCGCCCGCATCGTGGTGGAGCCCGGCCGCTTTCTGGTCGGTCCGGCCGGAATCTATGTGGCCGGGATCAATGCTGCGAAGATCTCGCGCGGCATCCGCTTCCTGATCACCGACGGCGGCATGCATCACCATCTTGCAGCCTCCGGCAACCTCGGTCAGGTCATCAAGCGGGATTATCCGATTCTTGCGCCCGCTCGCATGAATGCGGGCGAGGGATCGCCGGCAACGATCGTCGGTCCCCTCTGCACGCCGCTGGATACGCTGGCCCGGAAGGCCGAGATGCCGGACCTTGCCGCAGGCGATCTTATCGCCGTGCTGCAATCGGGGGCTTACGGCAGGACGGCAAGCCCCGTCGGATTTCTAAGCCATCCATTGCCCAGCGAAATCCTGGTCGAGAACGGCAATATCGAAATCATTCACCTGCGCGACGCGTCGTGAGCCGCAACGGCGCAAGCGCGCCTCTGCCCACCCGAACGCTAGTGCTTCACGACCGTGTGACGAATCTCGGCGCCGCAGTCCGAGCATTCATAGGTGAAGTAGATCTTCGCCATGCTCCAATGCGGCTCGACGTCGCGCACGAACATCGGCAGCCCGACGCAGCTCGGACAAATGATGAAGGCGGGCTCGATGTCGTCGTGATGATGGATATAGGCTGGCATATCGGTCTCCCACGCAAGCATTCACCAGTAGCCCTTGACCCGACAGCCAGCATACGCCCGGGCTGCGAATACGATCATGAACTCTTGCGAACACAGGAAGAACAGGCGCACAATGCCGGCGCGTGTGACAGTTTTGCACGACCGTGTCGTCGCTGCCACAAGGCGCTCAGTTCTCTTCGTGTGACAATGGCTTAGCGAGCAGTACCGCTTACCAGTTCTTCGCCTTCAGATAGGCCCATTGCTGATATTCGACGCGGTCCTCGTGAAGCGCCTGGGCGCGCACTTCCTTCGGCAGCATCGCAAGGCTTGCAAAGTCGTCGGCCGACCGGCGTTTCAGGCCGGTCACCGTGATGTCATGCGTTGCCTCGAACCGCGCCAGCACCGTCGGCGTGATCGCGATATCGGTGCGCATGAAATCGTGCAGTTCGACAATGATGTCCGCGTTCCTCAACGCCGGAACCTTGTCGGGGTCGAGCAGTTCGAGTTCGTAACTCTCGCAATCGGAGAACACCAGCGAGCGCTCGCTGCAGATCGTGTTCAACGTCTCGGGCGTGCACTCGCCCCCGACGATCACGCGGTCCTCGACCTTGTTGAGACGGGCGAGTTCGCGGCACAGGTCACGCGCAACGCTGAGGATGTCATAGGCAAATACCTTGGCGCCCGGAGCCCGCAGCGCGAGGCCGACCGCAACGAATCCATCCTCGCAACCGACGTCGGCGATGACTTTCGGTCCGCGCTGCAGCGCGGTTTCGATGAAGCCGTGGATCTCGGCCTCGTAGCTGCCGGTCAGTAGCGGCAGATAGACGTGTTCGAGTTTGCGCGCATGGAATGTCATGCCGGCGAACGGGCCGCCCTGCACCACCGAGCCGAACTTGCGGACGAAGGCTTCCTTCCAGGGCGTCAGCCTCGATTGCAGGCGCACATTCCGCCGGCGGTGCGCCACGCTCCGGCCGTAGCGGATCGCGCTGAACAGGGCGGGCGCATAGGTCGAGATGGCGCGCTTGACGGCGTGGACGTGGGCGGGATTCATGGGGCACTCCGGAATTTGCGTCGCATTGGTTCAATAAGGACAGGCGGCTCTCGATCAGTGGACCTCTTCGCGCGACGGCGGCTTGCCGAGCGCGCGCTTCAAGCGCGCCGAAAGCTTCGGATAGTTGCGCAGTTCGCGCGCGGCGCGGTCGCGCAAGGCATGGGGCAGACCGCGCCAACCCAGTGCGGCGCTGATATCGACCAGCGGCAAGGACGCGACGCCGAAGCGGCGCTTGTAGGCGTAATTGCCGACGGAAAAGTCGAATTCCCGCACGCCGTCCCCGTGCAGCGCCGCCATCGTGCGTTCGATGATCAGCCGGCCGGGCGAACAGTTCGACCATTTCTCGCCGGCATTGCTGATGCGGATCATCACGTAGCGCGCGCCGCAGCGAATCCCCAGCAGCGTCGCGACGATTTCGTCGCCGACCCTGAGCGCCGTCACCACAGCATAGCCGCTGCCGACGCCGTCGCGCACCAGGTTGCGGTAGAACGTGGCGCAGGTCTCGTCATTGAGGATGAAATTGAGCCCGAGGCTCCGCATCCGCGTGCCCTGCTGGACCTCCGTGGTCGCGAGAATCCGCAGCGCCGCCGCCTTGTCGGTGACGATCTGAAACGAAGCGGCCGGGTCGCGCGTGAAAACGCGCCAGCTGCGCTCCAGCTCCTTGCGCACGGTCTTTTCGAGCGTGTAGCGCCAAGCGTCGTAATCCTCGCCGGTGACGGCGACATTGCCGTTGAGCGCGCACGAGCCGGCATCGCCGAGCAATGCCAGCGGATTGGGCCGGCCGTCGCAATCAAGCGGGACCTTGCGCAGCCGGATGAGGTCGGCGCCGCCTTGCATCCGGCGCAGCGCGGATCGCAGATCGCGCCACAACGCGCGCGCCGCGCCGGCGTCGCGTGGCGCCGCGGGGCCCAGGATCGGGGCGTTGTAATCGGTGAGATCGAGATCGGCGAATTCGACGATCGAAATATTGCTCTGCCGGCGGCGGATCAGCGGCAGCAGGGCGGCCTGCTCGCCGGTCGAGGCATCGGTGACGATGGCAATCAAGGGCTCGACACCATCGGCGACGGCGAAGGCGTCGTACCAGGCCGCATACCATTGCGGATGCTGGAACGGCGTCGACGGGCTGACATCGCTCCAGCGCGCCACAGCCTGTTTCCAGTCGGCGACCAGTTCGATGCGGTATCCGGCCGCGCGGGTCTTTGCCCGCGCGTCCAGTTTCCCGGCATTTGTCGCCAGCACCGTCATGACAATGACAATCCCGCTCAGGCCGCCTTCGGCAAATCGACGAGCTTGCCGGGCTGGGCCTTGTCGAGACGGAAGTCGATCGGACGGCGGGCGCTGCGCTCGCGCTTGACCCATTTGCCGTCGCGCAGCAGCTTCTGCATGACAGCCTTGGCGAAAAAGGCCGGCCCGCGAAGGTTACGGCTCTTCGGCGTGTAACCGAAGCGATGCCGCAGCATGCCGTTGGCGAGGTGGACGATCTCGGAGCGGCGAATCTCGTCATTGGTATAGGAAATCGTCATCGAGACGCTGAACGTGTCGAGGTTCTCGACCCGGTGCGGAGCGTTCATCTGCCAGCCGAGCATCTGGCCGGGTCCGATGTCGAGCACCTTGGCGTGGTCGTCGTACCATTCCTTGTAGGGCAGATCGACTTCGACGTTGAACAGCGCGATGTCCTCGAGATGCTCCGGCGTGATGAACGGCGCCGTGTTCGGATAGACATAGACCCGCTTGCGGCCGGCGATCTGGACCAGGCTCTGGCCCGGCATGTCGGCGTGATAATAGACCTGCGCATCCGGCGCGGAAATCAGGATGCTCTCCTGATGGCCCTTCGGAATGGCGAAGCTGGGCATCTTGGCGTGGATTTCCTCGAACATCTTGTCGACCAGCTTGCGATAGCGGCTGTCGACCGAACCGACGTCGCGCATGTTGAGCCAAAGCCCGCCGCGGGAGATCGCCTCGATCACTTCGCCGCCGCTGAGATTGCCGATGTCGCCTTCGCGCCACAGCTTCTTGGAGCCGCGGGCGCCGGTCTGCACCAGGCTGTAATGCTCGCGCGGATAACCCTCGATCAGTCTGGCGAGATCATCCATCGAGAAAGCCGGTGACTTGTGCATCTCGTGCTCGAGCCGGATTGGCTGACGGCTCCACAATTCGGAATGCGTTTCGTCCCATTTGGTGAAGATCTGGCCTGTCATGGTCGCGCTCTCCTGCTGGCTTACAGTTCGTTTTTTCGACGGCGCCGTTCCGGATGTCCCGAAATCAGCACGCGCCGCGAATGGCTTGATCGCCCGATGTCCCGTTATGAGACGGCCCGGCGGTCTTCGCCGTCAGATTGGCAAGAACGGTGCCGCCGGATCGGCCCTGCCGCTTACCGGAAGCTAATGTCTGGGATGTATGGCTAACGGCGACATTCCCTGGAAAGACCGCCGCGATACGATGACGTCAGATCCCCGATATCGGGCGCTGTTTCTCGGCGCGGGACCGCAAATGCAGTGTGGCGTCGGGCAATTCACGCGGCTGCTGGGCGAGACGGTCGAAAAGATCGAACCAGGCAGTTGCACGACGTTAACCCTGACGCGATCAGAAGGATCGGTTCGCGATATCTGGCGCGCCGTCGGCTCGGCGCAGAGCGTGGTCTGCAATTTTCCGATCGTCGCCTGGAAGCGCGTGATGTTCGCGCCGCTGCTGGCGCTGGCCATCGCTCGGCTGCGGCGGCGCAAGGCTGTCTTGATTCAGCACGAATGGTCCGGCCTGCACTGGATGCGCCGCATCACCTATATGCCGGCCCTGCTATTGGCCGATACCATCGTCATGTTCTCGCCGCTGGTGCGCCGTGAATTGTCCGAAGCTCCCCTGGTCGGCTGGACCGCAAAAAAATGCGTGCTGGCGCCGTTGCCCCCGAACATCGAGGCCTCGGCAGGAATCGCAGATTCGGAGTTGCGGCACCGGCTCGTGGCTGCGCGGCACGACGGCCGGCTGGTGATCGGCCATTTCGGGTCGATCTATCCGGCCAAGCAACCCAATGCGCTGCTCGAGATCGGCGCGATCCTGAAGCGACGGGGCCTCAAGCCGCTGATCGTCTATATCGGCTCCTTCATCCGCGGTGTCGACACCGTCGAGCAGGACTTCTATGCGCGCGCCCGCGAACTCGATATCGCCGGAGATGTGATCGTCTCCGGCTTCGTCGCCTCCGATCACGAGGTGTTCGGCCTGTTCGGCGCGGTCGACGCGTTCTGCTACCCGCTGGATGAAGGGCTTACGGCTCGCCGTTCCAGCGTCCTGGCCTGCGTGCAATCGGGCAAGCCGCTAATCGTCACCGGGCCCGTGCTGGCGGAAGAGTTCGATCATCATCCCCGCTTCCGGGAACTGATCGACCGCGGCGCCATCGTGCTGGTCGCGCGCGGCTCGGACGGCGAAGCCTATGCCGACGGTATCGTCGCGGCGTTGAAATCGCCCAAGGTACAGGCACCGTTCGATTTCGACGGCTGGTGGAAGGACGTCGCTGGAGCGATACGTGCGCTCATGCCTTAGAGCGGGATGACGAATCGTCATTCCACTCCTCGGATCATGCTGTTGCGCGAAACCGCGCCAGATAGTGCAGGCCGAACACCGCGAGTAGGAACGTGATCCAGATGGTATCGGCACGGTCGAGGAAGAAGGTCTCCATCGAGGATAGATAAATGCCGAACAGCCAGACGCGCAGGAATGCCATCGTCAGCGGCCCGTTGTTGCCGCCTTCGTCCGCGTTCTGGAAATCGCGCAGCGGCTTTATCACGAGCACAACAATCAGCAGCGCGAGGCCGGGCAGGCCCGTGCCGAGCGCCGTATCGAGATAACCATTGTGGCTGTGCGAAGCGAAAGCCGCCCATTCCTTGCCCTCGGGGAGCCCCTGGATCGCGCTGCTGCCCCAGAACGCAGCGAAGCCATAGCCGGTCGCCAATTTCGGCTGCAACGACTGCAGGGCAAAGGCCCAGATATCCGTGCGGCCGGTGAAGCTCGAATCCAGCGGCAACAATTTTCCGATCGCCGCCAGGCTGTCGCTTATGACCGTACCGACGCTGAACAGGTTCAACAGCAATAGCGGCGTCAGCAGCAGCAAGGCACGGCCGGGAAACGAGCGGATCAGCGACGTCAGGGACGTCAGCACCAGCACGGCAATGCAAAGCGCCAGCGAACTCTTGCCCGCGGCAAAGAACAGAAACAGCGACGACAGGGCGATCACCGCCACGCCGGATATCCACTTACCCGAGCGAATGAAAGCGATGCCGAAGAACAGCAGCGTCACCATGATCGCCGCCGCGACGTTCTTGTGGGCAAACGACCCGCGCCAGTTTCCGGCAAGGCCGGGCTCCTGCGGGTCGGTCGCCAGATGGATGGTCAGATGCGGCGCCAGCAGCAGTCCGAGATAGCACGCCGCCAGTAGTACCAGGGCGGCAATGCTCAGCCAGCGCAGCAGCTCGTGCTGCGACCGCGCCAGCAGCGGCATCCCCGCGGTGACCGCGATCACGCAGGCCGTCAGGCTGAAGCGGCGGATCGAGGTGCTCGGATCGAACGACAACAGGACGGTGACACATAGCCAGCCGATGAACAGCACGAATGACGGCGTCAGCAATGTCGCGAGCCCGCGCATGTTGTCGCGCATGGTCAAGGCCGTGGTCAGCACCGCAAGGCCGCCAAAGATCGCATAGGTCGGCAGTTCGTTGCCCGTGCTGACGTCGCCGATCTGCATGTTGCTCAAATCTTCGAACGGGTGCAGTGACAGCCAGGCCAGCAGGATGACGCCGATGAAAGTGACGGCGTGGACGATATCGATCACCTGCTGACGCCGGATCTCGCCGACGACGGCGTGGACTTCCGAGGTGATGGCGTACTGGCTCACGCTGATATCTTCGAGGCTTTGTAGGGTTGCGGTTCGATGCCGATCGCGGCCAGCAGGCTGCCGATCGCAACCGTCATCGGGTGCATCGCGATGGTCCGTTCGCGTTCGGTCAATGCGGCATGGGTGGCGTGGACCAGCGAAAGCGGCAATGCCGCCAGCAATTTGAGCGTCAGCCTGGCGCGCAGCCAGGCCGTCGGCGTCGCCTTGCGCTGGACGTGATAATTGATGGCGCCGATCCGCAGGCCCCGGATGATGAGCCAGCTCAGCTTGGTCCGGCTCGGCGGCACCGTTTCGCTGATCGTGGCCTCCGCTACCCAGTGAAACCGCATGCCGAGGCGCAGACACCGGTAGAAGAAATCGGTATCGCCTCCCCCCAGGAAATTGAAACGCAGGTCGAACGCCGGGGTGCCCGCGCGCGCGAATACCGGACGCCGGATCAGGCAATTGCCGCAGCCATAGATAACCCGCACCGGGCCCGACTCCGCGTAGGCCGGCGCGAATGCCGGATGACGGCGCAGCCCACGCTTGCGCGCGTCGTCGAAGTGAGGCTTCACCGGCCCGCCGACAATATCGGCGCCGGTGGCCTCGGCCGCGCAGATCATCCGCTCCAGCCAGTCGGGCGAGGCGATTTCATCATCGTCGATCATCAGGAAACTGGCCGCGGCCGGAAACGTATCCAATGCCGTCTCGAACGCGGCATTGATCGCGTGGCAATTGCCCTGCTGCGGTTCGACCACGCACAGCCCCTGCAATTTTCCCGATGCCAGGAACTCGGCGGCAACCGGGACGCTCTCGCTGCGCTCGGCATCGTTCTCGACCACGACCACGGCAAAGCGGCGCCCGGTGCGCTGGCCGGCGAGCGATTGCAGCGTCTGCCGCAGATGCTGCGGCCGGCGGAAGCAGGGAATGCAGACCACGATCCCGATCCGGGACGGATCGAGCGCCGGCGAGATCGCCGCCAATGCGCGGGAGGCCTTCGGCGTGTTGTCAGCGGTTTCCATCTTGCGGCAATCCGGTCAAATTCTGGCGCATGGCCCGACGATACAAGAGCATTGCTGCAATATCCGGTCCGGCAGCATGCCTGGCGGCGCCGAATTGCTCCCGACGGTTAATGGACGGGGTTAATCCTGATTGAATCACCTTCAGGCCCGAACTCACCGGCTGAACAGCTTCCTGAACAGTTCCTGGGATTTGGGAAACCGGCCGTTGTCGATCTGCGTCGGCCATAATCCGTCGACGTCGAAATAGGCCGCGTAGGCGATGTTGTCCCGGTTCTTCACGAACCAGTCGTGCATCTGCTGGATGAAATACGGATTGTCGCCGAACTGGCCGACGCCCCATTCGGGGTAACTCATCCGCTTGCCATGTTTGGCGGCAAAGTCGCGATGCCATTCCAGTCCAAACGGCGCCTTCAGATAGAAGGCATTCCAGCGCTCCTCCGGGGAGCCCTCATATTTGTAATCATAAACGTCGAGACCGATGTAATCGACCACGTCATCGCCGGGATAGGCGATATCCGCAGGCATCTCCTGCGCCCCCCATCCCGGACACCAGTCATATTTGAACTCGCTGGAATGACGCCGAAAGATGCCGACCACGCGCCGGAACGCCGCGATGTAGTCGGCTTCATGGCCCTTGGCAAACCACGCCATCGAAATATTCATTTCCCAGCCCAGACGAATGATCGCTTTGGGTTGCGCCGCCGCGATCGCGCGCGCGGCCGCTTCGAACTCGCCGTCATGCAGGCCGTTGGCGACGTCCGCCAGCGGCGTTCCTGCGACCGTAAGCGGGACCGACCAGACGACGTTCCGTGACGGATTGAGCTTTTTCCAGAGCCCCGGCACCCAGTCGAGCTTGTGGAAATCATCCCATGTCGTCTGGCCATAGAAATCGACGCCCAACACCGACGATGGCGGCTGCTTCAGCCATTTTTCCCAGGTCTGCAGCATGCGCTCGCGCCCGTCAGCGCCCCAATTGACGAACGCGCCGGCAAACTTCGCTGGACTCGAATTGACGCGCTGGGCCGCGTTGGTGTCGGCACGCGCCAGCAGCAACACGCTCAGCCCAAACGCCGCCAGGAAGCACACCAGCCGCTTCAGCTTGCTCTGACGGCGGCGCATGGTTCGACTAAATATCATTCGCCCTCGCCAGCTTCTTGCCAAACGCGACCGCAAGCCGCCGGCCCAGTTCGGCCGCCCCCTTGGCGGTGAGATGGCCCGCGTCGAACTGCATCGGAACGTCAGCTTCGGCAAATTCATCGCAACGGTCGTCGCGGCACATCGCATCATAGACCGAGAGGTACGTCGCCCCCTGCGCGGTCACCAGCCGGCTCATGGCCAGATCGCGTTCGCGGATGCCCGGCCTGCGACGGGCCCTGGCGTGCGAAGGATTATCAAGCAGGATTTCGTCGACCAGAAGCCGCGGCAGGGCCGTGTCGTACTCGACGATCGGTCCAAGCACGGTGACGTCGACGCCCCTCGATTTCAGGATAGCCAGCGTGGTGGACAGGATCGGCAGATCCTCGTCCTTCCATGATGCGGCGAGCAGGACCTTGTCGACCTTGTTGTTGACGAGGAAGTCGTTGAACACGCGCTCCATCAGCCGCCGGCACGTGCTGGTATCGTGCCGCGACCCCGGCAAAACGGCCGGCCGGCAAAGGCTCGCGGTCGCCTGCATGACGTTCACGTCCGGGAGGGCGGCGGCTAGCCCGAACCACAGATGCGCCGCATGACTGTCGCCGACCAGCAGATAGTTCGGCCGCGCCGGATCGACCTTCAGGCACGTCTCGGCGTCGAATTGCTGACGATGCGTCAACAGGAAGCAGCGTCCGGTGCGAAACTCCGCCGACGAATCATAATTTAGATACGCGCCGATCTGCACCACCCGGCCCGGGAAGCGCGATGGCGCCCCTTTCAGGACAAATACCAGCCCGCACAGCACAAACACCGAGGCCATCGAGGCCGACGCCGCCCCGAAGATGACGGCCCTGGACGTTCTGCGCGCGAGCGAGCGGAATGGCAGCTCGATCAGTTTCCAGGACAGGTAGGCGATGCCCACCGACAGCGTGATCAGCGTCAGCTTGACGGACCCCGTCTGCTCCAGGCCGAACAGCATGTCGGTGCGCTGAAATACGATCAGCGGCCAGTGCCACAGATACCACGAATAGGAGATCAGCCCGATCGCGACCAGCGACGGCAGCGACAGCAGCCGCCCGGCCATCGAGGGCCCGCTTTCGCTGGAGGCGATCACCAGCGCGGCGCCGACGCTGGCGAGCGACGTCATCACCAGCAGCGGCACGGTGGCCGAGCCGAGCAGGATGACGCCAAACAGCAGCAGCAGACCGGCGATGCCGCAGCAATTCTTCCAGAACGAGCTTTCCGGCACCGGAACGAATCCGACCGCCAGCATCGCGCCCAGCGCCAGTTCCCAGGCGCGAAACGGCGCGAGATAGAATGCAAAGGTCAGGTTCCGGGTGGTCATGGCGATCGCCGCCGCGAGAGAAAGGACGGCGACGACCGCGAACAGGAGCTTCGCGCGCCGGGGCACAAGCCGATAGACCAGAAGCATCAACAGCGGTGCGATGAAATAGAACTGCTCCTCCACACCGAGCGACCAGGTGTGCAGCAGGGGCATGGTTTCCGCAGGGCCATCGAAATAGCCCGCGGTCTGCGCGAAGTAGACGTTGGCGACCGAACCGACGGCGCTGGCGAGGCTTTTTGAAAAATCGACCAGTTCGACCGGCAGGCAATAGACATAGGCCAGCACGCTCGTGACCAGCAGCATCACGAACAGCGCCGGCAGGATGCGCAGGATCCGGCGCTGGTAGAAATTTCCGAGCGAGAACGATCCGTCGCGGATGTCCGCATCGATCATGCCGCAGATCAGATAGCCGGAAATGACAAAGAAGATGTCCACGCCGACGAAGCCGCCGCCGAAGCCGGGAACGCCGACGTGATAGAGCACCACTGGAACGACAGCGAGCGCCCGCAGACCGTCAATATCCGCACGGTACTTCACGGCAAACGCCTCGAACCGTGGCGGTAATGATGTTGCGCCATCCCCGTCCCAAAACCGGACAACCCGAACAATCGATGTGTGCCGAAACGGGCTAACGCACCGGCACCTCGCCCGGACGCCGGGAGATCGAAGCCGAAATGCCTGTCATTCGCCATACGCCAACACCCACGCCGAAGAGCATCGGCGATGCGGGATCCGGCCTAGCAATATCCGGGCAAGTTCGGCGAAAGCGCCGCCACGCGCACGTCTGGCGCTTGCATCGTGGTTACCGCGCGCGATCAAAGGGATCGCGATGGTTAAGGCGCTCGCGGAATTAACCACCCCACCTCACCGCGGCGGTTTCCGCGCTTGCCCGGCACCGATCTTGCTCATGGTCCGCCAAAAGGGATTCCGTGTCCAATGCTGATCGGTCAAGCCAGTATCAATCTCGCCGCCAACGCCCTCTCGGCGTTGCTGGGGTTATTGAGCGTGTTCATCTTCACGCGGCTGTTTTCGCCGCATGATTATGGCGTGTACCTGCTCGGTGTCGGCTTTGCGTCCGTGTTCTGCGTCTGTCTGGTCAGCTGGTTTCGCAACCTGATCCTCAGCGAGCACGCCCGGAGCGACGGGGCTGATGTTCGCGGGCTCGTCCTGTCGGGCTATTTCATCTGCTGCCTCAGCGCGCCAATCGCCTACGGTGCGGCGCGCCTGGTCGGGCTCGACAACACCACCGCGTTGGCCGCTGTGGTGCTGGCGATCGCGATCGGCCTGTTCGAATTGACCCAGGACCTGATCCGTGCCCGGCTGATGGCCGTTGCGGTCATGAAGGCGACGCTGGTGCGCGCCGTCGGCGTGCTCTGCCTCGGTGGTCTCGTCGCCTTTGTCAGTCCCACCGGATTTTGGCTGCTGCTATCGTCCGCGGCGGCCTATTTGCTGGCGGCGCTGGTCCAGTCGCGCAAGGCTTGGCGGGGGACGGTACTCCGTTTCGACCGCGCCGGCCTGCTGGCGGTGGCAAAAACCGGCCTGCCGCTCACGCTGTCGATCTTCCTGCTCGGCATCTCCACCGTGACCGATCGCTTCATGATCGCCAATCTGGTCGGCGCCGCCGACGCCGGCAAATATGTTGCCGGCCTCGACCTCGTCCGTCAGACGCTGATGCTGCCGGCGATGAGCGCCGCCGCCGCGTTCTTTCCGATGGCGGTTCAGATTCGCGCCAGCGAGGGTGACGCCGCCGTGCGATCGCATCTCTCCGATTGCGTCGAGTTGTTGCTCAGCATCACGCTGCCGGCCTGCCTCGGCTTTGCGATGATTTCCGCCCATGTCGCCAATATCATCCTCGGCGCGGATTTCCGCGAAACCGCCGCGCAGACCATGCCGATCATCGCGGTGGCCGTGGTGTTCCAGATCCTGACCCAGCAATATCTGCACGCCAGCTTCCTGCTGTCGGGCCGCAATTCCTTCTACCTGATCAATACCGCCACCATCATCGTCGCCAATCTGATCCTGTCCTATGTCCTGATCAGCCATTACGGCACGCTAGGCGCGGCCTGGGCGCGGCTCGGCGCCGACGGAATCGGATTTGCCTGCGCGCTGGTGCTCAGCCGGTTTGCATTCAAGATTCCGCTGCCGCTTGGCCGGCTGGCGTTGATCATGATCGCCGGCCTCGTCATGGCGTTGACGGTCGCGGCCCTCGACAGAAACCTGCAGGTCGCCGATCTCACCGCCTGCATCGCGCTGGCCGCCGCCGGCTTCGTCACCTACGCCGCGCTGTGCTGGCTGTTCGATATCGCGCGGCTGCGCAGCCGCCTGAAAGCCGCCTTCGCGATGTTCCGTACCAAACTCGCAGATATCAACGGATAAGAACAAATGACCAAGACATTTGCCCTCGATCCCCTTCTGTCGGCGTTTGCCGGGCCCTCCGATCCGGCGGCGGCCGCGGTGTACCCGCAGTCGCTGTTGCTGCTGCCGCCCGGCGAGGCCCGCCAAAGCCTGCTGACCGTGCACAGCATTCTCGAGGCGAAATTGCCCACAAGCGATCTCAGGATCTACGAGGCGGGCGGCGGCTCGACCAGTTTCCTGCCGCTCAAGGTGCTCGAGCGCGCCCATGTCACCGTTGTCGATATCGACGAGGACCAGATCCGCAACAACGACTATGCGCAGGAGGCCATCCTCGGCGACATCCAGACCCATCGCTTCGCGCCCGGCAGTTTCGACCTCGTGATCTGCTACAATGTGATCGAGCACGTACCCGACGTCGAAGCCGCGTTGCTCGGCTTCTGCCAGTCGCTGAAGGACAACGGGATGATCCTGATCGGTGCGCCGAATCCGAGGTCATTGTCCGGCGTCGTCACCAAATACTCGCCGCACTGGTTCCACGTCTGGTTCTACCGCTATGTCCGCGGCGAAAAGCACGCCGGGCTGCCCGGCTGCGCGCCGTTCCCGACCCTGTTCCATCCGCTGGTCACGCTTTCCAACCTGGAAGCCTTCGCCAAAAGGCACGGGCTGCAGATGATCTATCGCAGGCAATATGAGAGCCCGCGCTATCCGGAGATGCGCCGCAAGAAGCCGGTTCTCGCCGCGCTGGTCGACGCTGCGGCGAAGGTGATGAATTTCTTCCTGCCGGGAAAGGCCGACGTGCGGCACGGCGACTATCACGTGATCCTGCGGAAGGCGCTGAAATGAACGAGATGTTCTCAGAGGCAAGGGTGAAGGTCAGCCATCGGCTGGCGATGCACCTGCACGCCGGTCCGTTCCGGATGCGCAATGCCACGCCAATGGTCAGCTTTACCTTCGACGACCTTCCAAAGAGCGCCGTGACAACGGGCGCGGAACTGCTCGAGGCGCATGGCGCGCGCGGCACGTTCTATGTATCGGGAGGCCTGGTCGGGGTCGGGACGCCCTACTGGACGGCCGGCGATGCCACTGACGTGCTTTCGCTGTATCGCCGCGGCCATGAGATCGGCTGTCATACGTTCTCGCACCAGCGTGCCTGCGATCTCGGCGTCGCATCGCTTGCCAATGAAATCATGCGCAATCGGCGGTATTTCCGCGCACTGGACGCCTCGATCGAGACCCAGACGTTCGCATATCCTTTCGGCTACGGTTCGTTCGGCCGCAAGCACCAGCTCAAGGATCAATTCCAGACCTGCCGCAGCATCGTGCCGGGCATCAACAGCGGCGATGTCGATTTGCAGTTCCTCCGCGCCATGCCGCTGATCGACCGCCAGATGGACCGTGTCGGGATCGAGCGCGCGTTCGACGCGGCCGAAACCAATAATGGATGGTTAATTTTCTACGGCCACGACGTGACCGGAAAGCCCAGTCCGTGGGGCTGCTCGCCGGCCCTGCTCGATCATGCCCTCAAGGCGGCAGCCCGCCGGAAAATTCCGGTTTTGACCATGGCGGAGGCAATGCGATGCGCCCGCCCATAAACGCTTTCTTTGCCATTTCGGTGAATAGTCCCTCAATGAGTATGGTTAATTTTCCCTGTTGCGTTGATGTCGTATTGCAGTCCGGCGCGCGTGACGTAAGGCGAACAGAAATCCCTCGGCCGACGTGTGCGGCAGGCGTGATGGAAGCTGGGGCCGATGCTGATCTATGACGAGCCGATAAATCAGGCCAAGCCTGATCGCAGGCCCGCCGCAATGCCGGGTGGCTTCAGCGTGCTCGATCTGATCCAGCTGCTGTGGCGGCGGAAGGTCGCGATCGCTTCGGCGGCGTTGATCTGCGCCTGCGCCGCCGTGGCCATCGGCAAGAGCCTGACACCGAAATACACCGCAAGCGCCCAGCTTTACGTCGATCCCCGCGAATTGCAGCTGGTCGATCGCGAACTCACGCCGCGAGCACCTGATCTCAACGGCCTCGCGATGGTGGTCGAAAGCCAGGCGCGCGTGATCACGTCGAACAATGTGCTGCTGCAGGTGATCCGCGAGACCCATCTCGAAAAGGATCCTGAATTCGGCGGCGGCGACGGCAAGAGCCTGTTCGCAACGCTGCTGGGGCTGTTCGGGATCGATCTGAAGCCCACCGCCGAGCAGCAGAGGCTCATTCAGGTCGCGGCGCTGGAAACCCTGCTCCGCCACGTCAACGTCAAGAAGACCGACAAGACCTTCATCGTCGACATCGACGTCTGGTCGACCGATCCGGCAAAGGCAGCGATGCTCTCGAACGCGATCGCCAAGGCCTATCTGGCCGAGTCCTCGCAATCGCAGGCCGCAAGGGTCCGGCGCGCCACCAACGACCTGTCGAGCCGGCTGGCGGAATTGCAGGAACGGCTTCGCAACGCCGAGAACACGCTCGCGGTCTACAAGAGCCAGAACAACTTCGTCGGCACCCAGGACACCCTGATCAGCGACCAGCAGCTCTCCGCCAGCAACCAGCGGCTCGCCGCGGCGCGGGCGCTGACGCTGGACGCGCAGGCCAAATACGACCAGATCGCAGCCAGCCGCAAGACGTCGGCGGACGCCGGCGCCATTCCCGAGGCACTGCAATCGCCGACCATCGCCAATCTGCGTTCGCAATATGCCGAGGCCAAGAAACGCCAGGCCGAATTGCGCAGTGAATTGGGACCACGCCATCCCGCGCTGCGCCAGATGGAGCAGCAGGTCGAGGACCTGCGCCGGAGCATCGGCGAGGAAACCGACCGCTTTCTGCAGGCGTCGAAAAACGACCTGACCCGCGCCCGGGATTACGAAGCCTCCCTCAACAAGGCGCTCGACGACCAAAAGCGCCAGAGCGTCCAGATGAGCCAGGCCGCGGTCCGGCTGCGCGAGCTCGAGCGCGACGTGGAAGCCAGCCGCGACGTCTATCAGTCGTTCCTCAAGCGCTCGCGCGAGACCGAAGAGCAGGAGACGCTGAACACATCGAGCGCGCGCATCATCGGCGACGCCACGGTGCCGCAGCGCCGCACCTTCCCGCCGGGCATGAGCCTGTTCGCGATGATCGGATTTGTCCTGGGTGGGCTCGCCGCGGCCGCCTGGATCATCGCTGCCGACCAGCTGGTTTCCGGCGCAAACCCGGTTCGACCCGAACGGATGCCGGTTCCGTCTGAACCCACCGCCGAACGGCGGACGCCCGTGGTCGCCATGCAGCCGCCGGGCGCGCAAACCCGCGCGCAGCCCGTCGCCAGCCTGATCGCAAAGCCGCCGATCGCACGGCTGCAGGAAGCCGATGTGGTCCGCACCCTCGGCGGCATCATGGCGGGCGGCGGCGCACCTGATGTCACCGGGTTCGGCTGGCCGACATTGCGTGCCGGCTTCCCGCTGATGCCGTTCCTCAACACCATGCGCGAAATACGAACCGCGCTGGCAACGCGCGCGGCAAAGGACACCACGCCCGTCATGGCCGTAATTGGCGGCGGCAATAGCGCGGATCGCAGCGTTGCCGTGCTGAACATCGCGCTCTCGGCCGCCCGCGATGGCGCCAGGGTGCTGCTGATCGACGCCGATCAAACGACCCATTCGCTGTCTGACAAGGTCGCTCATCCGAGCAAGGAAGCGACCGGCCGTCTCGGCTGGTTCAATATCGCCGCCAGGGCGATGGATAAGACTGCGCGAACGATCGAGACCGCAAACGGAATTTCGATCCTGCCGGCCACCCGGACTGCCGACGCCAAAACTCCCGACACCAGGGCATCTGACACCATCCGCAAGGCGATCGCGCAGGCGCAGCGGGCCGGCGGCTACGACCTGGTGGTCGTCGACGGCCCCGCGATGCCCTGGAGCCCGGCCGACCACAAGCTGTTCGACATCGCCGACGGACTGGTCGCGGTGCTGCCGATCGAGCTCGACATCAACGACTGCATGGAAGACATCATCGCCACGCTCGGCGAGACCGAGCGCAAGCTGGTCGGCGTCGTCATCAACGAACTCCAGCCCACGGACGTCCATCGTCAGCGAGACAAACAATATGCGTGAACGTCGCTTAAATCCCGTCGGGAGAGCCGCGACTGCCGGCGTGCCCCGCATTACATTGGGCGGGCTGCGGCTTGCCGTACTCGATCTCGAGCAGACCGCGGATTTCATGATCGATATGGTGTTCCCGCAACGCCGGCTTCCGCGCCCGCTCTATCTGACCTCCGCCAACGGCGAGGTGCTGGCACGCTGCTCGACCGAGCCGATGACCGACCGGCTGTTTCGCGCCGCCGATCTGATCAATGCCGACGGCCAGCCCCTCGTGACCGTGTCGCGGTTCAAATCAGCGACGCCGCTTCCCGAGCGCGTCGCCACCACCGACCTGTTCCACGTCGTCGCCCGCAAGGCGCAGGCGGCTGGATTGTCCTTCTACCTGTTCGGCGCCGATGAGGCGGAAAACACCGCTGCCGTCGCCAACGTTCGCAAGCTCTATCCGGATCTGAAGATCGTCGGGCATTCGCACGGCTTTCACCGTGGCGAGGCGCTCTGGGCCAAGGTCGATGAAATCAACGCCCTGGCGCCGGATTACCTCTGGGTTTCGCTCGGCATTCCCTATGAACAGGCCTTCGTCGAGGAATATACCTCGCATCTGTGCAATGTCGGCGTGATCAAGACCTCCGGCGGACTGTTCAACTTCCTGTCCGGCAGCCGCGTCCGCGCTCCGAAATGGATGCAGAAAGCCTCGCTCGAATGGGCCTGGCGAATCTGGCTGGAGCCGCGCCGCCTGTTCTGGCGCTATCTCACCACCAATCCGCGCGCGCTCTATCTCTTGTTGAACAAGAGCCAGCCGTCGGTCACCGACAGGACGCAAGACTGATGAACGCCGCTCCGACCGCAGATCGTCCCGCCGTCCTGGTCACGGGTGGCGCCGGCTATATCGGCTCGCATTGCTGCCGGGCGCTGGACGCTGCCGGCTATCGCCCCGTCTGCTACGACAATTTCTCGACCGGCCACCCGAGCTTCGTCACGGGCGCGCTGGTCACCGGCGACATCGCCGACAAGGCTACGCTCTCGCGTGCCTTTGCCGAGCACGACATCGTCGCGGTCATGCATTTTGCCGCATCGAGCCTGGTCGGCGAATCCGTGGTCGATCCGCAGAAATACTACCTCAACAACCTCGCCGGCACCCTGGTGCTGCTGGATGCGATGCGCGAGGCCGGCTGCAGCCGCCTGGTGTTCTCCTCGACCGGCGCGGTCTATGGCAATGCCGACAGCAAGGCGCTGCCCGAGGACTATCCCTGCGCGCCGATCAATCCCTATGGCGCTTCGAAATGGATGATCGAGCGCGTGCTGGCCGATTATCGCTCGGCCTACGGGTTCAACTCGTTCGCGCTGCGCTATTTCAACGCCAGCGGCGCCGATCCGGCCGGCGGCATCGGCGAGCAGCGCGACGTGGAAACCCACCTCATTCCCCGGGCGATGATGGCCCTGCAGGGCCACGTGCCGGATTTCGCCGTGTTCGGCGACGATTACGCGACGCCGGACGGCACCGCGATCCGCGATTACATCCATGTCACCGATCTGGCCGCCGCCCACGTGCTGGCGCTGAAACTGCTGATGGCGGGGCATTCCGGCGGCGTCTTCAATCTCGGCACCGGCACCGGTTTTTCGGTGCGCGAGATCCTCGCGGCGATCGCGGCCGAGACCGGGCGTGAAGTGCCGCATGTCGTGAAGCCACGCCGCGCCGGCGACCCGACCTATCTGGTCGCCGATGCTTCCGCCGCGCGCGAGACCTTGAAATTCCGCCCGGCCTATTCAGACCTTGCGACCATCATCCGCACCGCCTGGGCCTGGCACAGCAAGGCTCACCCGCTGAAGACGGGGTGAGCCTGCTTCGCGGGTGAAGCCAACAACGCTCGCTACAGCGGCTTGATCTGCACCTTTCGGAATTTGACCACGCCTGAGCCGTATTGCAGCGCCAACGGCCCGCCGGCATTGTGCTTGCTGTCCTGCGCATCGACGGTCTTCTGGCCATTCAGCACGACGACGAGATGCGAGCCCTGCGCGGTGATTTCAAAGGTGTTCCATTTTCCGGCCGCCTTCGGCATCGGATCGACCTTGCCAACGTCGACAATCGCACCGGTGCCGTAACTTGGGTCCGGCCGCTTGTCGAAGATATTGACCTCGTAGCAGATCTTGGAATCGATCTTGTCCCTGACATCGCAGCGGATGAAGATGCCGCTATTGGCATCCTCGTCGGTCCAGAACTCGGCCTTGATCTGGAAATCCTTGTAGGAATCCTTGCTCACGAGATAGGACAAATCCTTGCCATCGAGCTTGTCGGCGACCAAGGCGCCGTCCTTCATCGCCCAATTGGCTTTGCCGACCTCGGTCCAATCGCCCATCTTGGTGCCGTCCAGCAACGTGATCCAGCCGTCGCTCTGGCCGGAAGCCATGCTCGAAAATTGAAGGGCGGCGGCGCCCATCAACAAGCCTGCCGCAAGTGTCGACCAACGCTTCATGGATGTCGTCCTCCCTCTCCGTTTTTGATTGGCCGCAACCTATCACCGGGATGGGTGACGTAAACGCGTTTTTCATGCTGCAGTTGCGTTGTGGAATGTCGTTGCTGTCGCTTGTCGCGTGTCACGCATGCACATGCGCGCCTTGCCCAACGGGAACGCGGCCGGCTAGCATTGCTGCAAGATGAGCGCATTTCAGCTCACGGCATCACAACAGGGAGGACACCATGAAGGCGACCAACCGGTCTTGGCGATACCTTGTGACGCCAATCGCTCTCGCGGGGATGCTGAGCATCTCTTCCGCCGCGGAACTCAATCCCGCCGCCGTGACCTACAAATTGCCCGACCAGATTCCGTGGGGCCCGGTCAACGAAGCGGGCGCACAAAGTGCCGTCGTTGTTGGGGATCCGGCAAAGCCCGGCTTCTACGCGGTCTACAATAGATGGACCAAGGGCAATCATTTCGGCCGGCCGCACTTCCATCCCAACGACCGTTACATCGTGGTGCTGCAAGGCACCTGGTGGGTCGGTTCGGGCCCGAAATTCGATCCCGCCAATACCACGCCGATGCCGGCCGGCAGCTTCGTTACGCATTTCGGCAAGCAGGTGCATTGGGATGGCGCCAAGGAAGAGGATGCGGTGCTCCTGATCATGGGCGAGGGTCCGGCGACTTCGACCGGCGCGGAACAGAAGTAACCCCGGCGCTGCGAATCTATTCCAGCAATTATTTTTCGCCCAGGATGGAAAGCACCCTGCCCATGCTGTTCCAATGCAAAGTCTGCGGCCCCGCGACCGATCACGGCAGCGCGCCGACCCGCCCCGGCAAGGCAAAGCCGTGGCGCACCATCGACATCCATTGCCACTGCATGGTGCCCGAGGCGAATGCGATGGTGCTGAAGGCCACCGGCATTCAAGGCGGCGGCGAAACGCCAAACGCCAATGCGCATGTCAACAGCCTGACCAAAAGCATTCAGCCCCAGCGCGGCAAGATCGACTTTCCGAAACTGACCGACGTCAACACCCGGCTTGCCGACATGGACCGCGACGGCATCGACGTGCAGGTGATCTCGCCCTATCCCGGCCATTTCGTCTATGCCGCGCCGCCCGAAGTGGCGCGCGACTCCTGTCATATGGTCAACGACCATATCGCAGGCCTGGTCGCCAGCCATCCCGACCGGCTGATGGGCATGGGCACGGTGCCGTTGCAGGATCCCGGCATGGCCGTCGCCGAACTCGACCGCACGGTCAAGGAACTCGGCTTCCGCGGCGTCGAGCTCTGCACCAATGTCCGGGGTGTCGATCTCACCCGCGCCGGCCTGGAACAATTCTTTGCCCGCGTCGAGGAACTCGACGTGATGATCTTCCTGCATCCGTTCGGCACCAGCCTGGTCGGGCGCATGGAGGATCATTATTTCCCGAACACCATCGGCCATCCGCTGGATTCCGCACTCTGCGTCGGGCAGTTGGTGTTCGACGGCTATCTCGAACGCTTTCCCAAACTGAAGATCTGCATCGCCCATGGCGGCGGTTATATTCCCGGCTATTGGGGCCGCTTCGACCATGCCTTCGCGCACCGCGAGGACTGCCGCGTCACCATCAGGAAGAAGCCGTCGGAATATCTGAAGAAGCTTTATTTCGACACGGTCGTGTTCGATGAGCGCGAGCTCCGACATCTGATCGAGATCTGGGGTGCGGACCACATCATGCTCGGCACCGATTATCCGTTCGATATGGCCGAACCCGATCCCGTCGGCTTCCTCGGCCGGGTCAAGGGCGTTAGCGACAAGGACATGGCGCTGGTGGCCGGCGGCAATGCCGCGCGGCTGTTGGGGTTGCCGGCAAAAGTCTAGCAAGATCGCGGGATGCGCCGGCCATCGTAACGAACGACGGCTTCAGACCGCTTCCCTGATCGCGCCTTGGGTCGGCGCGGAACCGTGCGACGGCGTGCCGTTGTCAGCAAAACCGGCGACCTTCCGGATCAGCGACACCGGAGTCGACGAGAACGACTCGATGCAGAGCGCGACGACCTCCGCCGGCGACCTGTCGACCATGGCGATCAGCTCCGCTTCGTCCAGCGTATCGTGTTCCCAATGCGACGTGGCCAGGCTTTGCGTGGTCAGCCGGTGCTTTGCCCGATGGGTCGGCGACTGGCTCACAAAGTACCCATAGAGGATGTATTCGGAAAATGAGCGCGCCTTGCCGAGCGCCACCGCCCAGGGCGTTCCCGTCACCGCTTCGATCGTCGCGGTCATGTCGCGCACCGTCGATTTGTCCCACACCAGCCCGTTGCCGATATAATCGTCGGCGGGGAAGGCCGTCGGGCCTCCGCCCAACAGGCGGTCGCTGTTCCTGACCCAGACCGCATGCAACGGCGCCTCGGCGCGGATGACCTGACGCTCGATGTAAAGGGGAATGATTTCAGCGCCGGCGTAGGCTGCGACGTCGAATGGCCGGAAAAAGACATTGTCGGAATCAACGATGCAGTAGCGCTGTTGGGGCAGCTGCAATATGCCCGAGATCTTCAGCAATTGCTGGATATGCCAGCCGTGAAGCGGACCCGAGCGGAACGACCACCACGTCCTGCGCCCCTTGCGCGAAACAAACGGCGGCAGCGCCCTCAGCCAGGGCGGCAGGAAGCGCGAACTCGGCAACACGGTGCGGCGGCTGCTCTCGAACCGCGCGAAAAACGACAGCTCGTCGTCATTGACGATGACGTAGTGCCGCTCATATCCGGAGACGAACCGATCGATGCTCTCGCACAGCAATTCGAAGCGCTCGAGGTCGCCACGATAGGTCGGGGTCATCAATGCTACGTTCTTGATCACGCCACTTCCCGTCATGATATCCCGTGCTGCCGGCGATCGAACCCGACCCCGATTAAGGCCCGTATATTAGATGATCGCTCCAGCGCCTCAAACACTGCTTCACCGTTATGATAAACGGCGCTTGGTCGGGCCCGCCCATTTTATCGAACGGGCCTTGGACCGCTTGAGACAAAACCGTGAAGCACTCAAAACCGTGAAGCACCGACGACATCCCAACGGGTGTATTTCGTGGAAACGATGCCGGATTTCGGCGCGGCAGGGCCCATGTAGCGGTATGGTTATCGAATAGTTAACCAGCGCTCATTGCGCTGGCCGCCCATGCGGATATCATCGCCAGAGCGAGGAATTTCGATGCACCCTGCCGCGAAACTGCAATTTGAGCGCGTTGTCGTCGAATTCGCGCGATGGCGGTCACTCACCGGCGAGGACCGGCCGCCCGCGCCGGCATGGTGGTGGGGACCGGCGGTCGAGGTCCGGGATGTTACCCTGGAGCTGCCGGCCCGCTGGAGCGCCCGGCTCGGCCTGCCCGACGGCGCGACCTACGCTGACGGCGCCGGCGTCCTGTTCCATTCCCTGGCCGGCCAGTTCATTCAGCCATGGCCCTATGATTTTTCGCGCAAGGTGAAGTCCACCGATTCCGATGTACGCGATCTGCATGCGCAACCGTCAGATGACAGCGCCTTTCAGCCTTGACGGCGAGGCCTGCTGAACGGCATCGCCGGCTTCGGGTTGCAGCGGCGGCGAAGCGAGCACTGGCGCGGCCCGAAGCATATCCGCCATCTGCTGCGGCGGCAGCGGCTTTGAAAACAGGAAGCCCTGCATTTCATCGCAGGCATGATCGCGCAGGAACGTCTGCTGCTCCACGGTCTCGACGCCTTCGGCGATGACGGTCATCCCCAGCGCCTTGCCCATGCTGATGATCGCCTGCGCGATGGCCTGATCCTCGGAATCGACCGGCAGATCGCGGACAAAGGAGCGGTCGATCTTGATGGTGTCGATCGGAAACTGTTTCATCAGCGACATCGATGAATAGCCGGTGCCGAAATCGTCGATCGCAAGGCGGATGCCGCGGCTCTGGATCGCATCCAGCACCTTGATCGCCCGCGACACGTTGCGCATCACCATGCTCTCGGTGACTTCGAGTTGCAGCAGCACCGGCGACATGCCGCTTGCCAGCAGCGCCTCGTCGACATCGTGCAACAGATTGGCATCGGCGAACTGCCGCGGCGAAAGGTTGACCGCCATCGTCACCGGCCGCAATCCGCGGCGCTGCCAGGCCATGTTCTGCGCGCAGGCTTCCTTGAGCACCCAGCGTCCGATCGGCACGATCAGCCCGGTTTCTTCCGCCAGCGGAATGAATTGCCCCGGCGACACCAGGCCGAGTTCGGGATGGTTCCAGCGCAGCAGCGCCTCGACGCCGGTGATCTGTCCGCTCACCATGTCGACCTTCGGCTGATAATGCAGCGAGAACTGGTCGCGCTCCAGCGCGCGGCGAAGGGCGGATTCCAGCGTCAGCCGCTCGATCGACTGCGCCTTGATCTCCTTGGTGAAGAAGCGGAAGCCGTTCTTGCCGTCTTCCTTGGCGAGATACATCGCCATGTCGGCATTCTTGGTCAGCGTCTGCATGTCGGCGCCGTCGGACGGATACATCGCGATGCCGATCGATGCCGTGGTATGGCATTCGTGCCCGCTGAGTTGCAGGGGCTGGCTCAGCACGGACAACAACTCGCCGGCGATGCGCTCGACCTCGTCGCGCTCGGCGGCCTCCTCCAGGATCACGACGAATTCATCGCCGCCAAGCCGCGCCACGACGTCGCTGGAACGCAAGGCGTTGCGCAGCCTGCCTCCGATCTCCACCAGCAGCATGTCGCCGGCGTCATGGCCCAGCGAATCGTTGATGATCTTGAACCTGTCGAGATCGATGAACAGCACCGCAAACGGCCGCCGGTACCGCTCCGCGGCATCGATCGTCCGGCGCAGCAACCCGTTGAACATCTCCCGGTTCGGCAAATTGGTCAGGCTGTCGTGCGAGGCGAGATACTCGATCCGCTCGTCCGCCCTGGTCTTTTCGTCGGCGCGATCGAAATTCTCCAGCGCCAGCGATACGTTGTCGATGAGCCGCTGCAGCAGTTCGGAGAATTCCGGCGTGAACGTGTCCTTCTCGAGCGCAACAAAGATCAGGACGCCGACGACGCGTCCCCGCACCAGCAGGGGGTAAGCCGCGCCGGCGCGGGTGCCGTCCCTGAGGGCGCGCTCATGAAACGCCTGGCAACGCGGGTCGGAGAGGTAATCGTTGATGATGCAGGCCTTGCCCGAGCGGATCGCCATGCCCGAGGACCCGCGTCCTTCCGGATGCGCCTCATTGACCGACACAAGCGTTTGCAGCGAACTGGCGGCGGTCGGCCCGGCGGCTGCGACCACGTCGAGATAGTCGCTGTCGGGCCGTATCAGCGCAATGGAGGTGGCCGTGAACTTGCCGCCGCTTGCGGTGGCCTGACACACCAGATCGAACAGCTCGCTACGGGTGGTTGCCCGCACGATCGCCTCGTTGGTCGCGCTGAGCGCCGCGAGCATGCGTGTCAGGCGCTCCTTCTGCTCCTCGGTCTTCGCCTTCTCGTCGTCGCTGTCGAAATTGTCCAGGGCGAACGAGATGTTGTCCGCGAGGCGCTGCAACAGCTCGATCAGTTCGGGGCTGAACGCGCCGAGTTCGCTCGAAAGAAATATGATGACGCCAATGGCCTTGCCGTTCTTCAGCAATGGCAACGCCGCGCCCGACCGGGTGCCGCTGTCCCGAACCACGTTGTAGAAATGCGCCGTGGCGCCGAATTCGCCCAGGTAGTCATTGGTGATGCAAGGCCGCCGCGTCCGGAATGCGATACCCGTGATCCCCTGTCCTTCGAGCCTTCCGGCGTCAGTCGATAGTTTTACCTTGCTGGCCCGCACTCGATCGGGTCCGGCCGATGCGACGTTCTCCAGGAATTCGGCCCCGGGCCGTTCCAGCACGATCGCCGTTGAGGTGAAATTGCCGCCAACGGCCGCAGCATCGCACACCAATTCGAACAGCTCGGCCCTGGACCTGGCCCGCATGATCGCTTCGTTGGTAGCGCCCAGCGCGGCGAACATCCGCGTCAAGCGCTCTTTCTGTTCCTCGGTCTTCGCCTTCTCATCGGCGCGGTCGAAGCTTCCGAGCGCAAAGGACACGTTGTCGGCCAGACGTTGCAGCAGTTCGGCAAACTCCGCCGTAAAAGTCTCTCTTTCCGAGGAGATGAACAGCATCACGCCGACGGGTTTCCCATCGACCAGGAGGGGAAACCCGGCGCCTGACCTCGCCCCTTGGCTTTGAATGACCTGATCGAACGCGCTATTGCCCGGACCGGCAAGGAAATCGTTGTTGATGCAGGCCTGCCGCGAGCGCAACGCCGTTCCGCAGATTCCACGCCCTCCCGGAACGGCCTCACTGATCGAGACTTCCAGGCGACGGGCGTTGTCCGCCGTCGGCCCGGCCGAGGCAACCATGTTGAAGGCGTCGCTATCGGGTCTGACGATCAGGATGCTGGTCGAATTGAACCGGCCACCCTGTGCGGCGGCCGCGCAGACCAGTTCGAACATTTCGGTGCGCGACTTCGCCCGCATGATCGCTTCGTTGGTGGCGCTGAGCGCCGCGAACATCCGCGTCAGGCGTTCTTTTTGTTCGTCGGCCTTGGCCTTTGCGCTCGCTCGTTCGAAATTGTCGAGCGCGAAGGAGACGTTCTCGCCGATCCGCGCCAGCAGCGCGACGATCTCCTCATCTGCCGCCCATGATTTGCCGACAAAGAACATCACGACGCCGACGGTTTGTCCGACCTTGATCAGGGGCACCGCAACGCAGGCGAAAACACCGGTGTCGCGCCCGACCTGCTGCCACGGACCCGTTGTCGTGGGGATATCGTGGTTGATGCAGAGTTGTCGGGTCCGGAAGGCCTCCCCGGCAATCCCCTTGCCGTATTCATTGTCCGGGTCGATCGAGAAACGCGTCCGGGTCAGCAGATCGAGGCTCTCGCCGCTGCCGGCGGCTGGCTTCAGCCAGATCGAACCGGGTTCAGACAGCAGGACGACGGTCGCGACGGATTTGCCGCTGTAGACGGCGGCATCGCAAACCCGCTGGTAAAGCTCCTCGACGGTCTTGGCGCGAAGGATCGCTTCATTGGTTGCGCTGATGGCGCCGAACATGCGGTTCAGCCGCCGCATCGCCCGCTCGCCACCCTTGCGCGAGGCTTCATGATCGAAATTATCGAGGGCGAATGAAATGTTCGCCGACATCCGCTCCAGCAGCGCCACCATCCGGGCGTCGATCGACCCGGCCTCGCGCCGCGTGACGAGGAAGACGCCGACGCTGCGGCCGTTGCAGGTCAGCGGCAGGCCTGCCGCCGCTCCGACCTGTCCGGCCGCCGCGCCCTGGCGCCAGGCCAGCGAATGCGCGTCGTTGAGGTAGTCGTTGCTGATGCACAGCTTCTGATCGCGAAACGCCCGCCCGCAAACGCCCGAGCCTTCGGGGGTATCGGCGACGATCGAGATATCGATCCCACGCAGCCTTGCGGTGTCTTCACCAAAACCGGCCGCAAACCGCAGCAGATGGGTATCCGGCTCCAGCAGGAAGACAGCCGTCGCCAGGAAGTCTCCGCTGGAAAACGCGGCTTCGCAGACCTTTTCGTACAGCTCTTCCGGCGATTTTGCGTATAGAATCGCCTCGTTGGTCGCGTTCAATGCCGCAAATGTACGCGCGATACTGGTCTTCACGACTCGGGCTCCCCCAACAGGCGATAGCGGCCTGCCCCGGGATTTTATGCGCGGCAGACGCCTAAACGGACGTTATTGGCGACCGGAAGTTGTGATTCAGAGTAAATGCCCGACCAATTTTTGTTTCGCGGCGCTCCGAAAAACTACGGTTCCATTCACGATTTATCAGCCATGATGGCCGGGGCGCTTCCAGCGCCCCATTCCTTGCGCGGCAGGTCTCCAATTTTCGTCAGGTGAAATGAGAGCGGTGCGAGACCGCCTCGCGGGCATGCCGGTACGGATATTCTGCCCTTGCTCCCTAGCCACCGCTTTGCGACCATGCTGCCGACATCAACAAACAAGACCCGCTGTTTCGCCCGGGCAAGACAAGAGGAACGCGCATGCCGATCGTCCAGGCCGACCGTCTCACACGCATCGGTACGGCGCTGCTCCGGGCCGCCGGCGCGTCGGACGAGGAAGCGCGCGCGGTCGCCATCGGCTGCGTCAATGCCAATCTCGCCGGCCACGATTCCCACGGCATCATCGCGATCCCGACCTATATCGACCGCATCAAGGCCGGGCACATCGTGCCGGGCGCAAAGTGGACCATCGTGCAGGAATCGCCGACCACGACCGTCATCGACGGCCATTGGGGGTTCGGCTTCCACGTCAACGCCAAGGCGATGGCCCTGACGATCGAGAAGGCCAGGACCGCCAATGTCGCGGCCTGCACGGTGTTTCGCCAGAGCCATGTCGGACGGCTCGCCGCCTACCCCCTGATGGCGATCGAGGCCGGCATGATCGGCATTGCGACCGCCGATTCCGGCCGGTCGCCCAAGATCGTGGCGCCGTTCGGTGGCCGCGAGGCCCGGCTCGGCACCAATCCGATCTCGATCGCCGTACCCTCGGATCTCGGTGCGCCGTTCTATCTGGACATGGCGACTTCGGCGGTCGCCGCCGGCAAGATTGCCCTCGCCGTGTCCCGCAACGAGGAAATCCCGACCGGGTGGATCGTCGACAGCGAAGGCCGGCACACCACCGATCCCAGGGAATACAAGAAGGGTGGCGCCCTGCTCCCGCTCGGCGGCAGCGAAGGTTACAAGGGCAGCGGCCTGGCCGCGATGGTCGAGGTATTGTGCGGGCTGCTCACCGGACTGGGTTTCGGTGTCGAGCCGACCGGGCGCCATAATGACGGATGCTTCATGGCGGTGTTCAACGTCGCCGCGTTCCGGCCGCTGAAAGATTTCAAGAAAGAGGTCGCCGAGTTCGCGCGCTATCTGAAATCGACGCCGCCATCCGAGGGGTCCACCGGCGTGTTCTATCCCGGCGAGGTCGAACATATCCGCGAGCGCGAACGCCGCATTTCCGGCATCGAGATCGAGGACGCGACCTGGGACAAACTTCGCGCGCTGGCCGGCGAATACAAGCTCGCCGCCGAACTCGATCTGAAATGAAGCCGCGCCGAGCCGCGACAGGGAGAACGATATGACACGGCAAATGGCGATGGTCGGCTTTTTGCAGGCGCAGAACTGCACCAATCTGCCGAGTTCCTGGCGGCACCCGGAATCGCGCGACGATTCGATGTCGGCCGATTACTATCAGGAGATCGCCCGGATCCTCGAGGCCGGGAAATTCCACATGGCGTTCTTCGACGATCGCCTCGCGATGCCCGACCGCTATGGCAGCGACCACGCCCACACCGTCGAATACGGCATCCGCTGCGTGAAGATGGACCCGCTGATCGTGCTCACCACGATGGGCATGGTCACGACGAAGCTCGGGCTGGGCTCGACGGCGTCTACGACCTATTTCGAGCCGTTCGACGTCGCCCGCCGCTTCGCCACCCTCGATCTGATGTCGGGCGGACGCGCCGGGTGGAACGTCGTCACCTCGCTCAATGACGGCGAGGCCCACAACATGGGCAAGGATGCCCATCTCGAACACGACTACCGCTACGATCGCGCCGACGAATTCATGGAAATCGTGCTCGGCCACTGGGACACCTGGGAAGACGGCTCGCTGATCATGGACAAGAAGAGCGGCCGCTTCGCCGATCCGGCCAAGGTCAAGCGGCTCGACCATAGGGGCGAGTTCTTCAAGTCGCGCGGTCCCTTCACCGTGCCGCGCTCGGCGCAGGGCCATCCCGTCATCATCCAGGCCGGCGCGTCCGGCCGCGGCCAGCGCTTTGCGGGCCGATGGGGCGAGGTGATATTCACCGCCGCGCGCAACGTGGCCGCCGCCAAGGAAGGCTATGCCGCGGTCCGCAACGAAGCCGCGAAGGTCGGCCGCGATCCCGACCAGATGCGCCTCTGCAACCTCACCACGCCCGTCTGCGCCGCGACCAAGAGCGAGGCCGAGGACAAGATGGCTGTTATCAACAAGCTGCCGCTGGAAATCGATGCGCTGTCGCTGCTCGCCGAAGCGCTGAACTACGACTTCGCTTCCAAGCCGCTCGACGAGCCCCTGACAACGGACGATCTCAAGAGCATGCAGGGCATCCTCGGCATTCGCGACGGCGTGCTCAAGAACTCGGGCAAGACCAATCCCAGCGCCCGCGACTTCGTCACCTTCTCCGGCCGCGGCCAGGTCCATGACGCGATCGTCGGCGGCCCGAAGGAGATCGCGGACAAGCTGGAAGAGATGTTCGTCGAGCGCGGCTGCGACGGCTTTGTCATCGCCGCCACCATCGTGCCCGGTTCCTACGCCGACTTCGTCAAGCATGTGGTGCCGGAATTGCAGCGCCGCGGGCTGTTTCACAGGGATTATGCCGGCAAGACGCTGCGCGAGAATCTCGGCTTGCGGCGCCCCGCTGCCGGCGCGTGGAAAACCCCGGCACAGACCGCCGCCGAATAAGAACAAGCAACAACAGGAAACACCATGCGTTGGCTCAAATTCACCGCCGCCGGCAAGACCTCCTGGGGCCTCGTCGAGGGCGACAAGGTCATCACGGTCACCGGCGATCCCTTCGGCGAGTGGCAGCGCTCCGCGCAGTCACACGCGCTGAAGGATGTGAAGATCGAACTGCCGCTGATTCCACGCACCTTCTATTGCGTCGGCCTGAATTATCTGAAGCATCTAAAGGAAGCCGCCGACAAGGCCGGCACCGTCCCCAACGTGCCGGACCGGCCGGAGATCGGCTACCGTGCCCAGAACGCGCTGATCGCCCATGACGAGGACGTGGTGATCCCGGCGACCGCGACCGAGAAAATCCATTACGAAGGCGAACTCGTCGTCGTGATCGGCAAGAAGGCAAAACATCTCACCGCCGACAACGCGATGTCCTGCGTGTTCGGCTACACCATCGGCAATGACGTCAGCGAACGCACCTGGCAGAAGGCCGACCGCTCGCTGTGGCGTTCCAAGAATGCCGATACGTTCAAGCCGATGGGTCCGTGGATCGAGACCGATGTCGACCTCGACAAGATGGAAACGATCATCCGGGTCAACGGCAAAGAGACCGGACGTTTTCATACCAACGAGATGATCTTCGGCATCGTGCCCTTCATCGTCGAACTGACCAAATATTTCACGCTTTGGCCGGGTGACGTGATCTGGATGGGCACCGACGGCGCCTCGCCGGATATCAAGGCCGGCGACGTCGTCGAGATCGACATCACCGGCATCGGCACGCTGCGCAACACATTCGTGGCCGAGAAGCGTTAGGATATGGGCCGCTCAACCGCGCATTATTTCCTGGAAGGCCTGGTCGATCTCGGTGTTGAGTATATTTTCGCCAATCTCGGTACCGACCACGTATCGCTGATCGAGGAGCTGGCGCGCTGGGACAGAGACGGCCGCAAACATCCCGAAATGATCCTGTGCCCGCATGAGGTCGTAGCCGTGCACATGGCCGGCGGCTATGCGCTGGCGACGGGACGGGCGCAGGCGGTGCTGGTGCATGTCGATGCCGGCACGGCCAATGCCTGCATGGCGATCCAGAACCTGTTTCGCTACCGCCTGCCCGTGCTGCTGTTCGCCGGACGCGCCCCGCACACGCTGCACGGCGAGTTGACCGGCTCGCGCGACACCTATGTGCATTTCGTGCAGGACCCCTTCGATATCGCCAGCATCGTCCGCCCTTACGTCAAATGGGAATATTCACTCCCGTCAGGCGTCGTCGTGAAGGAAGCGCTGGCGCGCGCCGGCGCCTTTGCGCACAGCGATCCGCCCGGTCCGGTCTACATGATGCTGCCACGCGAAACCCTTGCGGAAGAGTGGGACGAGGCGGCCATGCCATCCTATCCGCCTTCACGCTACGGCAGCGTGCAGGCCGGCGGCGTCGAGCCGGCGCGGGCGGAGGCCATCGCGAACGCCTTGATGGCGGCGGAAAACCCGGTGGCGTTTACCGCCTATCTCGGCCGCAAGCCGCAGGCGGTCGCCGCGCTCGACCGGCTGGCACGCGCGACCGGCATTCGCGTCGCAGAATTCAACGCGATCGACCTCAATATCCCGCAGGACTCGCCGTGCTTCGCCGGCTCCGACCCGCTCCCGTTGCTGGAACGGGCCGATCTCGGCCTGCTGCTCGATTCCGATGTGCCGTTCGTGCCGCAATATGCCAAGCGGGCGAATGCCATGAAATGGATCCAGATCGATGTCGATCCCCTGAAGGCGGATTTTCCGATGTGGGGATTTCCGACCGACATGCGCATCCAGGGCGATTGCGCCACCGTGCTGCAGCAGGTGCTCGACGTGGTCGAAGCCCGCGCCGACGACGCTTATCGGAAGCGCATCCGCGATCGCATCGCGAGCTGGGACGGCGCACGTGAGGCATCGGCAAAGCGCCGCGCCACGGCCAGCGCCAACAAGGGCGTCTCGGGCGCGCTGAACCCGGCCTTCGTGTTCGCAATGCTGAGCGAAAAGTTGTCGCAAGCCGACGTCGTGCTCAATGAGGCGATCCGCAACGGACCGGTCCTGCAGGAACATCTCGTGCGCACGCAGCCAAAGAGCTATGTCGGCCTCGCCGGCGGCGGGCTTGGATTCTCCGGCGGCATGGCGCTGGGACTGAAACTCGCCGAACCCGGCCGCCGCATCGTGCAGGTGATCGGCGACGGCGGTTTTCATTTCTCATCGGCCGACAGCGTCTATGCGGTGGCGCAGCAGTACCAGATTCCGATCCTGACCATCGTGCTGGACAATGGCGGCTGGCAGGCGGTGAAGTCGGCGGTGCAGCGGGTCTATCCGAAGGGCATCGCCGCCGAGACCGATCAATTCCAGTCGCGGCTGACGTCCGGCCGTCAGGGCGACCGGCGGGATTTTTCCGACGTGGCGAAGGCCTTTGGCGCCCATGGCGAATGCGTCGCCGAGCCGGACCAGCTTGGCGCCGCAATCGACCGCGCTTTCGCCGCGCTGGATGACGGCAGGGCAGCCGTGTTGCATGTTCTCGTTACACGGCTTTGATCGCTGACAGAGGGGCCTCTATGAGAATACCGAACCGATATTCTCTGCTGGCCGCCAGCCTTGGCTGGTTCGTTGTTGCCGCCGGCTTGGCCGCCCCTGCCCGCGCTCAAGAGGACCCGGCCAAATATCCGGGCCGGCCGATCCACCTCATCGTCGGTTTCGCGGCGGGCGGCGGCAATGACATCATCGCACGCGTGTTCGGGCAGAAATTGTCCGAAAGCCTCGGCCAACCCGTCATCGTGGAGAACAAGCCGGGCGGCGGCGCGATCGTTGCGACCGACTATGTCGCGAAATCCGCACCTGACGGCTACACACTGTTGATGAGCGCCAGCGGCATATCGATCAATCCCGCCGTCTACGCCAAGCTGCCTTACGATGCGATCAAGGATTTCGTCGCGGTCTCCGAACTCGCCTCGTTTCCGCTGATCATGATCGTCAACGCATCATCGCCGATCAAATCGGTGGCGGACCTCGTCAGTTACGCCAAGGCCCATCCGGACAAGATGAATTACGCCAGTTCGTCCGCCTCGTTCCAGCTCGTGACGGAATTGTTCAAGCAGAAGACCGGCGCGCCGATGCAGGTCATTCCCTACAAGAGCGCCAACGAATCGGTGCTGGCGGTGGTTTCCGGTCAGGTCACCACGACCATTGCCGATGCGGGTCCGGTGCTTCCGCAAGTGAAGAGCGGCACGGTGCGGGCGCTGGCGATCGCCGCCCCCAAGCGGATGGAAGACCTGCCCGATGTGCCGACGCTGAAGGAGGCGGGCGCCGATGTCGACGCGGTGTTGTGGAGCGGCATCTTCATGCCCAAGGCCACGCCACCAGCCATCGTCAAGAAGCTCGAGGCCGAATTCATGCGCATCGCCAAGCTGCCTGATGTGATCGCCCGCCTGAAACCGCTCGGCATCGATACCGTCGGCAATTCGTCGGACGAGTTTGCCAAAATTCTCGACGCCGACATCGCGCGGTGGGGCGAAGTCGCCAAGGCGGCCAATATCTGGATCGAACAGTAGCGCCCTGGCGGCCGCGCCGTATCGGGACGCTGGCAGACATCCCCTTTATTCGGGCTTGATCCCGGCGTCCTGGATCACCTTGCGCCAGCGCGCTTCCTCGACGCTGAAATAGCGGTCGAGCGCTGCGGGCGGCTCGGCCACCATCACGAGACCTTCATTGACCCCGAGCTTCTTGAAAGCCTCCGACCGCACGGCCCTGGCCGCCGATTTGTTGAGGCGGTCGATGATCTCGGGCGGCGTCCTGGCGGGCGCATAGAGGCCGTACCAGGCTTCGGCGGCATAGCCGGGAACGCCAGCTTCCGACACTGTCGGCAGGTCCGGAAAGGCCGGCGAGCGCTCCGCCGAGGTCACGGCAAGGGCGCGCAACTGGCCGGCGGCCACTAGCGATGCGGCGCTGGCGACCGTGGTGAAGATGACCTGGATCTGCCCGCCGAGCAGGTCGGTGATGGCGGGCGCGGCACCCTTGTACGGCACCGTGGTAAGATTGACCTTGGCCATGTGCTTGAACAATTCACCCGCCAGATGCGCCGAGGTGCCGGTACCGTAGGTGCCATACGACAATCTATCCGGCTCGGCCCTGGCCGCCGCGAGCAGATCGGCAATCGACTTGATCGGCGAGGCCGTGTTGACCACGACCAGATTGAAGGAACGCGCGATCAGCGCCACCGCCGCAAAGTCGTTATGGGCGTCGTAAGGCAATTTCGCCTGCAGGCTGGGATTGACCGCATTGGCAAAGGTCCCCATCAGCAGCGTGTAACCGTCGGGCGCGCTGGTCGCCACCGACTGGGTGCCGATGATGGTGCCTGCCCCCGGCTTGTTCTCGATGATGACGGAGGCGCCGAGATCTTTTGCCATCTCCTGCGCCAGCGTCCGCGCCACCACATCGGTGCCGCCGCCCGGCGCAAACGGCACCACGATCCTGATGACCCGGTCGGGATAGGCTGCGAAAGCGTACGGGCTCGCCAGCACGGCGCCCGCAGCAAGCGCCAACAGCGCGAACAGGCTTCTGGTATCGCGCCGAATGTGCATGTGTGAATCCACCAGCTTCAGGAATACGGATTGATGAGCTTCTGCTGCTCGGCGCTGTGATGCGCCAGCATATCGATGAAGGTTCGCACCTTGACCGACAGATGATGGCGGTGCGGATACACCGCATTCATCGACAATTCGATCGGCCGGTATTCCGGCAGCAGACGAACCAGACGGCCGGCTTCGAGATCGTCATGAACCAGAAAGCCGGCAGCAAGCGAGATGCCACCGCCCTGCAGCGCCGTCATCCGCAAGGTCTCGCCACTGTTGGTCAACAGATTTCCGGCCACCCGCACCGACGCCGGCGCGCCCTTGCGATCCATGAACCGCCACTCGTCATAGGGATAGTTGACATGGCGCAGGCAGTTGCGCCCGGCGAGTTCGGCCAATTGCTGGGGTCGCCCGTGCTTCTCGATATAGTCATGCGAACAGCACAGCACGTGCCGCCAGGTCGCGAGGCTGCGAACGATCAGACTCGAATCCGGCGGCGGCGTCAGCCGGACCGCGATGTCAAAGCCTTCGTCGATGATGTCGATGGTGCGCTCGCCCATCGTCAGATCGACCTTGACGTCCGGATACAGCGCCAGGAACTGCGCGACAACAGGTGCAACGAACTGCACGATATGGGTGGCGGTGTAGATCCGCAGCGTGCCTCGCGGCGTCGACTGCAACGCACCGGCGATGTCGTCGGCCTGTTCGAGATCGGCGAGGATCTGGACGCAGCGGTCGTAATAGGCCTTGCCGACTTCGGTGAGGCTGACTTTTCGGGTGGTGCGCTGAAGCAGGCGCGCGCCGAGCCGATCTTCGAGCGACTGGACGTGGTTGCTCACCATCGTCGTGGACATGTTGAGGCGGCGCCCGGCGGCCGAAAACCCGCCGCTATCCACCACCCGGACAAAGGCCGTCAGACTGGTCAGCCGGTCCATCGCGGTCTCCGATTATCCGCTTACGCTTGATGATCCTTCCATATTTGAATGGATTATCAGCTTCAACGCAAAGGTTCATATGCCCCCGGAAGCGACGCAATTCCCGACGGGAGAACGTGATGACCGAGAGGCCGCGAGCCGAGACATTCCTGCAAGCCACTCAAATCCCTCAGGAAAATCCCGCCGTCCAGGCGCCTCGCTCGCCCCGCGCACGGTTGCGGCGGATCGGGCTGGTGCTGGCGCTGCTGGCCGGGACGGCCGCCGGCGCCTATTACGGCCATGACTACTGGACATCAGGGCGCTATCTCGAATCCACCGATGACGCCTATGTGAAGGCCGACTCCACGATCGTCGCCCCCAAGGTGTCGGGCTACATCGCCCAGGTGCTGGTTGGCGACAACCAGCCGGTCAAGGCCGGACAGTTGCTGGCGCGGATCGACGATCGCGATTTCCGCGCGGCGCTGAACCAGGCGGATGCGGATGTCGCGGCGGCTGAAGCTTCGGTGCGCAATCTCGATGCCCAGATCGCCCTGCAGCAATCCCTGATCGAACAGGGCACCGCGGATGTCGCCGCCGCCGAAGCCACGCTGCAATTCGCGCAGGAAGAACAGACCCGTTACGACGGCCTGATGAAGTCCGGCTCCGGCACCCTTCAACGCGCGCAGCAGACCGACGCGACGCTGCGCGAGAAGACCGCGCAATTGCAGAGCGGCAAATCGGGTCTGCGGGCGGCGCAACGAAAGGTCGACGTGCTCACCACCGAGCGCGCCAGAGCCGTGGCGCAACTCGATCGCGCCCGCGCGGTCGAGCAGCAGGCCGCGCTGAATCTTTCCTACACGAAGATTTCGGCACCCGTTGACGGCACCGTCGGGGCACGGTCGCTGCGGGTCGGGCAATTCGTGCAGGCCGGAACACAACTGATGGCGGTTGTGCCGCTGGATGCGGTCTATGTGGTGGCGAATTTCAAGGAGACCCAGCTCACTTATGTGCGGGGCGGCCAGCCGGTCGAAATCCGCATCGACAGTTTTCACGGCACGACGCTGAAGGGCCATGTCGACAGCCTGTCGCCGGCCAGCGGGCTCGAATTCGCGCTGCTGCCGCCCGACAACGCCACCGGCAATTTCACCAAGATCGTGCAGCGCGTGCCGGTGAAGATCGTGCTCGACGATCAGGACCTGCGCGGCCTGCTGCGGCCCGGCATGTCGGCGGTGCCCGTCGTCAACACCAAGGCGACCGTGCTGGCCGAACAGCAAACCAGGACGCGGCTGGCAGCCGATCCCGCTCCGGCGCATGCAAGCGGCGACTGACCACTGATCCGGCCGGGCATTATCAAGCCCGGCCGAATGATCCTTCTGCTGCTCCGCCGATGATCGAAACCGTCTCCCCAATGCATCCTGCCTCTGCAAGCAAGAGGACACCCCAATGACCACGCTCCAGCCGACGATCAACGCCGCATCCGCCCACCTCGGCACCGACCGCGCACCGGCCATGTCAGCCGCGCCGGTGGTTTCGGCCAAGACCTGGCTCGCGGTGTTCGGCGCGACGCTCGGCGCCTTCATGGCGGTGCTCAACATCCAGATCGTCAACGCCTCGCTCGCCGACATCCAGGGCGCGATCGGTGCCGGGATCGACGACGGCGGCTGGATCTCGACCTCCTATCTGATCGCCGAGATCGTCGTGATCCCGCTCAGCGGCTGGCTCGCACAGGTGTTCTCGGTTCGCATCTATCTCCTCACCAACGCGATCCTGTTCCTCACGCTCTCGGTCGCCTGCGCCTTCGCGCAAACCCTGCCGCAGATGATCGTGCTGCGCGCGATCCAGGGCTTTACCGGCGGCGTGCTGATCCCGCTGGCGTTCACGCTGATCATCACGCTGCTGCCGAAGGCCAAGCAGCCGGTCGGCCTCGCGCTGTTCGCGCTGTCGGCCACCTTCGCGCCGGCGATCGGGCCGACCATCGGCGGGTACCTCACCGAGAACTGGGGCTGGCAATTCATCTTCTACGTCAACCTCGTGCCGGGCGCGATCATGATCGCCATGCTGTGGTTCTCGCTGGAATCCAAGCCGATGAAACTGTCGATGCTGCGCGAGGGCGACTGGTACGGCATCATCACCATGGCGATCGGCCTCGCCGCACTGCAGACCGTGCTGGAGGAAGGCAACAAGGACGACTGGTTCGGCTCGCCCTTCATCGTCAAGCTGTCAGCCATCGCCGCCCTCTCGCTCGTCGCCTTCCTGTGGATCGAACTGACGACCAGGAAGCCCCTGTTGAACCTGCGGCTCCTGGCGCGGCGCAATTTCGGGTTCGGCATGCTCGCCAACTTCCTGCTCGGCATCGCGCTGTACGGCTCGGTGTTCATCCTGCCGCAATATCTCTCACGCATTCAGGGCTATAATTCCGAGCAGATCGGCATGGTGCTGGCATGGACGGGATTGCCGCAACTGCTGCTGATCCCGCTGGTGCCGCGGCTGATGAAGCGCTTCGACCCCCGCATCATTATCGGCATCGGCTTTTCGCTGTTCGCGGCCTCCAACTTCATGAACATCTATATGACCAGCAACTACGGCAACGACCAGCTGTTTTGGCCGAACGTCGTTCGCGCGCTCGGCCAGGCGCTGGTGATGGCGCCGCTATCGGCCGTCGCCACGGCCGGTATCGAAATCGAAAATGCCGGTTCGGCCTCCGGCCTGTTCAACATGATGCGCAATTTGGGCGGCGCCATCGGAATCGCGATGCTGCAAACCTTCCTGACCAAGCGCGAGCAGTATCACTCCAACGTGCTGACGCAGTCCGTTTCACTGCTGGAGCAGGCCACGCGGACGCGGATCGAACAACTGACGCAGTATTTCATGAACCACGGCGTTGCCGACCAGGCCGCGGCGACCAGTCGCGCGCTGGTCGCGATCGGCAAGATCATTCAGAAGCAGGCCTATATCCTGGCCTTCAGCGACACGTTTTATCTGCTCGGCCTTGCGCTGATTGTCGCGCTGATGGCTGCCCTGCTCCTGAAGAAGCCGGACCACCTTGAAAGCGGCGGCGCACATTAGGATCACCGATTTAACCCAGAGTAAGGAGAACGACCATGAAACCCCGGATGAACTTCTACCAGGCGGCCCCCGAGACCATCAAAGCGCTGGTCGCGCTGGAAGCGCAGATCCAGGCCTCGGGCCTGGAAAAATCACTGATCGAACTGGTCAAGACGCGCGCCTCGCAGATCAATGGCTGCGCCTATTGCATCAACATGCACACCGCGGACGCCCGCAAGCAGGGCGAGACCGAGCAGCGGCTTTATTTGCTGAGCGCATGGCGCGAGTCCCCGCTCTACACCGACCGCGAGCGTGCCGCGCTGGCGTGGACCGAAGCAGTGACGCTGATCGCCGAGACCCACGCGCCGGACGATCTCTACGAAGCCGTCCGCGCCAATTTCTCGGAATCCGAGACGGTCAACCTGACCATGCTGATCGGCGCCATCAACGCGTGGAACAGGATCGCGATCTCTTTCCGCGCGGTTCATCCGGTGAAGGCGCAGGCCGCGGTGGCTTAAACCGCGGTCGCTTTCGCGAAGTCGATATAGATCTCGCGCAGGCGATCGGTCATCGGGCCCGGCTTGCCGCTGCCGACCTTCTTGCCGTCGATCGAAACGACGCCCTGCACGAACACGGTGGCGCTGGTGATGAAGGCTTCCTTGGCGGCCAGCGCCTCTTCCACCGTGAACGCCCGTTCCTCGATCCTAAGCTGGCGTTCTTCGGCGAGCTTGACCACCGCCTTGCGGGTGCAGCCTGGCAGGATCTCGCTGCCGTTCTGCCGCGTCACCAGTATGTCGTCCTGTGTCAGGATGAACGCCGAGGACGAGCCGCCTTCGGTCACCTTGCCGTCCTCGATCATCCAGGCCTCGCCGGCGCCGGCCACCGCGGCCGCCTGTTTTGCCAGCACCTGCGCCAGGAGCGCCACGCTCTTGATGTCGCGGCGGGTCCAGCGCAGATCCGGCACCGTGATCACGGCGATGCCGGTCCTGGCTGACGGCGCGTTGATGATGTCCTTGACCGAGGTGAACATGATCAGCGTCGGCTTAACGCCCTTGGGAAACGCAAAGTCGCGCCCGGTGTCGGCGCCGCGCGTCACTTCCAGATAGACCATGCCATTGACGAGGTTGTTGCGCGCCACCAGTTCCTTCTGGATCTCCTCGATCCGCGCAACGCTCTCCGGCAGCGCCAGTTCGATCTCGCCGACCGAACGCTCCAGCCGCGCCAGATGCGAGGCGTTGTCGATCAGTTTGCCGTCGAGCACCGCGGCGACCTCGTAAATGCCGTCGGCGAACAGGAAGCCGCGGTCGAGGATCGAGACCTTGGCGTCCGCCATGGGCACGAATGAACCGTTGACGTAAGCGATCTGTTCCACGCGAAGTCTCCTGAGGGCGAAGCGGTAGCGGCGAACGTTATAGGCAATTTGTTAATGCGGATAAACCCTCATGGGTCATTCCGGGGCGCCCCGAAGAGGCGAACCCGGAATCCCGAGATTCCGGGTCTGGTCCTCATTCCGGGGCGCCCCGAAGAGGCGAACCCGGAATCCCGAGATTCCGGGTCTGGTCCTTCGGATCATCCCGGAATGACGTCGGGGCCTAGTGCGACAGGATCTTCGACAAGAACTTCTGCGCACGGTCACTGCGGGGGCTGCCGAAGAAGTCGTCCTTCGGCGCATCCTCGACGATCTCGCCCTGGTCCATGAAGATTACGCGGTGGGCGACCTTGCGGGCAAAACCCATTTCATGCGTCACCACCATCATGGTCATGCCCTCACGGGCAAGGTCGACCATCACATCAAGCACTTCGCTGATCATTTCGGGATCGAGCGCCGAGGTCGGCTCGTCGAACAGCATCGCGATCGGGTCCATCGCCAGCGCCCGTGCAATCGCGACGCGCTGCTGCTGTCCGCCGGACAATTCCGCCGGGTATTTGTCGGCATGGACCTTGAGCCCGACGCGGTCGAGCAGCTTGGCGCCCTTGGCCATCGCCTCGTCATGCGAGCGGCCCAGCACCTTCTCCTGCGCCAGGCACAGATTCTGGATGATCTTCAAATGCGGAAACAGCTCAAAGTGCTGGAACACCATGCCGACGCGGGCGCGCAGTTTCGGCAGATCGGTCTTGGGATCGTTGACCTTGATGCCGTCGAGGATGATCTCGCCTTGCTGGATCGGCTCCAGCGCGTTGACGCATTTGATCAGCGTCGACTTGCCCGAGCCCGACGGGCCGCACACCACGACCACTTCGCCCTTGGCGACCTTGGTGGTGCAATCCTTCAACGCCTGGAAACTCGGCCCGTACCATTTGTCGACGTGATTGATCTCGATCATGCGGCCTCGCTAGCGGACGATGGCAATGCGTGCCTGCAGGCGCCGGACGCCATAGGACGCGAAACAGGAAATCGCGAAATAGACGATCGCGGCAAACAGATACATCTCGACCAGCCGCCCGTCGCGCTGCGCCACCTTGCTGGCGGCGCCGAGGAAGTCGGGGATCGAGAGCACGTAGACCAGCGAGGTGTCCTGGAACAGCACGATGGTCTGGGTCAGCAGCACCGGCAGCATGTTCCGGAACGCCTGCGGCAACACGACGTAGCGCATGGTCTGGCTGTAGGTCATGCCGAGGGCGCTGGCCGCTGCAGGCTGGCCCTTGGAGATCGACTGGATGCCCGCGCGCATGATTTCGGAGAAATATGCCGCCTCGAACAGAATGAAGGTCACGAGGCAGGACGTGAACGCGCCGACCCGAACTGGCCGCGACGCGCCCGTCAGCCATTGCCCGATATAGGGCACCAGGAAGTAGAACCAGAAGATCACCAGCACCAGCGGCAGCGAGCGCATCAGGTCGACGTAGAGGCCGGCGATGCGCCCCAGCAGTCGGTAGCCGGACAGCCGCATCAGCGCGATCAGCGTCCCGAAGATCAAGCCGCCGAGCGCGCCGAGCGCCGTCAGCGTCAGCGTGAAGGTCATGCCGTCGAGGAACAGATAGCCAAGGGAGCGCCGGATGACGTCGAAATCGAAATTGGCGAACATGGCTTATTTCCCCGTGATATAGCCGGGGACCGCCACCGCGCGCTCCAGAAAGCGCATGCCGATGACAACCACGATATTGATGAGAAGGTACAACACTGTCGCACCCGTGAAGGCCTCGAACACCTGAAACGAAAACTCCTGCATGGCCCGGGCCTGGCCGGTGAGCTCAATCAGGCCGATGGTGATGGCGACGGACGTATTCTTGATGGTCGAGAGAAATTCCGAGGTCAGCGGCGGCAGCACGATGCGAAACGCCATCGGCAGCAGCACGTAGCGATAGCTCTGCGCCGTCGTCAGGCCGAGCGCGGTGGCGGCCTGCTTCTGGCCGCGCGGCAGCGAACCGATGCCCGCCGCCAGTTGCACGGCCACACGCGCCGACATGAACAGCCCGATCCCGATCGCCGCTGTATAAAACGGCGCATTTGGCAATTGCTTCAGCCAGAGTCCCGCCGTCCGTGGCAGCAATTCCGGCAGCACGAAGAACCACAGGAACAGTTGCACCAGAAGCGGCATGTTGCGGAAAAATTCGACATAGGCAAACGCGATCCGGTTCGCCGCCTTCGACGGCAAGGTGCGAAACACCCCGATGATCGAACCGGTGACCAGCGCGATGATCCACGCCACCAGCGCGGTCTCGATGGTCAGGACCAGGCCGGAAAGCAGCATATCCAGATAGGTGCCGGTCCCGTTCGGGGCCGGCTCGAAGAAGATTCGCCAGTTCCAGTTATAGTTCACGGAGAGTCCCGTTCGCCCGAGCTAAGCTGTGTTGGATTCACATCGCCTTGTAGGAATCTGGATCGGAAGAATCGGAAGGGTTGGCAAATTCATATTTCAGCTCCGCGCCGATCGGGGTGTTGAGATTGAGTCCCTTCGGCGGGATCTTCTGCATGAACCATTTGTCGTACAGCTTCTGGCCTTCCGCGCTCTTGTAGAGGGCGGCTGTCGCGGCATCGGCCACCTTCTTGAACGCCGGATCGTCCTTGCGCAACATGATCCCGTAGGGCTCAGGCTTCGAGAACGCATCCTTGGAGATGACATAGGCGCCGGGATCCTTCGATCCGGCAACGAAGCTCGCCAGCAGGATATCGTCGAGCACCGCCGCAACGGCGCGATCGGTCTCGACCATCAGGAAGGATTCAGCGTGTTCCTTGGCCGGGATGATGTTGATGCCGAGGTTGCGGGCAGCATTGGCTTCGGTGAGCTGCTTGATATTGGTGGTGCCCGAACTCGACGCCACCGACTTGCCTTTCAGGGCGTCGATCGAGTCGAGCTTGTTTGCCTTCTTCGAGACGAAGCGGGTCGCGGTGAGAAAATGGGTGTTGGTGAAAGCGACCTGCTTGAGGCGCTCGGGATTATTGGTGGTCGAGCCGCATTCGAGGTCGATGGTGCCGTTGGCCAGCAAGGGAATGCGGGTCGATGACGTCACCGGCGTGAATTCGATTTGCAGCTTGTCGAGCTTGAGTTCGGACTTCACGCCATCGACGATGACGCGGCAGATATCGATCGCAAAGCCGATCGGCTTCTGGTTGTCGTCGAGATAGGAGAACGGAATCGACGAATCACGATAGCCGATCGTGATCGTGCCGGTTTCCTTGACCTTCTTCAGCGTCCCGGTGAGCTCCTGGGCGCCGACCTGCGTCGCAAAGGCTGCGGCTGCAACCACAAGGCTCATCATACCCAGGCTTTTCATTCGTCTCTCCTCGCTTGGACAAATTCAACTATGCATGAAATGGGCCGAAACACATCAGTTTCGGCCCATACGTCTTGCCCTCGTCCATGCAATGACCGGGCCATTGTATCGCTCGGAAAGCCGTTATCTTCGGAAATCCTATTTGTAGGAATCAGGATCCGGCGAGTCCGACGGCTTGGCGAACTCGTTCTTCAATTCCGGGCTGATCGGCGTATTGAGGTTCAGGCCCTTGGGCGGGATCTTCTGGGTAAACCATTTGTCGTAGATCTTCTGGCCCTCGCCACCCGTATAGAGCGCGGATGTGGCGGCATCGACCACCTTCTTGAAGGCCGGGTCGTCCTTTCGCAGCATGATGCCATAGGGCTCCGGCTTGGAGAACGCATCCTTGGAGATCACATAATCGTCCGGCGACTTCGAGCCGGCGACCAGGCTTGCCAGCAGGATATCGTCCATCACGAATGCCACCGCGCGGTCGGTCTCGACCATCAGGAAGGCTTCGGCGTGGTCCTTGGCCGGGATGATGTTGACGTTGAGGCCACGGGCAGCATTTGCTTCAGTGAGCTGCTTGATATTGGTGGTACCCGAGGTCGATACCACCGGCTTGCCCTTGAGATCGTCGATTGCGTTGATCTTGCTCGACTTCTTCGAGACGTAGCGGCTGGCGGTCAGGAAGTGGGTATTGGTGAAGGAAATCTGCTTCTGCCTATCGGCATTGTTGGTGGTCGAACCGCACTCAAGATCGATGGTGCCGTTGGCCAGCAAGGGGATGCGGGTCGATGACGTCACCGGATTGAGCTTGACCTCGAGCTTGTCGAGCTTGAGTTCCTTCTTCACGGCATCGACGATCTTGTAACAGATGTCCATGGCGTAGCCGATCGGCTTCTGGCTGTCGTCGAGGTAGGAAAAGGGAATCGAAGTGTCGCGGTAACCGAGCGTGATCGCGCCGGTTTCCTTGATGTTCTTCAGCGTGCCGGTCAGCTCTTGCGCCATCACCGGCGTGGCGCAGAAAGCGGCCACCAGCGCATAGCCGATCATGTAGGTGCGTTTCATACTTTAATTCCTTGTCTGTGTTGCATCGATTGCTTGAGGATTTCGCCGAGCACCGGCGAAATGTAGCGGCGAAACTGTTCGGGGTTCTCGCTCATCGGAAAATGACCGAGTTGCTCCATGATCGTGACACTGGCGCCCCCGATGGCGGCGGCGGTCCGTTTCGTATCTTCCGGCGTGCAGGAGAAATCATACTCGCCCGTCAGCAAAAACAGCGGACATACTTTAGTATCGATTGTCTCGACCCGGCCGCGCAGATCGCCATCCACCCGATAGAAATACAGATCGCCCTTGAAGACGCCCGGTCCGCCCTGCTTGTAGCCCCATAATGTCTCGGTTCGGGAGACATCCGGACTCTGCGGGGCGATGAGGCCCGATACCAGCGCCGCGCAGACCTCGCCACCATGGACGTCCGGCCGGTTCAGCCAGGTGGTGTCATACCAGGGCGCCTGGAAATCGGCGGCCTCCAAACCAATCAGTGCGCGGAACTCGGCAGCGTGATCGATCGCGAGGTTGAGGACGATGCGGCCACCGATCGAACAGCCCATCACCACCGGCTTGTCGAGCTTCAGCGCCTTGCAGAACGCCCGGATGGTCTCGGTGTAGCGCGCGGTGGTGAGCTGATATTCCCCGCCAGTCCAACTGGCCGGCGGATTGGACTTGCCATGCCAGGGCATGTCGAAGGCGATGATGCGGAAGTTTTTGGCGAACTCGGCATCGGCGAGCAGATGCCGCCATTGCCGCGCATCGGAGCCCGCGGTGTGCAGACAGACCAGCGGAATGGCATCGTTGTTTCCTTGGCCGTTCTCCTCGAAATAGATCCGGTGCGCCTCGCCGCCGATGTCGACATGGACATAGCGGCCGATGATCGGCTCGATATAGGCGCTCATGACGCGGCCATCGCAAAATGCTGCCGTGGCAGCGCCAGCACATCCTTGAAATATTGCAGATGCGCCATGAAGGGATGCAGATCGCCTTCGAGCACGGCTTCGCCGCGTTTTGTCAAGGCGAGCAGATCGTGCCAGCCCGGCCGGGGTTCGGACTGCCAATACGCCGCCCAGGCGGCAGGAGAAGCGCGGTAGGCGAACCGCCACGACCGCATCAGGACGGGTGCCGGCGTCAGGTCGACGATACGGCCGGCACGGATCGAGGCGTGAAAGGGATGGCTGGTCGGCCCGAGCAGGCACTCGCAGTCGAGAAACCGCCCACGCCCGATCAACGCCGGCGCCTGTTCGAGAAGCGCGGGGATGGCGGCGAATGCCTTGTTGACCGTGGCGTCGGTTGCGTTGGAAGCTGAACTCATGCGCTCCAGGCAGGCGTCCCTGCAATGCCCACATCGGCAAAACCGAACGGAACCAGCCCGTCCGGCCGGGACCATGATGGCCTGAAACGCCCGGCCTTCGCAAGACGCCTCGACCTTTAGCATCCCTTGATTATCGCTGTAGGCCAACTGAACGCGGAGGCTGTGGCATGACTTGCACGCCCCGCCGCGAAGCGCGGCCTGCGGATGGCCGAATTCCGCCGCTCGGGATGCTGCAACAGACCAAATTGTCGCAGCGGTCGATTGCAGCTAATTGCTGAACCCATTGCGCACGTTAGCGCGGCCAATAAGCTTTTCTTCTCAATCATTTTCGGGGAAGATCGATCGCATGAAGAAAACAACAGGTCTCGCTTCTGACGGGGCCGTAAGGGGGAGTTTGAGATGTCCAGCCGAAACCGTCTGATGTTCGCTGTCGCTGCCGTCGGCATGTTGATTTCCGCCGCCGCCGGCGCGCAGGAATATCCCACCAAGCCGATCACCCTGATCGTGCCGTGGCCGGCCGGCGGATCGACCGACCTCACGATGCGCGCAATCGCCGAAAGCGCGTCGAAGATTCTCGGCCAGCCGATCGCGATCGACAACAAGGCGGGCGGCGGCGGCACCGTCGGTCCGGCGACCATGGCGGCAGCCTCCAAGCCCGACGGCTACACCATCGCGCAACTCCCGATCACCGTATTCCGCCTGCCCTTGATGCAGGAAGTCTCGTGGGATCCGTCCAAGGACTTCTCCTACATCGTCCATCTCACCGGCTACACCTTCGGCGTCACCACCAGCGCCGAGTCGCCCTTCAAGACCTGGAAGGACGTGATCGACTTCGCCAAGCAAAATCCCGGCAAGGTGACCTACGCGACACCCGGCACGGGCACCTCGCTGCATATCGGCATGGAACAGATCGCAACCATGGCCGGCGTCAAGCTGACCCAGGTGCCGTTCAAGGGCGGTGCGGAAACCAACGCCGCTGTCCTCGGCCAGCACACCATGCTGCAGGCGGATTCGACCGGATGGCGCCCGCTGGTCGACGCCGGCAAACTCCGTCTCCTGATGGTGTGGACCGGAACGCGTTCGCCCAATTTCCCTGACGTGCCGACGCTGAAGGAACTCGGCTATCCCATGGTCTACGATTCGCCGTTCGGCATCGCCGGTCCGAAGGGCATGGATCCGAAGATCGTTGCCAAGCTGCATGACGCGTTCAAGAAGGCGCTGGAAGATCCGGCCGTGGTCGCTACGCTTGCCAAATACGACATGGTGCCGAACTACAAGAACACCGAGGACTACAAGAAATTCGTCGTCGAGGTCACCGAGTCCGAACGCAAGGTGATCGATTCCCTCGGGCTGGCGAAGAAGTAGGACCGACCATCCTCGTGTCCCGGACGCGGTGCGGTAAGGAGTGCCGCTCCGCAGAGCCGGGACCCAAGTGACCGCAATAGACCCCGGTTCTGCAACGCATCACTCCGGGCTGCGTCGCGCCGGGGGAACGACCGAGAGCAATCCATGAGCAATGACAGCAACGTCAAATTCCGCCTCGACAATTCCGAATTGTGGGGCGGACTGATCGGGCTTGCCCTCGGTGGTTTCGTGATCTGGCACGGGATCAAGCTGAAGCTCGGCACCATCCACGAGCCCGGCTCCGGTTTCGTGCTGTTCTATGTCGGCATTCTGATGAGCCTGTTTGCGGTGTCGATCATCATTGCGTCCCTCACCGAGGGTGGACCGACCTTCGGCTCGCGCTGGGAGAACACGCGCTGGACCAAGCCATTGCTGATCATCGCCTGCCTCACCGCATTCTCCTTCTCGCTCGATACGTTCGGCTTCCCGCTGTCGTCGATCCCCCTGATGGTGCTGCTGCTGCGCCTGATCGACCCGGTGCGCTGGTCGCTCACGATCCCGATTGCCGTGCTCGCCCCGCTCGGCATGTGGTGGGTCCTCAAGCGCCTCCTGTTGATCCAGTTGCCTTCGGGCATCTTCGAAATCGGCTGACCGCATCATGGATACGCTCATCAACGTCGCGCATGGTTTCGGCGTCGCATTGCTGCCGATCAACCTGCTGTACTGCTTCATCGGCGTCTTCATCGGCACGCTGGTCGGCGTGCTGCCCGGCATCGGGCCGATCTCGGCGATGTCGCTGCTGCTGCCGGTGACGCTGTCGGGAACGCCGGAATCCGGCATCATCATGATGGCCGGCATCTATTACGGCTCGATGTATGGCGGCTCGACGACGTCGATCCTGGTCAATATCCCCGGCGAGGCTGCTTCCGTCGTCACCTGCATCGACGGCCACCAGATGGCGAAGCAAGGCCGCGCCGGCCCTGCGCTCGGCATCTCCGCGTTCGGCTCGTTCATCGCCGGCACCTTCGCGCTGATCGCGCTGATGCTGGTCGCGCCGTCGCTCGCCAGCGTCGCGATCGCATTCGGGCCTGCCGAATATTTCAGCCTGATGGCGCTCGGCCTCGTGGTGCTGACCTTCCTGACGCAGGGGTCGATGGCCAAAGCGCTGCTGATGGCCTGCATCGGAATCGTGCTCGGCCTGATCGGGCTCGACAGCATTACCGCGCAGCCGCGACTGACCTTCGGCCGGATCGAATTGATCGACGGCATCGGCCTCGTCCCCGTGGTGATGGGCCTGTTCGGCGTCGCCGAGGTGCTGCTCAACACCGAACAGGTCATCAAGCGCGACATCATCAACGCCAGGATCACGCAGCTTCTTCCAAGCAAGGCGGACTGGAAGGCCAGCGCCGGACCGATCGGGCGCGGAACGGTTCTTGGATTCTTCCTCGGCATTTTGCCGGGTGGCGGCGCCGTGATCTCCTCGTTTGCGTCGTACGCGCTGGAGAAGCGGCTGTCGAAAACGCCGGAGCGCTTTGGCCACGGCGCGATCGAAGGCGTGGCGGGACCCGAATCCGCCAACAATGCGGCGGCCGGCGGCGCCTTCATTCCGCTGATGACGCTCGGCATTCCGCCGAACGTGGTGATGGCGCTGCTGCTCGGCGCGTTCGTGATCCACGGCCTGCAGCCCGGTCCGCTCTTGATCACCCAGAATCCCGGCCTGTTCTGGGGCATCGTTGCCAGCATGTATATCGGCAATGTGATGCTGCTGGTGCTCAATCTGCCGATGATCGGGATGTGGGTCCAGCTCCTGAAGCTGCCGTACAATATCCTGTTCCCGCTGATCATCCTGTTCACGATCCTCGGCGTCTATTGCTCCAGCAACAACGTGTTCGACGTCTATGTCATGATCGCGTTCGGCATCATCGGCTATTTCATGCGCAAGCTCGGCTATGAGCCGGCGCCGCTGGTGCTCGCCTTCGTGCTCGGGCCGATGCTGGAGAACAATCTGCGCAAGTCGCTGATCCTCTCGCAGGGCGATCTCACGACGTTCGTGACGCGGCCGATCTCGGCGGTTTGCCTCGCGCTCGCCGTGCTGCTGCTGGTCGGGCCGCTATTGCCCTCATTGCGCAAGAAGCGCGAGCTCGTCGCGCTGGATGAAGGGGCTTGATCCCGCAGGCGTCCTAGCTCGCCTTGATCATCTTCAGCGCGCCCGGCTTGGCCGGCTGCGCCATCGCCCGCATCAGGATCACCGCTTCCTTTTTCAGCATTTCCGCAAGCTCGGCTTCACGCCGCCTGATCCGGTCGCTGGAGGCGCCGACGCTGAGTGCCGCGATCACCTGTCCGGCGTCATCGCGGATCGGCACGCCGACGCCGCCCATGCCGGGAAGGGCGGCGTCGAGTTGCACGGTATGGCCATGCTTGCGGGCCACGCCGATCCGCTCGCGCAGATATTTCGGCGTGATGCGCGGCGACTTCGCCAGCCGCGGCATGATGATTTCGATGATCGCGTCGATCTCAGCGTCCGGCAGCCACACCATCAGCGCAAGGCTGCCGGCGCCGACGCCGAGCGGACGCCGGCTGCCGATCTGCAGATAATTGGGCTGCAACGGATGGCTGCCGACCGAACGCGCCAAATACAGCGCCTCGACGCCGCTGCGCACCGACAGCAATGATGTGTCGGCGGATCGCTCCGAGAGCCGCAGCAGGCTCGGCTGCGCCAGTTCGGCGATGTCGACGGTGCGGCGGGCGCTGACCGCCATCACCCGCGCTTCCTGGCCGAGCTCATAGGTTTTGGCGCCGGTCACGCGGCTGACAAAGCCCTCCTCGATCAGCGAGCCGAGAATCCGCAGCGTGGTCGCCTTGTTCAGCGAGGTGGCGTCGGCGATCTCGGTCAGCCGCAGCGGCGAGTTCTGCGCCAGCACGCGCAGGATCGCGCAGACCTTCTGGATGGCGTTGAAATGGCCGGGTGGGCCGACGACCGACAATGACGGCTTCTTCCTGGCTGACGTCGCGTTCATGCCCCTCTTCCCCTGCATCGCGCTCCCTGATCCTAGAGGGAGCGTCGGCGGGACAACAGGGCACTGTTTCGTCTGACGATACGTCGAGCTAAATTATGTCGCACAAAACATCGGTTTTGCGCCGCAGCATCGTTCTTATTCCGCCACACGAACCATCCCCGAACTACGATTTGCGCGGCATCTCGCCGAGATCCCAGAACAGGCCCGCCATGATGGCCAGCGCTTCCTCGGTGACCGGCAACAAAATGTGTTCGTCCGGCGCATGCTGCGAACAGCCGGGATAGGAATGCGGAATCCAGATCGTCGGCAGGCCGAGCCCTTCCGCGAACACGCCGTTGGGCAGCGAGCCGCCGATATTCGGCAGGATCGCCGGCGCCTTGCCGGTGGTCTGGCGGATCGAGTTCGCCGCCCAGCCGACCCAGGGGCTGTCGAAATCGGTGCGCGACGCGCCGAACCGCTGTTGCCCGCTGACGTCAACCATCGAAAAGCCGTTGGCGTGCAGATAGGCCCTGACAGCGTCGACCACCTTTTCGTATCTGGTGCCGACCACGAAGCGCAGCTGCAGCACGGCGCGGGCCACGCCCGGTATGGCATTCGCGGGCTGCTCGATATTGCCCGATGACATCGCCAGCACTTCCAGCGTGTTCCAGGCATAGACCCGTTCGGCGGCCGAGAGGCCATCCTCGCCCCAGTTCTCGGAAATCTGCGGCTCGTCCGCCATCGGCACGACCTCGACATCGGCCAACGCGGCACGGATCTGGTTCGAGATGCGCGGCGGCTTCATCACCTCCAGCTTCATCCGTCCCCTGTGATCGACCAGGGCTGCGATGGCGTTCGCCAGGATGGTGGCGGGATTGGCGAGCAGGCCGCCCCAATTGCCGGAATGATTGCCGCCCTCGCGTAGGTCGACGTCGAGATGGATTCGCACGCCGCCACGGCAGCCGAGGAAGATGGTGGGCCGGTCCGCCGACAGCCGCGGACCGTCGGAGGCGAGCAGCAGGTCGGCCGCAAGCTCATGTTGCAGCGACTGGCAGACCTGCGCCAGATCCGGCGAGCCGATCTCCTCGCTGGTCTCGATGATGAACTTGGCATTGAAGCCGAGCTTGCCGCCGCGGGCCTGGCGGACGGCACGGAGCGCCGCCATGTTGATGCTGTGCTGGCCCTTGTTGTCGGCGGTGCCGCGGCCATAGACGCGATCGCCCCTGGTCGTGGTCTGCCACGGATTGAGATTGTCGCGCCATTCGCCGGCCATGCCGCCGACGACATCGCCATGACCGTAGGAAAGCACGGTCAACAATGACGGGTCCTCGCAATAATCGGCCAGCAGATAGGGGCCCTTGCCGATCGGCGACTCGATCAGGCGGGTCGAAAACCCGAGCTCCTGAAATGCAGGCTGCAATCCTTCCACGAGATAGGCGCGCAAGGGATCGCCCGGCAGCGGTTCCTGGCTCTGCGTCCGAAAGCCGACCCGGCGGTTGAGTTCGGCGAGAAATTCGCCGGAATGAAAATGCTGACGCACGTTTTCTATCGCGTCGGCTCTCGTCACCATGTGTTTTCCTCTTGCACCCGCGACCTATCGACCAGTCAGTGTAGCTAGATAAATCGTCTACTGGAAGTAGCACGAATCGGGACCGAATGGGCCCTTGCTAAGACCCACGGAATACAACAATTTCGGCGAACTGACGGAAGCAACGCTGCGGCGTATGCCGGGAACCTCCAGGGCCTCACCACCATGAAAAAGCAGATCCGGCTCAACGCCTTTGCCATGAACTGCGTGGCACATCAGTCGCCCGGGTTGTGGACCCATCCGCGCGACCGCACCCTCGGCTATAACCGCCTGCCCTACTGGCTCGATCTCGCCAGGACGCTGGAACGCGGCCGGTTCGACGGCCTGTTTCTCGCCGACGTGCTCGGCGTCTACGACGTGTTCGGCAACAGCCACGATGCCGCGCTGCGCAATGCGGCGCAGACGCCGTCGAACGAGCCTTTGATGCTGATCCCGGCGATGGCGGCGGTGACCAAGCATCTCGGCTTCGGCGTCACCAGCAATCTGTCGTTCGAGCCGCCCTACCCGTTCGCTCGAAGAATGTCGACGCTCGACCATCTCACCGAGGGGCGCGTCGGCTGGAACGTGGTGACCGGCTATCTCGACAGCGCCGCGCGCGGCGCCGGCAAGGACAAGCAGACCGCGCATGACGACCGCTACGAGATTGCCGACGAATATATGGAGCTGGTCTACAAGCTCTGGGAAGGCAGCTGGGAGGACGCCGCCGTGCTGCGCGACCGGGCGCGGGGTATCTTTGCCGACCCTGCGAAGGTGCATCCGATCTCGCATGAGGGCAATCATTACCGGCTCAATGCGATTCACCTGAGCGAGCCGTCGCCGCAGCGGACGCCGGTGCTGTACCAGGCCGGCACGTCGCCGCGCGGCCGGCAGTTCGCGGCCCAGCACGCCGAATGCGTGTTCATGTCGGGGCCGTCGGCCAAGATCATCGGGCCGCGCGTGGCGGCGATCCGCACGCTGGCAGGCGAGATCGGGCGCAACCCGGCCGAGATACTAATGTTCAGCATGATGACGATCATCCTCGGGCGTACCGAGGCGGAGGCGAAGGCGAAATACGCCGACTACCGTACGCACATCAATCCCGAAGGCGCGCTGGCGCTGATGTCGGGCTGGACCGGCGTCGATTTCTCCGGCTACGACCTCGACCAGCAGGTCCGCCACGTCCAGAACGACGCCGGCCGCACCGCGCTCGACAATGTCACCCGCGCCGATCCGGACCGGGTCTGGACCGTGCGCGAGGTCATCGAACATGTCGGCATCGGCGGCGCCGGACCGGTCGTGGTCGGTACGCCCGAGAAGGTCGCCGACGATATCGAGACCTGGTTCGAGCAGACCGATGTCGACGGCCTCAACGTCGCGTTCGCGACCTCGCCCGGCGATTTCGAGGATATCACCGACATGCTGGTGCCCGAACTGACGCGTCGCGGCCGTTACAAGCAGGCCTATGCCGAGGGCACGCTGCGCGAGAAGCTTTTCGGCGCGGGCCGCGCGCGGCTGACGGCGCAGCATCCGGCGAACCGGTATCGGCCGGGTGTGCCGGCGAAGGCGGCCGGGTAGAGGCCGAGCTCTATCACCGTCATCGCGAACGCAACGAGGCAATCCATACTTTCTTTGACGCACGGCTGGGTTGCTTCGCTTCGCTCGCAATGACGGGTTGATGGATCTCGGCTCAATTCACCGAATTGCTCACCACCACTTCGATCAGCTTGGTACCGGGGCGGCCGATCGCCGACGACAGCACCGACTTCAACTGGCCGGGATCGGTGACCTTGATCGCTTCCAGCCCCAGCGAATTGGCGACGCCGGTGAAATCGACCGGCGGATCGACAAAATCCATGCCGACATAATGATCGTCGCCGTGGAACGCGAGCAGGCGCTGCTTGATGATGCGGTAGCCGCCATTGTTGACGATGATGAAGGTGAGCGGCAGCTTGTGGTTGGCCGCGGTCCACAGCGACTGGATCGAATACATCGAGCTGCCATCGCCGGAATAGCACACTACCGGCCGCTCCGGGTTGGCAAGGCTGACGCCGACGGAGGCCGGCAGGCCCCAGCCGATGCCGCCAGACGCCAGCGCATGATAGCCATAGCGATCGCGATGCGGCCGCAAGTTGATGAGATTCCGCGACGACGTCAGGCCCTCGTCGACCAGAATCGCGTTGTCAGGCATCGCTTCCACCACCTGCAAGGCGAGCCAGTCCGGATCGATCGGAGATTTGGTCGCCGCCTTCGAAATCTGCTCGATCAGCGGCTTGCGCTTCGCCGTCCAGTTCTTCGAAGCCAATGCCGCCACACCTTGTTTGGCACGCGTCTCGAGCGCACCGCCGCCCGCCGCCTTCAGCGCCGGAATCAGCGCCCGCAAGGTTTCCTTGACGTCGGCCTTCAGCGCGATCTCGGCGCCGTAGTTCTTGGCGAGATCCCAATCGACCAGGCCGATCTGCACGATCCCAAGTCCATCGGGCAGCGGATCGACTTCGCTGTAGACCGACATCCGCAACGGATCGGCACCGAGCACGATCATCAGATCATAGGGCGACAGCACCTCACGCACCTGCTTCTGCAGGCGCGACAATGCGCCCATGAAGCACGGGCTTTCCGACAGGAAATGCGCGCCGTAGGGCGTCGAACATTGATAGGCGGGCGCGCCGATCGCTTCGGCGAATTGGGCCGCTTCCTTCAACGCGTCGCTCTTGACGATTTCGTCGCCGGTGATGATTACCGGCCGCTCGGCCTTGAGGATGCGCGCGACCAGCGCCTGCAACGCTTCGTCGGACGGCTTGACGCGGGTATCGACGCGGGTCGAGCGGCCGAGTTCGATGCCGGCTTCGGCGTTCAGGATATCGCCCGGCAGCGAGATGAACACCGGCCCGGTCGGCGGCGTGGTCGCGATCTTGGCGGCGCGGCGCACGATGCGCGGCAGATCCTCCAGCCGCGTCACCTCGACGGCCCATTTCACCAGCGGCTCGGCCATCTGCACCAGCGGGCCATACAGCACCGGCTCCATCAGGCCGTGACCCTGCTCCTGCTGGCCCGCGGTCAGGATCATCGGCGTGCCGGTGAAGGCCGCGTTGAACAGCGAGCCCATCGCATTGCCGAGGCCGGGCGCGACATGGACGTTGCAGGCGACGAGCTTGCCCGAGGCGCGGCTGTAGCCATCGGCGATCGCGACCACCAGGCTTTCCTGCATCGCCATCACATAGGTGAGGTCGGGATGATCCTTCAGCGCGTGCATGATCGGCAGTTCGGTGGTGCCGGGGTTGCCGAACAGATGCGTGATGCCCTCGTCCTTCAGCAATGCGAGAAAGGCCGAGCGCCCGGTGATCTTGTTTTTCATAGTTCCTCCAGCCCGCGGCTCGTTGCCCTGCGGGATACGGCCATCATGACGACCGGCGATGACGGGATCAATGGAGCGCGGTCATGGCTGCATTGCGTGGCAGAGCGTACGATCAAAACATCCCTTCGCGGTCGGTCCGTTTCTTCTTTTTCGAGCGCTGCCAGACCACGCCGGGAAAACCTTTCAGCGGCACCAGCGGCTCGCCGGTGTAGGCCCATTCCTGCAATTCCTCGATCGCGATGTGATAGAGCGGCTGGCGGCCGGTGCGGCCGGTGAACAGCGCGCGGGGGATGTTGACCATGTGCGGCGAGCGCGGGCGCTCATAAGCGATCGGCGTGCCGCAACTGGCGCAGAAGCTGCGTGCGGTTTTGGTTGCCTTGTCTTCATAGCGCGTGATCGACGCCTTGCCCTTGGTGATTCGAAAACGCTTGCGCCAGCTTCCGACATAGGTGGCATAGGCCGCGCCATGCGCGCGGCGGCTGGACGAGGTGTGATCGTGCCAGGCCCAGCGTGCCGGCACGTCGATCTCGAAACAGACTTTTCCGCACAGGCATTGGCCGGCGGCGGGTTTGCCCGCCGCTACCGGTTTTGGCCTTTTCTTTTCCGGCTCGTCTTCCGGGAACATGGGCGGGACCTTTTGCCCGTTACGTCACGCCTGCGCCAGCTCATCGTGGACGGGATAGTCGGTATATCCGGCGGCGTCGCCGCCATAGAACGTCGCGCGGTTATAGGGCGTCAGCGGGAAGCCGCGTTGCAGGCGGCGCGGCAGGTCCGGATTGGAGATGAAGATCCGCCCGAACGCAATCGCATCGGCGTGGCCGTCGGCGATCGCGGCATTTGCGGTCTCGCCGGTGAAGCCGCCGGCCGTGATCAGCACGCCTTTCCAAATGGGTCGGAACAGCACCATCGCCGACGGCACGTTCTGATGGTTGACCTCGGCGCGGCCGGCGCCGCTGGAGCGCGGCTCGATGAAATGCAGATAAGCGAGCCCGAGCGGATTGAGCGATTGCACGACATGCGTGTAGAGCGGCATCGGATCCGGCTCGCCGCTGCCATTGGCGATGCCATAGGGCGACAACCGCACCCCGACGCGGTTCGCTCCCCAGACCCCGACCACGGCGTTGGTCACTTCCATCAGGAAGCGCGCACGGTTCTCGATGGAGCCGCCATATTGATCGGTGCGCAGATTGGTGTGCGACTGCAGGAACTGTTCGATCAAATAGCCGTTGGCGCCATGAATCTCGACGCCGTCGAAGCCGGCGGCGAGCGCATTTCTGGCCGCCTGCCGGTAGGCATCGACGACGCCTGGAATCTCCGACGTCTCCAGCGCGCGGGGCGTCTCATACACCACGGCCTTGCCGTCCGCGGTCCCGATCTTCAAATCCGGCGGAATCGCAACCGCCGAGGGAGCCACCGGCAGCACGCCGCCGGGTTGAAACGAGGAATGCGAAACGCGTCCGACATGCCAGAGCTGGAGGAAGATCACGCCGCCCTTGGCATGAACGGCATCGACCACCTTTCGCCAGCCGGCGATCTGCTGCTCGGTATAAATACCGGGTACGCCGGGGCTGCCAAAACCGGTCGCGGTGACCGGCGAAGCCTCCGCAATGAGCAATCCACCCGGCGTCGCGCGCTGGGCGTAATATTCCACATTCAGGGGCCGGGGCGAGAGGCCCGGCTTCTCCGCCCGCATCCGGGTCAGGGGGGCCAGGGCGACGCGATGTTCGAGCTGGTAGGGACCGATCTGCAGCGGTGAAAACAATGCTGGATATTTCATTAGGGACTGGAACTCCAAATTCTCCGTATTCATACGAATATGTAACCGGTTCAGTCTGTTCGTAAAAGGCTTGATGCGGCGCGGCAACCGTTGCGCGCGCAAAGATATAGTGAGTAGATGTTTCATGGCGAAATCGAGTGCGAAGCCGCTTCCTTCGCTCAGCATCCGTATCGATCTCGAGCCCGAAGGCCGGATCGGACCTGGCAAAATCCTGCTGCTGGAAAACATCCACAGATGCGGATCGATCTCCGCCGCCGGCCGTGAGATGGAGATGTCCTACAAGCGTGCATGGGATCTGGTCGACGAGCTCAACCGCATTTGCCGGCAGACCGCCGTCGAATCGCAGACCGGCGGCAAGAATGGCGGCGGCGCGGTGCTGACGCCGTTCGGCATCTCGCTGGTCAAGCGCTACCGCAAGATCGAGCGCAACGCCGCCAGCGCGGTGCGCAAGGAGTTGCAGACGCTGCGGGGCGAGATCAGCCGGCCAAAGAAGCGGGCGGGCTAGCTGACCATTGTTACTGGTCGTCGTCCCGGCCTTCGCCGGGACGACGTGGCTCATGCCGCTTCTTGCATGGTGGTTCGCACGCAAATTCCGATACATAATCCAGCCCGATTTGTGTCCGGAGGAAATCCGCATGCCCCATCCTGCCATGTCTGCCCATCATGTCGCCGTGATCACCGGAGGCGCGTCCGGCATCGGGCTTGCGGCCGCGATGCGGTTTGCCGGCTTCGGCATGAAGGTCTGCATTGCCGATATCGGCGCTGAGCGGCTGGCGGAGGCCGCCACGAAATTGTCGTCCGCCGCCAGGGGCGCCGATGTGATGACCGCCGAGGTCGATGTCTCGAGCTTCGAGCAGGTCGTTGGGCTCGAGGCCGCGGTGCGCAAGCGCTTCGGCGGCACCGACATTTTGATGAACAATGCCGGCATCGGCCCCGACAGCAACAGTTTTGGGCCGCTGGAAAACTGGCGGCGCATCCTCAATGTCAATCTCTGGGGCATCATCCATGGCTCGCAGGCTTTCGCGCCCCACATGATCGAACGCGGCAGGCCCGGGCTCATCATCAACACCGGCTCCAAGCAGGGCATCACGACGCCGCCCGGCAATCCCGCCTACAACGTCTCCAAGGCCGGCGTGAAGGCGCTCACCGAAGCGCTGCAGCACGAACTGCGCAACACAGATGGCTGCAAGATCAGCGCGCATTTGCTGATTCCCGGTCACGTCTTCACCGGCCTTACCGCGCGGGGCCGCAGCGAAAAACCCGCGGGCGCCTGGACGCCGGAGCAAACCATCGACTTCATGATTGAACGCATCGATACTGGCGATTTCTACATCCTCTGTCCGGACAACGACGTGCCGCGGCAACTCGACGAACGGCGGATACTGTGGGCCGCCGGCGACATCGTCGAAAACCGGCCGGCCCTGTCGCGCTGGCACAAGGATCATGCGGAGGCGTTCGCGCGGTTCGTGAAGGGGGAGTAGAGACTGTCATGGCCGAGCTTGACAGGTGCGCTAGTATCGCATCGTTGTTTTGCAAATACGCCTTCGCATTCTCGCGGCGCGATGCGCCCGAAGTTATGCCGGAAAACTTCCCGCCCTCTTCAAACAGAGGGCGCAGGGAAGACCGGGTGCGCGCTGCACCCGCGGTCTCATGTGCGTCGTGCACAAAACAAAATGCACATGAGCATACAGGTCCAGCGGAGAACACCCGGCCTTCCCTGCGCAATGGCTTTACGGC
>JAFKKG010000043.1 GCA_017305715.1 Hyphomicrobiales bacterium | reverse complement strand
AAAGCCATCGCGCAGGGAATGTCGGATGTTCTCCGCTGCCCTGTATGCTCGTGTGCAGCTTTCTTTGCACTGTTCGCACACGGGACCGCGGGTGCAGCGCGCATCCGGCATTCCCTGCGCCCTCCATTTGAAGAGGGCGGGAAGTTTCTTGGCAAACCTCGGGCGCAATGCGTCGCGAGAAGGCGAAACTGTATTTTTCGTCGTCCCGGGCTTGACCCGGGACGAGGAGTCGAGAGGGCCGCAAATGCAATGATGAAAGCGGATGGAAACCTACTTCCCCCACACCTCGTTCGCCACATCCACTGCGAGCTTCAGCTTGGCCCACTGCTCCTCCTCGGACAGGATGTTGCCCTCCTCGGTCGAGGCAAAGCCGCATTGCGGCGACACCGCGAGCTGGTCGAGCGGCGCGAATTTTGCGGCCTCCATCAGCCGGCGCTTGATGTCTTCCTTGTTCTCGAGCTCGCCGAACTTCGAGGTGATGACGCCGACCACCACCACCTTGTTGCCCTTGGGCAGGTAACGCAGCGGCTCGAAGCCGCCGGCGCGGTCGGAATCATATTCCAGGAAATAGCCGTCGTAATTGGTGCCGGCCAGCATGGTCTCGGCCACCGGCTCGTAACCGCCGGACGAAATCCAGGTGGAGCGGAAATTGCCGCGGCAGACATGCGTGGTCACCACCATGTCGGCCGGCCGTTCGGCCAGCGCATAATTGATGACGCGGGCATAGATCTGCTGCAGGCCGTCCGGATTGTCGCCGCGCTCGCGCGCCTTCTGCAACTCGTCCTGCGAGCACAGATAGGCCCACACGGTGTCGTCGAATTGCAGATAGCGGCAGCCGGCGTCGTAGAACGCCTTCACCGCCTTGCGATAGGTCTTGCCGAGGTCTTCGAAGAACGGCTCGAGATCGGGATAGACCTCCTTCGAGATCGCCTTGCGGCCGCCCCGGAAGTGCAGCACGGCGGGCGACGGGATCGTCATCTTCGCGGTGACATGGGCGGTGTCGCAATGCTTCTTCAGGAAGCGGAAATGATCGAGCATCGGATGATCGTCGGGGAAGTCGAGCTTGCCGATGACGCGGATAGCGTCATGCCGGGTCTGGACGCCGGCGAACTGGATGCCCTGATCGGGATGAAAGAGTTCGCACCCGGTCAAGTGGCTGAGAAAATCGAAATGCCACCAGGAGCGGCGGAATTCACCATCGGTCGCGAGCTTCAGCCCGAGCGAGGCCTGCTTGTGCACGACCTTCTCGATTTCCATGTCTTCGGCCTTGCGCAAATCCTCCGCCGTGATCTCGCCCTTCTCCAGTTTGGCGCGCGCCTCCTTGATGCGCGGCGGCCGCAACAGGCTGCCGACCTCGTCGGCGCGGAACGGGGCTTTGGTTCGCTGCATGGTCTTACTCCCAGAAGTTTAATGTGCCGCGCCGGAGACGCCGAGATAGCGTTCGAGCACCGCGGGATCGGCCTTCAATACGCTCGATGCCGCATCATGCACGATCGCACCGCGCTCCAATATCACAACCCGATCGGCCAGCCCCAGAATCTTTTGGGCATTCTGCTCGACGATGATCGAGCAGATACCACCGGCGCGGGTAATGCTGCCGAGCGCCCGCAGCAGTTCCTCGACGATGATCGGCGCCAGCCCCTCGGTCGGCTCGTCCAGCAGCAATACTTTCGGATTAAGCGTCAGCGCCCGGCCGATCGCCAGCATCTGCTGCTCGCCGCCGGAGAGCTGGTTGCCGAAATTGCTGCGTCGTTCCTTCAGGCGCGGAAACATTTCGTAAACCCTGTCGACGGTCCAGGGGCCGGGCTGGGCCACCGCCGTCATGTTCTCCTCCACCGTCAGCGAGCGGAAAATGTTGCGTTCCTGCGGCACCCAGCCGATCCCGGCGCGCGCCCGCTGGTCCGGCCGCATCGGCGTAATGTCCTGGCCATCAAGCACGACAGTGCCGCCAAATCGTCTTGTGATGCCGACGATGGAATTGATCAGCGTGGTCTTGCCGGTGCCGTTGCGCCCCAGCAGCGCCAGCACCTGCCCCTCGCCCAATGTCAGCGACATGCCGGGGAGCACCACCGCCTGCCCGTAACCGGCGCGAAGGCTGTCGATGGCGAGCAGATCAGGCATCGGCGGCCTCGCCGAGATAGACCGCCTTCACCTGGGGGTCGCGCGCCACCTCGTCCGGCGGGCCCTCGACCAGCATCGCGCCGTTGACCAGCACCGAAATCCGGTCGGCAAAGGAGAACACCAGATCCATATCGTGCTCGATCAGCAGCACCGTGACGTCGCGCGGCAGCGCGGCGACCGCCGCCAGAATATCGTGGCGCTCGCTCTCCGGAACGCCGGCGGCGGGCTCGTCCAGCAGCAGCACGCGCGGCCTGGTCGCGATCGCGACCGCGATCTCGAGCAGGCGCTGCTTGCCGTACGGAAGCGTCGCGGTGAGCTCGTTCATGACGTCGAGCAGATGGAAGCGCGACAGCGTCTCCGCGATCTCCTGGTTGACGTCGCTTCGCGTGCCCATCCGCCGCCACCAGTCAGCCCCGCGGCCGAGCCGTTCGGAAACCGCAAGGCCCACGGTCTCCAGCGGCGTCAGATCGGCATAGAGCTGGTTGATCTGGAACGTACGCGACAGCCCGCGCAGCACCCGCTTATGAACCGGCAGGTCGGTGATGTCGCTGCCTTCGAGCAGGATACGCCCGGCATTGGGGGCGAGCACGCCGGTAAGCAGATTGATCACGGTGGTCTTGCCGGCGCCGTTCGGCCCGATCAGGGCATGGCGGGCGCCCTGCTCCACCCGCAGCGACAGGTCGCGCGTGACGCGAAGCCCGCCGAATGATTTTTCCAGTCCCTTCGTCTCCAGCGCGATCGTCATGGCGCCTCACTCTCGGGAACGGTGACAACGGCCTTGCGACCGGCCAATTGCCGGATCACCAGATTGGGCAGCCACAACGCCCAGCGATGCAGGCGCTCGCGGCCGACCAGCACGATCACCACCAGCACGAGACCGATCCAGAACAGCCAGTATTGCGGCGTGATGGTGGAGAAGAATTCCTGCAGCATCTTGAAGACGACAGCGCCGATCAGGCCGCCATAGAGATAGCCGGTGCCGCCGAGCACGAGCACCAGCATCAGATCGGCCGATTTTTCGAACGCGAACACGTCGAGCGAGGCGAGCGCGGTCGTCTGGGTGAACAATGCGCCGGCAATGCCGGCGTAGAAGGCCGCCAGCGTATAGATCGCGATCAAGCGCCGGTTGACCGGCACGCCGATCGCGGAGGCCCGCAGCGGGTTGTTCTTGATCGCGCGCAGCGACAGCCCGAAGGGCGAGTTCACCACCCGGCGGGCGAGCAGGAACATCAGGAACAGCACGATCAGCGAGTAGAAGAAGCCGGTCTTGCCGAACATGTCGAAGGGGAACAGGCCGAGGATCGGCGCCATCTCGATGCCCTGCAACCCGTCGGTGCCGCCGGTGATGTTGGAGAAGCGCTCGCCGAGCGCCTCCAGCAACAGGGCGATCCCCAAAGTGACCATCAGCCGGGTCAGGTCGACGCCGCGGATCACCAGGAAACTGGTGAGGAAGCCGAGCACCATGGCGACGAGGCCCGACGCGACCAAGGCAAGCACCGGTTCGGTGATGATGCCGTGCAGCGCCAGCAGCCCGGCACTATAGGCGCCGACGCCGAAGAAGGCGGCATGGCCGAGTGACACGATGCCGGCATAACCGAGGATCAGATCGAGCGAGAGGGCGAACAACGCCAGCCGCAGGATATCGGTCATGATCAGATAGCGCGAGGGAAACAGGAAGGCGCAGGCCAGCACCAGAATCCAGAATACGAACTCGCTTTTGCGCCAGCGGGCGCGGGCAATCGCATGGGAGGAGATATCGGGCAGCGCGCTCATGCCGGGCTACCTTGCCGCGGTGCGGCCGAACAGGCCGTTCGGGCGCCAGATCAGGATCACGATCATGATGGTGTAGATCACGAAGGGGCCGAGCTTCGGCACGTAATACTTGCCGGCGACGTCGCCGATGCCGAGCAGCAGCGAGGCGAGAAACGGCCCGGTGATGCTGGAGGAGCCGCCGACGGTGACCACGATGAGGAAGTAGATCATGAACTTGAGCGGAAAATACGGATCGAGGCCGAGGATTTCGGCGCTCAGCGCGCCGCCAAGACCTGCAAGCCCGCAACCAAAGGCAAAGGTGAAGGCAAAGACCTGCGGCACGTTGATGCCGAGACCGATCGCCGCGCGTGGATCGTCGACGGCGGCGCGCAGGCGGCTGCCGAACCGGGTCTTCGCCAGGATCAGTTGCAGCGCCACGGTAAGCAGGCCGCAGATCACGATGATCATCAGCCGGTAGCGGCCGATGCCGACGCCGAAAAAATCGAACTGGCCTTCGAGCGCGGCCGGCAGCTTGATGAATATCCGCGACGATCCCATGATGTAGTCGACCGCCGCCACCGACATGAACACGAGGCCGACCGAGAACAGCACCTGGTCGAGATGGCTTCGCGCATAGAGGTGACGATACAGCGCGCGTTCGAGCGCCACGCCGATCAGGGCGCTGACCATAAAGGCGAGCGGCAGCGCCGCGAAGAACGGCCAGCCGGACTGGTTGACCAGCACGGCGCAGACATAACCTCCGGCCATCGCGAACGCGCCGTGCGCAAGATTGACGAAGTTCATCAGCCCGAGCGTCACGGCAAGGCCACAGGCCAGCACGAACAGCAGCATGCCGTAGGCGACCCCGTCGAACAGGATGGTGAAGAGGGTGGTCATTCAGGCAAAGCTCGCGAATCTCAAGAGGCCGTCATTCCGGGGCAGCGCGCAGCGCTGAACCCGGAATCTCGCGCAACAATTTCGAGATCCCGGGTTCGCGCTAAAGCGCGCCCCGGGATGACGCGCTTTCGCGCGTCACTTCTTCGTCTTGCCGGAATCCTTGACCGCCTCGAAGGTCGCGAATTCGACGTTGTAGAGTTCGCCGTCGACCTTCTCGACCTTGCGGATGTAGATGTTCTGCACGATGTCGCGGGTTTCCGGATCGATCGAGATCGGGCCGCGCGGGCTTTCCCACTTCATGCCCTTCATCGCCTCGATCAGCGCATCGCCGTCGGTCTTGCCGCCGGTCTTCTTCAGCGCTTCATAGATCAGCCGGATGCCGTCATAGCCGCCGACCGCCATGAAGCCCGGACGCGAATTGAACGCCTTCTTGTAGGCGGCGACGAACTCCTTGTTGGCGGCCGAGGGATGGGCGGCCGAATAGAGATGCGCCGTGACGGTGCCGAGCGCCGCATCGCCCATGCCGGCAAGCAGATCGTCGTCCATGACGTCGCCGGGGCCGATCACCTTGATGCCCGCCTTGTCGAGCCCCCGTTCGGAATACTGCTTCATGAAGTTGCCGCCCTGGCCGGCCGGCACGAACACGAACACGGCATCGGGCTTGGAATCCTTCATGCGCTGGAGGAATGGCGCAAAATCCGGATTTTGCAGCGGCACCTTGACCTCTTCGACGATCTCGCCGCCACCGGCCGTGAAGTGCTGCTTGAAGAAGGTCAGCGCGTCGTTGCCGGGGGCGAAATCCGACGTCAGGGTCGCAACCTTCTTGATGCCGTTCTTGGCGGCCCAGTCACCGATGATCGTCGACGACTGCGCCAGCGTAAAACTGGTGCGCACGATATAGGGCGAGCGCTCGGTGATGATCGAGGTGCCCGCGGCCATCACGATTTCGGGAATCTTGGCCTGCGTCGCCAAGGGGGCTGCGGCGAGGGCTGCCGGCGTCACGCCGAAGCCGGCGATGAAACTGACCTTGTCGTTGACGATCAGTTCCTGCGCCAGCCGCTTGGTGTTGTCGGGAACCGCGGCGTCGTCCTTGAGGATGATTTCGATCTTGCGGCCGGCGACGGTATCGCCGTTTTGCTGCATGTAGAGCTTCACCGCGTTATCGATCTGCTTGCCGGTCGATGCCTGGCCGCCGGTCATCGGCAGGATCAGGCCGATCTTGACCGCGTCCTGCGCACTTGCCGGAGCAAGCGCCAGCACACCGGCGACGGCGCCTGCGACCAGCAACATGTGACTGCGAATGGACATCAAATTTCTCTCCCCCTGATCGGTCTTGTCCGGATCGGTGTCGGCTCGAACCGAGTCCCCGGCCCTTGCCTCACCATAGCCCGAATTTTTCTGCCGTGTAGCGCGGCCAAAAGGCGTCTTCCGACCGCTCATTGTCAATCGGACGAAGGGCGCGTTTCCTTGGACGGACACGTCTCGCGGGGCGTTCGCGCATCCGTCGCAGACTGTATTATGACACCACCCCCCGCTGCCGGATTACCTGCCGGCCCAACCGTTCCAGCCCCTGCCCATTTGTACGTTTGTACAAATAAACTATTGCTGTCAACGACCGCCCGCCGCTCGGGGCCGCCGCAAGACCGCCCCAAATCCATCATCCTTAAGGGTCTGAATTGCAACCTGTCCTGATGTCGATGCGTACCCGCCATATCGCAACACTGGTCGCGCTCTCGCTCGCGGGCGGCGCCCTGTGCGGATGCGGTACCATCAATGAAAAACTCTCAGGCACCGTCAGCGACGCCATTCCGGTCTGGGCCGGTGGCCTTTCGGCCGATGCGCCGCCGCGGCCCGGCACCGCAAAGTACGACGAGTACATGAAGGAGCGCGAGCGGAAGCGCCTGCTGCCTGCCGCGGAACGGGGCGAGGAAGCCAAGCCCGCCTCGCCATCGCAGGCGGTCATCCAATAGACGTGTCGTCCCGATCAATCCATGAACACGACGGTCTTGCGCCCGTTGAGGATCACGCGGTCTTCCAGATGATGGCGCATGGCGCGGGCCAGCACCCGGCGCTCGATATCGCGGCCCTTGCGCGAGAGGTCCTCGGGCGTATCGCGGTGGCTGATGCGCTCGACGTCCTGGTCGATGATCGGGCCCTCGTCGAGGTCGCGCGTCACGTAATGCGCGGTGGCGCCGATCAGTTTGACGCCGCGCTCATGCGCCTGATGGTAGGGGCGCGCGCCCTTGAAGCCCGGCAGGAAGGAATGATGGATGTTGATGCAGCGCCCGGACAGTTGCGCCGACATCTCGTCGGACAGGATCTGCATGTAGCGCGCCAGCACCACGAGGTCGGTATCGGTGTCCTGCACCAGCTTCAGCACCGCCTGCTCCTGCTCGCGCTTGGTCTCCTTGGTGACCGGCAGATAGTGAAACGGGATCGCACCAAAATCGAGATTGCCGAAGGCCTCGCGCGGATGGTTGGAGACGACAGCGGTCGGGATCATCTGGAGTTCGCCGGTACGCCAGCGGTAGAGGATATCGACCAGGCAATGGTCGGACTTGGAGACCAGCAGCATCACCCGGCGATGGCTGGCGCGGTCGCGCATCTGCCAGTCCATGCCGAAACGGTCGGCGATCGCGGTAAAGCCGGTCTGCAATGCCGAGAGCTCAACCGCGAGGTCGGCGGCGGTGAACACCACCCGCATGAAGAATTTGCTGGTCTCGACGTCATCGAACTGCTGGGCGTCCAGAATGTTCTGCCCGTTATGGGCGAGAAAGGTCGACACCGCGGAAACGATTCCGGGGCGATCCGGGCAGGACAATGTGAGGACGAATTGATGATCGGGCATGGACTTGATGACAATTCAGGCAGGAGGGTGACAGGCTTGTTTGCGGCCCTGCTCTATCACCGCCAAGGCGCTTGCGCCAATCCGGAAACCAGAGTCAGGATGAACAAACTGCGACGATCTCAGTTGGAACGAGGCCATGGCTGACAGACTGAACGGCTACCGCATCCTGATCCTGGAAACGCGCGAGGAGGCGCAGTTTTCCCGCCTGCTCACCGAGCAGGGCGCGAACGTGCTGCAATGCCCGATGTTCACCATCCACGACGCGCCTGATCCGGCGCCGATCGAGGCCTGGATCAAGCGCTGCGTCGACACGCCGCTCGACGATCTGGTGCTGATGACCGGCGAAGGCCTGCGCCGGCTGATGAAGGTGGTGCGCCGCATCGGCCTCGAGGCGGAATTCGTCGCGGCGATCGGCAAGGCCCGCAAATTCGCGCGCGGTCCCAAGCCCGGACGGGCGCTGCGCGAAATCGGGCTGGAGCCGCAGGTGACGACCGAGAAGCCGACCTCCGAAGGCATCGCCGAGATGCTGTCGCGCATCGACCTGCGCGGCCACCGGCTCGGGCTGCAGCTCTATCCCGACAAGGATCACAGCGTCCTGATCGGCGCGATCCAGGCGCAGGGCGCCGCGGTCGATACGGTGCTGCCCTACGTGTATGACGCGCAGGCTGCTGACACCAACATCGTCACCGCCATCGACGAAATGGCGGCCGGCCGCGTTGACGCAATTGCGCTGACCAATCTGGGGCAGATTCGCCGCCTCGTCGAAGTCGCGCGCGCGCGTGGCTGCGAGGATCGGTTGCGCGACGGGCTTGAACGAACGCCGATCGCCTCGGTAGGACCTGCGGTATCGAACGAACTCACGTCCCACGGCTTGCGCACCGACATCTACCCGGCCGACGACGCCTTCTTCATGCGGCCGTTAATCTCGGCGATGGCGACGGCGCTGGCGAAAAATCCGCCGCGCGCCAGTGCGAGCCAGTAAGACGTCACTCTGCCGCTTGCTTGGATTCGTTCAGATAGGCCTGATAGGCGAGCTTGAGGCCGTCCTCGAGCGAGGTCGAGGCGCGCCAGCCGAGTTTGGCGAGCCTGGAGACGTCGAGCAATTTGCGCGGTGTGCCGTCCGGCCGCGATGTGTCATAGCTGATCTCGCCGCCATAGCCGACGGTGGCCGCCACCACGCGGGCGAATTCGGCGATGGTGATGTCCTCGCCGGTGCCGATATTGACCAGTTCCTCGCTCGAATAGGTCTTCATCAGATACACGCAGGCATCCGCGAGATCGTCGACATAGAGGAATTCCCGCCGCGGCGTGCCGGTGCCCCAGACCACGATGTTGCGCGCCCCCGAAACCTTGGCTTCGTGAAAGCGGCGGATCAGCGCGGCCACGACGTGGCTGTATTCGGGATGATAATTGTCGCCGCGGCCGTACAGATTGGTCGGCATCACGCTGATGAAGTCGCTGCCGTACTGGCTGCGATAGGCCTCGACCATCTTGATGCCCGCGATCTTCGCGATCGCATAGGGCTCGTTGGTGATCTCCAGCGGCCCCGTCAGCATCGAATCCTCGCGCAGCGGCTGCGGCGCCAGCTTGGGATAGATGCAGGAGGAGCCGAGGAACATCAGCTTCTCGGTCGCATTGACGTGGGCGGCGTGGATCACGTTGGTCGCGATCGCCAGATTGTCGTAGAGGAATTCGGCGCGCAGCGTGTTGTTGGCGACAATGCCGCCGACCTTGGCCGCCGCCAGAAATACCGCCTGCGGGCGCTTGTCGGCGAACCATTGGTTGACCGCGGCCTGGTCGCGCAGATCGACCTCGGCGCGCCGGATCGTCAGCAATTCGACATCCTCCTGCGCGAGCCGGCGCACCAGCGCCGCCCCGACCATGCCGCGATGCCCCGCGACGAAGACCGTCTTGCCCTTCAGATCAAACGGGATGCTTGCCATTGGCAGCCTCCTGCCTTGCGATGGCCAGATCGCCTGCGACCATCTCCTTGACGAGCTGGGCGAACGGCGTCTTCGGCGTCCAGCCGAGTTTTTCCCGCGCCTTGCTGGCGTCGCCGATCAGAAGGTCGACTTCGGTCGGCCGGAAATACTGCGGATCGATGCGCACGATGACGTTGCCGGATTTTTTGTCGATGCCGGTCTCATCGACGCCCGCACCGCGCCATTCGATGGTGCGGCCGACTTCGGCAAACGCCAGCTCGACGAATTCGCGCACCGAGCGGGTCTCGCCGGTCGCCAGCACGAAATCGTCGGGCTCGTCGACCTGCAATATCCGGTGCATGCCCTCGACGTAATCGCGCGCATGGCCCCAGTCGCGCTTGGCCTCGAGGTTGCCGAGATAGAGCATGTTCTCAAGGCCGGTCTCGATCCGGGCCACGCCGCGCGTGATCTTGCGCGTCACGAAGGTTTCGCCGCGGATCGGGCTTTCATGGTTGAACAGGATGCCGTTGGAGGCGAACATGCCGTACGCCTCGCGGTAATTCACCGTGATCCAGTAGCCATAGAGCTTCGCCACACCATAGGGCGAGCGCGGATAGAACGGCGTGGTTTCCTTCTGCGGCACTTCCTGGACCAGGCCGTAGAGTTCCGAGGTCGAGGCCTGGTAGAACCTCGTCTCCTTCTCCATGCCGAGGATCCGGATCGCCTCCAGCAGGCGCAGCACGCCGATGGCGTCGGCGTTGGCGGTATATTCCGGGCTTTCAAAACTGACACCGACATGGCTCTGGGCGGCGAGATTGTAGATCTCGGTCGGCCTGATCTGCTGCACCAGCCGGATCAAATTGGTCGAATCGGTCATGTCGCCGTAATGCATCAGGAACGGCACGTTCCCGGTATGCGGATCCTCGTAGAGATGGTCGACCCGCGACGTGTTGAACGAGGACGAACGGCGCTTGATGCCGTGCACGGTGTAACCGAGGCCGATCAGGTATTCGGCGAGATAGGCGCCGTCCTGGCCAGTGACGCCGGTAATCAGCGCGACACGCTGCTTCGAATCTTGAGCCGCCATATTCTCTCCAACACCCTGCCCGCCCAGCCCGAGGCTGCGACGACGCCGGTTAAGTTCGGCCGCCGGCGACCCAAAAACAGCCTCCGGGAGGCCCGCGGGGCCGGCAAAAGCCCTGTCATGCCCCCATTCGCTCAGCCGAACCGGTCGCGCAAGGGCCCGCGTCGGCGCGGCGCAGGCCATAGCATCCGGCCCCCGCGAAGTCTAATCCCAAAGCCGTTTGGAATCAGGCCTTTAAGCGCCGGATTTCGGCGAACTGATTGCCTAAAAAATGCAGTGTGTGGTTCGGCCGCTTCAGGCGTTACTCGCCATAGCGGCGCAGCCGGTCGAGATCGATGATGGTCACCCCGCCATATTCGAGCCGGAGCAGACCCTCCTTCTCCAGCCGCTTCAGGCACTGGTTGGCATTCTGCCGGGAGATGCCCGAGAGCGCCCCGATTTCCTCCTGCGTGATCTCCAGGTGCGGCGTGAGGTCGGGATAGAGAATGGGGTTGAACAGGGAGGCGATCGAGCGCGCCAGGCGCGCGGTCGCATCCAGCGTGCGGCCGTATTCGAGCAGCCCGATGAACTGGCCGAGGCGCTCGTTGAGTTGCCGGACCAAAAAGCGGTTGAATCCGACGCTGTTCTCGAACAGCCAGACGAACGTGGTGCGGTTCATCATCGCCAGGCGCGTATCGCGCAACGCCACCACGTCGTAGCGCCGCGGCTCGTTCTTGAGCACCGAGCCCTCGCCGAACCAGGCGCCTGCGGTCAGGCCGGCAAAGCTGGCGGCCTTGCCGCCGCGGGACACGATGCCCATTCGGGCGAGGCCCGTGACCACACCGGTCCAGTATTCGAAGGGGTCGCCGCGCATGAAGATGAATTCATTGGCGCGGTAGGACTTCTCGACGATACCCGCGCGCGCGATCTCGCTCTCGCGCTCGTTCAGTTCGCGCGACCAGGCCGCGATGCGTTTCAGGGAATCCGGAGCAATCATGATCTCATCGACTTATCGCCTGTGACCTCAACCTTCATATTGCACCGCAACAAACGTCCCCCTCGCCACGCATCCGCCCGCAAACCAAGGCGCAACCCCAGGCACGGCACGCCCCTCGAAATTTGCTGACCAATTGTCAGGCACAAGACATTTCAACGTAACGCTTTCCATTATGGAGAGCCACCTCGCGTGCCAGCCGGACGATCGGATGACACGCGAAGTGGCCGGGAATTGCGGGTGCGGCGTTACCGCACATGCATTCACGCCAACCGGCCAGTCGAACGCCTCGCGGCGCACGGCACAAATAATAAGTCGGATGGCCTCGTGTTTTCGGCCGATGTAGGATCGCAAGAGCGATTGCAACGAAGAGATAAAGAGCGCTGCCTAAGCGCCGTATCTGGAGGAGATGAGTGGCTTACTCGTTGGAAGTGCGCGGGGTTTCGTTGCGCTTTGGTGGCGTCCGCGCGCTGACCGAAGTCTCATTCGGCGTGAACGATGGCGAACTGTTTTCGATCATCGGCCCGAACGGCGCCGGCAAGACCTCGATCGTCAATTGCATCTCCGGCCGTTACAAGCCGACCGAAGGCCAGTTGTTCTATGGTGGCCAGGATATCACCACCCTGAACACCAACGCGCGGCCCCGGCTCGGCATCGGCCGCACCTTCCAGAATCTGGCGCTGTTTCACCATATGAGCGTGCTCGACAACATCATGGTCGGGCGGCACCACCTCCTGAAGAACAATTTCATCACGGGATCACTGTACTGGCTGACCGGCGCGCGGCGCGAGGAACTCGAGCACCGCCGCAAGGTCGAGGAGATCATCGACTTCCTCGACCTGCAGTCGGTGCGCAAGGCGACCGCCGGCACCCTTCCCTACGGTCTGCGCAAGCGCGTCGAACTGGCGCGCGCGATGGCGATGGAGCCGAAGCTGATCCTGCTCGATGAGCCCATGGCCGGGATGAACTTCGAAGAGAAGGAGGACATGGCGCGCTACATCGTCGATCTCAACGAAGAGTTCGGCATGACCGTCATGATGATCGAGCACGACATGGGCGTGGTGATGGATATCTCCCATCGCGTCATGGTGCTGGATTTCGGCCGCAAGATCGCCGAGGGCGATCCGGCCGCCGTGCTCGCCGATCCCCACGTCAAACGCGCCTATCTCGGTGAAGAGGACGAAACCCTGGTCGATCCCGACGATGCGCCGGCGCGCACGGAGAGCGCGGCATGATGGATTACGCCGGACGCGTCGCCGAAGCCGACACCTATCCAAAGCTGCTGCGCCTCAATGCAAAGCAGCACGGAGGCGAGATCGCCCTGCGCGAAAAGGATTTCGGGCTGTGGCGCGTCTTTACATGGAGCGACTACCAGACCCGCGTGCATGATTTCGCGCTCGGCATGGTCGAATTGGGTTTGGGGCGCGGCGATGTCATCGGCATCATCGGCGACAACCGGCCGGACTGGATGGCGGCCGAGATCGCCACGCACGCCATCGGCGGCATGAGCCTTGGCCTTTATCGCGATGTGCTGGATGAGGAAGCGGCCTATCTCCTGAGCTATGGCGAAGCCAAACTGGTGTTCGCCGAGGACGAGGAGCAGGTCGACAAGCTCTTGGCGCTCGCCGATCGGGTGCCGAATCTCAAGCACATCGTCTATTCCGATCCGCGCGGCATGCGGAAATACGACGATCCGCGCCTGATGGAAGCCGACAAGCTCGTCGCGATGGGGCGCGACCGCGCCGCGCGTGAAAGCGGCCTCTACGACCGTCTGGTGGACGCCACAAAGGGCGAGGACGTCGCCATCCTCTGCACCACGTCAGGCACCACGGCCAATCCCAAGCTCGCGATGCTCGCGGCCGGACGGGTGCTGCGGCATTGCGCGACCTATCTGGCGTTCGATCCGAAGGGCCCGGATGACGAATACGTCTCGGTGCTGCCGCTGCCCTGGATCATGGAACAGGTCTACGCGCTCGGCAAAGGGCTGCTGTGCCGGATGAAGGTCAACTTCGTTGAAGAGCCCGATACGATGATGCACGATTTCCGCGAGATCGCGCCGACCTTCGTGCTGTTCGCGCCGCGAGTCTGGGAATCGATCGCCGCCGACGTCCGCGCCGGCGTGATGGACTCTTCGCCGCTCAAACAAAAACTGTATGACCTCGGCATGAAGGCGGGCCTTGCGGCGCTGGCCGAGGGCAAGCAGTCCCTGCTCGCCGATCAGTTGCTGTTCCGCGCCCTGCGCGACCGCCTCGGCTTCACGCGGCTGCGCTCGGCGGCCACGGGCGGCGCGGCGCTCGGTCCGGACACGTTCAAATTCTTCCAGGCGATGGGCGTGCCGCTGCGCACGCTGTATGGCCAGACCGAACTGCTCGGCGCCTATACGCTGCACCCGCCCGGCAAGGTCGATCCGGATACGACCGGCGTGCCGATGGCATCGGACATCGAGATCCGCGTCGACAATCCTGATATCAACGGCGTCGGCGAAATCGTGGTGCGCCATCCCAACATGTATCTTGGCTATTACAAGAATCCGGAAGCCTCCGCCGCCGACATGAAGGACGGCTGGATGCATTCCGGCGATGCCGGCTATTTCAACGGCGACCAGCAGCTTGTCGTGATCGACCGCATCAAGGATCTCGCCGAGACCTCGCGCGGCGAACGCTTCTCGCCGCAATATCTGGAAAACAAGCTGAAGTTCTCGCCCTACATCGCCGAGACGGTGGTGCTCGGCGCCGGCCGTGACGCGCTGGCGGCGATGATCTGCATCCGCTACTCGATCATCTCGAAATGGGCGGAGAAGAACCGCCTCTCGTTCACGACCTACACCGATCTCTCCTCGCGTCCCGAGGTGTATGAGCTGGTGCGCAAGGAGGTCGAGACCGTCAACGCCTCGTTGCCGCCGGCGCAGCGCATCTCGCGCTTCCTGCTGCTCTACAAGGAGCTCGATGCCGACGACGGCGAACTCACGCGCACCCGAAAGGTCCGCCGCAGCGTCATCAACGAGAAATATGCCGGGATCATCGACGCGATCTATGGCGGCAAGCGCGACATTCCGGTCGACACCGTGATCCGCTTCCAGGACGGCACCACCCAGCGCATCCGCACCACGCTGCGGGTGATCGATCTCGGCAACCCCGCCCCGCTCGCGGAGGCCGCGGAATGAAGATGCGGACAACCCACATCGCGGTGCCAATTGATGCGCCCTCTCCCCTTGTGGGAGAGGGCATCACTGCTAGTCGATCCGAACTCGGTTGGGTGAGGGGTTCTCTCGGAGCAGTTCCGATGCGGAGACAACCCCTCACCCGTCTTCGCTTCGCGAAGCCACCCTCTCCCACAAGGGGAGAGGGGAAGAAGCGCATGTCCCTCACGAGTCAATTCGCATGAACACCCAGCTCCTGATCCAGCTTCTGGTCAACGGCCTCGTGGTCGGCACGCTCTATGGCGTGGTCGCGATGTCGTTTGTGCTGATCTACAAGGCCACCCAGGTAGTGAATTTCGCGCAGGGCGAGTTGCTGCTGATCGGCGCCTGGGTGTGCTGGTGGTTGCTCACGAAATACCAGGTGCCGTTCTACCTCGGCATGCCGATCACGCTGGTCTTCATGTTCGTGTTCGGCATCGCCATCCAGGTGGTGATCCTGCGCCCGATGATCGGCGAGCCGATCATCTCGGTGATCATGGTGACGATCGCGCTGTCCACCGTGTTCTCGGCGCTGATGAAATGGATCTTCGGCGTCAATTTGCAGCCGTTTCCGCGCATCTTCACCACCCAGAACGTCAACATCCTCGGGCTGCAGGTGCAGACCGTGTATTTGATGAGTCTGGCGGTCTCGCTGGCGATGATGGTGGGCATGGCATGGTTCTTCCGCCTGTCCAAATACGGCCTCGCGATGCGCGCCACCGCGTTCAACCAGCAGGTGGCGCAGTCACTCGGCATCTCGGTGAAGAGCGTGTTCGCGATGGCCTGGGCGATCTCGGCGACGGTTTCGGCGGTGGCCGGCGTCGTGGTGGCGGTCGTCAACGGCGTCTCGGCCGGACTCTCGGCCTATGGCGTCAAGGTGTTTCCGGCCGCGATCCTCGGCGGCCTCGACAGCGTCGGCGGCGCCGTGCTCGGCGGCATCATCATCGGCCTGTTGGAGAACTTCGCGCATTTCCTCGACAGCGAATATCTGCACTGGGGCAATCTCTACGAAATCGCGCCGTTCTATGCGCTGATCATCATCCTGATGATCAAGCCCTATGGCCTGTTCGGCACCAAAGATATCGAGCGGGTGTAACCCATCATGGCAACCCAGACCCTGATCCCCGCCGGAGATTTCCGCACCACCTATGCGGCGGACACCACCGTGTTTCCGACCCGGACGAGCCGCAACGCGATGATCGTTGGTATCATCCTGATCTGCTTTGCGCCGCAGGTCCTCAATGAATATACCCTCAGCCTGCTGATCCAGATCGGCATCTTCGGCATCGCCGCCCTCGGCCTCAACATCGTCGTCGGCTTCACCGGCCAGATCTCGATCGGCCATGCGGCGTTCTTCGGGTTCGGGGCTTTCACGTCAGCCTATCTTTCGAACCGGTTCGGCATCCCGGTATTCTTCTGCATTCCGCTCGCAGGCATCGTCACGGCCGGGGTCGGCCTGATTTTCGGCCTTCCTGCCGCGCGCCTGAAAGGGCTTTATCTCGCGATCGCGACGCTGGCCGCGCAATACATCCTGCTGGATTTCTTCGCACGCGCCGAATGGTTCACCGGCGGCAGCGTGCCGGCGAGCGCCGAGGCGTTCTCGATCTTCGGCTATTCGCTGCGCGGCGATAAGAAATATTTCTACGTCGTGCTGGCCTATGTGATCATCTGTTATCTGCTGGTGACCAATCTGATCCGCTCGCGCGACGGCCGTGCGCTGGTTGCCGTGCGCGATCACTATCTGTCCGCCGAGATCATGGGCATCAATCTGACGAAGTACCGCACGCTGTCGTTCGGGCTGGCCGCCTTCTTTGCCGGCGTCGGCGGCGCGCTCTATGCGCATTACAACCAGGTCGTCTCCAACGAAGGTTTTGGCATCGACCGCTCGATCATCTTCCTGGCGATGATCATCATCGGCGGCATCGGCTCGGTGGCGGGCACCCTGATGGGCACCGCCTTCATGGTGCTGCTGCCGGAATCGATGGAATGGCTCAGCGTCGCGCTGCGCGGCAGCCCGATCGACACCGTTCTCGGATTGAAGAACAACATCGCCTTCCTGCGCGAGATGGCAATCGGGCTCATCATCATCGTCTTCCTGGTGTTCGAACCGGACGGACTCGCGCACCGATGGCGGCGCATCAAGGCGTACTGGAAACTCTACCCGTTCTCGCATTGAGGTCGGAACGGGACAGACAATAAGAAGACCTCGAGATGAAACCGGAGGAACAGTTGATGACGATGAAGACCTTACTGAGCACGGCCTCGCTCGCGCTCCTGCTGGGCGCCACTTCAGCGAGCGCGCAGGCCCCCATTTCGCTCGGCCATCTGGCTGATTATTCGGGCGCGACGTCCGACGTCGGAACACCGTTCGGACAGGGCGTCGCGGACGCCTATGCCTGGATCAACAAGAACGGCGGCATCAACGGCGCCAAGGTCAATGTCGATACCGTCGACTACGGCTATCAGGTGCCGCGCGCGATCGCCCAGTACAAGAAATGGTCGGGCGCCGACAAGGTTTCGGCCATTCTCGGATGGGGCACCGCCGACACCGAAGCCCTGACCGGCTTCCTCGCCGAAGACAAGATCCCCGATATCTCGGGTTCCTACGCGGCCGCGCTTTCGGACCCGACCGGCGCCGGCGGCAAGGCCAAGCCTGCGCCCTATAATTTCTTCTACGGCCCGAGCTATTCGGACGCCGTGCGGGGCATGCTGACCTGGGCTGCCGACGACTGGAAGGCCAAGGGCAAGCCCGGCAAGCCGAAATTCGTCCATATGGGCGCCAACCATCCATATCCGAACGCTCCGAAGGCGGCCGGCGAAGCCATCGCGGCTGAACTCGGCTTCGACCTGTTGCCGCCGATCGTGTTCGCGTTGACGCCCGGCGACTACAGCGCGCAGTGCCTGACCTTGAAGAGCTCCGGCGCCAACTACGCCTATCTCGGCAATACCGCAGGCTCCAACATCTCGGTGCTGAACGCCTGCAAGGCCGCCGGTGTCGACGTCCAGTTCCTCGGCAACGTCTGGGGCATGGACGAGAACGCCGCCAAGGCCGCCGGTGCCGCCGCCGATGGCGTGGTGTTTCCGCTGCGCACGGCCGTGGCCTGGGGCGGCGACGCACCCGGCATGAAGACCGTGATGGAAATCTCCAAGATGTCGGATGCGGCCGGCACGGCCTATCGTCCGGTCCACTATATCGCCGGCGTCTGCACCGCGCTCTACATGAAGGAAGCCGTCGAATGGGCCGCCAAGAACGGCGGCGCCACCGGCGAGAACGTCAAGAAGGGCTTCTATCAGAAGGCCAACTGGGTGCCGGCAGGCATGGACGGCGTCTGCAATCCGTCGACCTGGACCGACAAGGATCACCGCGGCACGCTCAAGGTCGATCTTTATCGGATGAAGGTCACCGGTGGGACCGATGCGCCGCTCAACGATCTCGTCAAGAACGGCGCGATCAAGCTCGAGAAGGTCAAGGTCATCGATCTGCCGCGCAAGGCGGAATGGCTCGGCTGGTAGAGTAACCATCGCAGACGTCATGGCCGGGCGAAGACGCGCTTCGCGCTTTCGCCCGGCATGACGAACCTCTCAAATGACAAAGCTGACATGACCCAAGCTGCCGAAGCTGCTCGCGCTCCAAGCGCCGTCACCGCCACCGCGCCGCTGCTCGACGTGCGCAACATCGAGGTGGTGTACGACAACGTCATCCTGGTACTGCGCGGATTGAGCCTCGAGGTGCCGAATGGTGCGATCGTGGCGTTGCTCGGCGCCAACGGCGCCGGCAAGTCGACCACACTGAAGGCGATCTCCGGGCTGCTCAAGACCGAAGACGGCGAAGTCACCCGCGGCGAGATCGTGTTCAATGGTGAGCGGATCAACGGCATCGATCCCGACAAGATCGTGCGCCGCGGCATCTTCCAGGTGATGGAAGGCCGCCGCATCATCGCCGACATGACGTCAATCGAAAACCTCAAGCTCGGCGCCTTCACCCGCGGCGACAACGAGGTCGGCGCCGACATCGACATGGTCTTCAACTATTTCCCGCGCCTCAAGGAGCGCACCGGGCTCGCCGGCTACCTCTCCGGCGGCGAGCAGCAGATGCTGGCGATCGGACGTGCGCTGATGGCGCGGCCGAAGATGATCCTGATGGACGAGCCGTCGATGGGACTGTCGCCGCTGCTGGTCAAGGAGGTGTTCGCCATCATCAAGGAGATCAACCGCGATCTCGGCGTCACCATCCTGCTGGTCGAACAGAACGCGCGCGCGGCGCTCTCGGTCGCAAGCCATGGCTACATCATGGAACAGGGCAAGGTGGTGCTCGACGGCTCGGCCGACGAATTGCGCGACAATGAGGACGTGAAGGAATTCTACCTCGGCGGCGCCGGCGACCAGCGCAAGAGTTTTAAAAACCTGAAGAGCTTCAAGCGCCGGAAGCGCTGGCTGTGACCGCCATGACCGAGCAGTACGATGCCCTCGAAACGCGCGAGCCTATCCAGCGCGAGACCGAATTGTTCTCCCGATTGCCGGACGTGCTGCGCCGGGCGATGGCGGCCCCTGCCTATGCCGAGCGCCTGAAGGGCACCGATCCGGCTTCGGTGACCGACCGCGCCGCGCTGGCGCGCCTGCCGGTGCTGCGCAAGTCAGAACTCCCTGCCCTGCACAAGGCGTCACCGCCGTTCGGCGGGCTGGTGGCGGGGCCTCTGGGATCATTCGGGCGGCTGTTCACCTCGCCGGGACCGATCTTCGAACCTGAAGCCGTTCATGCCGACCCCTGGCGCGGCGCACGCGCGCTATTCGCAGCCGGGTTCCGCCCCGGCGACGTCGTGCTCAACACCTTCAGCTATCACCTGACGCCCGGCGGCTTCATTTTCGACGCCTCGGCACGGGCGCTCGGCTGTGCCGTGATCCCCGCCGGGCCCGGCAACACCGACGCGCAGTTCGAACTGATCGAGGCCTATCGGCCTGTCGGCTACAGCGGCACGCCGGATTTCCTCAAGATCCTGCTGGATGCCGCCACGAGCAGCGGGCGTGATGTCTCCTCGATCAGGCGCGCGCTGGTGTCCGGCGCGGCCTTTCCGAAATCGCTGCAGGATGAAATCAAGGCGCGCGGCATCGACGCCTACCAGGCGTTCGGCACCGCCGACCTCGGCCTGATCGCCTTCGAGACGGCCGCCCATGACGGCATGGTCGTTAACGAGGACCTGATCTTCGAAATCGTGCGGCCGGGCACCGGCGATCCCGTGGCTCCCGGCGATGTCGGCGAGATCGTCGTCACCTCGCTCGATCCGCACCACCCCTGGATCCGGCTCGCGCTGGGCGACCTCACCGCGGCGCTGCCGGGCGCCAGTTCATGCGGCCGCACCAATATGCGCATCAAGGGATGGATGGGCCGCGCCGACCAGACCACCAAGGTCAAGGGCATGTTCGTGCGGCCGGAGCAGATCGCCGAGATCGGCAAGCGACACCCCGAACTCGGACGGCTGCGCCTCGTCGTGACGCGATCGGGCGAAAGCGACCTGATGACCTTGAAGGCGGAGAGCACGTCACCAAGCGATAGCGTTCAGGGCGAGTTGTCGGCGACATTGCGCGCGGTGACAAAGCTCGGCGGAAATGTTGAACTGGTCGGCGCAGGTTCGCTGCCGAACGACGGGAAGGTGATATCCGACGAGCGCTGAATTTGCCTGACGGCTGTTGCTGGCAGTGCCGCGAACTGTGACGTCCGTCACGGACGGGTATCGATCGCGGCCTACTTATGCTATAGTTGCGCCGTGTAGGTTGAGGAATGATGCGCGCCGTTTTCGCCACTGCCCTGGCCATCCTGACGATGTGGCTCTGCAGCCAGCCCGCCTTTGCCGCAAGGCGGATCGCGCTGGTGATGGGTAGTGGTGCCTATGAACGGGTGCCGGCGCTGGTCAACCCGACGAACGACGCCAAGGCCATGGCGGCGATGCTCAAGACCGCGGGCTTCGATGTCGTCGATCTCAAACTCGATCTGCGGGCGACCGACATGCGCCGCGCCTTGCGCGACTTCTCCGAGAATGCGCGCGGCGCCGACGTCGCCATCATCTATTTTGCCGGGCACGGCGTCGAGATCGACGGCACCAATTACCTGATCCCGGTTGATGCCGTGCTTGAACGCGATATCGATGCTTTCGATGAAGCCGTACCGCTCGATCGCATCCTGACGGTGATCGATCCGGCCAAGCAGCTTCGGCTCATCATTCTCGATGCGTGCCGCGACAATCCCTTCAAGAAGCGGATGAAGTCCGCCGTCGCCACACGTTCGGCCTCGCGCGGGCTGATCATGGTCGAACCGGCCAGTCCGAACACCATGATCGCCTATGCCGCGAAGGCCGGCTACACCGCGATCGATGGCGACGAAAAGAACAGCCCGTTCACCGCCGCGCTGGTAAAGCATCTGCCGCGACCGGGCCTCGATCTGCGCAAGGCGTTCGGCTTTGTCCGCGACGATGTGCTCAAGGCCACCAACAACAAGCAGGAACCCTTCGTGTACGGCTCGCTTGGTGGCGAGGACGTCGCCCTGGTCCCTGGGACGCCGGCGGCGCCGACGCCTCCGCCCGCCGCACCGGCCCCCGATCCCTACATGGCGGCCCGAAACGATTACCAGCTCGCCCTGCAAATCAACGTGCCGTCGGCGTGGGACTCCTTCATCGCGCGCTATCCGAACGGCTTCTATACCGATCTGGCCAGGGCGCAACGCGACAAGGCCCTGGCGGCGCAAGCCAGCGCCAGCGAAGAGGCCGCCAGACAGGCCCAGGTGGATGCCAGGAACGCCGAGTTCGAGCGCTCCAAGGCCGCTGCGCGGGCCAAGACCTCGCCAGACGCGAGGATTGCCGCGGCCGAAAAGGCCCGGGCCGAGGAAGCGGCCGCGAAAGCGGCCCGCGAGCGTGACGCGCTGGAAAGGCAGAAGGCGCAGGAACTGGCCAGAGCGCAGGAGCAAGCCAGACTAGCCGAAGCCGCGCGCACAAAGGCTGCGGAACAAGCCAAGGCTGCGGAACTGGCCAAGGCCGCACAGGACGCCAGAATTGCCGCCGCAGAAAAGGCCAAGGCCGACGAAGCCGCGAAAGCGGTCCGGGAACGCGAGGCCGTCCTGAGGCAGAAAGCGCTGGAAGACGCCAGGGCCGCCGAGGCCGCCCGCATCAAGGCGGTGGAGCAAGCCAAAGCGGCAGAGCAAGCCAGAATCGCCGAGCAAGCCAGAGCCGCCGAACAAGCCAAGGCTGCGGAGCAGGCCAGGATCGCCCAGGACGCCCGGATTGCCGCCGAAAAAACCAAGGCCGAGGAAGCGGCGAGAGCGGCGCGGGAGCGCGAAGCGTTCCTGAAGCAGAAAGCACAGGAAGAAGCCAGGGCCGCCGACGCCGCACGCGCAAAGGCGGCAGAGCAAGCCCGGGCCGCCGAACAGGCCAAGGCCGCCGAGACCATGAAGCTGGCGGCGCTGGTGATCCCGGATCCGCGAGTCGGCGGACCGGCGAAGACCGAGGAGCCGCGCTTCAAGATCGCCGATCCGTTCCGGGATTGCCCGGACTGTCCGGAGATGGTGACGGTGGCCCCGGGCGAAGTGCTGATGGGTTCGAACAGGAATGATATCGAAGCCGGCATCGCGGCGGCCAATGAAGCGCCGCAGCACCGCTCGATCGTCCGGCAGGCCTTTGCCGTCGGCCGGTTCGAAGTCACGCGCGAGGAGTTCGCGACCTTCGTGAAGCGCTCGGGGTACAAGGATGCCGACCGCTGCTTCACCTTCGAAAACAACATCCCGCAGGAGCGCGCCAACCGCTCCTACCTCAATCCCGGCTTCCAGCAGGACGGCTCTCATCCGGCGGTCTGCGTGAGCTGGAAGGACGCGAAAGCCTATGTCGAATGGCTTTCGCAGGTGACGGGCAAATCCTACCGCCTGCTCTCCGAGGCCGAATTCGAATATGCCGCCCGCGCCGGAGGCACCTCCCGGTTCGGCGTGACCAACGATGCCGGCGAACTCTGCAAGTTCGTCAATGGCGCCGATCAGTCGGCGAAGGAGGCCGGCCTGCCGGCTGATTCGCCGTACATGAATTGCAAGGACAACTATCCGTTCACCGCTCCTGTCGGGTCTTTCCCGCCCAACGCGTTCGGCCTCTACGACCTGATCGGCAATGTCTGGGAATGGACCGAGGATTGCTTCTACGCCGATTACGCGTCGGCGAAGCCGGATAGCGCGGCCCGCACCGAGCCGGCCTGCCAGACGCGGACCGTCCGTGGCGGGGACTGGTTCGGCGGTGAAGCGGCGCTACGTCCGGCCGCGCGGGCCAAGGTCAGCCCCGATGCGCGCCACGACGATATCGGGTTCCGGGTGGCACGCTCGCTTCCCTGACCTTGACGACCACCGCAGGACGCAGACTCGAAATCGCGAGTAACGGCCGCGCGAAAGCGCGCCCATTCTTGTATTAGCGCAGCCCTAAACCGAGCACTTGGCGACCTTGAACTCCACCCGGCGGTCGAGCGCATCGCTGGCGTCGTCCCTGCCCGTTCCGACCATCATCTCGCGGGATCCCTTGCCGGTCGCGACCAACCTGCCGCGCAAGGAACGATTCTCGGCCTCGAGCCTGTCCTTGATATAGTCGGCACGCAGGCCGGAGAGCCGGTCGTTCAGCGCGGCAAGGCCGGTGGCGCTGGTATGGCCGATGATCTCCAGGCATCCGTGCCCTGCGCCCGTGCGCTCGGCGATCTTTTGGATCCAGCCGTTATAGGGAGACTTCGCTTTTGGATCGATATAAAACTGGGTCGATCCAGGCTTGAACAAGAATTTCACGGCGATCTTTTCGCTCTTCAGTCCATAATCGATGACTTTTCCAAACGATTGCATCGCACTGCGGGTGCGCCCGAGTTTCTGATTGGCGAGATACATGCCGTTGTGGACGCGCAGCTGATCACCACCCGGCGTCTTCAGCGCACTTTGATAGACATCGAGCGCATCGCGGTATCGGCCGTCATTGTAGGCTTCGATTCCATCGTTGATCAGCGAAGCCGCCAAGATGCGGTCGGCATAGGTCTGATCGACGGCGTCGCCGACCTTGGTGCCCTGGCAGCTCTTGATATAGGCGTCGGTGGAAGCATCCTTCGTGAAGACCGGACTATCGGCATAAAACGCGACCGGCGTCGGATCGATACCTTCCGGCAGCGCGCGCGCCACGCCCTTCGAGACAATCGTCTTGGTCTTGAGATCGGCCAGCGCGAGGCAGATGCGGTAAGCGTCACGCTCTCCCCCGGCGACGCCCGCATTGTTGACCGCGGTAAAGGTGCCGATCAGCACCACCGGCGAACGCGCAACCGCTGTGGACGAGAAAGGCGCGACCTGGAAGCGTGGATAGGTGTTCCTGATCAGTTCGACGATCCGCTTCTCCTCATAACGCGTGGCATTGGATTGCGCGCCGGTCACGCCATCGATCAGGGGATCGATGACCAGGGTCACTCTCTCATCTTTCAAATTAGCTTTTGAAAAAAGGTCGTTCGCCGCTTTCAAAAGCGCGGCGTCAAAGGCAACCGGCGTTGGCGGAGGCGGCGGGGCCGCGGCAGGCGGCGGAGGCGCCGCGATTCCGGTCTGCGCATGAGCCGATATGCCGAGCGTGCCGAAACAGGACAAACAAAGCGAAGCACCGAGAAAAAATCGAGCAATTTTCATTGCGGTAGCTCCCGAGAAGGACCGAGTTGTATATACAAAAATTCTAACGTGACCTATCTCACATTCCGGCGAGCGCGTGTCGGCTGGGCGGCGGGATGGTACCGCACGCCGCCGAAAGACGGCAAGATCATATCGGGGCCTGCCACGCGGCCGCCTCGCCGAACGATCACGGAACGGGTCCGAGCGAACTCGGCGCTATCCGGCTAGCTGAGCGGTTGCCGCTTTCATTCATCCGGCATGCGAGACGGAATAGTCACGACCAGTTGGCCGACCGGTCAACGAACTTCCATTCTTTCCAGTCGCTCACCCTCGACATATCTGAGAATGTCTTTCGGCCCCGGATGCCGCGTGAGCTCGTCGCCATTCAGTACGTAAACGTCGTCGGTGTGCTTGCAGCGCCACTCACCCCGCCCGGACATCGGCAGATCGATCTTCTCGCCGAACGCGCTCACCCAGCCAACCTGCCGAGCCGGCGTTCCCACCATCATCGACCAGTCCCTGGAGTTTTTCGTGAGCGTCGCACCCGCGGCAAGAAATGTACCGACGCCACAAACGACGTCGGGCACAACGGTCGAGTTCGCACCAAGTGTCGTTCCCGTCTTGATGAGCGTCTTCTTGAAGACGGCATGTCGGTTGATGGCGGCGCGCGGAAACGCGATGTGGGTAAACACCATGTAGGGCGCGCAGAAAACGAAGTCTTCGAGTTCCACGTGGGAGAAGATGGATACCGAGTTTCCCAGCCGGCACGCGTTGCCCACAATGGCATTGCGTTCGACATATGTATTCTGGCCCAGACTACAATTTTCGCCGATCACAGCCCCCGGCGCGATGTGCGAAAAATACCAGACCTTGGTGAATTTCCCGACCTTCGCCCCATCCTCCACGACAGCCGTCGGATGAATGAAAGCTGCCGAATCGCTTTCCTGCGATTTTTTCATAAAGAAAGCATCCTCTTCTGCACAAGCCAATGCACCGCCCCACGCTGCACGATCGCTTCTGCCGATGTTGCGGGGCACGTGATCGGCTTTGGAAACCGTGTCTCCGCCGGTCAGCCCCTCGTCTGGTAGTGATATCGAATTGCATTGCGCCTCGCGAGTCCGAGGACGCAGCAAACGCTGCCAAGAAGCGGCTGCCGCAGCGCTATTGACGACCCAAATGCGACCAACTATCAGTGTTTTCGGACAAAAAGAGACGCTGATAAATGATATATGTCATTGAAGCAAAACGATTTTTGTCGACGACGCAACTGTAGATGGCCGGATTCCTCCCGAAGACAAAAGCCTGATGTTTTCCAAGGAGCACCCTTCGGGTGGCAGGCGACTGGGAGGTTCCAATGCACAGCGTATTGATCACCGGAGGCGCCGGCTTCATCGGCCAAAATCTGGTGCATGCCTGGCGGGCGGCGCGGCCCGGCGACCAGCTGGTCGTACTGGATGCGTTGACCTATGCCGCCAATCTGCGGAGCCTCGAGCCCCTGATCGCGGGTGGCCAGATCAAGTTCGTCACCGGCAGTATCAACGATGCAGATCTGGTGTTGCGATTGTTCGAAGAACATCGGTTCACCCGTGTTGCGCACCTCGCCGCCGAGTCGCATGTCGACCGCTCGATCGTCGATCCCGAAGCGTTCCTCCAGACCAATGTGCTCGGGACTTTCACATTGCTCAAAGCAGCGCTGGATTGCTGGCGCGCATCGGGAACGCTCGAGCTGGCACGATTCCTCCACGTCTCGACCGACGAGGTCTATGGATCATTGCTGCCTGCCGATCCCGCCTTTACGGAAACGACGCCCTACCGGCCGAACTCGCCCTATGCGGCAAGCAAGGCGGCGAGCGATCACATGGTTCGGGCGTTTGTCACGACGTACGGCATGCCGGCGCTGATCACCAATTGCTCGAACAATTATGGCCCCTATCAGCATCCGGAGAAATTGATTCCGCTGATGATCATTCACGCGCTGGAGGGAAAGCCACTGCCCATTTATGGCGACGGCACCAACGTTCGCGACTGGCTGCATGTTTCCGATCATTGCGAAGCGCTGATGGCTGTCATCGATCGAGGCCGGATCGGTGAGACCTATAATATCGGCGGCGGCAATGAGAGAAATAACCGGGAAGTCGTCGGACAGATCTGTGATGCGATCGACGGAGCCTTTTCGGCCGAGCCGGGACTGGCATCACGTTTTAGGTCGTGCCCCGCCGCCGCAAACCTCTCCTGCCGCTCGCTGATGACGTTCGTGACCGATCGGGCGGGCCACGACCACCGATACGCGATCGATGCACGCAAGCTCGCCGATGAGCTCGGCAATCGGAGCAGCGTCCGTTTCGAGGACGGGCTGCGTCAAACGATTCGCTGGTATCTCGATCAGGAAACCTGGTGGCGCGATGTGACGAGCGGCGCCTATCGGGATTGGATCGACAAGAATTACAGCTTTCGAATCGCGGTATAAAGCCGATCATGCGAATCTTGGTGCTTAACGCGGACTATCCCCGCTTTCTAAGCTGGTTCTACAGCCGTCAGCCCGGACTAGAAAACGCTCCGTACCAGACGCAGATGGCACGGCGTGACGCCAGCCTCTTTGGCGTCGCTGACTTCTATTCGAAAAATTTCGGCGCATTGGGTCATTCGGCGGCCGAAATTCACGTCAACAATCCGTGGCTGCAAGCTGCCTGGGGACGGGAACACGGAATGGCGGTCGACACGCTCGAACTCGGCGTGACGCCCGAGCAAAGACCGGTTCCGGCCTGGCTGCAGCGCGTCGTCAAGCCTCTGAAGCCGCAGCTGAGACCGCTGGCGCGCCGAATGGGCCTGAGCCCCCGGCTCAGCGCGCAAGCCCAGACCATCCTGTTGGCTCAAATCGAAGACTTCAAACCCGATCTGGTCCTCAATCAGGACGTCTTCTACGTCGACCCTCAGCTCATACAGCGGATCAAGCAAATCGGACGGCCGATCGTCGTCGGACAAACCGGGATGCTGCCGTCGCCGAGCGCGGACTGGAACGTCTACGATCTCATGATTTCCCAGCTTCCGGCGGTGGTGCGCTCGCTTCGTGCGTTCGGGGTAAGGGCGGAGGTCAATCATCTCGCATTCGAGCCGGCCATCCTGGACGCCTTGCCCGAGGCACCGCCCGTGGACACCGATATTTCGTTCGTCGGCACGGTATCGGTCGACCACCAGCAGCGCATCTCGCTGCTGGAAGCCGTCGCCGAACGCTACGATCTCAAACTCTGGGGCAACCCGCCACAGGCGCTGCGCGCCAACTCGCCGCTTCATCGCTGCTTCCAGGGTGAGGTCTGGGGTTTGGACATGTACCAGGTCCTGCGCCGCTCCAGGATTACCCTCAACTCGCATATCGATCTGGCCGGCGGGGAAGCCGGCAATATGCGCCTGTTCGAAGCGACCGGCGTTGGCTGCTTTCTGCTGACCGATTTCAAGGACAATCTGGATACATTGTTTGCTCCAGGCGCCGAAGTTGCCGCCTGGCGGTCCATCGGCGACTGCCTCAGTCTCGTCGAGCAGTATCTCGCCGATGAGAATGCCCGCGATACAATTGCCCGTGCCGGCCAGGCCCGGACCTTGTCGCAGCACACCTATCGGCAACGGACGAGCGAGATCCTCGGACTTGCTGCGAAACTTTGAGCGCAGCATGAAGCTTCCCACGGTCATCAGGAAAGTCGGAAAACGCGTGGTAGGCGCAACGCCGCTGCTGCGTCGCGCCATGCTGCCATCGACCGACTACCGCGTGCTTGACGGTATCGTGGAGGCGCGCCACCTGCTCTCCTCGTCCAGCGGGTGGCTCTCTGCGCGCACGGCAAAGCGGCAGGATCGCGCCTATCAGAATCTGATTGCGGCGATGAAACGTGGCGAGCCGCGGATCGACCTGAAGATCGCCGCGCAGGCCGTCACGGCAACCGGGCTTTCAAATCCGAGCCTGCTCGAGGTCGGCTGCGGCAGCGGCTACTATTCCGCGGTGTTCGACACCATGCTGCACGGCGCGGTTCGCTACTCGGGCGCCGACTATTCGGAGGCCATGATCGCACGCGCGCGCGCAGCTTTCCCGAAAGCCAGCTTCGAGGTCGCCGACGCGACCCGCCTGCCTTACGCCGCAGGCGCGTTCGATATCGTATTCAACGGCGTCTCCCTGATGCACATCCTCGAATATGAGGCGGCGATCCGCGAAGCCGCGCGCGTGGCCACTGACTTTTGCATATTCCACAGCGTTCCGGTCTTCCATGGCCATGCAACGCTGTTTCTGACGAAGTACGCCTACGGCGCACCGGTGATCGAGATCGTCTATGACAAACAGGAGTTGATGTCATTGTGCGCCGATGCGGGACTGCACCTCGAACAGCAATGGCCCAGCATTCCCTACGACGTGTACGATGCCACGGGCCATCACTCGACGGCGGAAACGTATCTGTTCTCGGTCCGCAAGACGGCGGCGCTCCTGGCCTGACCTAGTAGGCTCTGCCGCGAAACACGAGGAAGGCACGCCCCGCCGCAACGTCGAGTATCCGGAACAGCCAGTCGCGCGAATTTCTCGCGAGCCCCTCGATATAATGCCGCACGTTGACGACCTTTGACCGCTGCAGCGATTTGGTTTCCGTCACGTCGACAATTCGACCGACCGTTACTTCAATCGCGAGTAATTCATCGACGTAGGGTTTATAGATATGCTCGCGCACGACCTTGGAAAACGGCGCGCTATATTGACGGTGGCTGTTGAAAATGAAGAAGCCCATCCTCTTCTTCAAACCCTGGAAATGAAAGAAGATGAGCGGACAAGCCGCATCGATCAAAACCGCAGAGTCACGAAACTCAATCCGGTAGTTTTCGATATTCCACGGCGCCAGATTTGCGCCGACATTTTCGATCGATTTGACGCGCGAGAACTGCGCCGGGATTTTCTGCAGGTATCCCTGGTCGGCAAAACGCTCGCCATCGACATAGTCGTAGCACCATTCGATGCATTGCTTGCGCCACCATCTGAGCGGCGCCAGGCCGTCGGGATCATTCCGGGCGCCGACCCATCCGACGTTATATATGCCGAACCTGCGCAATCTTTCCAATTTCACGGGATAACGATGCGGCACGATGGCAAATGCAGCATCCTGTAATTCGCTGAAAATCACGTCCGGCGAGTCGAAGAAAAACAAGTCGCCGTCGAGATACGTTGCCCATTCGCAGCCGCCCTCGCGCTCCATGACATAGAGCAGCCACGCGGGAGAGCACGTGAAATAGTATTCGATCAAACTGCGCGTCGGCCGCGTCGCAGCTACTTCAGTATCCGCGAGTTCAAAATCGCTCAAGCGGACCGGCACGAGGTCCGGAAGCGCCAGTGCAACGAGGACCTGATAGCTGGCCGGATCCAGGCAAAGCACCCAAAGACGCGCTCCCCTGGAATGCCGCTGGAGCGAGTGATAGAGGGCAAGCCCCCGGGACAGGTAGTTGCGATCGAAGCAGGTACAGTAGACGCGGTTCTTCATCATACTATCTTCAAGCGGCCAGGAGCGGGCCGGCGCCAAACCCATTCTGCCGGACGATGATCACGAACGACCGTTTCCTACAGCATCGGCCGACCCGTCGCAATGCGAGCCCTGCGACGCCCCCGCGAGCGATCCCATCGCGGCTATTGCGGAATTGCCGCGATCAACCGGTTCCGGACGGCGGCTTTCGACAACGGGCTGGCGACAAGCATCACGATGACAGCCCATAACGCCGTTTCGAAAGCCAGATGCAAAAGAGCCCCCCCTGGCATCGCCGTACGAATTCCAACTCCCAAACTCCACCCGCTCAGCGTTACGGCGACAATCATGGTGATGAGAAAGGCCAAATGATGAAACGGCCGATCGAGCGTCTGCCGCAGGATGCGGATCGTGATGAATCCGAACTGAACCGTCAGCTCGGACAAGACGATCGCAAGTGCGGCACCCAATGGACCGAGCGCCGGGATCAGCGCGAGCGAAAGACCAAGAAACACCACGAATTGAAGGCTTTTGGCCCACGCCAGCAGAATGCCACGGTTGCTGTAATTGGCATAACTCAGCGCCAGGATCGAAGGGGCAGCCAAGGCCGTGCCGATCAGCAAAGACGCCGTCAGCGACGGATCGTCGGGGACCGCGCCATGGGTCCAGATCGAAAAGAAGTCCGGCCAAAACGCCAGCAGCCCCGAGACGGCAACGCAGGCAAGCAACGAGACCAACACCGATCCCCGCGCGTAGAGACTGCGGAGCTGGTCCGTAAGCCCCATCGCATGATCGTGCCCGAGTTCCGCCGCCAACGGGAGCGTGATCTGGGTGCACAGGGCCCGTATCAACCCCGCGACGACGCGGGTAAGGCCCCATTGCACGACCGCGACACGGTCTGAGACAAATGCGCTGACCAGAAGGACCGGGGCGTTGGTCAGAGCCAGCTCGGTCGCCCATGCGATGCCGAAAGGCAGCGCCAGCCTGAACTGACCTGCGATCCAGTACCATGGGCGCCTGCCGTCCGCTCCGCGCAGAAAGGGAAACAGTCTCGGGGCATCAACGCTCACGAGGTATATCGACATGGCGGCGAGCGAAATCGCGTAAGCGAGCGTAACGACGAGCAGGCTTCCCGTCAGCGTGACCGCCGCCAACTGTCCGAGTTGCGAGATCACCATGGTCCAGACCTGAAACCGCACGGCGCGCTCGTAATGGCCGCGCGCCCGGTACAGCGCCGTCGCCAGGTTGGACGGCACCGTCAACAGCGTGCCGAGCATCATCACCGCGAACGAGAGGTCGAAATCGGCGACGGCGGTGAATCCCAGACTCGCCGACGGACGAAAAACCAGCATCGTGAACAACAGCAAAACAATCAGCAGGCCGACCAGCATGGCGTAGATGCGGAGCATCGCGGCAAAGAAATGTGCCGTTCGCGCGTCGCCGACGGCGCTGGCCCGAAGCGAGAAAAACCGGTTGATCGCCCGCAGATGAAGACCGCAGTCGACGATAAAGAACAGGTTTCCCGCCGCATAGATCGCAAGCCATCCGGCCAGCGTATCGTTGGTCCAGTAGTGGAGAAAAACCGGAATCAGCGCGACTTGCTGCACGATTCCCAGCAGCATCTGCAACAGATTTACCGACCAACCCCGCAGCAGTCTGCGCCCGCGCGTGAGGCTGGAGTTGTTCACGTCAACCCCATCGTCGGGCACGCCACTCGATCGGCATCTTTACCTTCCCGGACTCTCACGCAGATATTTGGTCAGAATAACGACCAGCTCCTTCATGCGCTCCTGATAAGAATGTTCGCGAAGCGTACGCGCCTGGCCGGCGGCCGCGACCTCTTCCAGCCGATTGCCGCGCAACAGCGCATTTATCTTTTCGACGATCTCGTCCCGGTTGGAATAGGTTTCGACTTCTCGCCCGGGCTCGAAAATATCTCCAAGATTGTCCTTTTCCTCCGTCAGCAACAAGGCTCCCATGCCCGTCGCCTCGTAAAGCCGCATGTTGTTGGCATAGTTCTCCGCTATGCCGATATGCCGGTTAATGGTGATTCTGCTCCGTGCAAGCACCCGGTACATTTCAAGCCCCCACACCTCCCCTTCGTGCCTTTCGACGATCGGAGAGTCGGCCGGAATCCCCTCGATTCCATAACCAAAAATTCTGATCGGGGTATGATGCGCCAGGTGCTCCAGAAGGGAGATGGCATTCTTGTGAGAACGTCCGATACCTCCGACGAATGAAACGTCGAGATCCCTCGGCACGCCTTCGAACATGTTCGCCATGCGCGGATCGAAACCGAGCCGGAAATACTCGGACCTGACGCCGGCCTCCCTGATCCGCGATACGAAATGCGGCAGCGACGTGAGGATGAGGTCGTAGTCTTCGAGAAAGCTCTTCGGCGGCAGGGGCGAAGCAATTTGGCCAACCACGAGCCTGACATGCGACTTTATTCGCTTCAGGACGGCGCCCGGGAAGAAAGACAGATCGTGGCAATAAAGAATATCCGGCTTCAGCGCTTCGATCTGCGCCAGCACCACGTCGATAAAGCCCGGCAATCCCGCCAGGGTCCTTCCAATGACCGGAACGCGATAGAAGCGGTGAGGTATTGGAAGCGCCAGGGCCGACGATCCGGAGACATTTTCGTGTAACCAGGCCGACTGCAGCGGCCGGCAGTTGACGATGAGATCGATCGCCTCACAGCCGAATTCGTTGAGGTATTTCGAATAGAAGTCCGAGGTGCCAAAACGGGCGTCGATCAGCGACTGTCGCTGGCTTTCATAGCTCTCCGATTCCAGCGACGGATGGTCGGCGTAATGCTTTTTGAGAAACCGTCTGTAGTAGGTATCGACGAATACTATTCGCATTACTTACATCCAGCGGAGTCTTGCGACGCTTCCACGCCGCCATCCTGCAAAACATGGCGCAGGAACTGCCATGGCGGTGACCTATTCCCTGACCAGTTCGACCAGCAGACTATCGCCCATGCCAAGCCGATCCGCCACGCGGTTGATCGGCCCGATCAGCCCGTGGGCAAGGCCGGTGGCCCGGGTAGCAAAGCGGTTTTTCCAGCGCATCGCAAATGAGGCATCTTTTGGGATCGACGGCCCGGCACCCGTCCAGGCCGTTGAAGCCTGCCCTTCGGCCGTTACGTCGCCAAAAGCCCGCAGTTGAAGCATGGTCCATACGTTCGGGGTGATCGTCCGCGCACTGGCGACCCGGTAACCTGCCTGCCGGGCAATCAAGGCAAAGGATCGCTTGTTGTAGTGATGCAGGTGGTAGGGGATATGCCAATTGATCCATTGCCGCCGTGAAACGCGCTTGTTGAGCGAGCCGGCATTCGGAAACGCCAGCACGACCTTTCCGCCCGGGCGAAGCCGGCCGCGGACGAGTTTCAGGAGCGCAATGGGATCGGGGACGTGCTCGATGACCTGGTTGAGCACGATTAGGTCGAAATCCACGCCGGGAAACGGATTATCGTGGATGCTGCCGATATGCACGGTCAAGCCGAAGTGATCCGCGATCGCACGAACGTTGGGGTCGGTCTCGATACCCCAGGACTCGGCACCGAGATTGCGGACTTCGAGCAGGGAAACGCACGAACCGCACCCGATATCCAGAACCCTTTGGCCGGGCTTGACCAGATAATGTCCCTGATTGTCGGTGCCCTCACGCTGCCGTTTTTCTGCCGCGCCTTCCAGCAGCACAGCATCCGCCTCCTTGCGAATAGCGTCTAGGTCGACTTCGCGCCTCGGATAATAGCGACTGTACAGTGCCGGAAGATCCGTTTCCGCGAGCATCGGCGACGTCACCATCTGGCTGCAACGATCGCACTTCCGGATCGAAAACTTTCCGGGAGAACCATAGCGGTCATCCCAGATTTCCTCGATGTAAAGCCGGGTCGGACCGCCGCAGGCGATACAAGTCGGTGGCGTCTGAGCTGTCATACGTGCAATTCCTAAAGCAACACCGAGAAGGCCGGCCTGCAACCTCGGTCAATCATCGGCATTGGGGACAAGCAAATCTCTATCATGGATGTAGTCGTCCTGCTCGTAGGGGCGGTCGCACAGCACCAGCAGGATAGACCCCTCCTCCAGGAACGTTTCGGTAGCAAATATGCCGGGAACAATGTTGAGGAACTCGCCGTGTTCCATCAGGAAAGTCCGACTCACCGTGCCGTCAAACGCATCGACCTGAATCCTGCCACTGATACAAACGAAGAACTGGCTGCATGCCTTGTGAGCGTGTCCGCCCCTGGCCGTGCCCGGCGCCACGCCGGAAATCCAGAACATGCGGACCGGCCTGAAGGGCGCGCATTCGACAATATCGAGTACATCGAGACTACCGCGATCATCCCCAAAAAACTTCGACTTGCCCTGCGTAATTCGGCTCAACGGACTGGCACAGTTGCCGTCGGTCATCGGCTATTTCCGGAAATAGCCGCGCACGGCGTCGGCAACGCGTCCGATCTCATTGTCGGTGATGGTCGCGAACATCGGCAGGCTCAATATTCTCTCCTGAAGCCGAAGCGTCACGTCCAGTGAACCCGCGGTGCGCGTGTTGGTCGAAAGCCCCGGCTGCACGTGCGCGGGAAACGGATAATGAAGTCCGGTCATCACGCCAGCGTCGCCGAGATGCCGCCTGAGCGCATCCCGGGCGTCGGACTTGATAACGAACAGATGATAGGCGTGTCGACAATCCGCCTGCTCTATCGGCAGATCGATCGGCAGTCCCGCCAACAACTCCCGATACGCCCGCGCCACTTTCCGGCGGGCCTCGACATCCTCGGCCAATCCCTGCATCCGCACACTCAGATAACCCGCCTGCAGTTCGTCAAGACGCGAACAACGACCATAGGGGATTTCGGCAAATTGCGGTGTGCTCCATCCATAGACCCGCAGCTTGCGCACGAGATCGACGCCCGCTTGCGAACCCGTCACCGCGCCGCCGTCGCCGAGAGCTCCGAGATTCTTGGTCGGATAGAACGAGAAGCATCCGAACTTTCCGGTTGAGCCAACCGACTTGCCCGAAAACAAGGCGCCCTGTGCCTGCGCGCAGTCCTCGATCAACACCACAGCGCGGTCGGCGGCGAGCCGAGCCAGCAGATCCAGCCGGGCCGGATGCCCGTACAGATGGACGGCGAGGATCGCCTTTGTCCTGGGACCGATCGCAGCGGCAACCAGTTCGGCGTCAATACAAGCGGTGTCGTATTCCACGTCGACGAAAACCGGCGTCGCGAACAGCGCGTGGATCGCGGCGACGCTGGGACCGGCGGTATGTGAGGGCACAATGACCTCATCACCACGGCCAACGCCCGCGGCCTGCAACGCGAAGATCAGGGCGTCGGTTCCACTGCCCAGCCCCGCAGCCGCATCGACGCCCGTCGCCCGGGCCATGGCCTTCTCGAACTTGTCGACCTCCGGCCCGCCGATATAGCTGCCCGAATTGATGACGCGCCGAGTGACATCGATCATCTCGGCTTCGTATCTCGCCAGATCCCGGCGCGGGTCGGCGAGCGGTACTGTTTGCGGATTTTCCATAGGTTCTATTAGTTTTCCTGTTGATCAATTACCAGCGGATATTTGGCGGCGGACGGGTCAGGCATCCACCCGCGCTCCGGAGCGCTCGAACAGGAATCCGCGATAGGAGCACTGCTCCGGTGCCTTGGCTACCGCCGGACGCTCGTCGTTGAGAAATTCGCGGTCGAGCCGGTAGCCGTGCTTTCGCATGAACCCGACGAACTTGTCGCGATTGAGAAACCAGCCGGTGTATTCCGTGTCGTAACCATAGCGCTGTGGCCGCTGCACGACCACGAAATCGTCGGCGACATCGACGAACGGCATGCGGCAGATCATGATCCACCGGCTGCCGCTTTCCGTCATCCTTGCCAGCAGGGGATAGAGCTCGCGGACGTATTGCAACGAGCTGCTGGCGTAAAGGAGATCATATGACCCGCTCAACGCGGCGTCACCGTCAGCCGTAAATCCGGCATCGGCAACGAGCTTTCGACCAGCCTCGACGAGAGGCTGCAGTTCACAAATGGTGTAACGGATCGAAGCTTCAGGATACAGCTCGCGCGCCATGAGGGCATAGTGCCCGATGCCGCCTCCCCAATCGAGAATGCTGACAGGACCACCTGCACGGGACGCGATCGCCCGTCCAAGCACGTAACCAAAGGTCATGATGATATTGTGCGAGCTGACATTGACTGGCGCTCCGGGCAACGCCTCGTGCGCGACCCCGAGCGGGTGTGGGCGCTTTATCGATTCAGCAAACTGCGGCCATTTGGCGACCTGCGTATCGACGATCGAAGGATGCAGCCAGCCATCCGTCGCAATCCAATCCGTTTCCGGCACAGCTTCCCATTCCGGAGCGGCCGGCTGCATCACGTTTCTGATCTCTTGCACGATCGAGCCACTCCGGCCTGCCGGTTGAGGCCGAAGAATCCTGCGTAGCAGGTCGGTCAGGAACGGCGGCAGCAACTGCACGGCAATCCGCTTGGCACTGATCATTCATGGCACTTTCGCTGAGGCGCCGGTCCCGGCATGCGGCCCGTCAAATCGAGAAAATCAGGTTTCTTCGCAGCAGTGCCCGGACCGCATCCCTGAGGGGATGCTCCATGTCGCTCTCTACCTTGAAACCGGATCGCACAGCCTCGCTCGAAATCCGACGCAGCTTCCGTGAATACCGGGAAAACAGCAGACGTTGGGCGTCTCTGGAAAACTCGTAGCCCCAGGCGGGAATGGCGGCAATATTCCCGGCGAAGCGAACGGATACCGTGCGAAACGCGTGATAGTGAAAAAACACCACCGGCACTTCGTCGACCACCGGACGTTTCACGTCTCCGGCCACCTTGTAGCTGAGCAAATTCCAGGGCGCGACACCGCCGCCGATATTCCGCAGAATTCGCAATCCCGGATAGAGCTCCGGCCACTCGTTGAGGTATCCCTGGTCCCCGCAGTAGCCGTTGTCCGGATCGAGGACACATTTGTCCAGCACCTGGCTACGCCATCGATTGACGCAGGCCCTCGCCTCGTCACCGACGACGAAAGCGACAAACCCAACGTTGAAGCGCCCCGAGCTGCTTTCGTAATGCTGCCGATCCGGCGAATAGCGATGCTCGTGGATCAGGATGTTTCCGCTATCTCCCAACTCATCGAGCAACAGCTGGGGTGATGCGAAAAAATACAGATCGGCATCGACGTAGACCACGATGTCTTTCTCATCATGGCTTCCGACCATCCGCGCCACCAGCGCCGGCGCACAGGTCCAGCAGAACTCGCGGTGCGGCCGATTGCTCCTCACTTCGAGAAGCTCGGCATCACCGAGTTTCTCCACGGTGACGACCTTCCAGTGCGGTTTTCCCATCTTGCGCAACATCGCCGGCGTCGTCTCGTCCATCGCCAGGATGGTGATGGTCTTCTCGCCTGCAAAGCTGGCTTCGAGGCTCTCGAGCATCGCGAGGCCGCGCGAGGCGTATCGCAAGTCGAACAACGTGCAGAAATGGGTCACGACCGGCATGGCGCAATCTCAGGCGAAGAGCGGGACTTGGAGCAGGTAAGCGCCGTACTCGCTGTTGCTGAACCGGGCAGCGCCGGCCACGAGTTGCGCTTTCGTGATCCAGCCTTTTCGAAATGCAATTTCCTCAAGACAGGCAATTCGAAGTCCCTGCCGCCGTTGCAAGGTGGCGACAAAATTCGTCGCGTCCAGCATCGAAGCGCACGTCCCGGTGTCGAGCCACGCAAAACCACGTCCCAACTTCTCGACATACAGCTCGCCCAGATCGAGATAGACCCGGTTGAGATCCGTAATCTCCAGTTCGCCGCGCGCCGAGGGCTTCAGTTTTCGGGCAAATTCCACCACGCGCTCGTCGTAGAAATACAGCCCGACAACGGCCGAATTGGATTTTGGCTTGTCGGGCTTTTCCTCGATATTGGTGGCGCGGCCATTCTCGTCGAAGGTCACCACGCCAAAATCTCGCGGATTCTGGACGGGATAGCTGAATACCGTAGCGCCGGTTTTCCTGCCGGCGGCCTGGAGCAGATGGTCGGAGAATCCCTCGCCGTAAAATACGTTGTCGCCCAGCACCAGCGCGCTGGGCGCGCCGTCGAGAAAGCGCTCGCCGATCAGAAAAGCTTCCGCCAATCCGTTCGGACGGTCCTGGATGGCGTATTCCAGGCGGATGCCGAAATTCGAACCATCGCCGAGCAGATCACGAAACAGCGGCACGTCGCGGGGCGTGGATATGATGAGTATTTCCCTGATATCGCTCAGCAGAAGAGACGAAAGCGAGTAATAGATCATCGGCTTGTCGTAGATCGGCAGCAACTGCTTGCTCACTGCCGCGGTCATCGGAAACAGGCGCGAGCCGGTACCGCCTGCCAAAATCAAACCCCGGCGGGACATCAGCTACGTTCTCCAGCCATTACCTTCGTACCCTCAAAATGCGCGCGCGAAGTCCAATCCTCGCTCTGGCAGACCGGGAGCGCCGTCCCTGGTGCCGCTGTCCGATCAGTCCGGCTACAGATCCACCCGGAAATTTCCTGCCACGCCCCACCGTCTCGCAATCGATGGCAGATGGCCATCCTAAGCCAGACGTCCCACGCACCGGAACCGACCAAACCTGACCCAGGCAGGTCCAGCGGCCCTATACTACGGCCGTCCCACCAAGCCTACCCTCGGCCCGTGCAAATAAGGTCGACACTCGATCATTCTGCCTAAAAAATAGGCAATTTCGATCCTTGCCGTTACACCCGAATTGATCCCGCAGAAATCGGCGGAGGGCTGGCTTCCGTCTGGCACAGGCCGAGCGGACACATGACGCCGCAACTGGTCAGACTTGCTCCGGCCATTCCAGCGTCAAGCGATCGCCAAGCCGAAACCGCCAATGCGGGTTTGCGATCATGACGATGGGATATATAGGTCGTGCCACTTTTGCCGAGGAAATCTAGTTGCGCATCCTGGTCATCAACACCGACTATCCAGCGTTCCTGAAGCAACACTACGGGGCCAATCCGGCGCTTGAGACGAGTTCGTTCAGCAGCCAGATGGCGGCGCGCAACGCCAGCTTCTTCGGAGTCTTCGATGCCTACTCAAAAGGGTTTGAAGACAATGGACATGAAGCCTGGGAGGTTCATGCCAATAACGGCCTTCTGCAACGCCAGTACATGATCGAACAAGGGCGACATCCGCCCGTGGTCCCCAAGGAAAGGCGACAGGGTCCGATCGAGTGGCGTGTACGCCGGGTGTTACGCCGAATTTTCATACGTAAGCTCGATCCGTTGCGGAGCCCCTTCGAGATTTCGCCGTGGGTTCTAGCCGACATGCTGCAGTCGCAGGTCGAGGATTATCGACCGGACGTCATTCTAAATCATGCCGTCAGCGAGGTGGGCTCCAAGCTATTGTTGCGAATGAAACCGCATACCAAGCTCATCGTTGGACAGATCGCCTCCCCGAGGCCGAAGAACGAGACCTATGAAGCGTACGACCTGATGATCTCTTCGCTACCCAACTTCGTCGAATATTATCGAAAATTGGGAATTCCGGCACAGCTGAGCCGTCTTGGATTCGATCAGCGCGTGTTGGCGGCTGTCGGGACCCGCACGCGGGATGTCGACGTTTCGTTTGTCGGCAGCCTCTCGCCGGCCCACCCGAAGCGGGCTCGCCTGATCGAATGGCTCGCCGGAAAGACACGGCTGGATGTCTGGGGAAACGGCATCAACCAGTTCCCCACAAATTCGCCGATCAATCGGCACTACCACGGCGAAGTGTGGGGGATCGACATGTTCGCGGCCCTGGCCCGCTCGAAGATCACCATCAACAATCATATCGGCATCGCAGAAAATTACGCGAACAATATGCGTCTCTACGAAGCGACGGGAATGGGTTGCCTGATGCTGACGGACCGGAAATCGAACATCACCGACATGTTCGAGCCGGGCCGCGAAATCGTATGCTACGACAGTCCGGAAGAGTGCCTCGAACTGATACGTTACTACCTCGACAACGAGACGGAGCGGGCGCGCATCGCGGCGGCCGGACAGCAACGCACTCTCAGGGAGCACAGCTATACCCGCCGGACAGCAGAACTGCTGGACCTCTTCCAATTTCACCTATCCAAGCAAGCCGCGTCCAAAGACGCTGCGTGAATTCGTCCGGTTTGCGCCCCATCGCAGCTGACGGGCCGGATTCGCACTGGACAGCCCGATACCTTTTCGCCATGCAACGTCGATGAAATCCATTTATCTCGTCAACCCGATATCCGGACGGGGACATCTGGATGCCTACGTAAGGCTGTATTCCCGGGCGCTGATCGAGTTGGGCTATGAGGTCGTGCTGGTTTCCGAAACCGACGGCGGCGCCTCGGCGTACCTCGAGCGTAATTGCCCCGGGTCGCAGGACAAGTTCGGTTTTAGCTCGTTCGAGCAGGCACAGCGCTGGAACCCGGCTCCAAATCGTTCCGAACGCGCTGGCAAGAGCGCGGCGCAACGCGCGCGCCTGGTATGGCAAGATGAAGGGATGCGCGGCCTGGCAACCCGTTGCGTGCGGATACCACGCCGAATCTTTCGGTCATACGTTCCGCTCAGCATTCAGAACAATATTGCGCGGATCCGGCGCGCAATCGTTCGTCGCGCGTTGTCCAGCCGCATCATGCGGGCCTTCAATTTTCCAATCGATCCCGATGCCGGCAGAATACTATTCCAGCCCTTGCTGAGACACGTCCACCAAGTGGTTACGATGCCTGGACGACCGGCCCCCGCCCTCGTGCTGTTTCTCTATCTGGATCTCATGGCGGAGCGAAGCCAGAACACGGCAGCGCTCGATCGCGACGCCTGGCCTTGGACCGGAATACTTTTTCATCCACGAAAGGCCGCTGATCGGCAAGCTCCGCATGAAGGATATTTCGACTCCAGCAATGCCCGCGGGGCAATCTTTCTGGTCCCACCTGCCATCGATCGATATGCCGCGGCCCTTCCACGACAGCATTTCGTGCTGGCGCCAGATGTAGCCGACCTTGAACTCCCCGATGCGCCGACCGAAATGGCGCACGAAATTAGGCGGCGAGCAGGCGACCGCACGATCGTTTTGCAGATCGGCTCCATCATGGCCCACAAGGGAATTCCGACCCTGCTCGACGTCATCAATGCGGCCGACCCGAAGCGGTTCTTCTTTGCCCTTATTGGCGAAGTGTACTGGGAAACCTTCGCCGAGCAGGAACCGCGAGTGAGACTTGCGTTCGAACGAACGCCGGAAAACGTATTTGCGCACAATGGCTATACGCAAAGCGAACGCGAATATAATAGTTTGATAAAGACATGTGATGTCGTGTACGCCGTCTATCAAAGCTTCAACAGTTCCTCAAACTCGCTGACCAAGGCCTCGGGCCTGGGCCGCCCGATTCTGGTGGCGGCGAACACCCTGATGGGCGAGCGTGTGCTTGCGTCCGGGATCGGGGCGGTCGCGCAGGAGGGGGATGCAGCAGGAATTCTCGCTGCGCTCAACCAGATCGCAGACCGCCCCCTGGAGAGCTTTAGTTTCGCACGTTACAAGGACGACCACTCACTGGAATCGCTAAAATTGGTGCTAGCGGAGGCGATCCCTCGCTGGCTTGTAGATCAGGCGACAGCGAATAAACATTCTTTGCCGAATGGAGACTGAAGCACCTTTCCGGCGGCGGCTAGGACCAAGAGTATCTCAAGTCAAATCAGGAAGCGTACACTCATCGAAGATCAGGACGGTTTGTTATCCCCGCGCGTCCAGTTGAACTTTTCGAGCGAAGCCTCTGAGTCCGAGCAACGCCAATAAAACTCACCACGGCTGCCCGTACGGTCGACGTTGTAAAAATAAGACGTGCTGTAAACCTCGACAAACCTGAAGTACGGCGAAAGCATAGCCCGCACCTCGGTTTCGTCCATCCATCTTTGCAGATGATCCTCAGAGCCGTCGAAGCCCAGGCTCTCCGAACCGACAAACAGCCCCCCCGGTTTCAGGGCCGCCTTGACCTTACCCATCATCAGATCATTCGTGCCGGGCGGAAAATGTGCAATGCCCCCATCCCAGATGATGACATCGTAATCAGCCGAAGGGAACGGATCCGTGATGGCATCTCGTACCGTGTAGGAGACTTTTGGGTCCGCATTGTAGCGATTTGCCATCTCGATGGCGTATGTCTCAACATCAAACGCGTCAACGTGAGATGCTCTGGTTGAAAAAAAACGCTTTGAAAAAAACCCATCGCCACAACTAATGTCCAGAACCTTATCGCCTTCGCTGACGGCCATCATTGAGAGAAAGCCTCGCAAGAACGGAAAGGCACCCACAGTTTGGGGAAGCATGGCAAGCCGGAAGGCTCCATAATTGTTGAAGGAGTGATGTGGGGGCGCGGTGGCATCGATCCACTCACGCTGCACCCGCTTGGTCATTCTCCGCTCAAGCAAGCGCGTCATGACGCGCTCCGCGAAATCGCTAGCCAGCGGATCGAAGCGGCTCAAGACAGCCAAAGACGGAAGCGGTGGAATGATTTTCACACGACGAGCACCGTCAATCAGCGAGCGAAGCCTACGCTTTGTCTCGGGAGAAAGACGCGACCTGATCGCGCTACCTAAGCTCATACTTGTACCCCTGCTGAAGTAATTTGGTAACATTCATCCATTCTTTTGAACAGCGTCCCATTCAGTGCTGCTGGCGCATTTTGCGCGCGCAAGTACGTCGACATGGAGAGTATACTCGCTCGGGCTGTCAAGATCGTCCGTGTGAAGTCGCAAGCGTCTGAGGATCGGCTTTTGCTTGCGGAATGGTGTTCGCTCCGAAAATGCGGGCGCTGGCATCCAGCTATGATGACACCCGACTCAATCGGAACCGTGCAAAAGCCACAGAGAGTTTCTCTCGCGCGCCAAACTTGACTATCTCCGCATGCGGCCTCATACACAGTCTGCACGGACCTTTTCCTATTGATTTGGTTGAAGAACTTCGGATATCTAGCCCGGTGAAAGCCAAAATAAAGGCTTTGCCGGGAGGGACGCCGCCTGTAGGAAACCTGCTTGAACCAACGCGCGATAGCCTTTTCGAGGCGTTGCAGACCCTTCAAGTACACTTGCGCAACACACAGCTTGCGACCTCTATATCGCGCTCGCTCGACGGCGAAGAAAAATGACGAAGGCAGACGATTCGAAAGAATGGACGACGGTTATTGAATCCGTGCAGGGCTGGTATATGCCCGACCTGCGAGGGTTGTGGCAATATCGCGACCTCGTTATGCTTTTCGTGAGGCGCGACTCCGTTGCCACCTACAAGCAATCACTACTAGGGCCGCTTTGGTTTGTCATTCAACCCTTGATGACAACGATCGTCTTCACGATCGTATTCGGGCGGATCGCCTCGATACCCACGGACGGAATACCGCCTTTCCTGTTTTATTTCGGGGGTGTTTTGTGCTGGCAATATTTTGCGGCCAACTTGAACAAGACATCTGACACATTCGCCGCCAACGTCGGAATGTACAGCAAGGTTTACTTCCCCCGTCTGGTTACGCCGGTATCGCTGATCATCAGCAATCTCATCGTTCTCGGCATACAATTCGTCGTCTTCATTGTGGTAGTCGTTGTCTATCGTCTTCGAGGAGCGCCCATTCAACCTGGGGCCGCACTACTCCTGCTGCCCTTTCTACTTATACAGATCGCGGCATTAGGATTGGGAGCTGGGCTGATCATCTCGACACTGACGACTCGATTTCGCGACTTGGCCTACCTGACGGGTTACGGAATGCAACTCTGGATGTATGCAACCCCCGTTGTATATCCGGTTTCTCAAATCCCGGAAAAATGGCTGTGGCTCGCCTATTTGAATCCAATGACGCCAATCGTGGAGTGCTTTCGATACGCCCTCTTGGGAAGCGGAACCCTGCGTTTGGAACCTGCCATATACAGCATTGTCGCTACCGCTTTAATCTTCAGCCTGGGCTTGGCAATGTTTTCCCGCGTCGAACGCAGCTTCATGGACACGATCTGACGATGACAGTGTCCTCGTTGTTCGCGACATATTCGACATCACCCTCGCGCAAACTCCTTAAGCCATGACCAAAACTGTCATTTCAGTCGAGTCCGTCAGCAAACGCTACCAACTCGGCGTTATCAATCACGGCACATTGAGGCGCGATCTGCAGAGCTGGTGGGCGCGCAAACGAGGCTTGCCAGATCCCAACCTTGAGATCGGCAAGGCCGGCGTGAAAGCCGGAACGACGTTCAACGCGCTGGAGAACGTCACCTTTGATGTCCAGGCCGGCGAGACCGTCGGCTTTATCGGACGGAATGGTGCCGGTAAATCTACGCTCCTCAAGATCCTGTCTCGGGTAGCGGCGCCAAACGCGGGCAGTGTTCGTATCCGCGGGCGGGTATCGAGTCTGCTTGAGGTTGGCACGGGATTTCATGCAGAGCTAACCGGTCGTGAGAATGTCTATCTGAACGGCGCAATTCTCGGGATGACAAAAGCGGAAATAAATCGCAAGTTTGACGAAATTATCGACTTTGCGGAAATCGATGACTTCATCGATACGCCGGTGAAACGATACTCTTCAGGTATGTACGTTCGGCTTGCATTTGCAGTGGCCGCACATCTGGAGCCGGAAATCCTGATCGTCGATGAAGTACTGGCGGTCGGTGATCACGCATTTCAAAAAAAATGCCTGGGAAAAATGCGCGATGTGAGGTCCGAGGGGCGCACTGTATTGTTTGTCAGTCACAACATGACCGCCGTAAACAATCTGTGCGCGAGGTCAATATTCCTGGAAAAGGGAAAAATCATAGCCGACGGACCGAGTTCCGACATTACGCGTGTCTATCTTCGCAGCGCTTCGGTGGACGGAGGATCAAGTTGGCACCTGGATGCTTCGACAACGCCCGACAAACCGGCTTATATCAAAGATGTATTCATTCTTGATCCGAATCTGGAAACACGCGAAGGCTATGAACTGACGCAAGACATCATCTTGCGAGTGAGATACCGCTTGCGTGAACCGATGCGCGGCGTGACAGTTGGCTTACAAGTTTTGTCCGAGGACAATGGCGAAACGTTCATTTCGCTTTCGGATACGGAGCTGGAAATGTCGCGCCTGGAAGAACGCGCCGCCGGCACTTACCTAGCTGACATTCGGATTCCTGCGCGATTACTCAACACAGGCCTGTACGCGTTGCGGGTCGGCATCTCAAGAGGTCGACACGACATCTACGATGTCGTCGATGGAGTTACCTTCCGCGTCGTTGATTCCGTTGGAATCGTGATGTTCCTCGGATTTGAACGCAAAGGTTCGTTGTTATCGCTGCAATTGCCCTGGACTGTTCAGGCCGAGCCTGAACTTGTCAATACTGACCGAAAATGACGAGCTTCGGGAAGATTGCTGATGTTGTGGCCCAAGCCGCCAGGCATCTTCGCCTGCTTTTGCTGTTCGGAATACGGCTGCCCAGGGATTGCCGGATCGGTCGAAATGTTGTGATCACTGGAGACGTCCAGGTCGGCCCCGGGGTAAAACTTGAAGACAATGTCATTCTCGAAGGCAACATCTTGATCGGTGAGGGTTGCTGCATCTACCGGTATGCTCACTTATACGGGAATATTTCCCTTGGCGCGCGCTGCGCGATTGGTTCCTTCGCGATACTTTCGACCGTCCAAGGCGGCGCTATCCGAATAGGTGATGGAAGTTATATCAACAGTTACAATATCCTTGGTGCGCTGGCGGCTCTTGATGTTGGAAAGAATTGCATTTTCGCGGCATTTGTCCAGATCACCGACGCAAGCCATGGCACTGACGATCCCTCGATTCCAACCAGACATTCCGAATCGTCCGCGGCACCGGTCAGGATCGGCGACAATGTGTGGTTGGGCAGCGGGGTCATGGTGATGATGGGATCGAGCATCGGCAACGACTCGGTTGTCGGCGCCCAATCGCTGGTGCGCGGCGATCTTCCCGAGCGCTCAGTCAGCTTCGGCACGCCGGCAAAGGTGCATCGTATCCGCGAATAGTGAGTAAGAGACGATGAAGATTACGGGCAGAAAAGTGCTGGTCACGGGCGCAGATGGCTTCATTGGATCGCACTTGGCGGAAATGCTGGTCGCTCGCGGGGCGAAGGTCCGCGCGCTCTGCCTTTACAACTCGTTCAACCAGTGGGGTTGGCTGGAAGGCCTGCCCTGCCGCGATCAAATCGAGATTGTCAGCGGCGACATACGCGATCCGAATTTCGTCAGGAGTGCAGCCCGCGATTGCGACGTGGTATTTCACTTGGCAGCGTTGATTGCCATTCCTTACTCCTACGTCGCACCGGACAGCTACGTCCAGACCAACGTCACGGGTACGCTCAACGTGATGCAGGCTGCGCGCGAACTGGGGGTTGCGCGCGTCATTCACACGTCTACCAGCGAGGTGTATGGAACGGCGCAGCGCGTTCCGATCGACGAGTCACATCCGCTACAGGCTCAGTCTCCGTATAGTGCGACCAAAATCGGCGCCGACGCGATCGCCTTCAGTTTCTTTAGCGCTTTCGGCCTGCCCGTCACTATCGTACGCCCCTTCAATACCTATGGACCCCGCCAATCGGCGCGAGCGGTGATACCTACCGTGATCACGCAAATCGCAGCTGGGAGGCCGACGATCAAATTGGGCAGCCTGCATCCGACCCGTGACTTCAGCTATGTCGAGGATACCTGTCGCGGCTTCGTCGAACTGGCGGAATGCGACGCCGCTGTTGGCGATACCGTGAATTTGGGCACCAATTCGGAGATATCGATCGCCGACACCGTCGCCCTCATCAAGGAACTGATGGGTTCGCAAATCACCGTCGAGTCCGACGATACCCGCATCCGCCCGGCGGACAGCGAGGTGGAACGCCTGTGGTGCGATAATACGCGTGTCCGCCGCTTGACCGGGTATGAGCCGCAAATCGACATTCGCGAAGGGCTGACACGTACCATCAGCTGGTTCGGCCGCCCTGAGAACCTGGCGCGCTACAAGGCCCAGATTTACAACGTGTAGCCCAATACCTTATGGTATTCCCTTGGTCGCGCGGGCTGAGGTCGCGCTGTCTTGAAGGTCCGTCCATTGGCGAACAAACGCGCAGTCATTCTCGCCGGCGGCAAGGGCACACGCCTGCGCCCCTATACGATCGCGCTTCCCAAGCCCCTGGTGCCGCTGGGCGAGACCCCAATCCTGGAGATCATCATCCGGCAACTGGCGCGGAGCGGCTTTGACCACATCACCATGGCGGTGAACCACCAGGCAGAGATCATCAAGGCCTTTTTTCGCGATGGCGAACGTTGGGGCCTCCGGATCGACTACTCGCTCGAGGACAAGCCCTTGAGCACGATGGCGCCATTGAAACTGGTGCGCGATCTTCCGGCCCATTTCCTGGTGATGAATGGCGACATCTTGACGGATCTGGATTTTGGCGAATTTTACGATCTGCACGTGCAGCGCGACGGCATCTTCACCATCTCCTCGCACGCACGCGAGGAGATGATCGACTACGGCGTGCTGGAGTCGGATACGCAGGGCCAACTGACCGGTTTCCGCGAAAAGCCGCGTTACGCATATGAGGTGAGCATGGGCGTCTATATGGTCAGCCAGCGCGCCCTGGGCATGATCCCGCCGGATGTGGCGTTCGGCTTCGATCATCTGATGCATCGGTTGATCAAAGCGGGCACCCTGCCCGATGTTCGCCGCCACGACGGGTATTGGCTGGACATCGGCCGTCCCGATGACTACGCGAAAGCCATCGAGGAATACGAGAGCGACCCTGCCCGTTTCATGGCCGACCGGATGTGAGCACTTTCCTGATCACCGGTGCCGGAGGTTTCCTGGGTCGCGCCTTGACCACCCGCCTGCATACGCGCGGTGACACGATCATCCGACTGGGCCGGAGCGATGGCGACATCGCCGATCCTGCCACTCTGCGCCCGCACCAGGGAACCAGGATCGACCGCGTTTTCCACCTGGCGGCGCTTACCTTCGTGCCGCAAAGCTGGGACCATCCGGCAGAGTTCCACCGGGTCAACACCGGCGGCACGCTCAATGTGCTGGAGTTCTGCCGGGCACAGAACATCCCGCTGACGCATATCAGCGCCTATCTCTATGGCGTGCCCAAAACGCAGCCGATCCGGGAGGACCACCCGCTCGCTCCGAACAATCCCTATGCACTCAGCAAGGCGCTCGCCGAACAGGCCTGCCAGTTCTACGCAGCGGTCCACGGTCTGCCGGTTACGGTGGTCCGACCGTTCAACGTCTACGGCCCCGGACAGGGTGGAGATTTTCTTATTCCATCCATTCTAACCCAGGTCCTGAAGTCCGACCACATCGAGGTCAGGGACCTAGCCCCGAAGCGGGACTTCCTCTATATAGCGGACTTGGTTGAGCTGTTCCTCGCCACCATGCACGCGCCCGCCGGCTATAACGTCTATAATGCGGGAACGGGCGTTTCCCTGAGCGTCGCTGAGGCGATCGCCACGGCGCAGGCTGAGGCAGCCACATCCAAGCAGGTGCGAAGCCTGCAGGTGACACGCGTGCAGGAAATCGACGATACACGCGCCGATATCGCCCGGGCCCAGAGCGAACTGGGGTGGTCCCCGAAGCATAGCTTCCGCGATGGAATCCGAGCGACGATAAAGGCAATGCAAGAGGCTACATGAAACAGCGCAACGTCCCGATCAACAAGGGCAACTATTCGATGGACACGCCCGAGCGAGAGGCGTCGTTCAATCAGAACCTGTCTCAAGGGTGGTCCGAAGGCTATGCCCGGTATCGTCACGACTGGGCGGAAAACGCCAAGACGCAGACGGTGTCGGACTATCCATTACTGGTCGATCTCGAGCTTTCCTCGGTGTGCAACCTGCGTTGCCCGATGTGTTACACGATCTCGGCGGAATTTCGCAAACACGTCGATGCGAAAGTCATGGATATCGAGATGTTCAAGCGCATCATCGACGAGATTGGCGGCAAGGTGCCCGCCCTGCGTCTGTCGCTGCGTGGCGAATCCACCGTGCATCCCGGATTTATCGAAGCCGTGCGCTATGCCAAGAAGGGTGGCATCAAGGAGATATCCACGCTGACTCACGGTGGGCGCCTGAGCCTGGACTATTTCAAGAAGGTTCAGGAGGCGGGCATCGACTGGATCACGATTTCCATCGACGGCCTCAAGGAATCTTACGAGCGCATCCGACATCCGTTGAAGTTCGACGATCTGCTGGGCAAGCTCAAGGCCATCAAGGATTACAAAGCCGAGCACGGACTGGTCAAACCGGTGATCAAGGTGCAGGGCATCTGGCCAGCGATCGAAAACGATCCGCAAGGCTATTACGACACTTTCGCGCCCCTCGCCGACCTTGTCGCCTTCAATCCCCTGATCGACTATCTGGGAAACGACACAGACATCGAATACGTCGACGAATTCACCTGCCCGCAGCAGTATCAACGCCTGGTCATCGGCGCTGACGGCCTGGTGATGAAGTGCTCAAACGACGAAGAAAATCGGGAAGTCATCGGCGACGCCAGGACACAAACCGTGCATGAGATCTGGCACGGCCCCAAAATGCAGGCGGTGCGCGACATGCACCTCCAACCACGCGGCTTCATGAACAGCCCGGTCTGCCGCAAGTGTTACCTGCCGCGCAAAACCCAGGACGATGTGGCCCAAGTTGGTGAGCGCAGCTTCATCGTGCGCAACTATACGCGCCGCACTCAGCTGATTGGCAAATAGGCTTGCGCGAAAATGTTCCGCAATTTCAAACCCGATCGCTGCTACATCATCGCCGAGATCGGTGGTAACTTTACCCGCTTCGAAGACGCCCGAACCCTGATCGACGCCGCCGCCGCTTCCGGCGCGGATGCAGTCAAGCTGCAGACGTACAGGGCTGACACGGTTGCCAGCCGCAAGGCGGTGTTCGATATGGAAAACACCGGCCTGGTCTCCCAGCATGAACTGTTCAGGCAATATGAAATCGATCTCGACCTTCATAAGGCCGTGTTCGATTACGCTGCCCGACACGGATTGGACTGGTTCTCCACCCCGTCGCATGAATCCGATGTCGATATGCTGGAGAATTTGGGTGTCGGGGCGCACAAGATCGGTTCGGATGATGCCGTCAACCTTCCCTTCCTGCGTGTTGTGGCCCGTACCGGCAAACCGATGATCCTCTCGACCGGCATGTGCACGATGGAGGAAGTCCAGGAGTCGGTCGCAGCGATACGCTCGGAAGGCGTGAAGCAGCTTATGCTGTTGCACGCGGTGACCAGCTATCCGACGCACCCCGAACACGTCAATTTGGGCGCGATGCAGGCGATGATGCGGGAGTTTCCCGATCTGGCGGTCGGTTACTCCGACCACACGATCGGGCCGATCGCGTGCATTTGCGCCGCGGCGATGGGCGCGCGGATTCTGGAAAAGCACTTCACCTGGGACAAGCAAGCGCCAGGGCCCGACCACATGCTGTCGGCCGATCCGGACGAGATGAAGGCCATCGTCGAAGCCGTGCGCAGCTTCGAAGTCATGCGCGGTGACGGCCGCAAGCATCCGGCGGCGAGCGAAGCCAAGACGCGCACCAACAACCGCAAGAGCATCGTCCTGGCCCGCGCCGCAGCGGCCGGCGAGCCGCTGACGGCTGACCATCTGACGGTCAAGCGGCCGGGCTATGGCATCGCGCCCAAGCATTTGCAGGACGTGATCGGACGACGCCCCCGTCAGGTACTCGAAGCCGACGACGTGCTGACGTGGGAGGTGCTGCAATAAGCTTGGGCATCATCATCCAGGCCCGCATGGGGTCCTCACGGCTGCCGGGAAAGGTGCTGCGCCCGATCAACGGCACGCCTCTGCTCGGCCGAATTCTGGATCGGCTCGGTCACCTCCGACACCGTGCCACTGTCGTCGTTGCGACTACGGGGGAGGCGCGCGACGATGCAATCGTTAGCTACTGCGGGCAACGCGAGGTCAAGATATTTCGCGGCAGCGAGAACAACGTGCTGAACCGGTACTACCAATGCGCCATGACCTACGGGTTTGAGCAGGTAATTCGTCTCACTGCCGACAACCCGTTTGTCGACGTCGAAGAACTGGACCGCCTGATCGATTTGCATCTATCGACGCAAGCCGACTTCAGCCACTCCTTCTCTCAATTGCCCGTCGGTGTCGGCGCAGAAATCTTTCGGTTCAGCGCGCTGGCCCAGTGCGCTGAAGCCTCCCACGCCCCGCACCATTTCGAACATGTCGATGAATTCATGCTTGAGCACCCCGAGCGATTCAAGACTGTGGAATTGGAGATTGCGGCCGAAAAGAACCATCCGCAGGTGCGCCTTACCGTCGACGATGAAACCGACTTCCGCCGGGCATGCTTCATCGCCGAACGTGCCGGCAGCGATCATGTAACAACTGAACAGGCGGTCGCGCTGTGTTCGCAATTTGCCTAGAAAGCTCCCATGCGCGCGGGATGGGTCACTTGTTCCGCATGCGCAATCTCGCGCTACTGCTTCGGGCGCGCCAAGTACCCTTCGTCCTTCTGATCAACGACCATCCGCCGGCGCTCGAACTATTGCGTCGGGACGGATTGACATTCGAAGTGGTCGACCTGACGCGCATCGAGCATTGGGCGCCGGACACGATCCGCCGCCACCGGGTGCAAGTATGGGTCAACGACCGCCTCGATACAGATCTCTCCCAAGCGCGCACCATCAGCGAGGCCGGCATCCCGCTGGTCACGTTTGATGACAGAGGCACGGGTGCGCAGCTCGCTGATCTCCATATCGCGGCTCTCGCCCTGGACCCCGGAGAACGGCTGGAGGGAAACCGCGTCCTCCATGGCCTCGACTACCTGATCCTGAATCCCGAGATAGCCCGTTGGCGCCGCCAGCGAACGGAGCTTCGCAGTGCCATGATAACCCTGGGTGGGAGCGATACCTACGGCGTAACGGTCAGGGCCGTAGCGTTGTTGCGAAAGCAAATCCGAAACGCCACCGTCATCATCGGCCCGGGCTTCCAGCACCGTACGGCGCTCGACGCCGAACTCCCCGAGGATTTCGACCTCAAGATCGGCGTCCCATCCCTGATCGAGGAAATGAACCGCCACGATTTGTCCATCACTGGAGGCGGCATTACCGCCTTCGAAGCCGCCGCTTCGGGGCTGCCGGTCATTGCAATCGCCAACGAATGGTTTGAAGTACCGCCAGCACGGCACCTTGCCAAACTGGGGGCCGCGCGCTACGCGGGACATCACTCCAATCTGGATGAGAGCGCCCTTGCGATACCGCGCGACGTCACGGCAATGAGTTCAGCAGGGTTGGCACGAATACCACTACATGGCGCAGAACGGGTCTGTCAGCTGCTATTGGAGCTCGCATGAACCGCACGGCCGTCATTCATCAGCCCGATTTTCTGCCCTATCTGGGATTTTTCGATCGCCTCCTGAATGCCGATGTGATCGTGCTGCTGGACAACGCTCAATACGTCAATTCGACAAGCCGCAGCTGGACCAACCGCGACAAGATCAAGACACCGAAAGGCGAACGCTGGATTACCATCAGCGTGAAAGCTGCCGCACGAGACACGCCGATCAACCAGATCGAGCTCTCCGAGACCGTGGACTGGCGAAACAATCACCTCAACATCCTTCAGGAAAACTACCGACAAGCCCCATTCTTTGGCGAGATCTATCCGCGGGTGCAGGCGCTATACACCCGCCCCTGCGGCTTGCTGGCTGACTTCAATCGCGCCTCCATCGAACTGCTGCTGGAGCTTTTCGATATCCGCATCGAGATCATCCGCGCCAGCGACCTCATGGCGACCGGTCGGAGCAACGAACTGCTTGTCGATATCCTCAGGACCGTTCATGCAAATCACTACCTCTCCGGCACCGGTGCGCGTGCTTATTTCCGTCCCGAGCCCTTCGAGACGGCAGGAATCAAAGTAACTTGGCAGGAATTTCTTCATCCGGTATACCCCCAGCTGCACGGCGATTTCATTCCATATCTGAGCAGCATCGACCTGCTGTTCAATTGCGGCATCGTCCGCTCGCGCGACATCCTGAGGAAATCTGAATGAACGTATTGGCCATCGGCGCACATTTCGATGACGTGGAATTGGGTTGCGGTGGGGCCCTCGCCAGGCACGTCGCCAAGGGCGACAAGGTGGTCGTTTATGTCGCCACCGTTTCCGGGTTTTCCAACCACCGGAACAGCGAGGTCCGATCCAACGAGATCGCCCAGGCCGAGGGTGAAGCCGCCATGCGAACGCTTGGTGTCGAACACCTGATCTGCGGCGAGTTCAAGACCCTTGAGGTCGAGTTCGTGGATCCTCTCAATATCCAGATCCTACGCATCATCGAGGATCACAAGATCGATCTGGTCTACACCCACTGGATTGGCGACGTTCATCATGACCATCAGGCCGTCGGTCGCGCCTCGCTGCATAGCAGCCGTCATGTCCCGCGCCTCCTGATGTACCGCAGCAACTGGTATCATTCACCGATGGAGTTTCACGGCAACTACTACGTCGACATAACGAGCACCTGGGCGACGAAGCGCGACGCGATCATGGCGCATGCTTCCGAGGTCAATCGTACCGGCAAGAAATGGCTTTCCTTCTTCGAGAACGAGGCTGAAAACGCCGGCCAACGCATCGGTTGCCGTTATGCCGAAGTCTTTCAGGTACTGAAGTGGATTGAGTGAGAGATCCCGCAGATGACGCTCCTTGGCCGCACGTTTCGCGCCTTGCTGCCGTACGGCCTTTACAAGCATATGTACATCATACCGGAGCAGCGCGAACGGGCGCGCCTGGAAGAAGAGCGCATGCGCCCGGCACGCGAGGAGCGAGCCCGAATTCTCGCGCTCACGGCGCGCAACGTGGACCTGCAAAACATTCACGCGGGCAAGCGTTGCTTCATTTTGTGCAACGGACCGAGCGTCAAGCGGCAGGACATCCGACCCCTCAAGGGTGAAATAGTCTTCTCGGTCTCCAGCGGCTATCTTCACCCGGACTATGCTGAAATCGCGCCAGCCTATCATTGCGTGCCGCAAATCACTTATACGCTGATGACCCGCGCTGACGTCATCGTATGGTTCCGCGAGATGCACGAGCGCCTGGGTGGTGCCGTCACCTTGTTTCTGAACCACACCGAAAGAGCCCTGGTCCGCGAAGAGAATCTCTTTCCTGGCCGCGATGTCCGATACGTTGACCTGGCCGGGCCATTTTCGATGTATCCCCCCGACGCGTTGCCAGATGCTGCCGGAGAGATGCCCGGGGCACAGTCAGTGCCTATCATGGCTGCACTGATCAGTATGTACATGGGGCACGACAGGATTTATCTCCTGGGCGCCGACCACGATCATTTTCGTTCCGGCGAATACAAGTATTTCTATGAACCCACCGTCCTGCGCGGAAAAGATGTATCGACCGACGAACACGGCAAGCTCCGTGGCGGCTGGCACGATGAACTGCAGGGCCTGGCCGCATTGTGGAGTCAGTATCGCAATTTGCGACAGATAGCGGCTGCAAACCAAATCGCCATATTCAACGCCACGGCGGGCGGGGAACTGGATGAGTTTCCCCGGGTGACCCTGGAATCTCTCTTTCGAGATCAAACTTCAACGACTGCCGGTTCAAGTGATTGACGGCAGGTCACCAGCCATGAACAGCCGAAGCCAGCGATACGATCCCTTCAAGATTATGCCGTGGAATTGCTTGCTTGATGGTCTTCTCATGCCATCGGCTTGCTCACGGCCCAGCGCCTGCTTCAGGGTTTCTCGCAACTCAGCGGCTGGCTGGGCGCTGGCAGTGGACCGCCAGTTCACGAATGCCGGTTGGCCCGTCAAAAAACCGGTCACGCTGCTCTACAGCAGCAAATGCAGGGTCACCGCTATCCCCGATCTCGCAGCGTCGGATCGCGGTAAACCCGGTGGACGCCAATACCGCCGAGATGGCCGGAAAGTCCCACATCCAGAGATGCTTGTTGCGTCCGAGCATCTCGGAGGCAACCCCAAGCAAGCCCTTTGGATCGGCTTCGACGCCAAGGTAGCTTGACCGAAGGAGCCGATCGTTGGCATCGGGTAGCGCTGCTTCGAGTTCGGCTATATAGCGGCGTGCCCTCGCCTCGAGATCCGGTACGATCAAGCGAAAGATGCCGTTTGGACGAAGTATTCGATAGGTATTCTGCAAAGCGACGAGCATCGACGCGCGAGAGAGATGCTCCAGAACATGCGAGGCGTAGACCCCATCCGCCGAACCGTCGGGGACCGGCAAGCCTCGGACGATATCGCCGAAGATGACATTGTCCGGAAATCGCTGCGCGTTCCTCTTGACGAATTGGCCCATAACCGAAAAGCGTTCTACACGCAACGTGAACGATGCGTCGTAGCTTAACCAACCTTCGGGCGCACTATGCCCGCACCCATATTGCACGTAGGTCATTCTGAAATCCGTGGATCGAACGAGGAATGCTTGTCAGCACGAAGCTCTCAAAAATGCAATGTCACAGGAGATGAAAATCGTTCTGATGTGCGACTACGCCTATCGTACCATCGCCATTCAGATCCTGATGGAAGCTGGTTTCAAACGATTCCAGTGCGATGCTCTTCCCGGATACGCCACTGATGGCGTTGCTTACATAGTTGCCATTGCTGTCGGTGTTCCAGACCGCATAGGTGTCGGCACCCGCGACCTTCAGGACAACCTGATAGCCTGATCCAACCGCTTCTGCTCCAACAACTACACAGCCGAACTGGCCCGCGGTAAATTCGGTGCCGCCATACTTCAGCGACGGGCCAGATCCGCCCGTGAACAAACCATAACTATTTCCGACCTGCACGAGGCTCGTCGAGCCAGACGATTCGATTGTGGTACCGACCACACCTATCGTACCGTCGCCATTCAGGTCCTGATGGAAGCTGGTTTCAAACGATTCCAGCGCGATGCTCTTTCCGGATACGCCACTGATGGCGTTGCTCACATAGTTGCCATTGCTGTCGGTGTT
>JAFKKG010000042.1 GCA_017305715.1 Hyphomicrobiales bacterium | reverse complement strand
GTTCACGAGGCAGGGCCGGCGCCTGGATCGTCAAACGTGCGGCCAGCACTTGCTACCGTCCGGGTGTCCGGCCCTTCAATTAAACGAGGCGGGGTGCGAGATCCCGACGGCCGCCAACGACCTCCCATAAACCCCGCAACGCCCGCCTCAATCGCCCATCTTAATCGAGGCACCAAGACTTACGACCCATAACCAAAAATCTTGGTTATTTCACGAAGGCATTTGCCCGCTCGCCCTATCGATAGGCCGCAGCATAGAGGTCCCGGCCTTCGCCGGGATGACGCAAATCTCAGCTCGCCGCAGGCAACACGGTCTCCACCGGCACGGCCCACGGCCGCTGCGGTGACGCCAGCCCGATCAGGCGGCCCTGGATGTAGTCGCAGCCCCATTCGCGCAGCATGACCGCGGACTCCTCGTCCTGCACCCATTCGGCGACCGTCTTGATCTGCAGCCGGCGCGCCAGGTCGATCAGCGTCTGCACGAAGGCGCGGTCATCGGCCGAGCTCGCGATGTTCTGCACGAAGGCGCCGTCGATTTTCACGATGTCGACGCCGAGCTTGCGCAGATTCCGGAACGAGGTGTAGCCGGCGCCGAAATCGTCGATCGCGATCCGGCTGCCGAAATTCTTCAGCCTTGTGACGAAGCCCCTGATGTCGTCGATATCCTGGATCGCCACGGTTTCGGTGATCTCGACGATCAGCCGCTCGCCGACCCCCGGACTGGAGCACATCAGCGATTCGATCGTGCTCCACCAGTCCGGATCCATCGTGGTGTCGGGCGAGATATTGAGGCTGAGCTGCACGTTCGGCGAGGCCGCGAGTTCGGCGATCGCGAGCTCGAGCACGCGGTGGTCGACCAGGCGGATCAGGCCGAGCCTTTCAGCGACGGGGACGATGTCGGGCGCCAGCAGCGCCTGGCCGTCGGCCTGCTCCATCCGCACCAGGCATTCGTAGAACGCCGGCTGCCGCGAGCGCGCTTCGACCACCGGCTCGAACGCCGTGACGATCCGGCGCTCGTTCAGCGCAGTGACGATTTCGTCGGTGACGCGGATGTTGACGCGGCGTTGCGCGTCGCGTTCGACATTGGGCTTCCACAGCGCGAACGATCCGGCGCGGCGGCTTTTCGCGCCGTCCAGCGTTTCCTGCGCCCGGGTGACGGCTTCATCGGCGCTCCGCGCGTAACGCGGAATGCTGATGGCGCCGATCGATGCCGTCACCGACACCGGGCCGGATACGGTCGGCACCACCTCGTCACGGATGCCGGCGAGGAAGCGCTCGGCCGCGACATTCGTGTCGTCGACGGTGCAATTGCGCAGGATCAGCCCGAATTTGTTGCCGGAGAACCGCCCGAGCACATCGCCGCCGCGCAAGCGCGACCGGATGCGTTTTCCGACCTCGGCGATCACGCCGTCCGCGACATCGAAACCGAAGGCGTCATTGATGCGCGCCAGATGATCGATGCCGATCAGCATGAAGGCGCAGGACGAACGAAAGCGCGCGGCCTCCTCGATCGCTTCGGCGAGCGCCGCGATCAGATGGGTGCGGTTGAGCTCGCCGGTCAAGGGGTCGTGCCGCGACAGCCGCATCAGCTGCTCGTCGCGGGCATGGCGTTCATTATCGACGCGGACGATGCCTTGGGCGCGCACCGGCTTGCCGTCGGCGCCGGCGAACCAGCAGCCGGTTTCCTCGATCCAGATCACCGGCGCCGAGGTCGAGGCGCGGACGCCATATTCGATCCGGTAGGCCGTGCCCTCCACCCCGCGCGCCGGGCCGGTTTTGCCCAGCGCGTCCGACCGGACCGAACGCACCGGCTCGATCAGCCGGGCGAATTCGGCGCCGCTCTGCAGCGCTTGCGCAGGGATATCGGTAAAGACGGAGGCGGCGTTGTCGCTCCAGGCAATGGTGTCGTTGGCCAGATCCCAGACGAAAGCCGCCTGCCCGAGCGAAGCGAGGATGCTGGAGGCTTGCGGGACAGCGGACATCAACGTCGCCTCGATTCGGGACGGTCCAAGGACAAGTCGGGGACAAGCCATGGACAGCCAGGGTGATTCTGGCCACCCTCAAGATAGTGGCACTACCGAATCAGACGCTAGGCAAAGTTCATAAATAATCCGGAAACCACGTTTTACGGATGTCGCAAACCCGGCGGGAACGAACCGGCACGCATCGGCATAGGCCTTGCGAGAAGCAAATCGCAGTAGGGCGTCACGTCCCAAAACGTGACAGTTTAAGCCGGTTGCGGTGTGCGATGTTGGGTACCGATCGATCAGAAGACATCCTGGATGGCGAGGTTCTCGGCGCCGAGAGGCCGGCCTGCGTCGCACTGGTGCCGGTGACCCAGACGGTGCACTGGTCGCGGAAAGCAGCCGTCGCGCCGCCCGACCCGACCTTCCTGACCCAGTTGATCGCGACCGCCGAGCATGATCCGCAAACCCGCAGCCTGCGGCGGGCCTCGATCGAGGATGCGCAAACGGCCTATGGCGCACACCCGCAGGAACGGCGCAGCGTGGCGCGGCGGACGCGGCAGGTCGTCTAAGAGACCAGTAAATCCGGACGAACGATCAGCGCGGCGGCGTGCCTGGCGATGTCGGCGTGCCATTACCCGGCTGCAGGTCCGGCGACGGGACTTCCGGCGAGGCCGCATGCGCTGCGCCGGGCGCCGGTTGAGGGAGGTCCTGCCGCACGGATTCGGCGACCGAGGCTGCGGGCGGCGCCGTCGCGGGGGTCGGTGCCGGTTCGAGGCGCGGCTCGACGATCGCCGGCTCGCTCTTCGGTTCGGCTTTTCTTGAACCCTTCGCGGCGACCGCAGGCGCTGCCACCGCGCCACGCCGCGCGCGCAAGGCAAGGCCGGACAGGAAGTCCGCCAGCGCCAGCGCCGTCAGCAGGAAATAGGTCGAGGTGCCGAATTTCGGCCACAGCACGAATTCGGCGGCGGCCGCGCCGAACACGATCAGCGACAGCAGATGGTCGGTGAGATATTTTGCGCCGGGTCGCGCGCCCTTGATGACTTCGAACAGCAGCAGCAGAATGCCGAGCGTGATCAGCACGTCGCTCAGCGTCACCGCCCATTCCACGCCGGACATCAAGTTCAGCTTGAAGAGCGGCCCGACGAAGGAAACCTCGGGCATCAGGAAGGCGATGATGTTGTAGATCGCCAGCGGAATCAGGAGCAGCGGAAAACCAACCATCGGCGAGGCCTTGCTATCAGCAAATCAAAATTCCCGGGCGAGGCTTGAGCGCTTCGCTGCGGGAACCGTTTTACCCCACTCGTTGGCCGAATTCAGGCAGGCACGGCTGACCGCCGCGCCTCACGCCTGTGCCCGATCAGGATTCCTTCTTGGCCTTCAGAACCTGCCGGCCCTTGTACATGCCGGTCTTCAGGTCGAGGTGGTGCGGACGGCGCAATTCGCCCGAATCCTTGTCCTCAGCGTAGGTCGGCTTCTTCAGTGCGTCCGCCGAGCGGCGCATGCCACGCCGCGAGGGCGATGTTTTTCTTCTGGGAACGGCCATAACGGTCCTCTAGGGGTGTTGTCGGAGGGCATCGTCCCGGTAGCGGACCGCCCAGCGCTTCAAAGCACGGGCTGCGATGCCGATAAGGCCGCGCTTATAGAGGAAGGGATGGCGTAAAGCTAGGGTTTGCCACGGTTTAAAGGAGCGAAAATTGGCTCAAAACGCACGATTTTAGCCCCAGCAGCGCTGCAAGGCCGCGGCATTCGCCCGCGCCATGTAGGTCCCGGCCAAACGCCGCACCCCGGGGCCGGGATTGCGGGCGCTACGCCGGACCGGATTGGGCAGGATCGCCGCCAGCAGGGCCGCCTCGCGCGGCGACAGGGTGGCGGCCGAACGGCCGAACGCGTAATTGGCCCCGGCCTCGGCCCCGAATTGCCCGGATGGGCCGAGTTCGGCGATGTTGAGGTAGATTTCGAGAATCCGCTGTTTCGGCAGCACGAGGTCGATCCACAGCGCCAGCGGGATCTCCAGCGCCTTGCGGACCACGCTGCGGCCCGGCCACAGGAACAGGTTCTTGGCCACCTGCTGGGTGATGGTCGAACCGCCGCCGGCCACCTCGCCCTCCTCGTGATCCTCGATCGCCCCCTGCAACGCGTCCCAATCGACCCCGCGATGCCCACAGAATTTGGCATCTTCGGAACCCACCACCGAACGCGGCAGCGACGGCGACATCGCCTTGAAATCGATCCACTGCCGCGACACCGGCGCGCCCTTGAGCCAGCGCCAGGCCATCAGCGTCGAGACCGGATGGCCGGTGCGATAGAACGGCGTCACCAGATACGGCAACAGCAGCAGCACGACCAAAATCAGCAAAATAATTCGAACAAAGCGCAAATTCGGATGCTTCCGGTTCAGCCCAGCCGGCTCCAGGCTCGATCAAGAGACCCCTTAACAAGTGACATCGCCATGATATTTCGTGGGTTTTCCAGCACTTTTAAGGCGTAGCGAGCCGGCCGGCGGAATTGACTGACGCCGTGCCATCAACGATTGTCCGGCCAAATTGATCTGGAGCTATTCCTAAATGACGATCGCTGCTGCCGATTTTGCCCAACGATTGGACCGGACCGCCGAGGATACCGAGGCCGTGCTGGCGAAGCTGCTGTCGGATACGCTGTTATCCGACGAGATCGCGCGGCCGAAGCGGCTGATGGACGCGATGCGCTATTCGACCCTGGGCGGCGGCAAGCGCCTGCGCCCGTTCCTGGTGGTGGAGAGCTCGGCCGTGTTCGGTGTGCCCCGCGATGCCGCGCTGCTGGCTGGCGCCGCCCTCGAATGCATCCACTGCTATTCGCTGATCCATGACGATCTGCCGGCGATGGACAACAGCGATCTGCGCCGCGGCCGGCCGACGCTGCACAAGAAGACCGACGACGCCACCGCGATCCTCGCCGGCGACGGCCTGCTGACGCTGGCGTTCGACATCGTCACCCGCGACGAGATCCACAAGGACCCCACCGTTCGCCTGCTGCTGACGCGCGCGCTGGCGCGCGCCTCGGGCATCGGCGGCATGGTCGGCGGGCAGATGCTGGATCTCGCCGGCGAAGGCCGGTTCGGCGACCGTGAACCCGTCGACGTCGCGCGGCTGCAGCAGATGAAGACCGGCGCGCTGCTGCGCTATGGCTGCATCGCCGGCGCCATCCTCGGCCAGTCCACGCAGCAACAATATCAGGCGCTCGACGATTACGGCCGCGCGCTCGGCGAGGCGTTCCAGATCGCCGACGACCTGCTCGACGTCGAGGGCGACGCCGCCGCCCTCGGCAAGCCGGCCGGCGCCGATGCGGCGCTCGGCAAGACCACCTTCGTGACCCAGCTCGGCATCGACGGCGCCAAGCAGCGCGTGCGCGATCTTTTGGCGCGCGCGGATTCCGCGCTCGCGATCTTCGGCGCCAAGGGCGACGTGCTGAAGGCAACCTCGCGCTTCGTCGCCGAACGCAAGAGCTGACGTGCCCGCGCAGAAACAGGAACCCGACGAGTTCGTCACCCGGTTCAGGAAAAAGCCGGTCCTGTTTCGTCTGATCTATGGGCGGCCACGCACCTTCTTCGCGATCGCGGTCGGTATCGTCGCGTTCTTCTTGCTGCCGGGCTCATTGCGGCTGGTCACGCGGCTATTGATCGGCTGGGACATCTTCGCAGCCGTTTATCTGGTGCTGGTCTTCACCATGGTGATTCGCAGCGGCTTGCGGCACATCCGCCGCAATGCGGTGCTGCAGGACGATGGCCGTTTCCTGATCCTGCTGATGACGGCGCTCGGCGCCTTCGCCAGCATCGCCGCCATCGTGTTCGAACTCGGCGCCTCGAACCGCAGCGCGCCGGGCCTGGCGTTGGCGACGGTGACCATCGTTCTGTCATGGGCGGCGGTGCACACCGTGTTCTCGCTGCATTACGCGCATGAATATTACCGCGGCGGCAAACCGGGCGGCCTGCAATTTCCGAGCGGCGACCAGCATGAGGACGCCGACTATTGGGACTTCGTCTATTTCTCGTTCGTGATCGGGATGACCGCGCAGGTTTCCGATGTCGGGATCACCGACAAGATCATCCGCCGCACCGCGACCGTGCACGGCATCATCTCGTTCGTGTTCAATACCGCGCTGGTCGCGCTGATGGTCAATATCGCCGCGAGCGCGATCTGATCGGCTCCGGGCCGGGCGTGTCCGTGGCTACGGGCAGACGCCGGACATGATGGCCCCGTACGAATGGCAACCCACCGCGCGTTCCTGTCCGGTGAGCGGGCGGCCTTGAGCCGACATGCCTGCACCGGAGCGCCTGCCATAATCCCGCCTCGGCTCCGAAGCGTATCTTTCCTCCGGCGCGCGTCTGGCGCGCGGCCTGTCATGGCTTCGTTCCGACCGGTCGTACCGGTCTTCCCTGTCGTATCGTGCTTCCGGCCTGTCACGCCTGGCGACCGGCTTGTGGGCGCGGCGCTTCTCGCACTCATTGTCGTCGTTGAGGAACGAGCCTGCGGCGCAAGTGATCCTGACGCAGCGATCGCCGTCGGCCTCGAAGCCGTGCTGGCAGGCCAGCGGGCAAACGCGGGCGTTCTTCTGCTTGATCGCATCGAGCGCATCGACGCTGGCCAATCGGGTGTCGAGCCTGGTTCCGGCGTAGCGGTTGAACTGCGTCAGCGAGCGCTGCGAGGCGTCATTCCAGTCGCCATCGGCGGCGCCGGACAGGCAGCCGACGCGGCGCAGTTCGGCCTGCACCGATTTGGTGATGTCAGCCGGTGCCGGCGTCGATGCTGGGGTCAGAGCCGCGAGGTTCACGGCCTTTTCACGTGATTCAGTCGCGAGGCGCTTCTGTTCGGCGGCCGTGGCCTGGTCCTGGGCCACTTGCTTGGCCTGTTCGGCGGCAACGCGCGCCTGTTCGGCGGCCCGGACATCCGCCTCGGCCTTCGACTGCTCCGATTTCTGGGCTCCCTCGGCGATCAGCCGCGCCCGCTCCTGTTCGGCCAGCCGCGCCTTCTCGGTCGCGGCGACACGGATTTCCTCGGCCGCGATCTTGTCGAGCTGCAGCCTGGCGAGGCTGGCGTAGAATCCATCAGGATATTGCCTGAGGAATGCCTCGAGCGCGTTCCGGTTGCCGAGTTGCACCGCCAGTTCGTAATCGCGGCGCGCTTCGGCCTGGGCGTTGAGCGCGGGCGCAGCAGCCGGAGGCTCGGCCTTGGCCGGCGCCGCCACCAGCGGCACGTCGTCGCCGCCGAGCGAGCCATAGACAAACGGCTCCTGCTTGTTGCTCGTGACCTTGAGCACCTCGTCACGAACGAATCCGAATGCGCGGCGCACGTCGAGGCCCGGTTTGGCGATGTACTGCGTCAGCGCCAGGGTGAAGGGACTGTTGGAGCCGTCACCATCGACCGCCGTCGAACCGGCCTTGGCCGAATAGGCGATCAATACGTTCGGGCTGCTCGGCTCGACCATGGCAAGGCCCCGCCCGATCGCGCGTGTCGCCACGGTGCGTTTCATGCTCTTGGCAAACGGATTGTCCCGGCAGGCGTCGAGAATGACCAGCCGCAACTTCTTGGCCGGCTCGATCGCAATCAGCACGCGATCCAGCGACAACGCCTCGTCATAAATGTCGGTATCGCGCTCCAGGCGCGCATCGACCGGAATCAGATAGTTCGAGCCATTCACCTCGATGCCGTGGCCGGCATAATAGACCACGGCGATATCCGCATCGCGGGCGCGGTCGGCAAAGTCACGCAGCGCGCGCTTGGTCTCGAGCGCCGGCAGGTCGCGGCGGGAATCGACGACGTCGAAGCCGGCCTCCTTCAGCGTGGCGGCAATCCTGGCGCTGTCATTGACCGGATTGGCGAGCGGCGCGACATTCTGGTAGGCGGCATTGCCCAGCACCAGCGCCACGCGCTTCTCGGCAAACGCCGGCTGGCTCACAGCCAATAGCGCCGCGGCGGCAAGGACGCACCGATACAATTTTACAAATCCAGTCATGACGCTTTTGAAGCCTCGTATTTCCCTGACAACGGGCATGTTTAACACCCGCGACGGTTGGGCTTTGTGAGTTGGGTCACTCTGATCGCATTGGCTATTATAGCGCTATTCGGGCAAACAGGCCTATTGCCTACGCCCATTTCGGGCGCTTAGCGCGCGGCAACGTGGCCTTGGTACTGCGGCAAATCGTCGGTGATGGCGAACCAGGGCGCCTTGGAACCGACGAAGATATGGGCGGTCGGGCGGATCGAAGGCGGGTCGACCAGCGTCCCCATCGCGACATGGACGAAGGCGCCACCCCGCACCACCGAATAGAGCAGTGAGCCGCATCGCCGGCAGTGCGCGTCGTGGCTGGCGTCGTCGCCATGGACCATCAAATGGTCGTCACCCCCGGTGATGGTGAGCCTGTCGCGCGCAATGCCCGCGAACGGCTTGAACGCCGAGCCTGTGGTCCGCCGGCAATTCGAACAATGGCAATTGAGCGCATATTCGAATGAATCGGCCACGGCGTAACGTACGGCACGGCAGAAGCATTCTCCGGCCAGAATGCGAGCATTCGAATTTTCTGAAGCCATCATGAATCATTCCCACCAACGGCCTTGAAGTCGCCCATAGCGCAATTCATCTGTTCGTGGCTTACTTCAACGTGAACAATCCTGCATCCCTGGGGAGAACTACCGTGAGCGAGAACCGATCGAGCGTCGAAGCCGTCGTCCAACACTATTTCGATGGCCTGTATGAAGGCAATGCCGACAAGCTCGGTGCGATCTTCGATCCCAGCGCCGATTTGCGCTGGGTCGAGAAGGGCGAATTGCAGGTCCTGACCGTGCCGGACTGGCTGGATCGCGTGCGCAAACGGCCGTCGGCGAAGGCGGAGGGCAAGCCGCGCGAGGATTTCATCGTCACCATCGACCGTTCGGACGACAACACCGCCTTCATCAAGGTGCGTTGCCAATTGCCGCCCCGCTACTTCACCGACTATCTGGTGGCGATGAAGCTCTCCGACGGCTGGAAGATCGTCTCGAAATCCTACCGCTACGATCTGCGCGAGTGATACGCGCTTAAGGCGCCGGCGCCTGCCGGGATTGGCGCGGCGCCGCCGCCGGCGGGCCAAGCTTGCCTGCGGGACGGGCATCGCAATCCCGCATTGACCTGCCCCGGTTTCCTTGCGAATTGGGGCCCTTATGGAAGCCCAATTTCAGATCTTTCTGATCCTGCTGGCCGTGCTGGCAGGCACCGCCCTGGTGGCGCGCCGGGCCAATGTGGCGCCGGCGATCCTGCTGCTGCTGGCCGGCATCGCGCTGGCCTTCGTGCCGGGCATGCCGTCGCTGGAACTGCCGCCCGAACTGGTGCTGCTGCTGGTGCTGCCGCCACTGATCTATTCGGCGAGCGTCGCGATGAGCTGGCGCGAATTCAAATTCAACCTCCGGCCCATTATCCTGCTCTCGGTCGGCTGCGTGATCTTCACCGCTTTTGCGGTGGCGGCAGCGACCCATTATCTGATCGGACTGCCATGGACCGTCGGCTTCCTGCTCGGGGCCATCGTAGCGCCGCCCGACGTGGTGGCGCCGCTGGCGATTGCCCGCAAGCTCGGCATGCCGCACCGGATCCTGGTCGTGCTCGAAGGTGAAGGCCTCGCCAATGACGCCACGGCGCTGATCCTCTATCGTTTCGCCACCGTCGCCATCACGACCGGCATGTTCTCGCTGCCGAAGGCGGCCGGCACGTTCACCGCCATCGTCGTTTGCGAGGTGCTGTTCGGCGCCGCGGTGGGCTGGCTCAGCCTGCGCATGCGCCACCGCTCGCGCGACCCGCAAATCGAGATCACGCTGTCGCTGATCACGCCCTATCTCGCGTTCTGGATTCCCCACCATTTCGGCGGCTCCGGCGTGATCGCAACAGTTGCCTGCGGGCTCTATATGAGCTGGAACGGCCCGCTGCTGATCTCGTCGGCGACGCGCCTGCAGGGCATCTTCTTCTGGGACCTCGTGATCTATCTGATCGAGGGTCTGCTGTTTCTTTTGACGGGCTTCCAGATGCGCTCGCTGTTCGAGAAATCGAAGGCGTTTCCGCTGGACGAGATCCTGTTCGCCACCGCGCTGGTGACGGTCATCGTGATCGTGGCGCGGTTCGCCTGGGTATATCCCGCACTCTACCTGCCGCGGTTCTTGAATCCGCGCCTGCGCGCGCGCGATCCGTATCCTCCGTGGCAAAACGCATTCGTGATCTCGTTTACCGGCGTGCGGGGCGCGGTGTCGCTGGCGGCGGCGCTGGCGCTGCCGTTCGCGCTGCCGAATGGCGACGCGTTTCCGCATCGCGACCTGATCCTGTTCGTTTCGTTCGGCGTCATCTTCATCACGCTGGTTGGCCTCGGGTCCACCCTGCCGCTGCTGGTGCGATGGCTCGGACTGCAGGAGGCCGGCCGCGAGGAGCATATCGCCGAGCACGAAGCCGAAATCGCAGCCCGGCGCGAGGCGCTCGATGCCGCGCTCAAATCGCTCGATGCCATTACCGATGACCGCGAACTGGCCGATGAAGTCGTCAAGCTGCTGCGCGCACGGCACGAGACCCGCGTCAATCAGCTACCGGACTCGCTCAACCCCGATACGCACGACGTCTCGGCGACCGGCACCGAACTGACGCGCGAATTGATTTCGGCGGAGCGCAAATTCATCCACGCGCTGCTGCGCGACGGCAAGATCACCGACGAGAGCCGGCGCCGGATCGAGCGCGATCTCGACCTGGAGGAGGCGAGTTTGAGCAATCGGGAGTATCGGCGGATTCCGTTGTGATCTGTGTCGCCCCGGCGAAGGCCGGGGCCCATAACCACCAGCGATCATTGTTTTACTCGCTGGTCGTTATCTTCCTTTTTCAACAACACGGCCGCGGCGTGTGGGTCCCGGCTCAAGGCCGGGACGACAGATTATTCCGCCGCAACATTCCGGCCCGATCCGCCGACATACCCCGCCGGATCGCCGAAACGCTCGATCATCACGGCGGTGAGGTCCTTGGTCTTGCTGGTGACGCAGGCACCGGAGCGGACGGTGTAGCGGTCCTGATGCGCGACATGCGGCGGGGCCTCGCCCTGCTGCAGGGCGCGGGCGGCCTCCATCACCAGTTTACGGAAATGCATGATGCCAAGATCGGTCGGGCCGAGATGCTCGCGCGTCCGGTCGGCGATCGGGCCCTGGCTGTCCTGCACCGCGGCGTCCTGCTCGGAGACGCCCTTGATGCCGGTGTAGCTCTTTGTTTTCTGCAGCTTGCGATCGATCAGATAGTCGTTGGCCTTGTTGCGCAGCGGAATGTAGTTCTCGTCGACCTCCGACATCACGCCATTGCCGCGGTCGTAACCGTCGCGCTCGGCCTGCGTCAGCGGGCGTTCGGGATTCCACGCATAGGTGTAGATCCAGCAAGCGGTGTCCGTCACCGGCACAAAACTCTGGCCGAAAATGTTCTCGCCCGGCATCGAGCTTGGCGCATAGGCATGCACCGGCATCAGGAACTGGGCGATGCGCCAGTAGATGTTGTCCGACCCGGTAAGCCGTCCGCCGGCGACCGTGAGGCCGGCCTCGTGCGGGCTGATCTTGATCACCGGGCGCGGATCTTCGGCGATCCATCGCATGTGATCGGTCGCAACCCGCGTCAGCGGATTCACGAAATGCTTCTTGATGTCGAGGATTTCGTTTTCCTCCTTCTCGAAGCTCAGGTGCGCGAAGGTGAAATGGGCGGTGTCGATCGAGCCTTCCAGCGCCTGAACCCAGTTGCAGTCCTGCCATTTCTTGGTGACGTAGCGGTGCGAGGCAGGCACCAGCGCCATTTCGAGCGCCGGCAATTCCGGCATCTGATCCGCGGGGCCCATATAGGCCCAGATCATGTCGCCCCATTCGCGCACCGGATAGGATTTGATCCTGATCAGGTCTTTTGCATTCAGATCGGGATAGGAGGTCGGCATGTCCACGCAATTGCCATCCGTATCGAACTTCCAGCCGTGATAGACGCAGCGGATGCCGCATTCCTCGTTGCGGCCGAGCCAGAAATTGGCGCCGCGGTGCGGACAATATTGGTCGATCACGCCGACCACGCCTCTGCTGTCGCGAAACGCCAGCAATTCCTCGCCCATGACGGTGATCTTCTTCGGGGTGCCGTCGGCCTCAGGCAATTCCGCCGACAGCAGCACCGGCATCCAGAACCGGCGCAGCAATTCGCCCATTCCCGTTCCCGCCCCGCTTTCGGTCAGGAAGGCATTGTCTTCGGCGCGGAGCATGGCGTGAACCTCCGGGGGTTGTTTTGATTTTGGACGAGATTGACGCAGGCTAGCCGAGGCGTCAACGCACGCCGCCTCACACCGGCCGTTCGCCCTTCACCGTGACCCGCGCGCCCGAGCGCGTATGCGGCCAGTAATCCCACATCGCACGGTGCTGGGCGCAGCGGTTGTCCCAGAATGCGATGGCGTTTTCGGTCCAGCGGAAGCGGCACTGGAATAAGGGATTTTCGGCGTGCTGGTAGAGATAGGCCAGCATCGCATCGCTCTCGTCGCGGGGAACGCCGATCAGGAAACGCGTAAACCCGCGGTTGACGTAGAGCGCCTTCTTGCCGGTCACCGGATGGGTGCGCACGACAGGGTGTTCGGCGCGCGGATATTCCGGACGGTCCTTGACGCCGTAATTGGCGTAGAGTCCGCGAAAGGTCTGCTCGCCGTCATGCAGCGCGGTCAGCCCGTCGAGATAGGCCTTCATGCGGTCCGACAGCGCTTCATAGGCCGCGTACATGTTGGCGAACAGCGTGTCGCCGCCGCGCGGCGGGCACTGCTTGATGTAGAGGATCGACCCCATCGGCGGCTCGACGTCGCAGGACACATCGGTATGCCAGCCCTCGCCATTGGCGCGCGGCGAATCCTTGTCGGCATAAATCTTCATCAGCGCCGGATCGCCCTCGTTCGGCGCGGCGGGATGGATGTGCAATTCGCCGAACTGGCGGCCGAAGGCGAGATGCTGTTGCGGCGTGATGTGCTGGTCGCGAAAGAAGATGACGAGGTTTTCGGCCAGCGCGCGATGGATTTCGTCCATCGTCCGGTTCGACAGCGCGCTTGAAAGATCGACGCCGGAAATCTCCGCGCCGATGATCGGGGTCAGTTTTTCGACGCCGATGGTCTCATAGGGTTCGCTCTCGCCGGCGATGTGCCTGTAACGGGGTCCCTGCTTGCTGGACAGCGACGACATGGGCGTTCTCCCAATCATTATTGATTGGCAGCATCGTAGCCCGCTCAAGGCAAAGCGCAATGCGGAGGCGATTCAAATTCCTGTCGTCCCGGCCTTGAGCCGGCACGACACCGATGGCTACTCCGCGGCCGTTACCGGCGCCTTCGCGCCGGCGCCATAACGCTGATCGATATAATCGATCACCAGCGCCTTGAAGTCGGCGGCAATGGAAGGTCCCCGCAGGGTGCGGAACTTCTTGCCGTCGACGAATACCGGGGCGGCCGGGGCTTCGCCGGTGCCGGGCAGCGAGATGCCGATATTGGCGTGCTTGGATTCGCCGGGGCCGTTGACGATGCAGCCCATGACCGCGACGTTGAGGGCTTCAACGCCGGGATATTGCGTCTTCCAGCCCGGCATCTCCTCGCGGATGAAATCCTGGATCGAGCGCGCCAGTTCCTGGAACGTGGTCGACGTGGTGCGGCCGCAGCCGGGGCATGCCGCGACCAGCGGCACGAAGGTGCGGAAACCCATGGTCTGCAGCAATTCCTGGGCGACCTGAACTTCCAGCGTGCGATCGCCGCCGGGCTCGGGCGTCAGCGAAATGCGGATGGTGTCGCCGATGCCTTGCTGCAGCAAAATGCCGAGCGCGGCCGACGAGGCCACGATGCCCTTCGACCCCATGCCGGCTTCGGTGAGGCCGAGATGGATCGCGTAATCCGAGCGCTCCGCGAGCACCTCGTAGACCGCGATCAGATCCTGCACGGCGGAGACCTTCGCCGACAGGATCATCTTGTTCTTGGGCATGCCAAGTTCCTCGGCGCGCGCCGCCGACAGCAGCGCCGACTGCACCATGGCTTCACGCATCACCGCCCGCGCATCGCGCGGCTCCGGCAAGAGCATGTTCTCGTCCATCAGCTTGGTGAGCAGTTCCTGGTCGAGCGAACCCCAGTTCGCGCCGATGCGCACCGGCTTGTCGTTCTTGTTGGCGATCTCGATGATGTCGGCGAACTGGGTGTCGCGCTTGTTCTTGAAGCCGACATTGCCGGGATTGATGCGGTATTTGTCGAGCGCTTCGGCGCAGGCCGGATAATCCGCCAGCAGCTTGTGGCCGATATAATGGAAATCGCCGATCAGGGGCGTGGTGATGCCGCGCTTGCGCAGGCCGTCGCGGATATGCGGAACGGCGGCGGCGGCCTCGTCGCGGTCCACCGTGATGCGGACCATTTCGGAGCCGGCGCGCGACAGCGCTGCGACCTGGGCGATGGTGCCCTCGATATCGGCGGTGTCGGTGTTGGTCATCGACTGCACGACGATCGGCGCACCGCCGCCGACGGCGACATTGCCGACCATGACCTGGGTGGTTTGATGCCGGGCGCGGGGGCCGGCGACGTCGTCTTGCGGCGGTTTTTCGGGCTTGTTCATGGCGTCTCGAATATCAGGTTTTGGTGACATTCACCAAGGGGACGGGGACGGGTCAGCTGACGGCGTCCGAAGCTGAGTTTTATCGCTTTATTTTCAAAGTGTTAGGCTAGTCGCTGGGGCCGAAGGCCCGTCGTCGGCGCCCGGGCCTTCCTTGCCAGCTATATTGGACAGGAATCGCCGGATTGAAAGGGCAGGATACGCCGGGCGGGCCCGCCTTTCGATCCGAGGTCGCAGACTTTTTGGCTGGCGCATGATCTTCTCGAAAACCGGTTCCCTCTTTTCCGGATGATGCTTTAGCATCGTTCAACTTAACGGGAGGTCAGGATGTCGGAGCTCATCAGTACGACGGAACTTGCCGGCATCCTGGACCGGCCCGATCTGCGGCTGTTCGATTGCACGACCTATCTGGAACCGGCGCCCGAGGGCGTCAACGTTCCCTATATCGCGGTGCCCGGCGACAAGACGTTTGCGGCCGGCCATATTCCCGGCGCGGATTTCCTGGACCTGCAGGGCGAATTCTCCGATTCCGGCACCGCGCTCCGCTTCATGATGCCCGATGTCGCGCAGCTAGAGGCCGCGTTCGGGCGGCACGGCGTCAGCGCCAAAAGCCGGGTGGTGCTCTACTCGATCGGCACGCCGATGTGGGCGACGCGGTTCTGGTGGATGCTGAGATCGCTCGGCTTCGACAATGCCGCGGTGCTCGACGGCTGCTTCGACAAGTGGAAGGCCGAGGAGCGCGAGATCCAGACCGGGCCGGCGAAAGGATACAAGAAGGCCAAATTCACGGCGAAGCCGCGGCCCGGCTTTTTCGTCGGCAAGGACGAGGTGCTCGCCGCCGTCAGCGACCGCAGCGCCGTCGTCGTCAACGCGCTCGGCCCGCAATTCCACCGGGGCCTGGAGCCGAGCCGCTACGGCCGGCCCGGACGGATTCCCGGCAGTTGCAACGTATCGGCCGCAACGCTGCTTGATCCCGCGACCCGCGTCTTCGTGCTGCTCGCCGACGCCGAGGCGAAATTTGCGACGCAGGGCCTGCGCAAGGACAAGCGCGTGATCGCCTATTGCGGCGGCGGCATCTCGGCCACCATCGATCTGTTCCTGCTGCACCGGCTCGGCTACGACAACCTCACCCTCTATGACGGCTCGATGGGCGAATGGGCCAAGGACGAAGCGCTGCCGATCGAGACCGATTAGCTCGCATAGCTCGTCACACATTCGGGTCCGGCGCTATTTCCGCCCTTGCCGCTTCCGGCCGGTTGACGAGATAGAGCCCGGCGATGACCAGCAGCGCCGCCACACCAAAGGCAATTGTCAGCGTGTCGTGCAGGATGAAATACGCTGCGACCACGCCGAACAACGGCGTGATGAAGGTGAAGGCCGACAATTTGCTGGCCGAATAGGTCTTCACCAGCGCAAACCACAACAGGAATGTCAGGCCGACCACCCAGAACGCCTGATAGGCGAGCAGCGCAAGCGACAGCGGCCCGGGAACATGGGTGACGGTCTCGCCGGAAATCCACGCCGCCAGGCCGAGGATCGGGATCGAGACGGCGACCTGATAACCGAGGCCCTTTTCCGCCGGCGCCCTGATCAGCGCGGTCGCCTTGACGATCAATGTCGTGGCGGCCCACAGCGAGCCGCCGACGACGATCAGCAAATCGCCCATCAGCACCGTGGCGTCGACATTGGCCTGGGGAACGCCGATCGCCAGCGCCACACCGGCAAAGCTCAAGGCGAGCCCGCCCCATTGCGAGGCGCGCAGCCGTTCGCCGAGAAAGACATAGGAGCCCAGCGCCACGAAGAACGGCGCGGTGTAGAGAAACACCGCGGCGCGCGACGCCGACGTCAGCAGCAGGCCACGGTAGATCAGCACGAATTCGATGCCGAAGATGACGCCGGCAATCATGCCGGGCCACAGCGTGCCGTCGCGCTCGAAGAATTTGACGCCGCGAGACCAGCCGATGATCAAAAGCACCGGCAACGCGCCGAGCGAACGGACGAAGGCCTGCAGCATCGGCGGCACGTCCGGCAATACCAGCTTCACCGCGATCTGATTAAAGCCCCAGCTCACGCACAGCATCAGCATCAATGCGACGGCGGCCGGGGTGAGCGCACGCCCGGCGGAAGAAATCACAGGATTGGTCGACATTTATCCTCGTGGCCGGCTTGGCGCCGCGTTCTTATTTCTGACAATGCGCGCAGGTGCCGGCAATCTCGACGACGGACAGTTTTGGTGCAAATCCGGTGGCTCGCGCGGCCGCATTGAGGCTTTGCGCGACCGGGCTCGCCGGAATTTCGCCGACCGAGCCGCAATGATCGCAGATCAGGAACGCCACCATCGAGGTGTCATCATGGTCGTGGGCGCAGGCCAGGAAGGCGTTGCGGCTCTCGATGCGGTGGACGAGGCCGTTTTCCATCAGGAAATCGAGCGCCCGGTACACCGTGATCGGCGCCGGCCGCGGCATCGTCCTGGCCAGTTCATCGATCACCTCATAGGCGCCGAGCGGGCGGTGGCTGGACAATAAAGCCTGCAGCACCTGACGCCGGATCGGGGTGAATTTCTGGGCCCGCTTGGCGCAGACCTGCTCGGCATGCGCGATTGCGTCCGCGGTACAGCGGCCGTGATCATGGTCGGGCGCGGGAAAGGTGGGCTTGGCCAGGGTCATTGCCGCCGTCTTGTAGCATTTTGGCGGCCCATCCCAAAGCCCGGCGGAGGCCCTGTTCCCAGCCATGTTCTGCGAGCGGGGCTGGTAGGTGTTAACCCGGCATGCAGAATTGATAAGCAAGCTTATAATAGCCAAAGCTTATGGAGGTGCGGCGGATGCGCGGCTCGGTGGATATCAACTTCCTGTTCACGCTCGGCGAGCTGCAGCGGATGATGCGCGCCTACGCCGACAAGCAGGCGGCCCGCTATGGCATCACCCGCGCGCAATGGGCCGTATTGGCGAAGATCGAGCGCAGCGAGGGCCTGAAACAGACGGAACTCGCCGAACTCATGGAGATGCAGCCGATCACGTTGACGCGATTGATCGACAAGCTCTGCGACAATGGCTGGATCGAGCGCCGCGGCGACGAGACCGACCGCCGCGTCAACCGTCTCTATCTGAAAAAGGCCGCCCGTCCGCTGCTCGGCAAACTGTCCGGCCTTCGCTCCGAACTGACGGCGACCGCGCTCGAAGGGATCAATCCCGCCGACGCCCACCGCCTGCTCGCCCAACTCGATCTGATCAAGGAAAACGTTCGGAGCGCGATACAGAATCCGCCCAGCGAACCGCCACGGAAAGAACAACGCTATGGCTGATCCCGTACTCAAATTCCCGCCTGAACAGAAAGGCGCCGAACAGAAAGGCGCCGAATCTGCCCCGCCTCCGAAGCTCACCGCGGAACCGCGCCGCCGGCTGATGGCCGGGATGCGCCGCTACCGCCGCTTCCTGCTGCTGGTGGTGCTGCCGCTGGTCGCCGCGGTGGCCGGGTTCACCTTCTATCTCAATGGCGGCCGCTACGTGACCACCGACGACGCCTATGTCGGCGCGCAGAAGGTGCTGATCACGTCCGATGTCTCCGGCAAGATCATCAAGGTGACGGTCAAGGAAGGTCAGCAGGTCTCGACCGGCGACGTCCTGTTCCAGATCGATCCGGTGCCGTTCCAGCTCGCGCTGGCCCAGGCCCGCGCCAGGCTGGAAGATGCCAAGACCAGCCACGGCAACCTCGTCGCCAACGTCGCGCTCTACTCGCAGACCCTCGAAATCGTCAACAGCGGCATTGCGCTCAAGCAGCGCGACGTCGAGCGCAAGAACGCGCTGGTCAAGAGCCAGGCCGGTTCGCAGCTCGACCTCGACAACAGCGCCACGGCGCTCGTCACCGCGCAGGCCCAGCGTCAGCTCGTGACGCAGCAGCGGTCCAATTCGCTCACCCAGTTGCTCGGCAATCCCGATCTGCCGCTCGAGCAGTTTCCGGCCTATATGCAGGCCAAGGCCGCGCTCGACGACGCCCAGCGCAACCTCGATCTGACCACCGTGCGCGCGCCGATGAACGGCGTCGCGACGCAAGTCGACCAGATCCAGCTCGGCCGCTTCGTGATGGCCGGCGCTCCCGTATTCTCCGTCATCGACGTCGCCAACCCCTGGGTCGACGCCAATCCGAAGGAAAGTGATTTCACCTATGTGGCGGTCGGCCAGAGCGTCACGCTCGACGTCGACGCCTTCCCCAACCATGTGTTCAAGGGCACGGTCGGCTCGCTCTCGCCCGGCACCGGCGCGCAGTTCGCGATCCTGCCGCCGCAGAACGCGACCGGTAATTTCGTCAAGGTGGTGCAGCGCGTTCCGGTGCGGATCTATTTCGACACGAACGACAAGTTCGTCCGCAAGCTCAAGGCCGGCATGAGCGTCTACGCCACCATCGACACCAAACATCGCCGCTCGCTTGCAAACCTGCTCGGCTTCTCGCCGGCGGCGGCGAACCACGAGACCGACTGACCATGCCGACGCCGGGCCCATCCCCCGCTGCGGTTCCCGGCCTGCGCCGGAACATGGTGACGATCTGCGCCATGACGGCGACCATCATGCAGGCGCTCGACACCACCATCGCCAATGTCGCGCTGCCCTACATGCAGGGCACGCTGTCGGCCTCGCAGGACCAGATCAATTGGGTGCTGACCTCCTATATCGTGGCGGCGGCGATCATGACGGCGCCGGTGGGCTGGATCGCCAACCGCTTCGGCCGCAAGCGCATCTTCATCATCTGCTCGGGCGGCTTCACGATTGCGTCCGTGCTGTGCGGCCTCGCGCAGGACATCAACCAGATGGTGCTGTTCCGTCTGCTGCAGGGCGTGTTCGGCGCGGCGCTGGTGCCGCTGTCGCAGGCGGTGATGCTGGACTCCTACGCGCTGCACGAGCGCCCCAAGGCGATGGCGATCTGGGGCATGGGCGTGATGATGGGCCCGATCATGGGCCCGTCGCTCGGCGCCTGGCTGACCGAAACCTATTCCTGGCACTGGGTGTTCTTCGTCAATCTGCCGTTCGGCATCTTCACCGTGCTCGGCCTGATGATCTTCATGGACGAGAGCAAGACGAATCGGGATTTGCGCTTCGACTGGTTCGGCTTCACCGCGCTCGCGGTCGCGATCGGCTCCCTGCAGCTGGCGCTCGACCGCGGCGAGCAGCTCGGCTGGCTGGAATCCAACGAGATCATCGCCGAGTTCATCATCTCGGCGATCGGCTTCTATTATTTCTTCGCGCACTCCTTCACGACCGCCAGGCCGTTCATCCAGTTCGCGCTGTTCAAGGACAAGAATTTCGTCGGCGGCTGCGTATTCATGGCGGTCATGGGCCTGGTGCTGTTTTCCACCATGGCGTTGTCCTCGCCGTTCCTGCAGAACGTGATCGGCTATCCCATCATCACCGCGGGCGTGCTGCTGGCGAGCCGCGGCTGCGGCACCTTCGTCGCCATGATGCTGGTCGGCCGCATGATGCGCTTCGTCGAGGCGCGCAATCTGATCATCTCCGGGCTGAGCATCACCGCTTTCTCGCTGTATTACATGACCGCCTGGACCGACCAGACCGGCGTCACCGAAATTATCGTGATCAGCGTGTTGCAAGGTTTCGGCTTCGGCCTGGTGTTCGTGCCGCTCTCCACCGTGGCGTTCCTGACGCTGCCCAATCATCTGCGCACCGACGGCACCTCGATGCTGACCCTGATGCGCAATGTCGCAAGTTCGGTCGGCATCTCCATCGTGATCTCGCAACTGACGGAGGGATCGCGGCGCGTCTACGCCAACCTTTCCGAACACGTCACGCCGTTCAACCACGCCATGCAGATGCCCAATGTGCGCGGCATGATCGACATGAGCACCGACACCGGCCGCGCCATGGCCGACGCCATGGTGAAGACGCAGGCGCAGATCATCGCATTCTCGCTCGACTACCAGCTCGTGATGCTGTTCATCCTGGTGACGATCCCGCTGACCATCATGATCGGCTCGACCAAGGCGACGCTGCGGGCGCAGTCGGCGGCGCCGGAACATGCGGTGATCGAATAGCGCGCGGCCGGACTATTGCGGCCTCGCCCGCAGGCACAGCCACATGCCGCCAAGGGACAATGCGCCGCCCATCAGATGGATCATGGTCGGCGCCTCGCCGAGGAAGATGATTGACAGCACCGCACTGACGACCGGGCCGAGATAGAGGCTGAGCGAGGTCGATACCGCGCCGAAGCGCGCGCCGAGCCAGGCATAAGCGCCATAGGCAAACAGGCCGGGGATCAGCCCCGCGAACAGATAGGCCAGCATGGCGCGGCCTGTGAACGCGGCTGCTGGCGCCTGCCAGATTTCATGGGCCGCGAACGGCAGCGAGAACAGCGCGCCGGCCGCCGCGAACAGGCCGATCCGCGCCAGGAAGCTCACGCCCTGGCCGACGCGGTTTTGCAGCAGCGTGTATCCGGCCCAGGCCAGCATCGCGAGCGTCACGAGAAGATCGCCGGTCGACGGCCCCGTGCCAACCGAGAGCCGTCCCTTGGTGATGATCACAAGGGCTCCGGCGAGCGCGACGGCCATGCCGATGATTTGCTGCCGGACGATGGTCTCGCGGCCGAGGGCGAAAGCGAGCAGCAGCACGACGATCGGCGACAGCGCCATGATCAGCGAAAGGTTGATGGCCGACGTGGTGATCCCGGCGAGATAGACCGGACCACCGCAGACGAACATGCCGAGAAAACCGGCGAGCGCGATGCCCGGCCCCTGCCCCCGCAACAGGCCGGGCTTGCCGCGCAGCGCCATCACGACAACCGGCAGCAGACCGAGCGCGACGATGCTCCAGCGGAAGAATGCGATCGAGAACGGCGGCACGCTGCCGGCAAGGCCGCGCGCCAGGATCATGTTGGAGACCTGGGCGGTGGCGACGAGCAGGAAACCAAGCAGACCCAGCAATTCCCGGGTCCGCACACCTGTTTGCACGTGTGGTTCGCTCATCCTCGATCGCTTCCGGTCGGCTGACCGTAGCGTCTCGCCATCACCGCGTCGAATGGATTTGCCGACGCGATAAATACCGGCCTTGTCTCACGGCCGAACCGGATGGCCCATCGCATCGAGCCGCGCATAGCTCGCTTCCATCCCGTGCTCCATTCCGGTCGCCAGCATGGCTTGGCGCGTCGCCGCATCGGGCAGTGTCATCCGAAGCGTCAACAGCGTGCGGTTTCCATCCGCCTTGAACGTCGTTTCGACGTGGTTGTCCGGTGTTGGATCGGGCATATGCATCCGCTCGACATGGACGAGGCGGCTGAACGGCTCGACTTCGAGATATTCGCCGGTCAAATGGAAGCCACCGCCCTTGCCGTCCGTCCATTCGAACCTGATCTTTCCGCCCGGTCGCGCTTCGCTGACGCAAACCGGCATGGTCCAACCGTCCGGACCGAGCAACCATTTCTGAAGCAGTGCCGGCTCGGTGTGGGCGCGATAGACCGCCTCCGGCGGCGCATCGAAGTGCCTGACGACAACGACGTGCCTGTCGCCTTCGGTCCTCAGCGTCAATTTGTTCATGGACTGCCTTTCTCTGACTGCATGGTGGCAAGGACGTCGTCCAGCCGGTTGTAATTTTTCGCCAGCGCCTCACGCAGCATCGCAAGCCATTGGTCGATTTCGGCGACGGCGGCCGGCGCGAGCCGGCACGGCCGTTTGGTGCCCTCGACGCGACGCAGGATCAGCCCGGCGCCTTCGAGGACCTTGAGGTGGCGCGAGATGGCCGGCTGCGTCAGCTCGAACGGCTCGACCAATTCCATGACGGTCGCTTCGCCCAGCGCGAGGCGCGCCAGGATCGCCCGGCGTGTCGGGTCAGCGAGGGCGGCGAAGGTCGAGTCGAGGTTGGCCAAAGAACATTCCGATCTAATTATATAATGATATTGTTATATAATGAGATGCGAATGTCAACACCCTTTTGACGATCGACGATGCGCGGAGGGATGTGGTCAGCGGCTACGGCTGCTGAGCGGCGGCGCGTTTTGCCATTACGGCGTCAAACGCATCGCCCAACTCGGCCATCGACGGCGTCAGCCCCGTGAACAGTTCGAAGCAGTCCGCGGCCTGATGGATCGCAAGCGCGCGGCCGGTCATGATGTCGGCGCCCCTGGCCTTCGCCGCCGTCAGCAGCGGCGTCCAGAGTGGCGTGTAGACGGCGTCGGCGACCCAGAGATCGCGACGCAACAGCGCCTCGGGCACCGGCATATGGCGGTCGGGCAGCATGCCGATCGGCGTGCCGTTGACGATTCCGACGGCGCCCCGCAATGCATCCTCGATACTGTCCGCCACCCGCGTCGCCTGGCGGCCGCGCAACTGCGCCGCGATCTGTTCGGCCTTGGCGCGATCGGTATCGAAGATGCTGAGTTCGGCAACACCGAGATTGGCCAGCGCATGGGCAATCGCCTTGCCGACACCGCCAGCGCCGATCAGCGCGACCGGGCCATGGCCGGACGCCGTCACGAGATCGCGGGCAGCGCGCTCGAATCCTGTCGCGTCGGTGTTGTGGCCGACCAGGCGATTGTCACGAACGACCACCGTATTGACCGCGCCGATCGCGCGCGCGGCCGGCGACAATTCATCAAGCAAAGGAAGCACCGCCTCCTTGTAGGGGAACGTGACATTGACGCCGGCAAAGCCGATGCGCCTGACGCTGTCCAGCAGCGCGCGCAATTCGGTTTGGCCGGCGCCGGCAATTTCGATCAGATGATAATGACAGCGGATACCGAGCGCGTCGGCCGCCTGCTCGTGCATGGCGGGTGATGCCGACTGCGCGATCGGCGCACCGATCAGGCCGGTCAGGAATCTCGTGGCCGAAGGCGATCGGGTCTCAGCCGCCATCGCGGGCCCTGGCGATGACGTTGCGCGCCGCATCGAGCGCGCGCCGGGCACGATCCCGGGCTCCCATCGTCCGGGCAAGTCCCACCGTCGGGACTTCGATGCTGATGGTGATATCGGCCGGCATGGCACGGGCGAGCGCGACGAGGTCGATGCCGCCTTCGCCCGGAAACATCCGCTCATGGCGGGCGGCGTCGATCAAGGCTTCCGTCGTCGCCGGCCGCTCCGCCGGACCGTCGCAGAGCTGCCAATAATGCAGCCGCGGCACCGGAACAGTTCCGAGTTCAGCGACCGAACTACGCGACCGGTCGAAATGCAGGGCATCGACCAGGATGCCGGCATTGGCCTGCGCCATCGGCGCGACGATGCGGCTGGCGGTCGCCAAATCCGGAACATAGGTCCAGGGCATGAATTCGAGATCGGCCGTCAGTCCATAGGGTGCTGCGGCCTCGCAGAACGCCGCATAGCGATCCACGAACCGGCCAAGATCAGGATCATAGGCCGCGACCAGGATATGTTCGGCGCCGAGCCGCGCGCCGGTCTCGAAAAATGCCGAGAACGCGGCGATGTCGGTTTCCGGCCGGAGCGCGACCACTTCGAGATCGGCCACCCGGATGCCGGTGGCATCGAGCCGGGCAAGCGTTTCCTTCAGGGTCGCGGCATCGTCCATCAGCGGATAGGCGATGGCGCCCGGCATCGTCGGCAGCAACCGGATGCCGACGGCATCATAGCCGCAAGCCGCTGCAACATCGATCAGCGCCGGCGGCGCAAGTTCGAGGACGGTCAGCGCGGCGAGCGAGAACGCCGGCATTATTCGAAGTCTGCGATACGGGCGTCGAGTGCGAACATGCCTTGATACACCTCCGGCTCGCCGGCGCCCGCAAGATCCGGCGCCATGTTGACCGCCTCACGCCATGCGCCACGCAGCGCGGTCTCGTCAAGCGCCTCGACGATCAGGAGGCCGGCAAAAACCCCCTCGTCCTTCCGCATGCCCTTTTCGACCGTCGGCACGGAGGTGCGGGCAAGATCGGTGGTGCCGACCTGCACCGCGGCCACGCCATCGAGCGCCACAATCGCGTCGGCGAAGGCTTGCGGTTTCGGCGGCAGGCGTTCGACGCGCACCGCTGCGATGGTGGATCCCTCGCCCCGGCCGGCCCGTGCGGTCACCACGCCGCCGCCACGAATGAAATTGCCGAGCCGCGGCATGGTGCGCTGCGACCACGGCGTCGGGGCATTGAGCCGCGCCAGATAGGCCGGCCCGTCGAGTACTTCGGGGGCTTCCAGTTCGTAGAGAATAAAGAAGCGATTGATATCGGCCCGCGCGGCGCGGAAGACGCGGACGCCCAGGAATCCCCTGGTCGTCACCCGCTCGGTGGTGTGCTCACGCGTCAACCAGTGCCGGTAATCGGTGAGATGATCAGGTTCGACGTCGCTCCAGATCGCAAGAAAACCCGCGCCGCGCATGCTCTATCTCCCTACATAGCGTTTTCGAGCGAAGTGGACCGGTTCGCGTGAAGAAAACGCGTCAAAAAATCAGGTCTTGAGGCCGTGCAGCGACGCCGGGACGGCATCTGGCAGCTTGCCGAGCTTCTGCACGGCAGCCAGCATCGCCGCGATATAGCCGTAAGAACCAAGGCCGCAGATGACGGAGGTCGACGCGCTCGACGTGATGGAATGCCGGTGCAATTCGTCCCGCGCATGAATATTGGAAATGTGAACCTCGATCTTCGGGCCCTCGAATATCTTGAGCGCATCGACCAGCGCGACCGACGTAAAGGAATAGGCCGCCGGGTTCATGATCAGCGCGTCATAATTGCCATGCGCCGACTGGATCCAGTTGACCAGTTCGCCTTCGAGGTTGGACTGGTGGAACGAGATCGTGACCCCGAGATATTTTGCCGCGGCCTCACAGCTCGCTTCGATCTCCTTGAGCGTGGTCGGGCCATAGATGTGCGGCTCCCGAATGCCCAGGAAGTTCAGATTGGGTCCGTTCAGGATCATGATCTTGGTCGCCATCGAGGCTTCCCCTTTTCGATTGATACGCGACGCTAGCCGCCAAACCACTTGGCCGGGATTGTCACCAATTCCGGGAAAAGCACCATCAGAAACAGCACGATGAGCTGGGCGATCATGAACGGCCAGACGCCCTTGATCACTTCTTCCATGCTGATCCTGCTGACGCCGCAGACGACGTTCAGCACCACCCCCACCGGCGGCGTGATCAGGCCGATGGCGTTGTTGATGATGAAGAGGACGCCGAAATAGACCGGATCGATGCCGGCCGTCTTGATGATCGGCATCAGGATCGGTGTCAGGATCAGGATTGTAGGCGTCATGTCGAGCGCGGTGCCGACGATCACCACGATGAACATGATCGCGAACATCAGAAGCGTCTTGTTGCCCATGAAAGGTTTCAGGAGGTCGACGATCTGGGCCGAAATCTCCGCCACCGTGATCAGCCAGGACGAAACCAGCGCCGCGGCCACCAGGAACATCACGATGCTGGTGGTCACTGCGGCGGAGACGAAGACGCCATACAGCTCCGACCATTTCAGTTCGCGGTAGATGCAGGTCGCCACGAACAGCGAATAGACCGCGACCACCACCGCGGCCTCGGTCGGCGTGAAGATGCCGAAGCGCAGCCCGACGATGATGATCGCCGGCAGCATCAGCGCCCAGAAACCGTCGATCACCGCATGCGCGACTTCCCTAAGAGACGCCCGCGGCGGCGGTGTGAGATTTTCCTTGCGGACCACCCACCACCACGAGATGCACAAGCCGGCTCCCAGCATCAGACCCGGAAAGATGCCGGCGAGGAATAATTTGGAGATCGAGACGCCGGCGGCGACGCCGAAAATGACAAAACCGATGCTGGGCGGAATCACCGGGGCGATAATGCCGCCGGCGGCGACGAGGCCTGCCGCGTAGTATTTCTTGTGGCCGGCGGCCACCATCATCGGCACCAGCAGCGCGGCCAGCGCTGCGGCATCGGCCGCGGCCGAGCCGGACAAGGAGGCCAGAATGCAGGACGCCAGAATGGTGACGTAGCCGAGCCCGCCGCGGAGATGGCCGACGGCGACGAGCGCGACATTGACGATGCGTTTGGCCAGCCCACCCTTGTTCATGAGTTCGCCGGCCAGCATGAAGAAGGGGATCGCCATCAGCGGAAAACTGTCAGCGCCATTGATGACGTTCTGCGCCACGATCTGGGAATCGAACATGTTGATCGTGCTCATCAGCGCGACGCCGCAGATGATCAACGCAAACGCGATCGGCATGCCCAGCGCCATGGCGCCAAGCAGGGAGAAGGTAAAGACCGCGATGGTCATCAGTGCTCCTCCGATTCCCGGACCGCGACCATGTCGGCTTCGGTCGCCTGGCCGGAGACGACCTTGAACAGGTCGTAGAGCAGCATGATGCCGGCCGAGACGCCGAAGATGACGCCGACGGCATAGAAGATGCCGAGCGACAGGCCCGTCGCCGGCGCGCGGTCGTCGACGTTGATGATGGTCTGGCGCCAGCTCCCCGCCAGCAGCAGCCAGTCGGCATACAGCATCAGGCCGTAATTGATGATGAAACAGATGCGCTTGCCCGTGGGCCCCAGCTTCCGCACCAGCGTATCGACGCCGAGATGCGCATGCTCGCGGACCGCGACGATGGCGCCGAGAAAGGTCAGCCACACCAATAGCCAGCGCGACAGCTCTTCAGAAACCGTAATGCCGGAATTGAAGCCGTAGCGCAGCACGACATTGCCGAACACCAGCACCACCATGACCGCAAGGCACAGCGCAATGACGCCCTTGAGCGCCGTGCAATAGAGGTCAAGGATGCGATCCATTGGCGCCGTCTGTGGCTGGAGTTGGCGCAGGGCCGATGGAAATCGGCCCTGCTTGTATCAGCGGCGCGTTACTTGCTCGATTTGCGGATACGATCGAGTTCTTCGTTGAACAGCTTTACCGTTTCCGGCTTGAGCGCCGCGGAGATCTTGTCGACCACGGGCTGGGCCGCTTTACGCATGCGTTCCAGCTCTTCCGGCGCGACCGCGTTGTAGGCCATTCCCTTGGCTTGCAGCTCGGCGAGCGCCTTCTCGGTCTGCAGCCGCGTCTGCTCCTTCTGGTAGTCGCGGCTCTCGTTGTAGGCTTCCTGCATCATTTTCTGCTCGGCCGGCGACAGCCTGTCCCAGAACATCTTGCTGACGAGGATGATGTTCTGCGTGTAGGTGTGGTTGGTCGCCGAGACGTATTTCTGAACTTCGAAGAATTTGTTGGACAGGATCACCGTGTAGGGATTTTCCTGGCCGTCGACGGTGCGCGTCTCCAGCGCCGAATAGAGTTCGCCGAACGCCATCGGGATCGGGTTGGCCTTGAACGCGCCAAAGGATTCCAGATAGACCGGGTTCGGGATCACGCGCAGCTTGAGGCCGGCGAAATCCTCCAGCCTGGCAATCGGATGCTTGCTGTTGGTGACGTTGCGGAAGCCGAGCCCCCAATAGCCGAGGCCGATCAATCCGCGCGGCGGCAGCGCATCGATCATCGCCTTGCCGAACGCGCCGCGCGCCAGCGCTTCGGCCTGATCAGTCGTGCCGACGATGAAGGGGAAATCGAGCAGGCCGAATTCGGGAATCACGGTCGCGAGCGAGGTGGTGGAGGCCGACAGCATTTCCTGGGTGCCGCCACGCAGCGCGGATTGCTGTTGCAGTTCGTTGCCGAGCTGCGATGACGCGAACTCGCGAACCTTCAGCTTGCCGCCGCTCTTGGCCGCGAGGATTTCCGCGAATTTCTGCACGCCGAAGCTGACGGGATGATCGGTGTTGTTCAGGTGCCCCCAGCGGATGGTCCGCTCCTGGACCTCCTGCGCGGACGAAGGCCCGACCAACAGCGCGCCGCCGAACACGGCCGCGGACAGAACTGCGAACAGCCTCATCTCATCCTCCCCTAGCGATCCGGTGCCCAGCCGCCGCTGATTGCTGCGATTTTTGTGTCTGCCCGGGTCTTTTTCCGTGGAAACCATATAGCGAAATCATTGTCAAATGATAATTATAGAAATATATGATGATTATGATTTTACCGTATGAACGACATCTGCAGCAAAGCCGTCATTCGCGGTTATGTTTGCCGTCGAGTCGGCCACGCGGTCGCGAGCTCAAAAGCGGAATCGAACCTTGTTGATCCCCGAGCAGCAGTCCCCCATGTCGGCCGGCGACAGCGGCTATCGCCGCATTCGCTCCGACATCATCTTCGGCGTGCTCAACCCGTCGGGACGGCTGAAACTCGACTCGATGAAGGAGGACTACGGCCTCAGCGTCTCGACGCTGCGCGAAATCCTCAACCGGCTGGCATCGGAAGGCTTTGTGGTCGCCGAAGGCCAGCGCGGCTTCGAGGTCGCGCCCGTCTCGATCCAGAATTTGCGCGAACTCGCGCAGCTCAGAATCCTGCTCGAGCATCACGCGATGACGGAATCCTTCCGCGCCGGCGACATGGAATGGGAGGGACGCGTGGTGTCCGCGCATCACAAGCTGGCGGCGACCGAACGCGCGATCCTGACCGCTGGCGACGACCCCGAACTGCGCAAGCGCTACGACGGCGAATTCCATCAGGCGCTGATTTCGAGCTGCGGCTCGCGCGAACTGATGCAGACCCACGCGATCGTGTTCGACAAATATTTCCGCTACGCCTTGCAATACCGCGGCAGCGCGACGGTGGCGCAGCATCAGGCGCTGCTGGATTGCGCGCTGAAGCGCGATGCCGAAGGCGCAAAGGCCATCCTGACCGAGCACATCAACAGCTGCGTCGCCCACGCGCTGGCGATCGGAACGCTGAAATGACCCGTTCCGCCGGATGGACGTGACCGGCCGGCCGACAATTCGGTGGGATGCCGAGACCGATCTGCTGGTGGTCGGCGCGGGCGCTGCGGGAATGACGGCGGCGCTGACCGGCGCGCTCGAAGGCCTCAAGGTCATGCTTTGCGAAAAGTCCGACATGGTCGGCGGCACCACCGCGACCTCGGCCGGAACGGTGTGGATTCCCGGCAGCCGGCAGAGCGAGGCCGCCGGAGTGCCCGACAGCATCGAGGCCGCAAAGACCTATCTTGCGGCGATATTGGGCGAGAATGCCGGCGATGCCCGGCTCGCCGCTTTTCTCGCCAGCGGTCCTGCCGTGCTCGATTATCTCCAGCAGAAAAACAGCGTGGCTTTTGCACCGCCGCCGGTTCATCCCGATTACCACGCCCAACCCGGCGCTGCGCTGGGCGGCAGGGCACTGGGTGCCCTGCCCTTCGACGGACGAAAACTCGGTGAGGATTTTGCGCGGGTGCGGCCGCCGCGCCGGGAATTCATGGTGCTCGGCGGCATGATGGTCGGCAAGACGGATATTCCGTCGTTGCTGCATCCGCTTCATTCATGGACGAATTTCTCGACCGCGACGCGCCTGCTGGCGCGGCAGGCGCTGGACCGCATCAAACACCCGCGCGGCACGCGGCTGATCATGGGCAACGCGCTGGTCGCGCGGCTGCTCGACAGTCTGAAACAGCACGCCGTGGAGATTAGGTACCAGACGCAACTCAGCGATCTGATCGAGGACGACGGACGCATCACCGGCGCGGTCTTCATCACCAACGACGGCGATATCCGCGTTGGCGCGCGACGCGGCGTGGTGCTGGCAACCGGCGGGATCGGCTGGAGCGGCGAGTTGCGCCGCCGGCTGTTTCCGGACGGCACACACACCTATTCGCTTTCGCCCGACAGCAACACCGGCGACGGCATTTTGGCCGGCGAACGCGCGCATGGCGAAATCGCGCGGGACATGGCAAGTCCCGCACTGTGGATGCCGAGTTCGGTGATGTCGCAGCAGGACGGCCACTTGTCCGTATTCCCCCACATCATGCTGGATCGCGCCAAGCCCGGGCTGATCGCGGTCAACAGATCGGGCGTCCGTTTCGTCAACGAGGCCAACTCGTATCATGACTTTGTCGAGGGCATGCTGCGATCGCATCGAACGGTGCCCAGCATTCCATCCCACCTGATCTGCGACCGCAGTTTTGTCAGGGATTACGGCCTCGGTCTGATCCACCCCGGCACGCGCGACCTCACGCGCTTCATCGAGTCGGGCTATCTGTTCCGGGGCGACAGCATTGCCGAACTGGCGCAACACATCGATGTGAATGGCGAGGCGCTGACCGGCACCATCGAACGGCACAACCGGTTTGCCGAAACCGGCGTCGACGAGGATTTCGGCCGCGGCAGCAGCGAACTCAACCGCTTCAATGGCGATCCCACCAACAAGCCGAACCCATGTATGCGCCGGATCGGACCGGGCCCCTATTTCGCCGTCGCAGTCTGGCCTGCCGACCTCGCCAGCAGCGCGGGCTTGCGCACCGACGCCAACGGCCGCGTGCTGACCTCCGCAGGGCAGCCGATCCCGGGCCTTTATGCCGCCGGCGCCGACGCCGCCTCGATCTTCCGCGGCACCTATCCCGGACCGGGCACCATGATCGGCCCGGCGATGGTGTTTGCCTGGCGCGCGGCGATGGATGTCGCAGGCAAGTCGAACGAACGCGGGCTTACTTGATCGGCGGGCGTGGCAGCACGGCCTCGCCGGGCTCCATCCGGTAGACGTAATCGAGCGAATACCAGGGCGAACCGGCATCGGCCCCGGTCGGATGCGGCTCGTCGTGGCGCACGAACTCGCCGATCAGCGCGCTGGTGACGCCGAACTGCACGTCGCTGTCGATATGCGGATCGGCGGGATCGTAGACCTGCGAAATCAGAACCTTGAAGCCGGGCTTGAAGATCAGCGCATGCAGATGCGCCGGCCGATAGGGATGCCGGTCCTGCGCCTTCAACAACCGCCCGACCACGCCGTTGGTCGGAATCGGATAGCCGATCATCATCACCGAACGGAACGCAAAGCGTCCGTCGGCATCGGTGATAAATTTCCCGCGCAGGTTCATGTCGGCCTGATCAGGATCCTGATTCTCGTACAGCCCGACCGGCGAGGCGTGCCAGATATCCACCTCGGCGCCGGCGATCGGGCGGCCAGCACCATCGACGACGCGCGCGGTGACGAACAGCGCAGCCCCCGGCGTGTCGGAGCGGACGATCGAGCCGCCATTCTCGACGCGCGGCGAGTTCAGCCGCCAGAACGGCCCGAGCAGGGACTGCGACGTCTCGGTGTTGCCCTGATCGCCATTGTTCAGCAGGCAGACCAGCGAGGAGACGCCGAGCGAACCGGCCATCAGGATGACTTCGTTGTGGGTGTCGGTGGTTTGCTTGCCAAGCTCCACAAGAATTGCGGCAGCCTCGCGGAATTCCGCCTCGGTCAGCTTCACGTCACGAACGAAGCCATGCAGGTGTTTCACCAGCGACAGCATGATCTCGCGCATCCGCGGATCGGACGTCCGCTCCATCACGGCGGACGCCGCGACCGTGACATCCTGCTCGCGTCCGATGATCATTCCGCGCGCTTCCTGCGTTCCTATACGTCGAAGAACACGGTCTCGTTGTCGCCCTGCATGTGGATGTCGAGCCGGTAGACCGCGTTGCCATTGCAATGCGCCGGCTGGGCGATCAGCGTGGCGCGGCGGTCGGCCGGCACCAGCGCCAGCACGGGGTCGGCGGCATTGCCGGCCTCGCCGCTGAAATAAATCCGCGTATAGCTGTGCAGCAGCATGCCGCGCGCGAATATCGCGAGCAGGATGTGCGGCGCCTGCGGCTTGCCGTCGGGATCCGGCACGATGCCCGGCTTGATGGTATCGAAAGCGTAGCCGCCATTGGCGTCGGTGGCGCAGCGGCCGAACCCCTTGAACGACGAATTGGGCAGCGCGCGCTTGTCCTGCGGATCGGAGAAGCGGCCCTGCGCGTCGGCCTGCCAGATTTCCAGCATGCAATCCGGTATCGGCTGGCCGTCACCGTCGAACACCCGGCCCTCGACGCGGATGCGCTCACCTGACGTATCCGCCGTCACCAGGTTGTTCGAAAAAGCGTCGTTCCAGTCATATTGGCCGTTGGAGGTCAGGCCGTAGGCGAAAAACGGACCGACGGTTTGCGAGGGCGTGACGCCTTCCGGCTTGCTGTGGGCCTTCGACACTTACTTGGTCTCCATCGGCGTGGCGTTGCGCCCGCGCAGCACAATGTTGAAGCGGTAGCACAGCGCCCAATTCGGCTTGGTATTCTCCAGGTCGAAATCGGACACCATGCGGTTACGCGCCTTCTCGTCCGTCACCGAATTGAAGATCGGATCGAACGGGAACAAGGGATCGCCGGGGAAATACATCTGCGTCACCAGCCGCGAGATGAAGGAATGCCCGAACACCGAGAAGTGGATATGGGCCGGACGCCAGGCGTTGTGGTGATTGCCCCAGGGATAGGCGCCGGGCTTGACGGTGACAAAGCGGTAATAGCCCTCGCTGTCCGACTGGGTGCGGCCGGCGCCGGTGAAATTCGGATCGAGCGGCGCCGGGTGCTGGTCGACGACGTGAATATAGCGGCCGCAGGCATTGGCCTGCCACAACTCGACCAGCGTGTTCGGCACGCCACGGCCGTCTTCATCGAGCACATGGCCGTGCACGATGATGCGTTCGCCGAGCGGCTCGCCCTTGCCCTGGAGCGTGAGGTCGTTGTCGTTCTCGCGCACCGCCTCGTGGCCGTAGACCGGCCCGGTCAATTCCGACAGCGTATGCCGCATCGGGATCAGCGGCTTGGTCGGCGAACGCTTCACCGTGCTCTTGTAGGCCGGTGACAACCGCGCCGGATGGGCCGCGAGGCTTTGCAGCGGATAGGACAATGTCATGACGAATTCCTCCCTGGCATCGCGATCGCAAGGCACGCCGCCGGATCATTATAGGACATAACTAATTTGGGGAAGGGTCGTTTTTGATCCTCCCAAACCATTGTCCTAGTTCAGCTTTTCGATCGCCATGGCAACGCCCTGACCGACGCCGACGCACATGGTTGCCAAGGCAAGCTTCCCGCCCCGCTTCTCCATGCCGTGCACCGCCGTCAGCGCCAGCCGCGCGCCGCTCATCCCGAGCGGATGACCGAGCGCGATCGCGCCGCCATGCGGATTGACGAAATCAGCGTCGTCCTTGACGCCCAATTGCCGGAGAACAGCGATACCCTGCGAGGCAAAGGCTTCATTGAGCTCGATCAAATCGAAATCGCTGATCTTCAGGCCGAGCCGCTCCATCAGCTTCCTCGTCGCCGGCACCGGGCCGATGCCCATGATGCGCGGCGGCACCGCGGCCGATGCAAGGCCAAGAATGCGCGCCCGCGGCGTCAGCCCGTGCTTCTTCACGGCGGCTTCGGAGGCGAGGATCATCGCGGCCGCGCCGTCATTGACGCCGGACGCGTTGCCCGCCGTCACCGTGCCGGGATTGCGCACGATCGGCTTCAGCTTTGTAAGGCCTTCCAGCGTGGTCTCGGGGCGCGGATGCTCGTCCTTGTCGACGATGATCGGACCGGCCTTGCCGCCGGGCACCGAGACCGGGGTGATTTCCTCGGCAAAATAGCCGGCGGCGATCGCCGCGCCCGCGCGCTGCTGCGAGCGGATCGCCATCGCGTCCTGGTCGGCGCGCGACACCTGGAATTCCTCGGCGACGTTCTCGCCGGTCTCCGGCATCGCATCGACGCCGTACTGTGCCTTCATCAGGGGATTGATGAAGCGCCAGCCGATCGTGGTGTCGAAAATATCGGCCGAGCGAGAAAACGCTTCCGGCGCCTTGCCCATCACGAACGGCGCCCGCGTCATCGATTCGACGCCGCCGGCAATCGCAAAATCGATCTCGCCTGCCCGGATCGCGCGGCCGCCGGCACCGACGGCATCGAGGCCCGATGCGCACAGGCGATTGAGGGTCTGGCCGGGAACCGAATCGGGCATGCCCGCCAGCAGCAGCGCCATACGCGCGACGTTGCGGTTGTCCTCGCCGGCCTGGTTGGCGCAGCCGAAAAACACCTCGTCGACCTGGCTCCAGTCGAGGCCGGGATGTTTTGCCATCAGCGCCTTGATGGGGGCGGCGGCCAGATCGTCGGCGCGCACCTTGGCGAGCGAGCCGCCAAAACGGCCGATCGGGGTCCGCACGGCATCGCAAATGAACACATCACGCATTGAATCTCTCCCTGAACGCCGCGTTTGGGCTGTTGACCCCGTTGAATTGATGGCGAGTTTTAGGAGCGGCGCTGCAAGAGGTCAATTGACGGCTGTCGCAACACAGACAGTCTGTTCCCTCCCCCTTGCGGGGGAGGGCCAGGGAGACGGGTGGCCACAACCACCGAATTCGCCGCCACCCCTCTTCCTGACCTCGAGAGCGAGCTCTGCTCGCCTCGGACCCCCGCAAGGGGGAACGGAGCTGATAGGGCGGGCCGTGTGGCCGTAATTTCAGAGCGTGGAAAACCCGAACGGACCGGGCAAACCAATAGGACCGCCCGACAAAATTTTGTAGTTTGCGCCCCGCGATGACCCTCCAGCAAAATATCCCTGCACCCCCGCCCCCGGAGCCCACGTCGGTCGACGCGCCTGCGCGCGTCACGCCGATGATGGAACAATATCTTGAGATCAAAGCCGGCCATCCGGGGCTGTTGCTGTTCTACCGTATGGGCGATTTCTACGAGCTGTTCTTCGAGGACGCCGAGATCGCCTCCAAAACGCTCGGCATCGTCCTGACCAAGCGCGGCAAGCACCAGGGCATGGATATCCCGATGTGCGGCGTGCCGGTGGAGCGCTCCGAGGATTATCTGCATCGCCTGATCAGTGCCGGCCACCGAGTCGCGGTCTGCGAGCAGACCGAAAATCCCGCCGCCGCCCGCGCCCGCGGCAACAAGAGCGTGGTCGCCCGCGGCGTGGTGCGGCTGGTGACGCCGGGCACGCTGACCGAAGACACGCTGCTCGACGCCCGCACCAATAATTACCTGCTGGCGATTGCGCGTGCCCGTGGCTCCAGCGGCGGCGACCGCATCGGCCTGGCCTGGATCGATATCTCGACTTCCGAATTCATGGTCACGGAATGTTCGACCGCGGAACTCGCGGCGACTTTGGCGCGGATCAATCCCAATGAAGTGATCGTCACCGATGCGCTCTATGGCGATCCTGACCTGGGTGCGCTGCTGCGCGAACTGCCGGCGGTCACGCCGCTGACGCGTGACGTGTTCGACGGCGCCACCGCCGAGCGGCGGCTGTGCGACTATTTCGCGGTCGCCACCATGGACGGCCTGTCCGCCATGTCGCGGCTGGAGGCAACCGCCGCAGCCGCCGCCGTCACCTATATCGATCGCACCCAGGTCGGAAAGCGGCCGCCATTGTCGCCGCCGTCACGCGAGGCCGCGGGCACCACCATGGCGATCGATCCCGCGACGCGCGCCAACCTCGAACTGACGCGCACACTGGCGGGCGAACGGCGCGGCTCGCTGCTCGATGCCATCGACTGCACCGTCACCGCTGCCGGATCGCGGCTCCTGGCGCAACGTCTTGCAGCCCCCCTCACCGACGGCGCGGCGATTGCGCGGCGGCTCGATGCCATCGCGACCTTCGTCGCCGACAGCTTTGCGCGCGAGGACATCCGCACGACCTTGAAAGCCGCGCCCGACATGTCGCGCGCGCTGGCGCGCTTGTCGGTCGGCCGTGGCGGCCCGCGCGATCTGGCCGGGCTGCGCGACGGCATTCTCGCCGCCGATTCCGCACTGGCGCGGCTGGCGCAGCTGGATGCACCGCCCGCCGAGATATCCGCCGTGATGGAGGCGCTGCGCCACCCGGCGCGCGATCTCGCGCGCGAGTTCGAACGGGCGCTCGCCGAACAATTGCCGCTGATCAAGCGCGACGGCGGTTTTGTCCGTGAAGGCTATGAGCCTGCGCTCGACGAGACCCGCAGCCTGCGCGACGCCTCGCGGCTCGTGGTCGCCGCGATGCAGGCGCGCTATGCCGACGACACCGGCATCAAAGGCCTCAAGATTCGCCACAACAATGTGCTGGGCTATTTCGTCGAGGTGACGGCGCAGCATGGCGACAAACTGATGGCGCCGCCGCTGAACGCGACCTTCATCCATCGCCAGACGCTGGCCGGACAGGTCCGCTTCACCACGTCCGAACTCGGCGAGATCGAGGCCAAGATCGCCAATGCCGGCGACCGCGCGCTCAACCTGGAACTGGAAATCTTCGAGCGGCTGTCGGCAATGGCGCTCGCCGCCAGCGACGATCTGCGCGCCGCGGCGCACGCCTTTGCGCTGCTCGATGTCGCGACCGCGCTGGCGAAACTCGCGGTCGATGACAATTATGTGCGGCCCGAGGTCGACGGCTCGCTCGGCTTTGCGGTCGAAGGCGGCCGCCATCCCGTGGTCGAGGCCGCGCTGAAGCGCGACGGCCAGCCGTTCATTGCCAACGCCTGTGACCTTTCGCCGGGGCCTGGCCAAAAATCCGGGCAAATCTGGCTGATCACCGGCCCGAACATGGCCGGTAAATCCACCTTCCTGCGCCAGAACGCGCTGATCGCGCTGCTGGCGCAGATCGGCTCTTACGTGCCGGCCTCGCGCGCGCGGATCGGTGTGGTCGACCGGCTGTTCTCGCGCGTGGGCGCTGCCGACGATCTGGCGCGCGGGCGCTCGACCTTCATGGTGGAAATGGTCGAGACCGCTGTCATCCTCAATCAGGCCAGCGAGCGCTCTCTGGTGATCCTCGACGAGATCGGCCGCGGCACGGCAACGTTCGACGGCCTGTCGATCGCCTGGGCCGCGATCGAGCATCTGCATGAGAGCAACCGCTGCCGGGCGCTGTTCGCGACGCATTACCATGAATTGACCGCGCTCTCCGCCAAACTGCCGCGGATGTTCAACGCCACCGTGCGGGTCAAGGAATGGCAGGGCGACGTCGTGTTCCTGCACGAGGTGCTGCCGGGCTCCGCCGACCGCTCCTACGGCATCCAGGTCGCCAAACTCGCCGGCCTGCCGCCCGCCGTGATCGCGCGCGCCAAATCGGTGCTGGCAAAACTCGAGGCGCAGGACCGCGGCCAAACGGCGCGGGCGCTGGCCGACGATCTGCCGCTATTCGCGGTGCCGTCACGCGCCGCAGCGGAACCGGCGCCGCCGAGCGAGGCCGAGCTATTGCTCGAAGCGGTGAAAGCGCTGCATCCCGACGAGATGTCGCCGCGCGAGGCGCTCGATGCGCTCTATGCCCTGAAGGCGAAATTGCCGAAGACGTAATAGACGTCAGCCGTCCGCGAACGGTTGGATCAATTTCAGCGTGGCGGCGAGGCGGATGCTGCGCTTGCCGGCCAGCGCGATCGCCTCCATTTCGGCGCCCCCGGCATCGCAGCGGCCGGAGAAGCCAATGCCGACTTCATAGCCGCCGAACAGCGGATGCTCGCTTTTTGCCGGCGTGTGTTCCTGATTGACGAACTCGCCCTTCCAGCGCCCGTTCGCCGAGGAATAGGCGCCGAGATAATAGAAGAACGCGTCGCCGCCGAGAATCCGCCCCTGACGCAGCAGCATCACGCCGGTATGCCCGCCGGCCAGGCCGTCCAGCATCCTGATATCGATCGAATAGAGGCCGCTGACAATTCCGCCCTCGCCGACCGCGCCGGGCGGCGGAACGTCCTCGTTGCCGAGCGGCGTCATGACCGCGCGAAACACCGAGCCGGCGTCCTCCATCACCTCACCCGCAAAGCGATAGACCTCGCCCTTTGCACGGCCACGGATATTGATGGTGACGGCGTCGGCGCTGACCAGCGACCTGCGCTGTGGCGAAGGGCTGTGACGCCGGGTCCTGAGGCTCGCGACGATTTCTCCGTCCACGATCCGGTAGCTGCCGAAATGGGCGAAGGCCGTATTGCCGCCGAGCATCCGTCCACCCTGGGCGTAGAGCACGCTGCGGCCGGAGCCGTCATTGATGTCGTACTCGACCTTGTACAAACCCTCCACCGCGCGCGCCCCAATGCTACTGTACCGCTAGCTTAACGGGTCTGCCGGCAGGCGGTAACCATCAATCTTCGGCCGAAATCACCAAAGCCGTCATTCGGGTTCGAAGCCATGCATCACCCCGGAATGGCGCATTGTCACCGCACAGCCTTCCGCCGCCCGATCCACCACAGCGCCAGGTTCCACGAGATGCAGGTCGCGAGCGCGAGGCTAAGGCCGATGGCCGAGCCGAAGCGCAGCGCCGCGACATGCAGGAGGGCGAGCGCGAGGCCCAGTCCTATCAGGCCCCAGGCGCTGTTGGCGAGCACGGCGGCGGTCGGCGGGCCGCCGATGCGCGGATGCAGGATCAGCATCATCGACGTGAACACGATCGGGAACAGCGCGATCATGCCGCTGATCTTCGGGCCGACCCAGCTCGATACCGTGACCACGGTCGCGACCAGGGTGGCGACCAGCGAGGCGCGCAGCGGGATGTCGTACCAGCGCCGCGTGACCGGCGGCATCTTGACATGGCGGTAGCCCGCCAGCAGCGGCACGCAGATCGCATAGGCGATGGCGTTGACGATCAGGCCGCCGGCCAAATTCCACTGCACCGCGCGGATGATCGACGCCAGCGCGATCCACACCGCGACCGCCGAAAGGCAACTGACGAGCGCGCTTCGGCGCTGCGCCAGCACGACATAGGTCAGCCCCAAAAAGATCGTCGCGGCGTTGATCGGCAGGCTCGCCAGCGCGCCTTCGGCGATGAACGCCGCGTCATGATCGAGCGCGAGGAACACATAAGACGGCCCCGCCGAGATCGGCAATGTCGCGATCAGCGCGCCGATCACCGGCCCCGACTTCTCGGTAATCACCGACGCCGTCACCACGAACGCCGCGGTGATCGCCATGCGCAGGCCGAGCGTCAGGAGGAAGGCGGTTTCGGGGGACATTTTAAGCTGCCATCCCGGCGAACGCCGGGATCCATCGTCACAACTATTCGTGTGGCGCGAAAGGCATCGAACAGCGGCTTTGGACCGAAGGCCGCGGCGTATGGTCCCGGCTCGAGGCCGGGACGACACCATGTGGACTCACACCCGCTGCATCGACACCGATACTTTCGGGCCGTTCTTGATGGTCTGATAAACCACGCAATAGCGTTCGGTGAGCTTCAGCAGGAGATCGAGCTTGTCCTGCGGCGCATCGGTCTCGACGTCGAAGCGCAGGCGGATTTCGGCGAAACCGACCGGGGCTTCCTTGTCGACGCCGAGCGTACCGCGAAAATCCAGATCGCCCTCGGCCGTGACGTGGCCCGACTTCAGCGGGATTTCGACCGCGGTCGCGACCGATTTCAGGGTGACACCGGCGCAAGCGACCAGCGCTTCGAGCAGCATGTCACCGGAGCACAGTTCCAGCCCGGAACCGCCGGTTGCGGGATGCAGGCCGGCCATCGCAATTGCCCGGCCGGTCTCGACCTTGCAGGCGATGCCTTCATTATCGATCGAGCCTTTGGCCTTCAGCGTAATGACGGCGGATGAAGGATCGGACTTGTAGCGCTCCTTGATCGGGGCCTGCATGGCTCGGAGTTCGGCGGCGTCCATTTTTCTCTCCCGGATGCTCTTGTGGGTCCGGATTTAGAGCCTTATCGGGCCCAAGTCACCACCCAAAGTCACCACCACATCGCCTCGCCGGCGGTCGATTTGGCATCGGCATCGGGCACGTTGCGGTCGAGCGAGCGGTCCAGCGCGGTTAATACGCGGCGCTTGAAACTGTCGAATAACGGCGAATGGCGGTCGCGCGGGCGCGCCAGATTGATCTTGATCTCCTCGAACAGCCGCCCCGGCCGCGGCCGCATCACAAGCACGCGATCCGCCAGCACCACGGCCTCGTCGACGTCATGCGTCACAAGGATGAGGGTGGGCCGCGTGTCGTTCCACAGATCGAGCAGATGGTCCTGCAGATCCCGCCGCGTGAATGCGTCGAGCGCCGAGAACGGCTCGTCCAGCAGCAGCACTTCGGGCTGCGGCACCAGCGCGCGCGCAATCGCCACCCGCTGCGCCTGCCCGCCGGACAATTCGCGCGGCCAGGCATTGGCCTTGTCGGCGAGGCCAACCCGGTCCAGCGCGCGTGCGACCTTTTCGCGCCGCGCGGCGGCCGGGAGTTCGGAAAGACCAAAGCCGATATTGTCGGCGACGCTGAGCCATGGCAGCAATCTCGGCTCCTGGAAGATGATGCCGATCTTGGCGTGCGGCGCCGTGATCGCGGTCGCATCCAGCGTCACCGTGCCGGTCGAGGCGCGGTCGAGGCCGGCGATGGCGCGCAAAAGCGTCGACTTGCCGCAGCCGGAGCCGCCGATGATGGCGACGATTTCGCCGCGCTGGATGTCGGCGGAAAACCGCTCCAGCGCATGCACGCCGTTCGGATAAGTCTTTCCAACGCGCTCCAGCGTCAGCATCAGGCGGCTCCGCTTCTGCCGCCGAACGCATCCTGCCAACGCAGCAACGGCGCGGTCGCGATCTCGATCAGCCAGTCGGTGGTCTTGCCGAGAATCGCAAAAATCACGATCGCGGCGACGATCTGCGCCGGCTTGCCGAGTTGCTGGCCGTCGATCAGCAGATAGCCGAGCCCTTCGGAAGCGCCCATGAATTCGGCGGCGACGACGAACATCCAGCCAAGACCGAGGCCGACGCGCAGCGCCACGACATAGGCCGGCAGCACCGCGGGCAACAGGATGCGGCGGATCATCGCCGGACCACTGAGACGGAAGGTGCGGCCGACCTCGACGATCTTGCGATCGACCGACAGGATTGCGCCCATCACGCCGAGATAGACCGGGAAGAACACGCCGACCGCGATCAGCGCGACTTTTGACGTTTCGAAAATGCCGAGCCACAGGATAAACAGCGGCACCCAGGCGATCGACGGGATCGCACGCAGCGCCTGCACGGTCGGATCGAGCAGCCGCCGCGCGAGGCCCCAATAACCGGAGATGGCCCCGAACAGGGTGCCGGCGACGACCCCGATGACGAAGCCCGAGGCGACACGGCTGAGCGTTGCGATGATATGCCGCGAGAGCTCGCCGCTTTTGGCGAGTTCCACCATGGTGGCGAAGATTTTGGTCGGTGGCGGCACCAGCCGGCCGTTCGACAGGCCAGCCCAAACCGCGATTTCCCAGGCGAGCGCCAGGCCGACCGGGAGCAGCAGCCCCAGCGCCGGCCCGGTATAGCGGCGCAGCCGCGCGGACGACGCTCTCGCCGTCACCTCGGGCGCATCGGTCCGTTCCAGCGCTGGCAGTTCAACACTCATGGCCATAGCAAGAACGCGTCTTTCAGGGGATTGCAAGGTGGGGGTTGGGGGAGGCCCTTCCCTTCTCCCCTTGTGGGAGAAGGTGGCGCGCAGCGCCGGATGAGGGGTCTCTATCCTCATCGCGAGGCCTACAGCGAGGAGAGAACCCCTCACCCGCCTTCGCTTCGCGAAGCCACCCTCTCCCACAAGGGGAGAGGGGAAGAATAGCGCCTCGCAACTTTCCTCAATTAGTCGGAAGCGGGACCTGATCGTCGATCAACGCATCCAGCGTCGCCTTGACGTCGACGGTGGCGGCGACGACGCCGGCCTGTTGCAGCGCGAGGCCGGCGGCGAGGATGGATTCGCGCTGGGCTGCGCCGATCCGGCTGTGGGTCAGTTCGGTGCGCTCCTTGAGCTGCTTGTCCACGACCGCATCCGGCAGCTTGGTGGCGGCGATGAAGGTCTTCTTCAGGTCGTCGTAATTGGCCAGCGAATATTTGCGGGCTTCTTCGTAAACGGCGAGCACGCGGCGAACCGTGTCCGGATGGTCCTTCAAAAACTGCTCGCGCACATTGAGGATACCCCAGGTGTTGGCGTCCGCCTTGCGGTAGAACAGCCTGGCGCCGTCCTCGACTTCGGCCTGCGCCATCATCGGATCGAGGCCGGCCCAGGCATCGACGTCGCCGCGGATCAGCGCGGTCTTGCCGTCGGCGTGCTGCAGCAGCACCGGCGTGATGTCCTTTTCGGAAAGCCCGGCGCCGAGCAGCGCGCGGACCAGGAAGATGTGCGGATCGGTGCCGCGCGTCACCGCGACGCGCTTGCCTTTCAGATCAGCCACGCCAGCGATCTTGGAGTCCTTGCCGGTCACCAGCGCGGTCCATTCGGGGCGCGAATAGACATAGACCGACTTGATCGGGTTGCCGTTGATCTTGGCGACCAGAGCCGCGGATCCCGCGGTCGAGCCGAAATCGATCGAGCCGGCGTTGAGGAATTCGAGCGCCTTGTTGGAGCCGGCCGACTGCACCCAGACGACATTGATGCCGTCCTTGGCGAACTCCTTTTCCAGCAGACCCTTCTGCTTGAGGATCATCGAGACCGGGTTGTAGGTCGCCCAGTCGATGCGAATCTCCTTGAGCGGGTCGGCGGCGAACGCCGTGCCGGACGCCAAGGCCGAAACCGCGATGACCGCAGCCGTAACGCGCCCCAAAGCTGTGCGCCGTGAAATCCTGGACATCCCGTCGTCTCCTCCCTGCCCTTGAAAAACGACCTTTTATTTCAATGAGTTAAGACACAAGGTCAACGAGAAAATAGCTGCCGTGAAAGCCGCGCCTTGAGAACGATTTTGCCCGGACGACCCCTAATCCAGCATAGAACCACTGTTGCCTCACAATCATCCGTGACAGCGTCTGCGCCGTCCGATATCGGGGTAGATCATGGACAGCGTTGTGACTGAAGCCCGCCCCCCGGCAGATGACCGTTTCGATACCGCGCGGATCACCGCCGCGATCGATGCGCTCGCCGAGAAAAATGCCGGCCGCGATGATGTGTTTCGTTCGGCGATGGCGCAATTGCTGAAGGCCGAGATGATCGCGGCGCGGGCGACCGCGCAGGCGGTGCTGCTGAAGGACCGTCACGGCCGCCGCTGCGCCGAGCGGCTCTGCTTCGTGCAGGACGAGATCATCCGCATCCTTTATTCCGCCGCCACGCGGCATCTCTATCGCTCGCATGTGCCCTCGGGCGCCGAGCGCATGTCGGTCGTCGCCACCGGCGGTTACGGCCGCGGCCTGATGGCGCCGGAATCCGACATCGATCTGCTGTTCATCCTGCCCTACAAGCAGACCGCCTGGGGCGAGCAGGTCGCCGAAGCCATTCTCTATTGCCTGTGGGACATGGGGCTGAAGGTCGGCCATGCCACGCGCTCGGTCGATGAATCGATCCGGCAGGCGCGCGGCGACATGACGATCCGCACCGCGATCCTCGAGACGCGCTTCCTGACCGGCGACCAGCCGCTCTATGACGAACTGGTCGCGCGCTTCGACAAGGAGGTCTTGCAGGGCACCGCGGCGGAGTTCGTCACCGCCAAGCTCGCCGAGCGCGAGGAGCGCCATCGCCGCGGCGGGCAGTCGCGCTATCTGGTCGAGCCCAACGTCAAGGACGGCAAGGGCGGCTTGCGCGATCTCCATACGCTCTTCTGGATCGCCAAATACGTCTATCGCGTGCGCGAGACCGACGAACTGGTCGAACGCGGCGTGTTCGATGCGCAGGAATACCGCACCTTCCGCCGCTGCGCCGATTTCCTGTGGTCGGTGCGCTGCAATTTGCATTTCGTCTCCGGCCGCGCCGAAGAGCGGCTGTCGTTCGACATGCAGCGCGAGATCGCGGTCCGCCTCGGCTATACCTCGCATCCCGGCATGCAGGATGTCGAACGCTTCATGAAGCACTACTTCCTGGTCGCCAAGGACGTCGGCGATCTCACCGCGATCCTGTGCGCCAAGCTGGAAGACGAGCAGGCCAAGCCCGCGCCGGTCCTGAGCCGCGTGGTGGCGCGGTTCCGGCCGGCCGCCAAACGGCGGCGCGTGCCCGACAGCGACGATTTCATCATCGACAACAACCGCATCAATCTCGCCGCGCCCGATGTCTTCAAGCACGACCCGGTCAATCTGATCCGGATCTTCCGGCTGGCGCAGAAAAACAACCTCGCCTTCCATCCCGACGCGATGCGCACGGTGACGCGCTCGCTGAAGCTGATCAACACGCCCTTGCGGGAAAATCCGGAAGCCAACCGGCTGTTCATGGAGATCCTCACCTCCGACAACGCCGAGACCGTGCTGCGGCGCATGAACGAGACCGGCGTGCTCGGTCACTTCATCCGCGCCTTCGGCAAGATCGTGTCGATGATGCAGTTCAACATGTACCACCATTACACGGTGGACGAGCATCTGTTGCGCTGCGTCGGCTATCTGCAGGACATCGAGCGCGGCGGCAACGACGAGTTCACGGTCGCCAGCGACCTGATGCGCAAGATCCGTCCCGAGCATCGGCCGGTGATCTACATCACCACGCTGCTGCACGACATCGCCAAGGGCCGGCCCGAGGATCATTCGATTGCCGGCGCCAAGGTGGCGCGGCGGCTGTGCCCGCGGCTCGGCTTTTCCGCCGCCGACACCGAGACGGTGGCCTGGCTGATCGAGGAGCATCTCACCATGTCCACGGTGGCGCAGTCGCGCGATTTGTCGGACCGCAAGACCATCGAGAATTTCGCCGCCGTCGTTCAATCGGTCGAGCAGATGAAGCTCTTGACGATCCTGACCACCGCCGACATCCGCGGCGTCGGCCCCGGCGTCTGGAACGGCTGGAAGGCGCAATTGCTGCGCACGCTGTATTACGAAACCGAGCCGGTGCTGACCGGCGGGTTCTCGGAAGTGAACCGCGCCCAGCGCATCGCGGTGGCGCAATCCGAATTCCGCGCCGCCTTCACCGAATGGCCGGAAGCCGAACTCAACGCCTATATCGGGCGGCATTATCCGGCCTATTGGCTCAAGGTCGAATTGCCGCGAAAAATCCGCCATGCGCGGTTCCTGCGGGCCAGCGAACAGGCCGGGCACAAGCTCGCGATCAATGTCGGTTTCGACGAGGCGCGCGCCGTCACCGAACTGACGATCCTGGCGACCGACCATCCCTGGCTGCTGTCGATCATCGCCGGCGCCTGTGCGTCGGCCGGCGCCAATATCGTCGACGCGCAGATCTACACCACCACCGACGGCCGCGCGCTCGACACCATCGCGATCTCAAGGGAATACGACCGCGACGAGGACGAAGGCCGCCGCGCGACGCGAATCGGCGAAATGATCGAGCAGGTGCTCGAGGGCAAATTGCGGCTGCCCGAAGTGGTGGCGCGCAAGGCCGCCAACCGCGGCAAGGTGCGGCCCTTCGTGGTCGAGCCCGAAGTGACCATCAACAACCAATGGTCGGATCGCTACACCGTGATCGAGGTCTCCGGCCTCGATCGCCCGGGCCTGCTGTACCAACTGACGACGGCGATCTCGAAGCTCAACCTCAATATCGCCTCCGCCCATGTCGCGACCTTCGGCGAGCGCGCCCGCGACGTGTTCTATGTCACCGACCTGCTCGGCGCCCAGATCACCGCGCCGACGCGGCAGGCCGCGATCAAGAGCGCGCTGCTGCATCTGCTCGCCAGCGAGGACACCGCCGCGCAGCCGGCGGCGTAGCCGCCACGTCAGCGTTGGTTAACCTTGTGGTCTCCGAGACCTCTGCTCGTTTTGGTGAACAGATTGCTGCGGCCCGTATGGCAATTGAATGTATTGACCGCGTTTTGAGGTCTCCCAAGTTCTGCGATAGCGGATTCAAGTCCAGGCCTCGGGCCGGCTATCCGGGAGGAGACAAGCATTGATTGACCTTTGGGCTCTATGTTCCGGCTGACAACCGGAACCAACACATGACATCCCTGGAACTGCCGACTGCGGCGCCATCGACGACGGCGGCCCTTACCTCCCGCGTGCGCTTGCTCTGCATCCTGTTCTTTTTCTCGGGCTTTCCCGCGCTGATCTATCAGCTGACCTGGCAACGCAGCCTGTTCCGGATTTTCGGGGTCAACACCGAATCCGTGACGATCGTCGTCACGGCCTTCATGCTGGGCCTTGGCCTCGGCAGCCTCGCCGGCGGATGGATTTCGAAACGGCAGAACGTCAAGGCCCTGCTGCTGCTCGGAATCATCGAGTTGCTGACCGCCGCCTTTGGGCTGGTCTCGCTCGCGGTGTTCGAGCAGGTCGGCCACCTCGTCGCCGATCTACCGTTGGCCGCCGTGGCCGCGATCAACCTTCTGCTGGTACTGGTTCCCACGCTCCTGATGGGCGCCACCCTTCCGATCCTCGTCTCATATCTCGCGAAAACGTCCGGCCAGATCGGCAATGCCGTCGGCACCCTGTATTTCGTCAACACGCTCGGCGCCGGCGCCGCCTGCCTCGTCTGCGCGACGATCATCTTTCCATTTTTCGGCATGCACGCCGCCGTCTGGATCGCCGCCGGCATCAATATCGTTGTCGGCATCGGCGCCATCGTCGCCCATCGCGCGAATCCCGACGTGATGGAGACTTCCCAGGCCGGCCCGGCCAAGGCGGCGAGGCGTCCCCTGCTTGGGATGCTCTTTGTGACCGCTGTGGCCACGCTCGGCGGCTTCATCTCGCTGTCCTACGAAATATTCCTGTTCCGGACGATCTCCTTTGCGACCGGGTCGAGTTCGCTCGCCTTTGCCTCGACGCTCTCTGCCTTTCTCATCGGCATTGCCTTTGGCTCGCGAAATGCAGCACAGGTCTGCAACGAATTTTCGTCGGCCGAGGCAATGCGAAAAGCCACGACCGGATTGATGTGGGCCAATGTTTTCGGGGCGGCGTTCCTGCCGCTGATGGCGCAATTGGCATGGATCGGCCCTGGCGTGGTCGGCGTCGGCATCGGCGTAATCTATCTGATTGCGCGGCAATGGGGCGCATTGCTGCCGTATCTTTCGCAGTTCGGCATTTCCACCGACAGCCGGGCCGGCATGCAGACCGCCCTGCTGTATTTCGCGAACATCGTCGGCTGCGCGAGCGGCGCCGTACTCACCGGCTTTGTGCTGGCCAATTTGCTTGGCCTGAAATCGATGGCGATATTCCTGCTGGCCGGCGGCACCCTGTGCGCCCTGATGCTGGTCGCAGCCCTTAACGTGCCCATGCGGGAGCGCATGCGCCGTGGCGCCATCGCCACCGGCATCCTGATCGCCGGCGCCATCGCCAATCCCGTGATCGCGGCTCGCGTGCTGGAGAACATTCAGTTGCACAAGGGCACTCCGGACCGTGACTTTGCGCATGTCGTCGAAAACCGCAGCGGCATCATTACCGTCGATACCAGCGGCACCGTCTTCGGCAACGGCATGTATGACGGGCGTTTTAATACCGATCTGAAGACCGACCGGAACGGAATCATTCGCCCCTATGCATTGAGCCTGTTTCACGCAGCCCCGCGTGACGTCCTCATGATCGGCCTGTCGTCCGGTTCCTGGGCCCAGGTCATCGCCAGCAACCCGGCGGTGGCCTCGCTCACCATCGTCGAGATCAATCGCGGTTATCTCGAACTGATCAAGGCGCAGTCCGACGTGCAATCGATCCTCAGCAATCCGAAAGTCCGGATCATCGAGGATGACGGCCGCCGATGGCTCGGTCATCATCCCGAGATGCGTTTCGATGCGATCGTCTCCAACACGACCTGGCATTTCCGCGCCAATATCACCAACCTGCTCTCGATGGAGTTTCTCGAACTGGTCAAGCAGCACCTCAATCCCGGCGGCGTGTTCTTCTACAACACGACGGATTCGCGGCGCGCGCAAAAAACGGCTTGTACCGCGTTTCCCTATGGATCGCGCTTCAGCAATCACATGGTGGTGTCGCAAACGCCGATCGCCTGGGATTTCTCGCGCTGGCGGACGGTCCTGGAGAACTACAAGATCGACGGCAAGCCCGAATTCGACCTGAAGGAGGCCGCCGACCGATCCCGGATCGAATCGATCATGACTGAATATGGCCGCGGCAGTTCCATGATTGAGGAATGTCCGGAATTGCTGACGGCGACGCAGGATCGGGCGATCATCACGGACGACAATATGGGCAGCGAATGGCGCCACTATCTGAATCTCGAAACCCATCCATAGCGCAGGCGGTTTGCCAACAGGTCCGCCCGGGCCGGGCACTGCGGGGTGATCCCGCCTAGAACTGCGTCATCGGCTCCAGCTTCTCGCCGTTGCGGAAGGCCCGCAGCGGCGCGGTGTCGGTATAGACCCGCTCCTCGATGATCTTGCCGTTCAGAATCCGGAATTTGTCGACGCCGCGCCAGTCGAACCGCACGCCGTTGACGTTGCGCGTGGTCTGCCATTCGATGATCACGACATCGCCGCGCGAGGTCCAGTCCAGCAATTGCCAGACGAAATCCGGCGCGGCGGTCGTTTGCACTTCCATCAGCCGGTCGAGTTCGTTTCCCGCCACCCGCCGGCCCACCAGCGGCGTATGCAGCGAACCGTCGGGGTGCCAGAGGTCGAGAAAGGCTTTGCCGTCCCTCGCCGCCCAGGCGGCGGCAAACCGCGTCACGAATTCCTGAACTTCTGCGTCGGTCATCGATCGTCTCCGTGTTTTGGAATGTGGGGAGACGCTAGGGGCGGCGCGGCAGGCTGTCTGGCGATTAACGGACCTGACATATGATCGTCATTGCGAGCGAAGCGAAGCAATCCATGTCTCCACGAAGGAAGACTGGATGGCTTCGTCGCTTCGCTCCTCGCAATGACGGAGTCAAACAGCGCGTGTTGATGCTGTCTTCAGCGTCACGCCCTCATGCTCCAGCAACCACCGCTTTCGCGCCAGCCCGCCGCCATATTTGACCAGCGCGCCATTGGCGCCGATCAGGCGATGACAGGGCACGACGACGCTGATCGGATTGGAGCCATTGGCGTGACCGACCGCGCGCATGGCTTTTGGCGCGTTCAGTCTGGCTGCGAGCGCGCCATAGCTCATCGTCGTACCCGCCGGAATTTTCGGAAGCGCGTTCCAGACCTTCTGCTGAAACGGCGTGCCGGCCACGCGCCATTTGATCGTCTTCAAGCGATCGAGATCGCCTTTGAAGTAGCCCGTCAGGGCCGATCTCAGGTCAGGAGGCGACCGCGCGTCTTGCAGTATCACCGCGCCATATTGCAGCCGCAGCAGTTCCTTCATGCGCGGCTCATGCTCCTCCCAGTCCAGCGCGCGCAGCACACCGCCGGCGTCGGTCACCAGCAGGGCGGTGCCGATCGGTGTTGGCAGCCGGTCGACGTTGAAAGTTTCAGGCGGCTTCACGCTCATCGATCTTTCCCGATTGCACTGGGGGACGGACGCCTGCGGCCCACAGATGCAACGCCGCATAGGCACGCCATGGCCGCCATCGCTCGCTGCGCGCCAGCAATTCCGACGGCGACGGGCGACGGCCTTCGTCATCGGCCAGCGCGCGCAACAGCCCGATGTCGGCGGCGGGAAATGCATCAGGTTCGCGCAGTTCGCGCATCGCGATGTATTGCGCGGTCCATTCGCCTATACCCGGCAGCGAGCGCAATTTTACGATCGCATCCTCGAGGCTGGCGCCGCGGCTGAAGATCGCGGGATCGGCCGAGATGGCCCGCGCCAGCGAGGTCACGGCCGTCGCCCGCGCACCGGGCATGCCGAGCGCTGTCAGGTCGGCGGTGGCAATCCGGGCCACGCTCGGAAACAAATGGCTAAGGCCCTCGCCATCTTTCATCGTTGCCGGCAGCGGATCGCCGTAGGCCTGCACCAGTTTGCCGAGCAGCCTGGTCGCGGCCGGAACCGTGATCTGCTGGCCGAAGATGGCGCGCACCGCGAGTTCGAATCCATCCCACGCCCCGGGAACGCGCAGGCCCGGCCGGGCCGCGACCAGCGGCGCCAGCACGGAATCAGCCGCGAGATGCGCGCCGATCGTATCGGGATCGGCGGCAAGATCGAACACCCGCCGCACCCGCGCGATGATCTGCGGCAAGGCCGCCATATCGGGAAAGCGAACCCGGACATCGATCCGGTGCTTCGCCGCGGGCGCGACACTGATCATGCCGCGGTTGGCGCCGATCACGATGCTGCGGTGGTAGCTGTCACCGGCCACGATCTCGACACCGGGAATGGCGCGCGCCTTCAGGAATGACAGCATCGCATCCCAATCATAGGGCGGCCGATAGGGAAGACGAACCGACAGCGCGCCGGCTTCGCGCGGGGTCTTGTCGTGCGAACGCCGCAACGCGGCCGGCGGGCGTCCGAACAACGCCAGAAAAGTTTCGTTGAAGCGTCGCACGCTGTTGAAGCCCGAGGCCAAGGCGACCTCCGCCATCGGCAGCGACGTTTCGTGGATCAGTTGCTTGGCAAGCAGCACGCGCCGCGTCTGGGCAACCGCGATCGGCGAGGCGCCGACATGCTGACGAAACAGCCGTCGCAATTGCCGCCCGCCGACACCGAGCCGGCTGGCGAGACCTTCGACATCATCGCCGTCAAGTGCGCCCGATTCGATCAGCGCCAGCGCGCGGGAGACGGTGTTGGAAGTGCCGCGCCAGAACGCCAGTTCGGGCGAGACTTCCGGCCGGCAGCGCAGGCAGGGGCGGAAGCCGGCCTCCTGCGCCGCCGCCGCCGACGCGTAGAACGACACGTTCTGGAATTTCGGGGTGCGGGCCGGACAGATCGGCCGGCAGTAGACGCCGGTGGTTTTGACGCCGACGAACAGCCGCCCGTCGAACCTGGTGTCCCGGGTCGAGATCGCGCGGTAGCAGGCGGTACGGTCCATATCCATCGGGAGATCATCTCTCGTCGCGAACGGCGGGTCTCGCGGTTCAGTTCTCGAAAATCAGGCACGTGGTGGTGCCATGGGCGAGCAAGCGTCCCTTGCCGTCCGTGATCCGTCCTTCGGCGGTGCCGACCCGCCGGCCGCTGCTCAAGACGATACCTTCGGCCGTGATCTTGCCGGTCTCGGGCGTAATCGGCCGCACCAGCGATATCTTGAACTCCAGCGTCGTCGAGCCGACGCCCTTCTCAAGGGTCGACTGAATGGCCAGCCCCATGCAGCTATCGAGCAGCGTGGCCGAGAAGCCGCCATGCACCGTGCCGGCCGGATTGAGCAGGTCGTCGCCCGGCACGGCGGTAATCACCACGCGACCGCTGCCCGCTTCGGCGACATCATAACCCAGGGTCCGCGCAATCGTATTGAGGGGCAGCGTGCCATCGGCGAGCCCCCGGACAAATTCCAGGCCGCTGATTTGCTTGCGCATCTCGGCACTGACGGTGCCGTAGGTCCTGCTGGTGTTCATCCCAATCCTCGCATGGTCGTTTCATCAAGCATCGGACATCGGGCCTGGGCTGTCTCGCGGTTTTCGGACGTCATCATTTTGTTCAAAATCTCCGCATGCCGCCGCACCTTTCACGGCAAGCATGCTAGCGTCCACCCGAATTCCGCTGTCGGTTTTGGGGGACCGCCATGATGCTTGTCGCCAATTGCCTGGTCGCGGTGGTCGCCGCACTGCATGTGTACTTTCTGGTGCTGGAGATGTTTCTCTGGACCAAGCCGCTGGGCTTGAAGACCTTCCGCAATACGATCGAGAAGGCGACGGAATCGGCGGTGCTCGCCGCCAACCAGGGCCTCTATAACGGCTTCCTCGCCGCGGGCCTGGTTTGGGGCCTGATTCACAGCAACCCGGGCTTTGCATTCCAGATCAAGGCATTCTTCCTGCTTTGCGTGATCGTGGCCGGTGTCTATGGCGCCGCGACCGTCAGCCGCCGGATCCTCTATGTGCAGGCGGCGCCGGCGGCACTCGCATTGGTCCTGCTTTGGTTGGCGTGAGACGAACTGCTCTTCGCATTGCGATTGCGGCTCCCGCGCCAGTTTCGCGTCAAGGTTAGACGCAGGTCTAATGGATTCTTTTTGGGCAGCTGTATTTGCTGCCCTCGAATTAGCCTCGCCCTGAAATCGCGGGCTCTTTCGTCCCGTCGCCTTGCAATGCAGCATCCATTCCGCCACTATTGCAAGTAGCGATGGCCCCGGTCCCGACCGGGAAAGATCATCGGCTTAATCACAACATATGAGGAACACAGCACAATGAGGAATGGCCTTTTCCATCTGGTCACCGGCACAACGCTCGCGATCGCATTGTCGGCTTCGTCCGCCTACGCGCAGAAGAAATACGACACCGGCGCGACCGATACCGAGATCAAGGTCGGCCAGACCGTGCCGTTCTCGGGACCGGCATCCGCCTACGCCTCGATCGGCAAGACGCAAGCCGCCTATATGAAGATGATCAACGACCAGGGCGGCGTGAACGGCCGCAAGATCAACCTGATCCAGTATGACGATGCCTATAGCCCGCCGAAAGCGGTCGAGCAGGTGCGCAAGCTGGTCGAGAGCGATGAAGTGCTGCTGACGTTCCAGATCATCGGCACGCCGTCGAACGCGGCGGTACAGAAATATCTCAATTCCAAGAAAGTGCCGCAGCTGTTCGCCGCCACCGGCGCATCGAAGTTCACCGACCCGAAGAACTTCCCCTGGACGATGGGCTTCAACCCGAACTACTTCGTCGAGGGCCGCATCTACGGCCAGTACATCATCAAGGAATATCCGAACGCCAAGATCGGAATCCTCTATCAGAACGATGATCTCGGGAAGGATTATTTGAACGGCATCAAGGCCGGCCTCGGCGACAAGGCCGCGAAGATGATCGTGACGGAAGCGTCCTACGAAGTTTCCGACCCGACCATCGACTCGCAGATCCTCAAGATCAAGGATGCCGGCGCGGATCTGTTCTTCTCGGCCTCGACCCCGAAGCAGGCGGCGCAGGCCATCAAGAAGATCCACGAACTCGGCTGGAAGCCGGTGCACATTCTCGACATCAACGCCACGTCGGTCGGCGCGGTCATGAAGCCGGCGGGGCTTGATGCGTCCAAGGGCGTCATCAGCGTCAACTACGGCAAGGATCCGCTCGATCCGACCTGGAAGGACGACGCCGGCATGAAGAAATATCTCGAATTCATGGCGAAGTACTATCCCGACGGCGACAAGGATTCGCTCTTCAACACCTACGGCTATTCGACCAGCCAGATGCTGATCCAGGTGCTCAAGCAGTGCGGCGACGACCTGACCCGCGAGAACGTGATGAAGCAGGCCACCAGCCTGAAGAACGTTCAGATCGACCTCGCCTTGCCCGGTATCCTCGGCAACACCTCGCCGACCGATTACCGCGTCAACAAGCAGTTGCAGATGCAGAGGTTCAATGGCGAGCGCTGGGAACTGTTCGGCCCGATCATCGAGGACGTCGGCCCCGCGGGCTAGTTGGCTGCTTGCAAATGGTGTGACCTCGAGAGGTCGCACCCCCGCAAAGATCGTCATGCCCGGGCTTGACCCGGGCATCCACGTTTTTGGCCCCTCACAAACAAGAAAGACGTGGATGGCCGGGACAAGCCCCGGCCATGACGACGTGTGGGACCTATTTCGGAATCTCGCCAAACGTCTTGCCGACCGGCAGCACCGCGTGCCGGATCAGCCGCGAATCCTCGACCGCCGCCTGGCGATGCTTGACCGCCTCGCGATAGACCGGATCGCGGATCATCTCGGCAAAGGCGGCGACGCTGGGATATTCGGCGATGAAGCAATGATCCCAGCGCTCTTCCACCGGGCCGATCAGCATCAATTCGAACCGGCCCTGCCAGACGATCCGGCCGCCCAGCCGTTCGAACACCGGCCCGCTTTCCCGGCCGTACGCGGCATAGGCTTCGGCGCCGGACGCCTTGCGGCCGTCGGGATAGGCGGCCTGTTCCCGCAAACGGACCAGATTGAGCATGTGGATCGGGCCCGGCCGGTCATTGGCCCTGAATTGCGCGAACACTTCCTTGGTCGGATCGATATGGCCCATGGTGGTTTCCCTGTGCTGATATGCCGCTTACTTACCACGTCGCGTCGCACCTCCTAATCCCCCGTTAACCTCTGGGTAACCGACCCTTAAACAGCGCCCGCTAGCGTGCGGCGGGCGGGTGTGAGCAGCGTTGCGGATGGCGTGGGGACGGAAAAAAAGCGGCGACCGCAAGGAACCGCAATTCGGAATCGCCGCCGCGCTGAGCGAATTGCGGCTGTCGCCGCAGGACCGCGTCGCCTCCGGTGATGACAAGCCGAAAAAGTCCGCGGCCAAGCGCAAATCCGGCGACGGCGACGACGAACCGCGCGAACGCAAGCCGCGCGCGGCCCGCAGCGGCGCCAAGCGCCGTTCGAAATCGCGCGGCCGGTTCCGGATCGGGCGGCTGCTTTATTGGGGCGCGGTGCTCGGCCTGTGGGCTGCGATTGCCGTCGTCGGCGTCATCATCTGGGTCGGTGCGCATCTGCCGGCGATCCAGTCGCTGGCGATTCCAAAACGCCCGCCGACGATCCAGATCGTCGGCCTCGACGGCAGCGTGCTGGCCTCGCGCGGCGAAATGGCCGGCGCCAATGTGTCGCTGAAGGATCTGCCGCCCTATCTGCCGAAAGCTTTCATCGCCATCGAGGACCGCCGCTTCTATTCGCATTACGGCGTCGACCCGATCGGCATCGCGCGTGCCGCGATCGCCAACCTGATGCATCGCGGCGTCTCGCAGGGCGGCTCGACGCTGACGCAGCAGCTCGCGAAGAATCTGTTCCTGACCCAGGAACGCACCATGGCGCGCAAGCTGCAGGAGGTGGAGCTCGCGCTGTGGCTGGAGCGCAAGCATTCCAAGTCGGAAATCCTCGAGCTCTATCTGAACCGCGTCTATTTCGGTTCCGGCGCCTATGGCGTCGAGGCCGCCGCGCAGCGCTATTTCGGCAAGCCGGCCAGGAGCGTCACGATCGCCGAAGCCGCGATGCTGGCGGGCCTCGTCAAATCGCCGTCGCGCCTCGCGCCGAACCGCAATCCGGAAGGCGCCGAAGCGCGCGCCCAGATCGTACTAGCAGCGATGGCGGATGCCAAATTCATCACCGATGCGCAGGCGCAGGCCTCGATCGGCCATCCCTCCTACAATGTGAAGCCGGTCGGCGCCGGCACGGTCAATTACGTCGCCGACTGGATCGGCGAAGTGCTCGACGATCTGGTCGGCCAGATCGACCAGAACATCGTGGTCGAGACCACGATCGATCCCAAGCTGCAGAGCGTCGCGGAAGCCTCGATCATCGACGAACTTGCGGCCAAGAGCGTGAAGTTCAATGTCACCCAGGGCGCGCTGGTGGCGATGACGCCCGAGGGCGCGGTCCGCGCCATGGTCGGCGGGCGGAACTATGCCGAGAGCCAGTTCAACCGCGCGGTGACCGCCAAACGCCAGCCCGGTTCGGCCTTCAAGCCGTTCGTCTATCTCACCGCGATCGAGGCGGGCCTGACGCCTGAAACGATCCGGCAGGATTCGCCGATCGATATCAAGGGCTGGAAGCCCGAGAACTACACCCACGAATATTTTGGCTCGGTGACGCTGACCCAGGCACTGGCGATGTCGCTCAACACGGTGGCGGTGCGGCTGGGTCTCGAGGTCGGCGCCAAGAATGTGGTGCGGACCGCGCATCGGCTCGGCATTTCCTCCAAACTCGACGCCAATGCCTCGATCGCACTCGGCACATCAGAGGTCTCGGTCATCGAACTGGTCGGCGCCTATGTGCCGTTTTCCAATGGCGGGCTCGGGGTTTCCCCGCATGTCGTGACCAAGATCCGCACCAATGAAGGCAAGGTGCTGTATGCGCGGCAGCGCGACGAGCCCAACCAGGTGATCGAACCGCGCCATGTTGCGATGATGAACACGATGATGCAGGAGACCTTGCTCTCGGGCACCGCGCGGAAGGCGGAAATCCCGGGCTGGATGGCCGCCGGCAAGACCGGCACCAGCCAGGATTTCCGCGACGCCTGGTTCATTGGCTACACCGCCAATCTCGTCACCGGCGTCTGGCTCGGCAATGACGACAACTCGCCGACCAAGAAGGCCACCGGCGGCGGCCTGCCGGTGGAAGTCTGGACCCGCTTCATGCGCACCGCCCATCAAGGCGTGCCGGTGGCGAGCCTGCCGAGATCCCAGGCCGGCGGTGGCGGCCTGCTCTCGAACCTGTTCCCGCCGGCCTCGCAGGGCAGCGCGCCGCCGCAGCCGTCATATCAGCCATCCGCGCAAGCGCCGATACCGCTGGCACCAATCCCGATCGGCGGCAATCGCCCGCCGCCGACGCGCGCGTCCGCACCGCCACCGAATCCGAACGCGCGGCCGGAGCCCGCGGCCGGATTGGATGGCTGGCTGATGGACCGGGTGTTCGGCGGAAACCGCTAGTCCTCGACCCCATAGCGATGCAGATCGTTGCCGTGCGTGTCGAGCCAGGACTTGGCGCGCTCGACATGGCCGCAGACTTTGGCGACCACGCGCCAGAACCGCGCCGAGTGGTTCATCTCGACGAGATGCGCGACTTCATGGGCGGCGAGATAGTCCAGCACATAGGGCGGCGCGAGGATCAGCCGCCAGGAGAACGACAGCGATCCGGCCGAGGTGCACGACCCCCACCGGCTCGACTGATCGCGGATCGACACCCGCTTGACCCGGACGCCGAGTTCTTCGGCATAGGCCAATGACGCCTTGTGCAGATCCTTGCGGGCTTCGCGCTTGAGGTAATCATGGACACGGCGGTCCATGTGTTCGGCGCCGCCGGCCACGCACAGCACCTTCTCGCCGCTGTCGCGGGTCTCCACCCACACCGTGCCGCGCTCGCCGGCGCGATGCACGATGCGGTGCGGCACGCCGCGGAGCGGCACCACTGTGCCAACCTGAAACGGGGCAGCCTTCGGCAGGCGGCCGAGACGGGCAGCGATCCAGCCGCCATGCATCTTCGCGAATTCGCGCGCTTCGGCGATGGTACCGCGCGGCGGCATGGTGAGGATCGCGGCACGGTCTGTCGGATGGATGCGCAAGGTGTAGCGGCGCGCGCGGCGGTGCCGCCGGAGCTTGATCGAGAAAAATTGCGAGCCGTGGGTGACCACGAGAGTCGAAGGTTCGGCGGGCCGCCGATAGAGGAGGGCGCGAGTAGCCATGTCTGACAGTCCGGGGGGCAGGAGTTCACCCGGATTCTGCCATAACCGCTGCCACTCACGTCGCCATTGAAATCGCTCGGCGCAAAAACAAATCATTTGCCCAATATACAGGGGCCGGACTGTATTCCGCCCCTACCGGCAGGGGGTGGAACCAAAAAATTTAGGTAGAATCGCCGTTCACAAGGAGCCCCAAGCGATGAGTCTAAACTCATCCCTTCAAGGATGCGCGAATCCGGGTTCTTTTAATCAATTCAGCAACTTAGACGCGCTGCCGAATCGACGTCGGAATCGCTGCTATTCGGCAGCGCCGGCCAATTTGTCGGAGGCCGCGACCAATTTCGGTTTGGTGCTGGTCGACGACAGCATGAAATCGGAAATGCGCGGCACGATCTCGGAGCGGAACCGCGAACCGTTGAACACACCGTAGTGACCGACGCCCTTCTGCACGTAATGCACACGGCGGTGATCAGGAATCGACGTGCACAGCGCGTGCGTTGCTTCGGTTTGCCCAAGACCCGAGATGTCGTCCTTCTCGCCTTCCACCGTCATCAGCGCGACGCGGCGGATCTTTGACGGATCGACCGGCTTGCCGCGATGGGTCATCTCGCCCTTCGGGAGCGCGTGCTTGACGAAGACGAGATCGACGGTCTGCAGATAATACTCCGCCGTCAAATCCATCACCGCGAGATACTCGTCGTAGAATTCGCGGTGCTTGTCGACGAGGTCGCCGTCGCCCTTCACCAGATTGCTGAACAGCGCCTTGTGGGCGTCGGTGTGGCGGTCGAGGTTCATGGTGATGAAGCCCGACAATTGCAGGAAGCCCGGATAGACGTCGCGCATCACGCCGGGATGCGGGAACGGCACCTTGGTGATCACGTTGTTGCGGAACCATTCGATTCCGCGCTCCGCGGCCAGGTCATTGACCGCGGTCGGATTGCGGCGGGTGTCGATCGGGCCGCCCATCAGCGTCATCGACAGCGGCACGAACGGGTCGTTGGCGGCTTCCATCACGGAAACCGCGGCCACCACCGGCACCGAGGGCTGGCACACCGCAATGACATGCATGTTGCCGCCGAGCACGTGCAGCATCTCGATCACGTAGTCGACATAGTCCTCGAGATCGAAGCGGCCTTCGGCCAGCGGCACCATCCGCGCGTCGGACCAGTCGGTGATGTAGACCTCATGCGTCGGCAGGAAGGCTTCGACCGTGCCGCGCAGCAGCGTCGCGTAATGGCCGGACATCGGCGCCACGATCAGCACGCGCGGCTGCGGGCTGCGCAGCGGCCGCGTCAGCTTGCGATCGAAGTGAAGCAGGCGGCAGAACGGCTTTTCCCAGATCGAGCGGACCTCGACCGGGGTGCGCACGCCGTTGACTTCGGTGGTGTCGAGCCGCCATTCGGGCTTGCCGTAACGGCGCGTGGTGCGCTCGAACAATTCGCAGGCCGCGGCGATCGATTTGCCGAACTCGGTGTGCGACCACGGATTGAGCGGGTTCTGAAACAGGATCTTGGTGGCGTCGGTCACGGCGCGTGCCGGATTGAGCGAAGCCTGGCCCATTTCGTACATCCAGTACATCGGCGTCGTAAACGCCGGACTGCCTTCGGCCACCAGCGGCGGTGCACCGCCAAACTCACCAATCGGCATAGATTCAGATCCCTCTTTTGCGCCGCAGCATAGTGCCGAATGCAAAATAATGCGTCAATGCACAGATCGGTATATATACGTGGCCAAATTGCCCAAAAGCCCGGAAATACACGGGAAACCGTGACTTATTCGCCACCCCCGAGCAAAGAACCGTGGCGCTTGGCGCTGCGCAAAAGGGCAAGAAAGCCCGCAAATGACGCGATAAAGAGCACCGCGTTCATGGCCAGCGACCACGCCATCAGGTCGGCCCTGAACACCCGGTCGATCAGCAGCGAACGCATCCCCTCGAACACATAGGTCGGCGGCAGCAGCCAGGCAAAATATTGCAGCCAGGGCGGCAACACCGACACCGGATAATAGACGCAGGCCAGCGGCATCAGCCCGAACATCAGCGTCCAGACGATGCTCTCGGCGCCGAGGCCGTTACGCAGCACGAGGCCTGACACAAAAATCCCGATCGACCAACTGGTGAAGATCAGATTGCAGAAGAACGCGATCAGCGGCAGGCCGATCGCGAAGAAATTGAAGTTGAAGAAGAACAGCGCCAGCAGCGCCATCGGGATCACGCCGATCGCCAGCCGGATCAGGCTCATCAGCATCAGCGAGATCAGAAACTCGATCGGCTTCAGCGGGCTCATCATCAGATTGCCGAGGTTGCGCGCCCACATTTCTTCCAGAAACGAGATCGAAAAGCCGAGCTGGCCGCGGAACAGGATGTCCCACAGGATCACGGCGCCGATCAGCGAGCCGCCGGCCTGTGCGAAAAATCCCGAGGTCTGCGAAAGGTAGTTCTGCAAGAAGCCCCAGGTGATGATCTGCAGCGCCGGCCAGTAGATCAGCTCCAGCAGGCGCGGCCAGGACGACATCAGCAAATACCAGTAGCGCAGCACCATCGCATGGATGCGATGCGCCGAAATGCGGTGATGGGCGGCCATTTCGCTCATGGCGAGCCTGCCCGCGCCCGGCCGCGCGCGACGTCCAGGAACACTTCTTCCAGCGTGGCGCGGTTGTAGCGCGCCATGATCAGGTCCGGACTGTCGTCATCCTCGATCCGGCCGCGCTTCATGATGATGACGCGGTCGCATAATCGCTCCACTTCCAGCATGTTGTGCGAGGCCAGCAGAATCGTCGCGTCATGGCTCTTGCGGTAATCCTGCAGATGCTGCCGCACCCAGTCGGCCGTGTCCGGGTCGAGCGAAGCCGTCGGCTCGTCCAGCAGCAGCAATTCAGGCTGGTTGATCAGCGCCTTTGCCAGCGCGACGCGGGTCTTCTGGCCGGCGGAGAGCTTTCCGTTGGCGCGGTCGAGGAATTCCTTGAGATCGAGATCGGCGGCGAGCTGCTCGATCCGCGCGGCCAGATTCGGCACGGCATAGAGCCGGCCGAAAATCGTGAGGTTCTGCCGCACGGTGAGCCGCATCGGCATGTCGACATAGGGGCTTTCAAAATTCATCCGGCCCAGCACGTCGGCGCTCTGCTCGGGCATGGGGTGGCCCAGCACCTGGATGCGGCCCGACGTCGGCAGCACCAGCCCCATGATCATCGCAATCGTGGTGGTCTTGCCGGCGCCGTTGCCGCCGAGCAGGCCGGTGATGCTGCCGCGCGCGATGCGAAACGACACGTCGTCCACGGCGCGGGTGGTCTTGTAGAGCTTCGTCAGGTTCGCGACGTCGATCGCAGCCGATCCTGCCGGATCTGCGACGGAAGATGGCATTGGCATGGCGTCATGATTGACCATTTTCATCCGTTCATTGAGCCATCAGGGCTGATAGCGCAAGCGTTCCGGGCGGCGGACGGTTGGGCGGTACGCGGGCCTGCATGGTTCGAGACGCGCGGCTCTGCCGCACTCCTGACGGAATGGCCGCGCGAATTTGTGATCGCGGCGCCACGCGGCTAAGGTCGCGGAATGACCGAAATTGCGACCTCCGATTTTCGCCACCCGCACCGCCATGTCCGTCTCGATACGATATTGCGGCTGCGCTGGCTGGCCGCGCTCGGCCAGCTCGCCGCGATCTTCATCGTGGCGCAGGGACTGGAATTCGATGTTCCCGTGATTCCCTGCGTCGCCATCGTCGGCCTCTCGGCGCTGGCCAATCTCGTGCTGCAGATCGCGTTCAACCCGATGCAGCGGCTGGAGCCGCGCTATGCGGCGGCATTGCTCGCGCTCAACATCGTCGAGCTCGCCGCATTGCTGTTTCTCACCGGCGGCCTGCAAAATCCATTCTCGTTCCTGTTCCTCGCGCCGGTCCTGATCTCGGCAACGGCGCTCCCGGTCCGGCTCACGATCGCACTCGGCGTCCTCGCGGTCGCCTGCGCCTCGGCGCTGGTGTTTTTCCATCTGCCGCTGCCCTGGGACAGCGACGATCCGGTGGTTCTGCCGCCGATCTATCTGCTCGGCGTGTGGCTCTCCATCGTCGTCGCGATCGGCGTCACGTCGCTCTACTCGTTCCAGGTCACCGAGGAGGCCCGGAAACTGTCCGACGCGCTGGCGGCGACCGAACTCGTGCTGACTCGCGAGCAGCACCTCACCCAGATCGACGGCCTCGCCGCCGCTGCGGCCCACGAACTCGGCACGCCGCTGGCGACCATCTTCCTGATCGCGCGCGAACTCGAAAAGACGGCCGACGGCAACGAGCATCTGGCCGCCGATCTCAAGACGCTGCGCGAGCAGGCGCAGCGTTGCCGCGATATCCTGGCCAAGATCACCCAGCTGTCCTCCTCCGGCGCTCCGTTCGATCGCATGCCATTGTCGACGCTGATCGAGGAAACGGTTGCACCGCACCGCGACTTCGGTGTCGCCATCAAGGTGCGACTTGCGGTCGCAGCAACGCGGGAACCGGTCGGCGCCCGCAACCCTGCGATTCTGTACGGTGTTGGCAACATCCTGGAAAACGCGGTCGATTTCGCCCGGACCACGGTCGAGGTCAATGCGTGGTGGAACGCGGATTCGATCGAGATCGTCATTTCCGACGACGGCCCGGGCATTGCGCCCGACATGCTGAAACGCATCGGAGAGCCCTATTTGTCGCGGCGGCGCAGCCCTGATGAGGACCAAAGCGGGCGAACCGGCCTCGGACTTGGCATTTTCATCGCCCGTACCCTGCTGGAGCGTACGGGAGCCAAGGTTTCGTTTACCAACCGGACCTTTCCCGATCACGGCGCCGTGGTCCAAATCGTCTGGCCGCGTGATCGCTTCGAAGCGGACGAAACCACCCAGGAATCCGATTCCTGGAATGGTTCCAGCGAAGCCTGAACTTTGGAAGGTCTTGGCAGAGCCACATTGCCACGCCATATGTTTGTTCATGCGACGCCGCTCGAAAACGCTATAGTCTGGCCATAACCGGGATACGCACCTTGAACGCCATCACCGAACTGACCGATCACACCGACCGCTCGCTCCTGATCGTCGAGGACGACAAGCCGTTCCTGGAGCGGCTGTCGCGCGCGATGGAAACCCGCGGCTTCGCCGTGACGTCGTGCGATACGGTGTCCGATGGTCTCGCCCAAATCGGCCGTTCCGCGCCAGCTTTCGCCGTGGTGGATCTGCGGCTCGGCGACGGCAACGGCCTCGACGTGGTGTCGGCCTTGAAGCGCAAGCGCCCCGAAGCGCGCGCGATCGTGCTGACCGGCTACGGCAATATCGCCACGGCCGTCACCGCGGTGAAGATGGGCGCGGTCGACTATCTTTCGAAGCCCGCCGATGCCGATGACGTGGTCGCCGCCTTGCTCGCAAGCGGCACCGAGAAATCCGAATTGCCGGCCAACCCGATGTCGGCGGATCGCGTGCGGTGGGAGCACATCCAGCGCATCTATGAAATGTGCAACCGCAACGTCTCGGAAACCGCACGTCGGCTCAACATGCACCGCCGCACCCTGCAGCGCATTCTCGCCAAGCGCGCGCCGCGGTAAGGACCGGCAAGCAGCCAATCCACAGTTGGTCGTTATCCCCCGCGAAAGCGGGGGAGCCAGCACGCCGCGGCTTCTCGGTTCAATCATTGATGTTCCCTACGCTGATCTCAAACCGTCATCGAGGCTCGCCCCAGCGATGAGCTTGCGCTCACGCGGGGATGACGGGGAAACATGGCTCCGCCTTCTCGCGGCGCTGTGCGCCCGAGCTTTGCCCGAAACTTCCCGCCCTCTCTAATCCGAGGGCGCAGGGAATGCCGGATGCGCGCTGCACCCGCGGTCTCATGTGCAATGTGCACAAGAAAGTGCGCACATGAGCATACAGGGCAGCGGAGAACATCCGACATTCCCTGCGCGATGGCTTTACGGCTTATCACGTGCTCTCCCCGGAGAACGGCTCTTTTGCCTCCGTTGCGCCCTGGGAAGTCAGACGCCTCCCAAGTGCATGGACGCCAGCAACGCGGCGTCAGGACCACACGTCTTTGCCGTACGCTTCGGCCGCGCTCGTCAGGCGACAACCCTTGCGTCCACCGCTCCCCGCCCAACGTCCGTGACGACGGCCGACGCCCTTCTGACCAGGACGGGATGGG
>JAFKKG010000041.1 GCA_017305715.1 Hyphomicrobiales bacterium | reverse complement strand
CCGGGGAGAGCACGTGATAAGCCGTAAAGCCATCGCGCAGGGAATGTCGGATGTTCTCCGCTGCCCTGTATGCTCATGTGCGCACTTCCTTGTGCACATTGCACATGAGACCGCGGGTGCAGCGCGCATCCGGCATTCCCTGCGCCCTCCATTTGAAGAGGGCGGGAAATAACAGCAAAGCTCGGGCGCAGCGCGCCGCGGGATCGTGAAACTATTTCCACGTCGTCCCGGCGAAGGCCGGAACCCATAGCCACCGAAGTTAGCGGCCGAAAGAAACTCGACGAACAGCATCTCTCAAAACAAGCGCCGCAGCGTGGGTCCCGACCTTCGCCGGGACGACGGATCGTTTCACTGCACATCCCATCCAACCATCTGATCCATCGTGCTTTTCCCCATCCCTCCCACATCGCGGGAAACAAATGCGTCGTCGTTGAGATCACCGTTGGCAGCCGTGATGATCGCAGCACAGCAACACGGCCAAGCGAGGTTCGAAATGGCGAAGATGCGCGCAATCGATGCCGCGGTACGTATCCTCGAAAAGGAAGGCATCGTCACCGCCTTCGGGGTTCCGGGAGCCGCGATCAACCCGCTTTATTCCGCGCTGAAACGTAGAGGCTCGATCAGCCATATTCTGGCGCGCCATGTCGAGGGCGCTTCCCACATGGCCGAGGGCTACACGCGTGCCAAAGCCGGCAATATCGGCGTCTGCATCGGCACGTCAGGCCCGGCCGGCACCGACATGATCACCGGGCTCTATTCGGCGATCGCGGATTCGATCCCGATCCTCTGCATCACCGGCCAGGCGCCGCGCGCGCGGCTCTATAAGGAGGACTTTCAGGCCGTCGACATCGAGGCGATCGCCAAGCCCGTCACGAAATGGGCGGTCACGGTGCGCGAGCCGGCGCTGGTGCCGCGGGTGTTCAGCCAGGCGTTTCATGTCATGCGCTCGGGCCGTCCCGGGCCTGTCCTGATCGACCTGCCGCTCGACGTGCAACTTGCCGAGATCGAGTTCGACGACGAGACCTATGAGCCGCTGCCGGTCTACAGGCCGTCAGCCACGCGCAGGCAGATCGAGAAGGCATTGACCATGCTCAACGCCGCGGAGCGGCCGCTGATCGTGGCGGGCGGCGGCGTCATCAATGCCGATGCGTCGGAATTGCTGGTGGCGTTCGCGGAGGCCGTCAACGTGCCTGTGGTGCCGACGCTGATGGGGTGGGGCGCGATCCCCGACGATCACGTGCTGATGGCCGGCATGGTCGGGTTGCAGACCAGCCACCGCTACGGCAATGCGACCATGCTGCAATCCGACTTCGTGCTCGGGATCGGCAACCGCTGGGCCAACCGGCACACCGGCTCGATCGAGACCTACACCAAGGGGCGCACCTTCGTGCATGTCGATATCGAGCCGACGCAGATCGGCCGCGTCTTCAATCCCGATTTCGGCATCGTCTCCGACGCCAGGGCGGCGCTGGAATTGTTCGTCACGGTGGCAAAGGAATGGCGCAAGGCCGGCAAACTGCGAGATCGCCAAGCATGGCCCGCCGCGTGCCAGGACCGCAAGCGCACCATGCTGCGCAAAAGCCGCTTCGACGATATCCCGATCAAGCCGCAGCGCGTCTATGAGGAGATGAGCCGGGCCTTCGGCCGCGACACCTGCTACGTCAGCGTGATCGGCCTGTCGCAGATCGCCGGCGCGCAGTTCCTCGGCGTTTACGGTCCGCGCAACTGGATCAATGCCGGGCAGGCCGGCCCGCTCGGCTGGACGCTGCCGGCGGCGCTTGGCGTGCGCGCCGCCGATCCCACGCGAGAGATCGTGGCCCTTTCGGGCGACTATGACTTCCAGTTCCTGATCGAGGAGCTCGCCGTCGGCGCGCAGTTCAAGCTGCCCTACATCCACGTCGTCGTGAACAATTCCTATCTCGGCCTGATCCGCCAGGCGCAGCGCGGTTTTGAGATGGACTATCAGGTTCAATTGTCGTTCGAGAACATCAACGCGCCCGAACTCGGCGTCTACGGCGTCGACCACGTCGCTGTTGCGCAGGGCCTTGGCTGCAAGGCGATCCGCGTCACCGACCCGCATGATGCGCAAGCGGCGTTCGCGACGGCGCGCGAATGGATGGCGGAACACAGGGTGCCTGTGGTGGTCGAGTTCATCCTCGAACGCGTCACCAACATCTCGATGGGCACCGAGATCGACAATGTCGTCGAATTCGAGGAAGTGCTCGATCTGCCGCTGGATGATGCGCCGCTGAAGTCGAACACATCGGGCACATTGTTGCCGGCCTAAGGGGAGATCGACGATGCCCAGATTTGCCGCCAATCTCACCATGCTGTTCACAGAGCTGCCATTCTCCGATCGCTTTGCCGCGGCCAAGGCCGCCGGCTTCAGTGGTGTCGAATATTTGTTCCCGTATGATTTCGACAAGGCCGAGCTCAGCGAGCAATTGCAGCAGCACGGCTTGACCCAGGTGCTGCATAATCTGCCGGCCGGCAATTGGGCGGCAGGCGAGCGCGGCATCGCGATTTTCCCGGACAGGGTCGCGGAATTCCGCGACGGCGTCGCGCGCGCCATCGACTACGCGAGGGCGTTGGACTGCCGCCAGCTCAATTGCCTGGTCGGCATCGCGCCTGACGGCGTAGATCGGCGCGAATTGAACGAGGTGCTGATCGGCAATCTACGCTTTGCTGCGGACGCGCTGGCCAAGGAGCGGATCAGGCTGCTGGTCGAGCCGATCAACACGTTGGACATCCCCGGCTTTTTCCTTGATGGCACCGAACAGGCGATCCAGCTCATATCGGACGTGCGGTCGAGCAATCTGTTCGTGCAATACGATATCTATCACATGCAGATCATGGAGGGCGACATCGCGCGGAGCCTGCAGAAGCATCTGCCGCGCATTGCCCATGTCCAGCTCGCCGACAATCCCGGCCGCAACGAGCCGGGGACGGGCGAGATCAATTACCCGTTCCTGTTCCGCCATCTCGACGCGATCGGCTATCGCGGCTGGGTCGGATGCGAGTATAAACCGAGGACGACGACCGTCGATGGCCTCGGATGGCACGCGGCCCTGACGCTCGATACGTGATGGGGAAACAAACAAGGAAAAATCAAAATGATCGATATCGGCTTTATCGGCCTCGGCACCATGGGTCGCCCGATGGCGAAGCATCTTCAGACCGCAGGCCATCGCCTGTTCCTGCATGACGTCGGGCCGATTCCGCCCGAACTGGTCGCGGAAGGCGGCGTCGCCTGCAAATCGGGCAGGGAGGTCGCGGAAAAATCCGACGTCATCATCATCATGGTGCCGGACACGCCGCATGTCGAAGCGGTGCTGTTTGGCGAGGGCGGTGTCGCGCAGGGACTGTCAAAAGGCCAGATCGTGGTCGACATGAGTTCGATCTCGCCGCTGGCGACCAAGGAATTCGCCAAGAAGGTCGAGGCGCTCGGCGCCGATTATCTCGATGCGCCGGTGTCCGGCGGCGAAGTCGGCGCCAAGGCAGCGAGTCTGACCATCATGGTCGGCGGACCCGAGCGCGCGTTCAACACCATGAAGCCGGTGTTCGACAAGATGGGCAAGAACGTCACCCTGGTCGGCGGCAACGGCGACGGCCAGACCACCAAGGTCGCCAACCAGATCATCGTGGCGCTGACGATCGAGGCGGTCGGCGAAGCGCTGTTGTTCGCATCGAAGGCCGGCGCCGATCCCGCGCTGGTGCGGCAGGCGCTGATGGGCGGCTTTGCGTCGTCGCGGATCCTCGAGGTGCATGGCGAGCGCATGATCAAACGCAATTTCGATCCGGGTTTTCGCATCGAACTGCATCAGAAGGATCTCAACCTCGCGCTCGAAGGCGCACGGACACTCGGCATCTCCTTGCCGAACACGGCGATCGCCCAGCAATTGTTCTCCTCCTGCGCGGCGCATGGCGGCAGCGCATGGGATCATTCCGGCATGGTGCGCGCGCTGGAAATGATGGCCAATCATGAGGTCCAAAGGCCCGATCGAACGCGGAACTCGTAAGGAACCCGGTGTTCCGCGCGCCCGATATTGGTGCGCGGGGAACCGGAACATCTCATGCCTCCGATGGTTGAAACCCACCATCAATTCATTGGAGGACATGATGAACAAACGTCTTGCCGTTTCGCTGATTGCCGCGTCGCTGCTGACATCGGGTGCGGCCTTCGCCCAATCGACCACCGTTCAGGGCGCACATGAGGGCGCCCGCGCGGGTGGTCAGGTCGGAGGTCCGATCGGCGAGGCCGTGGGCGGCACCGTGGGTGCGGCCGTCGGTCTTGGATTGGAAATCCCGAACGCCGTGATCACGTCGATCCAGGCCGAGCGCGCGCCGTCGGTCGTGGTGCACGAGCGCGTCGTGGTGGGTGAGCCGCTGCCGCCGAGCGTCGAGTTGCGCACGGTGCCAAGCCACACCGAATACCGCTATGCGGTTGTCAATGATCGCCGGGTGATCGTGGAGCCGCGTACGCGCAAGGTCATCAAGATCATCGACTAGGCGAGCAGCTCAAAATCAATCCTCGCGGGAGCCATCCCGCGGGGATTGCCATGTCAGGATGCGCCGGCGTCTGACCGTTGCGTGCGATTGATGATCAATGCGCATGCCGCGGTCGCGGCGACGCCGACGCAGGCGGCGAGCGCGCCGACCAGAAAATCTTCCAGCCGTGCGTGCCGGCCCGGCGCCACGAATTGCAGGACTTCAACCAGGCCGGTCAGACCGACCACCATGGCCGCCGTGAACCACCGGTTTCGCGGATAGGCCAGACCGAAGGCGAGCCCGAGCAGCACGAAGGCAAGCGCATGCTCGCCATCCTGTCCGAGGGTGGAGGCATGCGGCCGTGTTCCCGGCGGCCCCAGCGTCGCGAACGCAATGGCTGCCGCAAGGCCCCAGGCGAGGAGTTTGAGGATGATCGACATGTCCCCGGCATAGCACGCTCAGGCGACAAATATTGCATCTGCGAACACTTGCCACATCCAGTGGTTAATGCCCAAAAATGCCCCAAAACAGCCCCGGTTCCGATTTCATCGGAACGGAAACGGCCTTACAGCGGTTCCCGCACCCCCAGCCCGTGCATGAAGCGCTCCCTGATCTGTACGGGATCACGCCGGGTGGTGCCGACGCCCGGCTTGTCGTCGATCCGCACGCCGATCAGCGTCGGCCCGGCCGTGGACATGGACTGATCGATCAGGCGCTCGAAATCCTCCTCATCCGCCGCCCAGGTGCTGTTGCCGAGGCCGCTGGCAATGGCAATGGCAACGAGGTCTGCAACCGACGAGGCCGGGGTCGGCTGCGCGCCGGTGATCTGGTAGACGCCATTGTCCATGACAATCATGGTGAGATTCTTCGGCGCCAGCGTTGCAATCGTCGACAGCGAGCCCAGTTGCATGAGCAGCGAGCCGTCGCCCTCGAGCGCGAAGACACGGCGATTGGGTTGCGCCAGCGCGACGCCGAGCGCGATCGGGAAGGCGAGGCCCATGCTGCCGAGCATGTAGAAGTTCTGCGGCCGGTGGCCGGCGGCCCACAGGTCGAAATTGGTGTTGCCGATGCCGCCGACCACGGCTTCCTCGTGTTTCAGCTTCGCGATCAGCCGCGAGGTGAGATCGAACCGGTTCATGACCTTGGTGTTGCGGGCGGGGGTGCTGTTCATGACGTCGCTCACTTGTCGAAGGTCTTGCCGCCGGTCAGCAGCGGCGAGAGGATCAGCGCCACCGGCGCCTGCGTGGTGAGCGCCTGCTTGATCGAGCGGTCGACGATGAATTCGAATTCGTCGAGGCGGGTGCAGGTGTGATGCTCCATCGCGAGCGAATCCAGCACCGGGCGCATGGTACGGCACACCAGCGACTGGCCGTAATTGAACTCGCCGAGCGTGCCGCGTTCCGACACGAACATGATCAGCGGAATCTGGGAGGGCACCACCAGCGACGCCAGCACGTTGGCGAGCGTCGCAAAACCCGAGGTCTGCATCAGCACCGCGGCGCGCCGTCCGCCCATCCAGGCACCGGAGACGATGCCGACGGCCTCTTCCTCGCGCGCGGCCGGAAACGTCGTGAAAAACGGATCGGCGTGCAGGTTCTGGATCAGCGTCGTCAGCACGCGGTCGGGCACATAGGGCACCAGGCTGATATCGTTGCGTTTGAGCGATTGCAGCACGATGCCGTGCCAAGTGGTCTGTTGAGCAGCTTGGGGCGAGGCTTGGACCTCAGCGACCGCCATCGGTGTTCTCCCGTTCGTCATGCCTGGGTCGCTCGCGATGGTGACCGCGGTCGACTTGTTGTGGCGCCGAAACTTGACGCCGCGGACGGGATTGTCAACATGCCTCATCGTTACCGTGATCTGCAGGCTTGGCGATGGCTTCAACGCGCCGGCATGCGACAATGTGGGATAACGAGCACATCGGGAGGGCTGTCATGGGAGGTTGGTTCCGGCTGCTTGCGGCCGGAGTAGGGATGCTCGCCGCCGTCGGCGCCGCATCCGCGCAGTCGTTCCCGTCGAAGCCCGTGCGTATTCTCGTGCCCTATCCCGCCGGTGGTGGCGTCGATGTCCTGACGCGCACGTTGGGCGAGGTGGTGTCCAAGCAATGGGGCCAGTCGGTCGTGGTCGAGAACCGTCCGGGCGCGGGCGGCGTCATTGCCTCGCAGGCCGTCGTTGCCTCTCCGCCCGACGGCTATACCCTGATCATGGTGGCAAGCGGCCATGCCACCAATCCGCTGCTGTATCCCAAAATTCCCTATGACACGTTCAAGGATTTCACGGCGGTCTCGTTGCTGGCGTCGTCGCCGAACATCCTGCTGGTGCGCACGGATTCGCCGTTCAAGACGGTGGGCGATGTCGTCGCGGCGGCGAAGGCAAGGCCGGGCAGCCTCTCGTTTGCCCATGCCGGCACCGGAACGTCGACGCATCTGGCTGGCGAGTTGCTCAAAAGCCTGGCGAGGATCGATCTCAACGCCATTCCCTACAAGGGCGGCGCACCGTCGATCAACGATCTGCTCGGCGGGCAAATTCCGATGTCGTTCAACAACGGTCCGGAATCGGTCGGACAACTGCAAGCCGGCACGCTTCGCGCGCTCGCCGTCACCACGGCCGAGCGGGCGCCGTTCCTGCCCAATGTGCCCAGCATGGCGGAGACCGTGCCGGGCTATGACACCGGCGTATGGTGGGGCCTGCTCGGTCCGGCCGGCCTACCGCCGGAAGTGCTGGGAAAACTCTCGCATGACTTCGTCGCGGCCTTGAACACCGATGCCGTCAAGGAACGGCTCGGCAAGCTCGGCGCGCAGCCGATCGGCAGTTCGCCGCAGGAATTCGACGCCAAGATCCGCGCCGATTACGAGAAATGGGAGCCGATCATCAAGGCTGCCGGAATGAAGGCGGAATAATTGTGGTGCGTCCGATGATTCCAGCCTGTCTGCCGCCGCGTCCCGTCAGCCGTCCCAAGATGCCGCTGCCGCCGGATGCCTGCGATACCCATGCGCATGTGTTCGGCCCATCGGACCGTTTTCCCTATGCGGATGATCGCAGCTACACACCGCCGGATGCGCCGCTGGAAAAATATCTCGGTATGCTGGATACGATCGGCTTTGCGCGCGGCGTGCTGGTGCAGGGCAGTGCGCATGGCCACGACAATTCGGCGATGCTCGATGCACTCAAGCGTCAACCCGATCGCCTGCGCGGCGTGGCGGTGGCTGATGCGAATGTCTCACCGAACGAATTGCGCACGTGGAACGACGGTGGCGTCCGCGGCCTGCGCTTCAATCATTTTTTCCGCGACGGCCAGTTGCACTATCGCGGTGGCGTGCCGCTGACGGAGGCCGAAAAACTCGCGCCGGTCATGGCCGAACTCGGCTGGCATCTGCAGCTCTGGATCGACGTCAAGGATTTGCCGCAGACGATTTCGATCCTGAGGCGCTTCAAACTGCCGGTCGTGATCGATCACATGGGCCGCACCGATGCCCGAGCCGGTACCGGCACCGAAGGGTTCCAGAGTCTGCTGCGCGCGGTCGGCGAGGGCTGGTGCTGGGCGAAACTGTCGGGCGCGCACCGGCTAAGCCAGAACGCGCCTGACTACCCCGACGCGCGGCCGTTCCACGAGGCGCTGGTCAAGGCCAATCCGGAACGCCTGGTCTGGGGCGGCGACTGGCCGCATCCGCGCGTCGAGGGCGAAATGCCCGACGCCGGCCATCTGCTCGAATTGTTTCAGATGTGGACGCCTGATAAAGCGACGCAGCAGCGCATCCTCGTCACCAATCCCGCCCAGCTCTATGACTTCCCGAACTGAAAGTTGCACAACAAGATGACCGTCAACAACAAGCGTGTATTCTACGTCAAGTATCTCGCCCACGAGATCTATACCGAGATCCTCAAGGCCCGCCCCGATGTGCGGCTCGACAAGCTGGAAAACGAGAGCCCTGAATCCGTTGCCGCACCAATTCTCGCCGCCGCGCATGCCTATCAGATCGGTGCCGCGCGCGATGAACTGGCGCCGCATTTCCATGCCCATGCGGACCTTCTGAAGCGGGCGCCGAACCTCTTGATCGTCTCCAGCAACGGCGCGGGCTTCGATCCCGTCGACGTCGATGCCTGCACCGCGGCCGGCGTGCTGGTGGTCAACCAGTCCGGCGGCAACGCCAACTCCGTGGCCGAGCATGCGCTTGGCATGCTGCTGACCCTGTCGAAGCGCATCCTCGAATCCGACCGCGCGCTGCGCCGCGAGGCCAATGTCAACCGCAATTCACTGATCGGCAACGAGGCGCAGGGCAAGACCATCGGCGTTGTCGGGATCGGCAATGTCGGCCGCCGCATCGCCGAGCTCTGCAAGGGCCTGCTGCACATGAAGGTGATCGCGTATGATCCCTATCTGACGGCCGAGGAAATCGCGGCGCGCGGCGCCGAGAAGGTCGAGCTCGACGACCTGATGCGCCGTTCCGATTTCGTGTCGATCTCCTGCCCACTGACAAAAGACAATCGCCGGATGATCGGCGCAAAGCAATTCGCGCTGATGCAGCCGCATGCCTTCTTCATCACCACCGCGCGCGGTTTCATCCATGACGAGGCGGCGCTGTATGACGCGCTGCGCGACAAGCGGATCGCCGGCGCCGGCCTCGACGTCTGGGACAAAGAGCCGCCGCCGCCGGAACATCCGTTGCTGCAGTTCGACAATGTGCTGGCGAGCCCGCACACCGCAGGGGTCACCAAGGAGGCCCGAATCAACATGGGCAGGATCGCCGCCGAGCAGATTCTCGATGCGCTCGACGGCAAGCGGCCGCCGCGCATCATCAACCCCGAGGTCTGGCCGGCTTACGCCAGGCGCTTCGAGAAGACGTTCGGCTTTGCGCCGAAATAAACCACAGGGGACAGCGAATGACGGACAAGCCGCGCTACATCCGCCCGCCGAGCGCTGAATCCGCCGGCGCAGCACCCGGCCGCGGTCGTCTTCAGGGCCGCCGGATCCTGGTGGTCGGCGGCGGCCAGCGGACGTTCGACGCCGCGACCGATCCGGTCGGCAATGGCCGGGCGATGTCGCTGCTGTTCGCGAAAGAAGGCGCCCATGTCGCCGTCGCGGACATTCATCGTGCCAGCGCCGACGATACCGTGTCGCGCATTGCGGCGGAGGGCGGGCGGGCGTTTTCGATCACCGCTGATATCGCGAACGAGGAGGACGTCACGCGGATGGTGGACGAGGCGGTCAACGGTCTCGGCGGTCTCGACGGGATGGTGCTCAATGTCGGGATCGGCGTCGGCGGGCTCGGCCTCGACGCCGTCAAGCTGAAAGAGTGGAACGATACACTCACCGTCAATCTGAGCGGGCCGATGCTGTGTTGCCGCGCGGCGCTGAAACATCTCGCCGACGGATCGTCGGTCGTGTTCATCTCGTCGGTCGCGGGCCTTCGCTCCGGGTCGCGCCTGATCGCCTACGACACGTCGAAGGCAGCGCTTGGCGGTCTGATGCGCAACGTCGCGCGCGAAGGGGCGAGGCGCGGCATCCGCGCCAACATCATCTGCCCGGGCCTCGTCGATACCCCGCTCGGGCGCCAGGCCAGCGAGGGCCGACCGTCACGCACCGCTGCCGGCGTTCCGTTCGGCCGTATGGCGACGGGGTGGGAGATCGCCTATGCCGCGCTGTTCTTCATGTCCGACGAAAGCGTGTATGTGAATGCGCAGACGCTGGCGGTCGACAGCGGCATCACGGGGTTATGAGCCCAAAACGGGAGAGAATATTTCTCCCGTGGCGGGTCCGATCGAGGCAATAAATCCACTGCCGAACCGCTCCCGGTCGACGTGCATATTGCTATTTTCGTAAGCATATCGACACCTTAGCCTGATGAGGCCATTTTCCATGGTGCGCCCCGTTTCCGCGGGCGCCGGTGGAAGATCAAGATGCGACAGGTACAAAATTTTCTGCGCAAGGCGCCGTCCCGGATCGGGCGACGGCTGGCCCAGATCGTCGCGATCGCCGCTGCCAGCCTGCCGGCTGCCGGCGCTTAAGCTACCCATTTCAGTTGAGGACCTGACGCGGCGCGACGCCGGCCCATCATGCGTCCTGCAACAAATTGCGTTTGAACAGCAACACCAGTTCCGCAGCCATCTCGTCGTCATTGGCGGGCATATAACGGCCCGTGGCCAGCGACTGAAAAACCATCCGCTGCTGCAGCAGGGCGTAGACGGCCCGCGTTCCGAGATCGACCCGCTTGTCGATCTGGTCGTGCGATCCGGCCTTCGTCTTCTGCCGGACAATCGCGGCGATCCGGTCCGACGCCTGACGGATCAGGTTCGCGGCGCGTTCATAAATCTCGCGATCGCCGAGCAGAAAGGCCGGCCGCAGCAGATTGCGGTGGCGGGTGTAATGTCGCGCCAGATTGCGGAAGATCATGAAGATGGATTCGTCGAGCGAGAGTCCGGCGTGACGTTCGGGACGCATGTTCTCGTCGATCTGCACCATCTGCCGGTTATGAATCGATTCATGCAGCGCGACCAGGATGCTGTTCTTGTCGCGGAAGCGTGCATAGATCGAGGCGGGGACGCAGCCGGCGCGGGCGGCGATGTCGGGTATCGTGATCTCCTCGAAGGAGCGGCCGTCGAGCAGCGCTTCCAGCGCCTGGATGATGTCCTGCAGCCGCTGCTCGCTGCGCGCCTGCTTGGGCGCATTGACCCGCTCCAGCGTCACGATCCCCGCCAGATCATGCGTTTTCGCTGACGCTTTTGGAGCTTTGCTGCGCGGTCGGGCCACGAATCGATCCTGTTGGTTTCCGTTCCGGCCCATCCATAGCCCATCCGGACCAGCGTGGGAATGAACGGCTTGACAAAATTAGAATATGATTCTAATTCGTAAAAAACAACGATCAGGGAGGCGACGATGGGCGGACGCGATTTGGCTGGCGCAGAGGTGAAACCCGTCATCATCGTGGGCGCGGGGCCGGTCGGCCTTGGCGCCGCGCTGGAGCTTGCCCGGTGCGGGCTGCGGTCGATCCTGATCGAGCGCAACGAGCGCACCAGCTGGCACCCGAAGACGCGCAACTTCAACACCCGCACCATGGAGATCGCGCGCGGCTGGGGCCGCGAGATCTATGACGAACTGCGCCATCTCGACCTGCCGCCGAACTGGAAAAGCCCGATCCGCTTTCTCGACTCGGTGGTCGGCAAGGAGACCGGTCATGTCGTCTCGAAGGGCTTCGCCGGCGCGGGGCCTGATCTCAGCCCGGTGAGTTCGGTGTTGTCGTCGCAGGACATGCTCGAGCCCGTCATGCTGCGGGAGATCAAGCGCACCGGCATGGTGGACATCCGGATGGGCCATGAACTGGTCGAGATCGTGCGCGGCCATGAAGACGACGCGACGTCGGTCGAGGTCAAAGTTCGCAACAAGGCGACGGGCGAGATCTACAAACTCGAAGCACCGGCGCTGGTGGCATCCGATGGCGCCGCGAGTTTCGTCCGCGATTTCCTGCAAGTGCCGCTCGATGGGCCGATGAAGATCGCCCATTTCATCAACTGTTACTACAGGGCCGACATTGAGAAATATATCTGCGAACGCGATCGTTCCGGTATTTTGCTGTTCGTCTCGAACAGCCGCGCCATGGGCGTGTTCCAGCCGCTCGACGCCAAAGGCCGCTGGCTTTCGCAAATTCAGGTGCCGGAAGATCAGTGGTCGACCGACATCTTCACGCCGGAACGCTGCGTGCAGTGGGTGCGCGATGGGGTCGGCGTGCCGGATCTGGAAGTCGAGGTCCGCTCGGTCGGAAAATGGCAGATGAATGCCGTGGTCGGGCGCCGGCTGATCTCGGGACGCATCCTGCTGACCGGCGACGCCGCGCATATGTTTCCACCGACCGGCGGGCTAGGGGCCAACACCGGCGTGCAGGGCATGCACAACGCGATCTGGAAGCTGGCGCTGTTTCTCAAGGGCAAGGCTGGACGAAAACTGCTGCAAACCTACGAGACCGAACGGCGGCCGGTGGCGCGTTGGGTCGCCGATCAGTCCTATCACAACCGGCAACAGGTCAATAAGCTGGGCGCGATCTCGCGCGGTGAAGTTTCGGCCGACGGCATGGGGCCGCAGGAGGTTCTGCAGGCCACGCGGCGCTACGGCAATCACATCGGCCTCGAACTCGGGACGATCTACACATCGGAGGCGGTGGTTGCGGATGGCAGCAAGCCGCCTGAGGTCGAAGATGCCTACACCGATTATGTGCCATCGGGCCATCCCGGCGCACGCGCGCCGCATGTCTGGCTCGATCGCGGCCAAGAGCGCCTCTCGACCATCGATCTCGCGGCACCGGAGTTCTCGATCATTGCGGGATCGCAGGGGCAGGGCTGGCGGAAAATCACGGAAGCAGCCGGCAGGCATGCGCATCTCGATATGCCCTGTCATGTGATCGGCGACGGGCTGGTCGATGTCGAGAGCACGTTCACCACTCGCTTCGGTGTCAGCGACACCGGCGCGGTGCTGGTGCGGCCCGACGGTTTCATCGCCTGGCGCGCGCACGAGCTGGGGCCGAACGCGGCCAGAGATCTCGGCAACGCGCTGACCCAAATCCTGTCATGACCGTCGATCATCGGAGGCTGCCCATGCGCCGAGCGCTTGTTCTCGCGGTGATCGCGCTGCTGGCTGTGTTGCCGGTGCACGCCGCACGCGCCGCGTTTCCCGAGCGGTCGATCCGTCTGATCGTGGCGTTCCCGCCCGGCGGCTCGATCGACGTCGTCGCGCGCATACTGGCCGAACGGTTGCGGGTCAGCTTGGGGCAGGCGATCGTGGTGGAAAACCGCGCCGGTGCCGCGGGCAATATCGCCGCGCAATCGGTCGCCTCGGCGCCGCCGGATGGTTACACGGTGCTGATGACGACCTCGGCGATCACGATCAATCCCTGGATGTCGCCGACCAGTCTCGACCCGGCCAGGGATCTGATTGCGGTGAGCCGGATCGCGCTGTCGCCCTATGTGCTGGTGGTCAGGCCCTCGCTGCCGGTCCATACGCTGGAAGAGTTCGTTGCGCTGGCCAGGAAAGAGCCGGGCACACTGACATGCTCGACCTATGGCGTCGGATCGCCGCCGCATCTCGGGCTCGAACTGTTCAAGCGCGCCGCCGGGATCGATTTCGTCCATGCGCCTTATCGCGGGTTCGGGCAGGCGCTGCCGGATCTGATGGCAGGTCTCTTGTCCTGCGCGATGGATACGCCGGCCAATATCGAGCAGCATGTCCGCGCCGGCACGATACGACCGATCGCCACGACCAGCCCGGCGCAGCTCGACATGTTTCCCGGTGCCAAGCCGTTGGCGAGCCTTTATCCCGATGTGGTGGTGGAGGGATGGCAGGGCATCTTCCTGCCGGCCGGCACGCCGCCAGCGATCGTCGAGCGGATCAACGCGGAATTCGTCAAGGCGGTTCGCGAGCCCGAGGTGGTCAGACGGCTGCGCGAGATCGGCTTCGATCCGGTCGGCGACAGCAGCGTGCAGGCAACCGAGGTGTTCAAGCACGATTACGAACGCTTCGGGACGGTTATTCGGGAGCTGAAGCTGAAGCCGGAATAGTCCGCCTTGCCGGGGCGGATCGCGCGGTTCTGACGCGGGCGGCCCCATCGGTGACCCTTGGCGCGCTATTGATCGTATTGTATGACTAAATAGGGTGCCTGAGCCGGGTGACTCCGCTCGCTCCGATCCATGCGTTCGACGGTCCAAAGGCTTTCGATGTTTCGTACCCCCGATGCGCTGATCCGCAACGTGCACAGCCAGGTCGCCGACCGGGTCGGGATCAGCATCGTGCGCGGCGACGTCGGCGTCGGCGAGACGTTGCCGTCCGAAATGCAGATTTGCGAAATGATGGATGTCAGCCGCACCGTGGTGCGCGAGGCGATCCGGACCCTGACCGGCAAGGGCCTGGTCGAAGCCCGCCCCAAGAGTGGCACGCGCGTTCGGCCGCCCGAGCAGTGGAATCAACTCGATCCGGATGTGCTGCGCTGGCGGCTCGAAACCTCCGAGATGGACACGTATCTGAACAAGCTGTTCCAGTTGCGCTGCGCGGTCGAACCGGCCGCCGCGGCGCTGGCGGCCACCGCCGCCGGGCAGGCTGATATCGCGCGCATCCGCGCCGGCTATGAAGGCATGGCCGCAGCAAAGGTCAACGAAGCCTTCGTTGCCGCCGATATCGCCTTCCATCAGGCGATCTATTTTGCCACCCGCAACGAATTCTTCTGGCCGATCGCGCAGATGTTCGACATCGCGTTGCGCCAGAGTTTTACCATTGCCGCCCGCGGTTCGCATCGCGCACGGGCTCTGGTCGAGCACCATGCCGTGCTTGAAGCGATTGCAACCGGCAACGTCGAAGGCGCCCGCGAGGCGACCAACGTCCTCCTGAAAAACTCCGTCGATGATCTCACGCGGATTCGCGGCCGTGAGTTTGCAGCGCCGAAAGCGCCGCCGCGCGGTCGCAGCTAGCGGCAGGCAGGAGCGATTGCCTAGCGGCGTTCCTTGCCCTGCACGGTTCCTTGCAAAAGCTTGAAGTTTAAAATAAGTGTGGGGAGCTCAGTCCCGGGAGGTCGTCAATGTCCAAACCGTTGCGTTCGTCGCATGCGCTCGTCACCGGCGGCGGGCGAGGCATCGGTCGCGCGATTGCCGCGGCGCTGTCGGAAGCAGGCGCCGTGGTCACGGTGCTCGGCCGCAACAGGGCCGCGCTGGACGAGGCCGTCGCGTCGGGCGCTGCGCAATTTGCCGTGACCGCCGACGTCGCCGATGCGGCTTCCGTCAAGGCGGCGATGGCGGAGGCCGCGGCCCGGCAGCCGATCGACATCCTGATCGCCAATGCGGGCGCAGCCGAATCCGCGCCGTTCGGCCGTTCCGATGCCGCATTGTTCCAGCGCATGATGGACGTCAATTTCATGGGCGTGGTCCATGCGACGCAGGCGGTGTTGCCGGCCATGCTGGAGCGCAAGCGCGGCCGGGTGGTCGCGATCGCCTCGACGGCGGGCTTGAAGGGCTATGCTTATGTCAGCGCTTACAGCGCAGCGAAGCATGCGGTGATCGGCCTCGTCCGTTCGCTGGCGCTGGAGACGGCCAAAAGCGGCGTCACCGTCAACGCCGTCTGTCCCGGCTTCACCGAAACCGATCTGCTCGAGGGCTCGATCGACAACATCATCCAGAAAACCGGCCGCAGCCGCGAGCAGGCGATCGCGGAACTGGCCAAGCATAATCCGCAGGGACGTCTGGTCGCGCCGTCGGAAGTCGCCGACGCCGTGCTGTGGCTGTGCGGCGCGGGCGCCGGCGCCATCACCGGACAGGCGGTCGCGGTTGCCGGCGGTGAAGTTTGAATTTGAACCGACATGGCGAGCGAAGCGAAGCAATCCAGGTTTCCACGAAAAAAGCATGGATTGCTTCGTCGCTACGCGCCTCGCAATGACAAAGGAGATAAGGGAGATCCCATGAGCAGGCCCGCCAACCCCGTCACGCTGCCGCTGGCAGAATATTCGCCAAAGCATTTTCTGCTCGCCGTCGACGGCAAGGTCGCGACTGTGACGCTGAACCGCCCCGAGCGGAAAAACCCGCTGACCTTCGACAGCTACCGGGAACTGACGGATTTCTTCCGCGCCTGCGCGATGGACGAAGATGTCAAGACTGTCGTGGTGACCGGTGCCGGCGGCAATTTCTCGTCCGGCGGCGACGTCTTCGAGATCATCGGACCGCTGGTCGCGATGGACACCAAGGGTCTCACCGCCTTCACCCGGATGACCGGCGATCTGGTCAAGGCGATGCGGGCGTGTCCGCAGCCGATCATCGCCGCCGTCGACGGCATCTGCGCCGGTGCCGGTGCGATCATCGCGATGGCCTCCGACATGCGCCTGGCGACATCAGGCGCCAAGGTCGCCTTCCTCTTCAACAAGGTCGGTCTCTCCGGCTGCGACATGGGCGCCTGCGCGATCCTGCCCCGCATCATCGGCCAGTCGCGCGCCTCCGAACTGCTCTATACCGGCCGCTTCATGACCGCGGAGGAGGGCGAGCGCTGGGGGTTCTTCAGCCGGATCGTCGCCGCGGACCAAGTATTGGCGCAGGCACACGCACTGGCGAAGCAGGTGTCGGAAGGTCCGACCTACGCCAACACCATGACCAAGCGGATGCTGGCGATGGAGTGGGCGATGTCGGTCGAGGAGGCGATCGAGGCGGAAGCGGTCGCGCAGGCCCTGTGCATGACCACGGAGGATTTCGCCCGGGCGTTCGAGGCGTTTTCCAACAAGCGCGCGCCGGTATTCCAGGGGAATTGAGGGGCGCTCCTTCCCTCATGGTGAGGACTGCGGCTTCGCGCGTCTCGAACCACGCTTTGCCGTTCGTGCTACGCGTGGCGCAGCCACTCACCAAAAAGGACACAGCGTGCCCGGCGAAGCCCATCGGGCGAAGACGGGCTCCCCGGGATGAGGGTGGGTGGGCGTGGAAAGGGGCTTGCCGGAAAATTGTTTTAGGCTTAAAGTAATTTCCGGATGGCCCGATAGCCTGTTGCGGAGGCGCTGATGAAGGTGGCGATAATCGGCGGGGGACCGGCGGGTCTCTATGCCGCGATCCTTTTGAAGAAGCAGCGGCCGCAGGCCGAGATCACGGTCTACGAGCGCAACCGGGCCGACGACACGTTCGGCTTCGGCGTGGTGTTCTCCGATGCCACGCTGGACAATTTCGAGAAATACGATCCGCCGAGCTATCGCCGCATCACCCAGGAATTCGCCTATTGGGACGACATCGCCGTGCATTTCCGCGGCACGGTGCATCGGGTGGGCGGTAACGGTTTTTGCGGCTGCGCGCGCCGAACGCTGCTCCTGATCCTGCAGGAGCGTGCCCGCGAACTCGGCGTCACGCTGCTGTTCGAAACCGATGTCGACGATGAAAGGCGCTTCGCCGATGCCGACCTGATCGTGCTCGCCGACGGCATCAACAGCCGCTTTCGCGACAAATACGCCGGGCATTTCCGGCCCGAATTTGACCTGCGCTCGAACAAATTCGCCTGGATGGGATCGACCAAGCCGCTCGATGCCTTCACGTTCATTTTTCAGGAAACCGAGTGGGGGCCGTTCATCGCCCACGCCTATCAATACGAGACCGGCCGCTCGACCTGGATATTCGAGACCGATGCCGAGACGTTTGCGCGGGCCGGGCTGGAAGGCCTCAGTGAACAGCAATCCGCCGACCGTATGGCGGAGATTTTCGGCTGGTTCCTCGGCGACCATAAGCTGCTGATCAACCGCTCGATGTGGCGCAATTTCCCGATGATCCGCAGCCAGCGCTGGGTCAAGGACAACATGGTGCTGCTCGGCGACGCCAAGGCGACCGCGCATTTCTCGATCGGCTCCGGCACCAAGCTGGCGATGGAGGACGCCATCGCGCTCGCCGACGCGATGGCGCAGGCGCCGACGATCGATGCCGCTCTCGAGAAATACGAGCACGGACGGCGCGAGGAAGTCGAAAAAACCCAACACGCCGCCGACGTATCGCTGGTCTGGTTCGAGCATGTCGACCGGTTCTGGGATTTCGATCCCGTCCAGTTCGCCTTCGGCGTGATGACCCGCGCCAAGGCGATCACCTACGATAATCTCACGCTGCGCGCGCCGGATTTCGTCAGCGAGGTCGACAAGGCATTTGCCAAAACCGTCCGCGCCAGGGGTTTTGACGTCGACATTGAAAACCCTGTCGCGCCGATGTTCCAGCCGTTCAAACTGCGCGAGATGGCGATCGCCAACCGCGCGGTGGTCTCGCCGATGTGCATGTACTCGGCGAAAGAGGGCGTGCCCGGCGACTTCCATCTGGTGCATTACGGCTCGCGCGCGATCGGCGGCGCGGGGCTGATCTTCACCGAGATGACCTGCGTCGGCCGCGACGCCCGCATCACGCCAGGCTGCACCGGGCTGTGGAACGACGAACAGCAGGCGGCCTGGACGCGGATCGTCGATTTCGTCCACGCCAACTCGGCGGCAAAAATCTGCCTCCAGCTCGGCCATGCCGGCCGCAAGGGCGCGACCAAACTGATGTGGGAGGGCATGGACCGGCCGCTGGAGCAGGGCGGCTGGGATACGCTGTCGGCGTCGCCGATACCCTATTTCCCTGACAGCCCGGTGCCGCGCGAGATGGACCGATCAGCGATGGATCGCGTCAAGGCCGAGTTCGTTTCTTCCGCGCGGCGTGGCGACGCCTGCGGCTTCGACATGCTGGAACTGCATTGCGCCCACGGTTATCTGCTCGCGAGTTTCATCTCGCCGCTGACCAACGCGCGCACCGATGAATATGGGGGCTCGCTGGAGAACCGGCTGCGCTATCCGCTCGAGATTTTTGCGGCGATGCGTGCGGTGTGGCCGGCGCACAAGCCGATGTCGGTGCGCATCTCCGCGACCGACTGGGCTGAAGGCGGCATCACCGGTGACGATGCGGTCAAGATTGCCCGTGCGTTCGGCGAGGCCGGCGTTGATCTCGTCGACGTGTCGACCGGACAGACCGTACGCGACGCGCAGCCGGTCTATGGCCGCATGTTCCAGACGCCGTTCTCCGAACAGGTCCGCAACGAGGCCCGCCTCGCGACCATGTGCGTCGGCAACATCACGACGTCAGACCAGATCAACACCATCCTCGCCGCGGGACGCGCCGATCTGGTGGCGCTGGGCCGGCCGCATCTGATCGATCCTTCCTTTACCATGCGGGCGGCGGCCTGGTATGGCGCCGCCGATATCGCCTGTCCGCCGCAATATCTGCCTGGAAAAGAGCAGATTTTCCGCAACAGCGTGCGCGACCGGCAGGATTTCGACGACCTCAAAATTAAGGGTAAGCCGAAAACACGCGCCGAGCTCAAGGCCGAGGCGACAAAGCCGCTTGCGGCCGAATAACGGCCTGTGCGACCCTGTTCTGCGGATATGTGTGCCCGGTTGAGTGGAGTTTTGGCGGATGAAGGCAATCATCGTCGGAGGCGGCATCGGTGGCCTCACCACTGCGCTGATGCTGCGCGCCCGCGGCATCGATTGCGAGTTGTTCGAACAGTCCGACAGCATCCGTGAGCTCGGCGTCGGTATCAACACGCTGCCGCATGCGATCCGCGAACTTGCCGGCCTCGGGCTGCTGGACCGGCTGGATGCGGCCGCGGTCCGTACCGACGATCTGTATTACCTCAATCGCCACGGCCAGGAAGTCTGGCGCGAGTCGCGCGGCCTCGGCGCCGGCCATGACGTGCCGCAATTCTCCGTTCACCGCGGCCGCCTGCAGAGCGTCATTCATCGCGCGGTGGAGGAGCGCCTGGGTGCCGAGGCGATCCATACCGGTTGCCGGCTCGGCGCCTTCGCGCAGCACGAAGGCGGCGTGATCGCGCATTTCTTCGACCGCACCGGCGCGCACATCAAGACCGCGCGCGGCGATGTGCTGATCGGGGCCGACGGCATCCATTCGCGGGTGCGCGAAATGCTGTTCCCCGATGAGGGGCCGCCGTGCTGGAACGGCTTGATGCTGTGGCGTGGCGCGCGCGACTGGCCGATGTTTCTCACGGGCAGTTCAATGATCGTGGCCGGCGGGCTCAATGCCAAAGTCGTGGTCTATCCGATCGCGGAAGGATCGAGCCCGGCCAGCCGGCTGACCAACTGGGCGGTGCTGGTCCGGGTCGGCGACGGCAGCACGCCACCGCCGCGCCGCGAGGATTGGTCGCGGCAGGGCAAGCGCGAGGAACTGATGCCGCATGTGGCGCGCTTTTCGGTGCCGCATGTCGACGTCCGTAATTTGATCTCGGCGACGCCGGAGTTTTACGAGTATCCGTGCTGCGACCGCGACCCCTTGCCGTACTGGACCTGGGGCAGGGTGACGCTGCTCGGCGATGCCGCGCATCCGATGTACCCGGTCGGCTCCAACGGCGCCTCGCAGGCGATCCTCGATGCGCGGGCGCTGGCGGATTCGCTGGCGCATGCCGAGCATCCACGCCAGGCGCTGCTGGCCTATGAGCAGAAGCGGCTGCCGATGACGGCGGAAATCGTGCGCTCCAACCGTCGCGGCGGTCCCGAGGGCGTGATCGATGCGGTCGAGCAACTCGCGCCGGACGGTTTTACGGATATCGAAAAGGTGCTGAGCTACGGCCAACGCGAGGCCATCGTGCGCGGCTATGCGTCCAAGGCGGGCTTTGCGGCGCCGTCGCTGGCGGCCGTGCGGTAGGGCGCGCGAACCTACGTCGCTACGGATGGCCGCGGTGGGATCGGGGCCTCATGGTTCGAGACGGCGCTGAAGAAGCGCCTCCTCACCATGAGGGGAGTCGTCAGGCCCCCGGAGGCGGCGGCAGGAAGTGGATGTTGTACTCGGCGGCGAGCGCCACGACGGCATCGGGCGTCTGCTCCTTCATGTTATGAATGTTCCAGAACAGATCGTAGAGCTTGCGCGTCGGCGACACCCAGAACAGCACCTTTGAAGTCCGGCCGGACTTGTTGAAGATGCCGTGCGGCTTGCCCATCGGCAGCCGCACCAGATCGCCCGGCGAGGCCTGCGGCTCGGCGCCGTCGAGGAAGAAATCCAGCTTGCCTTCCAGGATGTAGAGATATTCGTCCTGGTCGGGGTGGATGTGCGGCGGGACGAAGGTGTCGGGCGGGAAGGTCGCATGCCACGAGAAAGAATGCTCGGTGACGCTCTTGGGGACATAGGTCTGGCCGAGGATATTCCAGGAGATTCCCTGCATGCCTTCATTGGCACGGGTGATCCCGGCGATTTCGGTCTTGGTCATGTTGTTTCCTTCCAGCGTTTGTTCATCGCCACTCACTTACCGGGCGCGCAGTCCTTGGCGTAACGGTCGCCGTAGTTCGAATAGACCTTCTCGACAATCTCGGTCTGGAACTTGCCGTCGGGGCGCTTTGCTACTTTGGTCAGATAGAAGTCCTGGATCGGATAGCCGTTGACGTTGAACTTGAAGCCGCCACGCAGCGAGGTGAAGTCGGCCTTCTTCAGCGCCGCCGACACCGCGTCCTTGTTGCTGAGGTCGCCCTTCAGCGCCTTGACCGCACTGTCGATCAGCAGGGCCGTGTCATAACCCTGCATGGCGTAAGTGCCGGGGACGTTGTTGTAGGCGGCTTCATAGCCGGCCACGAACTTCTTGTTCTGCGGATTGTCCATGTTCGGCGCCCAGTTGGCACCGCCGAACATGCCGACTGCCGCATCCTGCTGCGCCGGCAGCGTCGATTCATCGACCGTGAAGGCGGAAAGCACGGGAATGCGATCGGCGAGACCAGCTTGCCGGTACTGCTTGACAAGGCCGACACCGAGGCCGCCGGGCATGAACGTGAACAGCGCGTCGGGCTTGGCGGATGAAATCTTGGTGAGTTCGACCTGGAAATCGGTCGTGTTCAGCGGCAAATAGCTTTCCTCGACGATCTCACCCTTGTAGTCGATCTTGAATCCGGCTGCGGAGTCCTTTCCCGCCTGATAGTTCGGCACCAGAACATAGACGCGTTTGTAGCCGCGATCCTGCGCAACCTTGCCGAGGACCTGATGGACCTGGTCGTTCTGGTAGGAGGTGACATAGAAGAACGGGCTGCACTCCTTGCCCGCATAGCTGGAGGGGCCGGCGTTCGGGCTGATCAGGAACGTCTTGGTGTCGGTGACCGGTTTGTGAATGGCCTGGAGGATGTTGGAGAAGATCGGCCCGACTACGAAATCGACCTTGTCGCGCTCGAGCAGGCCCTTGACCTTGCTCACCGCGGCATCCGGCTTCAACTCGTCGTCGGCGACGACGACCTCGACGTCCTTGCCGGCCATCTTGCCGCCGAGGTCCTTGACCGCAAGCGCAAGGCCGTCGCGGACCTGCGCGCCGAGCGCCGCTGCGGGACCCGAAAGTGTCACGATCACGCCGATCTTGATCTTCTCCTGCGCCGCGGCTGGCCCTGCGGCGATACCCAGCACGACCGCAAGCAAGGCTAGCCTAGGTCCCGCCAGTTTCAACGGCTGCATCATGACAACTCCCTCACTCGGCCGCAGCCGAAGCCACCCCACGCCAAATCCTCGAACGCCAGCTTATTCCGAGGATGATAGCGGCCGCAAGCAACAAGCCCGAACCCAAGAACCAATGCAAAAGAAGCCATGCAAGCTGCGCGCCAATTGCTTGAACCCTAAAGAAATCTGGGCAATGATGGCAAGCCGCGATCCGTTCGGATTCCCGTCACACCAGCAAATCAGACAAGATGGCGCCATGATTCTTGATTCAGAGACCAAGGCTGTTGAACTCCCCGAGGACCATGGGGATGAAATCCGGCTGTGGCTCCGCCTTCTGACCTGCACCACCCTTATCGAGGGCGAGGTGCGCGGGCGCCTGCGCGAACGCTTCGACGTCACGCTGCCGCGCTTCGACCTGATGGCGCAACTCGACAAGGTGCCGGACGGCATGACGCTGTCCGACGTGTCGAAGCGGATGATGGTGTCGAACGGCAACGTCACCGGGCTGGTCGAACGCCTCGTCGAATCCGGCCATCTCGACCGCCGCACCTCGGATGCCGACCGCCGCGTCCAGGTGATCCGCCTGACCAAGGCCGGCCGCGCCGAATTCCGCAAGATGGCGGCCGAGCATGAATTGTGGATCGCCGACATTTTCGCCGACCTGACGCCGAAGGACGTCCGCGAATTGATGCGCCTGCTGGCCAAGACCAAGGCTTCCGCGCAGAAATCCGCCAAGGCGCGGACGGCCTGACTTCCAAAAAAGATCAGCACAGCCCTGCACTGGGGCCTTGCGCCAAATTACTTTAAGTATAAAATGATTGGAAGTTGAGCGCTGCCGGACGTCTCGAGCCTTTCACCCCAACGCAAGGGCGATGGAAAATGTCAGGTGGAAATTCGAACCTTGGCCCGTCGGGTCACGTCGATGATTTCGCGCGGCGAAACCTGCCGCCGCAGGACGCATGGCCGGACCTCGTTCTCGATCGGCCGGAATTCAGCTATCCCGAATATCTCAACGCCGCGGTGGAATTGACCGATCGCATCGTCGAGAAGGGGATGGGCGACAATATCGCGCTGATCGGGAACGGCCGCCAGCGCACCTACAAGGAGCTCGCGGATTGGTCGAACCGCCTGGCGCATGCGCTGGTGGAGAATTACGGCGTCAAGCCCGGCAACCGCGTGCTGATCCGTTCCGGCAACAATCCCGCTCTGGTCGCGGCATGGCTGGCGGCCACCAAGGCCGGCGCCGTCGTCGTCAACACCATGCCGATGCTGCGTGCCGGCGAACTGACAAAAATCGTCGACAAGGCCGAGATCGCGCTGGCGCTGACCGACAGCCGCATCGCCGACGAACTGGTTGCCTGCGCCAAGACCAGCAAATTCCTGAAGCAGGTGGTCAATTTCGACGGCACCTCGAACCATGACGCCGAGCTCGACCGGATCGCGCTGAACAAGCCGGTCAAGTTCAATGCGGTCAAGACCGGCCGCGATGACGTCGCGCTGCTCGGATTCACCTCGGGCACCACGGGCGAACCGAAGGCAACGATGCATTTCCATCGCGACCTCCTGATCGTGGCCGATGGGTATGCGCGCGAAGTCCTCAACGTCACGCCGGACGATGTCTTCGTTGGCTCGCCGCCGCTCGCCTTTACGTTCGGCCTCGGCGGGCTTGCGATCTTTCCGCTGCGGTTCGGCGCCACCGCAACCTTGCTGGAAAACGCCTCGCCGCCCGAGATGGTCAAGATCATCGAGACCTACAAGGCGACGATCTGCTTCACGTCACCGACCGCCTATCGCGCGATGATGGCCGCGATGGACAAGGGCGCGGATCTGTCGTCCTTGCGTCTGGCGGTGTCGGCCGGCGAGACCCTGCCGGCGCCGGTGTTCGAAAGCTGGACGCGCAAGACGGGCAAACCGATTCTCGATGGCATTGGCAGCACCGAACTGCTGCACATCTTCATCACGAACCGGGTCGGCGACGCCATGGCCGGAACGACCGGCCGTCCGGTGTCCGGCTATGAGGCCAAGGTTGTTGACGATGACATGAAGGAGCTGCCGGCGGGCACCGTCGGCAGGCTTGCGGTTCGCGGCCCGACCGGATGCCGGTATCTGGCGGATTCGCGCCAATCGAACTATGTGCGGGATGGCTGGAATCTGACCGGCGATTCCTTTGTCAGCGACGAGACCGGGCGGTTGTCCTTTGTCGCGCGCTCGGACGACATGATCGTTTCCTCCGGCTACAATATCGCCGGTCCCGAGATCGAGGCGGCGCTGTTGACACACCCGGCGGTCGCCGAATGCGGCGTGGTCGGCGCGCCCGACGAGGCCCGCGGCATGATCGTCAAGGCCTACATCGTTGTCGCCTCCGGCATCGAAGCCGACGGCGCGCTGGCGACCGCGTTGCAGGAACACGTCAAGCGCGAGATCGCGCCCTACAAATATCCGCGCGCGATCGAATTCGTCGCCCAACTGCCCAAGACCGGGACCGGCAAATTGCAGCGGTTCGCGCTGCGGCAGATGGCGCAGGCCGGGTCATCCTCTGCCGGCATGGCGGCGGAATGAATACCCGAGGTAATGGAGTTACGAAAGTGAGCACGTCAAAAGGGCCGACGCTGGCGGTGCTGCCGGTGGCGAAGAGTGAGGCGCCGGCTTCGGGTCCGCAAATCCTGCAGCCGAGCGGCTGGCCGATGCCGAAAGGCTACGCCAACGGCATGGCGGCTGACGGGCGTCTCGTCGTGACCGGCGGCGTGATCGGCTGGGACGCCAACAACGTGCTGGCCGATGGCTTCCTCGCGCAGGTGCGCCAGACGTTGGAGAACATCGCCGCGATCCTCGCCGAGGGCGGCGCGCAGCCGCAGCACCTCGTGCGCCTGACCTGGTACGTCGTCGACATCGAGGAATATCTGGCGAACTTGCGGGCGCTCGGAAAAATCTATCGCGAGATCTTTGGTACGCATTACCCGGCGATGGCGCTGGTGCAGGTGGTGCGCCTCGTCGAAAAAGCCGCCCGCGTCGAGATCGAGGCGACGGCCGTGGTGCCGCGGTAGAGCGCGACGAAATTAGGTCAATCATTCGCTCTGGACTCAGTCCACCTCTCCCCAGCGGGAGAGGTCGATTTGCGCCGCAAATCGGGTGAGGGCGCACTGCTCTAACGAGAAACCGTAACCCCTCACCCGCGCCTTCGGCGCGACCTCTCCCGATGGGAGAGGTGGAATTCCGATGCCGTTTGAACTCGAATCTGATCGCGCGAGCTTCGTTATCACCCCCTGCTCAACGTCTGATGCGAACTCGCTGCACTCCTGATCGCGTCCCAGTCGTAGAGCATCGGCACCAGTTCGCCTTTGGCCCATGTCGCGTTCTGGTTCGCGTAATACGGACTGGCGGGATGGCCGGACGCGCCATGGAAGACGATCCATCGGCAATTGTTCCAGGCGCCGACATCGAAGACGTAGCGGGACAGCGCGGATGAGGTGGCCTGGAAACCGAACTTCATCGAATATCCCGCCATGAACACGCAGTCATTGTCGCCCGAGATTTTTGCGCAGTCCTTGTCGAGAACGTCGGCATGATCGGAGAAGGCAACCGACAGCGCATGCTTCAGCTTCGGCGTATGCAGCGTGCCCCAGTCGGCGGTCAGCGTCTTCTGCGATACCGTGATCATGGCTTCGCGCAGCAGTTCATCCCACGTCGCGCCCTTCAGCAGGCTCTCGTCGTTGGCGCGCAGGAGTTGTGGCAGCGTCCACCAGAACTGGACTTCCGGAAACAGGCCCGGCGCCACCTTTGTAAAGTCGCTGGCGTCGGTCTTGTCGAGGCCCGAGCGGCGCAGCGCGAGTCTTGTCAGCTCCAGCCGGACGGCGGAGTAGGCGGCGGCCGCGAACGAATCGCCGCGCATCTCGCCATCCCAGCCAAGGATCAGGTCGCATAATTCCTTGGTCTCCGCCGGTAACCCGATGGCGCGGAGCCGTTCGCGGAGTTCGATGGCGGGAATGCTCAGGAGATCGCGGTGGATCGCCGGCATCTGCTCGGGCGAGGGCCGCTTCAACTCATTGAGCCGCAGCCAGATGCGGCGCGTGCGGTGCGGCGGCATCGGATCGGTCGAGAGATAAGGCTCGCGCTCCGGCTCCGCCACGCGATTATTGGCGGTGACGATCATTCCTTTGTCGGGCGCGATGACGTGCGGCATATCCTCGAATGGCACCATGCCGTCCCATTCATGTTCGCCGGTCCAGCCCGGCACCGGCAGCCAGCCGTTGGAGCGCGGCCGCTTCGGCACCAGCGCGCGCACGCGATGGCCGATCTTGCCCGAGGTGTCGCCGGCGACGACATTGTGGTCCATCAAGGCAAAGCCGCGCGTCGCCTCGTAGAGCTGCTCGACCGATTTGGCGCGCAGCATCCGCACCATGCAATCGAACGACGCGTCGGGCACCGCGAACTGCACGGATTTCAGCGCCAGCGCGGTGCCCTTCGTCGGATCGCCGGCGATGACGGGACCATGCTGGGTCTCGACCACGTCAATCGTGACGTCAGTGCCGTCGCGCACCTTGATCGTCTCGGGCCGGTGCGTCGCCGGCAGCATCTCGTCCTTGAAGCGATAGTGCCGTGCGTCGGCGTCGAATTGCTCGACATAGAGATCATGGATGTCGACAAAGGCGTGGGTCACGCACCAGGCGACATCGGCCGTATGCCCGAAATGCGGGAAACCGGGCACGCCGGGGACGGTGAGGCCGACGACGTCGAACTCGTCGCAGGCCAGATGCGCCTGCGCATACATGTTCGGCATTTCCAGCACGCGATGCGGATCGCCGGCAACGATCGGCCGCCCGGTCGCCGAGCGCTCGGCGGAGATCGCCCAATTATTGCTGCCGCCGTCGAGCTCGGCGCCGAGCTGCTGCTGCGCGGTGGCGAGCAACGCGGAGATGCCGGGCTTGAGATCGGCGAGCGCCGCCGCGAGCCGCTTGCCTTCGACGCCTGGCGGCACGCACAGCAGATCGCTGCCGCCATCATCGAAGCGCAGCTTTGCGATGTTGTCGGCGCCGACGATCGGCAGCGCCGCGGCGCGCCACAACTTCCACCACACCGATCCCATCAGGAAACCGATCTGCCGCATGACGGCGATGGAATGCCAGGGCTCCCAGGCCGCAGGCTCGCAGCCGAGGATCTTGTACTCGACCGGCCAGCGGCGCAGCGCGATGAACGCATTGACGCCGCGCGCATAGGCTTGCAGCATCAACCTGGCCTCGTCGCCGAGCAATGCGTAATCCCGGCGCGAGGCGGCATCGCCATTCATCTGCCGGGCAATCACGTCACCGGCGACGGCGCGCGCGCCGAGCCATTCGGCATAGCGGCCGGTGCCGCGCCGCAGCAGCGCTTCCATTTGCCAGAGCCGGTCCTGCGCCTGCGCAAACCCGAGCCCGGCGAACGCATCCTGAAAGCTGCCACCGCGCACATGCGGAATGCCCCAGGAATCGCGCCAGATATCGACATTGCCGAGCAACCCCTTTACCTGCGCTGGACTGGAATAGTCCGGCAAATGATCGGCCGGATTGATCTGGGCGGAGGTTGCTTTCACAGGATGCTCCTGAGTTTGTTGTTCCTGGTGAGGGGCATCATACGCATGCGGGCCTTCAAAGCTATGCCAGATGGCAGGCAACGAGATGGGCCGAGCCGACTTCGCGCGGCATCGGCCGCTCGTTGCGGCAACGATCGGTCGCCAGCGGACAGCGCATCGCGAAGGCGCAGCCGGGCAGCGGATTGAGGATGCTCGGAATCTCGCCGCCGAGCGTCGGCTTGCGCTGGCGCTCCGGGTCCGGCCGCGGCACGGCGTCGAGCAACGCCTGCGTATAGGGATGCTTTGGCGCGCGATAGATGTCGCCCCGCGGTCCCTGTTCGACGATGCTGCCGGCATACATGACGGCGACGCGCCGGGCGATGCTGCGCACGACCGCAAGATCGTGCGCGATGAAGAGGTAGCTCAGGCCGAACTTCTCCTGCAGATCGAGCAGCAGGTTGACGATCTGGGCCTGCATCGAAACATCCAGCGCCGAGACCGGTTCGTCGCAGACGATGAATTCCGGCCGCAACGCCAGCGCGCGGGCAATGCCGATCCGCTGTCGTTGGCCGCCGGAGAATTCATGCGGGTAACGGTCGCCGCAGGAACGGGGCAGGCCGACGATCTCAAGCAGTTCGATGATGCGGTCGGCGCGTTCCTTGCGCGAAACGCTGCCGGCAATGTCGAGCGGCTCGGCGATGCAATCGTCGACGCGCATCCGCGGATTGAGCGAACCATAGGGGTCCTGAAACACGAATTGCAGCCGGCGGCGCACATTGGACAGATGCCGGGCGCCATCCTTGCCGGTGATGGCTTCGCCGAACAGCTCGACATGGCCGCGGGTCGGCGGGATCAGTCCGACCAGCAGACGGCCGATGGTGGATTTGCCGGAGCCGGATTCCCCGACCAGGCCGAGCGTTTCGCCCGCCGAGATATCAAAGCCGACCTGGTTCACCGCATGAAGTTGCAGCGGCGCGCCGCCACTGTCGGACTTGACCGGGAAAATCTTGACGAGGTCGCGAACTCCTGCGATCGGCGCGGCGAGGTTATTCATGGCGCACCCACCCTTGGCGCGACCCTTGGTGTAACCCTTGGCGGGCAGCGCGCGAAGCGTGCCGGTCCGGCCGGCAGCAGGGCGGGTGCTTCGACGAGGCATTGCTTCAGCACGACCGGGCAGCGCGGGCCGTAGCGACATCCCTGAATGGCTTGCGCGGGGTCCGGAATGCTGCCGCGGATCGTCGGTAATCGCGTGACATCGACATCGAGCTTCGGGATCGCCGCCAGCAGGCCTTCGGTATAGGGATGCACGGGTTGGCGGAACAGGTCCTTTACGGGGGCCGTCTCGACCACGCGGCCCGCATACATCACGACGACGCGCCGTGCGAATTCGGCGATCACGCCCATGTCGTGCGAAATCAGGATCACGGACATGCCCAGGCTCGATTGCAGCTCGCGCAAGAGATCGAGGATCTGGGCCTGGATGGTGACGTCGAGCGCGGTGGTCGGCTCATCCGCGATCAGCAGGCGCGGGCGGCAGGCAATCGCGATCGCGATCATCACGCGCTGCCGCATGCCGCCGGACAGGCGGTGCGGATACTCGTCGACGCGGCGTTTGGCGTCGGGAATCCGCACCAGCTCCAGCAGTTCGACCGCGCGCTGCCGCGAGGCCGCGGCATCGAGGCCCTGATGCAACCGCAGCGTCTCGCTGATCTGGTCTGATATCGTCAGTACCGGGTTGAGCGAGGACATCGGGTCCTGGAAGATCATCGCGATCTCGCGGCCGCGCACGGCGCGGAGCTGCCGGGCCGTCAGCGCCAGCATGTCTTTGCCCGCATAGAGGATGCGCCCGGTCGGATGACGCGTGGTGGCGGCGGTATGGAGCCTGAGGATCGACAGCGCGGTAACGCTCTTGCCGCTGCCGGATTCGCCGACGATGCCGAGCGTTTCGCCTTCACGGAGCGTGAGGCTGACGTCATCAACAGCGGTGATCCAGCCGGCATCGCCGCGGAACTGGACCGTAAGGTTGTCGATTTTCAGCAGGTCGTCGCTCATGTCTCGACCTTCAGGCGGGGGTCGAGCACGTCGCGCAGGCCGTCGCCGAGCAGGTTCATCCCCAGCGTGGCGAGGCTGATCGCGATGCCCGGAAACAGCATGATCCACCACGCCTGCACCGAATGGTCGCGGCCCTCGGAAATGATGTTGCCCCAGCTCGGTGTCGGCGGCGAGGGCCCGACGCCAAGGAAGCTCAGCGCGGCCTCGGCGAGGATCGCATAGGCGAACACGAAAGTGGATTGCACCAAAAGCGGCCCCATCGCATTCGGCAGCAGATGCTTCAGCATGATGCGCAGGCCGGATGCGCCGGCGACGCGCGCCGCCTCGATGAATTCGAGCTCGCGCGTCACCAGCGCCGAGCCGCGAACGATGCGTGCGGTACGCGGAATATAGGCGACGGAAAGGGCGATGATGACGCTCGAGGTATGCGGCCCCAGTGCCGCGGTGAGCCCGATCGCGAGCAGGATCGCAGGCACCGCCATCAGCGCGTCCATCACCCGCATCAAGAGCGCGTCGAATCGGCGATACTGCGCCGAGAGCACGCCGAGGAAGGCGCCGAACACGCCGGAAGCCAGCGCGGTGGCGAGCCCGATCCACAGCGACAGCCGCGTGCCGTAGACCACGCGGGAAAACACGTCGCGGCCGAACTGGTCGGTGCCGAACGGAAACGCCGCCTGCGGCGGACGGAACCGGAAGCGGATCCGCATCGCGATCGGGTCGTATTGCGCAATGAGCGGTGCGAGCACGGCCGCCAACACCAGGATGGCGACAATGAAAAACCCGATCCGGAACGAGCGATGCCGCGCGAGCTTGCGCAGCAGCCGGTAGCGTTGCCGCGGGTTGAGCTGCATGTCGACGGGAGCGGATGTCGCAAGGACGTCAGCCAAAGCGCACCCGTGGATCGACCAGCATGTAGACGATGTCGACGAGGACATTGATCATGACAAAGGAGAACCCGAAGATCAGCATGGTGCCCTGCACCAGCGGATAGTCGCGCGCCAGAATGCCCTGCACGATCAGCCGGCCGATCCCGGGCAACGCAAACACTTGCTCGACCACGACCGAGCCGCCGATCAAGAGGCTGATGATGATGCCGGTGACGGTGACGACCGGGATCAGCGTATTGCGGAAGGCGTGCTTGGTGATGGTGTGCCACTCGTCGACGCCCTTGGCACGCGCGGTGCGGATGAAATCCTGGTCGAGCACGTCGAGCATGGCGGAACGCGTGATGCGGGCGAGAAAGCCGATCTGGAACAGCGCCAGCACCACGGCAGGCTGGATCAACGCGCTGAACCACGGCCAGAGGCCCTGCGTGATCGGGACGTATCCCGCGGGCGGCAGCCATCCCAGGGTGACGCTGAACAGGATCACCGAGAGGATCCCGAGCCAGAAACTCGGCATGGAAACGCCGAGCAGGGCGGTCACCATCACGAAGGAATCCAGCCAGGTGTTACGCCAATAGGCGGCGAGCACGCCGAGGCTGATCCCGGCCGGCAGCGTGATCATCAGCGACAGAAACGCCAGCGACAGGGTCACCGGCAGGCGCTCGACGACGGCGCTGACCACGCTCTGGTTGAGGATCAGCGATTTGCCGAAATCGCCATGGGCGAGGCGGTTGAACCAGCTCAAGAGTTGTTCGAGCAGCGGCCGGTCGAGGCCGAGCTGAGTGCGGATGCGGTCGATGGCTTCAGGGGTGGCTTCGCTGCCGGCGATCGCCACGGCAGGGTCGCCGGGCAGCAATTGCAGCAGCATGAACACCAGGACCGCAAAGATCACGACCACCGGAATGGCCTGCAGCAGCCGATAGATCACGCCGCGCCACATCTAGGAGACCGTCATTGTTGGCCGCGTCCGTTCCGTCACTACTTCAACCACGTGTTCCAGAACCGAAGGTAGAAGTAAGGCTTCAATCCGCCAACCCGTGTGGTGTTGTAGCCGCGCAGCGAGCCGGTATCGGCGACCTTGACCATATAGGCCTGATCGAGGAAGCGGTTCTCGATGTCGAACCATGCCTTCTTGCGAGCGCCCTGGTCGGCGGATTTGAACAGGCTGTCGAACGCAGCATCAATGGCCGGATCTTTTTCGATGTGCGGGAAAGTGTAGACGGTGCTCTTCCATTGCGGGGGCCCGAGCAACGGCGGCGAGCAGAAGCTGGTGGTCGAGACGTTCCAGTTGCCGGTGCCGCGCTGCAGATTGTTGGAGTTGCTCATCCAGTCGATCACCTGCACGTCGGCATTGACGCCCGCTTCCTTGAGCTGCTCTGACAGCACGAGGATGGAATCGCGCATGTAGGGATAGTTGGAGTTGGTCTGCAGCACCAGCTTCTCGCCGTTGTATCCGGCCTGCTTCAGGAGTTCCCTGGCCTTCTTCGGGTCCTTGCGGTCGTAGTATTTCGCGGCCATGTCGCCGGCATAATAGGGGCTCGGCGGATACAGCATGGAAGGATTGCGCTGCGACAGGATTCCGGTTGCGGCCAGGATGTCGTCGACATTGACGACCTCGCGCACCGCCTGCCGGATCAGCGGATTGGCGGTCAGGCCGTTGGAGGCATGCAGCACGAAATATTGCTGGCAGTAGGGGAAAGTCTTCAGCGTCGAAAGCTCTGCAGCGCCGTCCAGCCGCTTGGCGAGATCGAGCGTGAGATCGCCGATGACGTCGGACTTTTTGGTCTGCAGCGCGGCCAGCCTCGCATTGGCTTCCGGGATGAAATTGTAGCGGACGGAGTCCAGATAGACGGTCTTCTTGCCGGCAAAGCCGTCGGCGTCACCGGCGGATTCATCGGGCGTGTAGTTCTCGTTGCGCAACAAGATCAGATGGCTGTCCTTTTGCCATTCGCCGAGCTTGAACGGGCCGGTGCCGATGATCTCGACCTCGCGCGCCGGCTTGTCCTTCTGGCTGGCGGGCAACACCACCAGCGGATAGGTCGAGCTCTTCAGGAGGTCGACGAAGACGGCGTTGGTGCTCTTGAGATGGACGATGAAGGTGTAGGTATCAGGCGTTTCATATTTGTCGACATCGGCCAGGAGCGGCGCGTTGGTCGAGACCTTCTTGAAGCGCTCGAACGAGGCCAGCACGTCGGCTGACGTCATCTCCTGGCCGTTGCTGAACTTGACGCCCTTGCGCAGCGAGAAGGTGAAGGTTTTGGCCTCGTTGCTGATGTCGACCTTGGAGGCGAGCATCGGTTTTGCGTTGTAGTTCTCGTCCATCGCCACCAGGGTCTCGAAGATCTCGTGAATGACTTCGAGCTCGATGAGACTGCCGGCCATATAGGGATCGAGCGAAGCGGGGCCCCCGACGGTGGAATAGATCAGCGTTCCGCCCCTGGTCTGAGCCCGTGAAGGCGAGGTCGCGAACAGCGCGGTCGCAGCCGCAATCGACAACAGGAGGAAGGACCTGGGAATCCGCGGCAGCATCGGCTCGCCTCCGTTTGATTTTGCTTGTTGTTGCGAGCCGGAACGGACTCTTGTTTGCTGTCTTGCCGTTACGTGCGTGCGATGCTTTGATGGTAGTATGGCGCCTCCGCCGCCGTCAACACAGCCCGGCGACATGTCTGCTGCACGCGCCAAACAACAAGAGCACCGAGGACATCATGACCCAACAAGCGGCGGCATTGAACGAAACGCAGAGCGCGGATGCCACCTTGCGGGCACGGGCGCAGCGCGTCGTTCCCGGCGGGATGTGGGGACATCTCAATGCCGCACGGCTGCCGGAGGGCTATCCGCAGTTCTTCGCGTCCGCCGAGGGCTGCCGGGTGCGCGACGTCGACGGCCGTGAATATATCGACTTCATGTGCAGTTGGGGGCCGGTGCTGCTCGGCCATCGGCATCCCGAGGTGCAGGCGGCAGCCGAAGCCCAGGCGGCTTTGGGCGATTGCATGAACGGCCCGGGCGAGGTGATGGTGGAACTCGCCGAGGATTTCGTTGCCATGGTTCCGCATGCGGACTGGGCGATGTTCCAGAAGAACGGCGGCGATGCGACCACGGCGTGCGTGACGATGGCGCGGGCCGGCACCGGACGGCGCAAGGTGCTGGTCGCCAAGGGCAGCTATCACGGTGCGCTACCATGGTGTTCGCCGAGCGTGGCCGGCGTCACCAGCGAGGACCGCGCGCATCTCCTGCACTTCGAATACAATGACGTGGCGAGCCTGCAGGCCGCGGTGGACGAGGCGGGCAAGGAGCTGGCCGCGATCCTGGTCACCGGCTTCCGGCACGATATCGCCCGCGACCTGGAATTGCCGACACGCGAATTCGCCGCCGCTGCACGCGCCGCGTGCGACGCGACGGGCGCCGCGCTCATTCTCGACGAGGTACGCACCGGGTTGCGGCTCGACATCCGGGGAAGCTGGGAGACGCTCGGCGTGCGGCCGGACCTTGCCGCCTGGAGCAAGGCCATTGCGAATGGGTATGCGCTGGCGGCGGTGACCGGCAACGACAAATTCCGCGACGCGGCAGCCAAGGTTTTCGTGACCGGCTCGTTTTGGTGCGGCACGGTGGCGATGGCGGCGGCGCGCACCACGCTGCGGATTGCACGGGAAACCGATGTACCCGGGCATATAAATACCATGGGCCGGCGGTTGCGCGAGGGGCTGGCGTCACTCGCCAACCAGCACGGCATCGCGATCCGCCAGAGTGGTCCGCCGCAAATGCCGCTGATGCTGTTCGACGCCGATCCCGATGTGAAGAAAGGCCGGGCGTTTTGTTCGGCCGCCCTGCGCCACGGCGCGTTCTTCCATCCCGTCCACAACATGTTCCTGTCATCAGCCCACCAAGCCGCCGATATCGATGCGGCGCTGGAAGCGGCCTCGCACGGTTTTAGAGCCGTCCGCGGCCTTTAAGGAGTTTCTCCATTGCGCAATTTCTTCTTCCCCGGCCGCTCGCCGGTCTATGCCGCGCAGGCGGCTGCCGCGACCTCACATCCGATGTCGACGCTGGTGGCGCTGGAAATGCTTCGCGCCGGCGGCAATGCGGTCGATGCGGGGATTGCGGCGGTCGCCGTGCAATGCGTGGTCGATCCGATGATGACGGGGGTCGGCGGCGATTGCTTTGCGCTCTATGCCCCGAAAGGGCGCGCCACGCCGATCGCGCTCAACGGCTCCGGCCGTTCGCCGGCGGCGGCAGAAGTCGCGTGGTATCGCGAACGAAAAATTTCGATCACCCAGCATTCGCCGCACGCGGTGATGGTGCCCGGCGCGATCGGCGCCTGGGCGCAGCTCGTCAAAGACCACGGCACGCGCAGTCTCGGCGAAATCCTGCAGCCGGCGATCAGGCTCGCCGAAGAAGGTTATATCGTGCAATCCCGCGTCGCCTGGGACTGGGCCCGCAATGCCGGCATCGCGGCCAAGGATCCCGACACGGCAAAAGCCTTCCTGGTCGATGGCAAGGCGCCGGTGGCCGGCGCGCGGATGCGCAACCCGCGGCTCGCCGCGACGCTGCGGCTGATCGCGGAAAAGGGCGCCGCTGGTTTCTATCAGGGGGCGGTGGCCGAAGACATCGTCAAAAAGTTGCGCTCGATCGGCGGCCTGCACACGCTGGAGGATTTTGCCAGCGCACAGCCGGAATACGTCACGCCCGTGACGACGGATTATCGCGGCTATCAGGTCTACGAATGTCCGCCGAACGGGCAGGGGCTGGCCGCCTTGATGATGCTGAACGTGCTCTCAAGCTACGACATCGGCAACATGTCGGACGTCGACCGCATCCATACCTTTGCCGAGGCCAGCAAGCAGGTTTATCGGCACCGCGACGCCCTGTTCGGCGATCCGGCGCAGGTCGAGACGCCGGTTGAATATCTTCTGTCGGCGGAATGGCGCGATCAGGCGCGCCGCCATATCGATCCGGCCCGCGCGCAGGCGCCGGCGCTGTTTCCCGCCAAGCCGCACAAGGACACCGTCTATCTCTGCGTGGTGGACCGCGACGGCAATTCGCTGTCGCTGATCAATTCGCTGTTCGAGGCGTTCGGCAGCGGCATCCTGGCGCCCGGCAGCGGCGTGATGCTCAACAACCGCGGCTTCACGTTCAACACCGAACAGGGCCATCCCAATTGTGTCGCGCCGCGCAAGCGGCCGATGAACACCATCATTCCGGGCATGCTGATGCGGGACGGCGAGGCGGTGGCGCCGTTCGGCGTGATGGGCGGGCACTATCAGGTGATGGGACATGTCGAGTTGCTGACCGGAATCATCGACCGCGGCCTCGACGTGCAGGAAGCGCTCGATGTTCCCCGCAGTTTTGGGCATGACGACGTGCTCGATCTCGAGCAGAGCATCTCGCCCGTCGTCGAGGCGGAGTTGCAGAAGCGCGGACACAAGATAGGCCGTCCGATTGTTCCGCTCGGCAGCGGGCAGATCATCTGGCGCGACCGCGCGACGGGCTCGCTGATCGCCGGCTCCGACTGCCGCAAGGATGGCAGCGCGGCGGGATTCTGAAGCTAAGTCTTCTTCAGCGTCTGCAGCGACTGATCGAGCCGGTCGACCAGCATGTCGGCGTGTTCGGTCGAGAACACCAGTTGCGGCCGGATCTTGAGAACATTGGCCTGCGGTCCTGCCGCGCTGATCAGCACGCGCCGCTCGCGCAGCGCGTTGACGATGGCAACGGTTTCACTGGCGGCCGGTGTTCCGCCGGGCCCGCCGTGCCGCAGCTCCACGCCGAAGAACAGCCCGGCGCCACGAATTTCGGCGATCAAGGGATAGCGTGACTGCAATTGCCGAAACTGATCGCGCAAATAGGCGCCGACGCGCCGGGCATTGGCGATCAAGCCTTCGGACTCGATCACTTCGAGCACGGCGATGCCGGCCGCCGCGGAGACCGGATTGCCGCCAAACGTGTTGAAATAGCGCGACCGCGCGCCGAACTCGGCCAGCACTTCCGGACGCGCCGCCATGCCGGCGACCGGATGGCCATTGCCCATCGGCTTGCCCATCGTGACCAGATCGGGAACGAGGCCGTGGCGGGCAAAACCCCACATCTGTTCGCCGGTGCGGCCAAAGCCGGGCTGCACCTCGTCGGCAATGAAGAGGCCGCCGGCGGCGCGAATGGCTTCGACGGCGGGCTTGAGGAAGCCTGCGGGGTCGGCAAACACGCCGTCGCTGGAGAAGATCGTATCGACCAGCAATCCGGCGGGGCGAATGCCGTTCTTCTTCATGTCGTCGAGCGCGCCGCGGACGTGCCGCGCAAAAATCTCGCCAGTGTCGTCGCCGGCGGAGCGCGGCGCCGGCACCAGCCGCGCGTGGCTGTCCTTGGCCATCGGCAACCCAAGCGAGGGCGAGAGTTCAGCCAGCGCGCTGGTGACGCCGTGATAGGCGGTTTCGGTCACGATGAAGCCGGTGCCGCCGGTGCAGGTGCGGGCGACGCGCAGCGCCAGATCGTTGGCCTCGCTGCCGGTGCAGGTGAACATGATCTGGCCGATCTCGACGGGAAAGGTGGCCAGCAGCTTTTCGGCGTAATCGAGCACGGTCTCGTGCAGATAGCGCGTATGCGTGTTGAGCACCGCGGCCTGTGAGGCAATCGCCTGCACGACGTGGGGGTGGGAGTGTCCGACCGACGCCACGTTATTATAGGCGTCGAGATAGGCGTTGCCGGCGGGATCGTAGAGCCAGACGCCTTCGCCGCGGACGAACTGCACGGGTTGCTCGTAGAACAGCCGATAGGCCGGTCCGAGCAGTCGCTTGCGCCGTGCGATCAGGTCGTTGGTCGAGGCGGTCTTGTGGTCGGTGGACATCGGTCACTCCGAATTGCAGGCGGACTGGATCTGCTGCCTGGCCCGCGCCCGGGGAATATCAGCGACGCGCTGCAATCGGCCCCAGGCCGCCGGATTGTTGCGCAGAATGTACTCCCGATTCCCGGGATAGCGGATGGCCCGCCAGCTCGAAATCACGATGGTCATGACCATGCGGGTGGCCATCAGATCGAACAGGATATCGAATTCGACCGGGTTTAGCGGCGTCACCCGATGGTAGGCCCCGATCATATCGCAGGCAGGCGCCAGCGGATCGTCGCTATCGGTGACCTGATAGGCGCCCGTCACCGCGAGGTCAACGATCCGGGCGGTCGACGTCATATCGCCAAAGTCGATGAACCCGGCGATCCGCTCGCAATCTGCGGAATCGACCACGATATTGTGTGGGTTGAGATCGTTGTGCAACGGCTGCCTGGGCAGGCTCGAGAGCACGGGAAGCGCATGCGCCTCGAACCGATCCAGGGTGCGTTCGACCAGCGCGCGCCGGTCGGCCGGCACCGCATCGATCAGCGGGCGCAGTTCGGCGGCGTGCTGGAGGTCCCACAGCAGCTTGTGGTTGGCGCCGGGATGCCGGAAGTCGGAAAGCCCGCGCGCCATCCGTGCGGCGCATCGGCCGAGGTCGCGCCGCAGTGCTGGCGTGCTTTCGACCGTGTGAAAGGGTTTTCCCGCGAGAAAGGACAACAAGCGCACAACCCGAATCGAGCCGTCGTCGAAGCTGATTTCGAGTTCGCTCTTGCCGTTCAGCGCCGGGAAGATACGCGGCACCGGCAGGTCGGGTTCGACAGCCGCCAGTTGAACCAGCGCTTCGGTCTGCAAATTCGTGACCGCGCGGTCCTCCGAAGGATTGGCGATCTTCAACACATATTCGCGGCCATCCGGCGTCCGCAGCCGAAAATTCTGGTCGCGCTCGCTGTCGAGCCGATGCACCGTGGCGGCCAGGCCGTAATGTTCGGCGGCCAGGTGCTGCGCGAGCGATTCGGGAAGGCTGGACGCCGCGCGCAGGCCGTCGATCGGATGGGCCGCGTCCATCGCGGAGGAAAAGTCTGACACAGCAAGATCCCCAGGGCGTATTCTAGTAGCCGCGTTGCCGGTCGATCGCGTTCGGCGGCCGCCGGCCGGTTTGTATCGCGTCGGCGGTGGCGACGACCGTGGTCGCGACGGCTTCGACCCGGACTTCGCAGGCGTCGTGCGGCGTCACGACGATTTTGGGATGATGCCAGAACGGATGTCCGGACGCCAGCGGTTCGGCCGCGAACACGTCGAGTGCCGCGCCGCCGAGTTGGCCGCTTTCCAGCGCGGCCAGCAGGTCTGCCTCGACCAGATGCTCGCCGCGGCCGACCTGGATGAGATAGCCGCCGCGGCGCATTCGGGCGAACAGGTTGGCGTTGAGGATGCCTTGGGTCTGCTGCGTCAGCGGCAGCAGGTTCACCAGCACCTCGGTTTTGTCGAGCATGGTGGAGAGGCCCGAAGCGCCGTGGAATGCCCGCATCGAAGGCGAGGTCGGCTTGTCCGTCCGGCTCCACACCATGACCGGAAAGCCGAGCTGGGCGAGATCGGCCGCGACCCGCTGGCCGATTTCGCCGTAACCGAGAACGCCCACCGGCACATCCTGTGCGGAGCGCTGCGGGAGACGCTTCCAGATGCCGCCGCGCTGCTGGGCCAGATAAGTTGCAAAACGCCGCTGGTGCGAGATCACATGCCAGAGGACAAAACCCGACATGGCTTGCGCCTGCACGGGATCGACGATGCGAACGACATCGATATCCGGTCGCAGGCTGGGGCAGGCGACAATATTGTCGACGCCGGCGCCGATCGAACAGACCGCCTTCAAATTCGGATAGCGCTCGAAGGCGTCGGCCGGCGGATGCCAGGCGATGGCGAGGCGGATGTCCGGGTCCGATCCGTTGCGGCGATGGTCGACGATCTCGATGCGGTCGGCGATGCGCGCAAATTCCGCCCCGAGGTAGCCTCTGATATCGACGCTGCTGCTGACGAGCGCACAACGCATCGTTCATGCCGCCTTGGACGACGAGATCTGGCCGGGCACTGCGGCGAGCAGCTCACGCGTATAGGGGTGTTCGGGGGCGGAGAACAGTGCGGCGGCGGGTCGCAGCTCGACGATCGATCCGCGCTGCATCACCGCGATCCGGTCGCAGATCTGCGCCGCCACCCGCAGATCGTGGGTGATGAACAGCATCGACAGGCCGAGCCGCGTCTTGAGGTCTTCCAGCAGTTTCAAAACCTGCGCCTGCACGGAAACGTCGAGCGCGGAGACGGCCTCATCCGCCACCAGGATTTCGGGATCGAGCGCCAGCGCCCGCGCAATCCCGATCCGCTGCCGCTGGCCGCCGGAAAACTCGTGCGGATAGCGTTCCATCGCGCTGGCATTGAGGCCGACCAGGCTCAATAGCTCGTGCGCGCGTCTTCGCGCCGCCACGGGCTCCGCGCCGTGCGCGATCGGGCCGTCGGTGATGATGTTGCCGACCTTGCGGCGCGGATTGAGCGAGGCGAACGGGTCCTGAAACACCATCTGGATGCGGCGGCGCTCCGCGCGTAACGCCCTGCCGTTGACGCGGGTCAGGTCGGTTTCGCCCAAGCGTACGGTGCCACGGTCCGGCTCGATCAGGCGCATGATGAGGCGCGCGATCGACGATTTTCCGGAACCGGACTCGCCGACCAGGCCGAGCGTCTCGCCCTGAAAGATGTCAAAACTGACTTCCTTGGCCGCCTGTACGCTGCGCGTCGGCTGGAACCAGCCGCCACCGCTGACATAGGTTTTTTCGATCCCGATCACTTCAACCACCTTCGGCTGATCGAGCCGGGAGAGGCGCGGTGGCGGCTGCAATTTCGGCACGGCGGCGAGCAGCGCGCGCGTATAGGGATGTTGCGGCCGCGACAACACGTCGTCGGCCGCGCCCTGTTCGACCACCTTGCCGTGCTGGAGCACGACGACGCGGTCGGCGATATCGGTGACGACGCCGAAATCATGGGTGATGAACATCACGGCCATGTTGCGGCTGCGCTGCAGGTCGCGGATCAGTTTCAGGATTTGCGCCTGTGTGGTGACGTCGAGCGCGGTCGTTGGTTCATCCGCCACCAGGACGGCCGGTTCGAGCGCCAGCGCCATCGCGATCATCGCGCGCTGCCGCTGTCCGCCGGAGAGCTGGTGCGGATAGGCGCGCACGCTCCGTCCGGGGTCGGGTAGGCCGACTTCCCGTAGCAGGCTGACGGCCTTCTGCTTTCGTTGCTTCGGCGTCAGCAGGCCGTGCGCCTCGAACATCTCGGCGATCTGGTCGCCGATCCGCATCAGGGGATTGAGCGCGGTCATCGGCTCTTGAAACACCATGGCGATGCGGCGGCCGCGCAAGCCGAGCCAGCCTTCTTCGTTAACGGTCAGCAGATTCTGTCCGCCAAACATGATCTCGCCGGCTTCGGCGATCACGGTGTCGGGCAACAGGCCCATCAGCGCATGCGCGCACATCGATTTTCCCGAGCCGGATTCGCCGACCACGCAAAGGATCTTGCCGGCGGTGAGGTCGAACGACACGCCGTCCACGGCGTAGGCGCGGTCGCTGCCTGATGGCAGCGCCAGTTTGAGGTCTTTGATAGTGACTGATGTATCCGACATGCTCAGCGCCCGTCCTTGCCGAGGCGCGGGTTGAGCGCGTCGTTGAGGCCTTCGCCGATCAGGTTCAGCGCCAGCACCGAGACCAGGATGGCGAGGCCGGGAAACACCGTGATCCACCAGGCTTGGCGAATGACGGTGCGGCCGGCGCCGACCATGTAACCCCATGACATCAGATTGGGATCGCCCAGGCCGAGAAACGAGAGCGATGATTCGAGCAAAATGGCAGTGGCAACCATCAGCGACGCCAGCACGATGACGGGCGAAAGGGCGTTGGGCAGGATCTCGCGCCAGATGATCCAGCTATTGGTCTGCCCGGTGACGATCGCCGCCTGGACATATTCGCGGGTGCGCAGCGACAACACCTCGCCGCGCACCAGCCGCGCTACCGGCGGCCAACTGACGATGGCGATTGCAATCACGATCGAGACGATCGATGGTTGCAGTACCGCGACCAGCACGATCGCCAGCGCAAAGCTCGGCACGGTCTGGAAGAATTCGGTGAAGCGCATCAGGGCGTCGCCGATGCGGCCGCCGAAATAGCCGGCCGCAGCGCCGACGGGAATGCCGACCGCGAGGGCGGCCAACGTCGAGACCAGGCCGACCAGCAGCGAGACGCGGGCGCCATAGATGATCCCCGCCATCACGTCGCGGCCGAGCGCGTCGGTGCCGAGCGGCAGGCCGGCCAGCGTGAAGGGCGGCAGGAACGGCCGTTGCACCATGCGCCAGGGCGAGGTCGGAAACAGCAGCGGACCGAACACGGCGACCGCAATCGCAATCGTCAAGATCACGAGGCCGATCAGCCCGCCGGGATTGCGCAGCATCATTCGCCAGAACTGTCTCATGCGGCGAACTCGATGCGGGGATCGACCGAGCGGTAGATTAGATCGGTGATCAGGTTGAAGGCCAGCACCATCGCCGAGCAAACCACGAAGACGCCAAGCAGCAAATTATAGTCGCGCTGCAGCAGCGCCTCGTACATCAGCCGCCCGATGCCGGGCCACGCGAACACGGTCTCGGTCAGCACGGCGCCGCCGACCAGCGTGCCCGCCTGCAGGCCCGCCAGCGTCACCACCGGCAGCAGCGCGTTGCGCAGCACGTGACGGCGCTGGATTACGGCCTCGCGAAGACCCTTGGCGCGAGCGGTCTTGACGAAATCGAGCCGTTTGACCTCGAGCATCGAGGCGCGGGTCATGCGGGCATAGGTCGCCATGAAGAACAGGCCGATCGTCGTCGCCGGCATGATCAGATGCGCGCCGACATCGAGCACGTGGGCCAGCCCGGTATAATTCGCGCCGACGGTCTCATAGCCAAAGCTCGGCAGCCAATCCATCGTGACCGAGAACAGCAGGATCGCCATCAGCGCGACCCAGAACAGCGGCGTGGCGTAGAAGATCAGCGCCAATATCGTGATCGCGGTGTCGGTCCAGCTGCCGGCGCGGCGCGCCGCCAACGTTCCGAACAGGACGCCGAAGGCGAGTGAGATCGCAAATGCGGTGCCGGTCAGCAGCAGCGTGGCCGGAAGGCGGTCCACAATCAGTTTCGAGACCGGCATCTGCTGCCGGAACGAAAAACCGAGATCGAGACTGACGATGCCCTTGACATAGAGGAACAACTGCACCGGCAGCGGCTGGTCGAGGCCGAATTTCTCGCGCAGCTGGGCGAGGAAGATCTGGTCGCCCGCGCCGGCTTCACCGGCCATCACCAGCGCCGGATCGCCGGGCGCCATGCGGATCAGGACGAAGTTGAGGACGACGATGGCCAACAGGACGATGACGGCCTTGCCGATGCGTTGGGCAATGAATGCGAGCATCGTGGAGTTCCGCTGCTTTTGGTGTTGAGGACCGCGGCGGAACGCCGCCGCGGTCCGGATGTCACGATGTTACTTCTCGATCCATGCGTCGCGAAAACCGTCATTGACGCCGATCGCGGTCGTGACGAGATTCTTGACGTTGCAGCGGGTGATGGTGGGGAACTGCAGTTCGAGCAGCCATGCCACCGGCACATCGTCGGTCAGGATCTTCTGTGCCTTGGTGTAGATCTCCTGGCGCTTTGAATCCGGGAAGGCGACCGCGCCGTCGGCGAACAACTGGTCGATCTCCGGATTGTTGTAGCCCTCGACGTTGTTGAATGGCGAGCCCTTGACGATCTGGCTGGAGATGTAGTTGCGGCCGACGCCGAGTGCGGGATCGCCGTACTGATAGAGATAGGTGAAGGCGATATCATAGTCCCAGTCGGCGGTTTTCTGATTCCAGCCGGGCACATCGGTCGCCACCATCTCGATATTGATGCCGACGTCCTGCAGGTTCTGCTTCACGGCCTCGGCCCAGCGCTGCCAGGTTTCGCCGTAAGGCAGCGGCAGCAGGCGGACCTTCTCGCCATTGTAGCCGGCCTCCTTGAGCAGGGCCTTCGCCTTGGCCGGATCGAAATCGTATTTCGTCACCGCGTCGGTGTAATATTTGATCGAGGAGGCGGACGGACCGGTCGCGACCTTGCCGAGGCCGTTCCAGATCACGTCCTTGGCGAAATTGCGGTCGATCGCGAACATCACGGCCTGGCGGAATTTTTTGTTGGCGGTCGGGCCAGAGCGGTTGTTGAGCCACAGCCATGAATGCGGGCTGAAGAATTCCCACCCCGCCCCGGTGACGCAGACGTTCTTGAGCTTGCTCAGGCGCGGCACGTCGAAATTCTCAACCGAGCCGCCCGGCAACACGTCGACCTTTCCGGTTTCGAACGCCACGGAGCGCGCCGCGGCGTCGGGGATGACGTGCCAGTAGATCTCGTCGAGGTTGGGCTTGCCCTTGATGTAATAGTTCGGATTCTTGACGAGGCGGATGAACGAGCCCTTCTGCCATTCCTTGAACATGAAGGGGCCGGTGCCGATGGGCGTGTTGTTGGCCGGATTGGTCTTGAAGTCGGTCCCTTCGTAGACGTGCTTTGGAATCATCGGCAGCGAACCGACCTCGAAGATGCCGATGAACGGCCCGAACGGCTGCTTCAGCGTGAACACGACGGTGGTCTCGTCCGGTGTTTCCACCTTGTCGAGCTGGGCGAGATTGCCGCGGGCGCGGGCGTGGGTCTGCTTGAGGAATTCGATCGAGAAGGCGACGTCGGCCGACGTGAACGGTTTGCCGTCGTGCCAGGTGACGCCCTTGCGAAGCTTGAAAGTGTAGACCTTGCCGTCTTCGCTGACCGTCCAGCTCTCGGCGAGACCGGGTAGCGGCTCCAGCTTTGGGCCATAACGCAGCAGGCCTTCATAGATGTTGCCGGAGACCATCTGGGTCGGGCCGTTCTGCACGATACCCATCATCAGGCCCGGCGGTTCGGGCTGGATGACGGCATTGATGACGCCGCCGGCTTTCGGCTCCTGGGCAAAGGCTGCACTGGAAAGCGCCGTGGCGGAGAGCGCAAGAGCGCCTCCGGAAAGGCCGCCGACCACAGCAAGACCCATAACAAATTGCTTCAGCATGACACCTCTCTCTCGATCGCCTGACCGGCGCGCGTTGCGTTGGAATGAGTGCGGCTAGTTCATGAAGTCCGGATCTGACCGTTCCAGCATCCGCTTGAAGGCGACCCATTCGATATCGGGGACACCGGCGACTTCGATGCTGTCGTAAAAGGTCGCGTATTGCCCGGCGGTTTTGCGGGCGACGTTTGCCGAGAGCGGCATGATCTCGGCGCCAGCGCCCTGCACCGCAAGCTGTGCTTGGCAGGAGCGTTCCAGATTGTGCATCAGCTTGAAGGCCTCGGCGACGGAACGGCCGCATGTGAGCATGCCGTGGTTGCGCAAGACCATCACGAATTTGTCGCCGAGATCGGCGACCAGCCGCTCGCGCTCATCCAGATCGAGCGCGATGCCTTCATAGTCGTGATAGGCGAGGCGATCCGTGAACTGCATCGACCACTGATTGAGCGGCAGCAATCCCTGCTTCTGGCAGGATACCGCGACGCCGGCGACGGTGTGGGTGTGCAGCACGCAGGCCGCATCGGTCCGCGCCGCATGCACGGCGCTGTGAATGGTGAAACCGGCCGGGTTGATGCCGAGGTTCAGGGGATCGTCGATGACGTTGCCGTCGATGTCGACGGTGACCAGGTTGGACGCCGTGACCTCTTCAAACCGCAGGCCGTAGGGGTTGATCAGAAAGCGGTCATGGCTGCCGGGGAGCCGGGCCGAGATGTGGGTGTAGATGCTGTCGTCGAGGCCAAGCCGGTGGATCAGCCGGTAGGCGGCGGCGAGATCGATCCGGGCTTGCCCGGATCCATCCTTGACGGAAGGGGGCGGTACGTGGGCTGTCATTGTTGCGGTGCACCCTTTTTGAGCTGCTCCAAGGGTTGCACTGCGATATAGCATATGGCAAGTCTAAACTGTCGACAATCGACGTCTAAATAATATACAAGTGGTAAAATCGGCCAAAAACGGCCGACATCAAGCCTGAACGGACCATTTTTATGCGCACACTGTCTCCGCCGGTCGGATTACCAGCCCTTGCCGACACCGATCTCGTCGGTCAGGTGGCCCGTGTCTTGACGCAGGCGGTGGTCGAGGGCCGGCTGGCGCCGGGTTCCAAGGTCGTGGAAGCGGGGATCGCGAGGGAGCTTGGGGTGAGCCGGGCGCCGGTGCGCGAGGCTGCACGGCTGCTGGAGCAACAGGGGCTGCTCGTGGCCAGTCCGCGCCGCGGCTTCTTCGTGCGGAAATTCGCCGCCGACGATATCGACGACATCTATGACCTCAGGCTGTGCGTCGAACGGCATGCGGCCGTGCTCGCCGCGCGCAATCTTACGCCGGAAACGCGCGACATGCTGCGGCGGCAGATCGACGTGCTGCACCAGACCGCCGATTTGGACGATCCCGCAAGGCAGGTCGAGGAGGATTACCGCTTTCACCGCCTGATCTGCGAGGTCGCGGCGAACCGGCGGCTGCTGCGGCTGTTCGACGATCTCGCATCCGAACTGCGGATGGTGATCGGCCTGATCGGCCGGCTCTACGACGATCCCCATGAAATCGCGCGGACCCATGAACCGGTGCTGGCTGCGATCGAACAGGGCCATCCCGAACGCATCGTCGCGCATGTCGATTACCACATCGGCCACGCCTGGCGCGAGGTTTCAAAACTCGTGCGGGAGATTCCAGCATAATCGGCGTCGTCGCTCACGCATGCCGGCGCACACCAGATTTCATTTCCTAGCGAAGGGAGTATTCGCGTGAAGGCCGTCTACACTGAACTGCATCGCAGCCACGATCCGCAATTCTTTCTGGTCCGCGGCGTCGTCCAGCGCACTACCGAGCAGCCCGAACGTGCCGACCGGCTGCTCGCGGGATTGAAAGCGGGCAAGCATGATCTGGTTGCGCCCACCCTGTTCGGGCAGGGCCCGCGCGCGCGGATTCACAGCCCGGAATATCTCGGCTTTCTCGCCGAAGCCTGGGAGGCTTGGGCCGCGCTCGGCAATGCCGGCCCGGAAATGATCGCCAACATTCACCCGGTGCGCCACGCCGCGACCTATCCGGCCCATATCGTTGGCAAGCTCGGCTGGCATACGGCCGATACCGCAGCGCCGATCGGTCCAGGCACCTTTGCTGCGGCGTGCGCGGCGACGGATGTGGCGGCGACGGCGGCCCAGCTCGTCATGGATGGTGAAGACGCCAGCTACGCGCTGTGCCGTCCGCCCGGCCATCATGCTTATCGCGACATGGCCGGTGGCTTCTGCTTCTTCAACAACAGCGCGATCGCGGCAGCGCATCTGCGCCAGCGGCATGAGCGCGTGGTCATCCTCGATGTCGACGTCCACCACGGCAACGGCACGCAGGGCATTTTTTACGAACAGCCGGATGTGTTCACGGTGTCGATCCACGCCGATCCGACGTCCTACTATCCGTTCGTTTGGGGCTATGCGCATGAGCGTGGCGCGGGGCCCGGTCTCGGCGCCAATCTCAATATTCCGCTGCCGATCGGTACCGGCGATGACGGCTATATGGAGGCGCTGGGTGTTGCCAGGAAAGCCATCGATGCCTTTGCGCCCGGCGCGCTGGTGGTCGCCCTCGGCCTCGATGCATCGGAGCATGATCCGCTGGCGGGGCTCGCCGTGACCACAGCCGGATTCCGGCGCATCGGTGCCGCCATCGCACGGCTCGGGCTTCCGACCGTGTTCGTTCAGGAAGGCGGATATCTCTCCGACATTCTGGGAACGAACCTGACTTCCGTGCTCGCGGGATTCGAGGAGGCCCGTTAGGCGGCGCGGCGTTCCGACAATGACGACTTCAGGAGACGAATCCTCCGTCTCTCAAGGAGATCAAATGCGACATCGCGCTGCCGTTCCGAGCTGAAAGGCCGCGGGGAACCATCGTTGTTGCAGAACGTTTGTCTTCGAGGTTTCGAAAACCTGTTTTTTCGTTCAAGGAGCTGAACATGATCCGTGTTGCGGCAGCCATTCTGATGGGAACGTTGGTCGTCGCACCCGCGATCGCTCAATCGACCACGCCCTCGAGCGAAAAGCCGGAGACCAGTTGCACGACAACGGGCTCTGCGACCTCGGGAAGCGGTGACGAGAAGACGTCGAATTCAATGGCTATCGAAAAGAGCGCAATCCTCCCCGAAGCCGGCGGCGCGAACTCGGCCGCACCCACGGTGCAAAGCGGCGGCAAACCGATGGTGGTCGGGAAGGATTGCCCGCCGGATTCCAAGCCAAAGGGATGAACGCGGCGCTGTGATGTCGAGGATGCGAACCGCCGCGCCGTAATCGCTAGCTGCGTTCGATCAATCGCACTGCTCGTAGCGGGACGATTTGCATTTCTGCGCCTTCTCGCGCCCCTCGGCGACCTGTTGCGGGGTCAACTCCTTTGTGAGCAAGGCCAGATCCTTCCTGGCCTCGGCGTCGCCCTGCGTCGCCGCCACTTCATACCACATATAGGCACGAAGGACGTCGGGCGATTCCTCGCCGCTGGCCTTGTAGTAGAGACTGCCGAGCAATGTCTGCGCCTGGGGGTTACCTTGCCTGGCGGCGAGCCGGCTCCACTTCCGCGCTTCCTTTTCGCTCTTGGGAACACCGAGGCCCATCCGGTGCATGACCGCGACCTTGTATTGCGCGATCGCGTTGCCTTTTTCCGCAAGCGGACGGAACAGCTTTATCGCCGCGGCATATTGCTTTTTCGCAAATGCCGTCGTGGCCTCTTTCAGGGTGTCGGCTTGAGCCAGGGGTCCATTGGCGGTCAGGGCGAACAAGAGAGTCGCAGTCGCTAATCCAAGGTGTCCGAATATGCGCACGATTTGCTCCCTATATACTTTGAAAAAATAATTATGAAGCTCTCGTATCCCGAAAATCGACGCGGCACAATCGCGTGTGCATCCTGCATTCTCGCTGCGATGCAATGAGGCGGGCCGTTTCCTTCACTCAATGACAATGCGGGGCGGCGGCCGGCTTGCCGCGCCGGAGGCGATCGTCGCCCAGACTTCGCGGGCGATGCCGATGTAATGGCGCGCATGAACGCCGTCTGGTTCGCTCGCCACCACCGGTCGTCCATCGTCGGACGTTTTGCGAAGTTTGATATCGAGCGGGATCTCGCCGAGAAACGGAATCCCGCGCCGCTCGGCTTCCTGCCGTGCGCCGCCATGGCCGAAGATCGGCGTGAGTTTCTGGCAGGCCGGGCAGCAGAACGCCGACATGTTTTCGATCAGGCCGAGGATCGGGATGTTCACTTTCTCGAACATTGCAATCCCGCGCCGCGCATCGATCAGTGCGATGTCCTGCGGCGTCGAGACGATCACGGCGCCCGCCAGCGGCGCCTGCTGCGCCATCGTCAGTTGCGCATCGCCGGTGCCGGGCGGCAGGTCGATGACCAATATATCGAGGTCGCCCCACGCCACCTCGCGCAGCAATTGCGTGATCGCCGAGATCACCATCGCGCCGCGCCAGATCATGGCGGAGTCTTCCTCGACCAGGAAGCCGATCGACATCACCTTGACGCCATAGCGCTCCAGCGGCTCCAGCATGCGCGGACCGACCTGGCGCGGCTTGCCGCGCAGGCCGAACAGCCTTGGTTGCGACGGGCCATAAATATCGGCGTCGAGGATTCCGGCTTTCAGCCCGATCGCGGCAAAGCCGAGCGCGAGATTGCACGCGGTGGTGGACTTGCCGACGCCACCCTTGCCGGAGGCGATCGCGATGACGTGCTTGACGCCGGGAATGCCCGACGCGCGCGACGTTGCTGGCTGGGTGGCGGACACGCCTGGTTCCTTACGATCCAAGGGGATCGCCCTTCTTGGCCTCGCGCGCGCGCAGATAATCTTCGGTCGACATCACGGCCGGTCGCTGCGGCGCGCCGTGCGGGTCGAATCCTTCATTGACCACGGCTTCGACGCGGCAATCCGCGCACATCTTGATGACATCGATACGCCTGGCGTTGGCGCCCTGGAACATCCAGTGCTTCTCGCCGAGTTTTGCCAAAACCCGCTCGATCGAGCTTTTGGTGCCGAACGGCTTGCCGCAGGCGATGCAGTTGAACGGCTCTTCCTCCTTGAGCACGCGCAGCGGCGCGTTCCAGGCCGTGAAATCCAGCCGCGGCTCGATCGTGATCACCTTTTCCGGACAGGTCGCTTCGCAGAGGCCGCACTGCACGCAGAGGCTTTCGGTGAAACGCAGCATGGCGCGGTCGGGATTGTCAGACAGCGCGCCGGTCGGGCAGGCGGTGACGCAGGCATGGCACAGCGTGCAGCCCTCGACATTGAGGTGGACGCCGCCGAACGGCGCGCCGGGCGCCAGCGGCACCGCATCGACCGGCGCGGGAGCGGCGAGGTGCAGTTCGCGGAAAACTGTTTCGAGCACGCCGCGCTTGGCGCCGCGCGGCACGAAGGCGGCCGGCCTTGGCGTCGCGACGCCAACCGCCGCCGCATCGAGCATCGCGCGCAACTGGTCCGGGTCGTCGGTCTCGATGATTTGGACGAGACCCACGCCGAAGCCGAGAGCGGCCACAACGGTATCGGACGTCTCAGCGGCGCGGCGCAGTCCGGCGATATCGTGTTTGGGTTTTCCGCGCGTCAGGATCGCCACGCCGCTGCCGCCATAGGCAAAGACCGCGGCAAGGTTCTCCGGTCCGAGTTGCGTGACTTCATTGACGCGCAGCGGCAGCACATGGGCCGGCAGTCCCGCGCCGAACCGGGCCAGTGCGTCGATCAGCGCATCGCCATGTTCGCCGTCGTGAAGCAGCACGATCGCGTCGCTGCCACCCGCCTTGCGATAGGTCTGCAGCAGCGTGCGCAATCGCCGCATCAGCGCGTCCGCACTGGGCAGGGCATAGGATGCCGCGCCGGTCGGACAGACCGAGGCGCAGGCGCCGCAGCCGGCGCACACATCGGCGTCGATCGCGACGGCGTTGCCGTCAGGCGTGATCGCGCCGGTCGGGCAGAGATCGAGGCAGCGCGTGCATCCGGTAATGCCGGAACGCGAATGGGCGCAGAGTGCTTCCTCGAATTGAATGAAGCGCGGCTTGTCGAAGGTGCCGACCAGATTGCCCGCATCCGCGATCGCGCGCTCGACGGCGGCGCGGTCGCGCGGATCGGCGCGCAGATATCCCGGACGCAGTTCATGCGCCGGGAACAGCGGCGTGCCGTCGCTGAGATCGAGGATCAGGTCACAGGTCGACGTCGCGCCATTACGCGCGGGTCCGAACAGGAGTTTTGCGCGCGAGGAGGGCAGGGGCAGCGCGTAATCGTCGATCCCGAGTTCAAACGCGCCGAGATGGCCGCGCGCGTTGCGCACCGTGCCCTTGAGGACCGGAAACTCATTGCTCCGGCGTGGGACGACGTCGCCGGGCTTGGACAGCAGCACGGTGATATCGAGACGGTCGGCGAGCCGCTGCGCCGCCTCGATGGCGACTTCGTCACGGCCATAGATCAGCGCGACGCCGCTACTCTCCAGCGTCACCATTGAAATCGGCGGCATGTCTTCCTGGGCGGCCGCGATCAGCGCCGCGGCCTTCGGGCCGGCCGCCGCCGCATCGTTCGACCAGCCGCCGGTTTCGCGGATGTTGGCGAAAGTGAGCTGTGCTTGCGGGAAATCCCCGGCGACTTCGCGGAACAGCGGCGCTTCCTGGGTACACGCCACCGTGATCGGCGCGCCGTCGGCAAGCGCCTGCTTGAACCGGTCGAGTTCGAGGCCGCAGAGCTGGTTGGCTTGGGTGATCTTTCCGGCGCAGCCGCGGTTGATCGCCGGCGCATCGAGCGGCATGGTCTTCTCGCAACTGCAAATCAGAAGATGAGACGCCGTAGCCATGGTTAACTTCCTGAACCAGCGCGCATATCGCGTGGTCCCTTGTCTGGTTCCGCTCGCGTTGCGGACCCGAGGGGGATAGCATACACCGGCGGATTGCAAAGCAATTTAGCAAAACACGGGATGAGCCGTTCGATGATGTCGCGTCTCGGGGAAGTGGATCAGACGCCCGATCTGCCCCCCGGTTATACTTTGGTCGCGCTGCGCGAACTCGGCGATGCGTTTGCCCATGGTTGCGAAATCGCAAACGAGGCGGGGGCCGGCACGCTGATCTGGGTGCGGCGTTACGACCTGGTCGAGTTCGCCGTGGTGCTCGAACCGGACGAGCCCCTGACATCGGCGCGCCGGGCGTTCTTCGCCGGCATGAATGCCGTGGCCGATGCGATCGCGGCGCATTGCCCGCCGGAGCGGGAGGTGGCCTTCGAATGGCCCGACGCGATCAGGTTCGACGCCGGATTGCTCGGCGGCGCGCGGCTTGGCTGGCCCGGCGATTGCGCCGAGAGCGAGGTACCAAACTGGCTGGTATTCGGCGTCATCCTGCGCGCCGCCGACATGGTGCATCTCGACGAGGTGCAGGCCGCATCGGGAGTCTCGATGCTGGGCGCAGGCTTCGAGATGGTCGATGCCGACGCGATCATCGGCAGCTTCGCGCGCCATCTGATGACCGCGTTCGACCGCTGGAACGAGCGCGGTTTCGACGCCATCGCCAGGGATTATCTGGAGCGGCTACCGCGGCGCAAAGCCGGCGAGACGAGAGCCATCGACGTCAACGGCGATCTCCTGGTCAAGCTGCCCGCCGCCAGCGGGCCGCCCGACCGGACCAGCCTCGTCGATGCCCTGTCGAAGGCGGACTGGTACGATCCGCAATCGCGTGGTCCGAAATTCGGATGAGGCGGACATGCTGAAGCTGCCGCGCACCATCAGGCTCGACCCGTCGGACACCTTCGTGTTCGAACGGGCCGCCGCGCCCGGCGAATGGGCGGTTTCCGGTGCGTTCGTGTTCTGGAACCAGGATCCGGCTACGCTGGCGCAGAAGCAGCGCGTGGCGCTGCGCTCCGGTTTTCTCGGAATCGAAAGCCTCGGATGGTCGACGCTGGCGATCGTGACCGAAGCGACGGAAACCGAGCGGCAAGCCATGGTGGAGCGTCTGGCGTCGCAATTGCAGGAAAAATTCGGCGCGCCGGATGCGGAAGCTGCGCGCAGCGCGGCCGAGGAAGAGGTCGCGTTCGCGGCCTCGTTGTGCGACCACCCGGCGCAGACCTTGCTCGCCGTGCAACGCAGCCTCGAGGACGGCGAAATCCGCGAGCGTTTTCGCACCCTCAAGCCGCGCGAAGCCGCAGGCGATGCCGGTTCCTTGCACGCACATGCCCGGGCCTTTACCTTTCATGAGGTCGAGGGCGACGATGATCCTACCGAGGAGGTCGATCTGCTGGGATTGATGGGAACGGATCAGGTGAGCGGAAAACGCACATGAGAGAATTCTGGGTCGCCTCCGGGCATCATCTGACGCGCCGCGCCGATCATGGCGGACTGGTCGCGACGCCGGAACTGATCATGGCGTATCTGGCGCGGCCCGAATTGATGCCGCCGGACGACGCCTGCGAGGCCGAGCGTCATTTGCACGCGAGCCTGCTGGCCGATCCGCTTCGCCCGGTCTCGCAGGCCGATATCGCTGACATCGCCGATCCCGATGCGCGCGAGAACTGGACCTTCATGATGAATTTTCGCGACCGGCTGGTCGCTGCGCCCTCGCTCGAGGCGGTTTATGTAAATCTCGCCCGCAACGGCGCCGGCGATCTGCCGCCGATTTTTGTCTCCCAGCTCTGCCATCTGATCCTGCGCAACGCGCTGGAGGGCTGCGATGATCCCTACATGCTGCGCGCGGCCGAACTGTTCTATCGCGGCCAGCAGGCGGCGTTGCACGAGGGTACGCTGCTGCTGGCGGACGCCGAAATCGTCGAGGCGCAGCAGCATGCCGAACATGATCTGCATTCGTCGCCGCTGACGGCGATGCTGGCGCCGCCCAAGGCGTTCGGCGAGATGGACGTGATGGACGACGAAAACGCCTGGACCTATTGGTCGCGTTCCGACGCCCATGCGATGGTTATGAATATCGGCGGCAATCCGAAGGCGCGCGCCGGGCTGTGCCGGGTGATCGAACGCTGGATCGCCCATCTGCTCGGCGTCACCGTCAGCGTCGAGACAGTCCCTTCGATCGAAGACCGCGACTGGCGCTGGTTTGTCGGCCTCGACAGTGAAGCCACCAAGATCGGCAATGCGTTGTGGAACGGCGCCGGGGTCGACGCCAACGCCGCGGAGCGTGTCGTGGCGCTGATGCGCCTGACCATCGCCGATACGCAGCTGGTGGATGAGCGCGTCGGCGGCAAACCGGTCTACCTCATCCTGGCAATGGGCGCCGACAAGGTCGTGCGCCTGAAGCCACAGAATCTGGTGGTCGGGCTGCCGCTTTTGCCGGCGGCGAATGTGGCATGATCGGCCAAGGTGCGGAGGATCCGGCATGGCGATGACCGAGGCATCCCGCGAAGTCGGCGTGGTGGTGCGGCGCCGCGCCGTCGATAATCCGTGGATCGATCACGTGTGGTCGCCGGCGATGGTGCTCGACGAGGTACCGGCGACCGCGCCGTGGACCGTGCTGTCCACGGAGTCGGATGCGACGATGTATTATGCGGGCGCGGCCAGCCTCGACCTGTTCAGTTCCGACACCGCGAACTACCGCGACAATCTCGCCGACGGCGAGCCGCGGATCTGGATCGCGCTCAGGCGTCAGACCGGCGGTTCCGAACTGGAGTTGACAAAAGTCACGGCCGATCCGACCGAAGGGGAGGCGATCTTCGAAAGCGGCTGCGACGTCATCGGCACCGTTCCGATGCCGCCGGAGATCGCGTCCTGGATCGCCGCCTTTGTCGATGAATTTCATGTCGAGCGTGCCTTCCACAAGCGCAAGCGCGATCGTGCCGGCGGCGATCGCCCGCGGGGTCGTGGGCCTGATGAAGGGACAGGGCGCGCATGAGTGCTCCGGACCAGAACGACAAGGGCTTTCTGGCGCGATGGTCGCAGCGCAAGCAGGAGGCCAGAGAAGAGACGAAGCAGGAGACAAAACAGCCGGCGCGCGAAGCGCCGGTTGCCGATGCCGGAATGGCGCCCGCGCCCGAAGCCGAGGCTGCCGAAGCGTTCGATCTCTCCAGCCTGCCGTCGCTCGATGAATTGACGCCGGAAACCGACATCACCGCGTTCCTGCGCAAGGGCGTGCCCGAACATCTGCGCAATGCGGCCTTGCGAAAATCCTGGGCGCTCGATCCCGCGATCCGTAATTATGTCAATCCCGCGCTCGAATATGCCTATGACTGGAACACGCCGGGCGGCGTGCCGGGCAACGGCGAGCTTGGCGCCGGCATCGATGTCGCGCGAATGGTCTCCGAGATCATGGGCACGGGCGAACCGCCCGCCGGGCCGCCGACTGTTGCCACCACGGTTCCGGACGAGGCGACGGACCCGGCATCGCCAGCCGATCCAAAGCCGGATTTGCCGGAGCAGCCGCTGAGACTGAGCGCGCAATCGGCTCCGATGGAGCAGAATTCCCTGGCTGGTTCCGACGAAGCCGGCCTCGAAAGCGGGCGACAGCCGTCCCCCGATGCTGCAAATCTGGCCGCTCATCCTGTTGCGCCGCAACACGAGGTGCGACGCCATGGCTCAGCAAAACCCGTTGTTTAAACGAAAGTTTTCGCGACATAGGCAAAGCCTATGCTACAAATTTGGGACTGGAATAATTCCAGTTCTAAATTGTATGCCTGAATAAGAGGCGCGGGACACTGGGCGTGGGGCGGGGAGAAAGTCGGGTGCACCATGCGTGACGCCGGACTGGAACAGGCAATCAGGGCAGCGGGTGGCGTCGCGTCGTTGGCGCGGGCGATCGGCATTGCGCAGCCTTCGGTTTCAGCGTGGTCGCGGATTCCTGCCGAGCGGGTGCTCGCGGTCGAAGCCTTCACGCGCGTCGAGCGTTCCGTGCTTCGTCCCGATCTCTACGGATCAGCCGAGGGTCAGGTGTCATCCCCTTCCGAAGTCGACGAAATCGATCAGCTCCGCGCGGCCGAATATGGCTTGCTGTCGCTGCTGCTCGGCAGGGCGCCGGACGCGGAGACCTTAGCGCGCGTCGCGCAATTGAAGGGCGATGCGTCCGATCTCGGCATGGCGCATGTCGAACTCGCGATGGCAGCGTCGGCGGCGGACGACCGCGCCGCCAACAAGGAATTCTTCGGCCTGTTCATCGGGCTCGGGCGCGGCGAACTGCTGCCCTATGCTTCCTATTATCTCACCGGTTTCCTGCACGAGCGCCCGCTGGCGCGCGTCCGCGAAGATCTGGAACGCCTCGGCATCGAGCGCGCGGGTCCGTCGCGCGAGCCGGAAGATCACATCGCGATCCTGCTCGAGGTGATGGCGGGACTCGCGCGTGGCGAGTTCGAGGCCGAATTCGCCGAGCAGGCGCGATTCTTCGAGCGGCATCTCAAGCCATGGGCGGCACGGATGTTCGCCGATCTCGAGATGTCGCAGACGGCCACTTTCTACCGTGCGGTCGGCCGTGTCGGGCGTGTGTTCATGGAACTGGAATCCGAGGCGTTTGCGCTGTCCGAGTGACGTGCGAGGCAACCGATTGACGTGGAGGAGATCGCGATGAGCAAGCCATCCGACAAGGCGCCGGCCGACAAGCCGCTGGATGCCAACGGGATCGATCGTCGTCGCTTGTTCATGATGGGCGGATCGGCGGTCGCCGCAGCCGCTGTCGTGCCGCTGGCGGGCACTGAGGCGGCGGCCGACGAGTCGCAGGCCGAGCGGGTCAAGGCCCGCTACCGGGAAACCGATCACGTCAAGAACTACTACCGCGTCAACCGTTATTGATGGATACACGCTCATGTTGATGAAGCGAAGAGACGGATCCGCAGGCAGAGCGCGTTTGCAGGGCATCGCCGCCGGCCTGGCTTCGGGGGTTCTCGACCGCCGCACGTTCCTGCGCCGGTCGGGTCTGGCCGCAGGCGCGGGCGCAGCGCTCGGCTTGATGCCGCTCGGTTCGGTGCGCAAGGCACAGGCCGGTCCGAAGATCGTCGGGGCGCCGACCGAAGTCAAAAAGAACGTCTGCACGCATTGCTCGGTCGGCTGCACCGTGATCGCCGAAGTGCAGAACGGCGTCTGGGTCGGCCAGGAGCCGGCCTGGGACTCGCCGATCAATCGCGGCTCGCATTGCGCCAAGGGTGCCTCGGTGCGGGAACTCGTGCACGGCGACCGCCGCCTGAAATACCCGATGAAGCTCGTCAATGGCGAGTGGCAGAGGATCTCCTGGGACGTCGCCATCAACGAGATCGGCGACAAGATGCTGGAGATCCGCGCCAAGTCCGGCGCCGATTCCGTCTATCTGCTCGGCTCGGCGAAATTCTCCAACGAAGGCGGCTATCTGTTCCGCAAGTTCGGCGCGTTCTGGGGCACCAATTCGGTCGATCACCAGGCCCGCATCTGCCACTCCACCACCGTCGCCGGCGTCGCCAATACCTGGGGCTACGGCGCGATGACCAACTCCTACAACGACATCCGCAACTCCAAGACCATCGTCTTCATGGGCTCGAACGCCGCCGAAGCCCATCCGGTGTCGCTGCAACACATCCTGACCGGCAAGGAGATCAACCGCGCCAACGTGTTCGTGCTCGACCCGCGCTTCACGCGTACCGCGGCCCACGCCACCGAATATGTCCGCTTCCGCAGCGGCACCGACATCGCCGTGATCTGGGGCATGCTGCACCACATCTTCAACAATGGCTGGGAAGACAAGGAATATATCAAGCAGCGCGTCTACGGCATGGACCAGATCCGCGCCGAAGTCGCCAAGTGGACGCCGGAAGAGGTCGAGCGCGTCACCGGCATTCCCGGCGAACAGGTCAAGAAGGTCGCCGAGACCTTTGCCAAGCAGAAGCCGTCGACCTTCATCTGGTGCATGGGCGGCACCCAGCACACGGTCGGCACCGCCAACGTCCGCGCCTATTGCTGCTTGCTGCTGGCGACCGGCAATGTCGGCAATTTCGGCGGCGGCGCCAACATCTTCCGCGGCCATTGCAACGTGCAGGGCGCCACCGATATCGGTCTCGATATCACGACGCTGCCGCTCTATTACGGTCTGGTCGAAGGCGCCTGGAAGCACTGGGCGCGGGTCTGGGAGGTCGAATACGACTATCTGCAATCGCGCTTCGACGAAGTGCCGGCCAAGGCGGGCCGTCCGGCCCGCACCCGCAAGCAGAACATGGAATTGCCGGGCATCCCGTCAACCCGCTGGTTCGACGCCACGCTCGCCAACCCCGACGATGTCGATCAGCGCGACAGCCTGAAGGCCATGATCATCATGGGGCATGGCGGCAATACCGTGCCGCGCATGACCGAAATGGTGAAGGGTATCGAGAAGCTCGAACTGCTCGTCGTCGCCGATCCGCATCCGACCACGTTTGCGGCGATCTCCGACCGCAAGAACGGCACCTACCTGCTGCCGGCCTGCACCCAGTTCGAAACCTCGGGCTCGCGCACCGCGTCCAACCGTTCGCTGCAATGGGGCGAACAGGTCGTCAAGCCGATCTTCGAATCCAAGGACGATTACGAGATCATCTATCTGCTTTCCAGGAAGCTCGGCTTCGCTGATCCGATGTTCAAGAACCTCAAGGTGGAAAACAACCGTCCGTCGCCGGAAGAGGTGCTGCGCGAAATCAACCGCGGCGGATTCTCTACCGGCTATTCCGGCCAGTCGCCGGAGCGGCTGAAGGCGCATATGAAGAACCAGGGCAAGTTCGACCTGGTCACCTTGCGCGCCAAGGCCGACGAGCCCGAGATCGGCGGCGACTATTACGGACTGCCGTGGCCGTGCTGGGGCACGCCGCAGATCAAGCATCCGGGAACGCACACGCTCTACAACACCAATTTGCATGTGAAGGATGGCGGCGGCACGTTCCGCGCGCGGTTCGGCGTCGTCTATGAAGAGAAGCAGCCGGACGGTTCGGTCAAGAACGTCAATCTGCTGTCCGAAGGCTCGTACAGCAAGGGCTCGGAACTCACCGATGGCTATCCGGAATTCACCTATGGCGTGCTGAAGAAGCTCGGCTGGGACAAGGACCTCACCGAGGCGGAACTGGCCACCATCAACAAGATCGGCGGCAATAGTCCTGACGGCGTCGGCTGGGCGGTCGATCTGTCCGGCGGCATCATCCGCGTCGCGCTCGACCATGGCTGCATCCCGTTCGGTAACGGCAAGGCGCGCGCGGTGGCATGGAATCTGCCCGATCCGGTGCCGGTGCATCGCGAACCGATCTACACCGTGCGACCCGAACTCGTCGCCAAATACCCGACGCGTCCGGACGGCCGCCAGTTCCGCATGGCCAATCTCGGCTTCTCGATTCAGAAGGCGGCGGTCGACAAGGGGCTGGCCAAGCAATTCCCGATCATCCTGACCTCGGGTCGTCTGGTCGAATATGAAGGCGGCGGCGAGGAAACCCGCTCCAACCGCTGGCTGGCCGAATTGCAGCAGGACATGTTCGTCGAGGTCAACACCTCGGATGCCAGCGAGCGCGGCATCAAGGACGGCGGCTGGGTCTGGGTCTTTGGCCCGGAGAACTCATCGAAGGCGCGCGTCAAGGCGCTGGTCACCGACCGCGTCGGCAAGGGCGTTGCCTTCATGCCGTTCCACTTCGCCGGCTGGTTCCAGGGCGTCGACCAGCGCGGCAAATATCCGAAGGGCAACGATCCGATCGTGCTCGGCGAGAGCGTGAACACGATCACCAGCTACGGCTACGATCCGGTCACCGGCATGCACGAGGGCAAGGTGACCCTGTGCCAGATCCAATCGGCGTGAGGGGAGAATAGATCATGGCTCGCGTCAAATTTCTTTGTGATGCCGACCGTTGCATCGAGTGCAACGCCTGCGTTACGGCCTGCAAGAACGAACATGAAGTGCCGTGGGGCATCAATCGCCGCCGCGTCGTCACCATCAATGACGGCAAGCCCGGCGAACGCTCGGTGTCGATGGCCTGCATGCACTGCACCGATGCGCCGTGCGCCGCGGTCTGCCCGGTGTCGTGCTTCTACACCACCCTCGACGGCGTAGTGCTGCACTCCAAGGACCTCTGCATCGGTTGCGGCTATTGCTTCTACGCCTGTCCGTTCGGCGCGCCGCAATATCCCAAGGTCGGCAATTTCGGCTCCCGCGGCAAGATGGACAAATGCACCTATTGCGCGGGCGGGCCGGAAGCGGACTCGACGCCGGCCGAATACGCCAAATACGGCGCCAACCGGCTGGCCGAAGGCAAGTTGCCGATCTGCGCCGAAATGTGCTCGACCAAATCGCTGCTTGCCGGTGACGGCGCCATCATCGCCGAAATCTACAAGGAGCGCGTGATGAAGCGCGGTTACGGGTCGGGCATGTGGGGCTGGAAAACCGCCTACGCGGATTCGCCGACCGGCTGATGCCTTCGCCGTCGCGCCCGGCGCGGCGGCGTTCAAGTCACGAGAAACGGGCGAGAAACCAGGAAGGTCACGGGCCTATGCCAAGCTCTCTTTCACACCTCCGGGCGCTGTGCGCCGCCATTGCGTTGCTGCTGGCGTTCGCCCATCCCGCCGCAGCCCAGCTTTCGTTCAAGCCGACCGCCGAAGCGGTGCACGAAGACCAGCTCCTGAAGGCGCTGAGGGAGGGCGACAAGATCACCGGGCGGATCTCGATCCCGGACACCATGGCCTCCAGCCTGATCCAGCCGGCCGGGCGCGACTGGCGCGATTTTCACCGCAGCAAACTGCCGATCATCGGCGGCGTCGCCATCCTCGGAATGTTCCTGCTGCTGGCGATCTTCCTGATGGTGCGCGGCCGGATTCGCGTCGATCATGGTTTCTCCGGCACCAAGATACTGCGCTTTGCCAGCTTCGAGCGCTTCACGCATTGGCTGACGGCAAGCTGCTTTGTCGTATTGGCGCTGTCCGGCCTCAACATCAGCTTCGGTCGTCGCCTGATCCTGCCGCTGTTCGGCGCCGATGCGTTCTCGGCCATCTCGACCTACGCCAAATACGCCCATGATTATCTGGCGTTTCCGTTCATGCTCGGTCTGGCGGTCATGTTCCTGATCTGGATCAAGGACAACATCCCCGGCAAGGTCGACTGGCAGTGGATCAAGCAGGGCGGCGGCATTCTCGCCAACGGCAAGCATCCGCCGGCCCGGCGCTTCAATGCCGGCCAGAAGGGCATCTTCTGGATCGTGGTGATCGGCGGCGCGCTGATGTCGGTGTCCGGCTGGTTCATGCTGTTCCCGTATCTGCCCGCCGACGTCACGACGTTGCAGATCTGGACCGTGGTTCATGCCGTGATGGCGATGCTGTTCATCGCGGTCATGCTGGCGCACATCTATATCGGCACGGTCGGAATGGAGGGCGCCTTCGACGCGATGGGCACCGGCGAGGTCGACCTCAACTGGGCCAAGGAGCACCATTCGCTCTGGGCCGCGGAGGAGCAGGCCAAGGGCCGCGCGCCGTCGGGAAGCGATCCCCGCGCGGTGCCGGCCGAGTGATCGCAAGCAGTTCGAGGGACCTACGATGAAGAGCTTTCTGGCGGCGTTGGCATTTGCGGCAATCGCCGCGTTCGGTGTGTCGTCCGTGCTCGACACCATCCAGCAGCCGAGTTCGGTCGCCTATGCGACCAGCGGGGCGAGGGTCGGCGATCCCGGCCATAATCTGATCGGGCCGAACTGATCCGGCCGCGAATCTTGAACGCGCCCGACGACATCAAGCCGGTTGCGCCGTGGCCGGTTGAAATCCGGCTGGTGAAGGACCGCCGCGCGCTTCATGTCACCTTCGACGACGGCGCGGTGTTCGACCTCCCGGCCGAACTGCTCCGCGTGACCAGCCCGTCCGCCGAAGTGCAGGGGCATTCGGAAGCGCAACGCAAGACGGTCGGCGGCAAGCGCAACGTCACCATTCTTTCCGTCGATCCCGTCGGCAATTATGCCGTGCGGCTCGGCTTCGATGACATGCACACGACCGGCATCTATTCCTGGGCCTTCCTGCGCGATCTCGGCGTCAACGCCGAACGGCGTTTTCGGGATTATCTCGACGAATTGCAGGCCAAGGCGCTCGACCGCGACAAACCGGGCATGCGCTGAGCCTTATCGTCCGCCTTGACGGCGACACGAACGGACGAAACGATCGCCGCGAATGTTCCGTGCTCACACCATCGGCCGTTTCGTCACGCTGATCGGGGCCATGCTGCTGGTCCTGCCGGCGTTTGGCACCAGCGCCGCCCACGCGCAGTTGCGCGGCCATGGCGGGCCGGTGCGGGCGCTGGCGATCTCGCCGGACGGCGCCACCGCCGTTTCGGGCAGCTTCGATTCAACCGCGATCCGCTGGTCGCTGACGACCAATACGGCCGCGCAGGTGCTTCGATTCCACGCCGACGCCGTCAACGCGGTCGCCTTGCTCGGGGATGGCCGCGCCGCGACGGCCGGCGCCGATGGGCGCATTGCGATCTGGACCCCCGGCAACACCCGGCCGGACACGGTGCTGGAAGGTCATACCGCGCCGATCGTAGCGCTTGCGGTGTCGCCGGACGGCACGACATTGGCTTCCGCGTCGTGGGATCAAACCGTGCGTCTGTGGCCGCTTGCCGGCGGCGCGCCGCGCGTGCTGGAAGGCCACACCCAGAACGTCAATGGCGTTGCCTTCGCGCCCGACGGCCGCACGCTGGTCAGCGTCAGCTACGATCAGAGCGTTCGCCTCTGGCCGCTGGCGGGCGCGTCGGCGCCGACCGTCATTGCGATGCCGAGCCCGCTCAATGCCGTTGCGATCGGCAGCGATGGCGGCATCGCGGTCGGCGGTGCCGACGGCCGGCTGTATTTTCTGGAGGACGACGGCACGCGCGCGGGCGACGTTGAAGCCGGCCCGCGACCCCTGATCTCGATGGCGATCTCGCCCGACGGTGCGTGGGTCGCCGCCGCCGGCATCGGCGGCGCGGTCGCCGTGATCGATCGCACGACGCGCCATCTTGCGCGCACCCTGGTTGGGCCGGGATTGCCGGTGTGGTCGGTGGCCTTCCTGCCCGACAGCCGAACGCTGGTCACCGGTGGTGCGGACAATGTCATTCGCCGCTGGAATGCGGTGACGGGCGATCCGATCGATCCGCTGCTGTTCGAGAACACGGCGGATCCATTGGCCGCCTACGCCGGCGACCACGGCGCCGAGATTTTTCGCGCCTGCATTGCCTGCCATACGCTTGGCGCCGGCCCGGCCGACAGGGCAGGGCCCACGCTGGCCGGTCTGTTCGGCCGGCGCATCGCGACCTTGCCGGGTTATGATTTTTCGGACGCGCTCAAGCGGCTCGATATCGTCTGGACGCCGGAGACGGTTTCGAAATTGTTCGAGGTCGGGCCGGCGGCCTATACGCCGGGCACCAAGATGCCCGAGCAACGCATCGGTTCCGAACAGGACCGTGCCGCTTTGGTGCAGTTCCTGGAACGGGCGACGAGGCGGTGAAGTGTTTTCAAGCGAAAGCCTGCCTCGCACGTGATGCGGGGGCAGGCTGCGGTTCGCGTTAAGAAAATGCGTCAAGACAGGAATCCGGAGTCCCGCTTTTCCGATTCAATCGGAGCGGGGCGTTGGAGAAAGCGTGACCGCGGTCTGTGACCCAGTTCACATGCAGGCATCAGCCTTCGCGCTAAGGCACACGCGGGGTGAGCTTCTCCAAATGGAGGTTCCCATGAACCGTCTGATGCTTTCTGGATTCATCGCAGTCGCCCTGCTTGCCGCTGTGATCACCATGCTGCCGTCGCATTCGCTGCTGGGCCATCGCGCCGCGGCGACGTCAGGCACGGCGGCGTCGCAGCCGCGCCAGGCCACGACCGTCGCCAACAAACTCCCGGTCGAGGAGTTCGAGGATATGTCGTTCGTCTTCTCGGCCCCGCCCAAGCGTTGACGCGCGCGAAAGGCGAATGCGGCCTCCGTCTCTGGGGCCGCATCGTCATCACCGAGACCGATCAGAATGTCGGCGGCGTGCAGGCGCTGATCAATTCGCATGGCTTGTCGCCGACGCAGCGGAAACGATGCGGCCGGCGGCTCTCGAAATAATAGGCGTCGCCGGGCCCGAGAATGCGGCGTTCAGAGTCGACCGTCACTTCCAGCCGGCCGGAGAGCACGATGCCGCCTTCCTCGCCGTCGTGCACCAGCGGAACCCGCCCGGTGTCGCCGCCGGGTTCATAGCGCTCTTTCAGGATCTGCAAGCTGCGGCCGAACAGATTGTCGCCGATCTGGCGATAGGAGATCGCGCCCTTGCCGATCTCGCTCAACTCGTCGGACCGGTAAAACGCCTTGCGCGGCCGGTCGGGTTCGAGCGCAAAAAACTCCGCCATGCCCATCGGAATGCCGTCGAGGATGCGCTTGAGCGCGCCGACCGACGGGTTCATCTGGTTGGATTCGATCAGCGAGATCGTCGAGTTGGTCACCCCGGAACGCTTGGCGAGTTCACGCTGCGATATCTTGTTGCGGGCGCGGACGAAACGCAGCCGTTCGCCGACATCGATGCTCATCGTCGCCTCGGGGGTTTGAGGAGGGGTGTTGAGTGTGTTGCGGATCGAATGAATTCTATCAATCAACACCAGCAAGTTCAATGGCTTGGGTGATACCAGAAAAGGACTTGCTGCGCATCGTCAACATGGTGTCGGGTAAGTAAACCGCAAAGGAGCCGCCATGACGATTCACCAGATTCCCAACACCGTGAAGCTCGAATCGTTCTGGATGCCGTTCACGGCCAACCGGCAGTTCAAGGCCGAGCCGCGGCTGTTCGCCTCCGCCTCGGGCATGCACTACACCACCATCGACGGCCGCAAGGTGATCGACGGCTCGGCGGGCCTCTGGTGCGTCAATGCCGGCCACGGCCGCAAGGAGATTGCGGCTGCCGTCGAGCGGCAGCTGATGAACCTCGATTTTGCGCCCTCGTTCCAGATGGGCCATCCGCTGGCATTCGACTTCGCCGAGCGGCTCGCCGGAATCGCGCCTGCCGGGCTCGATCGCATCTTCTTCACCAATTCGGGGTCTGAATCCGTCGATACCGCGCTGAAGATCGCGCTGGCCTATCAGCGCGCCGCAGGACAGCCGACCCGCACCCGCCTGATCGGCCGCGAGCGCGGCTATCACGGCGTCGGCTTTGGCGGCATGTCGGTCGGCGGCATGGTCAACAACCGCCGAGCCTTCGCGACCCATCTGCCGGGCGTCGACCATATCAGCCACACCCACGATCTCGCCCGCAATGCGTTCGCCAAGGGCCAGCCGGAGCACGGCGCCGAACTCGCCGACGATCTCGAACGGCTGGTGGCGCTGCATGGCTCCGAGACCATCGCCGCCGTCATCGTCGAGCCGGTCCCGGGTTCGACCGCGGTGCTGCCGCCGCCGAAGAATTATCTGCAGCGGCTGCGCGCGCTGTGCGACAAGCACGGCATCTTGCTGATCTTCGACGAAGTCATCACCGGTTTCGGCCGGCTCGGCACCCCGTTTGCCGCCAATTATTTCGGCGTCACGCCGGATATGATGACGACCGCCAAGGGCATCACCAACGGTACCGTGCCCTGCGGCGCGGTGTTCGCCAGCCGCAAGATTCACGACACGCTGATGACGGGCCCGCAGGCCCAGATCGAGCTGTTCCACGGCTACACCTATTCGGCGCATCCGGTGGCCTGCGCCGCGGGCCTCGCCACGCTCGACATCTACAAGGACGAGGGCCTGCTGACGCGTGGCGCCTCGCTCACCGACTACTGGCAGGATGCCCTGCATTCGCTCAAGGGCCTTCCGAACATGATCGACATCCGCAATGTCGGCCTGATGGGAGCTATCGAGGTCGCGCCGCGCAAGGACGCGGTCGGCGCGCGCGGCTATGATCTGATGGTCGATTGCTTCAACAACGGCCTTTATTTGCGCCAGAGCGGCGACTCGCTGGCGGTATCGCCGCCCTTGATCGTCGAGAAGAGTCACATCGACGAGATGATCTCGATCCTCGGCGCCGCGATCAAGCGCGTGGCCTGATCCTTGCTCTAGAGTTGAACTAGAGTTGAATCAGAGTTGAATCGAGGCCGGCATTCGGGTCACCTCGCCCCGCTTGCGGGGAGAGGTCGGATTGCATCGCAGATGCGATCCGGGTGAGGGGGGCTCTCCGCGAGTCAGAATTTGTCGAGGATCCCCCTCACCCGAATTTCGCGCTGCGCGCAAATTTCGACCTCTCCCCACGGGCGGGGAGAGGTAAAATGACCCGTCCGCCTCGACGTATTGGTGAGCGCGCGATGCCGCGGCAGAAGCATGAGGGATCGTGAAAGTCTTGATTCTCGGCAGTGGCGTCATCGGCGTCACCTCGGCCTATTATCTCGCCAAGGCCGGCCATGAGGTGACGGTCGTCGACCGTCAGCCGAAACCCGCGCTCGAGACCAGCTTTGCCAACGCCGGCGAAGTATCGCCCGGCTATTCCTCGCCATGGGCGGGGCCGGGCGTACCGGTCAAGGCGATCAAATGGCTTCTGATGAAGCACGGCCCGCTGGTGATCCGGCCGAAGCTCGATCCCGTGATGTGGATCTGGCTCCTGAAGATGCTGCGCAACTGCACATCGGAGCGGTATGCCGTCAACAAGCGGCGGATGATTCCGATCGCCGAATACAGTCGCGACAGCCTGCGCGCGTTGCGCGGTGAGATCGGCATTCGGTACGACGAGCGCGATCGCGGCACGCTGCAACTGTTTCGCTACGCCGCCCAGCTCGACCATACCGCCGACGACATCGCGGTGCTCAAGCAATATGGCGTGCCGTATGAGGTGCTCGATCGCGCCGGCTGCATTGCCGCGGAGCCCGCGCTGGCCGGCGTCGCCGACAAGATCGCCGGCGGGCTCAGATTGCCGCAGGACGAGACCGGCGATTGCCACATGTTCACGCAGGCGCTGGCGCTCGAGGCTGAAAAGCTCGGCGTGCGGTTTTCCTTTAATGTCAGCATCCAGGGGCTGGTAGCGGATGCCACGCGCGTTACCGGCGTCGCCACCTCGGGCGGGACGTTGCGGGCTGATGCCTATGTCGCAGCCCTCGGCAGTTGGACACCGCGGCTGCTGCGGCCGCTCGGCATTTCGCTGCCGGTCTATCCGGTAAAGGGCTATTCGATCACGGTGCCGATTTCGGATGCTGATGCTGCGCCGGTATCGACGGTGATGGACGAGAGCTACAAGGTCGCGATCACGCGGCTCGGCCATCGCATCAGGGTCGGCGGCACCGCCGAGATATCAGGCTATTCCGACAAGCTCTATCCGGCGCGCCGCGCGACGCTCGACCATTCGCTGACCGATCTGTTTCCGCGCGGCGGCGACATCGGCAAGGCGACGTTCTGGAGCGGCCTGCGGCCGATGACACCCGACGGCCCGCCGGTGATTGGCCCGACGCGCTATGCCAACCTGCATCTCAACACCGGCCACGGCACGCTCGGCTGGACCATGGCGTGCGGTTCGGGGCGCGTGCTTGCGGATATGCTGTCCGGCCGCAGGCCGGATATCGATGTGAGCGAACTCGCGCTGACCAGATACGATCACCGATTTGGGTGAGGGGCGGGACGTAGCCCCGCTTCGCCCGCAATGATGGGCATCGATGGCCGAACCTCACTCCAGCTTCACGCCCGCCTCGTTCACGACCTTGCGCCAGCGCACGACTTCCGCTGAGACCATCGTGGCGAAGGCGGCGCCGGTCACATCGGGAACGTCGGAGCCGTTGCGCTCCCAGGCTTCCTTGATCGGCGCCGTCTGCATCGCCTGCCGCAACTCCTTGGTCACGCGCTCGACGATCGCCGGCGGCGTGTTCTTCGGCGCGAACAATCCGTACCAGGTCGACACGTCATAATCGGCAAGGCCTGCTTCCGCGGCGGTCGGAAGGTCGGGGAATGCCGCCACCCGCTTTGGGGCTGCGACCGCGAGCGCGCGCAACTGTCCGGCCCGGAGGGGGGCTGCCGACGAGCCCATGCCGTCGAACACGACCGGGACATGGCCGGCGATCAGGTCCTGCATCGCAGGTCCCGCCCCGCGATAGGGGACGTGCTGGAGGTTGGTCTTGCTCAGGATCTTGAACAATTCGCCCGCCAGATGATGCGTGGTGCCGGCGCCGGCGGAGCCGTAGTTCAACTGGCCCGGATTGGCCTTGGCATAGGCGATGAACTCGGCCAGCGTCTTCGCGGCCACCTTGTCGGGATTGACGACGATCACCTGCGGCGGACGCGCGATCAGGGCCACCGCGATGAAGTCCTTCTCGATGTCGTAGTCGAGGCTCGGATAGAGCGACGGGGCGATGGCGTGATGCGCGGCGCCCATGAAGAAGGTATAGCCGTCGGGGGCGGCCTTGGATGCCGCCGATGCGCCCACCGTGCCGCCGGCGCCGGCGCGGTTTTCGATCAGCACGCGTTTGCCGAACTGGCTATCGAGTTGCGCCGCGAGCGGGCGGGCAAAGGCATCCGTGCCGCCGCCGGCCGCAAACGGCACGATGAACGTGATGGGCTTCTCCGGCCATGACTGGGCCTGGGCCGCATGGGCGAGAAAGGAAGCGCCCGCCAGGACGTTCAACAGCGCATGGCGAATGGTTCTGGATATCAAGGCAGTTTCTCCCGGATTTTGTCAGATCAGCCCGCAAATTGGCGGTGCCGTGATGCTCGTTGGCATGCAAAGTGCCAAACATGGTCCAGCAATTATGCCGCAGGGACAAGGGGCGAAGGCCGGGACGTTTGGTCGCTCCTCCCAGGGCGCGGCGGCACTCGCCGTTCGTTGCTTCCGGAGTGGGGGGCGCGATTTGGTCGCTTGAATTGGGTGAGGCCGGGCTAAGTGACTTCTGCTATTCGGAAATATTGTCAACCCCCAAAACAAAAAATATTTCGTATTTACAGAATAGAAAATCGGAGGCATATGTTGCCCATCCCGTCCTGGTCAGAAGGGCGTCGGCCGTCGTCACGGACGTTGGGCGGGGAGCGGTGGACGTGGAGGTTGTCGCCTGACGAGCGCGGCCGAAGCGTACGGCAAAAGCGTGTGGTCCCGACGTCGCGTTGCTGGCGTCAATACACCTGGAGGCGTCTGACTTTCCAGGGCGCAACGGAGGCAAAAGAGCCGTTCTCCGGGGAGAGCTCGCCATAAACCGTAAAGCCATCGCGCAGGGAATGTCGGATGTTCTCCGCTGCCCTGTATGCTCATGTGCGCACTCTTTTGTGCACATTGCACATGAGACCGCGGGTGCAGCGCGCATCCGGCATTCCCTGCGCCCTC
>JAFKKG010000040.1 GCA_017305715.1 Hyphomicrobiales bacterium | reverse complement strand
AAAGAGCCGTTCTCCGGGGAGAGCTCGCCATAAGCCGTAAAGCCATCGCGCAGGGAATGTCGGATGTTCTCCGCTGCCCTGTATGCTCATGTGCATTTTGTTTTGTGCACGACGCACATGAGATCGCGGGTGCAGCGCGCATCCGGCATTCCCTGCGCCCCCTGATTGGAGAGGGCGGGAAGTTCAAGAGCAAACCTCGGGCATTCCGTGCTGCGAGAAGGCGGCCTCATGTCCAACGCCCGTCATTGCCTGCAACAAACGCGAAGCGTCTGCGCAAGGGAGTTGCGGCGAAGCAATCCACCTGTCCGCTATGCCGCGCAATGGATTGCTTCGCTGACGCACGCCATGAGGTGGAGAGCGTTCTCGAGCCCGTCAACGCTCCTTCTTCGCCTTCGCACGCAACTTCATCTCGCGGTAGCGCGCGGCGCCGCCTTCGCGGTTGTTCTGCGGACTGCGCTCGACGGCCATCGCATCATCGGGTACGTCCTTGGTGATGACCGAGCCCGAGCCGATATACGCGCCCTTGCCGATCCTGACCGGTGCCACCAGCGAGGAATTGGTGCCGACAAAGGCGCCCTCGCCGATCAGCGTCTTGTGCTTGAGGAAGCCGTCATAGTTGCAGGTGATGGTGCCGGCGCCGATGTTGGAATTGGCGCCGACATGGGCATCGCCGATATAGGAGAGATGGTTGACCTTGACGCCGGCCTCCAAAATCGCGGCCTTGGTCTCCACGAAATTGCCGATCCGCGCGCCGTCGCCAAGCGACGTGCCCGGACGCAGCCGCGCATAAGGCCCGACCGAAGCCTTCCTGCCGATCGAGGTCTGCACGATGTGCGAGAACGAATGGATGACAGCGCCATCGGCGATGGAAACACCGGGGCCGATCACCACGAACGGCTCGATGGTGACGTCCTTGCCGAAGCGGGTGTCGGCGGCGAGATGCACGGTTTCCGGCGCGATCAGCGTCACGCCGGCCTCCAGCGCCGCCTTGCGCAGCCGCGCCTGCATCACGGCTTCCGCTTCGGCGAGCTGAGCCTTGGTGTTGATGCCGCGTACTTCATCCTCGCTGGTTTCAATCACGACGGCCTCCAATCCCATGTCCCTGATAATTGCAACCGCATCGACCAGATAATATTCGCCCTTGCTGTTGGCGTTGCCGATCCGCTCGAGGATCGCCAGGGCCTTCCTGCCGTCGAACGCCATCACCCCGGCATTGCACAGCGTGACCTTGCGTTCCTCCGCACTGGCATCGGCGTGCTCGCGGATCGCCACCAGATGGTCGCCCTCGATCAGCAAGCGGCCATAGCCGGTCGGATCGGCGGCGCGAAAGCCGAGCACGGTGAGCGCTGCGCCCTTCGCCAGCGGCGCGCGCATCCGCGCAAAGGTCTCGGCCGAGATCAGCGGCGTATCGCCAAAGGCCACCAGCAGATCGTCGGCGCCGCGCGCCAAAGCGTCGCGGGCTGCGAGCACCGCATGCGCGGTGCCGAGCCGCTCGGCCTGGATGAATGTCGTGGCATCGGGGCGGATCCGCGCAACCTCGTCGGCGACCGCCTTGTGGTCGGGACCGATCACCACGGCCAGCGACGCGCCGTCGCCTTGCGGGGCGGCGTCCAGCACATGCGCCAGCAGCGGTTGGCCGGCCACCGGGTGCAGCACCTTGGGCAGCGAGGACCGCATCCGCGTTCCCTCGCCGGCCGCGAGCACCACCGTCAGGCTGGATCGAGCCATCATCGAAATCCTCGAACAGGCGCGCCAAATGCGCCGGCGCCGTCTTTAGAGCATGATCCGGAAAAGTGTGAAGCGGTTTTCCCAAAAGACCATGCTCAAACAGGGAGCTCCAAAGCGCGTTCAACGCGCTTTAGGTGTTTTCGCTGTGCGTGGAAACCCGATTCGCCCGCCCGCAAAGTTCCGGATTCAAGATCATGGCGGATTTCCTGTTAATGTTTGCCCTGTGATTCGGCTGGCCTCGGGAGGGCCAAAGACGTCTTGGCCAAAAAAACCGACCATCGCGCTGACGGCCTGGGGACGGACAATACCGGCGGCGTGCTCAGTGGTTTGCTGGCCGAGGAAGACGAACTCGACCGCCGCGCGCTGTGGCGGCTCGGCTCCTGGGGGGTCGGCGCGGTGGCCGCCGTCGTCGTCGCCGTGATGGCCAACCAGACCCAGTTGGGCTGGAAGCGCGACCAGATGGCCGCAGCCGATCTCGGCCAGCGCGCGCAGCAGATGCAGAACATCGCCAATCAGACCGAGCGCGAGGCGCGGCGGCTTGCCGCGGCGATCGACACGCTCAACAGCGATCGTGACCGGCTCTACACCCGCGTCACCTCCCTGGAACACGGATTGGATTCCGTCACCGGCTCGATCGCCCGTCAGAATTCCGCGGCCGCATCGCCAGCCCAGCCGGCGCCTGCCGCCGAACCGCAGGCCGCGCAACATCCGGCTCCCGCGGTGGCGCCGGTAACGACGCAGACGGCCGCGGCAGCGCCTGACAAACCCGCCCCGAACCCGGCCACGTCCGAGCCGGGTCCAACAGTGGTTTCGTCCGCCGCCAAAGACCCCCTCAAGGATTCCGCCAGGGAAACCGCAAAGACCGACGTCCCGAAGAACGAGGGCAAGAAATCGGAAACCGCCAAATCCGGAACCGGCAAATCTGAAGCCGCCAAATCTGAGGCGGCCAAGGTTGAAGCTGGCAAGGTTGAAGCTGCCAGGATCGAGGCTGCGGCGACCGCAAAAACCGATTCCGCCAAAACCGAGGCAACCAAGGCCGACGCCGGAAAAGCCGAGGTGCCATCGCCAGCCACGCCGCTGGTCGCCTCGAAGTCGTTCATGGCGCCCCCCGATCCCTCTGCCAGCAAACTGATCGAACCCGCCGCCCCCCTGACTTCTAGTCCGGTGACAGCAAGCCCGATCCCCGAAGTGATGGCGGCGGCGCCTGCCACCGACGCCGAGGCGGACGAAGAAACCGGCCCGAAGGTGGCGATCCAGCGGACCCAATTCGGGGTCGATGTCGGCACCGCCAATTCGGTTCCCGGCCTGCGCGCGCTGTGGCGCGGGCTGTTGAAGTCGCGCTCGAACGCGCCGCTGGCCGGCTTGCGCCCGATCATCGTGATCAAGGAAAGCACCAACGGGCTCGGGATGCAGCTTCGGCTGGTGGCAGGCCCCCTGAACGATGCCGGCGCCGCCGCCAAAATCTGCGCCGTGCTCATCGAAAACAAGCGAAGCTGCGAGACCGCGATTTTCGACGGCCAGCGCCTGTCGCTGACCGGCGACGACCCGGCGCCAGCCCCCCGGGCAAAACCGTCATCCCGCCACCGCAGCGTTGCAAAGCGCGCCGTCGTGGCAGAAGAGGCGCCGAAGAAGCCGGAGCCGGCGGCGCCAACGACGCCGATCTCGTCCTGGTTCGGCAAGAGAGGGCAATAAATACTCAATTACAAAGAGTTATGACGAAACGCTCAACCGCTTTTGATGCCCCTTGAAGTTCCGCGGCGACTTGTCCCGGCGGGCATTCCCGACCATATTGCCCCGAAATCCATCCACCCCTCGAGAACATGCCGCTGTGAAAAAAACTCCGTTCCGTCTGACGCCCTATCAGGTGCAGTTCCTGTTGGTCGTCGGCTTCCTCACCGTCGGCTATGCGCTCTATCTGCGTTATCTCGCCGTCGAGCTCTCGACCGTGGCGCTGGCCTGCGATGCGGGCCTGCAATCGCTGTTGTGCAAATCCCGCGCGCTGGCGACGACGCTGTTCAAGAATTCGGTGTTCGGTATCGTCGCCCTGATCATCGCCACGCTGCACGTGATGCGGCCGTCGATCGTGCTGCTGACCGGCGGCCTGATCGCCGCGGGCCTTGGCATCGTGCTCTACAATATCGTGCTGTCGGGACTTGCGATCGGGCTGCTTATTTTGGGATTTGCGCGGCCCGCGCCCGCCACAGCGTAACCGCGAACAGTGCGTAGATCGCGCAGGTCCACATCGCCTGCCAGTTCTGGGCGCCCTCGTTGAACGCCGTAAAGAGCGCGGCGAACACCAGCACGCCCGCGAAGGCGGATTCGGCGATCGGACGGGTGCCCTCCTTCGGCCGGTTGACCAGCATCAAGGCCGCGAACGGCGCCACCGCCATGCTGAGCGCCGCGAACGGGAAATCGCGGTAGCGCGGGTCGAAGGCAAAACCGAGCGCGCTCTCCGCGCCGATCACCGCGGTAACGATCAAGGTGAGGCCGAGCAGCGCCGTCAGCACCGAACTGGTCCGGCCCTCGCGCGGGCCGAGCAGTTCGAGGAATGTCGGCAGCGGCTTGCCCGACATCACGGCGTTGGCGCACAGCAGCGGCGAGGCGATGCCGGCCGCAAGCAGCGCCCCCCATTGCAGCCAGCCGCCGATGCCGTAGCTCTCATAGAACATCTTGTCGGCGGCGACGCCGAGCAGCATGCCCGAAATCGTCGCGGACGTGCCGACCGCGATCCAGGAGACCAGCCGCGGTTGCCAGGGCCGCCGGCGCAACGTCAGCCACCCCGCGAGAAACACGAAGAAGCTGAGCGCCATGCCGCATCCCATCTGCAGCTTCCAGAACGGAAAATTGCTGAGCGGCTCGCCGGGCGGATATTTCACCGCCCGCTGGACGGCATCGATCAGGCCCCAATAGCCGCCGACGGTGCCCTCGAGCTGGCGTTTCCATGGCTGGTCATAGGCCTCGATCAGGTTGACGCGAAAGCCTTCGCGCTTGGCGAGATCGAGAATTTCGGAAACCACCCGCCCCTGGTTGGCGCGCGACGGCAGTGCGCCCTCGCGCATCCGCCCCGCGCTCGGCCAGCCGGTCTCGCCGATCAGGATCTCCTTGCCCGGGAACGCCACCGCCATCCGCTTGCGAATCGAATCGACGTGGGAGGCGGCGAATTTCGCCCGCACCGGGATGTCCTCCCAATACGGCAGGATGTGGATCGTGACGAAATCGACGGCTTCATAGATCTCGCGGTTGCGCAGCCAGAATTCCCAGACGTCGGCATAGGTGACGGGGATGGTGACCTGCGCCTTGACCGCGCGGATGTTGGCGGCGAGATCGGCGGTCGTCATTTCGCCGCGCAGCAGCACCTCGTTGCCGACCACCAGGGCGGTGATGACGTCAGGATATTGCTTGGTCAGCCCGACCGCGATCGCGATCTGCGAAGCATTCTTGATCCGGTTGCTGCTGAGCCAGATGCCCTGGATGACTTTCAGCCCGACCTTGGCGGCAAGCGCCGGAACCTGGTCGAGCCCGTTTTCGATCGAATAGGTGCGCACGCAGTCGGTGATCTTGGCGAGCTGGGCCAGATCCTGCGCGATCTGTTGCGCATCGATATGCGTGGTCGGAACCAGCGGCGTCTGCGCGTCGCGGAACGGCGCGTAGGACACGCATTGCAGTTTGGCGTTGGGATCGATCGGGGCGCGCACCAGCGTGATCGGGGTGGCCAGCCACCACCACACGGCCGCGATCATACCTAGCGATGTCAGGAGAAGCGCCAGCGGCGTACGAAGAGAAATCTGTTCCATCCTCCGGGCGGGGACCGTCGATTAGCCGGTCACCGGCGATCTGCCAAGAGTGATCTGCTGGTGATCTGGCGGCAGGATAGCGCTAATCCGGCCGATCCCCTGCGACGATTTTACCGCGCGACGATAAAGTTGTGAGTTTGCTGGACAAAATTCGAAATAACGGTCATGGGAATCCGGCAGCGTCGCCGCCGCATTGGGGACCAATTTGGACGGCAACTAGCCAAGGCATCACAGGTCGCGGGAATTGTCGTTTTTGGGGCTTCCAGCGGACAAGAAACAAGTCGGGGAATGTATGCGTCGAAGTGGGCCTGATCTCAAAAATGCGGTTTTGCGCCATCTCGCCGTTGCCGGCCTCGCGCTGCTGATCGGGTCAGGCGCGGTTTTCGCCCAGAGCGGCACCCCTGCTCCGGAACAGCCTGGGAAGGCGCCGGCAGCCAATCCGGCCGATGTGAACCGGGATAATCAGCGCAAGACCGACGAATTCGTCGAGGCGACGCAGGCCATCAGCGGCCCGGCCGGAAACCCGGAATGCGTCTGGCTCGGCCGCCGCGTGGTCCGCCTGATGTGGCTGGACGACCTCGATACCGCGTTCCGCCACCTCGACCTCTACGACCGGTTCGGCTGCCCCGGCGGCCATGTCCAGGCCACGTTCCGCTGCCTCACCCGTTTTGGCGGCCAGATCGATCCGAAGGTCGCCGAAACCCTTTCGAGCCGGATCCATGCCTGCTGGATCAATCCGGGCGCCCAGCCGCAGGCCGCGGCCGCAGCGCCCCCCGCAACGCCCGCCACCGCCGGCAATGCGACGCCGGCACCCGCCGCGTCGCCCTCGCCGGCCCCGAGCGCCAGCCCCGCACCCGCGAAGTAAATCGGCAGCGGAATCAACGGCGACGGACGCGCGGAACGAACGGGATTATTCAGCGTTTGTTCAAGTCCGCGCCCTTAAAACGCCATCGCGTCATATCAGTTGTGAATTCGCGCGGCAGGATTATCCTTAATCCCGCCGCCGTGTCGGTCGAACCTAGGGGACGGGTTCGCTTTCCCCCATTTTAGGCCCCGTATGGTTTAGCCGCCGATGCGCGCCGTCGTTGCCGTTCTGCTGTTTGTGACCGCAGCTCACGCTGCGTTGTGGGGCGTTTTCCAGGAAAAGCAGCCGGCGCCGGATTTCCGCGGCATTTTGCCGAGCGTTTCCTACGCGCCGTTTGAAGGCAGCGCCCATCCCGACGTCGACAACATTCCCCAGGTCGAGAAGATCCGCGCCGACCTGAAGAAGCTCTCAACGATGACGCGGGCGATCCGCCTCTACTCCTCGACCGGCGGTGTCGAACTGGTGCCGCCGATCGCCGCCGAGTTCGGCCTCAAGGTCACCGTCGGCGCCTGGATCGACAAGGACAAGGACCGCAACGACCGCGAGATCGAGGCAGCCATCAGCCTCGCCAAGCGCAACAGCAATGTCATCGGCGTCGTCGTCGGCAACGAAACGCTCTACCGCGGCGAACAGAAGGCCGAGGACCTGATCGACCTGATCAAGCGGGTCAAGAAGTCAGTCAATGTTCCCGTGACGACCGGCGAAATCTGGAACATCTGGCGCGACAATGCCGATTCCACCCCGCGCGACCAGCCGTCGCTGGCCTCCACCGTCGACTTCATCGCCGCGCACGTCCTGCCCTATTGGGAAAACTTCACCGACAAGCAGGCTGTCGATCAGGCGGTCGACCGTTACCAGCTGCTGCGCGAAAAATTCCCCGGCAAGCGGATCGTGATCGCCGAATTCGGCTGGCCGAGCGCCGGCTACAATCTGCGCAATGCCGAGCCCGGCACGTTCGAGCAGGCATCCGTGCTGCGCAACTTCGTCACGCGCGCCGACGCCATCGGCATGGACTACAACATCGTCGAAGCGATCGATCAGCCCTGGAAATTCTTCGAAGGCGGCGTCGGACCCTATTGGGGCATCCTGAACGCATCGCGCGAACCGAAATTCTCCTGGACCGGCCCGATCGTCAACGAGAACTACTGGAAGCTCGCGCTGATCGCGGTCCTGGTCGGCATCCTGCTGTCGCTGCCGATCTTGCGGCTCGACCGGCCGACGGTGATGCAGGCCGTGGTGCTGTCGGCCGCGGCCAACGGCGTCGGCGCCTGGGCAGCGACCGTGTTCGCCTACTGGGACGGGCATTATTTCGTGTTCGGCTCGGCGTTCGCGCTGACGCTCGGCCTGATCCTGCTGGTGCCGCTGGTCCTGATCGCGATGGCGCGGATCGAGGAGATCGCCGCGGTCGCCTTTGGCCGCGGCCCACGCCGGCTGATCACCAAGAGCGCATCGCTGGCGCCCGCCACCATCGGCGAGAACGTCGCCTTCCCGAAAGTGTCGATCCACATTCCCGCCTATTTCGAGCCGGTCGAGATGCTCAAGCAGACGCTGGATGCGGTCTCGCGGCTCGATTATCCGAACTTCGAATGCGTCTGCATCATCAACAACACGCCCGATCCGGCCTTCTGGCAGCCGATCCAGGATCACTGCCGCGCGCTCGGCGAACGCTTCAAGTTCATCAATGCGGAGAAGGTACAGGGCTTCAAGGCCGGCGCACTCCGCATTGCCATGGACCGCACCGCGGCGGACGCCGAAATCATTGGCATCATCGACGCCGACTATGTGGTGCATCCGGACTGGCTGAAGGACCTCGTCCCCGTGTTCGCCGACCCGCGGGTCGGCCTGGTGCAGGCGCCGCAGGAGCACCGCGACGGCGACCTGTCGCTGATGCACTACATCATGAACGGCGAATATGCCGGCTTCTTCGACATCGGCATGGTCCAGCGCAACGAGTTCAATGCGATCATCGTGCACGGCACGATGTGCCTGATCCGCCGTTCCGCGATGGACATGGCCGGCGGCTGGTCCAGCGACACCATCTGCGAGGACACCGATCTCGGCCTGACCATCCAGCAGCAGGGCTGGCTGACGCACTACACCAACGTCCGCTATGGCGAGGGCCTGCTGCCCGACACCTATGAGGCCTTCAAGAAGCAGCGTCACCGCTGGGCCTATGGCGGCTTCCAGATCGTCAAGAAGCACTGGCGGCGCTTCCTGCCCGGCGGCAGCAGGCTGTCGCCGGATCAGCGGCGCGAATTCTCGCTCGGCTGGCTAAACTGGCTAGGGGCCGAGAGCCTCGGCGTGGTGGTTGCGATCCTCAATCTGATCTGGGTACCGATCGTGGCATTTGCCGACATCGCGGTTCCCGACAAGATCCTGACGCTGCCGATCATCGCCTCCTTTGTCGTCTCGCTGGTGCATTTCATCGTGCTCTATCGTTTGCGGGTGAAGATCAAGGCCGGGCAGATGCTGGGCGCCATGATCGCAGCGATGAGCGTGCAGTGGACGGTGTCGCGCGCCGTTGCCCAGGGTCTGATCACCGAACACCTCGCCTTTGCCCGTACCTCCAAAGGCGGCCTGTCGCGGATGTCGATCGAATTCCAGGCGTTCTGGGAGGCCGTCATCGGCGTGCTGCTGCTGATCGGCGCCGCCGTGCTGGTGGTTACCAATGGCTACAAGGAGGTGCGCGAGATCTACATCTTCGCCGGCGTCCTGGTGCTGCAAAGCCTGCCGTTCCTCGCGGCGGTCTCGATCGCTCTGCTGGAGAACTCCCGCATCAATTCGTTCGCCTTCTGGCGCAACAGCGCGGTGCGCACCGCCGAACTGATCGGCATCCGCCCGGTCCGGCTGCCGACGGTCGCCAGCCCTTCCCAGCCGGTCGCCTCCGAGATTCGCCGGGAAGCCAATTAGAGCGCTGTGGATCCCGGTTCGCGGGAGGAAAACGCGTCAAAACAAGAATCTAGGGCTTCGGTCCTGATTCAATCAGAACCGAAGCCCCAGGCGGCAGTGGATCGATCGGCCCAACTTGCTTGAAGAAGCCGGACTAACTGTCCGCTGAAGCTCAGGAATTTGGATCGAACACCCTGCGATTTTCCCGCGCCTGTGCTATTGACCCGCCGGGGTCCGCCCCCTACACAGCGCGTCGAGTGAGCGCGTAGCTCAGGCGGTAGAGCACGTGACTTTTAATCATGGGGTCGAGGGTTCGAGTCCCTCCGCGCTCACCAATAAAATCAGGCATAAGTTGGGTTTTTGCCGATTTGCCAAGACGCCCGTGTGGGCACTGTGTTGGCAAAACGAATGCCGATAAATTTGGCTTGGAGCAAAATGGCAACAACCATTCCGCTGCCGTCAACCTTCGACTTGTGGACGATGTACACGGTCATAGACGCCACGATCGACGAACGCGTCCGTCCGCGCTCCAATGTAGCTCCCAACCAGTTCCAGAATTAACCCGCAGCGGCGACATCAAGCCTAATTTGCAAGTCTCGTTGCGGCACCGTTCAAATCGACTATTGCTCGCGCACCGGACAATTTCCCCAACTCGTCCGGGCCCACCAGCAAAGCCGTCAGGCGATCATATTCCGCTTGGCGGCTTTGTTCGCTCCGGGTGCCTGACAAAGCAATCAACTGGCTCAATGCGTCACACGTGGATGAAGATGATCTACTTGGCCGCAATCACCGTGGCCACGTTTGGCTGGATCTTGCTTCTGGCGAACATCGTACAGCGGCATTTCTGACATCCCCCGTCAGTCGTCCCGAGAGAGCGCAACCCCGCAAGTCGATCCCGCATCTTTCGCCCCCACACAATCTTACCGCGCAGTGTTACGGGGCCTTCAACCACCAGAATGCAAAGGTCCTAGGACTTCAAACCGGCTTGGACAGATTGACGCAGGTTAATATTTAATAAATAATCAAGCGTTGAGGCCCGTTTTCTTGAATTTCATATGAAGCCATGGAGTTTAAAATGACAACTAGATTTAAACTGCTCTGTCTGCCGATTCTCGGAGGCCTTCTTGCAACTACCGGGATTGCTCATGCGGGTAACACCGTTATCCCGGATTCCGCTTTGGTCGCTAACGGCCAATACTATTCCAACAATCTCGGACAGGTGATGGTTACCACCGGTGGTGGCAACGCTGCCAACGTGGGAGCGGCTAACGGACGCAATGATGACGGCTATGCCTCAGTTAATCTCGGCTTCAACGTAACATTCTTTGGACATACGTATAATTCGCTTTTCATAAACAACAACGGCAACGTCAGTTTCGGCTCAGGGATCTCGGCCTACGTTCCGACGGGTCCGACTGGCGCGAGTGCTCCAGTGATCTCACCCTTCTTCGGGGATGTTGATACGCGCGGAGCAAACAGCGGCGTGGTTCATTACAATCTGTCAGCAAACCAGTTGATCGTCACTTGGGACAATGTTGGCTACTTCAATAGTCACGATGATAGATTGGCGTCGTTTCAGCTTGTGCTACGCGGGGACAATTATGTCGTTCCTGTTGGAGAGGGTGAAATCGGATTTTTCTATAAAAACATGGGATGGTTGGGTACCGATACCAGCACTCGCTCCGCAGTGGGTTTTGGTGATGGATTAGGAAATTCGGAAACGCTCGAGTCGTCTCTTGCTCCGGGTTTGAACGGCATCCTTCAAGACCACAGCCTATGGTTCGATGCCAATCTTGCTCCCGTCTCGCCTGTTCCTGAAGCGTCTACCTGGGCAATGATGATTCTTGGCTTTGCTGGCGTTGGGTTCATGGCCTATCGTCGCCGCAGTCAGGCATCTGCGATGAGCGCAACCTGATCACCAGCCCCGATGAGGAATGCAGGAAGACCGCCCTTACCGGCGGTCTTTTTGTTTGTGGCAACATGGGCGATACTGCTGCTCGGGTTCGCGGCGATAGGGTTTGCTGCTTACCGCCGCCGAGAGACGTTGGCGGGAAATCGCGCAGCCCTCTAGATATTCACGGCGGTGCTGCTGCCCCGAAAGGTAAAGGTCAGCCCTGGGCTAGTGCCAGGGTGATCAAGATCGCCGGACGCCATGGATTGGGATTTGGCAGGCATCCGCGTCGCCGCGCTTTCCGGGCAGGCAATGCGGAGATCATGGAAGATGGGGATTGGGTCGCAACGCACCCACTCCGACGACTGTGCGCACACGCATACGCCGGCTCAAACAAGTTTTCTGTGGAGCGTGCCCCAACGATCCAGTTCGAATTGAACCAAAGCCGCTGTTCCAGCGTCTACTCAGTGAAGCCGAGGTTGTCCCCCCTCCGCTTTCCCAAGAGAAAGCCCCGCTTCCCCCAGGCGGGGCTTTCGTCCTTGTGACTTTACGCACAGTCCCGAGTCGTGGCTGGGCTTACGTAGAGACCATGAAAGTCATTCTCATCACCATCGCGCTCGTCTGCGCTTACGCGGCCTGCATGGTCAGCATGCCAGGCGTCACCCATGCCTTTGATAAACGCTGGGAATGCCCGCTTCTCGGCAAAGGTGCCGTTGTCTGCGTCAGGAAGCGTTGAAAGGACGATTCACGTCAGGCCGGAATGGATGGGAAACCGCGACCTGAATGGCCCGACAAATAGCATCACTTGCGCTTCTTGGGCGCCTGAAGCGGCAGGTCGAGCACGCCAAAGAGCGCGAGCAGCAGGGCAACTTCTTCCTTTGAACCGACTTTAATCATCGTCATCTCCCGTTTGATCTTTGGTCGAACCGGGATTTGGACGGGTTCACAACGATTTGGTTTCGCGATTGTTTCAGGCTTGTTTCGTGGACCGTTGCACGTGCGGGATTCCAAATCTGGGTCGTGGCGAAGGTCTTCCCCCAGGAGAACGGGTTCGACGTTTCAGGTCGATCATTGTTCCAACGGAATTGCCGCGGCAATCAATCGCGATTTAGATTTGAACTTAAACGGTGGTTCCCGCGTCTTACTGATGTGAAGCGCAGGTTGTCCCCCCTCGCTTCCCCCAGAGAGCCCCGCTTTCCCCAGGCGGGGCTTTCGCCTTTTTACGCGATGGTGGCCCGCGCGTGATTTGGATCACGGAAAGGCGGGCCGGCATGTGGTCTTGTTGGGCCACGGGGAACATTCCCGTCTCGAAGCCTCGAGATTTGTCCTCTCTCCGCTTTGAGTAGAAAACCCTGCACTTCCCTCGCCCGGAGTGCGGGGTTTTCGCCGTTTGCGTACCAAACGGCGGGGCCGTGGGTCGTCGGAGAAATGCTGCGATGAAGCGGAAAAAGCGTAGGGGAGATTTTAAGCCGGTATTCGGGGCTGCGCAATGGGAGCCGCGCGCGCTACGGCGCGCAATTTCAGAAGATACCTGCGACGTGCGCAAGGCGGGCCAGCATCGCCGAAAGGCAGATGCCCAGGCTCATGATGGCGACGTATCGCTGGATTTGGACGGTATCGTTTTTCATTTCACGGTCTTACGACTGGTGACGCTTGCTTTCCGTGCCCCAGGTCACACGGCATCTTAATGAACGCCGCCGCGCATCGGCGATGCGATGCGGATGGGTCTGTTCGCAGCCACCTCGTTGGCGACCACTTCGTTGGGTGATTTTGGTCACATCCCGACCGATCGCGGTTCACCATAATCGCCGCCGAAACGCCGCAACGGTGGACAAAATGACCAGTGAAAATCGCGAACTGAATACTGACGAGCTTAGCTCGGTTACCGGTGGCGGACTTGTGGATACCGTTGCTTCGGAAGCCGAGGCGACGACAAACGCCTTTCTGAAGAGATTTGCCGAGAGCGCCCTGCGCTTCAGCGCCTTCATCAACGCCCCCAGCGCCAATCAGGGCGCAGCGGTATCAAATCAAGAGTGATACCCAGGACGAAAACGGGCGTACCGGCATGACCGGTGAGCCCACAACAACCGCGCTAAGCGGCCGAAGCTTCCAGGACCGCCCGTCACCACATCGTCTGTCGCGCCCGCTCCGGCCATTCCTGGTCGTATTTCTCGCCGCCCACCCTGTTGTCACTCATCTCGGCGAGTATCTGGCCCGGCGTCGGCAACGTCCTGGGATCGACGCGCTTGTCGGGATTCCAGAGATCGGAACGGACGATGGCGCGGGCGCACTGGAAATAGATCTCTTCCACCGTCATGACGATCACGGTTCGCGGCGCCTTGCCATCCATCTTGAACGAGGCGAGCAATTCGGGCTCGGCGGAAACATGCGCCCGGCCGTTGACGCGCAGCGTGCTGCCGGAACCCGGGATCAGGAACAGCAACGCCACCCTTGGGTCTCTCACGATATTGCGCAGGGAATCGCAGCGGTTGTTGCCGCGGCGATCCGGCATCATCAGCGTCTTTTCGTCGTGGATACGCACGAAGCCGGCCAGATCGCCGCGCGGCGAGCAATCCAGCCCCTCCGGCCCGCAGGTCGCGAGCGCCGCGAACGGCGATTGATCCATCAGCGCCCGGTAGGACGGGGTGACACGGTCGGCAACCTTGACGGTCGAAGCATCATTCGGAAAGCCGTAGATCGCTTCGAGCTGCTCGATCGTCGTGACGACAGACATGGCTTCTCCAGATTCCATCACGCGTTTTCCTACCCGTCCCACTTCTCGCCCTTGATCGCCCGGACCAGCTGGCGGCCGTGAAACTCGGCGCTGCCGGTATTGACGATGGTGACGTCGGGCGCGGTCTCATCCACCGTGCGGCTCAGCCGGTGTTCGATCTTGCCGTCGCTGCCGCGGTTTCGCATCGCCAGCCGCTCGGCAAGCACGTTCGGCGGGGCGGTGATCGAGATCACCGTGACGTCGGCATAGGCGCGCCGCATCGCCGGAATGATGGTGCGCGAAACGTTGGCGACCACGGTATGGCGCGCGCGGATTTCGTCGTCGATGGCGCGCGAAATCGCATAGCGATGGCCATGCGCCTCCCAATGCATGGCGTATTCGTCCCGCGCCAGCGCCGCTTCGAACGTGCCCACGCTGACCTCTTCATTGTCTTCCGAGGCCGACGCTTGCCGCGTGATCACGCGGCGCGGGAATACGATGCTGCTGTTATCTGCGAGCGCCGCCCTGGCGAGCCCGAGCAGCGTATCCTTGCCGGCGCCGCTTGGACCGACCACGAGGATGAGCCGGCCCGGCCCAATCGCGTCCGCATGGCCCGTGGATGTGGTGAGTACGTCTGTCATGCCACACGCTGCCCTTTCCGCCAGACGCTGCGTACCACCGGCACGTCACGCGCCACATGCACCCGGATCAGGTCCGCCCGCTTGCCCACGCAGATTTCGCCACGGTCGGATAGTCCGACGGCCTCGGCCGGCGTCTTGGTGACGGTGCGGACGGCGGAGGCAAGATCGATGGCGGGAACGTGCCGCGGCAGTTGAAGCGCCGCCATCAGCAGGCTGGAGGGAATGTAATCGGACGACAGGATATCCAGCAGCCCCTCGCGCGCAAGGTCGATCGCGGCGATGTTGCCGGAATGCGAACCGCCACGCACGACGTTGGGCGCGCCCATCAGGATGCCGATGCCGGCATCGTGAAGGCCGCGCGCAGCCTCCATCGTGGTCGGAAACTCCGCCACCGCGACGCGATCGCGCACGGCATCGATGACGTTTTCCGCTGTGGTGTCGTCATGGCTGGCGAGCGGTATCCGGTATTGATGCGCGAGCGCCACGATCTCGCGCATGTTGGCCGCGGCATAGGTCTTCTGGTAGGCAAAACGCCGTTCGAACAGCACGTCGAGTTCGGCGTCGGTCATGCCGCCGCCCTTGCCGCGGTAATAGTCGCGCAGCTTGACCTCGTCGCGGAACTGGCGCTGTCCCGGCGTGTGGTCCATCAGCGACATCAGCCGGACGTCCGGGCGGTCGATCAGTTCCTTGGCTTCCTCCACGACATCGGGCATCGGAATTTCACAGCGCAGATGCAGGAAGTGATCGGCCCGCAGCAGATTTTCCTCGCGCGCCGTGGTGATCGCCTTCGCCAGGATGGCGGCGCGGCCATCGACATCCTCGGCGCCGTCCTCGCGCCAGACCCGGAGCGAATCCAGCACGGTGGTAATGCCCGACGTGGCCAGCTGGCCGTCATAGGACACAACCGCGGCGATCGGATCCCAGAATACCTTGGGCCGCGGCACGTAATGCGCTTCGAGGTGATCGGTGTGCAGTTCGATGAGACCCGGCATGATCAGGTCGCCCGCGGCATCTTCGCTGCCCGCGGGGGCATCCCCTTCGTCGAATTCGGCAATCCGGCCATCCGATATCGCGACCCAGCCGCGCGCGATCACGCGGTCGGCGAGGACGATGCCGGCATTGCCCAAAACGGTTTCGTGCTTGGTTGCGCTCATCTCACATCTCTTCCCTATGCCGCCGACGCAAACAAGGTCACATCGACGATCCGGTCCGCGATCAGATGCCGGATCTCGTCGTCATGGACGATCGCCACCATGGCTACGCCCTGACGCTTCTTCTCCTCGATCAGTTCCACGACGACGGCGCGATTGGCGGCGTCGAGCGACGCCGTCGGCTCGTCCAGCAGCAGGATCGGCAGATCGGAAATGAAGCCGCGCGCGATGTTGACGCGCTGCTGTTCGCCGCCGGAGAACGTCGAGGGCGGCAGCGCCCACAGCCGCTCGGGGATGTTCAGCCGGCGCAGCAGCGCGCCGGCCCGCGCCCGCGCCTCCGGACGCGCCACGCCATTGGCGATCAGGGGCTCGGCCACCACGTCCGACGTCGCTACCCGCGGCACCGCCCGCAAGAACTGGCTGACATAGCCGATGGTCGAACGGCGGATGCTGAGCACCTGCCGCGGTTCGGCGGTCGCAAGATCGATCACGGTGCCCTGATGGCGGATGCCGATCCGTCCGCCGTCGCAGCGGTAATTGCCGAAGATCATCTTCAGGATCGAGGATTTGCCGGCCCCCGACGGCCCCGACAACACCACGCACTCGCCGGGCGCGACGTGGAACGAAACGCCGCGCACGACGGGCAGTTCGACACCGCCCTGCAGGTGCATCGTAAAGGTCTTTTCGGCGTTGGTGATGTCGATCATCGCGGTCATTGGTCTACTCATGCCGGCAAAATCGAGGAAACAAGCAATTGGGTGTAGGGCTCGCGGGGATCGTCGAGCACCTGATCGGTCAGCCCGGTCTCGATGACCCGGCCGCCCTTCATCACCATCACCCGATGCGACAACAGCCGCGCCACCGCGAGATCGTGGGTGACGACGATGGCAGCCAAGCCGAGTTCGCTGACGAGGTTGCGCATCAAATCGAGCAGCCGCGCCTGCACCGATACGTCGAGCCCGCCGGTCGGCTCGTCCATGAACACCAGCCGCGGCTCGGTGACGAGGTTGCGCGCGATCTGCAGCCGCTGCCGCATGCCGCCCGAATAGGTTTTCGGCGCATCGTCGATGCGGCCGGTGTCGATCTCGACGCGCTCCAGCCAGGACGACGCCGTGTCGCGGATGCGGCCGTAATGGTTCCAGCCGACCGCCATCAGCCGCTCGCCGACATTGGCGCCGGCGGAGACCGCCATCCGCAGGCCCTGCGCAGGGTCCTGATGGACAAAGCCCCAATCGGTGCGGAACAAGAAGCGCCGCTCGGCTTCGCCCAGTTCAGCGAGGTCGCGCAGCACGCCGTCGCGCATCCGGTACGATACCCGGCCGGCGCTCGGCGCCAGCTGCGCCGAGAGCAGTTGCAGCAGCGTCGACTTGCCCGATCCGGACTCGCCGACAACCGCCAGCACCTCGCCCGGATAGAGCGCAAAGGACACGTCGCGGCAGGCGGTCAGCCGGCCATAATTCTTGCCGAGGTCTTCGGCGACCAGCAGCGGTTGATCGTCGAGGGTCTGCTCAGCCATGCGCCCTCTCCTTGTGCGGTGCCGCGCTTTCGCTGCCGCGATGACCGGCCAATTGGCGGCTTTCGCAGTAATCGGTATCGGAGCAGACGAACATCCGGCTGCCTTTGTCGTCGGTGACGATTTCATCGAGATAGGAATCATCGGCACCGCACAGCGCGCAGGGCGCGTCGAACCGGTAGCGCGTGAAGGGATGGTCCTCGAAATCGAGCGAGACCACATTGGTATGCGGCGGAATCGCATAGATGCGCTTCTCGCGGCCGGCGCCGAACAATTGCAGCGCCGGGCAATTGTCCATCTTCGGATTGTCGAATTTCGGGGTCGGCGACGGGTCCATCACGTAGCGCGCATTCACCTTCACCGGATAGGCGTAAGCGGTCGCGATATGGCCGAAGCGCGCGATGTCCTCGTACAGCTTGACATGCATCAGGCCATATTCGCCGAGCGCATGCATGCGCCTTGTCTCGGTCTCGCGCGGCTCGAGAAAGCGCAATGGTTCCGGGATCGGCACCTGATAGACCAGGATTTGCCCGCCATGCAGCGCGGCCTCGGGGATCCGGTGCCGGGTCTGGATCACGGTGGCGTCTGATGTCGCGGTCGTGGTGGCGACGCCCGCGGTCTTGCCAAAGAATTTGCGGATCGAGATCGCATTGGTGGTGTCGTCGGACCCCTGGTCGATCACCTTTAGCACGTCTTCAGGGCCTAGGATCGCCGCCGTCACCTGCACGCCGCCGGTGCCCCAGCCATAGGGCATCGGCATTTCACGGCTGGCGAACGGCACCTGATAGCCGGGGATCGCGATCGCTTTCAGGATCGCGCGGCGGATCATTCGTTTTGTCTGTTCGTCGAGATAGGCGAAATTATAGGTCGGCGCGTTCATTCCGCGGCCTCCTGCATCGGCGGTGCTTCGGTCGCCTCGGAAAACTCCTTGCGCAATTTGCGCAGCAGGCCGAGTTCGGACTGGAAGTCCACGTAGTGCGGCAGCTTCAAATGTTCGACGAAGCCGGTCGCCTGCACGTTGTCGGAATGCGACATGACGAACTCCTCGTCCTGGGCGGGCGCGGTCACCTCCTCGCCGAGGTCGCGGGCGTGCAGGCTGCGGTCGACCAGCGCCATCGACATGGTCTTGCGCTCGCTCTGCCCGAAGGCCAGCCCGTAGCCGCGCGTAAAACACGGCGCTTCGGTGGCCGAGCCCTTGAACTGGTTGACCATCTGGCATTCGGTCATCGCGATCGCGCCGAGCGGCACGGCGAAGCCTGCATCCTCGGCCACGAACTCGACCTCGACCTCGCCGAAACGGATTTCACCGGCAAACGGATGGTTGCGGCCGTAGCCGCGCTGCGAGGAATAGCCGAGCGCGAGCAGAAAGCCTTCGTCGGCGCGCGCCAGATTTTGCAGGCGCAAATCGCGATCGGCCGGGAAGCTGAGTGGCTCGCGGGTGAGGTCGCCGACCGGCGTCCCCGCATCCGCTACCGGCGACGGCTCGATCAGGCCGTCACGGCCCAGAATATCGGTCACGCGCGGGGTAGCCGCGGTCGACGCTTCGCCCAACGCGGGCGCTTCCGGCGAAAATCCCTCGGCGAGTTGCGGATCCAGCAGGCGATGGGTGTAGTCGAAGGTCGGTCCCAGAATCTGCCCGCCCGGAACGTCCTTGAAGGTCGAGGAAATCCGCCGCCGCACCCGCATCGCGCCGGTATCGACCGGCTCGGTGGCGCCGAAACGCGGCAAGGTCGCGCGGAAAGCGCGCACCAGGAAGATGGCCTCGATCATGTCGCCGCGCGCCTGCTTGATCGCGAGCGCTGCCAGTTCGCGGTCGTACAGCGAGCCTTCGGTCATGACCCGGTCGACGCCGAGCGAAAGCTGTTCGGAGATTTGCGACAGCGAAACTTCGGGGACGTCGCGGTCGCCGCGCCGCTCATGCGCCAGCAGGCGATGGGCGTTCTCGATGGCGCGTTCGCCTCCCTTGACGGCAACGTACATGACTAACCTCCCCTCGGGACCAGCCGCGTGGTCCGCGGTATCGCGACGATTGCATCGTCGTGGACCAGTACGACATCGATGCCACGCGGAAACAGGCTCACATTGACTTCCAGCCGTTCGAACAGATCCGGTGGCTGGATCATGGCCTGCAGGATCGCCTGGCCGTCGATGCCCGGCCCGCGCAACCCGATGGCGGGGCCTTGCGTCAGGCTTTCGACCTGCAGGATCAGCGTCGTCGAACGATCCGGGTATTCATTGCTGCCGAAGGCGAAGCGGTCGAGCGAAGCAAGCTCGCGCGGATGGCCGATCAGGGCGAAGCTGCTGACCGCGGAATCCGCGATCACAGGCGCACTGGTGTGGAATTTGAGCCATTTGGTAACCTCCGACGTCTCCGACATCCGCTCGTCGAGCCAGATCGGCGTATCGTGGTCAAACAAAGTGAGCGCGAACGCGGCCGTTCCGCGCATCATGGCGGCCGGCGTGCCGGCGACAGCGGTGATGCGCTGCACGGTACCGGGACGCGCCATCGCATCCATGACGGAGCGGAATGTCGATTGCGCCGACAGAACCTTGTCGGCAAATCCAGCGGGCAGTTCGGCAACGGTCGTCATCAGCCCTCTCCACGCACCAAAGTGTAGAAATCGACCCGGGTCGCCGCAGCCTCCGCGGCCTTGCGGTTGCGCTTTGCCGAGATTGCCGCACGCAGCGGCGCAATCACCTTTGCCTCGACGAGACCGGCGAATTCCTGCGACTGCACCATGGCGTCGCACAGCGCGATCATCCGCGCCTTTTCCCCGTCGCGGCCGAGCGTATAGCCGAAACCGACCTCGCCGGTCGAAAGCCGTACCGCCGCGCGTGACACCGTGGCTTCGCCGAGGTTGAAGGCTGCGCCGTCGCCGCCGATGCGGCCGCGCACCATCACGAGGCCGTTTTCCGGCTCGCGCAGGTTTTCGTGCGCGGGCAGCGCGATCGTATTCAAATGGTCCGATATCTCCGATGGCTCGGAGTGCGCGAGCACCGCCATGACCGCCTTGCGCTGCGCCTGCTTGCTGCTCTCGGTCACCGCCATACCCGCCTTGCCGGAATCAAGTTGTCTATGCTATTAGACAACTTCATAACCAAACGCCATGACCGTTTGGTGACAACCAGGTTGTTTTTTCAGGCGACGGTTCCGGGTATACTCACGCCATGAGCATGCAGGATGCGGCCACGGGTGTGGCGTTGTGGCGGCAGGTCGCCGACGGGATCGAGCGAGGCATCGCCGAGGGCCGCTTTGCCGCGGGTGAAAAGCTGCCGGGCGAAATGGAAATCGCCGAGACCTATCGGGTCAATCGCCATACCGTGCGCCGGGCGCTCGCGACGCTGGCTGAACGCGGCCTGGTGCGGGCCGAACGCGGCAGCGGAACCTATGTCGAGACCCAGCGCCTCGCCTATCCCCTGCGCTCGCGGACGCGGTTTTCCGAAATCGTCGGCGCCGGCGGCCATGAACCGCGCGGCCTGCTGATCGAGGCGTCGGAACAAGGCGCCACGCGCGAACTGGCGCGGGAACTACGGCTCAAGGCCGGGGCGCCACTGGTCCGGATCGAGTCGGTGCGGCTCGCCGACCGCACCCCGATCTGCGTCAGCACCACCTGGCTGTCGGCGGAGCGTTTTCCCGGCGCCGGACGCGTCTTCGCCAGCGTGCGCTCGATGACCAAGCTCGTCGCACATTACGGCATCCGCGATTTTCGTCGCGCTTCGACCCGGATTACCGCAGGAATTGTGGACGCGACCGATGCCGCGCGGCTCGATCTTGCGCTCGGGCGTCCCGTGCTCGTGGTTGACAGCACCGACGTCGATACCGCCGGCGAGCCACTGACGACAAAACGCTCGCGCTTTGCCGCCGAGCGCGTCGAGTTCCTGGTCGAGAGCGATTGACCGGTCAGGCGACCGCGCGCTTTCCGATGATCGCAAAACGGAGTTTGCCGGAGATCCAGTCGATGGCGGCCACCGCCACCAGGATCATCAGGATCAGGAACGATACCTTCTGCCATTCCAGCACGCGGATCTGTTCGGCCAGTTGCAGCCCGATGCCGCCGGCACCGACGATGCCGATGATGGTGGCCGAGCGGGTGTTGGACTCGATGAAATAGAGCACCTGCCCCGCAATAACCGGCAGCACCTGGGGCATCAGACCGAAGCGGATTTCATGCAGCGCGTTGCCGCCCGACGCCCGGATGCCCTCGACCTGTTTCCTGTCGGCGCCCTCGATCGCTTCCGAGAACAGTTTGCCGAACGCGCCGAAATCCGACACCGCGATCGCCAGCACGCCGGCGAACGGGCCGAGGCCGACGACGTTGATCCACACCAGCGCCCAGATCAGCGTGTCGACGCCGCGGATCGAATCGAGAAAGCGCCGCACCGGAAAGCGGAAGATGTTCGACGGCACGATGTTCTTTGCCGCCAGCAGGCTGATCGGCAGCGCGAGCACCGCGGCAAGGGTCGTGCCCAGCAGGGCGATCGAAAGGGTTTCGCCGAGCGCAACGAGATAGGCCGGAAGCGAAGAGCCCGGATCGGGCGGGATCATCATCATCGTGATCCAGCCGAGCTGGTTCAGCCCGGCCAGCATCCGGGCCGGAGAAAACTCCAGCTCGACCAGTCCGAACGCGAAGATCCCGAACGCGCCGAGCAGCATCGCGGGGAGCGCGAGACGGGAGGACACCGGCCTGTCGAAAACCTCGGGATACCGGCCGCGCAGGTCTCCGGAGTCCGGTACAGGCAACCGCGTCATGCCCGTGCCTCCTTGCCGAACAGCCGCCCGCGCGCCCATCCGGTGCCGATATCGATCAGGAACACGGTGACAATAATCATCAGCAGGATCGCGCTCACGTCGGAGTAAAAGAATTTCCGGACGGCGACGACGAGTTCCTGGCCGATGCCGCCGGCGCCGACGAACCCCATCACCGAGGCGCCGCGCACGTTGATTTCAAAGCGCAGCAACGTGTAGCTGGCAAAGCCCGCTGCAACCTGGGGCACGACCGCGAACCGGATGCACGATATCCAGCTTGCGCCGGTGGATCGCACCCCTTCGACCGGTTTCATGTCGATGTTCTCGACGATTTCGGAATACAATTTGCCGAGCGCGCCGACCGAATGGATCATGATGGCGAGAACGCCGGCCATTGGTCCAAGACCGAACGCTATCACGAAGATCAGCGCGAACACGATGTCCGGAACGGTGCGGCAGAATTCCATCAAGCGGCGAATCGCAAACCGCAACCACGGCGCCGGCGAGGTGTTTTCGGCAGCCAGAAAATTGAGCGCGAAAGCGAGGATCGCCCCGGCCAGGGTGCCGACGTAACTGATCAGGATGGTCTCGCCGAGCAGCGCCAGCCATTTCCGCCAACCCCAGAACCACTCGCCGATATCCGACCAGACCCGCGCGCCACTCTCCAGCGTGGCGATACGGTCGAAATAGCTGACGAAATTTCCGATCTTGTTGACGAATGTTACCGGATGCACTTCCGCGCCGATCGCGGCGATCACCAGCGCCGCGAAAAACACCGCCGTCGCCAGCGTCATCCGCAGCCGCTTGCGCGCGACCGCCTTGCGATAGGCGTCGTTGAGCTGTGCGAGTTGCTGGTCGGGAAGGATGGATACGGCTGATGTCATGGAAGGCTGCTGTGCCGGTCAGGTCCTGAACGGAAAAAGGCCGGGTCGCATGGACCCGGCCTGTCCTCGCTTCGCCGATCGATCAGGACGCCTTCTTCTTGCGAAGATTGTCCACGAACTTGATCAGGTCGATGGTGCCATCCCAATCCTTGGTGGTGGCGGGGTGAAAGCCCTTCTTCTGGCCGTCCGACAGGCGGTCGAAGGCGGCCTTGTCCTTGGTCGGCGATTCCTTGAACGCCTTGGCAATCGCGGCCTTCAGATCGTCCGGAAGATCGGAATTATAGGCATAGGGTCCGTTGATGATCGGCGCCGATTTGTGGATGATCCGGAAATCGTCCTTCTTCATCGGCGTGCCGTCGGCATTCTTCAGCATGCCCTTGTGCAGCATCTGCGCCAGCGTGGAATCGTCGTCGTTGGTCCACTGGTTGGCGGCGACATCGACGGTGCCCTGTGACAGCGCCAGCATGGCGTTCTCGTGGCTGCCGGTGAACACGACCTTGCTGAAATAGCTGTCGGCATCCGAGATACCCATCTTGTCGAGTTCGAAGCGCGGCACGTTGTTGCCGGACGTCGAGTTCGGATCGACCAGGCCGAGGTTCTTGCCCTTCAGCTGGTCGATGTTCTTGTAGGCGCTCGACGCCTTGACGAAGAACACCGAGTAATAGCCGGTCGAGCCATCGGCATTGATGTCGTTGGCGAAGGCGTCGGTCTTGACGCCGGTCAGCCGCGCACGCGCGAATGAGGCCGAACCGTAGCTGGCGATATGGATGTTGCCGGCGCGCTGGCCCTCGATGACGGCGGCGTAGTCATTGGCGATCCGCAGCGTCACCTTCACGCCGAGCTCCTTGGAGAGATAGGCGATGAAGGGCGCCCAGCGCTCGGTCACGCCCGAGGCGTTTTCCGCCGGCACGACGGCGAAGGTCAGTTCCGGATACTTGGCTTTCCAGTCCTGCGCGGAAGCCTGGGCGGTGAGCGCCAGCGCGGCGGCGCCGGCCAGAACGATACGACGAGTTATCATGATCTACCCCTTGTTGTGGTTACGCCTCGCGGCCGCCTGCCGGTTGGCAAACGGCCGCCCTGTTACTGAGGAAAGCTCAGGCCGCTGCAGCGGTGCCGAGTTCCGGAACGGTTGCACCGTCGGGCACCGGCGACGCCGAACCCATGACGTCATTGGCCTCAAGATCGTAGAGCTCGCGGGCGATCAGATCGGTCAGAACGGCCGGCGCGCCGTCGAACACCACCCTCCCCGCGGACATGCCGATCAGCCGATCGCAATAGCTCCGTGCCAGATCGAGCGAATGCAGGTTGCAGATCACGGTGATGCCGAAATGCTTGTTGATGCGCAGCAGCGCGTCCATCACGATCCGGGTGTTGCGCGGATCGAGCGAGGCGATCGGCTCGTCGGCCAGGATGATGTCCGGCTCCTGCACCAAGGCGCGCGCGATCGCGACCCGCTGCTGCTGTCCGCCGGAGAGCTGGTCGGCGCGCTGCGCCGCCAGAGATGCCATATCGAATTGCTCGAGCGCCGACATCGCCAACGCCTTGTCCTGTTCGGGCCAGGCTTGCGTCAGCGACCGCCAGGACGGGATTGCGGCGAGCCGTCCCATCAGTACGTTGGTCAGCACGTCGAGCCGGCCGACCAGATTGAATTGCTGGAAGATCATCGCCGAGCGCGCGCGCCACTGCCGCAGGTCCTTGCCGCGCAGGGCGGTCACGTCGACGCCCTCGAACAGGATCCGGCCTTCGGTGGGGGCGGCAAGGCGGTTGATCATCCGCAGCAGCGTCGACTTGCCGGCGCCGGAGCGGCCGATCACGCCGACGAAACTACCCGGCGCGATTGAAAATGACGCATTGTCGACCGCGGCTTTTGTGCCGAAACGGCACGTCAAACCTTCCACCACCAGCATGCAATTCTCCAAGCCGCCCGATCGTGGATCATCGCTAGCGGTTGGATATTTCAGTTGTGTGACAGGCGCGCTGCAGTGCGGCGATCGTCCACATCCCGGCCGCCGTCATGCATCCGTCATACCATCGTCATCAAGCCTGCGGATGACGGCCACCTCGACACGAAATTGATCGCGACAGGGGCGCGTGCATGGCCGGCAAAATACTCTCCGTGGAACCGACCGTCGATGCCACGGCGAAACTGCACGACACGAAGCTCGGCGCCTATTGCGAAGTCGGCCCGCGCACGATCCTGCACGAAGTGGCGATGGACGACTATTCCTACGTCGTCAACGACGCCCAGATCACCTACACCACGATCGGGAAATTCTGCTCGATCGCGGCGATGACCCGGATCAATCCGGGCAACCATCCGATGCACCGCGCCACCCAGGCGCACTTTACCTACCGCGCCAGTGCCTATTTTCCTGGCGAGAGTGACGACGCCGAATTCTTCGAATGGCGACGCAGCCATCACATCGATATCGGCCATGACGTCTGGATCGGGCATGGCGCGATCATCCTGCCCGGCCGCAACGTCGGCACTGGTGCTGTGATCGCCGCTGGCGCCATCGTGACCAAGGACGTTCCGTCCTACACCATTGTGGCCGGTAATCCGGCGCGGCCGGTCAAGCGGCGCTTTCCGGAAGACATCGCCGGCCGAATCGCCGAACTTGCCTGGTGGAATTGGGACCATGAGGCCCTGCGCCGTGCCCTGCCCGATTTCCGTAAACTCGCGATCGAAGACTTTCTCGAAAAATACGAAGCAATCGCGGGCTCCGGCCCCACGCGGATCAAGCATCAGGGGGCGGCATCGTGACGGACATCTTCATCGAAGCCGGCCGGGCCCTGCTCGGCCATGATATTGTCGAGACCTCGCTGCGGATTGCCGGCCGTGAGATCAGCGCCGTTGGCACCGATCAGGGCCGCGGCTCATTGGGCATCGATGCCGGCGGACTGCTGGTACTGCCGGGCATCGTCGACCTGCATGGCGATGCGTTCGAGCGGCAGATGATGCCGCGGCCCGGCGTCGACTTTCCGATCGACGTCGCCCTGCTCGACAGCGACCGGCAGGCGATCGGCAACGGGATCACGACCGTCTATCACGCCACCACCTGGTCGTGGGAACCGGGCTTGCGCAGCGGCGACAATGCAAGATGCCTGCTCGAAGCCATCGAATCGATGCGGCCACAGCTTTCCGCCGACACCCGCTTCCATTTGCGCCACGAGACCCACAATCTCGACGCCGAAATCGAGATCATTCAATGGCTCACCGAAGGCCGCATCGATCTGTTTGCCTTCAACGACCACAGCAATATCAAGCCGAAGAAGCGCAACCAGCTGGCCGAGCGCTCCGGACTCTCACTTGAGGCCTACAACGAACTGCTCGATCGGGTGGTGGCGCGCCGACCCGAGGTACCGGCCTCGATCGCGCGACTGGCAGGCGCGGCACGCGCGGCAGGCATCCAGATGCTCTCGCATGACGACAACAGCCCCGAGATGCGCCAGGCGTTTCGCGCCCAGGGCGTTCGCATGGCCGAATTCCCGGTCAACGAGGAAACCGCGCGCGACGCGGCCGGGGCCGGCGACTTCATCGTATTCGGCGCGCCGAATGTCGTGCGCGGCGGCAGCCACACCGGCTGGACCAAGGCGTCCGACATGATCGCCAAGGGCCTCTGCTCGGTGCTGGCGTCGGACTATTACTATCCCGCGCAACTCCTCGCCGCCTTCCGCCTCGCCGCCGATGGCGTGTTGCCGCTGGCGCAGGCATGGCAGCTGATCTCGGCAGCGCCTGCGCGTGCGGCCGGCCTCACCGACCGCGGCGTGCTCGCCGCCGGCCAGCGCGCCGACATCATCCTGATCGACGACAAACTGCCGCTGCGGCCACGCGTCGTCGCCGTCATCGCCGCGGGACGCCTGGTGCATCTGGCCGACGCCAGCCGTCTGCGCAGTTCATCGGCCGCGCCGCGCCAGGCGGTTGCAGCCGCCTGACACAGCCCTATTCTGCGCCGATGTCGAACTTTCCGCGTCATGCGATCTACTATGCCCCCGCGCCCGCCAGCGATCTCGATCGCTTCGGCGCGGAATTGCTCGGCTATGACGCCTTCACCGGCCAGGATCTGCCGTTTCCCGAAGACGCCATCAGGACGGCGCCGGATTGGCGCGAACTGACCAGCGATCCCCGCAAATACGGCTTTCATGCCACGCTGAAGGCGCCGTTCTCGCTGGCGCCGGGAAAGAGCGAGGCCGAACTGTTCGCAGCGTGTGCCAGTTTCGCGGCAGCGCCCCGGGCCATCCCACGCTTCAAAGCGCTGGTCGGTTCAATCAGCGGCTTCATTGCGGTGATTCCGGCGGAGCCGCCGGCCGAACTGATCCAGCTCGCGGCCGATTGCGTCAGCACATTCGATTTTCTTCGCGCCCCGCTGACCGAAACGGACCGCGCGCGCCGCAATCCTTCGCAGCTGACGCCAAGGCAACGCGAGCATCTCGACCGCTGGGGGTATCCCTACGTCATGGAAGAGTTCCGCTTTCACATGACGCTGACGGGACGGCTCGGCAGCGAGCGCCGCGAGCCGATCCTGGCAATGCTCCGCAGCCGCTTTGCATCAAACGGCCTCGATATGTTGGCGATCGACCGGATCGCTGTTTTTCGTCAGGACGCCGCCGCGTCGCGATTCCGGATCGTCGGCCAGTGGGAGCTGCGCGCGAATGGCTGATCGGGTGTTGGGGGCGCTACGCCGCGCCTGAGACGAGCCGCGAGCACGCGGCGAAAACAGGTGAAGTATTTGCGCGCCAGTTGCCGGCCAGCTCTGCGCATCGGTAGGTGAGATAGACGAGGCCCGGAATGCTCTGCGCAATCCGGGCCCCGCGAGCCTCCAGTGGTAAGTCGTCCGCCGTGATGAGCGAGCGCCCTGCCCCCCGCTGTAAGCCGCTCCGTTATAGATCGCAAAACATGGCGCCGCCAACCCGGACGAATACGGAGGTCCGATCACGCTCAATCGTCCGCTGCGTGAGAGCCATTCGAAGGTATGGGTTGCCGATCGCTTCTTGTGAAATGCCGGGCCGGGAACGATGATGCCGCGCGTATGCGCGCGAAAATTTGCGAGAGAATTTCAGATGAAGGCGATCTTGTCCGCGTTGGTGGTGCTCGGACTTTCCCTCGTCGCCGCGCCGTCTCTTGCCGCCGACAACCGCAATGTTTCGGTCGTCAACGAGACCGGCTATGCGATCAAGTTTCTGGCGTTCAACTCGCCCGATGATGGCCTCGACGAATGGGACAACGAACTCGACGGCACCCTGAAGAACCAGGACACCGCCTATGTCGAATTCGACGAGGATGACGAAGGCTGCGTCTGGAACATCAAGGTCGACTGGGCGCGTTACGATGAATCGGTGCTCTGGAAAAACGTCAATCTGTGCAAGTTCAACGTGCTCCGGTTGCGTTACGATCCCGGGACCAGGACGACCTCCTTCATCGCGGAGTAATCGTTGGGCTGGATGACCTCGCGAAGGGTGATCCGCCGTGCATGCAACGCGGGCAGGATTGCTTACAAAATCGTCTTGCCTGAACCTGCTGCATGGGGCTGATTTCCAACCGGGTCCTTGGCGCGACACCTGGGCACCCCCCAGCCTCGCACCATCTTTCCCGTATGCCCCCGCCGATCCCAACAGGCCGGCGGGGGTTTTGTTTTCGACCCGGGCGGTTGCCCGCCCATCCGGCACAGCGTAACTTGCGTTGCTACCGCATTCGCCTCAGATCCGAAAAACCTGATTTTTCTTTGGAATAACTGATCCCTCCCGGGGTTGCACGCTCTGATGCTGGAATTTGTCATCTTCAAGCGCCGCCGCAGCTATTGCTGGCAGGTACGTGATCCGAACGGGAAAATGGTTGCCACCGGCACCGAGAAAACGCGGCCGGCCGCCCGTTACCGCGCCTATCGCGCGCTTTTCCTGGTGCTTTCTACCCGCTGGCAGGCGACCGACCTGCAACCGTCCTGAGCACGGGATCGCGCTGATATCGCGCGGGGTCCGGCCGCCCTTGCCGTCTCGCTCCTAACAACCCCGGCAAATGCCGCTGAATGTGCTGGTCTCGACCCGGCCACGCGGGCGGATCGGTGTCCGCCGTGACTTTGCCTGCCGCGGTATCGTGATCCGCTGTGATGCGCCGGCATAAGGCGGTGCGACCACGCGTGAGGTCGATGGCGATGACGTGACCGTGGGCACCGGCACCGGAGGGTTGCTGCGGAGCGGCGGGATCCGGGATGCGTTTCCGATACCGCTGGGGTCACTGGCGCTGGCCGGATTGGCCGGACCGTACGGGATGCCGCTGATCGCCGAGGGGCCGGCACCGGCCGATCCCGCGGGTGGGGGAAATTGCGCCAATGCGCCGCCCGGCACGATCAGGCCGGCCAGCACTGCGAAGCGAACAAGCGCCGAACGGCCGGACATCGAATCTCCAGGGAAGGCTGCGGACACAACGTCCATGTGGGAAGCGCGTTCCGCCGTTTGAAGCGCGCACCCGCTTTTTCCCGGAGTAGGCATTTGCGAGCGAATCAGACCTACTTCCGCAGGCGATCACATCTGGAGATTCGGTGGCATGGACCAGCCCGTAATCTTGGATAACAATATCCGCGCCCTGCAGGAATGGCTGCGCTCCGCCTGGCAGCAGCTCGGCGATCCCTCCCTCACCACCTTTACGCGCCGCGAACTGCGCAACCAGATGAAGCAATGCAGCGCCGATCTGCGAAGCCATCTGGAAGCGGCGGCGACACGCCAACCGGCGCCGGTCGAGGATCGACCCCGCAGCGTCAGCAAGCCCGAGTTCCGTATCCTGGCTTGATTGGCTTGGCCCGACAGACCACGCGCCGGCCGCCTGCCGACGGTTCGCGCATGAATCCGACCGGAGCGCATCGCTCTTCCGCTGGGATGTCTCTCACGCTGGCTGGCGCAGCACCGCAGGTCCAAGGTCGGACGCGCACGGCAAAGGGAGAGCTGCAATGGGGAGAGCCGCGATGCAGATGGCGGCGCTGGGCGTGCTGCTCGCCTCGTCTGCGGCGGCGCAAGATCCTGCGCCATCCACCTTCACGGTGATCTCGCCGATCTTCGGCCAGCTCGTGACCTTCTCGTTGCCGGGCGGTTTCACCACGGTGTTCGAGAACACCAACGGGCCGAATTATATCCGCGAAGCCGTGCCAAAGGGCGAGACCGCCAAAAGCTGGACCCAGATGATCACCGCGACCGGCGTCAAGGGAGCGGCCGGCAGCGCCATGGTGTCGCCCGAGATCTTTGCGGGCTCGCTGGTCGGCGGGTTCAAATCCGCCTGTCCCGAAACCTTCGCCGCGCAGGGCGTTGGCCCGACCAAATTCGGCGATCAGGATGCGTATGTCGCGGTGGCAAGCTGCGGCCGGGTCGAATCCAGTGCCGACAAGCACAGCGAAATCGCGCTCATCGTCACCGTCAAAGGCAGCGCCGATTACTACACGCTGCAATGGGCCGAACGCGGGCCGGCGACTGGCCGAAACGTGATCGACGCGGACAAATGGCTGGCGCGGCTGCGCCAGTTGCAACCGATCCGGCTCTGCCCGATCGTGCCGGGCGAAGCCGCGCCCTATCCAAGCTGCGTCGGCAAGAAATAGCCCAAGAAGAAACGGCCCCAGAAATGGCCGAGAAATGGCGCCCCTGAAATGGCCCCTTGGGCATCCCAAATCGGGGCGCGCCGACTTGTCGGATGCAAGGCTTCTGTTGATAACCCCTTCTGTTGATAACCCGGACTTGCCGCGCCCGGCGGCCGGACTGACGGCTTTGGTGTGCTATCGGCATATCGGCCTGACTAACGACGGATAGAACATATGCGCATCACCCTCGTCGGCTCCCGCCATTTCGGCGTGACGACCTTCAACATGCTGCGGGAACGCGGGGTCGAGATCGCGAGGATCGTCGTTCACGACGGCGAAGACCGGCTGGCCGCGGCCGCCAAGGCCGCCGGCATCGACGTGGTGGTGCAGGCCGACCCGAAATTCGTCACCGCGGCGGAGATCGCTCCCAACAGCGACCTGATCGTGACGGCCCACAGCCATGCCCGCATCACCCGGGAGGCGCTGGCCGCCGCCAAACTCGGTGGTATCGGCTATCATCCGTCGCTGCTGCCCCGGCACCGCGGCATCGCTGCGATCGAATGGACCATCAAGGAAGGCGATCCGATCGCGGGCGGCACCATCTACCACCTCGCCGACCGCATGGATGCCGGCGCGATCGCCGCGCAGGAGTGGGTTTTCGTCAAAAAGGGCGAAACCGCCCGCGAACTCTGGGAACGGGCGCTGGCCCCGCTCGGCCAAAAACTGCTCGGCGAAGTCATCGATTACGCCAAGGTCCACAAAAGCCTGCCCGCCCGGCCCCAGGACGAGCAGTTTGCCACCCTGGCGCCGAGCCTTTCAGACGCCAAACATTGACCAAAAGGGCAGCAATTCGGCGGTTTCGGCCGCCCCAGCATTCCGGCCTCGATTCAAGGCCCGAACAGCGGTATTTTCTCGTTCCTTGGCCGGAACCGGATTCACCTTGATGTGTTTGATCCTGTAGGAACTTTATGCGATGTTGCGACGCACCAAAGTTTGAACACATTGTGCCCGGATAAGGCGTTCCATCACACACATTTGTCGGGGATTTGATCCATGCGTTCCAGCCGCATCCGCACGTTGTTTATTGTTTCTTTACTTTCCACCGCCGCCATCGCAACCGCTCCCGCCATTGCCAAGCAGCCCTATGACGGCCTGTGGCAAGTGACTGTCGTCACCAAAACCGGAAGCTGCGACGCGACGACCGCTTCGACCGTGACCGTCAGCGACGGCAAGATCACGGGATCCGGCGCGCCGGTTTCCGGCACCGTGAGTTCCGGGGGACTTGTGCGAGTCTCGATCAATGGTGCATATGCGAACGGTCAACTCAGTGGCAACTCCGGATCGGGGAAATGGAATGGGGCTTCAGCTGGTGTACCGTGCAGCGGCCGATGGGAAGCGTCCCGTCAGTAAGACAAGCCGAGCATCAGGGAACTTCGTATCCACGCGGCGGCTGACCTTTGCAGCCGTCGCGTTTTTCATGGGCATTCTCTCCGCTCCGGCGAGCTACGCCCAATCCGGCGGACCGTACGCCGGCATGGCCGGCAACTGGCACGGCGGTGGCACCGTCACGCTGGACGACGGCTCGAACGAACGCATCCGGTGCCGTGCGAGCTATCAGGTCGCAAGCCCCAAGATGGACATGAACCTCACTTGCGCCAGTGACGCCTACAAGTTCAATCTGACGGCCAGCGTCGTCGATCAGGGCGGCGCGATCGTCGGCTCCTGGAGCGAAACCAGCCGCGGCATCACCGGCAGCCTTTCCGGGCGTGGTGGCGGCGGCAACTTCCAGGTCACGGCCGTCACGGCCGGCTTCAATGCGACCATCTCGCTCCGGACGGCCGGCAGCAAGCAGACCGTCAGCATCCGGGCCGACAGCCTGTTCAGGGCCGCCAATATTTCGCTCTCGAAATAGAGCGGGCCCCGTTCCAAATGCCAAATCGCCCGCTCAGAAGCGGGCGATTTTCGTTTGGGCGGAGCTGCGGCTGTTGCGACCGGCGGGGCTCGAACCTTAGCTGGTTTTCGGCTTCTCCAGTTTCGCAGCCGTCTCCTTGATGGTCTTTGCGATCAACTGGGCCTGCTCCTTGTTGAAGGCAAAATCCTGTACTCCGTTCACCGTCGTCAGCGAGAGCACCATGATGTCTGGCTGGTGCTCGGGCCAACCGGTGGCGAAGGCCGTCACGAAATGCGCGCTAGTCGTTCGATTGGTCATTGGATTGCGATTCCTGTGTGGTGTTCCGGCGCACCCGATGGGGCACGCGCTATGCTTTGGGCACGTAAGCGGTGACTTCGATTTCGACCTTGGCCCTGGCATCGACGAGCCCGTCGATATAAAGCAGCGTCGATGGCGGAAAGTTGCGCCCGAGCGTTTCCTTCCAGGCCGCACCGATGCCGGCGCCGGCCGCCTCATATTCACTGCGGCTGGTCAGATACCAGGTCAGGCGAACGATGTGTTCGGGACCCGCATTGGCCTCGCCGAGCAGCTTGATGATCCGTTTCAGCGCGGTACCGACCTGGGCCGCCATATCAGGCTGATAGTCGCCCTTCTCGTCGCCGCCGGTCTGGCCGGCCAGCACGATCCATCTGCCCGGACCGTCGACCTCGACACCGTGTGAAAAGCCGCGGGGTTTCGACCATTCGGCCGGTTGCAGTATACGCATGAGTCCTCCCAATTAGCGTCATTCCGGGATGGTCCAAAGGACCAGACCGCAGGTGCGCCGAGTGCGCACCGGGAATCCAGGTTCGCTCGTTACACGCGCGCCCCGGAATGACAAATAGCACCGAACGGGCGCTCACTCCCACATGAAACTGCCGCCCGCGCATCGCTGCATCAGCAGATTTACGCGTTGCAAATTATGGCGCGCTCGCCGATACCGGCCTGCCCTCCTGCCATCCGTTCACCCTCAACCGTTCGCACATGGACCGCACACCCTCCAAATCACTGGCTGCGCTGTGGATGACGGGCTGGCTCGCGCTGATGCTGATCATCGTGGTCGCCGGCCGCGAGGCGGTGCGGGAACTGAACGTGTTCCAGTTGATGGAGATGCGTACCGTGATGGGCCTCTTCATGCTGTATCCGTTGATCCGGGGCAGCGGCGGATTCCCGTTGCTGAAGACAGCCCGGCTGCATATGCACGTCCTGCGCAACACCATTCATTACGGCGCGCAGTTCGGCTGGTTCTTCGCGCTGACGCTGATCCCGATCGGTCAGGTCGTGGCGATCGAATTCACCATGCCGATCTGGACCGCGATCATGGCGGCGATGTTCCTCGGCGAACGCATGACGCAGTGGAAGGTGGCCGCCATCGTGCTCGGAATCGTCGGCGTGATCATTATCGTTCGTCCCACCACCGGCGAGATCAATCCAGGACAATTGATCGCGCTCGGCGCCGCCGTCGGCTTCGGCGTGTCGGTTGCGATGGTGAAATCGTTGACGCGCACCGAGCAGGCGGTCGCGATCATCTTCTGGATGCTGGTGGTGCAATCCGTGATCGGATTTTTCCCCGCGCTGTATGTCTGGAAATGGCCGTCGGCCCCGGCCTGGGGATGGGTCGCGGTGATTGCATTCTGCGGAACATACTCGCATTACTGCATGGTGCGCGCGCTGCGGCATGCCGACGCAACGGTGGTGATCCCGATGGACTTCCTCCGGGTTCCCCTGACCGCCACCGTCGGCTGGCTGATTTATGCGGAAAAGCTCGACCTGTTCACGGTGCTGGGGGCCGCCTTGATTCTTTCGGGCAATCTTTTGAATCTGCGTGCTCCCAATCCGGCGCCTGCGCGCGCGGGAACCTGAGTCCGATTTTGGATAGTAAGTCCCGAAACTGCCGGTAATTGAAGGTTTCCCGCCTCGGCGCGGCGCCCTATTTTTGTGGCCGTCGCGTGGTTTTTCCCTATAATCTCGCGACCGCGTTGCAGCTAAATTCTTTATCGATTCTGCCCTTGGGGGATTTTTCAGATGCGCTTCCCGACCCTCGCCCTTTCCCTGATTTGCATGGTCCTCACCGCCGGCGCCGCAAGCGCCGAGAAGCGTGTCGCCTTCGTGGTCGGGAACGGCACCTACAAGAACGTCGCGCCATTGCCGAACCCTTCGATCGACGCCAAGGCGATGGCCAGCGCGCTGCGCAACGTCGGCTTCGAAGTGGTGGAAGGCGCCAACCTCACCCGCGACAAGATGACGGAAAAGCTGCTCGACTTCGGCAAGAAGGCACAGGGCGCCGATGTCGCGGTGTTCTTCTATGCCGGCCACGGCATCGCCATCGGCGGCGTCAACTATCTGCTGCCGATCGACGCCGACATCAAATCGGAAATGGACGTCAAGCTCGGCGCAGCCATCAACATCGACCTGACGCTCGACCAGACCATGAGCGACGCCAAGGTCAAGCTGGTGCTGCTCGATGCCTGCCGCGACAATCCGTTCGCCGCCAAGATCAAATCCAACGCGCCGTCCACCCGCAGCGTGTCGGTGCAAACCGGCCTCGCCGAAATGAAGTCCGGCGAAGGCACGCTGATCGCATTCGCGACCGGCCCGGGGCAGACCGCGCTCGACGGCAAGGAAGGCAGCAACAGCCCGTTTACCCGCGCGCTGCTCGCCAACCTCACCCAGCCCGGCGTCGAACTCCAGCAGGCCATGACCAAGGTCCGCGCCCAGGTCCAGGAAGAAACCAACAAGGGCCAACTGCCCTGGGGCAACACCAATCTGACCGGCGCGGTCTATCTGAACGGTGCGCCTGCCCCTGCCGCACCCGGCTCGGCGCCGGCAGCGGCGGTCGCCGCCGCGCCCGGCAGCGATGTCGAACTCGAGTTCTGGCGATCGATCAAGGATTCGAGCAAGCCGGAAGAGCTCAACGCTTACGTGTCGCAATATCCGAACGGCCAGTTCAAATCGCTGGCGCTGGCGCGGATCGCCTCGCTGGAGAGCAACCAGAACGCCGCCGCCACGCGCAATCTGACCGCCGGCATCGATCCCGCGACCTTCAAGGAAGAAGCCAACCAGACCACCGAGGACCAGATCGGCCTCGACAAGGGCCAGCGCCGCGACGTCCAGCGCCGCCTGAACGGTCTCGGCTTCGATACCAAGGTCACCGGCACTTTCAACGAAGCCACCCGAGCCGTGATCACCCGCTGGCAGGCCGCCCGCGGCTATCCGAAGAGCGGCTATCTCAACAGGCTGCAACACAAGGCGCTGTTGACCGAGATCGTGGCGACGACGCCCACCGCAAGCACCAGCGACGAGGAAAAACCGCGTCGCCGGGCCAGCAGCGGCGGAGGCGGTGGCGGCCATCCGCAACGTCAACACAGCAGTGGTGGTGGTGGTGGCCCCGATCCGGCGGGTGCCGGCCGGTTCATCGGCGGCGTCGTGGGCGGCATGCTGCGCTAGCACCAAAGGACAATCGACGGCAAAAAGCCTGGGATTCATCCCGGGCTTTTTTCATTCGGCGCTGGGGCTGGAGAGCCGCAAACAGTCGGCACGGCCTTCGGTCAGTTTGACGAATTTGTCGCCGCCCGACGTCAGCCGGCACATCTCCACTTCCTTGCCCGCCGGCACCGCCTTGGCGCAGGTGATCTGCGGGTTGTTATCGTATTTGGTGGTCGAGAATTTGCACGTCACGATGCAGGAAGCGTCGCCGGCAAGCGGGTTCGTCATCATGATGCTGGCGAGTTCCTCGCCCGGCAGGATCGTGCAGGCAAACGGCACCTCGTCGGCGTGAGCCGGACCGGCAAGGCAAACGGCCAGCACCAGCGCAAGACCGGTGGTGGCGCGATCGATCGCGGCAAGGCTGATCTTGGCACCCAAATCAGAACCCATCGCGCGGGGGATCTATTTGCCGGCGGCCTTTCGCAGCGCCTCGTTGATCCGGTCCTGCCAGCCAGGACCGCCTTCCTGGAAATGCTCGAGCACATCCTGGTCGATGCGCAGCGACACCAGTTCCTTCACGCCGGGAAGCGCTGTCGGCTTCGGTGGCGCTTCCACCACCTTGGTGGTGGTGCGCTTGAACGCCGCCTCGGCTTCGGTGCGCGCGTCGTTCAGGGTCCTCGGCCGCCTCGGCTGGTCCGCCATCGCTAGATTCCTTCAAACAGGGCGGTCGACAGATAGCGCTCGGAGAATGACGGCACGATGGCGAGGATGGTCTTGCCTGCCGCTTCCGGCCGCTTGCCAATCGCGAGAGCTGCGGCGATCGCAGCACCCGACGAGATGCCGCCGGGAATGCCCTCGTTGCGTGCCAGCGCGCGCGACGTCTCGATGGCGGTCGCCGAGTTGATCTTGACGATCTCGTCGATCACGGAGCGGTCGAGGATGTCAGGCACGAAGCCGGCGCCGATGCCCTGGATCTTGTGTGGCGTATGCTGCCCGCCCGACAGCACCGGGCTTTCCTCGGGCTCGACGGCGATGATGCGCAGCGAAGGTTTGCGCGGCTTCAACACCTGGCCGACGCCGGTGATGGTGCCGCCGGTGCCGACGCCCGCGACGAAGAAATCGATGTTGCCGCCGGTGTCGTTCCAGATTTCCTCCGCCGTGGTGCGGCGGTGGATTTCCGGATTGGCGAGATTCTTGAACTGCTGCGGCATCACCGCGTTCGGCGTCGTGCGCACCAGTTCTTCGGCGGTCGCGATCGAGCCCTTCATGCCCTGCGCCGCCGGCGTCAGCACGATCTCGGCGCCGAGGAAGGCCAGCATCTTGCGCCGCTCGATCGACATCGATTCCGGCATCACCAGTTTGAGGCGGTAGCCGCGCGAGGCCGCGACGAACGCCAGCGCAATGCCGGTGTTGCCCGAGGTCGGCTCGATCAGAACGGTGTCGGCGTTGATCACGCCGGCCTTCTCCATCGCGATCACCATCGCAGCCCCAATGCGGTCTTTGACGCTCGCGGCCGGGTTGAAATACTCCAGTTTGGCTAAAATGGTAGCGCTCACACCGTGCATCTTCGGCAGTTTCCGCAAGCGCACGATCGGCGTGTCGCCGACGGCATCGACGATTGAGTCGAACACCCGGCCACGTCCGGGACGGTGCACTGCACCCGTGGCTGACGATGCCTCCATGACGACACTCCTTTGGTGATATTGTGCCCTGAATTCGTGGCCTCTCCTTACTTAGGAGGTGGCCGAGCCGATGCGCAAGTCAGAAACGTCTGCGGCGAAATTTCGCTGCATCGCAAAATCGAATTTTCCCGATAACGTCAATCCAACGCATTTGTGTTGCGACAACGTCAAAGAAATCGGTTTATACTTTCGTCGTTAGGTGAGTTCAGCTTCAGATCGCAAGGAGGTCACGATGCCAGCAACTGCTGAAGTCCTGTCCGTCGCGTCTAGGCCCGACCCGCGTGGTTGTGATTTACCGACCTGCCCGGTATGTGCGGACTCCATGGTAGCCGCGGAAGCATCTGCCTACCTCAACGACTACGTGATCAGCTACCTCTGGACCTGCGATACCTGCGGTTACGGCTTCGTGACCAAGCACTCGGTGAAGCGGTTCGCCTGTAACTGATATCGTTTATCTGACGGCAATATCTCCGCGCGCCCATCCGGCGCGCGTTTGTTTTTGGAACGCCTCGAAGCTGCCGTTGCCGATCGCTTCCCGCATGCCGGCCATCAGGTGCTGATAATACGCGATATTGATTTCCGACAGCAGCATCGCGCCCAGCGTCTCGCCCGACCGCACCAGATGATGCAGATAGGCGCGCGAATAATCGCGCGTCGCCGGCCAGCTGCTTTCCTCATCGAGCGGCCTCGGATCGTCGGCATGGCGGGCGTTGCGCAGATTGATCTGGCCGAAGCGCGTGAACGCCATGCCATGGCGTCCGTTGCGGGTCGGCATCACGCAGTCGAACATGTCGATGCCGCGCGCCACGGCTTCCAGCAGATCCTCGGGCGTGCCGACGCCCATCAGATAACGCGGGCGATCCTGCGGCAGAAGCGGCGCGGTCTCCTCGATCATCGCGAGCATCACCGCCTGGGGTTCGCCGACCGCGAGGCCGCCGATCGCGTAGCCGTGGAACCCGGTCTCGACCAGCCCGCGCGCACTCGCATGGCGCAACTCCGGCACGTCGCCGCCCTGCACGATGCCGAACAGCATGTAGCCGTCGGGCGCGCTCTCGAAGGCGCCCTTGCTACGCTCGCCCCAGCGCAGCGACAACTGCATCGCGCGTTCGATATCGGCGCGTGCGGCCGGCAGCCGGACGCATTCGTCCATCTGCATGGCGATGTCGGAACCGATCAGCCGCTGTACTTCGATCGAACGTTCCGGCGAGAGTTCGACCTTGGCGCCGTCGATATGCGAGCGAAAGGTCACGGCCTTTTCGGTCACCTTGCGCAGCTCGGACAGCGACATCACCTGGAAGCCGCCGGAATCGGTCAGCATCGGGCCGTTCCATCCGGTGAATTTCTGCAAGCCGCCAAGCGCCGCGATCCGTTCCGCGCCGGGCCGCAGCATCAGATGGTAGGTATTGCCGAGCACGATGCCGGCACCGGCGTCGCGCACCTCGCGCCAATGCATGCCCTTCATGGCGCCGGCCGTGCCGACCGGCATGAAGGCCGGGGTCTGCACGATTCCGTGCGGGGTCGTCAGCCGGCCACGCCGGGCCTGGCCATCGATTTTGAGCAATTCGAAATGATTGGGAAGATTCATGGCGCTGCTTATTGCGTGCCGGGATCGGCCAAGCAACCGCCCTATGAGCAACCCGGCGCCCCGTGCCGGACACAATTGAGCCGTCCGGGTGGGTCGGGTTTCACTTGTTAAATAAAACGATACCGTATAGTTTTATAAGAGGGCTGGACAGGACTCCGCGGCCGGCGGCGGCAGGTGCGTGGACCAAGTGCGTGAACGGTGACTGACGGCCAATGCCCTCCCTCTCATTGCTGACCAAATCGACCTTCTCCGAGAGCCGGATCAGGAGGACGGGCTCACGCCTGCGCGGCGCGGCCATCCTGCTGTGCAGCCTGGCGCTGGCCGCCTGCACCTCGCTGCCCCGGACGCCCTACAGCGCCGCGGATGCCGCCAGCGCCCGCGTGCTCGATATCGAGGGGCTGCGGCGCTACACCGACGAGCCCGCCACGAAATTTCGTTTCGAGAAAGACGACCTCGCCTCCGCCAGGACCTATCTCGCGCTCTCCGGCGGCGGCGCCGACGGCGCCTATGGCGTGGGCGTGTTGAACGGCTGGACCGCGGCCGGCAATCGCCCGACCTTCTCGGCCGTGTCGGGCGTCAGCACCGGCGGCCTGATCGCGCCCTTCGCATTCCTCGGCTCGCAATATGACGACACATTGAAGGAGGTCTACACCAGCGGTATAGCCGAAAGCCTGCTCGAGAGCCCCAGCATCGTGCGCGTGCTGTTCGGATCCGGCCTGTTCGGCAACACCAGGCTGCGCGAGCTGGTGGCCCGCTATGTCGGGCCGGAGCTCCTGGCTGCCGTCGCCCGCGAAAACGCCAAGGGCCGCAAGCTGCTGGTGGTGACGACCGATCTCGACACCCAGCGCACGGCCGTGTGGGACATGGGGAAAATCGCCGCGGTCGGCTCGCCCGAGGCACTGCGCCTGTTTCGCGACGTGATGGCGGCCTCCGCCAGCATTCCGCTGGTCTTCCCGCCGATCATGATCGAAGCCGAGGGCCAGGGCCGGCGCTTCGAGGAGATGCATGTCGACGGCGGCGTGACCGCTCCGGTCCTGACCGTGCCGGAGACGCTGCTCTTCCAAGGCCGTCTGCCCGGAAACAACCGGATGGACATCTACATCCTCGTCAACAAGAAGATCGAGCGGACGTTTGAACTCGTGTCCAACAGCACGCTCGACGTCGCCTCACGCAGCCTGTCGTCGATCACCCAGTCGCAGACGCGCTCGGTGATCTTCTCGACCTATGATTTCGCCAGGCGCAACCGGTGGGGCTTCCATCTGTCCTATATCGAGCGCGACTATCCCGCGCCGCCCTCGGAGGGATTCGACACCGCCTATATGCGCGCCCTCTATCAGTACGGCTACGAGAAGGCTGCGTCAGGCCGCGCCTGGGCCTCGACGCTCCCATGAGCCACGCGGGCACGGAACATCGACCGTTGACGATATGGCCAATTCGGCCAGATTCGCGATGACGCCCCTCGTGCTGCGCGTTATAGAGCAATGATCGTTATGACGACCGCGCAGGAATCAGGAGGCATGGGATTGACTGCGACCAGGGCCAGACCGGCAAGACGCGACGTCCCGAAGTCGCGCGGCGGACGGCCGACGAAAAGCGCCGCGATCGAGCGCGATCAGCGGCTGATCGACGTCGCCACCCGTCTTTTCCTGGACCGCGGCTATGATGCGACCTCGCTGGATGCGGTGGCGGAAGCCGCCCGGGTCAGCAAGCCGACCGTCTATGCACGCTACGGCGACAAGCGCGGGCTATTTGCAGAGGTGCTGCGGCGCGAAATTGCGCGCTGGCTCGCTCCGCTTGCGGAAGCCGCCGAGATGCAGCTTGCTCGCTCCTCGGACATTTCAGTCGAGCAGCGCCTCAATGAGGTCGGCCGCGAGATGCTGATGTTCACCTGCGGACCCGATGCCGTCGCGTTCAGCCGCATGATGACGGCACAGGCCATCAACTTCCCCGACATCGCCAAACTCGGCAAGGAAGAAGGCTGGCTGAAAGCCGTCTCCACCACCGCGCGCTTCTTCGACCATCTGGTGGCCCAGGGCGCCATGGACGTCGAGGATACCGGCATCGCCGCCGAAGTGTTTCTCGACGTGGTCGTCGGTCACACCCACCGCATGGCGACGTTCGGAACGCCGCTGGAAGTGAAGTCCGCAGAGAAGCGCATGCGGCTCGCGATCAGGCTGTTCCTGGCCGGTGCGCTGGGACCTGCAAGCCGCATTCAATCCACCCCCAAAGCCGGCATCCGGCGGCGCCCCTCCCGCTGACAATTCCGTGAGAACGGCGTTTTACGCGCGGTACGGCACGGGGCATTTGTTGACCATAACAAAACGATACGGTATGGTTTTGTTATGAGCGGTTGCGGGTTTCCGACGTCCTAGTCCCCGGCGGGAGCCCTCTCCGCTTCGATCGCCACAAGCGGCGGTACAGCCCGTTTGCGACGCTCCGCGGCCGACCCTTATGCCCCCAAGGGGTCGGCCGCGCCTTCATCGAGGCGATCCGGCCGGTCCGCCGGCAGACATAGGCTCAGGGATGGAGACTGCAAGCATGCGTGCGCCAAAATGCTGGAGACCGTTGCTTGCAGCCCTCCTGGTCGCGATCACCCTCCCCGCCCCGGTCGGTGCCATGGCATCGTCGGCCGACGAGGCCGCCGCGCTCAGCCGTGAACCCGGGGATGGCGCGGCGTCTGATCAGCAGGCCGTCAGCCGCGAACTTGCGGCTTTCCGCGGCGCGACCGTCTCGATGAGCCAAGCGATGGCCATCGCCGAGGCCCAGCATGCCGGCGCGACGACCGCCGATGTCAGCTTCGACGGCGCGTCGGATGCTCCGGTCTACCGCGTCAAGACCCTTCACCACGACCGCCTCTGGCGACACACGATCGACGCCAGGACCGGCAAGATCGTCGGCGGCGAAGCCGCGTTGCCGCTGACGCAGCTCGATGCCGAGAACCGCAGCAACCTCGTGGCACTCAAGACGATCCGGCACCGCCTGAAGGATGCCGTTCGCGTGGCCGAACAGGTGGCGGACGGCAAGGCCATCAGCGGCGGCCTGATCCGCGAAAGCAGCCGGCTGAATTTCGCGATCGTCGTCATGACCGGCAGCGACCTGAAGCAGGTGATCCTCGAGCCACCCGGCGCCGCCGGTCGGCGATGACGCGACGCGCCTGCCAGCGTTGCAGCCCGGACGGGGCAAAACCCGTTGACGGCAGCCCAAAGCTGCCGCATAAGTCCGCACCATGAACGCGACCACCAAACGCACCGCGAAAACCAAAGCACCCTCGGGGGGCTCGGGAGCCGTGCGCGCGTAGTCGAACGATCGCATCATCTGAACCGAAGCCCCGCCTGAAAAGGACCGGGGCTTTTTTATTGCCTGCAAACAAAGGGAAATACCAACGTGAGCAACGATCCAGTAGTGGCCATTGTCGGCGTGACCGGCGCCGTCGGGGCCGAATTCATCGCCACCATGGACAAGCGCAATTTCCGCGTCGGCAGGCTCAAGGCGCTGGCGAGCGCCCGTTCGGCCGGCCAGACCATCGATTTCCGCGGCGATCGGGTCGTGATCGAGGAACTCGGCCCGCACTCCTTCCACGGCGTCGACATCGCGCTGTTCTCGGCCGGCGGCGGCATTTCGAAGAAGTATGCGCCGATCGCAGTGAAGTCGGGCGCCGTGGTGGTCGACAATTCATCGGCCTTCCGGATGGATCCGGACGTGCCACTGGTCATCCCCGAAATCAACGCGGGCCGCATCCGCGACCACAAGGGCATCATCGCCAATCCGAACTGCTCGGCGATCACGGCCCTGGTGCCGCTGTGGCCGATCCACCGCCAGAACCGCATCAAGCGCATGATCATCTCGACCTATCAGGCCGCCAGCGGCGCCGGTGCGGCGGCGATGGAGGAACTGAAGGAATCGACCCGCGCGAGCCTCGAGGGCCGGCCGTTCACGCCCAAGGTGATCCCGCTGCCCTATGCTTTCAACGTGTTCAGCCACAACACCGCGATCGATCCCGAGACCGGCTACAACGACGAAGAGACCAAGGTCATCAAGGAGACCCGAAAGATCTTCGAGGATGAGAAGATCGCGATCGGTGTCACCTGCGTGCGGGTGCCGGTGCTGCGCGCGCATTGCGAGGCCATCACCTTCGAATGCGAAAACCCGATCACCGAAGACGACGTGCGCGCGATCCTGTCGAAGGCGCCCGGCGTGAAGATCATCGACGATCGCGCGAAGAACTATTTTCCGATGCCGATCGACGCATCGGGCCAGGACGACGTGCTGGTCGGCCGCATCCGCAAGGACCTCAGCGACCCCTCGGGTCACTCGATCGCAATGTTCGTCTCCGCCGATCAGCTCCTCAAGGGCGCCGCGCTCAACGCGGTCCAGATCGCGGAACTGCTGCCGCAGCGCGCGATGGCGTGATGTGAACGGCCCCTCGCCGCATGTTAGAGAACTCCTGACATCGCGAGGGGCGCGTCGCACCGGCTGGCTTCACGGCGAATCGTTCGTTAAGTTCGCGGCCGATCCGAATGTTGGGGCTGACGATGCCGAAGCGAAGTTGGATGGTTCTGCTCGCGCTGGTCCTGGTCTGCGCGATCGCCGGCGGCTGGTACTATAATTACCGAAGCAAATGCCACGGCATGGACGATTGCGCAGCGCAAGCCGCCGAAAGCAAGGAACGTGACGCGCCGAGCGAGCCCCGCTGATCAGTCGCGCGCACGGAACAACAGACACGCATCGCCATACGAATAAAACCGATACCCCGCCGCGATCGCATGCGCATACGCCTGCTTCATCGTGTCGAGCCCGGAAAATGCCGACACCAGCATGAACAGCGTCGAGCGCGGCAGATGGAAATTGGTCAAGAGGATATCGACCGCGCGGAAACGGTAGCCCGGCGTGATGAAGATCGAGGTTTCGGCGGAAAACGGCTGGATGGCGCCGTCCTCGGCGGCGGCGCTTTCCAATAGCCGCAGCGACGTGGTGCCGACCGCAACGATGCGGCCGCCCTTGGCGCGCGCGGCGTTCAACGCCGCCGCGGTCTCCGCGCGGATGCAACCCCATTCGGCGTGCATTTTGTGCGCGGCGGTCTCGTCCACCTTGACCGGCAGGAACGTGCCTGCCCCGACATGCAATGTCAGCCGGTGCAGCGCGACGCCGCGGTCACGTAACGCCGCCTCGAGCGCCGGCGTGAAATGCAGTCCCGCAGTCGGGGCTGCGACCGCCCCCTCGTTGACCGCGAACATGGTCTGATAATCGGCGGCATCGCGATCGTCGGGCGTTCGTTTGGAGGCGATGTAGGGCGGCAGCGGCGGCGTGCCGAGATCCTCGATGGCCTGGTCCAGCGTCGGGCCATGAAACGAGAACGACAGCGTGACCACGCCCTCCTCGCCCTTGGCCTCGACCTCGGCGTCGAGATGCCCGAGCAGGCAGACCTTGCCCTCATTGCCGAAGCGAACGACGTCGCCCGGCGCCAGCTTCTTGGCCGGCCTGACCAGCGCCTGCCAGCGCGAGCCGTCGAGCCGCTTGATCAGCGTCGCCTCGATCTTCGGCTCGGTCTCGCGGCCGATGCGGCGTCCCTTCAGCTGCGCCGAGATCACCTTGGTGTCGTTGACGACGAGCTGGTCGCCGGGCTCCAGCCATTGCGGCAGCTCGCCAACGCTGCGGTCGCGCAGCACGCCGTCCGGCTGCACCACCAGCATCCGCGCGGAATCGCGCGGGCTCGCGGGCCGCAACGCGATGTTGGCGGCGGGGAGTTCGAAGTCGAACAGGTCGGTGCGCATGCAATCCTGCACACTGCGCCGAACCTCATCCTGAGGAGCGGCGCCTTGGCCGCGTCTCGAAGGATGAAGCCCGGCTGTTGCTACATCGATGGCCTCATGGTTCGAGACGCCTGCTGCGCAGGCTCCTCACCATGAGGAGGACCGTTCAGCCCGCGTCGGCGGCCATATGCGCCTTGACGATCTTGTCCGGATCCTTCACCGGCTCGCCGCGCTTGATCTTGTCGACGTTCTCCATGCCCTCGGTCACCTTGCCCCAGACCGTGTACTGGCCGTTGAGGAAGGAGGCATCGTCGAAGCAGATGAAGAACTGGCTGTCGCCGGAATCCGGGCTCGCCGCGCGCGCCATCGAGGTGGTACCGCGCACATGCGGTTTCTTGTTGAACTCGGCCTTGAGTTTCTTGCCGGAACCGCCGGTGCCGGTGCCGTGCGGGCAACCGGTCTGCGCCATGAAGCCGTCGATCACGCGATGGAACACGATGCCGTCGTAAAACCCTTCGCGCACCAGTTCCTTGATGCGGGCGACGTGGCCCGGCGCCAGGTCGGGGCGCATCTCGATGGTGACGGGACCCTGCGTGGTCTCAAGGATCAAAGTATTTTCTGTGGCAGCCATGCTTTTCTCTCATCAGGTTTGGGTGGACGTTTGCGGGTTCGAAAAGGCACCGCGAGAGGCCGGCCGGCAACGGCACCGCCCAGTCCCTCGGTAAATGGCAACGGCGTGCAGCGTTGCAATGTCTCCATTACGGCAATGCGGTATTTGAGCCGGTCGTTATCGCTCGCCTGTTCCGATTCATAGGTGATCCTGGGGTGCCCGAGGATGGCGCCGTCGCGGCTAAAGCTGACCACGACCGTGATGTCGATCGGGTTGGCCTGCGATAGCGGCGGCGGCTTCCAGCAGGCATGCAGCCGGACAAAGATGTCCTTCAGCGTGTCGAGTTTCGCGGGCTGTGCCAAGGCCGGTGCGGCCGATACGAGGCACAGCAGCAGCGCGGCAAACCCGACGAGCGGCTTGCTGCGCGGCCTGGCCATTGCTCACTTGATGTCGGATGCGACTTGCACCTTCACCATCTTGTCGGGGTCGGTGACCGCACCACCAGCCGATCCGGGCGGCGCCTTTTTCAGCTTGTCGACCACGTCCATGCCGGACACCACTTCGCCGATCACGGTGTACTGGCCGTTCAGGCTGGAGCCTTCCGCGAACATGATGAAGAATTGCGAATTGGCGGTGTCGACACTGTCGCCGCGCCGCGCCATGCCGACGATGCCGCGGGTGAACGGCACCTTGGAGAATTCCTGCTTCAGGTTCGGATATTTCGACCCGCCGGTGCCGTTGAAGTTCTGGCCGTCGCCGGTCTGCGCCATGAAGCCGTCCATCACGCGGTGGAACGGCACGTTGTTGTAATATCCCTCGCGCGCCAGCTGCTTGATGCGCTCGGCGTGCTGGGGCGCGATGTCCGGCCGCAGCTTGATCACGATGCGGCCCTTGGTCGTGTCGATCACGATCGCATTGGCCTTGTCGAGATTGGCCGGAAGCGGCTGGGCGATGGCGGGCGCCGCGCAAATCAGGGCGATGGCAAAAGCGAGGATGCGGATCATGAAAACTCCGGGATCAAGAGAGCGGATCGATAGGAAGGCTTGGGCGCGCGCGCCGGGGCGCTAGCCGGCGAATTTGGCCTTGAGTTTGGCGGCGACCGAAGGCGGCACGAAGGCGGAGAAGTCACCGCCCATGCCCGCGATCTGGCGTACCAGTGTGGCGGTGATCGGGCGGACCGCCGGCGAGGCCGGGACGAACACCGTATGCACCTCGGGCGCCATGGTCTGGTTCATGCCGGCGAGTTGCATCTCGTAGTCGAGATCGGTGCCGTCGCGCAGGCCCCGAATCATGATGGTGGCGCCGGCGGAGCGGGCCGCCGTGACCGTCAGATTGTCATAGGTGGAGGCCTCGAAGGCGCAACCGGCCTGCTTGGCGATGGGCGCGCAGACCGCCGCCAGCATCTCCAGCCGTTCCTCGGTCGAAAACAGCGATTTCTTGCCGGGATGGACGGCAACAGCGACGATCAGGCGGTCGCACAGGGTGACGGCGTGGTGGACCACGTCCAGATGGCCGTTGGTGACGGGGTCAAAAGAGCCGGGATAGAGCGCGATACGGGGCATGGACCCTCCTAACCCGCCCCGCGCGGCCCGGCAAGCGGGCTTGGTTCCGTGGAACCCGCCCTTTTTATTTCAGATCGGCCAATGAACCAGCTTCGGGGTCAAAGCGTCTGTTAGGCGGGCAGGCAATGTTTCGTCCCGCGCTAGGCGACGAAACAAAACTCGGCCCGGACGAAACCATTTTCCGCCGTGGCGAAGACGGCAGGAAACGCGGCGTGGGTACACCTCCATCCAACGAAACGACGGGCCGAACGGCCCATGACAGGGGACCGTCATGATCAAGGCAATTTCCGCAATCACCTTTGCTGCCCTCATCGCGACCGCACTGACCATTTTGCCCGGCTTTGCCCCGACCGTCGAAGCCAGCGTGCCCCAGGCGCTCGCCAAGGGTGACCGGCTCGACATCCGCACGGTGGGCAAGGACTGCTCGCAGCAGGCCTGGCCGAATTTCGAGGCTTCCTGCCTCCGCGCAGCCAACTCCAAGTCGACGGTCCGCGAAGCCCGCCTGGTAACCGCCGACCGTGCCCCATAACGGCGTCGGCTCTGTTCACTGAACCCTTCTGTTGCTCTGATTTGAAGTCCTCGGGATGCCCCCCGAGGACTTCAGCATTTTGGGCAGGCCTATGCACCGGCATGCCCGCCGATTGCCCCCAGCGAATCGAGATCGGCAACGGAACCCCCATGGTAATTTGCGACGTCTCGTCGCAGACTGGCGCCTGATCGCGCCCCCGGGCTGATCCGGCGGGCGCCTTGCCAATGGGGGCGCCAGTGACCAGTACGCCAGTTGCAACCGCCGGCCATCTCACTCCCCTTCCCGCCGCAGCCACCATCGGCGCCCTCGGCGTCGTCTATGGCGATATCGGCACCAGCCCCCTCTACGCGCTGAAGGAAGCGGCCAAGGCCGCCACCCATGGCGGTGGGCCGCTGACCCACGCGGCGATCCTCGGCGTCGTGTCGCTGATCCTGTGGGCGCTGATCCTGATCATCTCGCTGAAATACGCGCTCCTGATCCTGCGCGCCGACAACCGCGGCGAAGGCGGCATCATGGCGCTGCTGGCGCTGCTTTCCGCGCGCAACGCCAGGCCCGGCACATGGCGCTCGCATTTGCTGGTCGTCGGCCTGATCGGCGCCGCCCTGCTCTATGGCGACGGCGCCATTACCCCGGCGATCTCCGTGCTCAGCGCCATCGAGGGCTTGAAGGTCGACGCACCGTCGCTGGCGCCGGCCGTGGTGCCGCTGACCGTCGTCATCCTGATTGGCCTGTTCATCATGCAGAAACAGGGCACCGGCTTCATCGGGAAAATATTCGGGCCCGTCATGGTCGGCTGGTTCGCGGTCCTTGCCGCGCTCGGGATCCACGGCATCGTAAAGGCGCCGGCCGTGCTCGCGGCGCTCAGCCCGTTCTATGCCTTCGATTTCCTGATCCACCAGAATTTCCACGTCTCCTTCGCCATTCTCGGCGCCGCGTTCCTGGCGGTGACCGGGGGCGAGGCGATGTATGCCGACATGGGGCATTTCGGGCGCATGCCGATCCGGCTGGCCTGGTTTGCCGTGGCGCTGCCCGCGCTGGTGCTGAATTATTTCGGACAGGCGGCCTTGCTGATCGCCGATCCCAATGCCATCGAGAATCCGTTCTACCAGCTCGCGCCTGACTCGTTGCATTACCCGCTGGTCGCTTTCGCGACACTCGCCACCGTGATCGCGTCGCAAGCGATCATCTCCGGCGTGTTCTCGCTGACCCAGCAGGCGATCCAGCTCGGCTTCCTGCCGCGGATGCATATCAGGCACACCACCAGCGACGCGATCGGCCAGATCTACGTGCCGCTGGTGAACTGGCTGCTGGCGGCGGCAACACTGGGCGCGGTGCTGAGCTTCGGCACCTCGGACGCCCTTGCCGGCGCCTATGGCATCGCGGTCTCGCTGCTGATGGCGATCACGACGCTGCTGGCGGCCCTGGTCGCGATCCAGTGGGGCTATTCACCGATCATCGTGATCGCGGTCAACGGGTTCTTTTTCGTGATCGACTGCATCTTCTTCGCGGCGAACTCGGTCAAGCTGTTCGAAGGCGGCTGGTTTCCCCTGCTGCTCGCCGCCGCCGTCGCATTTGTGATGCTGACCTGGCGCAGTGGCGTCAAACTGGTCGAGAGCGCGCGCGCCAAGCTGCGCCAGCCGGAAGAAGATCTGATCGAGACCGCCGTCAACCGCTGCCACGCCAGGCTGTCGGGCACGGCGGTGTTTCTGGCCTCCTCGCCCAAGGGCGTGCCGCTCGCGCTGACGCAGTTCGTCAAGCACAATCACGTGCTGCATCAGCGCGTCGTGCTGGTCACCGTGCAGATCGAGGAATCCCCGCGCATTGCCGATGAGGATCGCGCCGAGGTCTTCGAACTCATCCCCGGCATCACGCGCGTCATCCTGCATTACGGCTTCATGCAGTACCCGACGATCTATGACGGACTGGTGCTGGCCTGCAAGCAGGGCAAGCTCCCGGGGATCGATCTTTCCGACATCACCTATTACATCGGCCGCGAGACCATCATCCCGAGCGAGGACATTCCGGGCATGTGGGTGTGGCGGGAATCGCTGTTCGCCTTCCTGCAACGCAACGCCGAACGCACCGCCGCCTTCTTCGGCGTGCCGGCCAAGCAGGTGGTGGAGTTCGGGACGGAGATCGAGATTTAGGCGTAGTACTCCGAAGTTTCATAACGCCCTGCTGGCGGGTTTCGCCAAGCAGGCATCATGCCGCCGCGACCGACGACGCATCGACCGGCAGGCAATAGCGGCTTCGGCAATAAATGAGTGGGAGCGCATCCTGGCGCTGCCGGTAGTCGGCGATCTCGCCGATCACGATCATATGGTCGGCCGCGTCGATAATCTCGCGTCGGTGACAGCTGAAAGCTGCGGCGGATTCGGAGAAAACCGGATTACCCAATCTGTCATCCTGGTACTCCACGCCGCTCCACTTCTCCTGCCCGGAAGATGCGAATGCGTCGGATAGTTCCCGCTGGCTGGAGCTCAATACATTGATCGCGAACGACGGCGCCTCTCGAAATGCATCGAACGAATTCCGCGAACGGCCAATACAGAACAGCAGCAGCGGAGGCGCGAGCGATATCGATGTAAACGAGTTTGCGGTCAATCCGACCGTTGTACCGGCAACGCGCGTCGTAATGACAGTGACGCCCGTCGCGTACAAACCAAGCGCTCTTCGCAAATCTTTGACATCGTGGGGCATTGGATAGCTCCAAGTCGCTCGAACAAAGGCTCAAGCAGGATTTCGGTGGCTGCGATAGCGCTGACATAGCGAACGTCGGGCCGGCGCGGGTCCGGTCCCGACGACCGGAGAGACCGGCCGGTTGCGCTCAAGCTACTTTTTCCGCGGGCTTGACGTCGCGCGCAGCCTGGTTCTTGCCGCGCCAGTGGGCGCCAGACGTCGTGGGTTGATAGCGCGGCGGGTTCTCCGCAGACATACAGGTCGGCAAGCAGGTTATGTCCGCGTCGTAGTTCGGCTGGTGGAAGAACACCATCGACATCCGCCGGCTGCTTCCAGCAACCGCACTCGGCGGATTCATCACCCGATGCAACGTGGAAATCCAGCGATCATTCGTCCATTGCATCATGAGATCGCCAATATTCACGACAAACGTTCCCGGCACGTAGCCGACGTCAATCCAATTGCCGGATCGGTCACGCACCTGAAGCCCGCCAGGTGCATCCTCGATCTTGAGGATGGTGAGTGCGCCATAGTCCGTATGTTCTCCGGCGCGCTTTTGACCCTCAGCAGGAGGATTTGGCTGGTCCGGATAATTGATGAACCTGAGGCTGCTGACGTGCTTGTCGATCTTGTTGTCGAAGAATGTCTCCTCAAGTCCCAGCGATAGCGCGAAGATCCGCATCAGCTGCGAGGAGACACGCTCCATTGCCGTGTAGTACCGGACTGCATTCGACTTGAACTCGGCGGGATGCTCTGGCCACTGGTTAGGCGCAAAGTGGATGGCGCCGAACCCCTCCGTGAAGTAAGGGCTGTCGCTGGCCGAGATCGGTCCGATATTGAAGCTTTCCTGAAGATCAGGTGGTGCCAGGATGCCTATGCTTCGGGACAGGCTCTGGTCGGCGAGCGAATTGTACCCCCTGCTGACCTCCGGACGATTGCGTTTCACCAGCAGCTTTTCGTCCTTTGCAAGATCGAAGAACGCGCGACTGCTGGCATAGGTATCCGACATCAGCTCCTGGGGTACTCCGTGGCCCTTGATCAGGAAAAAGCCGATCCGTTCGCAGGTATCGGCCACTTGTCTAACGACAGCCGATCGCTCCGCTGCCGACCCACGTGTAAACAACGACATGTCGATTGTCGGAATTTCAGCAGTATTGGGCATTGCAAACTCCTGTTGTGTTCTGGTTAAGAGACGAGCGCCGTTCGGCAATTGTCGAACCCCGCCTTGAAGCCGTGTTTGAGGACGAAGGCATCCGACCCCCAGGCCGCAACCTTGTAACCACGCTCAACGTACTGCCCGAGATGTTCGACCGACGTGGTCATGACACCTGCGATCTTGGACTGCGATACGCACGCGCGCGCGATACGGGCCGCGGCGGCAAGCACCTCCGGATCGCTCGTCTGGCCGGGAATTCCCGCTGCGATGCTGTAGTCGATGTACCCGAACCAGCAGCCGGCAATACCGGGTAACGCTGCGATGGCCTCGACATTCGCAAGCCCGGCCGGGCTTTCGATCATGCAGAGAACGACAATGTTACGATTGGCGCCTTCGACTTTTGCAGCAATCTCTCCTCCGGAATAATCATCGACCGCAGAACCGAACGATGCTCCGCGACAGCCTAGCGGAGGAAACAGGGCCTGTTCCAGAAGACGCTCAGCCTCTGCAACGGTCTCAATATTGGGCGCGATGATCCCGTGTGCACCGCTGTCAAGCGCTCTCGCGATCCAGTGCGTATCGACCTTCGGGACACGAACCAGAGCTTGCGTCCCTAGCGCACGGCAGACCGCGATCGCTGCCCTCAGGTCGCCCAACTCAACCGAACCATGCTCGCCGTCAAAGATGATAAAATCCGCCCCGGCGGCCGTTGCTATCCGGACAACCGGCAACATTGGTCCTTCAGTTATGAAAGTCCCGACGGCATGACCCCGTCCACCCAGCGATCGTTTGAGAGGCTTGTCCATGCTAAAAAAACCTGCATGCATCAACCGCCGAAAGCCGAGGCCTTCTGGGCGGTGCGGGTACGTCTGCGCCGTACCCGAGATTGATCAGCAACAGCGAGTTCCACTCCAGGCCGCTCAGGAACTCGTCGTCGACTATCGAGGCGTTGAACCCCGACATCGGACCACAATCCAGACCGAGGGCTCGCGCGGCAATAATGAGATAAGCGGTCTGCAGCATCGCATTTCGCAAGCCATGTTCGGCAGCGGAGCCTGGGCTTGCGGTGAACCAGCTCCGGGCATCGTAGCCCACCGGAAACAACGTCGGTACCAGGTCAAGGTAGTTGCGGTCCTGCGCGACAATCGCGATCACGGGCGCGGACGATGCTTTGGCCACATTTCCCCTGGAAAGCGCCGGCAACAGCCGCTCTTTCGCCTGTCGGCTGCAAACAAACGCCACGCGCAGCGGACTGCAATTCGCACTGGTCGGCCCCAGCTTGGCAACGTCGTAGAGCTCCAGCAGTTTGGCTTGCGGAATCTCGCGCGAACGCCACGAATAATGCGTACGCGCGCCGGTGAATATCGTCGCGAGCGACTTCTCGTCGAGCGCGGCATGGACATCCGCCGTCATGCGTCCACCAACGCCGGCGCATCCGCCCGCCGGTGTTTCATCAGCGGAAGAACGTTGTCCACCAGACGCTGAAGATCCGACTGATAATCCGGAAAAATGAAGCACACACCCGCAATGCCGTTCTCGGCCAGACCATCCAGATATTGCGCTACCGTGGCGTATGATCCGGCCACATACGGAATCGCCATGAAGGTTTGAACCGCGAGGTCCTGGTACGTCGCGCGGGAGAAATCCATTCCCGCCACCCTTGCCCACTCGCTCATCGCGGGACGGTCGCTCGTCTCGATGAAGAAATCACGCTTCCTGAACGCCGCTTCGTCTGTTTCCTCGGCGATAACGGTGAGCAGCACGTAAGCCCCCACGTTTCGTCCAAACTGTCCCGCCGCGCGCTGGAGTTTCTTGTTCAATCTTCCGAGATCTTCAAGACTGTCATCCTGTCCCCCGAGAAACCCAAAATCGGCGTACTGCCCCGTGAAACTGATTCCACGGTCTGACTGACCTGCGCAGATGATCGGGATTTCACGCGACGGCTTTGGGTAGGATTTGCAATCTTCGAAATCGAAGAACTCGCTCTTGTGATTGACCCGCTCGTCCCGCCAAAGCCTCCGCAGGATGTCGAGATACTCAGTGGCGTATTCGTAACGCTTCTCGAAATACGCGTCGCCGCGCCACAAGCCCATCTGGGAATATTCGAGCTTGTTCCATCCACTGACGATATTCACTCCGAAACGGCCGTTGCTGACGTCATCGATCGTCGATGTCATCTTCGCGATCACGCCCGGATGGATCGTCGGTATGGCCACGGACGCATAAAGCTGGATGCGCGACGTCACCGCAGCGCATGCCGCCATCAAGGTGAACGACTCCAGGGAATAGTCCCAATGGTTGGTTTCGCCGCCGAAACCCCGCCATTTCACCATCGACAGCAGGAATTCGAAGCCGGCCTTCTCGGCAATCACCGCGTTCTTCTTGTTCAACTCCCATGTCGGAAAATATTGCGGTGGAGAGCCTGTCGCCATAATGGCGCCGCCCTTCGCATTGGGCAGGAATATTCCAAGATCCAGGGGACGAACCATCGGCCTCTCTCCGTAAAATCAGAATCGACGAATGCATCTTGCATTATATTCAAGTGCCTTGCATGCGGATAAATTATGCATGACTGCTGTTAAAGTCGGCATTTGCATGAATCCGCCCGGTTCGACTAAGTTGTCGACGTCGGCAACCGGGAGAAACGAGTGAAGCGAGCCAAACCCAAAACAATCGGCAAAACAAAAAAGAAGACTCCGGTGACTACCGCCCCAGCCGAAGCCGGACCGAGGATTGGTGCGCGTCTCAAACACGCGCGTCTGATGACGCATATGCGGCTCAAGGACGTAGCCCTGAAGGCCGGCTGCTCCGAAAGCATGCTCTCGAAGATCGAAAACGAGCGCGCAATTCCGTCGCTCACCACGCTTCACCGGCTCTGTCAGGCTCTGAATCGCAGCGTATCGTCGCTTCTGAGCAGTGAAACATCCGAGCCATGGACCATCATGAAGCCTGAGGAGCGGACAACGATCGGTCACGCCAAGGCTGCCGGCTCGGAAGGCGTACTGGCTGAAGTTCTCATTCCCTCATCGGAAGGACGGTTGCTGGAAGGGTTTCTCGTCGTCATAGAACCCGGTGGCCACACCAACGGAACGCTTCAGCACAAGGGAGAGGAAGTCGGCTTTATCGTGGAAGGTCAGCTGGAGTTGACGATAAATGGCGCGACGCATCTGCTGAAAACCGGCGATTCGTTCTACTTTCCGTCAGACTTGCCGCACGCCTACTCCAATCCAGGCAAAACACGTCTCCGCGCGGTCTGGATCAATACTCCCCCCACGTTCTGAATCCTGGAATCGACCGGCCTCGACCGCTCAACTATCGATCGAGGCCGAAAGCACGTCTTGGATGTCGACGCGACGACGCGCGAGGACAAAGCCCGCGTCAGTTACCCGCGAGAATCTTGCCTCCATTCTCGCTCCAGTTCGCAGCGATAGTCCAATCCTTCGGACTGGGTTTGATCTTGCCCGCGAAACTGTTTGTAAACAGCTTTCTCGGATCGGGACGAACGGCCCCCGCGGGCGCCACGTAAGTCATGACCATGTCGATCGCTTCGTTGACAGCCTTTTCGTCGGACCAACCCATTCCCTGCGCTTTCGGTTCGGCAGCCAGGAGGGAGTCGATCCAGATCTCCATACCGCTCTTGACGAACTGCTTGCCGTTCTTCGACAGAGCCAGTTCCGGCACCTCTCGCATGAAAATGTCGATGCATTCATCGGGGTTCGCCATCGTGTAAGCGACCGCTTCCAGCGCCCCGTCGACGAACCGTTGGCAGAGGTCGGGATTGGTTTCCACCATGCGCTGCTGGGTGATAAGCGAAACGCCGTATAGATCGACCTTGAACTTGTCGGCCGGCAGGAATTTGGGCTTGAAGCCCGCGGCCAGCATGGGTGGCAAGCTCGACAGACCGATACAGAAGATCGCGTCTACCTGACGCTGCATGACCGATTGTTCAAGTATCGAGATATCGACGTTGTTGATATTGACCTTGCTCAGATCGAAGCCCGCGCGTTCGGCGAGCAGTTTGCGAAATGGCGACTCTCCGGAGTTCAGCACGCCGCCGATGGTCTTGCCTTCGAGGTCCTTGAAGTCTAGGATGCCGCTATCGGGATGAGCGGCTACACCCATCTGAAACTTGTAGGACTCGATGCCGACGCAGGCCACCGGCGAACCTCGTGTCGCCGCCAGAATGATGGCGCCACTTAGCGCCAGCCCGAACGGGAATTTTCCTTCGCCGACGGCAAGCGCTGTCGGAACCGAGCCGAAGCCCCGCACGATGTCGACGTCGATCCCGCGCTTGCTCCAGAAACCTTTCGATCTGGCGATGTAGGCATAGGCATTCGAAGCTTGTGGCACCCAGGAAAGACTGAAGGTGACCTTGTCTTTGGCTTGCGCTCTCAGGACGTGAGGAAAGGCGGCAAAGGCCGCGAGAGCGGATGCCTTGACGAGGCTGCGCCGCGTGAGATGGCTCCTGGCTGATCTGGTGTTCACCGGTTTCATTGTGTGCTGCTCCTGCATGAATGTCCGAGAACATTCAGCAATCGCCGTGCCAAGGCGCGAGGGCTGAAAACAAGCAACTTTTTTCCAGTTCAAGTAACTTTCTGCCAATTAAATAGGCTTTCAGTGCTGCCCGGATTTGCTTAGATCATCCTCATGCGAGCAGACATCTGCGCTGGCTCGCCCGCATCATTCGAGGTTCTGGCCCCGGATCGTGTGGCACGTGTTTTGCTGAAGGATTGACATGAACTATGTTTTTTCCGCAACGGCCGAAGAACTGACAGAGGGCGACGGCCGGCCCGTCGCCATTTCCGTTGAAGACGTCGGCAAGGTGTACTCTTCGGGTGCAAAGCCCGTCGAAGCGCTTCGATCGGCAAATTTTTCCGTCACGGAAGGCGAGTTCGTCTCGATATTGGGCCCCAGCGGTTGCGGGAAAAGCACGCTGCTGATGGTCGTGGCCGGCCTGGAGAGCGCTACATCCGGACGCGCGGTGCTACGCGGCCGCGAAGTTCGTTCACCGAGCGTGGATGTCGGAATCGTCTTTCAGGAACCCACGCTGCTGCCGTGGAAGACCACGCTCGACAATATCACCTTGCCGGTGCGGCTGTTGGGAAAGCCAATGGATCTGTACAACGACCGCGCGCGGCAATTGATGGACGCGGTTGGACTTCACGGTTTCGCCGACAGCCGACCAGCTCAGTTGTCAGGCGGGATGAAGCAACGCGCGGCGATCTGCCGGGCACTGATCAATGACGCTCCCATCCTCTTGATGGACGAGCCCTTCAGTGCACTGGATGCCATTACCCGCGACGAGATGAACGAACTGCTGCTAGCCCTGTGGCAACAACTCAACAAGACGGCGCTGTTCATCACGCACAGCATCCGGGAGGCGGTCTTTCTGTCGGAGCGAATTATCGTGATGAGCGCTCGTCCATCCCGGATAGTAGCCGACGTGCAGATCCCCTTCCCTCGCCCGCGCGACACGAGCATTCAATCCGAACCTCTCTTCGCTGAACTATGCCGCGACCTCAGGACCATGATTTATCCCAACGAAACCCGTGAACGGGTTCTGCTGCCGACCACTCTGTTATCCGAGGTCAGATCAAAATGACGGAAATGGTTCAACACTCATCCACGGGAAGTAAGCGTTTCCGCGCCATACTAATGCAGCTTCGTCCGATAGCGCTTCCGATCGCGACCGCTGCGGCTGTCGTTTATCTCTGGGAGCTGTTGACGAAGTTTTTTGCAATCCGCGAAGTCATCGTCCCCGCTCCCACGGCCATCATGGAAACCCTGGGCCGCGGGTTCGCGCTCATTGCAAGGCATGCAGTCCCCACGGCGAAGGAAGCGTTCCTGGCGTTCGCCATCGCCTGTGCGTTGGGTATTTTGAGCGCGCTGCTACTTAGCTACTCCCGCCTTCTGCGCGAATGCGTTTTGCCAAACTTGATTGCTTTGCAATTCGTGCCGAAGGTTGCACTCGCTCCCCTGTTCATCATCTGGTTTGGATTGGGCACGGAAGCACGCCTGATCTTTGCGGTCTTCATCGCCTTCTTTCCCGTCATGATTTCGACCGCAGCCGGCCTGACCAGCACCCCTCCGGAATTCGTTCGGCTCGGCCGCGCCTTGACCGCGAGCAAATCCCAGATATTTCTGGTGATCCGCCTTCCCGCGGCTATTCCATTCATCTTCTCCGGCATGAAAATCGCCGCCACCATGACCATGATCGGCGTCGTGGTCGGCGAGTTCATTACCGCGAAAGAAGGGCTTGGCTATCTGATCTTGTTCGCATCATCACGCGCCGAGACCAGTCTGATTTTCGCGTGTCTCATCATTTTGTGCGCGATCGGTCTGGTCATGTATGGGATGGTTCTCGCACTCGAAAAACTGACGACCAACGCGTTTCGCACGACATAGTGCAACCTGCGCATGATGAGCCGCCGGCTCCGGGGTTAAACTGGGCCGTCGCCCTAGCCCCCGTTGCCGTTCTCGCCATTCTCGCCGTCGTCGCCGATATGCTCGACCGACACCACGTGCTCATCCTCGGCGGTGTCGAACACGATCACGCCCTGCGTCGAGCGGCCGGCGATGCGGATGCCTTCGACCGGGCAGCGGATCAGCTGCCCCTTGTCGGTCACCAGCATGATCTGGTCGCTGTCCTCGACCGGGAACGAGGCCACCAGCTTGCCGTTGCGGTTGTTGACCGACATCGCGACGATGCCTTTGCCGCCGCGGCCGGTGGTGCGGTATTCGTAGGACGAGGTCCGCTTGCCGTAGCCATTGACGGACACGGTGAGCACCACCTGTTCCTGCGCCGACATTTCGGCGTAGCGCTCCTGGGCGAGCTGGAGCGTGCCCGATGTCTCCTCGGCCTCGGCATCGACCACTTCTTCGGCGCCGGTTTCGCCGGCCACGGCGCGGCGCATCTTGAGATACGCCGACCGCTCGTCGGAGGTTGCCTCGACGTGGCGCAGGATCGAAAGCGAGATCAGCGTGTCGTTCTCGGCAAGCGCGATGCCGCGCACGCCCATCGAGGTGCGCCCCGTGAAGACGCGCACGTCGGTGACGGGGAAGCGGATGCACTGGCCGCCGGCCGCCGTCAGCAGCACGTCGTCGCGCTCGGTGCAGATCTGCACGTCGACGATCGCCTCGCCCTCCCCCAGCTTCATGGCGATGATGCCGGAGCGGCGGACATCGACGAAGTCGGAGAGCTTGTTGCGGCGGACGGTGCCGCCCGTGGTCGCGAACATCACGTCGAGATTGGCCCAGGAGGATTCATCCTCCGGCAGCGGCATGATGGTGGTGATGCGCTCGCCCTGCTCCAGGGGCAGGATGTTGATCAGCGCCTTGCCGCGCGCGTTGGGCGCCGCCATCGGCAGCCGCCAGACCTTTTCCTTGTAGACCTGGCCGCGCGAGGAGAAGAACAGCACCGGCGTGTGGGTCGAGGCGACGAACAGCCGACTGACGAAATCCTCGTCGCGGGTCTGCATGCCGGCGCGGCCCTTGCCGCCGCGGCGCTGTGCCCGGTAGGCCGACAGCGGCACGCGCTTGACGTAGCCGGCGTGCGAGACCGTGACCACCATGTCCTCGCGCTGGATCAGGTCCTCGTCCTCGACCTCGCCTTCCTGCTCCACGATCTCGGTCTTGCGCGGGGTGGCGAAATCCCGCTTCACCTCGGCTAGCTCGTCCTTGATGATGGCCTGCACCCGGGCCCGCGAACGCAGGATCTCCAGATAATCGGCGATTTCCACCGCGAGCTTGTCCAGTTCCTCGGAAATCTCTTCGCGGCCGAGCGCGGTCAGGCGCGCCAGGCGCAATTCGAGAATGGCCTTGGCCTGCTCCAGCGACAGCCGCGCGGTGCCGTCCGGCGCCATCCGGTGCCGGGGGTCGTCGATCAGGGTGATCATCGCCTCGACATCCCGCGCCGGCCAGTCCCGCGACATCAAGGTGTCGCGGGCGGTGGTGGGATCGGGCGAGGTGCGGATCACGCGGATGATCTCGTCGATATTGGCGACCGCAATCGCAAGCCCCACCAGAATATGCGCGCGGTCGCGGGCCTTGTTGAGCAGGAATTTCGTGCGTCGCGTGATCACCTGCTCGCGGAACGCAATGAACAGCGTCAGCAAGTCCTTCAGATTCATCGTCTGCGGGCGGCCGCCATCGAGCGCCAGCATATTGGCTGGGAAATTCGATTGCAGCGGCGTGAAGCGATAGAGCTGGTTGAGGACGACGTCCGCCACCGCCTCGCGCTTCAGTTCGATGACGACGCGAATGCCCTCGCGCGAGGATTCATCGCGCAGGTCGCCGACGCCCTCGATCTTCTTCTCGCGCACCAGTTCACCGATCCGCTCCACCATGGAGGCCTTGTTCACCTGGTAGGGAATCTCGGTGATGATGATCGCTTCGCGGTCCTTGCGGATCGTATCGATCGTGACCTTGCCGCGCATCACGATCGAGCCGCGGCCGAGATGGTAGGCCGAGCGGATGCCCTGGCGGCCGAGGATGATGCCGCCGGTCGGGAAGTCCGGTCCGGGGACGATGTTGATGAGGTCGTCGATCCCAAGCGCGGGGTCGTCGATCAGCGCCATGCAGGCGTCGATGACTTCGCCGAGATTGTGCGGCGGGATGTTGGTCGCCATGCCGACGGCGATGCCGCCGGCGCCGTTGACCAGGAGGTTCGGGAACTTGGCCGGCAGGACCGACGGTTCCTTCTCCGAATTATCGTAGTTGCCCTGAAAATCGACGGTGTCCTTGTCGATATCGCCGAGCACCTCCATCGCCGATTTGGTCAGGCGCGCTTCGGTGTACCGGTAGGCGGCGGGCGGATCGCCGTCGAGGGAGCCGAAATTGCCCTGCCCGTCGACCAGCGGCACGCGCATGGAGAAGTCCTGCGCCATCCGCACCATCGCGTCGTAAATCGACTGGTCGCCGTGTGGATGATATTTACCGATCACGTCACCGACGACGCGCGCCGATTTGACGTATTTCTTGTCCGGCGTGTGGCCCTGCTCGTACATCGAGTACAGGATGCGGCGATGCACGGGCTTCAGACCGTCGCGCGCATCCGGCAGCGCACGCGCCACGATCACGCTCATGGCGTAATCGAGATAGCTGCGCTTCATCTCGTCGAGAATGGAAACGGGACGAATATCGGAAGGCGCCGGCGGCTCGCCGGGCTTGTTATCATCGCTGTCAGACAAAGGGGGAATCCGGTCGGTTCTACTCGGGAATCATATAGCGTATCGGGGCGCTTTTAACCACCCCGGAGGGTGCCTGGCGAGCTGTTTTTCCCTTCGTTTTTTCATGGACTTACCGGCCGATCGCCGGGTTCCGCAGCGCCGTGAGCGAGAGGGCGAATAGCGAGTAGCGAAGGGCGAATGGAACCCCTGTTTGCCATTCGCCATTCGCTACTTGCTCACTGCCCGAAAACCACCGCGTGCATGATCCGACCGGGGACGAAGGTGAACAGCCCGGCGATCACGAGCGCGCCGGCGAAGATCGAGAGCATCGTGATCCTGTGGCCGCGCACCTGGTGCCGGCGGGCGTGCCATACCCCGAGTACCAGCATGATCGGCGTGAAGACCGACAGCAGATGGATCGGGCTCCACGGCCCGACCAGCCGTATCTGGTGGATCCAGAACGACGAGATCGCGACCACCGCCATCAGGACCACCCAGATCCAGCCCAGCGTCCGGTGCGGCAGCGTCCCCTTCGGGGCCGCGAACTGGACAATGCCCAGCGCGAACGCCGCCATCGCCGCAAAGGCATGAAGCGGGATCGCCGGAGCGGCGTCCAGCAGCGGCGCGAGGCTCACGACAAACCGCTCATGACAAACGGCTCATGACAGAAGGCCCAACAGAACGCCCATGACCGACGCACCCCTCTAGGTTCGAAGATGGCTCCATCTCCCGCCGCCGGTTCGGCGGCCGACGACGGAAACGCTAAATCGGACTCCTAATGTAAATATCATTAACATCAAGGCGAGTCAAAGTGCCGCGCCGCGCCATCCTGCGCCTGTAGAATCAGAATGTTGGTTCAGCTTTTCAAGAACAGACTCGAGCCAACCAAGCTTGCGCGAGCCGCCGGTTTTCCGGCAGCTCGCAAGCTCGTGCGGCCCGACCAACCCCGATCAGAACGGGATATCGTCGTCCATGTCGTTGTTGCGCCCGCCGCCGCCGGCCGCGACCGCGCGGCGCGGCGCGGAAGTGGCCTGCCCACCGCCAAAATCGCCGCTGGAATCATCGGACCCGAAACTGCCGCCCCCGCCGCCGGAGCGGCCGTCGAGCATGGTCAGGGTCGAGTTGAAACCCTGCAGCACGACTTCGGTGGAGTATTTCTCGACGCCGCTCTGGTCGGTCCATTTGCGGGTCTGCAACGCGCCCTCGATGTACACCTTGGCGCCCTTCTTCAGATATTGCTCGGCGACCTTGCAGAGCCCCTCATTGAAGATCACCACGCGGTGCCACTCGGTCTTTTCCTTGCGCTCGCCGGTGCCCTTGTCGCGCCAGGTTTCCGAGGTCGCGATGCTCAGATTGGCGATCGGCCGCCCGTCCTGTGTCCGCCTGATTTCCGGATCCTTGCCGAGATTTCCGATCAGGATCACCTTGTTCACGCTTCCCGCCATCGCCGCTCTCCACTTGTTACTGGCAAACCTTGCCTCGCCGGACACCACGGCCGCTTTCAGCGGCCTGGTCCGCCCTGATATCCACCTCGGACATGCGCAGACGACCTATACGCTGCCTTGACGAGGCCCGAAGCCCCGGTCTCGGCGATCCCTGCGCTATCCCTCGGTTATCCACATATAGCACCGCCAACCCGATTGTTCCAGTTTTGTTCTACGCAACCGCCGATGGGCACTTCCAATCGGTATTTTGGTATTTGCCAACCCGGGAGGGAACCCGGTCCAGGCCGAGCCACATTACAAAAAATTTAAACAAATCATTAACTTGAACCGCCTGCACTTCGTCCGCGAGTGTTGCATTCCGGTGACGGCAATTTCGGTGGAATCGGCTTATAGGTTGCGTTGACGGCGCGGCGCTCGCGTCTTGCAAGATATTGGACGACAACGCTTCGGGACCCGTGGGAAGCGAAAGAACTGGGGATTGAGGATGAAGAAGTTTTTGCTGGGTACGGTTGCCCTGATCGCCTTCGCGGCGCCCGCCGCTGCTGCTGACCTCGCCGCGCGCCCCTACACCAAGGCGCCCGCGATGATCGCGGCTGTGTACGACTGGAGCGGCTTCTACGTCGGCGCCAACGGCGGTTGGGGTTCGAGCCGCAATTGCTATACCAACACGGCCATTCTCGGCATCGGCGTCCCTCCGGTCAGTGAAGGTTGCCACGATGCGACCGGCGGCACGGCCGGCGGCCAGATCGGCTACCGCTGGCAGTCCGGCAACTGGGTATTCGGCCTCGAAGCGCAGGGTAACTGGGCTGATTTCCGCGGCTCGAATCCGAGCCTTGCCACGCTTGGCCTGTCGACGAACCGCACCAAGATCGATGCCTTCGGTCTTTTCACCGGCCAGATCGGCTACGCCTGGAACAACGCTTTGCTGTACGTCAAGGGCGGCGCCGCGGTCACCGACAACCGCTATGACGGCGTGATCACCGGCGCCAACATTGTCATCGATCGCGCCAGCGACAGCCGCTGGGGCGGTACGGTTGGCGTCGGCCTGGAATATGGCTTCGCCCCGAACTGGTCCGCGGCGGTCGAATACGATCATCTGTTCATGGGCACCCAGAACAAGGCGTTCAACGGCGTATTCCCGATCGCAGGGGTCAACACGCGTAACGACGACATCCGCCAGGATGCCGACCTCGTCACCGTCCGCGTCAACTATCGCTGGGGTGGCCCGGTCATTGCGAAGTACTGAGCTTCGCGACCAACCGAATAACGAAAGGCCGGCCTCGCGCCGGCCTTTTTGTTTGACGCGCAACCTGTTGTTTGCCCTCAGCTTCCAGTCGACTCGACAGCACCCGCTGGGGTTGCATTGACGTACTTCCGTCACAACTGTGGCATTCCAGTGACAGCCACCGCGAAGCACTTCAGGTTAGATGCGATAGCAACCTCTAATAGATGGCTGAGGAATGCTTCGCTCGAAGTAATGTAAAAGGAACAAGAAACGTGAAGAAAATTCTGCTGATGACGACCGGTCTGATGGCGCTCGGAATGGCGCCCGCCGGTGCTGCCGACCTTGCCGCGCGGCCCTACACCAAGGCGCCCGCCGTAGCGGTCGCGATCAATAACTGGAGCGGCTTCTACCTCGGCGCGATGGGCGGCTACGCCCAGGAAAACAGCTCGGGCATCGGCACACTGAAGGGTGGCTTCGCCGGCGGCACCGCGGGCTACAATTGGCAAACCGGCAACCTCGTGCTCGGCATCGAAGCCGACGCCGCCTGGTCGGACATCGGCGCCACCGTCGGCATCCCGCCCCTTGCGGCCGTCTCTGACAAGATCCGCGACACCGGCACCGTCCGCGGCCGCATCGGCTACGCGTTCGACCAGGTCCTGCTCTACGGCACGGGCGGCTACGCCTGGGCCGACAACCGCCTGTCGGCCACGGTGCTTGGCCTGACGGTTGCGGAAAGCCGCTTCCATTCCGGCTGGGCCGCTGGCGCGGGCGTCGAGGTCATGTTCGCACCGAAATGGTCGGTCAAGGCCGAGTATCTCTACAAGAGCTTCGAGAGCCAGACCTACTTCACCGGCTTTATCCCGCCGGGCTTCGCCACCGGCAAGCTCAACCTGAACAGCGTTCAGGTCGGCGTGAACTATCACTTCTAAACACCGCTCTGGTTCGGCTGCGTGCTGAACCGCTGACGCCTCCGTTCCGCTCACCCGGAACGGAGGCGTTTTGTTATCGTGCGCCGTACTGTTTTGCGTAAAACGACACCGCTGCTGCTGACCGCTGCTGCCAAACCCGCGTCGCCGAAGCATTTCATGGGTGGGGCCCGAAACAATCCGTTGATGGCCACGTCACGGCACTGGAAATCCTCGCTCGTTCTTCCTACGTTCCGGCATCACCACCATTGGCGCCTGTTCCCGGTGTTCCCGGCGAAGCGCGCCCAACGTGGCGCGAACGTGCGCGCCTGGATATGCCGATATGGATGAAGTGCTGAGAGCGAAGCGCCAACAGAACGCCGGCTCGGGAACGCGCGCGATCACGATCCGCGGCGCGCGCGAGCACAATCTGAAGAACATCGACGTCGAAATTCCCCGCGACAAGCTCGCCGTGTTCACCGGCCTGTCCGGCTCCGGCAAGTCCTCGCTCGCCTTCGACACCATCTATGCCGAGGGCCAGCGCCGCTACGTCGAGTCGCTGTCCGCCTATGCGCGCCAGTTCCTGGAGATGATGCAGAAGCCGGATGTCGACCAGATCGACGGCCTGTCTCCGGCGATCTCGATCGAGCAGAAGACGACATCGAAAAACCCGCGCTCCACGGTCGGCACCGTCACCGAGATCTACGATTACATGCGCCTGCTCTGGGCGCGCGTCGGCGTGCCCTACTCGCCCGCCACGGGCCTGCCGATCGAAAGCCAGCTGGTGTCGCAGATGGTCGACCGCGTGCTGGCGCTGCCGGAAGGCACGCGGCTCTATCTGCTGGCGCCGGTCGCGCGCGGCCGCAAGGGCGAGTACAAGAAGGAACTCGCCGAATACCTCAAGAAGGGCTTTCAGCGCGTCAAGATCGACGGCGCCTTCTACGAACTGGCCGAGGCGCCGACGCTGGACAAGAAATTCCCGCACGACATCGACGTCGTGGTCGACCGCATCGTGGTCCGTCCCGACATCGGCCAGCGCCTCGCGGAAAGCTTTGAGACCGCGCTGAAGCTCGCCGAAGGGCTGGCGGTGATCGAATACGCCGATGCACCGGCCGGCGCGGCGGAAGAAAAAAAGTCCGACAAGAAGACCGCGAAGATTCACGACAAGAGCGGCCCGGAACGGATTCTGTTCTCGGAAAAATTCGCCTGCCCGGTGTCCGGCTTCACCATTCCGGAGATCGAGCCCCGGCTGTTTTCCTTCAACAACCCCTATGGCGCCTGCCCGGCCTGCGGCGGCCTCGGCGTCGAGCAGCATATCGACGAGGACCTCGTCATCCCCGACAAGGAGATGACCCTGCGCAAGGGCGCGATCGCGCCCTGGGCGAAATCCTCCTCGCCCTATTACATCCAGACCCTGACGGCGCTCGGCAAATTCTACAAGTTCACGCTCGACACCAAATGGAAGGACCTGCCGAAGAAGACGCAGGCCGCCATTCTGCACGGCTCCGGCGACGACGAGATCAAGTTCTCCTATGAGGACGGGGTGCGTTCCTACGACACCAAGAAACCGTTCGAGGGCGTCATCACCAACCTCAACCGCCGCTTTCGCGAGACCGAGAGCGAATGGGCGCGCGAGGAACTGGCGAAGTATTTTTCCGACATCCCCTGCGAGGGCTGCCACGGCTACCGGCTGAAGCCGGAGGCGCTCTGCGTCAAGATCGGCGGCAAGCATATCGGCGAGATCAGCGAGCTCTCGGTCAAGCGCGCCGGCGAGTGGTTCGAGAGCGTGCCGAAGGCGCTCAACGCCCAGCAGAACGAGATCGCGGTGCGCGTGCTGAAGGAGATCCGCGAGCGGCTGTCCTTCCTGCTCGATGTCGGCCTCAACTACCTCACCCTGTCGCGCTCCTCGGGCACGCTTTCCGGCGGCGAAAGCCAGCGCATCCGCCTCGCCTCCCAGATCGGCTCGGGGCTGACCGGCGTGCTCTATGTGCTGGACGAGCCTTCCATCGGCCTGCACCAGCGCGACAATGCGCGGCTGCTGGAGACGCTGAAGCGGCTGCGCGACCTCGGCAATACCGTGATCGTGGTCGAGCATGACGAGGACGCCATTCGGCTGGCCGATTACGTGCTCGACATCGGCCCTGGCGCCGGCATGCATGGCGGCCACATCGTGGCGCAAGGCACGCCGGCCGAGGTGATGGCCAATCCGAAATCGCTGACCGGCAAATACCTCACCGGCGAATTGTCGGTGGCGATCCCCGAGCGCAAGCCGCCGAACCATCGCCGCACCATCAAGGTGATCAACGCCCGCGGCAACAATCTGAAGAACGTCTCGGCGGAAATTCCGCTGGGGCTGTTCACTTGCGTCACCGGCGTGTCCGGCGGCGGCAAGTCGACGCTGTTGATCGATACGCTCTACAAGGCGATCGCGCGCAAACTCAACAACGCCAGCGAAGGCGCCGCGCCGCACGACCGCATCGAGGGGCTGGAGCATATCGACAAGATCATCGACATCGACCAGTCGCCGATCGGCCGCACGCCACGATCGAACCCCGCGACCTATACCGGCGCGTTCACGCCGATCCGCGAATGGTTCGCCGGCCTGCCCGAAGCCAAGGCGCGCGGCTACGAGCCCGGGCGGTTCTCGTTCAACGTCAAGGGCGGCCGCTGCGAGGCCTGCCAGGGCGACGGCGTCATCAAGATCGAGATGCACTTCCTGCCCGACGTCTACGTCACCTGCGACGCCTGCAAGGGCAAGCGCTACAACCGCGAGACGCTGGAAGTCCTGTTCAAGGGCAAGAGCATCGCCGACGTGCTCGACATGACCGTGGAAGAAGCCGCCGAATTCTTCAAGGCCGTCCCCCGCGTCCGCGAAACTTTCAAAACCCTGCACCGCGTCGGCCTGGACTATATCCATGTCGGCCAACAGGCCACCACCCTGTCCGGCGGCGAAGCTCAGCGCGTCAAACTGGCCAAGGAATTGTCAAAGCGCGCGACGGGCCGCACGCTCTACATCCTGGACGAACCGACCACAGGCCTGCATTTCCACGACGTCGCCAAGCTGCTGGAAGTGCTGCACGAGCTGGTCTCGCAGGGCAACACGGTCGTCGTGATCGAACACAATCTCGAGGTGATCAAAACCGCCGACTGGGTCATCGACCTCGGCCCCGAAGGCGGTGACGGCGGCGGCGAAATCGTCGCCTGGGGCCCGCCCGAGGACATCGTCAAGGCGCCGCGGAGCTATACCGGCAAATTCCTGGCGCCGGTGCTGAAGCGCGCGGCGGGGAAGCCGGCAAGGAAGAGTACGGGGGCGAGCGAGGCGGCGGAGTGAGCGAGTCATCCGGCCTTTCGACCCATCGCAGACTTCACCACCTCAGCTAAGAGGGTCAAGATTTGGGGATCGATTTGCGCTGAGTCTAAAGATGAAAGCGCAGCTCGTAGGGCGAGTTCTCTTAACCCGCCGCTCGATGCGAGATGGCGGGTTAAGAGAACTCGCCCTACGCGCTATGCCGCGTCGGCCGGCCTCACCCGCTTCGCAATCTCCGCGCCCTTCTCCCGCTCGACGACGCCGATGTCATATTGGCTCTGCAAGTCGAGCCAGAACTGTGCACCATTGCCAAAGTAGCGTCCCAGGCGCACCGCGGTATCGGCCGTAATCGAACGGCGGCCGTTGAGAATGTCCGTCACGCGCCCCGAGGGGACGCCGATATCGAGCGACAACCGGTTGGCGCTGAGCTTGCGGGAAGCCAATTCGCGCTTCAATAACCGGCCGGGGTGTACGACGGGGGCCATGACGGTCAACCTTTGTGGTAGTCTACGATCTCGACTTCGTGGGCATCGCCCTTGTGAAATTCGAAACAGATACGCCAACGTTCGTTGACCGTCATCGCCCATTGCTTCTTGCGATCACCCTTCAGCTTGTGAAGTCCGACGCTTTTCAATGGACTTAGGTCGTTGAGTGACTTCGCAACATTCAATGCCACCAACAGATCGATCGCAGCTTCGAAATCCAGCCCGCGAAATTGATTTGGCTGCTCGCCGTGCCAAACCTTGCGGGTCGCGGAATTTCGCCATGACCGGATCATGGCATCAATGTACTACGACAAACGGTGAACTGCAAGGATGGTGAACGAATAGCGCAACTCATGCTTCCGCTTTCCGCGAGCGGAAGTTTACCCCTCAGCCGAGCATTTGAATTGACACCAATCTCTGCCTCGACAAGCTCGGTCTATGCGTAGCCCGACTTACACCTTGTTCCGCAATGCGATCCTGGCCGAACAGCAGGTGGTCTGCATTTATGACGGTCGCCATCGCGAATTGTGCCCGCATATCCTCGGTCTCAACAGGCGTGGCGAGGAGGTCGTGCTGGCGTGGCAATTTGGCGGACAAAGCAGCGGTAAGCTGCCGCAATGGCGATGCCTGCGGCTTGCCGATGTCAGAAATGCCAAGCCGCGCAGCGGACCATGGCACGCCGGAGGCTCTCACCGCACCGAGCAAACCTGCGTCAGCAGCATCGATCTCGACATCAACATTCACGTGCGCAAATTGCGGTAGCGCGTAAGGCGGGTCTTTCCTCGCCCTCCGCTCCATGCGAGATGGCGGGTCAAAGTGAACCCGCCCTGCGCGAACTCGCTACGCCATGTCCGCAGGCCTCCCCAGCTTCGCAAGCTCCGCGCCTGGGTCCAGGTCAACGCGGTCGTAAACCATGGCGTCCTGTCGATCCATCGGTCGCAAATGGTGGGTATCGCTCTGCCCCTCCCACAAATTCATCAGAACTGATCGACATCCCTTCGATGCGGTGTCCATTCATCGACCACCGCTTCCACAAAGCCAGCCGGATCGGCGCAGAACTCCCGCGTCACCTTGAAATGGTCGGTCTGCTCCACGCTCACCGGCTCCAGGCCGTATTTCGACAGCCGCAGCAGCCGCGCGCCGGGATAGGCCATCAGCATCGGCGCGTGCGTCGCCATGATGACCTGGCAATGCGTGGATTGCTCCATCCGCCGCAGCAATTTTAGAAATTCCATCTGGCGCGAGGGCGAGAGCGCGGATTCCGGTTCGTCGAAAATATAGATACCCTGCTTCCGGCAGCGCTCCTCGAAGAAGCGCAAGAACCCCTCGCCATGCGAATGGGAGAGCCAGTCAGGCCGCCTCCCATCGGAGATTCCAGGGCCGCCTGGTCCAGATACCGAGCCACCGAGAAAAAGCTTTCGGCCCGGAAAAACCAGCCATTGGTGAGCTTGGGAAGCCAGCTCGCGCGCAACGCCTGCGACAATTGCCCGCCCATTTTCTCCAATGCCCAGGAATGATCGACCGTCATGTAACCTTTGCCGCCGCCCGCCTCATCGTAGCCCGCCAGCACGGCTATGCCTTCGAGCAAGGTGGATTTACCGGTGCTGTTTTCTCCGACGATGATGATGATCGGCCGGTCGAAACTCAGCTCGAACGCGTCGTGCAGGAACGGCAGGCAGAACGGATAGGCTTCGCGATCGACGACGCGTTCAGGATCGAGCCAGATCCGCCGCAGATACGGCGCCGGCAGGTTGACGGTTCGCTTGCGTTTCGAGGCCATGGTCGGACGATCAATCAGAACCGATCGCCGTCGCGGCGCCGCGGCGTCCATTCATCGATGACAGCTTCGACAAACCCCTGCGGATCGTTGCAGAATTCTCGCGTCACCTTGTAGTGGTCGGTCTGTTCGACGGTCACGGGGTCGAGGCCGTATTTGGTCAGCCGAAGCAGGCGCGCGCCGGGATAGGCCATCAGCATCGGCGAATGGGTTGCCATCACCACCTGGCAGATGGTGGACTGTTCCATCCGGTACATCAGTTTCAGAAACTCCATCTGCCGCGCCGGCGACAACGCGGCCTCGGGCTCGTCGAAGATGAACAGCCCCTGTCGCTGGCAGCGCTCCTCGAAGAAGCGCAGAAATCCCTCGCCGTGCGAATAGGACAGGAAGTCCGAGCTGCTTCCGACCGAGTCGAGATATCTGGCGATCGAGAAGAATGTCTCGGCGCGGAAGAACCAGCCATTGGTGATCTTCGGCAGCCAGCTCGCCAGCAGCGCTTCGGACAATTTTCCGCCCATCACCTCGTGCGCGTCCGAGTGGTCGACGGCCCGGTAGCCCTTGCCGCCACCGGCATCGTCGAAGCCAGAGAGCACCGCTATGCCTTCCAGCAGCGTGGATTTACCGGTGCCGTTCTCGCCGGCGATGATGGTGATCGGCCGGTCGAACTCCAGCTCGAACTCGTTGCGCAGGAACGGCAGGCAGAACGGATAGGCCTCGCGATCGTCGACGCGTGAGGGATCGAGCCAGACGCGCCGAAGGTATGGCGCCGGCATGTCGATCTGCCGGTTTCGTTTTTTACTCATGCAGCGGCCGGGGATGAACGTGGATGGCCTTTACATCCAATACGTGCGGAGCCCCGAAATCAAGAACAAAAAGAGAACTTTTTTGTCCTGTCTCTCCTCGCCCATCTTCGTCATTCCCCGCTTCCCGAGCCCTGGAAAGACAGCGGACTGCGACCAAATGACACGACGGGCAAATCACCTTCCGATTTTCGGAAACCATGTCAAGCCTCGAACTGAAAAATATTTCGCTTTTGTCGAACACCAAATCAGCGCTACAGCTTTTCCCATCCCGTCCCACTCAGAGGGGCGTTAGCTCTCATCAGCTTGATCGGGCCTTGGGCATCACCTACAAGAGCGCGTGGTTCCTTACCAATCTTATCCGCGAAGCAATGCGCGCTGTGGGCCTGACGTCTCCCATGGGCTCTGTCAGCGGCATTGTCGAAGTAAACGAAACTTACGTTGGACGGACTGAAGGCCAGCCCGTGCGCCGTGGTGGCGCGTCTCACAAAAACACTGTCATTACGCTTGTCGAGCGTGGCGGCTCTGCCCGCCCGTTCCACGTTGACGGCAACCGCGCTGGCGACATTCTCCCGATCATTCGCGCCAATCTGAGCCGAGAAGCGCGCCTGATGACAGATGAACTGCACGCCTATAAAGTCGTGGTCGATATAGCCGAGATTGGCAGCCATGAGACTGTCACTCACTGCAAGAAAGAATACGTTCGCGGCGATATCAACACCAACACTGTCGAAGGCTACTATTCGATCTTCAAGCGCGGCATGAAGGGCGCCTATCAGCATTGCGCTGAGAAGCACCGACACCGCTACCTTTCAGAATTCGATTTCCGTTATTCCAACCGTATCGCCTTGGGCGTCACCGACGGAGAACGTGCGGACCTTGCCATTAAGGGCGCAGCGGGCAAGCAAGCAAACTAAGTCCGATTTCAAACGGCAGGCTCAGCGAGTCCTTCGCTGGAAGGCCAAGAAATACTCGTCAGACGCCAAAAACTCGATTCGTCAATACTGGCGGAAAAAGTAGCGCTTAGGTTGTGCGAAATGAGTACAAAGGCGGAACCGACACTACCAAAGAGCGAATCGGGTTATACTGGAACCGATTCGGAGAGAAGCCGCCCTTGCCGGGGCGGCCCTCCGAGCCCGCACCAACAGCATAGGGGCTGCTAGCGGGTATTGGCGATACTAAGAGTCGGACAATGAGTCCGGATTCGCTGACAGTCAATAGCGGCCCCGCATCGGAAGGGTGCCACCATGGCAACGCTAACCGTATCGTTCGATATTCACTACGACACTGAGGCCAACTACGACCGCATTTACAAAGCCCTTAACGAGTCGATCAGGAAAGGCTTACCGAACAGCAAATGGTGGGCAGAGACAACTTCGTTCTATGTCGTAGATGTGGGCGAAAACGCCGGCACCTTTCTAGGTCGGATAGCTAGAGAATCTGGCGCAAGAAGAACAATGGACAAGATTGTTGTCCTTGATGTGAACACGAAATCAGCAGCGCGATGGGGCAACATTCGAGACACAACGATAGATGTCTTAGTTCCTTTCATTCAGAAGCTTTGATGAACGGCGATCGGCGGCCAATTCGGCGAGCGACGAAGTGAATGATTTTCAGCTTCCAAGATCGTGACATGGTCAACTCCGTAGAATCCCGGCTCGCTTGCCGGGCCTCTTCTTCGATTTCACCTTCTTTGCCTTAACTTTTTTTCTTGAGCGGCTTATGCGGCGTTTTCATTGCACCCTTGAGCGCCGCCTCAAAACGCTTCTGAGATTCCTCTTCATCGTATTTTCAGTGAGCTTAGGCGCCATGTTTATGCCCGCATTCAGAAGACGACCCAAGGCCGCCGGGGTGGTTGGGCGCATACTCGCCGGATATGGCGACTTAGAACTCATGCTCGCTCAAATGATGGGAATGGCCATGGCTTCGAAGAGGCCTATCCGCCCACATCATTCACCACCGCAACACCGAATCTATTACGAGCATATCGGACTTCAAGCACTCTACGGCGTTAGGGGAGCCGAATTTCGTCTAAAAAAGATTCGCCAGGTTTGCCGTCCCGCATTTAACAAGTTCGGGCTCGGGACTGAACTTACCGACCTTTTGGCAATGGTGGAAGATTGTCGAATTTATCGGAATCTGTTCTCTCACTGCCTTTGGGCACAATCCAAACACCGCGGCCTGTTCTTCGTAGACCTAGAGGAAGAGGCAAAATCCCCCGGCTTGTTAAGCTATCGCTATCGGTACGCGAGTCAGGGCGCCCTTGATGAGATCGAGAAACATTACTGGCTGACCGTCCAGTACATCCTCAACACAAGTCAGCTTTTTACTTTCAAAGCTGGATTGTCTCGATCCCCACCCCCTTTAGCGCCGTCAAAGCGTCCCGTACTGAAAGCGCATAAGATTCTGCTTCCATACAGAAACCTTCACTAACTAGCGACGCGCTCTAACGCCTCACGAGGCCGACTCAATCTTGCCTCTCCAATGACTATCGAAATCGTATTGTAATCGGGCGCACCAGCATCCAGCGAACCGGATACGGTGCCAGAACAAAGGTTAGTGTCCTGTGGTGTCAGTACACAATCTCCCGCGAAATCAAGAGCAAAAGAGAGCTTTTTGGTCCGGCCCCATAGTCTCCGCCCGCAAATCTTCGTCAATCCCCGCTTCGCGAGCCCTGGAAAGACAGCAGACTGCGACCAAATGACACGACGGGCAAATCACCTTCCGATTTCCGGAAACCATGTCAAGCCCCGAACTGAAAAATATTTCGCTTTTATCGAACACCAAATCAGCGATACAGCTTTTCCCATCCCGTCCCACTCAGAGGGGCGTTGGCCATCGTCACAACGAGGGACGGGTCGCGGTGGACGCAAGAGTTGCGCTTGACGCGCGCAGCTCGAGCGTACGGCAAAGACGTGTGGTCCTGACGCCGCGTTGCTGGCGTCCATGCACCTGGGGGCGTTCGACTTCCCAGGGCGCTACGGAGGCAAAAGAGCCGTTCTCCGGGGAGAGCACGTTATAAGCCGTAAAGCCATCGCGCAGGGAATGTCGGATGCTCTCCGCTGCCCTGTATGCTCGTGCGCGCACTTTCTTGTGCACATTGCGCGCGGGACCGCGGGTGCAGCGCGCATCCGGCATTCCCTGCGCCTTCTGAATTGGAGAGGGCGGGAAGATGATTGCAAACCTCGGACGCAATGCGCCGCGAGAACATTCTTGTCATGCCCGGGCTTGACCCACGGCTGTCCGGTTCATTGGAAGTATAATCCAAGTTTCAACTGATTTGGACATATGGGAATTGGCAGTAACGGTTCGAGCAGTCGGTCGATCGGTCGTCTTTGCATAAGGTTTGCTCGGACCAGGCGAGCGAACTC
>JAFKKG010000039.1 GCA_017305715.1 Hyphomicrobiales bacterium | reverse complement strand
CACGTGCCCTTGATCGTGTGCACCAGGCGGAAGATGTTATCCAGGATCTTCGCGTTGTTCGGGTCCTGCTCGAACCGCACCAGCTGATTGTCGACCGTGTCCAGGCTCTCGCTGGTCTCGGTCAGGAACTCCCGCAATAAATCATCCATCCGAGCATACCCTTCGACTATCGATGTAACCGTCGTCTGTCAGGCATAACCGCTTGGATTTCACGGCCACGTTAATTTCGCTGTCCGTGCAAATACGGATAAGGCAAATAAACTGTATTAAAATGCTGGGCGGATAGCGGAATGACGCCCGCAAACTGCGGCCGGCCAGCCACGGAATTCAACCGATGATTTCCTCGATCAGGAGGCGAACGCATCTCGCGGCGTGCAGCAGAACCGATCGGTTCGCGCGCAACGCATCTTCGCGTTTCATCCCTCGAGCGCGCCGCTGCAATGCGGCGCGTGGCGGTCTCCTTGGCCGTGCCAAATGCGCGGCAACCGACAATGACAAGTCACTCCCGACAGAGCCCCGCCCGATCAGGCTGGATCAACGGCGCTTCGCAAACATTCCAGACAGTTTTACCATGCGAATCAACGTGCTATTCACAATGCCGTCGCTGTCTGCCCGCCATCGGGAATAGCACCGGCGCTGCATCTCTTGCGCAATCGGACAGGGAAATTATGCTGCCGCCGACTTCCGACACGCGGCGAAATGGCTGACACGAGACCGTTCAAGCTCCCCGCCTACGGCAGGAGAATGAATGCAAGCGGTATCGCGCCCTCCCAATCGTCTGTTGCAGGCCCTGCCTGTGGCGGAATTCCAGTCATTGTCTCCACACCTTGCAACCGTCGAACTGACCAAGGGCGCGGCCCTGGTCGAAGCCGGCGCGCCCCTGCAACATGTCTACCTGCCTCACAGCGGCATCGTATCCATGATGGTCAGCCTTTTGGACGGCGAGACGGTGGAGGTCGCAACGATCGGCCGCGACAGCCTTGTCGGCGCGGCCGCAGCCCTCGAAGCCGGACCGGCGCTGACCGACGCCATCGTCGTGGTGCCGGGCATCGCCTCCGCGCTCAAGGCCGAAGATTTTCGGGCCGTCACGGATCGCAGCAGCGTGCTGCGAAAGCTCCTGGCGCGGCATGAGCAGGCCCTGCTGGCACAGGTCCAGCAGTCGGCAGCCTGCAATGCGTCTCATTCGGTGGAAGCGCGGCTGTCCCGGCTGTTGTTGCGCGCGCGGGATTTGTGCGACACCGAAGGCCTACCGCTGACCCAGGAGCTCCTCGCGCAACTGATCGGCGTCCGGCGCAACGCGGTCTCGATCGTGGCGCACGCCTTTCAACAGGCCGGCCTCGTCACTTACAGCCGGGGGCACATCGAAATCCGCGATATCGACGGCTTGCGACGGGTGTCCTGCGAATGTTATGCGGCGGTCCGGACGCAATGCGAGCGGCTGCTGGGGCCGACTGGTTAGCACCACTGCCATTCCAGTCCCAGCCCACCGCCATCGCTACGTCTATTTGTCAATTTTTCTTGCCAAGGTTCCGTGGAAAGATCATTCTATGGGATTGATTGCGCATATTGCATTTTTTAGGTGCCTGGCACCCTGAGACCGGCTTTGACCCGTAAGGCAGGAGACTGCTTTGGATTCAGCCCCTCGTTCACCGAATGGATTTTTATCTTCGCTGACCACAGACGATTTTGAGCTGGTTCAGCCGCATTTGCGCCCCGCCGACCTCACCCAGGATCTGGCGCTGGTTGAAGTCGACGAGCCGCTCAAGCGCGCCTACTTTCCGCACCGGGGGGTGATTTCCCTGGTCGTGAAGCTTGCGCGAGGCGAGCACGTCCAGGTCGCGATGGTCGGGCGCGACAGCGTCCTCGGCGCGTTCTCCACCCTCGGCGATCCGACCGCGCTGAACAGCGCGGTGGTGCTGGTGCCCGGCGTGGCCTCCACGATCGACATCGATCAGCTTCGAGCGGCTGCCGACCAGAGCGCATCGCTGCGTACCGCGCTGGCACGGCATGGACTGGCGGTCTACGCACAGGTTCAGCAAACCGCGGGCTGCAACGCCTCGCACACGGTGGAGTCCCGGCTGGCGCGCTGCCTGTTGCATACGCGCGATCTGTCGGGCAGCAACAAGCTCGTGCTGACCCAGGAGGCCATGGCCCAGATGATCGGCGCGCGCCGCAACAGCGTATCGCTGGTGGCCAACACCTTGCAGCAGGCAAATTTCATCCACTACAGCCGCGGACATATCGAGATCACCAATCTGGACGGCCTGATCCGAACCTCCTGCGAATGCTACACGACGGTCAAGAACCAGTACGAACGGCTGCTGCACCCGCCGATTCATTGCGCGGCAGCCTGATCCTTTTCGACAGGCTGCGGACGAACGGCCAAGCGATCGCAGAGATACGCAGCCTCCATGCCGGAAGCCTCCGTATAACTACGGCCGCAGCGTTGGCCCGCGCCGGTTCGGGCCAGGAAAACGCCTCCGCGTTCCCATCAATCGGAACGGAAGGGCCGCCAGGCGCGGCATTTGCCGGGAATTTAATTCGGCCCGGAGTTAACGCGCTGTTCAACGACCCCTGATACTTGTCACGCTGCTGACGGGTGCGGGTTCGAGACGTACACCACGCGCGTTCACCCGTATTCGGCGATTTGTTATCTGCGCGGAGTTGAAGACATGGCTTTTGATTTGTCGATGCCGATCCTGGTGGTCGATGACTACAGCACCATGATCCGTATCATCCGCAACCTTCTGAAGCAGCTCGGATTCGAGAATGTCGACGACGCCAGCGACGGATCGGCGGCGCTCGCCAAGATGCAGAGCAAGCGGTACGGCCTCGTAATCTCCGACTGGAATATGGAGCCGATGACCGGCTACGACCTCTTGAAGGAAGTCCGGGCCAGCCCGGAATTCTCGAATACGCCGTTCATCATGATCACCGCGGAATCAAAGACCGAAAACGTCATCGCCGCGAAGAAGGCCGGCGTCAGCAACTACATCGTCAAGCCGTTCAACGCGGCGACGCTGAGGACCAAGATGGAAGCCGTGTTCCCGAGCGCCGCCGAATAGCGTCCGGCGCAAGACCCGCGCCAGCCGTCGCGGGACCGCAGCGCGTGGCCGTACTACTACGGCTTACGATTTTCACGGACAGATAACGTTGAATCGTGATAGTCGCGTGGACAAGGAGCACCCTCATGTTCACGTTTGCAACGAGCGACCCGAAGGAAGCGAGGCGTTTCCGTATCGCCCAGTTCAACGGCAGAACCGCAACCGCCCGGTCAGGGGGTACGACTATCACCGGCCACGTCCGATCGATCGTGGAGAGCAAGTCGAGCGTTCCGGCCGCCTGGGTCATCACGATCATTCCGGAAGAGCGGAAGGCCAGCATTGCGGCACACCCCGCGCCACGCACGCGTTCGTTCGCGGAAGACTTCTGCTGAACGCCGCCGGGTCCGGCTCTTCGGCCCTGCTCTGCGACCACAACCAGCCTCGCTCCATCGCATGGAACATCTGACGCCACGCGTGGCGTCGGATGCACGCGCGCATCGCTTTTATCGGCTGCGGAAACAGAAAGGGATCAGGCGGGCTGCAACAGCGCCTTGCGGACGAGATCCGCGGTGTTGCGAGCGCCAAGCTTGCGCATCGCTTCAGCGCGATGGCTCTCGAACGTCCGCGGACTGATGTTCATCCGCAGGGCGCCTTGCTTGTTGGAGCAGCCTTCGCTGATCAGGCTGAGCACCTCGCGCTCGCGCTTGGTCAGCGGCTTCTGACCGTTCTCCGAGGCGAATATCAGCCCCGGCGTGCGACCGCCTTCCTGCGCGTCGTCGGCGTGAATTTGCTTGCGATCGGATTCGGAAGCCGCGACCAGATGCTTGTCCGATATCTGCTTCACCACGGCGCAGACGCGTTCGAGCTGTTGCGCCGCGTTGTCCACGACCTGTTGCAGGTAAACGCGACTACCGGGCGCTTCCGAGAACTGGTGGCTGTGCCGCTTGATTTCATTCATGTAGAGCAGCAGCGCCGTCAACGGTCCGTTCAACTGGCGCGCGATCGCCGCTTCGGCCTCTTCCGCCGCGCGACCCCGCGCGACCGAGAGCTGGACGATCTCGAGGTTTTTTTCGAGAGGCGCGATGGTTTCCACCCACGTCGGAACGGGCGAATCGGCTCGAGAATCTTGCTCTGACATATAAGCAATTTATCGAGTCCCGTGCCGCCGGTCGTTAATTTCTTAACCAGTAAGAATACGGAGAAACCTGCGGCGAGCATTGGAAATCGGAGCCAAAGTAAAAGATTTTTGCCCTTAAAATCGGGAAGTTTTGACTGAGCCAGCTCAAGGCTCCGTAGTTTTACGGCTCGTAGAAATGCGTTGACCGGGAACACCCCTGCTTCGGCTTTCATCCCAATGACATTGGATTTCCTTATAGACTCAATTCAATTTTTTATGGGGCAGCCGCCGAACCTCGCCAAACCCGGACCCCGCCCGCACACCACAAGCCGGGCGTGATCGATCCATCCCCTGCAATCCACCGGTGCATCATCGCTGAAAATATTTGACCTGTTTTCGTGAAGCGGCGAACGTGGCGGCGGTCAACCGCGCGGGAGCCTCAGGAACTTCTCGAGGAAGCGGCCCGAGGCAACGAGCCTGAACCACCAATATGCCAACCGCCGTGGTTTCATGCGCCGTCATTAGCGCCGGCGCCATCGCCCGCATGTGAATGGCTTCACAAAGAGCCGTAGAAACACCGTGATCGCATCCGAGGCCGGTTTCACAGATGAGCGATTTGCGGTGCGCACAACCGTTGCGATGCTCTGGCGCAGCCATCGCTGCCGAGCGCTATCCGATCTGTGATGGCAAGGCGAGCGGCATGGCCGCACACGACAGGGACGGTGCAGGCACCTGCGCAACCGTCCAGACAGGCTGTGATTGACGGAAGATCAGCCGAGCCGGCTGATCTGCTCCTCGGTCACAACGCGCTCGATATTCTCGGTCTTGCTCTTGATGCGATACCGCGGACGGCCGTCGGCCTCGATCGGCAGGCAGGTGACGATGGTGTAGACGCTTCGTTCCTTGACGGTGGCGCGGCCCTGCGGCCCCTGCAACTGGTGGTGCACGTCGTCATTGATTGCGTAATTATGGGCCATCGCCTGTCTTCCCGTTGAAAAAAGGCTTGTAGTCTCAATGGCCTCGCAAGGCAACCGGGGAATTACCGGCGGCTGGCTGATTTTGCCGCAAGGTTAAGCCGTCAGAAGCTGCTTTCGCCTCGCGACCCGGCCGATCGACCGCCTGATGGCGGAATCCGCCAGGGTTCCATCCTGCACGGATCGCTCGACGGCTTGCGCGATGTCAGCCATTTCCTGCTCCTGGTCGAACAGATTGTTTCCGATGCACAGCATGTCGATGCCCGCCTTCAGCGACCGAAGACTGGCCTCCCTGGTACCCAAGGCCTTCTGCAAGCCCTGCATCTGCATGTCATCGGTGATCAGGAGCGTCTCGGGAAGCCGCCGGCGTAACCGGCCCATGCCGGCCTGCGACAAGGTCATCGGATGCTCCGGGTCCCATTGCCGGACGATGGCGTGACTGACCAGCACGGCATCGCCGAACATCTTTGGCGCGAGCGCATAGAACAGTTCCTCCTGTTCGGCGCGCAGGCTTTCGGAAATATCCATGAACTCCTGATGCGAATCCACCACCGCGCCGCCGATGCCGGGGAAATGCTTCAGGCAAAGCCCGATGCCCGTCTCGCGCGCGACCTCGCTCGCCAGCAATGCATTGGTTTCGACCTCGCCGATATCGGCGGAATAGGAGCGTTTGATCTTGCCGATGTTCGGGTTCTCAGGGTTGTAATCGACATCGATGACCGGCGCGAAGTCGTAATCAATGCCGAGGCGCCGCATCTCGGCGAAACTGGCGGCCAGTATTTCCCGCTTCTCCCCGAGCCCGAGATGGTTGAACTCCTTCGCGCTCGGCAGCGGCCTGAAGCCCCGGCTCTCCTTCAGTCGCCGCACCAGCCCGCCCTCCTGATCGATGAACACCATCGGGTGCGACGGCAAGCTTGAAATCTCCTCGCAGAGCCGCTGCACTTGCTCCGGCGAATGGATGTTGTTGTCGTATTTCTGGGTCTGGCAGGAATAGTCGAACAGGATCACACCGCCGAGGCCGTAACAGGCGGCGAAATCCTTCAGCCATGCCGGGATGGTCTTTCCGAAAAAGCCGAGGATGAAGAGTTCGCCGACGGGCATGGCAGGCTTCGCTATGCGATTGCGCGGCACCGCGCGTGCCCGGAATCGACATAGCACAGACGAGCCTCACTCAACAAACAGCGGTGGATTGCGGCTAATCAAATTTTGCCTGCGCCGTCTTTCCATCGGGCCCGGTCAGTTGGACGACGCCTTTCGGCTGAGCCGGCAATGTGCCCTTGGCTGTGCCTGAAAGCAGTGCGCTGCCGACGGGCTCCAGCGGGATGCGCTGGGATTTACCGTCGATAATGAGGATGGCGATCGCCTTGAATCCTGCTACCGGGATCGACTTCTGGTTCTTGTCGCTGACGAAAAGTTCGAGCTTGTCGGATTTCGAAACCAGTTCGACGTGATACGAACCGGCGTCCGCGACCCACCCGCCATTCACTCCCTTGTATTCGTGCGCCGAAGCGCCGACCGACCAGCCCAACAGGGCGGCAACCATCAGAAATTTCGCATTCATCGTCATTCTCCCGTTATTGGTCAAAAGGCGTCGGCGGTTGAATTGGCCGGGGTCGCCGCTGCGCGTCCGTCGGCACCATGCAGCAGGCGTTCCAGCGGGCGCTTGCCGTAGCGAAGAAAGAGAACAGGCGTCAGCAGCGTGTCGAGCAGGGTCGCGCTGAGCAGGCCGCCGAAAATCGTCACGGCCACCGGATGCAGAATTTCCTTGCCGGGATTTTCTGCATCGATCAGCAACGGCACCAGCGCAACGCCCGCCGACATGGCCGTCATCAGGACCGGCGTCAGCCGCTCGACACTGCCGCGAACCACGAGATCATGCCCGAACGGCATTCCCTCCTTCACGGCGAGGTTGATGTAATGGCTGATCTTCAGGATACCGTTGCGAACCGCGATACCGGTCAGCGTGATGAATCCGATCATCGACGCGACCGAGAGCGGTTGTCCTGCCAGCCAGAGGGCGGCGACCGAACCGATCAACGCCAATGGGACGTTGCCCATGATGATCAAGGCGAGCACGGTCGAGCGGTAGCGGCTGTAGAGAATGGCAAACACCAGAAGCAGCGACAGCAGCGACAATATTGCGATGGTCCGGCTGGCTTCTTCCTGGGCGCGGAACGTTCCCTCCAGCCGGACGTAAAATCCCTCGGGCAGCCGCGTCGAAGCGGTCACTTTGCGGATCGCTTCGACGATGCTGGCCATATCAGCCTTGCCATCGGCGTTCGCCAGCACGACGACGCGGCGGCGGCCATTCTCGCGCAGGATCTGGTTGGGGCCTTCGGTCTCCTTGACGTCGGCGATCTGCCGGGCCGGTATCCACCCGGCCGGCGTTTCGATCAGCAGGTCGCCCAGGGTTTGCGTCGTGCGCAGCCGGTCCGGCAGCCGCATCGTGACGTCGAACCGCCGATACCCGTCCACCACCCGTGAAATGACCCGGCCATTCGAGAGACGGCTGAGCTGCTCGATGACGGCGGCAGGCTGTACGCCGTAGAGCGCGGCCCGGCCGTAATCGACGCGAATTTCCAGCTGTGGGATCAGCACCTGCTTTTCGACCTGAAGGTCGGTGAGGCCCGGAATCTCCGCAAGCTTGCCGCGCAGCATCTCCGCGGTCGCACGCAAGCTGTTCAGGTCGTCGCCGAAGACCTTCAGGGCAATTTCGGCTCGAACGCCCGAAAGCAGATGGTCGAGCCGGTGCGAAATGGGCTGGCCGACATTGATCGACGCGGGAAGCACCGCGAGCCGGGAGCGGATGTCCGCGACGATCTCGGTCTTTGACCGTGTCGACGGCTTGAGGTTGACCTCGAGGTCCGATGAATGGACGCCTTCGGCATGCTCGTCGAGTTCGGCGCGCCCGGTTCGCCGGCCGACGGTCTTGACCTCCGGCACCTCCAGGACGAGACGTTCCGCAATCAGCCCGACGCGATGGGATTCGGCGAGCGAAATGCCGGGATTGAAGAGCATGTTGATCGTGAACGTGCCTTCGTTGAACGGCGGCAGGAATGCGCGGGGAAGATAGAATGCAGCGATCGCCGCCATGACGACCGCCCCGAGGGCGGCAGCCATCAAGGCGCGCTGATGGTGAAAGACCCGTTCGAGCACTGAAGCGTTGGCGCGCTTGAGGATCGCTACCAGAGCGCTGTCGCCATGATCGAGGCGCTTGAGATGCGGCAGCATGTGATACGCCATCACCGGGGTCAGCGTGATGGAGACCGCAAGGCTGGCGAGAATCGAGATGATGTAGGCCTGGCCGAGCGGCGCAAACAGCCGGCCTTCGATTCCCGACAGGGCAAACAGCGGCACGAACACCAGAACAATGATGGCGGTCGCATAGACGATGCCGGAGCGGACTTCCTGGGATGCCGATACGACGACATCGAATGCGGAGCGCGGATGCTCCAGAGCCCGGTTTTCGCGCAAGCGCCGGAAGATGTTCTCGACGTCGACGACGGCGTCATCGACCAGTTCGCCGGTGGCGATGGCGATGCCGCCAAGGGTCATCGTGTTGATGGACAGGCCGGCGAAATAGAACACGACCGCGGTCGTCAGGATCGACACCGGGATCGCGGCCAGCGAGATCGCCGTGGTCCGCCAGTTCATCAGGAACAGAAACAGCACGATCGCGACCACCGCGCCGGCCTCGAGCAGTACGCGCTCGACATTGCCGATCGAGGTTTCGATGAAATTGGCCTGCCGGAAAATGATCTGATCGGCCTTTATGCCCGACGGCAGCGAGGCGGTGATTTCCGCCAGGGCTTGCTCGATTTCACGCGTCAGCCGGATCGTATCGACGTTGGGCTGCTTCTCGACCGAAACCACCACGGCCGGTTTGCCCATGTAGCCGGCGTCGCCACGCTTGACCTTGGGCGCGAACTCGACGGTCGCCACCTGCTTCAGATAGACCGGCCCGCCATTGACCTGCGCCACCACCACGCTGCGAAGGTCGTCCAGATTGGTGGTGCGCCCGATGTTGCGGATCAAATATTCGCGGGCATGCTGATCGGTAAATCCACCGCCGGTATTCACGCCGAACTGATTCAGGGCCAGTTCGACCTGTTCATAGGTGACGCCGAGGCTGCGCAGCGCCGGGGGATTGGGCGCGATCCGGTATTGCCGGACCTCGCCGCCCATGGGAATCACCTGCGCGACGCCGGGTATCGTCAGCAGCCGCGGCCGCACCACGAAGTCCGCGGTCTCGCGGACCTCCATCGCCGAAGCCCGGTCGCTGGTCATCGCAACCAGCAGCACCTGGCCCATGATGGAGTTGATCGGCCCCAATTGCGGCACGGTGTTTGATGGCAACTGGGTCCGGATCAGGTTGAGGCGTTCGGCGATCAGTTGCCGGTTGCGATAGATATCGGTGCCCCAATCGAACTCGACATAGACGATCGATAGGCCGATTCCGGAGACCGAGCGGACCCGCGTCACGCCGGGAACGCCGTTCATCTGGGTTTCGATCGGGAAACTGACGAGCTGTTCGACTTCGGGGGGCGCGAGCCCGTCCGACTCGGTCATGATCGTGACCGTCGGCTTGTTCAGGTCGGGAAACACGTCGACCGGCAGCCGGCTGGCGCTGAAGACGCCGAGCAGGACCAGCACCAGCGCAGCCGCCATGACCAGCAGGCTGTTGCGCAGCGACTGCGTGACGAGAAAGCGAAACATCGGTCCGGCTCCTCAGCGCACTTGATCGAGCAATTCGGCGCCCTGCACGACGAGGCGCCTGCCCCCGGCAAGACCGGTGGCGATCAGGACGCGGTCACCGTCGAGCGCCTCCACCCGCACCGGACGCTGTTCGAAGCGCTCGGCCGCGACGTGTTCGTAGACGACCTCCTGGCCGTTGGCGTTGCGCACCAGGCTGGCGCGCGGCACCGCAAGGCCGACTTTTTCCTCGTTGGTCGTGGCAAGAACCGTGACGAACTGTCCGGCGCGAAGGCCGGAAAGATCGCCCTGAATCGCGAACTGAACCGGAATGGATTGGTTGCGGTCCGCAAAGCCGGAGCCCTGGTAGGCAAGCGTGACGATGCGATCGGTCCCGACATTCGCGCTCGCGCTGCGAACGCCGGTCAGCGGTTCGAAGCTGCGGGCTTCGACCCACAGGCGGTTCGGGTCGACGATATGGAAAATCACCGCATTGGATTGGGCGATCTGTCCGGCCACCGGGGTGCCTTCGGCGATGACACCGTCGACCGGAGCGGTCAACGCTTCGGGCTCGCGGCGCGCCCGGTCGAGCGATCCGCGGCGATCTTTCAATCCCTGAAGCTCCAGCTTGGTGTCTTCGAGCTGGGTGCGGGCGACGGCGCCGCTCGGCACCAGCGTTTCATAGCGCGCAAGCCGACGCTCCACGATGGAGATTTGCTGGTCGAGTTCGCCCTGACGCTGGCGCATGTCCGACAGGTCGATGGCCTGCAGCGGCGGCTCGACATAAGCGAGCACGTCGCCTTTCTTGACCGGCGTTCCCAACCTCGGAAATCCACCCGGCGGCGCCGAGAGGCGGCCGCCCACCGAGGCCTGCACGAAGCCACTGGCGTTCGGATCCGGGATGATACGGCCCGGCAGTTCGATGGCGCGCGGGTGGGCGCCGGATTCGGTCATCACGGTGCGCAGCGCGAGAATACGTTGCGTGCTCTTTGGCACGAAGACGCCGCCGTCCGGCAGACGCTGCGCGAGATCGCGAACCGGCCGCGTTGGCGCAGCGGGAGCGGCTTGATCGTGGCCTTCATGGGAACGGGATGGATCGTTGAACAGCACGGACGCGCCGACAGCGACGGCAACGACCATCGCCGCCCTGCGCCGCCGCCGTATCAGCGCCGTAACGCCGATGCCGGCAGCAAGCCCGGCGAGGATGGCAAAGAACAATACCGGGCCGTCGTGGTTGAAGTGGTAGCCAACCTCTCCGGCGATGGCGGAGGTTGAGAACCACGATGCCGATCCGGCGTTGCTGCTGGGAATATCGGGAATCACGAGGCGGGCCGGCAGCACGTCGACACCGTCGTCTTTTGCGACGGTGAAGATCAGGTCATAGGCGCCCGGCTTGGCGGACCAGGGCGCACTGAGGCGATAGGGCTCGCCCGGCCTGGCTTCGGCCTTTTGCGGCCCGGTGGGGGTTTCGATTTCGATGTCCGCCCCGTCGATCGGCTCGTTGGTGGCGAACCGGTCGAGATAAATCGCGAGCACGCCGTCGCGGGCAATCGCGACCAGTTCATGCGCATCCGAGGCCGCTTCGGCGCGTGGCGCAAGACTGGAAATCGGCGCCGGCGCGGGCGCATCATGATCGTGACCTTCATGCGCCAGAACCGGGCCTGCGTTAAGCAGCATGAATACAACAGCCACGCACCGCGCAGCACGGGAAGAAAAAGACATCTGAATGACTCACCTGAGAAGAAGCGTGTTCGCTCACGCGGCAGGCTTGACGCGCCGCCGCGATATCGTTGCTCAGGCGATCGGTCGAGGGGGTTTACGCAGGCTTGCGGGTTCTATTCCCGACGCAAGCACGGCACCGACAAAATCAAGACGGTGCGAATGAACCGCGGGATGCAGGCAGTGCGTCGATGAAATCAGCGCGGCGCCGCCGCAGCAGCCCATGCCGGCCCCGCAACAACCGTTCACACATCCGTCGGAATCGATCGGCGCGGAGCCAGGCGCTTGACCCGCGGTCAGCAACGCCTTGTGCGGGATGGAGGCGATGGTCTTCGCAATAGCCGCCCCGGCAAGGGCAACCTTGGCAACGGAATGCGCCATCGGCGCATCGGCGACCATCATGCCATGCAGTCCGGTATGATGAACGTGAACATGGCGATGGGCCTGATCGGCATGGGCGCGGGCCGAAGCCGGCGCAAATTGAACGGCGATCAAGACGATCGCCGCACAAATTAACTGCCAGATATTCCGGTTCGCGTTCATCAAGCTCACGATATCACACGGCGCTCGACACTGCCTAGCCCGGGGATGGCTAATGCGGGTGACGAGCCATTCATCTCTCGACTGTCTTCCGGCCAGCAACGATTCGCGGCGGGCCGATCAACGGACTGCTGATCGGACACAGGGTATATGCACTCTCGAATCCGAATACTATTACAGTCGATGTCCCTTCGGGACGCGCCGCGACGGAAACCAATTAACCCTCTTGAAGGATGGTTCAGTTGGGTGGGCTCGAACCACCGACCTCCTGCATCAAAAGGCAGGCGCTCTCCCGGACTGAGCTACAACTGCATCCCGCGCGAAGTCCCCCGGCAGCGGGGGGACCAACGCCGACGTCCTGTAGCTTGCCGCAGATATCAATGATCGAATGTGAGTTCGCGCACGCAGCTATGGTTGCAACATGGAATTGCGATTCCGGTATGTTAAAAGATGCCCGCACCAGGACAGGGACGAGCAGAACGCATCATGACCGTTTCAAGCAATTCGCAAATGGCGCGCTATCGCCACTGGCTCCGGGATCAACGCGGGTTGAACTTCCCGGGCTATGAAGAACTGCGGCAATGGTCGGTTCGCGACATCGACGCCTTCTGGCAGAGCATCTGGGATTATTTCGAGCTGCAATCGCCGACGCCGCACCGCGCCGTGCTGGCGCAACGCAAGATGCCTGATGCGGTCTGGTTCCCCGGCGCCACCGTGAACTATGCGCGTCAGGTGCTGCGCCATGTCGCAGCGGCAGATGCCGCCGGCATGCCGGCGATCGTCAGTTGCGGCGAGGACGGCATCCTGACGGAAACCAGCTGGCCGGAACTGCGCCGGAAAGTCGCAGCCCTGGCGATTCACTTGACGGCACAGGGCGTCCACTCCGGCGATCGCGTCGCCGCCTATCTGCCGAACATTCCCGAGACGATCATCGCCTTTCTCGCCAGCGCGAGCATTGGCGCCATCTGGAGCGTCTGCGCCCCCGATATGGCAGCCCCCGCCGTGATCGACCGCTTCAAGCAGATCGAGCCGAAAATGCTGATCGCATGCGACGGCGTGACCTATGCGGGCCGGCGGCACGACCGGCGTCAGGTGGTCGAGGAATTGCGCCGGTCGTTGCCGACCGTGGAGCATTGCATCATCCACAGCGATGCGCCCGAGTCCTCCGCAAGCCCTGACACCCGGCTCGCAACCATCCTGTCGGCGGCCGGGGCGGAGATCGACGCCTTCGAACCGGCCTGGCTGTCGTTCGATCATCCGCTCTGGATCGTCTATTCGAGCGGCACCACCGGCCTGCCCAAGCCGATCGTGCACGGCCATGGTGGCGTCATCATCGTGGCGCTGCCGCTGAACGTGCTGCACAACGACATCGGCTGCAGCTATCAGCCGGCTTCATTGGGCGAGCGCTACCATTGGTACAGTTCGACCGGCTGGATCATGTGGAATTGCCAGGTCGCAGGCCTCCTGAACGGAACGACCTGCTGCATCTTTGACGGCAGCCCGGGCGGCTCGAAGGAAAATCCGGACTGGTCGACGCTGTGGCGCTTTGTCGCGAAAACCAGGGCAACGTTCTTCGGCGCGGGTGCGGCCTTCTTTGCCAGTTGCACCAAGGCTGACATCGATCTCGCCGATGCCGGTGACCTCACAAAACTGCGCGCGCTCGGCTCGACGGGATCGCCGCTCTCTGCCGACACCCAGCAATGGTTCAACGCGCGCTTCGCCAGGCTTGCCGAGGTCAACCACAATCCTGTTCATGCCGAAATGTGGTGGGCCAACATGTCCGGCGGGACGGACTTCGCCGGCGCGTTCATCGGCGCGACCCGCGAACTGCCGCAGACCCCGGGGCTGATGCAATGCCGCCTGCTTGGCGCCGCGGTCGAGGCCTTCGACGAGCGTGGTCGCGCCGTGATCGAGGAAGTCGGCGAACTCGTCTGCACCGAACCGCTGCCCTCGATGCCACTGCGATTCTGGAACGACGACGGCGGCCAGCGCTACCGCGCCAGCTATTTCGAAACCTATCCGGACAATTTCGACGGCTCCGGCCGCGGCCCGGTCTGGCGTCATGGCGACTGGCTCAAGATCCACGCCGACGGATTCTGTGTGATCTACGGCCGCAGCGACGCGACCATCAACCGGCACGGCCTGCGGATGGGAACCAGCGAACTTTATTCGGCGATCGAGGCGTTGCCGGAAATATTGGACTCGATGGTCGTCGACCTCGAATATCTCGGCCGCGAAAGCTACATGCCGCTGTTCGTGGTGCTGCGCGATGGGGTGGCGCTCGACGGCGCGATGCAGGCGCGGATCAATGCCGCGATCGAGGCCGGACTATCACGCCGGTTTCTGCCGAACGAGATCATCGCCGTACCCGAAATCCCGCGAACGCTGTCCGGCAAGAAACAGGAATTGCCGATCAAGAAGCTGCTGCTCGGCCACGACATCGAAAAGGTCATCAACCGGGACGCGATGGCCAATCCTGGCTGTCTCGACTGGTATGTCGCGTTCGCGGAACGGCACCGGCTGCGGAATCGCGGTTCGGCGTAAGCTGCACGAATACCGGCGCGCCATCGCGCTACTTCTCGCGCCGGTACTTCCGGCCGCTTGCCGCCAGGACGTCGGCGGGCGAGAAATCGTCGGTCAGCACCGCACCCCCCAGCGCTTTCGGCATCGGAATGCGTTTTTCGGCGACCATCTGCGACACATCGAAACGAAACTTGTAGCGCGCCTGAGCGGCCTGCGCTTTTTGCAGCGCCTCGGCTTCCGACAATGACTCGAGCCGCCCAAGCACGATCACGTTTTTCCGGTTGTCCGAGGTGAAGAAATCGAGGTTTTCGAAGGCCAGCTTCGCCGTGCGAATATTGCTGTCGAAAAGACCTTCCTCGGGAATGAAATTGAATGCCGCCACGCCATGAGGCGCAAGGCGGCTGCGCACCAGCTCATAAAACTCCTTCGTCATCAGATGAAACGGAATGTAGCTGCCGGTGAAGGCGTCGACAAAGATGATGTCATACGGCTCGGCATGCCGGTTCAGAAACACACGGGCGTCACTTTCGATGAGACGGAATGTTTTGGTTTCGCGCAGTCCGAAATATTTCTTGGAAACGTCGATCACGCCGGGATCGAGTTCGACGGAGTCGATCATTGCATCGGGGAGAATACGCTGCAGATAGACCGGAATGGAACCGGCGCCGAGGCCGAGCACCAGCACGCGCTTGATCGCCGGCGGAAAGATCGCGGCGACCGTCATGGTGCGTTGATAGAGCAGCGGCAGATCGTCGGGGTCGGCAAGATTCACCTGCGACTCGTCGAAATGCCAGCCCTTCCACTGGAAGCTCAAGGTGAGGACATTCGCGGCCTTGGTCACGAAGATGTCGTTGTAGACGGTCTCTAGATGCGCGATCTGGCCGTCCTTGCGCGCCAGCATATTGGCGCGAATCTGCGGATCGAACGTTTCTTCGGCGCGCGCCGGCGGAAGCATGGCCGCCTGCAACGCGAGCAACGCCACCAGGACGCCAAGCCGCACCGGCCGTCGCCACCTCGAAGAAACGATCAGCAGCGCTGCAACGAACAATCCCACAATGCCGAGCGCAATCGTGATGGCTCGCGTTCCGATCAGCGGGATCAGGAAGAACGTGGTCGCGAGTGTGCCAAGGATGCTGCCGGCCGTGGAGATGCCATAGACCGTTCCGGACACCATGCCGGCGCTCTGCTTCGAATGCATCAACAGGCGGATCGCGAAGGGAGAATACATCCCGAGAAACGTCACCGGGAACAGCATGATCGCCGTCGCGGCGGCGAGGCTCCCCCACTTGATGTCGTCGATCTGCCAGGCAAAAAATTGCAGCACGGAATCGGAAAATGCTGGCAACAGCAGCAAATAAACCGAGCCGACGGCCACGGTGGCGCCGAGCACGGCCGGGGACGGATAACGGTCGGCGGCATACCCTCCGACAAAGTAGCCGGCGCAGAGCGCCGCCAGCACCGTCGAGATCAGGGCAGCCCAGGTATAGATGCCGGCGCCAAACGACGGGGCGAGATAGCGCGATCCCAGCATTTCGAAACCCATCACGATCGCACCGGTGACGAAAGCACCGAGATAGAGCAAAATGGCAAACCCGTCCCCGTGCGGCTGTTCAGCCGGCGCGCCGGTATTCATTCAGCATCTCCTATGAAATGAAGTTCTTGCCGGCATCGATCCCAGCCAAACGATTCTCGACGCGACGCCGCACATCGTCGAGCCGACATGGATGTCATTGCTACTCGGTTTGGGAAAATAGACATACCACACGCCACACGGTGCGAGTCTCCGGATGGCCTGCGACGCGAAGCCCTAGGGCGACGGGTATGGCGGGCCGAAGCCGAAGAAACGGAGAACTACGCCTACGCCATAGCCCTCCAAGATTGAGGCGCGAGCGGATGGAAGCAATTGGGGTGACAGCGGACAGGCAGCTTCAGGAGGTGAAATGCAGAAAGCACACCAGCCCTCGAAGATGACATGTCAGTCGCCAGAACGAGCAAGGTTCATGTCACCTTGCTCAGTTCACGGACTGGGAGACGGCTGACGCTGTGTCCCGTGGCTGCTTCGGCTGCGCGACGCAGCATGGCCGGGTCTGACACTCCCTGACGGTCGGGCCGCGGCGTATAGGGTGCCTCCAGCCTAGCTGCCTCGTCGTCGGTGAGGCTGATCGATAGGGAGGCCACAGCGTCGTCGATATGTTCTGCTTTCAGCGCACCGACGATCGGAGCCGCCACCGCTGGATTGCGACGCAACCAGGCCAGCGCAATCATTGAGCGGCCGACGCCCCGTTCTTCCGCAATGGCCCCCACCGCATCGACAATCAGCTTGTCGCTGCCGGCAGTGGCTGCACCCAGATTGTAGACCGCTTCGGTTTCCGCCCTTGCCGTGATCGCTCCCCACGGTCGGGCCAGCCGACCACGGTTGAGAGGGCTATAGACAATGGTCTGCACCCCTTCATCGATGCAAAGCGCATGCATCTCGCGCTCTTCTTCGCGGTCGAGAAGATTGTAGGTATCCTGCATCGACACGAAGCGGGCCCAGCCGTTGGATTTCTGCAGGTGTAGCGCTTTGCCGAACTCCCAAGCCATCATGGATGATGCACCGAGGTACCGGACCTTGCCGGCCTTGACGACATCGCTCAGGGCCTCGAGCGTTTCTTCCCAGGGGGTGGTCCTGTCACGACGATGGATTTGGTAGAGGTCGATATAGTCGGTGCCCAGGCGCCCGAGGCTCATATCGACTTCGGTCATGATCGCCTTGCGCGATAGCCCAATACTATTGGGCCCGTCGCGCATCGGGGCGCTGAGCTTGGTGGCGATCACAACGTTTTCGCGGTGCGCGAAGTCCTTCAGTGACCGCCCGAGGATCTCCTCGCTGGAACCGTTTGAATACAGATTGGCGGTGTCGAAGAAATTGATGCCCGCCTCGAGTGCGTGGCGAAGGAGGCGTCGGCTTGCTTCCTCGTCGCGTGACCAGGAAGGGTAGCCTCGTGATGGGTCCCCGAACCCCATACAGCCAATAGCGATAGGCGAAATATCGAGGCCCGTCCGGCCGAGCTTGGCATATTGCATGTCCGTCTCCACATTCGCTATATTCGGACAAGTGTCCGCTTAGCGATAAGTAACGGACAATTGTCCGTTTAGTCAAGGGGCGATATGGCTGCAGAAGAGGACGGGTTGCGAGCAGACGCCCGCGCCAACCGTGACCGCATACTTGAGGTGGCACGAAAGGCCCTGACCGCCGATCCCGAAACGCCGCTCAGCGCTATCAGCAAGGCAGCCGGAGTTGGGCAAGGCACACTCTATCGCCACTTTCCGACGCGGGAAGCGCTGGCCCTGGCCATTTATCGCAAGGAGATCAGCGCCGTTGCGGTTCTCGCATCCACCCTTTTGCAGGAGCATCCTCCGCTTGAGGCATTCCGTCTGTGGTGCGCCCAGGTGGCCGATTCCAGCGCAATGAAGCGCGGAGTAGTTAGGCTTCTGCAAGGGGCCACTTCCGAGGATGATAAACGCAAGACCTATCAGCAAATGGTGTTGGCGGTGCGTTCACTCATCGCTGCATGTGAGGCCGCGGGTGCGATTGATCGTGGTGCAAATGCCGACGATGTCTTGATGCTTCTTGGAGTCCTTTGGCAAATCCCATCCCATCCGGGAAGGGATGCGCAGGCGGCGAGGATAATAGCGCTCATCTTCAGGGGGTTGGGCGCCAAAGACGAGCCAGGCAGCCTTGCTGGACCATAAAGCTCGTTCTTGTGCGACCAATGGCAGAAACGGGGTCGTAAGCTGCCGCCGCCACTCTCAACATATCGGGCTCTAGCGTAGTATCGGCGGCCAATGGCGGAGAGGGAGGGAATCCCAGCCAAGGCGCGCGAGCGCTCAAGAAAGTCAATGAAAACGGGCTTTTCTGAATGGCCAGCAAAGACTTTGTGGCCACCACTGTGTACCACTTTTCGCGCGTGCACAACCAGCCTATTTCGGCCGTGTGTCGAACCAGTTCCCCACGGCGGCTGCGAGGACCGGGTCCGGCACGACCGAAACCGAGCGGTCGCTGGCCGCTGCCGCACCAGAATGAGACCCGCCGCCTTGAGGCGGCGTCTCACCGCGTCTATTTCTGCTTGCGTGCCGCAGCCCGCGCGTCCGCGATGGCCTGCTTGAACCCAGCCGCATCGAGCACGCCAGGTACACGGAACGTACCGACGATGAAGGCGGGAGTGCCCTGAAAGCCGAAGGCCTCAGCCTGTTCATTGTTGCGGGCCAACAGCGCCTCGATGGCAGGTTGGTATGTCGCCATGTCCTTCACGGCTTGGTCGACGTCGACGCCAGCTTTTGAGAGCAGGTCCTTGACGATCTGCTCGCTTAGCTTCGTGGTCGCTCCGATGAGGGCAGAATGCGCTTCATGGTACTTGTTCTGATATTTGGCCGCGAGGACCATCTTCGCGGCATATTGCGAGGCTGCGCCGAAGATCGGCCAATCCTTCATCACGATGCGCAGCTTTCCATCCTCCTTGGCGATTCTGATCAGCTCCGGAGCGACTTTCTTGCAGTACGGGCACTGATAGTCGAAATACTCGACAATGGTGATGTCTCCCTGGGGATTGCCCATCGACGGAACGTCGGGATCGCGCAGGACGCTCTCCCTGAAGGAATCGGCGCTCTGCCCCTGGGCGAAGGTTGAAAGACCGACGAAGCTTCCGAAGGCGACGCTGGTTGCGATGGCGACGGCGATGATCATTTTCTTCATGGTGTGACCTCTATTTGGAACGTGCCGCCGCGTCATTGAACGCAGCCGACACGGACGATGTGGAAAGGATTTCGGAAAGCGCGATGCCGTCAGGAGCCGCAGGGCCGAAGACGATGTTGAAGGGAATTCCGTAGCGGCCGTACTTGTTAAGAAACCGCGCGATCTCCGGATCCGGTTTGGTCCAGTCGGCGCGCAGGGGCACCACGTCCGAGGAGAGCCGCCCCGCGATCTCCTGCCCGTTGATCACAAGAACCTTGTTGATCTTGCAGGTGATGCACCAGTCTGCGGTGACATCCACGAACACCGTGCGACCTGCAGCGACAAGCAACTGCAGTTCCTGGGCCGAAAACGTGCGCCAGGGAATCTGCTGGGCGGGCGATCGATGGTCCGGTGTGAAAGCAGCAAGAGCTGCAATGAGGACCGCGATCGCCGCGCCCGCCCCCGCGACCATCCTGGGTGGTGCCCCCTTCGCCAAGCCGAGGACGGCGAGTGCCGAGGCCAACGCGGCGCCGACCGAGAGAGCCAGCGTCGTGCCTGCGACCTCGCCGAGTACCATCAGTAGCCAGCCGGCCGTCGCCAGCAGCGCGATTCCGAAAACCCGTTTGACACGCGCCAGCCATGGCCCCGGTCTTGGGATGAACTTCGCTAAGCCAGGAAAAGCGGCAACGATCAGATATGGCGACGCCATGCCGATGCCGAGGGATGCGAAGATGACCAAAATCTCGCCAGTCCCTTGCGACGACGCGAAGCCTACGGCCGTTCCGACAAGAGGAGCCGAGCACGGCGTTGCGAGGAGGGTCGCCACGAAACCGCTGAAAAAATGCGACGTCGTGGACGTCCCGCCCGCGATGATCCCGCTCACTTTCGTCAGCAGCGCGGTTGGCGCATTGAGATGAAGGAGTTCGAACTGGCTGGCGGCGAACAGCGACAGGACGATCGCCATTCCCGCCAGGAACACCGGCTGTTGGAATTGAATGCCCCAGCCGACGCTCGCGCCTGCCGCCTTCATGCTTGCCAGCACGCCCGCGAGAGCAAGGAACGACAGGAGGATGCCGGCCGCCGTTGCCGAGAACCCCCTGCGCACCTGTCTCTTATCGGCCGTGCTGCCGTGAACGAAGGATAGAAGCTTCAGCGAGAGCACCGGAAATACGCACGGCATCAGGTTCAGGATGAAACCGCCGGCGAGCGCGATGCCGATGAGTGCGAGTAGAGTTGACGGCGCGGAGGCCGGCCGGGGATCGACGGACGCCGGCAAACTCCCGCTCTCTCCGGCCCGTACGGCTGGTGAAAGCGCCAGCATGCTCTCGCCGCCGGAGACCACCGTGGCCTTCACTGTCCGGTTGCGGATGCTGTTCGCGGTCTCGCCGGGCAGGTCGACGGTGAGCGTCGCGCGGTTGCCGTGATCGAACGTCACGACCGGCTTGTCTCCGCTCAGCGGGGGATCGCTCTCGATGAATGCGTCGGGTGCGAGAAGAGGCTTATTTGAGGAGACCTCGATCCGCAGCGACGCGGGTCCCGTCGAGGAACGCTCGATCGAAAGGACGGAGAGCACGTCAGACGTGGGCCCAGGCACCTTCGAACGCCAGGCGTCGATGGCCCCCTGGGATGGGCCTCCCGCACCCGGCCGGATCGTGGCGTCGAGCATGCGCTCTTCCCGGACGCAGATGGCGCTGCAGGCGTACACCACGAGCTTGAGGCGGATGCGAGCCTCGACGTGCGGATCGCGGACCTTGAGCCTCACCGGAAAGAGCACTTCGTGCGTGTATCCGACCGTCTCAAATCCTAGGATGGACAGCCGGGATGGCGCAGGCCACTGCACTTCCGCGTCGGCCAGATTTGACGAACCGGACCAGTCGAACTCGGTCGGCAGGCCCGCGTCGCCCGGCGATTTCCAGTAAGTTTTCCAACCAGGCCCGAGATTGAGGTGGACTCCCAACCATGTCTCGTCTGGGGCCGCCGCCGTCGAACCGCCCACCGTGAGGTCGGCCTTGATATCCGGCTTCTTTGCTGCCGCAGGCGTGAAGGTCTGGCCTAACGCGGCGGATACAGCGAAGACGCCGACAGCGAAGCCGGCGACGGTGCGCAGTATGATGTTCCTCCTCATATCAGCGCACCTCCGCCGTGATCGACGTCCCGGCTGCGACCGACGAGGTCGAACGCGATTCTGCCTCGGAGAGAACGACGACCTTGGATCCGACGGGCACGCGGTTGAAAAGATCGATCACGTCCTGATTCAACAGCCGGATGCATCCGCTGGACACGTTTTTACCGATGCTATCCGGCTCATTGGTGCCGTGGATGCGGTAGAGCGTATCCTTGCCGCCCTGGTACAGATAAAGAGCTCGCGCTCCCAGCGGGTTGGCAATACCCGCGGCCATGCCCTGCCGGTACTGCTTGAGCTCCGGCTGACGGGCCACCATGGCGGAAGGCGGTGTCCAGGTCGGCCACTGCGCCTTGCGGCGGATGTCCGCCGTTCCGGTCCATCCGAACCCCTCGCGTCCCACGCCCACGCCGTAGCGGAGAGCGAAGCCGCCTTCCTGCACCAGGTACAGAAATTTGGCATAGGGATCGACGACGACGGTGCCGGCAGGATACCTCGCGGCATACCGCACGCGCTGCTTGACGAATTTCGGGTCGATGGTCTCGGCTTCGACCGCCGGGACACGGACGGCGCTGTCCGAAAGCGCGGCGTATTGTGGTGGTAGGGAAGGCGCGAAGGCCGCCTGCCGAAGCGTCGCCTGGTTGCAGGCGGCCAGCAGTACGGTCAATCCGGCCGAGCACAACGCGCGCAGCAACGGATGCGCCGCCGCACGAAGTGCGGCTAACGGCGATATCATGATTGTTCTCCAGGGATCTATGGACGCAATACGGCCGTCAGCGCGAAGCTGCCGACGTTATGCGGCGACCCGGGGAGGCCTGAACTGGAGAGCGCCGAGCCACTGCACCAGGAGCGTCATGTCGGCGAAGGGAGCTTCTGCGGCAGAGGAGGACTGAGGTTCGACAACGACGGAACTCGTCGCTTCGAGTCCGACCATGGCGCCCGCGCTGCACGAAGTGCCCACGGCACCCGGATGCATGCGCTGGCACGGCTTGCCGCCTTTGATCGCAAGGTTCTTCGCGATCGCGGCCTGGTCCACCTTCGGGAGTCCGCGTGCATACGCTGGCTGCAGGAATACTGCACATAGTCCCACCACGCAGAGCACGGCCAGCAGGAAACGAGACAAGCTCGTCTGCCGAGGCGCGGTTCCAATGGCATGGGCAGGATTCGGGTGCATTGCCGCTTTCTTCTCTAGCCGGAGCGCGACTGGCAAATCACCACTCCGTGATGCCTTCTCGTTTCACGCTTGCCAATCATATAAGCATTACCTAATTTAGAATTTACTAATGAGGACGAAGCCCGATGGTTCCCGATGCCAAGAAATTCGCTGACTTCCAGAAGAACGCCACGGAAGTCGCGGGGATACTGAGCGCGCTCGCCAACGAGCGGCGCCTCATGATCCTCTGCAAGCTGGTGGAATACGGCGAAGCGACGGTGGGCGCTCTTGTCGACGCCGTCGGCATAAGCCAGTCGGCATTGTCCCAACATCTTTCGAAGATGCGCGACGAGGGCATCGTCACGTTCCGCAAGGAAGGCCAGACGGTTTGGTACCGCATCGCCGACCCCCGCATCGAAAAGCTTTTCACGACGATTCACGACCTGTTCTGCCGCACCGCGCGCAAAGCCCGTAAGCCACGGGGAACGCTCCGATGACCGAGTTCACCCCAGGATCGGCCCTCGCGGGCGGATTGATGATCGGTGCTTCCGCGTCGCTCCTATTGAACCTCAACGGAAGAATCGCGGGCATTAGCGGAATCGTGGCGGGCCTGTTTCAACGCGACCTCCGAGAGGTCTCATGGCGGGCGGCCTTCGTGGCCGGCGTGTTGCTGGCGCCCCTGCTCTATAGCGTCCTTTTCGGTCCTCTGCCGCCGGTCATTTTCGACGCCGCAGTGGGGATGATCATGGCCGCAGGTTTACTCGTCGGCTTCGGCACGCGGCTCGGATCGGGATGCACCAGCGGCCATGGCGTATGCGGCCTGTCGCGCGGATCTCCGAGATCGGTGCTCGCGACCGGCGTCTTCATGATCACCGCCGTCGTTACGGTGCTCATCACCCGTCACCTGATCGGACAATAGAGATGTTGGCCCTCTCCGCATTCGCCGCCGGACTCCTCTTCGGCCTCGGGCTCATCGTCTCGCAGATGGTTAATCCTGCGAAGGTGCTGGCATTTCTGGACGTCACCGGGTCATGGGACCCGAGCCTCGCTTTCGTGATGGTCGGCGCCACCGCCGCATCCGCTATCGGATATGCCGTGGCGAACAGCCGGGGCATCCCTGTCCTCGGCGACAGGCTTGAGATACCGAATCGACGGGATTTCGATGCGCGCCTGATCGGAGGCGCCGCCCTCTTCGGAATTGGTTGGGGCCTGGTGGGACTGTGCCCGGGCCCCGCAGTGGTCATGCTGCCGTTCGGTCTCTGGCAAGGATCGGCGTTCGTCGTCGCCATGCTCGCGGGCATGGGTCTTTTCGCCGCGCTTCGGTCCGCCAAAGCTGGATCTTCTTCGCGCGAGGTCGGTGTGTGATGCCGGATATCGTCACCAGCATGCTCACTCTCATTTCGGGAGGTGTCGTCGGCATCGTGCTCGGCTTGGTGGGCGGCGGCGGCTCGATCCTCGCAGTTCCTCTGCTGGTCTACGTGGTCGGCGTTAGGTCCCCGCATGTGGCCATCGGCACCAGCGCGGTCGCCGTCGCGGCGAGTGCGGCTGGAAACCTGCTGTCGCATTGGAAAAACGGAACCGTCAAATGGGGTTGCGCCGCCGTCTTCGCGGCGGCCGGCGTCGTCGGCGCCTTCGGCGGTTCGACGGCGGCCAAGGCGGTTGACGGTCAGAGGCTTCTTGCGTTGTTCGGACTGGTGATGATCCTCGTCGGTCTGCTCATGTTGCGGCCCCGGTCCTCGGAAGGCGATCCCGACGTCAGATTGACGACGGAGTCCGCCGGCAAGCTCGCTCCGCTTCTCATCGGCGTAGGATTCACCGTCGGATTATTCTCGGGGTTCTTCGGGATCGGTGGCGGCTTTCTGATCGTGCCGGGTCTGATGCTGGCGACCGGGATGCCGTTATCGAACGCCATCGGGTCGTCGCTGTTCGCCGTGAGCGCATTCGGCGCGGCGACGGCCGGGAGCTACGCGGTCTCAGGCCTCATCGACTGGCCCATGGCCGGCCTGTTCGTTTTCGGCGGTCTCGTCGGAGGCGTAGCCGGCGTCCGGATCGGGAAGATTTTAGGCGCCCGGAAGCGGGCGCTTACGTTGGTCTTCGCGAGCTTGGTCATCCTGGTTGGCGTCTACGTCGTAGCCAAGGGCTTCTGGCAACCATCGCCGGCGCCATGAAAGGAAAAAACGAAATGATGAACGAGAAATCCACCTACGGCCGCGGCCGTCCCGTCGTGACCGGTTTCTTCGAGAAACGCACGTCGAGCGTCCAGTACGTCGTGGCCGATCCGGAAACGCGGGAATGCGCCATTATCGACCCCGTCCTCGATTTCGATCCGAATTCCGGCGCGACGGCGACGACTTCGGCGGACGCCCTGCTGGCCCACATCGAGCGCGAGGGTTACAGGTTGACCTGGATCCTGGACACGCATCCGCACGCCGATCACTTCTCGGCGGCGGGCTATCTCAAGGATAAGACCGGCGTGCCGACCGCGATCGGCGAGAAGGTCGTCGAAGTGCAGAAGCTGTGGAAGCGAATTTATAATTACGACGACACGTTCGCAATTGACGGCTCGCAATGGGACAAGCTCTTCTCCGACGGCGAACGGTTTAGAATTGGCAACCTTGACGTGGATGTCCTGCTGACGCCGGGCCACACGTTGGCTTCGATCGCCTATCTCGTCGGAGATGCGGCATTCATCCACGATACGATCTTCATGCCAGACGGCGGTACCGCCCGCGCGGACTTCCCGGGCGGCAGCGCACGCGCGCTGTGGTCCAGCATTCAGAGGATCATGGCTCTTCCCGACGACACTCGATTGTTCACGGGCCATGACTACTGTCCCGGGGGACGCAAGAAACCCCTTTGGGAAAGCACCGTCGAACGGCAACGCGTCGAGAACATCCACTTGACGAAGGCGAAGACCGAGGAAGAGTTCATAGCGCTGCGCGAGGCCCGGGACCGCGAACTTCCGATGCCCAAGCTCATCCTGCACTCGCTTCAGGTCAACATCCAAGGCGGGCGATTGCCGGAACTGGAAGAAAACGGCAAGCGTTTCCTGAAGATTCCGCTCGACGCGCTTGAGCCCGCTCCTTGGGCCGATTGATCGCACCTCCAAACGTCACACCATGAAAGGACTCGTTATGAAAACCGCTAACCAACTTGTGATCGATGCCAACGGACAGATCGAGACGCTTACGGCCGAGGAAGCGATCAAGCTCATGGACGACGAAAACGTCGTCATTGTCGATCTACGGGAGTCCTCCGAAGTGGAAAAGGGTTCTCTCCCAGGTGCGGTGCACGTGCCGCGCGGACTTCTCGAATTTCAGGTCGATACCCGGAGCCCTTCTCACAATCAGAAGCTCGGCCCCGGCAAAAAACTGGTGCTGTACTGCGGTTCGGGCGCGCGCTCCGCGTTGGGCGCCAAGGCCTTGAAGGACATGGGCTTCACGAACGTAGCTCACGTCGCCGGCGGTTTTCCTGCGCTTCAGAAGGCTCTGGGTGGGAACAAGCCGTCCTGAAGTCAACTTCGCAGAAATCGGCTGAACTGGAAACGCTGCGTATTGCCGCCCGGAGTCATGTGATCATGCCGTTTAGAATCTACCAGTTTGAAGGCTGGTCCGAGCGTCGAGGCAAGCTCATCCGGATCGTAGCGCACGATCGGCAACCCGCTGCACCTTTCGGGGCCGTCCGGAGCGAAAGTCGCGATGATCACATGACCACCGGGACGGACGGCCTTCTTCAGGCTACCGACGTACGCATCGCGGTCGGTTGGCTCCGTCAAAAAGTGAAAGGCGGCGCGATCGTGCCAGAGGTCATACGTGCTCGAAGGCTCCCAGGTGGTGACGTCCGTGACGATCCAGTCGACCCCGTCTCCGCGCCGGCCGAGCCGCTTTTTTGTTTCCTCAAGAGCTTTTGCGGAAAGGTCGAGTATTGCTACCCGGCAGAAACCCTGCTCGAGCAGACTGTCAACCAGCCGTGAAGCACCGCCCCCGACGTCAATGATGGCTGCGTCGGTCGAGATGCCGGTGGCGGCGATGAGATCTAGCGACGGGGCCGGATTCTCCTGAAACCAGCTCACTTCCTTCTCGGCCTTCGTCGCGTATACGTTCTGCCAATGAGCCTGGCGGTCGGTATTGTTCACAACGGTTCCTTCCTTTCGAATTACGGTGCAAAACATAGATGGCCCTACCTCCCATTCTCGACAACAAGAACCCGTCCGCGCCTTCGGTTTTCGTGCCCGCGGCGTTAATGCGGGAAGCACGACGGCAGAAGAACATCAAGGAGGCTGACGTTCCCTCCGTTTGCCTGCTGGATCCGGACGGCGATCTGGTCCGCCATCTTCGCCGGACCGGGCGCGCCAAGCCGTTCAAAGGATGGCCATGCTATCACACCGAACTCGATGTCTTCTGCCTCGCCGGAAGGGAAGTCGGCATCGTCGGTCGAGCAGTCGGCGCTGCTTTCGCCGTTTTGGTGGCTGAAGAGCTTTTCGCCAGCGGATGTGGCCTGCTGATCAGCTTGACGTCGTCTGGACAGATCGTCGCCTCCGGCTCTCCTCCATACTTCATCATCATCGACCGCGCGCTGCGTGACGAAGGCACAAGCTACCACTATGCTCCGCCATCGGAGTATGCGAGCGCATGTCCGCAGTTGCTCGCCGCAGCGGTGGTCGCTGTAAAGCGAAACGGTCCCAGAACCATCAGCGGTTCGACCTGGACCACCGACGCTCCTTTCCGCGAAACCAGCGAAGCGATCCAGGCCGCAGCCGACAAGGGCATTCTCGCGGTCGAAATGGAGGCTGCAGCTCTGTACGCCTTCGCCGCGGCGACGGGCTGCAAGGTCCTCTGCCTGGCTCATGTAACGAATACGATGGCCCAAAACGGCGCGGACTTCGAAAAGGGCGAGGACGACGGCACGGTGGATGCACTGGCGGTCCTGGGCAGCATTGTGGGTGCTTTGGCCGAAGGATAGTCGGACATGCCCGGGCGCGCCTGCGCACCCGACGATCTGCGTACTTCCCAAGCGGTGCAGCGCCATCGATCCGCTTCGGGTGAGTTCCGACGCTCACCGTCAGAGGCCCCGGTTTGCAAAATCTTGTGTTGGACAGCCCCGACGGGTATCAGGGCGCACCTTGACCCGGCCCTAAAGGGCCGGGCTTGCGGTGTGCGAGAGGGTCAACGAGCCGATCGAGAAGCGTCCGCTGGCTTTTGAGTATCTTACGTGCGCGACCGGTAGATCGAACCAAGCCGCTCGGTCGATCTCGGGAAAGGATGGCATCCTCCCGCCTTTTGGCGGCCATTCGATCTCGAAGTGTTGCTCTTGATGGCGTCGAGGTCGCCTTCGACGGCGAACGCGGTGACCCGCTTGCCCCCACGCTGCCGGATGTCGCCAAGTGGTTCAAGGGGGCCTGAGAGAGCGCAACCAACGATCGGCTGTTGTGGTTGTCGCAGCCGCTTCGCGCGTTTCACCTAGCTCTCCCCATGTTTCGGCATCTGCAGCCTTGCGTCTTGCTAAAACAGCCTCCCATTCTGAAGGGATGATGATCCAAAACGCCCACAAATTCAGGCCTACCCCGATGCGACGCAGGAGGATGCTTTCGGCTGGACCAAAGGATCAATCCGCGATGGCCGGCGGCTTCGACCGAAGGCCGTCGGCCGTCTACGTGCAGTGCACCATTCCTAAAACCTTTGCTTGTTTAAGCTGTTGTGCCTAATTTGGCATCGGCTGGGGAGGACTGATGATTGCGGAAGTTGCCCATCTTATGGCGCGCGATGCGGCGCCCGAAAGACTTCGGACGCTCATTCGAGCTACCATTTCCGATGTCGAAAACAGCTTCACTACGATCGATCGGTTGCAGTCACGCACCCGGCTGGCGCTTGCACTGTCTCTCTTGGAACGCAGCGACCAAACCCCCAGGTTCGGCCGGCCAACCGCGAGCCTGCGCATCGAGCTAAACAAGCTCGACGTCGACGACCGTCACTATTGGATCAGCACTTTTTACACGCTGTTGATGAGCGCAGCAGTGAGGCGCGAGAAGGCGACTTATTTCACTCCGCCGGCGATTGTTCGTCACCTCATCGGCCAGGCGGAGAAAGCCGATCTGGATCTCAGAAAGGCCAATGTCATCGACCCGGCTGCCGGAGGCGCCGCTTTCGTTTCGAGCCTCGCGGGTCGCATGACGGAGCTTGGGTGCGAGCCCAAAGACATCAGGGCTAGAATATCCGGGATCGAAATTGATCCTCATCTCGCGATATTGGGTGAAGCGCTGGTTCGTGACCGTCTAAGTGCTTCCCGCAGCGCGGCGAAGAGAAGGCTGATCCGGATTGGCGACTCGCTGGCCGGCTGTAAGGTCGCCGAATACGACGCGGTTTTCGTGAATCCTCCATATGGTCGGATCCTGGGCCTGGGCAACGAAATTCCCGCCGAATGGAGCGCATTTTCCGCGCCGGGACACGTGAACCGCTATGCGCTCTTCATGGACCTCGCCTTCCGGATGACGAAACCCGGCGGTTTGGTTGCGACCGTCACTCCGTCGAGCTTCATTTCCGGCGCCCTCTTCGGAAGGCTGCGCGAGCACATTCGAAGTCGGGCGGACGTCCTGCGCATCGACGTGCTGGAACGGAAGGACGTCTTTCACGACGTTCAGCAGGACGCCTGCGTATCGATCTTCCGTGTGAAGGGTAGCTCGCGCGCCGTCACCAAGACTTTTGCCCCGAAGGTCGGGCGTCTCGACCGGAACTGGAAGTTCGCGGAAAACGGCGTCGTAACGACAGGCAACGATCTTCCGACGGCTCCCTGGATCCTGCCTGGGGACGACAGCGCGTTCGAAAGCTGCCTCGGGCGTCTCTCGGATTACGGTGTCGATCCAAAGGCCGGCTATTTCGTGTGGAATCGCGAGCCGGATCGTCTGCAGAGCGGGAAAAAGTCCGGCAATGCCTTCCCGCTTTTTTGGGGCACGAACATCAAACCGGGAAGGCCCTGCCTGCCGCGGAGCAAGGACGGTCGCGGTGTCGACTTCGTCCTCTTCGAAAAAATCCATTCTGGAGTTATCCGAAAGCCGTCCGTCCTCCTGCAGCGCACCACCAACAGCAGGCAGGCCCGACGTCTTATTGCCGCGGTGGTTCCGCGGAAGGTCGTGCAAAAATACAAGGGATACGTCGGCGAAAATCACACGATCGCGCTCATTCCCTGCCGGCGCGCGAACCTTTCCCTTCTAAGTATGCTGCTGAACAGCGACGCGGTCGACAAGCGCTTCCGGCGCGTCGGGGGAACGTCGAGCATTTCCATTGCTGCGCTACGGAATCTCCCGCTGCCGACGCCCCGGCATCTGCGGAGCGCCCTCAAGAGGACGGATGACTTCGAGGCCGCAGTCGAACTCGCGTACACGATGTCCGGACGCGCTGCTTCGACCCGCAGGGCGGCATGAAGCCCGGGAACAAAAACGACAAGTTCGGGCGCTCCGAGCGAGGTCTGGCTCCGCTCGCCAGGCAGGAGCAGTCGCGAGCCCAGACCGAACGTATCCGCGTGCTCCTGCAGGCGACCCGGGCATCGGCGCCCCCGGACCACCTTTTACGGCCTGGCGTCTCGACGCCCACGGGCGTCAGGTACGCCACGACGGCGGATCCTACCAACTGGTTGTCGGTCGACGCCGGAGGGCCGCTCATCGAGACTGCTTTCGCGAGCGTCAAGGATGCGGCCGCCAGAGCCATCATTTCGTGGCCATCCAAGCCCGGAGGCGCGTTCGTCGCGTCCTGCATCTTTCTCCGGGAAGCGCGCGCATCGGGCCGTCTTGCGCATGCAACCGTCGGCTACTGGCCTTGGCGCGAGGGAGCGTTGCGCGCCGCGAGATCCATTCTGGTCAATCCGGACGACATCGCTCGCGCATCCCTTGCCGCTTACAACGACGTAACGAAAGCGGAGTGGCAGTCGAGTTCGCTCGCCCATCAGTCGCTGTGCATGCTGGAGATGCGGCTCAGGGACCTGGTCAGGAGCCACGCCAGTTCGGCTACAATCGGCAACGTCAAGTCCATCGTGATCCGAAGCCCTACGCTTCTGGAAACCACTTCGGTGTTTTCTCCGACCCGACAGAGGGGCGCACATGCTTACCAAGCGGCTCCGGAACAAATACTGCGCCGTGTACGAAAATACACATCGATGGGCGAACCCAATGCCGGTCTGGTCGAACATGTGGGCGCGGTAGGGGACCCGACGCGCGCACCCTTCATCCTGTTGGGACTGCCGGCTGCACATAGCCCTGAAGGTTTGACCCGACATCTCGGATGTCCTCGCATTGAGCAACAAGGTCTCGATCTGGTTGTCGCTGATCTGACCCGCATAGGTCGTTCCGAGATCCAGGACGACTGGGAAAAAAGATTCGAGGCCCTTTTGGACGCCTTGGATTCGATCGCGGGCCGGCGGCCGGGTGTCATCGTCGTCGCTGAGGAGTCGTTCGTCCATCGGCGCGCCTTCCGTCTGTTGAAGAGGCATGCGGAAACTCGCCGCCCGAAGGTAAAGGCGCAGCAACTCGGCATCTACCTCGAGCACCCGACCCTGCTAGGAGCCGCGCCGAACGTGCCGACGGAAGTACCGCCTATCTCGTTTCAAGCCGACATCAAGGACGCCTCGCTCGCGCCGATCCGGAAGGAACTCGTTGTTTTGGGTCGTCGGATGCGCGACGAGGGTGCCTCTCGCGCTGCCGAAGCCGTATCCCGCACGCTCGCCTTCGTCCGCCGCTGCGCCTCGCTTCCGCTCGGCCTCACGGAAGCCCGGGACATCGCGGATATCATCTACGATGAGGACGAGGAATTCGATGCGGCCCTGCGGGCAATGTTCCGCCCGAAGATGGTCCTTTCCGACTTGATCGCAACCGGCGAACTCCATCCCGTTTTTGCGAACGACGTCAGGCTTGCCGTTCAAAAAATCGAGGCCAAGGTTTCGGGCTGGGAACAGGACACGCCTGTGGCCGCCAAGCTAGTCGAATTGCTTGCGACGTCGGACATGGATTCGCCGAGAACGACCGTCTCGCTTCCGGACCGTCGCGTCGGAGAAGTGTTCCTGGCATCCGATCGCGCGATCAACTATCGCTGCTCGGTCGTCGACCATCGTGGCTTGGCATCGCACCTGACATCTGATCGTCCCGAGCGGCTGATCGTCGTGGGCCCTACTCCGGAGGCAATCCACGCGCTCCTCACGACGAGGAGCGCCCTTAAGACGGCTTATCTCCTTGGTGACACCGCCGGCAGCGCATTGCTTTCGGCCGAACTTTCCTCGATCGAGACGATCGACGCATTCTCGGCCTTTGCGGGCCGTGCAAAGTCGCTCATCGCCGCCCTGAAGCGCGGTGGAGCGGACGAGGCCCTCGATCAGGCCGAAGCCGAATTCAGCGTAACCAGCGTGATCAAGGAACGGGAGGTCGACCTCACGCAGTCGGATGAGGCCTACCGCGGTGACGTGATCCAACTGACAATGCATAGCGGTCTTCGGCTGGACTACCGCCCGGGCGGCGAAATCCTGTTGATGTCACCGGGTGAGCTACGGCCGTTTGAGAGGATTCAGGCGCGAGAAGTGCAGGCCGGTCAGCGGATTCTCGTCCTGGACGCGACTATCCGCGAGCCGCTGCGGCTCGCGATCGCGGGCTCGCGAAAGAGCCAGATGCAGCTTGCGACCTACCACGCGCATGTCGCCGACATCCGGTCCAAAATACCGGGTAGCTCGCTGGCGGAGAAGGGACGGAACGTTCTCGTCCGGATGCGCGAGATCGATCGTTCGACCGGAGACGAGATTCACAACATAACGCGCTGGATGACCGCCGACATTGCTCGCCCTTCGCTCGAGGGAAGCCGGGCTCCGGGGGCCGCGCGCGACTGGCCGCGCTTTTGCCTTTTCATGAAGGCGGTGGAAGTCGAGGAGAGCCTTGCTTCCATCTACTGGAAGTTCGCAGTGCTCCCTGCCCGGTCGTATCGGGCTCAGGAGGGACATCTGTTCAACCAGCGCGTCGTTCAGTTCGTCCTGGACCCGGAATCGGCCGGCATCTGGAAGACGATGCAGGGCCTCTGGCAGCAGGTCATGGAATCCGTCGATGTAGTCGAGGACGTGAACACTGTAAGGGTCGGGGACTAGAATGGCCGAGCCGAATGCCCTGACCGGAATGTCGTGGGACGAGCGCCAGGAGCTTAAGGAGGCCGTTTGCGACGCGGTGCTCGAGCGTGTGCGGGTCGTCGTCAGCGGCGATGGCGACTTCGGCAGACTGGTCTTCAACGAACGACCGGCAAGAAAGCTCGCCAGCGGCTTCATCCTGCCCAGGCTGGACGAGGACGGCGACGACGAATCCAGCGATATCCGGATCGCTTCTCACGGACTTGACTTCCGCATCCTCCCAGGCGCGACCGGCACTCTAGTCGTACGACCGGCGTTCAATGTATACGTGCGTGCGTTGCCTACGACGGAGGAACTCTTTGCGCGCAACGGCTGGCTGATACCCCAGCCCGGCTTCAGCCCGGGGGCCAGAACGCAGATCAGGGACGCCATCCGGCAAAGGGTGCAGGCGGAAATTCCACAAGGCACGACCGCCAGCGAACGTTTCCGTATTCGCGCCCAGATATCCCGCGAAGTGCATCTCGCGATGGGAGTCGTGATACCGCGAGGAGCCGACGTTCCTGCTGTCGGCGATGACCCAGAAATCGACGACGCACCGCGGGGCGACGGGACCGTCCAACAGGCGCCCGCAGGCAACGAAAGACTGCGGATCCCGAGTGCCGTCTCGCAGCGCTATGACGTTCCACTCAAATGGATCAGGCTGCCGGTCGAGATCGCGCCGTTCCAGTTACCCCTGCCCTGCGATCCCGATGCCTGGACCGTAGCTTCGCTTGCCTACAAGCAGGTGCTCAAAAACGCTATCGGGGAGGCATATCGAACCTGGCTGCGCTCGTCCGACGGAGTGCAGAATGCATGGCGGAACGTGCATCCTCCTTCGGAAGCGTTCTGGTCCAGGGAGGATTGGGACCGCTTCCTCGCCGGCGTACGGGCACGTCCGGTTGTCGACAACAATCTTGTTCCGGACTTCGACGTTCAGATTCTCGCACAGGCCCTGGCCGACCCGATCGTGAACGGCGCGTTCTCGGTGCGCATCGCCATCGAGAACCTTCAAGAGAACGATCCTACCCAGGAATTCGGACTCTATGGCGTCTCGCTGTCGCTCGACATCCCCGCCGACGCTCTCGGTCCCATGCGTCTGGAACGCGTCCGGCGCAGCTATCATCTCGCCGGATTCATGACCATGCCCGCGATCGGGGTGAACGGCGGCGTCGACGACCTCGGGATTCACGGCGCCGATAGGCGCCTCCGGACCACCTGGATGCCACGCTACGTGCTCCCGCGGACCCAAGCTACCGAGATCGCCGCGGTTATGACGCAGTACGACGCGCTGTCGTCGGCGGACGCCCAAGTCGGAACGCTCGAAGCCCTTTCAACGGAGATGAATAGCTGGATCGAGCGCGTCGCGCGCACCACCGTCATCACCCAACCCGGAGAGCAAGGGAGCGACGCGGATGAAGCCGCGCAGCGAACCCGCTTCGAAGACGACCTCCATGCATGGCGCCGCGAATCGGATCGCATCAGGAAGGGCATCCGCCTCCTCGCGCGATCCCAGCAAGCCTCGAAAGACGATCCCACTTCGGCGGCTGCGATACCTTATCGAGCATGGCTGCTGCTGAATCGGACCTTCTCAAGAGCGAACCCGCCATCGCGGGATCAACCACCGGGGTGGCGTCTTTTCCAGCTCGCATTCGTGCTGGCCCACGTGCCCACCCTCGCTTCGCGCGTTCCCGACTTCGCGGGCGAGTTCGATGCGGCGTTCGACGAGGACGCCGCAAGCCTCCTCTACATGGCAACCGGCGGCGGCAAGACAGAGGCCTTCTTCGGCGTACTCGTCTTCGCGCTCTTCCTTGATCGGCTTCGCGGCAAGTCCCGTGGCGTAACGGCCATGATGCACTATCCGCTGCGCCTTCTCACCGTGCAGCAGGCGCAACGCCTTGCGCGTCTGCTGGCGCAGGCGGAAATGGTCCGAAGACGCGAGAACGTCGGCGGTGCCGTCTTCGAAATCGGGTTCTGGGTCGGGAGCGGCAATACGCCAAACGCCACGGAGAAGAGGTCCGGGACGCTATCGGACGAAATGAAGTGCATCCCGGTCGTCGACGGGCAGGAAACAGCGGCACGCGAATACGTCATCGCCAACGAAGCTTGGAACAAGCTTCGGAGATGCCCCTTTTGCAATTCGTCCGAGGACACCGGGCTTCGCCTCTATCCGCAGCGCCACAACCGACTGGGCATCGTCTGCTTCAACGGCCGATGCGAGTGGAACATTGAGACGACGGGACCTCAAGGGCGCGAACCGCTTCCTTTTCTCCTGGTCGACACCGATATCTACCGGTCGGCACCGGCCGTTTTGCTGGGCACGATCGACAAGCTCGCGCTCCTCGGTCAGAACGTCAACACGATCGACCGCGTTGCAGGCATGTTCGGCATGGCCCGCCATGTGCAGGACGGTCCCCTTGGTCTCCTGCACATGATCGGCGGCCAACAACCCAACGAAACGCCGGCAGGCTTTCGACGGGTGGCACCATCGTTCCGGTCGGGCGATGAGGTTTTTTTCGATCCGTTCCCGAGCCTCATCGTCCAGGACGAGATGCACCTGCTCGAAGAGAGCCTCGGCACGTTCGGCGGCATCTTCGAGACCGCCCTGTTTGAGTGGTTGACCCGCCTGGCGCCGATGCTGAAGGATCGTGTCGTTCAGGTCCCGTCGGCCCCGGGCCGACCCCGATTGCCCCACGTCATCGGGGCGACGGCGACGGCCGTAGACGTCGCCAAGCACACGCGAGCGCTCTATCAGCGGAAAGTCGTGCAATTTCCCCATCCGGGGCCGGCCCTTCACGAAGGTTTCTACACCCGGATGGCGACATTCGCGCCGGACGGCGCTGCGGCGGCAGTACGTGCAGAATCCGGCACGACGCCCCGCGGGCTGGAACGGGCGGCCCCATGGGGACGTGTGTACGCGAGCCTCATGACCAACGGCCGGCTCCATACGGTCACCACGCTGTCCGTTCTGGCGGCGCATGCGGCCACGATAACCAGATGGCAGCGCGACCTGAGCGCAACCGACCCTGCCCGGCGGGCCCGGGCCGCGAACGAGATGATCGCCTGCGTGTCGACGGCTCCATGGTCGGATCGCCGGATCGCGGCGCTCGGACGGGCGGCCGCCGACGGAAGATATGACCGGCTCGCGGAATTGGTCGATTTGCATCGGATCGAGCTCACCTACGTGACGAACAAGAAGGGCGGCGACCAGATCCTCTCGGCGTTGGAAACGGAAGTCCGGGAGATCCACTCCGCCATGGGCGACGAATACGCCCTCGCCGACTTCTCCATGGAGCTCATTTCCGGGGGCGTCGACATTTCCGGCATCCAGTCCGTCATCCGTCGCGCCGAAGAGAGGTTCGACCCGATGTCCGACGACATTTCGTCGGCGCTGCGCGGAATCGTGGCGACGTCGGCAATCTCCCATGGCGTCGACGTCGAGTTCTTCAACGCGATGGCGTTCGCCGGAATGCCGTCCGACATCGCCGAATACATCCAGGCGTCGTCGCGCGTCGGCCGTACCCACGTGGGTTTTTCCCTGCTGATCCCGACGCCGCAGACCCGACGGGACCGGTTCATCGTCGAGGTCCATGAGTCCTTCCATCGATTGCTGGAACGCATGATCTCTCCGCCCGCCGTCGAACGATGGGCGGATCGCGCCATTGGCCGGACGATTCCGTCCATATTGCAGACCTGGCTCGCCGGCGTGCGGCACAACGAGCGCTTCATGGCCGCCCCGGACGATCAGAAAGGCTCGGTTTCGCTGCCATCCACCGTGGAGGCCGCGGCAAGACTGCTGCGTTCCCGACCGGACTTCGACGATTGCGTCCGCTTCGTCTGCGCCGCCATCGGCATAGGAGCCGCGACCGGCTCGCCGACCAATCCGGAATATTATGGAGACCTGGCTCGTTCCGAAGTGGAACGCATCCGGCAGGTGCTCGACAGCAAGAACTACACCGGAGGCCTGAACGACTTCTGGAAGGCGACCAACACCGGTCTGGTACGGCCGATGACAAGCCTGCGGGACGTCGACGCCCAGGGACGTATCGAAGGAAGCCGGCGCTCGCAAACGAACAAGGTGATCACCGACGAACAATTGGTCAATGCCGTGGTCATGATCCGCAACCGCGGCGTAAATGCCAGACGAGGCTCCGGCAGCGAACTCGACGTCGGTGCCGATACCGGAACAAATTCATGAGTAATTCCCATCCGCCCACGATGCAGCGGTCGCGGGGCCAACTTGCGACGGCCTACGCCCCCCACAGCCTCTTCACCTTCGAAGGCGGCTCCGGAGCGTGCTTCGCGCTACCGAGTCCCGGCAACAGGATCGCCGGCGACGAGTTGCGGGCCAATACCCAGCGGATGATCTCCGAGCAGATCCAGGAATACTTCGAGGCATGGGCGCAGAGGGCGACCCGCGGTACCAACCTCAGACACATCGTTCCGCTGAACTTGGCGGTGGACGGACGGGTGATAAGCGACGACACCGTGCGCGTCCGCCTCGGCGATCTCGCCTTCCAGGTTCCCGACCACGTCGGGTACGTACCCTTCCCGCTCTCGTTCGTCTGCACGCGCTGCAAGTTGCACAGGTACAGCGACCGGGTCGAACGCCTTGCCGAGGAGGCGGCGCGCTTCAGGCATGCGTGTCCATCGGGCCCGGAAGGTTGCGAAAACGACTGGCAGCAGTTGGACGTCGTGTTCGCACACTGGTCAGGAAACGTCGAGGCGATCACGCCGAACTACAGATCTTGGCACGACGGCTCGGTGCGGGACTTGAACCGCTGCACGTCCTGCGGATCGGATCGGTTCTATCTCCATCGTCCGCCGGGCCGGTTGGGCAACTGGGAGTTCCAGTGCGTCACTTGCAGGCTGCCGAGACAGATGCAGCAAAGGGATCTCACGACCCTCGAAGAGCTCGGCCCCCTGCTTGCCCAGAACCAGGCGTTGCCGGCCGAAATCAACATGGAGCCGATCTCCGCCCGTGCCTCCGCGGTCTACTACGTCCACGGTGACAGACTGCTGGTGTTCGACCAGGAGCATTACATCCAGTTGCTGGGATCGGCACATACGGCGCCGTTGAGCGCTTTTCTGTCGAGCGAATACGGCTATCCGCCCACGCACATGGACGATGCGGAAAAAGAAAGGCTCCTGCAGGCCGCCGGACAGTCGACCCAGTGGGACAACTACCGGCGGATACGCGACTTCATCCCGCAGCTCGAAGGGATGACGGGCGTCGAGCCGGAACTGATCGCCGCGCAACGCGCCGTGACCGCTCGAACCGAGGCCGAGTGGAATGCGACCGTGTTCGCCGGACATCATCAGGCCGTGGATGGGATAGACCGCGCGTGCCGCGAACGAACCGATTACGTCCGTCGGTTCGACCCGGTGCGAATGGCCCTCGAACACAAGACCCTCACGGAGGAGCGCCTTCACGGAAGGCAGATGCCGGACGGCAAGGACGTCTCCGTCGATCTGACGATCCTCGACGAATTCCTGTTTCCGGACGATCTGCAGCCCCAGGAACGCGCGCGGCTGCTTGCGCAAGTGCGCATCCGCAGAGATCTGCTGGGAATCGCGGAAATGCGTCTCGTCCGCGACGTGCGCGTCTGCGAATATACCTTTGCCTACACCCGCACCAGTTCGCTGCCTACCGTTACGCGGGACAAGGCCGGTACGGCCGAGATGCCGGTCCGGCTGCGCCTGTTCGACAAGGTCGCGGTCGGGGACCGGGCCCTTCATCCCGTGCTCTGTCTTGTCCAGTCCAACGAGGGCTTTTACGTCCGCCTCGACGAAACGTGCGTGCTCGAATGGCTTGAGGCGAACGGGATCCGGCCTGCGCCTGCCGAGGCCGGCGTCCGTCTCGGTGGACGCCTGATCGAGGAATTCTCCCGGATGCACCACGACCAGGATGTCCGGTTCTCGCGGTTTCTCGACGAGTACCGCCGGGAGCGCAACGTTCCGCGGCTCGCCTACCCCTATATCTACACGCTGCTGCACACCATGGCGCACCATCTTCTCGGCATCTCGGCCTCGATGTCCGGTCTGGATCTGGGGTCGTTCGGAGAGCACATCTTCGTTCCCGATCTCGCCTTCCTGGTCTATCGCCGCGGCATGACGATGGATCTCGGCAATCTGTCGTCCATGTGGCGCGACAGAGGCGATTCCGCCTTCGGAAACGAAGTCCTCGACCGTATGGTCGACCCGGCAAGCCTGCGTTGCGGCTCTGAGAGCGTGTGCAATCACCGCGGCGGGGCCTGCCCCGACTGTCTGCTCATTCCCGAGACGGCCTGTCTTACCCGCAACGAGCTTCTGTCGCGTTCGGTGCTCGTCGGACGCGGCTCTCCCCGGTGGGACATGGAAGGCAGGGAGCTCACGGGCTACTATGAAATCGCTCGCCGGCGAACGAGAGCCGCAGCGGACGCAGCGCCATGAACGCGACGATCGGAAGCTCGCTGTCGCGTTCTCTCGTTGCCGAACTTGGAGACGACTGCGCGATGGCCGCGCAGCTTGCCGCAGCGATGGCCGACCGCTCACCAGCCGGCACAATCGATGCTTCCAGTTTGCCGTCCATGCCCCGCCCTACTCTCGCGCGCGTCGCAGCCGACTTCGTGCGCCGCGGATGGCTTACGCCCATCGCCTCCGGATGGAGAATGGGTCCGGGCTCCCTGCCCCCGGCCGTCATCCCGTTCCTGGACGGCGCTGCCGCGATGCGCTCGCAAATCGTATCCCGGGAAACGGCGACCGCGATCGTCACGATGCCGCCGCCGCCCAGCGCCATCGCGGTGGCGCTCTCGCAAACCGGCTTTGCCCACGCTTCGCTCGTTTCGACGAAGGACGCGCTGCAGACAGTTGCGGATAGAGCGGTCGACGCCTTCACCATCATGACGCCGTTCCTGAATCATGAAGGCCTCCAGTTCGTCGAGACCCTCTTTGCGAGGACCCGTGCTTGCAACAAGAGATTGGTCGTCCGCCGGGCGGGCGATGCCACTCGCGTTGTTGTTGATGGCGGAGCACGGTTGGCGGCTCTCGGCTTCGAGGCTTACGACTACACGATCGAGGCGGATGGCGGTTTCGAGACCTTCCACGCCAAGGTCGCCCTAGCCGACAGCGAACTCGCTTATGTCGGCAGCGCCAACATGACGGTGTTCGCCAGACACTCCATGGATCTCGGTTTCCTGGTCGAAGGGCGCTCGGCCAGGGTGGTGGCGAACGTATTGCGTGCTGTCGTTAAAATCTCCTCCGCGATTCCGCTCTGCCCATCCGGAATGCACACTGCGCAAAGGCGATAGTCGATGCTGTCCCACGGACGACCAGCGCGCGGATCTCCAAGAGGGCGAACAGCTACTGCTGAGCCTGTTCCGGCGAGGAATATCTCATCTCGCGATCCAGATCGTCCATACTGCCTCTCGACGTGTCGCCGCGGATGATCCGGACCATGCTGGAATACAAGGCGCCCTGGTTCGGATCCCGGATCATCGTCGTCGACCCGGCGGAAACATCGCAGCGTTGCAATGCTTGCGGTTCCGTTGATGCGAAGAGCCGCATCAGCCGGTCCCGCTTCGTCTACACCAACTGCGGCAGCATCTTCGATGCCGACGTCAACGCCGCGATGAACATCCTCAAACTAGGCATCAGCCCAACCGGAGGACTTCCGGGGATGGCCTGTGAATCGAGCCGGACTACCGGCCGGAAGCAGGAAGAAGACGCTCGCGAGAGCGGAAGCTCGGCCCGTCAGGGCCGAGAGTAGTCACCAATCGGCAACAGCGGCTGTCCGAGCAGGCTCAGCCAGGCGTCAAATACGTTCTGCAGGATCGACGACAGCGCACGTTTTTCGCCGGTCTTCCGGACGACTAGCACCTGCTCGGCTCCGCCGTACTTGCCTTCGCCGTACCGCATCTGGCCCCAACCGCTGCCGAACATGATCACCGAGTTGGCGTCCTGGATCATGGCACCCGGCCGATCGAGGTGGAAATGCTTTAACGCCTCCGAGACCGCTCTAAGCAGTTGCACATCGTCGATCAACGTTGTCGTCCGGAGAAAGACGCAGTGCGGATTCAAGTGCAGCCGGAGGGGCCCGACGTCGGGGTATGACGGCATGCCGGGCGGGGGATTGTTGAGGACGAAGTCCGCCAGATGGTGGAGTTCGTTCGCAGCGGACCGCGCCTTGCGCATGGCGTCGCTGCGCGCCGCGTCGATCGCCGCATTGTCCTTGGTATCATGGGCGGTGTTCAACGCCCTTTCGGCGGCGAGATAGTCGCGCAACGCAGGACGAACGATTCGATCCACATGGTCCAGTACCTTCTGCATTAGACCTCGTCGGGGCTCACTACATCCACGGGCCAGCCGAAATACGAATAGAGGAAATCACCGCTACCTTCGCGGTCGGTCAATTTGGCCCGGATCCTGAAGAGCGTGCCGACCTTGTAGAGCCGGGGATTCGAGAGATCCTTGTTGCATTCGACGTGAAGATGCGTCGGAAACGCCTGGCCGGCGATGGGACGAATGTGCACCGGGCCATGGAGGCCCGAGGTGTCGTCTGGATAGTAGCTCTCGACGATGCAGTTCCGGTATGGCTCGTTCCGCTTCGCCATCGGTCAGCCTGCCTTCAGCCGTCGCAAAACTTCGATTTCCAGGCTTCGATCGGAAAACACGCTACCGGTCACCGCCCCTTCATACACGCCCTGAAAAACCTTCACAGAATGGGGGTGTACGGCATAATCCTTGGCCTCGGCCAGCGCGAAGGCGAAGGGCGCCGGGTTGTTTAGCCGGGCCTCCATGTCGCCCACATCCTGGTAGTTCACCTTCTGAAATTTGCGGCCGGTGGCCGTATCGATACGGAAATCCCTCGCCCAGGCCACGGGAATCACATCGATGACCCGCCCGGCGGCTATCCGCTGGACCATCCAACTACCGCGGTGGGTGAACTTCAATTCGAAGCCGTCCGCCTTTTTTGCCATGCCTCACGATAGCCCACATGGTCGGGTTCCGCGACTGGACTTCAATGCGTTGGCGGGACCTGTTTCTGCCTCGCGCGTCCGCCGCCAACCATAGGCGAGCATCGATAAGGCTCGATGCTCGCCTGCGAAGCCAACGCAACTCGCTGAAAACCGTGATGGGCATTTCGGAATCCCAGCCGTGTGTCAGCCACGGGAACGATTGCGGGCCCCAAGGATTCGTTCAGTGTTAAGGGAAAGTTTCGATGCTGACGACGACGGAAAAACGGACGGCGATCCGCTCGCTGCGCGGCTGGGCGATTGCGGTACTGAACGAGGCCCATGCCATCCGCGAGTGCGAAGACACGGCTGGGCGCGGGATTGCGCCGATCCGCATGCGCGCGAGCGGGCGTTTTCCATTGCCCGCATTGAACCGCCCCCGGGAGTTTCTCCGGCCGCGGCGGCGGCGGAGGTCCGGGAGGTGCTGGACTCGATCGGCGATACCTGCCCGGAGTGCCCGCCTTAGTCTGGCCTGTCCGGATTACGTGGTCACCGTCCAGGCTCCTCGATCGCAAGGCCGGGGCGCACCCATTCCTCCCATTTGGGCAGCAAGAACAGGCAGCATATGCGGTACAGCAGCCAGCAGGCGTAGATGACGTCCGCCGAGTAGCACTGGCCTGCCGACATTTGTCCATGAGCGACGTCATGCCGGAGCGTGGGGCCCGGCTGGATGTTGAAGATCCGGTTCAACTCGTCCAGCAGTGCCTCTCCCAGTATCTCGACCAGTTCGGAGCGGTGGTTACCGATAATCGCGTCCAGGCTGCGATCTTCTTCGGTGGCATCATCGCGCCGCTTCGTTGGATCGACCCCATGAGCCTTCAGCACATGCCTGAAGCTCGCCTCCAACTGAGGAAACAGAATGTAGGCCGCCGAGGCGAAATCGCCCTGAAAAAACCGGGCGAAGCCCAGCGCGTATAGCGGCGCCTGCAACTGCGACACGAACGGTGATTGGAACACGATGGGTCGGAAGTGACGCTCCTCGATGGCGACCATCCTGCCGATCAGAAACCGAACCGGATCGATGCTGTTGGCGACAAGCACCGCGCGACGATAGGATTCCGCTTGCCCGATCATCCGGATGAACCAGTCTTCCGGCGGGTCTCCGGATCCGGCGGCGGCCGTGTTCACGATGGTCCTTCCCTCGTCGTCCAGGTGCTTCGCGCCCATCATCGCGCTCAGCGGTTCCTGCTCGGCCCGCTCCGTCGCTTGCCTTTTGAGATCCTCCGTGTTGGGCGAAGATTCCAATAGAGCAAACGATTGCAGCGCCGCAGAGAAATCCAGTTCCGCGAAAAGGCCCAGAATACGATCGCGCTCGGTGTCCATCCGAACGTCCATCGAAAACGTGCCCATTTCACGCAGGGACGCCCGTTGCAGAAGCCGCAATTCCACTTCCAACTCGGTCTCGAGCGCCAACGCTTCGTCGCCCTGGATGCGACGCAGCCGTTGAAGCGCGTCCATTACCCACGATGCCTTCGCGCTGGCCTGGCTGCACCCGTCACGCATCCGGAGCAACTGCCGTACAGCAGCCAGTTGGCAACGGTCCTCGCTGCCACTGTCGCCTGCCCGACGATACAAATCGCTTGCATAGTCGAGAGCCGTCCGGATGGCGTCGGCGTACAGATCCGGCTTTGCGCCGGCGACGGCTTCGAGGTCGACCGCCGCCTGCTTTGGATCGACGAGCCTGTACTCGACGCTGATCTGCGCGATACCTTTGAAGATTACGGGCTGCGCCTCCTGTAGGCCTTGGCGGTAGAGAGCAGCCATCAAGTTGGTCACGCGCTCGGGCAGTGGCGCATTGCGCCCTTTGATCGCCGACGCAATCTGCAACGCACGCAGCACCGGCGCCTTCGCGTCGATCAGGTTTCGCCCGTCGACCGGAAATGCTGCCTTCAGCGCGCCGCTCGCCAGCCCTTCCACGCAGTCGCAGTAGGCCCCGATGGCGATGCTCGCCACGGCTGCCTTGCGAAGATCGTTGGTCCAAACGACGTCCGCGATGCGGGCTCGCAGCGCCGGGTGCCGGATGCCTGGCAGGATTTTTTCGAGGACGTCAGATTGGCTTCCTCGAAGGTCGCTCGGAATCATGGTCCGCCGGCCTCCTTGCTGGGCGCCGGCTCCCCATATCCTGCCGCGATCACCGGGGCTGAGGTGAATACCGCAGATGTTGGCGAGCAGGCCGTAGACTTCCTGGCACGGAGATGGAGAAGCCGCGGCTGCGCCGGCATAGGCGATCGATATGGCCGGCATGTTCACCTGGTTCAGGCGCGCAATGGGCTCGTTGAGAGCACAGGCTTCGAACTCAGTCAGCGTAATGACACGCGGCTCCCCACTCTCGCTGCTCACACCATGCCCCTATGAGAAATATGCGCTGGTCCCTTCGGGACGCGGCGCCACTGCGCGACGCCTTTGGGATATGGGAGGCAACCACGGACCTTTCCACCGTTTGAAGGCGGCGCTCTGGACCGATTTCCCCTCCTGGCCCGCCGGGCAAGCCCCACGGCGCGCCCGGGCACACGGGAGAGCAACTCGGCGCGCTTTCCGCTCGAAGCCTTTCCAGCGGCCTCTAATCCGACGAGAACCCTGGTCGAGCGACTTGTCGGCGGCAAGAGTTGCCGCATCTCCCTGCGGAAGATCGCCGGTTTGTGCAGTCCTGGAAGGTGCGTGCCTTGCGTGGACCGGTACTTAGCGCTCCAAGGCAACCCTAGCTCCGTGCGCGCCGCAGCGCGGCGCCCAATTGCTCCTTCTCCCTATTCCAACGGGCGTCTTCAGCTCGCGATCTTTGCTCGAGCGCCTCGATCTCGGCGTTGATCGCCTCGGCCTTCTCCGTATGTTCCCGCTCGGCCTTGTCCAGCGCCGCCTGTGCCTTGTCGACCGCCTGCTGCCGGCGATCACGCTGCTTCTGTCTGGTGGCCTCCTCCTCGGCCCGTTCACGCTCGCGACGTTTCTGCTCCTTTTCAAACGCGAGTGCCGCCTTCCGCTCCGCCAACTTGTCGACCGGCCGGGAGGGAGACTTCTTCGGTTGGCGGTCTTGCGATTTGCGGGCAACTTTCTTCGGTGAGTCGGTGTTTCCCAGATTGGTGGGCAGGTGGGCATGCTCGCCAAAGGATCCGTCGGAGCCGACGGGACGCCTGAGAACGATGCCCGGCTTCGCCATCGTCGCAGCGATCACGTCCGGATCGTCGCTCTCCTTGGCCGCGCCCTGGTGGAAGAGATTGCTGTCGGCACCCCACGCTTCCAGAGCCGCCTTCATCGAGGGGGCGGCGATCGCAAGGTCGAAGAAGCCCAGCGAGGTCTGGTAGGTCTTCAGTTTTCTCGCCATGGCACACTTCCCCGCACCGCCGCCCCCGTCAGCGGGACAGCCGTACCTTCAAAATAGGGGATATTCGGATTTTCGTGTTGAAATCTGACTGCGTCGGGCGGGCCGATCACCGGGTGTTAACCGGCGGGTCCGATAAGCCGCGAAGCTGATGCGGCCTAGAACTTGTAACAGGAACTTGCCTTATTACAACTTGCATGTAAAAGTCATAATATGCGGGGTGGCTGTTATGACTTCTGGCACTTTCGAGTATGATGACGAGGGTCGGCGGCTGTTTCGTCCGAGCGTCCCCCCATTTCCCCGGCTGGAAGACGTTATTGGACTATTGGACCCAGCACTTGCCTCGTTGCGGGAGTTCGACCGCCGCCTCTCGGCTCTAGACAAGATGGGGACGGTTGGTCGCCTTTTCGCTCGTCTGGATGCAGTTCACTCTTCCGGGGCGGAGGGATCCACCACCACGTTCACAGACCTGATGGAATACGAAAGCGCCTTGCGCGTGGCACCGGATCGTAATGATGCGGCGGTCGTCGCCGCGGCCGCCGCGGGGCTGGACGAAACACTCGATCATGGCGACCTCCAAGGTCTGATCCTTCGAATTCATAAGCGACTCTTCGAAGGCAATCCGAACAAGATGCTGGCGGCGGGCGCCGGCACGTTCAAAAAGATTCCGAATTACGTCCGAGATCCGGATTCGCTGTCCGCCTTGTTCGGCTACACAAAACCGTCCTCAATAGAAGCCGCGCTGTCAGACTGGAGTGCCTTCACGCTCGCCTCCGAAGACGGAACGAGCGAAATCGTCCGGCAGGTGCTGTCGCATTGGATGTTTGAGCATATCCATCCGGTCGCAGACGGAAACGGACGCATAGGCCGACTCCTGGTGCCGATCGTCCTGCGAGCCAAGGGCTTCACCAACAAGGCATGCGCTTTTTTCGGGGAGGCCGTCCACGATGACAAGTCGCTATATATCGACACTCTGAAGGACGCCCGGATTTCAGGGAATCCAACAAACTACGTTCGTCAGATGCTGAGCTTCCTGCGGCGGACCGCCGATTCGAATATCGTACGCCTGGACAGGCTTGAAGCGATCGAAACGGAATGGAAGGGGCGTTTCGCGCGGATCCGGAGTAACAGCGTAGTCCACAGGCTCTATCCGTATGCCATTGCGAAACCCGTCTTCACCGTGGGCGAGGTGCAAAAGGATCTCGGCGTCAGTTTCGCCGCGGCCAGCACAGCCGCCCGCTTGCTTCAGGACGAGGGTATCTTGAGCGTACCGGACGACTCCAGTCGCAACCGTCTGTTCCATGCCGACGAGGTGCTTGACGTCTTCGATCGCTTCAAGGCGCCGGCACCTTCGCGACCTTTCGCGATGTGAGGCATCGACCTCAAGAGCCCGCAAACTCCGATGAAGTACCGACCGTCCCGCGTCACCGGATGCTTCACGAATCCTAGGCCGACTTCCGCTGCGGTTTGGCAGCAGGCTTCTTCGCCGCAGCTTCCTTCGGCTTTTTCCCGGCGATCGGCATCAGCATTTCCTTCTGGCCGCTTGCGACCTTGCGCGGCTTCTTTGCCGGCTTTGAACCCTTGCCTGGCTCGGCGCCGATGCTCTTGCGCAGCGCATCCATTAGGTCGACCACGTTCTCGCCCCGGGGCCGCTCTTTCGCCGTGATCGGCTTCCCGGCGCGTTTGGCGTTGATCAGATCGACGAGAGCGGTTTCATACTGGTCCTCGAACCTGTCCGGCTCGAAGTGGCCCGCCTTCTGGTTGACGATGTGCCTGGCGAGATCGAGCATGTCCTTGGTGACTTTGACGTCCTGGATCTCGTCGAAATACTCCTTCTCGGAGCGGACTTCGTAGGGGTAACGGAGCAGCGTTCCCATCAGACCCTTGTCAAGCGGATCGAGCGCGATGATGTGCTCGCGGTTGGTCAGCACCACTCGTCCGATCGCGACCTTGTTCATCTCGCGGATGGTTTCGCGGATTACCGCGAAGGCGTCGTGACCGACTTTTCCGTCCGGCACGAGATAGTAGGGACGGATCAGATACCTTGGGTCGATCTCGCTGCGGTCGACGAATTCGTCGATCTCGATTGTTCGCGTCGACTCAAGCGCAACGTTTTCGAGTTCATCCTTCGTCACCTCGATGTAGGTGTCCGTGTCGACCTTGTATCCCTTGACGATGTCCTCGTTGGCGACCTCCTCGCCGGTGTCGGCGTCGACCTTGGCGTACTTGATGCGGTGGCCGGTTTTCCGGTTGAGCTGGTTGAATGAGACCTTTTCGGATTCCGAGGTGGCCGGATAGAGCGCGACGGGACAGGTGACGAGCGAAAGGCGCAGGAAGCCTTTCCAGTTCGCGCGGGGGGCCATGCGGGGAACTCCAAATACTGATGCCGGATTCAAGACGAACAGGGCCCCTTAGTTCCGACATCTTCGCCTTCCCAACAGGATCATTTTTTCTCGGCCAAGCCTGAGCGTGCTGGACAGCGACGTTCCTGTTATGTTCTAGTCTAGAAAGACCGACCGACCTACGATCTGGAATGACTGACCGACCTGCAAGCTGGCGCATGCCGAACCCAAAAAAGGTGGAAAAGCTGGCCTCCGAATCTGCCCGAAGGCAGGCGCTCCCCGCTGCGGCTCCGGGTGCGCCTCTCCCCGACGCCTATTGGGAGTCGTTGCTCAAGGACCCTCGCGCCCGGGCCGACGGCGCCGCGATGCGGCAGCGACGGCTTGTGGAGATACGGCGGCACGTGTTGCGCGTCTCCTGCCGGCGCTGCGAGCGTACCGTGGAAATTCAGACTGCCGATGCGGTCCGATTGTATGGCGGCAACGCAGTCTGGAAGGACGTCGCGCAGCGGCTGCTCGACAACACCTGCCAGCAACGGACCGGCAGGCTTGAAGAAGACGGGTGCTGGCCGGCATTCGATGTGACCTAGCCTTGCACCCCAATTTAGTCCGCACTTGGATGTCCGAATGGCGCCGAAACACCACCCCACGCCGCTTTCGGGAAGTCACCGGAAGGCCCTGACAAAGGAGCTTGGCAAGGCGCGCGCGATGACCGGCATCCTGGCTGCGCAGTCAGAGGAGATGCGCAGCAAAGCCGCAGCGCTGATGCAGCAGGCCGATCGACTCCTTTGCGAAAGCTGGAATGAGCGGATGTGGAGCGATGGGGAGCCGATCGACCCGTCACCCACGATCGACCAGGCCATCAACGGCGGCTTTCCGTGGCTGGAAATCCAATGTTCACGGTGTAAGACGCCCAACGATGTCGACCTGGCAGCACTCAAGCATCCACCGACCACCTTCGTACACGATCTTGCCAGCCGCCTGCGCTGCCGCAAATGCGCCAAAGCCGGACGCCGTCCGGCGGCGACGCTGCTTCAACTCGCTCTTCGGGCGCGGTACGGTCCCTCGGATTAGCAATAGGTTTCCTGCAAGAAGGTAGATCCGAGATCATGTCTCCTCAGTCGCCGGACCAAGACAAGATCATCCTGCATGCGGAACGCCGCAGGCAACGTCTGCTCTATTCGTTGAACGATCTGCAGCAGGCGTTGAGCGCCTGCGAGTTTCTGTACGAATGCGAAGAGACCATGGCCTATTCCAAGATCGAGCTCCGCCGCTTTCGATGCTACGAAACAACGCTCGTTGTCGCCTACACGCGGCCGTTCAGCCAGTCGAGAGGCGCGGCGGCGCCGCTTTCCATGAAAATGGTGGGCCTCAAGCTTTCGAATGACAGGCAGGCGCTGCACGACCGGCTCATGGACATGCGGAACAAGATCATGGCTCATTCGGACACAGAGATGATGCGCATGACGACGCAGTCGTTTGACGTCTCGATGCGAGAGGGCGAGCCGCCAGTGCATCTCATCCAGACGGTCTTCGACGAGGGCATTACCCTCCTCGGGGCCCTGCTCATCGAGACCAACGAACTGCTGCAGGAGATCTACCAAGCCGTCTACGGTACCCTCCACAAAGAACTGCAGGCGAACCCCGAGTTGTTTAACATCAGGATCGACAGCGAAGCGGCGCGAGCCGCGCGGAATTTGAGCCGGTAGTTCGGCCACCATGCGTTCTCGGATAAGGTGCGTCCTGAATGGTTTCGCTCCAAGATATCAAGTCGGACTTTCCGGAATGGCCGGACGACGTCATCGAACAATGGCTGCTCAAACTGGCCAATCAGCCAGCTATGGGATGGCCGCCACCCGATCCGACGGACGGGCATCGCTGGGAGTTGCTTCTCACGCACCCGATTTCATGGTGGAAAGACGTGACTTGGAAGCGTGAACCCCGCGACTGCAGTTTCGAAAAACTTTCCATCGACGCCCGCAAGACGATGAACAGCTTGTACAAGGCGTTGGTCGAAGGCGAGGACAACGGATTCGGCGGCGACAACAGCCCTGCCCGGTTCCAACGACAGTTGGGCATTCTTGTCGTCAGCGGCGAATTCGAGCGACCGCCAGTGCTATTTCCGATCGCCAGCGGTTTGAGTCCCCTGGACGGAAACCATCGGCTCTTTGCCCTCCAAACCGCCCTTAACACGCCGGATGAATATCTCGCCAAGCATAACGTGAAGCGACCGTCGGCGTCGCAGAGCGTGTGGATCGCCTCCCACAAGGATGGCGAAGATCCAGGATAGGGCTCTAAGCGAATGTGCAATCTGTACTCAATCACTACGAATCAGGCTGCCATCATCGCGCTGTTCCGCGTCGTGAACAGATACGTCGGCAACCTGGCGCCGATGCCCGGCGTGTTTCCCGACTACCAGGCGCCGATCGTGCGCAACGGAGCCGAGGGCCGCGAGCTCGCCACGGCGCGGTGGGGCATGCCATCGTCATCGAAGGCCTTCACGCACCTCGGCCACCAAGGAGGAGATGGCCGTACGGTTGTCGGGCCGGGTTCACGCGCTGGCCAATGCAAATGCCCTAGTGCGGCGTTCTTTCGGAGACGGCGGTGCCCCCGGCGTCGGGCTGTCGGAGCTTATCGGAAAAGTTCTTTTGCCCTACGACCACGCGCATTGCGACGCAATCGGCCCGGAGGTGACTTTAGGCGACCAGGCAACGAACAACCTGGCGCTTGTATTTCACGAACTCGCGACCAATGCGGCAAAATATGGCGCCCTGAGCCGTGCGACCGGCTCCGTCGCCGTTCGATGGCAGGTGGACGGCGACAACCTATCGGTGAACTGGGACGAGACCGGCGGTCCGATGGTGGCGGCTCCCGCGAAGAAGGGTTTTGGCTCGGCATTGGTAGACACAACCATCGTTCGAAGCGGCGGCGCCATCGCATCGACATGGCATCAGCAGGGCTTGTCGGTGCACATCACGATCCCGTTGAACAGCCTTCGCCAGTGAAGAAGAGCCTGGCGAGCCTTGTAACGCGTTTCAAAACATCCTTTTGAGCGCCTCCGAAGGTTTGGGAAGCTCCAGGCGAACATGCCCGGGCGCGCCTGCGTGCCCGACAATCTGCATCGTCCCGCGGTGCAACCATCAATCGCTTCGGGTGAGTTTCCAACGCCACCGTAGGAGGCCTCGGTTTTAAGAATCTCGCGCCGGACAGTCACCGACACGGGGACAATGTCCAAGGCCTCTCTACAAGGTCGCGACGGGTCCACAGCCCCATCCCCCGGCGGTCTACTTGGCAATCCGCGCCGTCGGCAACTCTTCGGCATCGTCCGTTTTGATTCGAGGGTCGTTGAGATCGTACCCGAAACCTTCGTAGACGAAGGCACTGCGGATGAGTTCACTGTCCCTCTCGGTAACGCCCGCCTGGCGAGCCACGCCGTATCAACCGCCGCCGACCGCTGAGGTCATCTCGTCGAGAATGCGCGCACCCTCCTCCTTCGAGATCAGGAAACGCCCGCATTGGGACAACAGGTTCGTCCGGTTGGCGTATCGGCCCCAGTCGCCGAACGCCATTGGCGAAAAACCGAGATCCGCAGCCCAAAAGTGGAGATGCGCGATTATCGACGATGTCATACGCTACGATCCATTCCTCACGGTGCCGGCCGGCCCGAAACTGCGCCCGTTCCACCGGAAGAACATTTTTGGAAGCTCCGTGGCTGACTTCGATGCCCATGACGTCGCCGTCGTTCGTCAACCTCACGTCCCGCGCGCGCGTGCTGAAGACAAGCCGATGCCGGCCGCCCGATTCCAGGTAGACTTCGTGTAGACAGCCGCCGCCGTTGCAGACGGTTGCACGGGTTCGTGCAGGCGAAGTCCTCGAAATGCAGCGACACGAAGCGCAGGCCCTCCCGCCTCGATCGACACCGAGAAATAATGGCCAGCGGCTGCCGCGTTGCCGCACGCGCGCTCCCGCGCAACGATTCCCCGCCTTATGTCGGTCGGGAGTCCCCCCGATGTGCTCGGACGCCCAAGGTCTTTCCGTGGCCATGCTGCCGCGGGCCTGCGCCTGCCCGCTCGCCAGAAGGCCGGCTAAAAAAAGCCCGCTCGCCGCTGGAATTGCCGGAAGTCTTTTCAAGGGGCACCCCCTTTTGTCTGACCTGGCGCGCCATCTTCCGTTCGATCGAAGCGGACCCCGATCCGATGATCGGAAGCCCAGATCAGTCGGCACGATCGCGAGATGTGGTCCGCAGGGATGACGAGGACGAAACGTTGCGGAATCCCGACAGGACTCTCGACTTCAAGCAAGGCGCCGGAGACAGTCACGTTTCGGACGGTGCAGTCGATGGCGCCGCCGCCGAACGCAATCGTTCCGGCTTTCAGCACCCTCATCCGCGGGTCGGACCTTTTTTCCGCCACGACGACGCCCTCCTTGTCGGCTCAATCGACTTTCTTTTCGGCGGCCTCTCCCAGCTTCACGATGTCGCCCTTCGTGAACAGGATGCCCTGGAGTTCCGTCCGCCAGTCCGGCTTCTTGCGCAAAAGAAATTCCAAGTTCATGCCGAAGTGCTTGAATTCTTCTTTTTGCGCGCTTGCCATGATCGCCTTCGCGCTCTCGTCCTTCTCCACCGACATCCGTTGTTCATACCAACTGATCGCCTCCGCCTCCTCGATGGGCGACGTGATCATGCGAGCGAAGGTGCGGATTTCCTGCGACAGTTCTTCCGGCGGTTCGTGATATTGGTCGAAGCCCATTTTGATCTCCTGATTTGACCGAGTGACCATTGTTGATATTATTTATGTTCGTGGAAATCCAGTTGTCGCGCAGCGCCGACTGCAGGCTGTCCGCACCAAAGCTAGTCATGCGATTCACATGGTGGTCTATGCCAAGAGAATTCTCCTATTCGCCATCGTGCTTCCTGCTTTTCAGACCAAGAGCGAATACTTGTCTCAAGCTTTCTGACACCTGAGGGCTACACATCAGCGTTCACCTCGAGCCGGATCCGATGTCCTGGGATTTGCAGACGCGGCCGGCAGCCGAAAAGTGAAGCGGATTATCTCCAGCAACCGGCGGCCGTTCCATATGAAGAGTACCGAAGCAAGCGCCAGATAGATCCAGGCTAAGCCCGACAGGGTCGCGATCATGCGCATTTCGTCGTTTCTAAAATAGTAGGCAAAGCTCACCTGGACCAAAAACAGCAGCGCCAGTGCGGCCGCGGAGGATAGACCGAAACGCAGACGCACAAGCAGCGCGACGCCGAACAGGGACTGCGAGGCAGTGAGAAAAAACTCCTCGATTTGTCGCGCATCCAACGGCAGCGCTGTCGCACCGCCGGCTCCGACGGTCATCGCCAGCGGTAGCATGCCGACCAGAAGCGTCCACTGATTGATCTTGTCGCTGATCATGGTGGTGAGTCCGCCCGCCGCCTGCCCTCTTAGAACAAACAGGACGGCAACAGATACGGCGGGTGCTTCGCTGGCGAGCGGAGCCAACCACTGGATGAGAAGAAATTCATTGATGCCGAGAGCACGGCCCGCTTCGATCATGGCTTCCGCGAAAGGCTCGGCACTCCAGAGAATAATTCCGCAGGCGGCGAGACCGAGCCCTGCCATGACCATCCACTGCGTCCGGAGCGTCAATTCATTGAGCGCTGCGGCAGGACCAGGCTCGTCCCCTTCATCCGGTTTATCGTTTTTTTGTACGTTGCGGACGCGCCAGAGATATCCTCCATAGATTGCCACCAATACTGTGAGATCGAAAAGGGTAATATTGCCCTTGAGCAAAATGACAAACGCGTAAAGGCTGGCAAGCAAAAGGAACGAGACTTCGATTGCGTTGTCGCTTGTCAGTTCGATGGCGCGATGCCGATCCTTGATCCAATGCAGCAGCGCCAGAAGCGGCCATGCGACACCGACAAGCAGTCGGTTCGCGCCGGTCATGTTGGCAGCAGCGTAATGGACGTACGGCGACTCCGGGCCGGCCTGCCCCGCTTGAAAAGCGTAATACATATCGACCGCATACTCCGGGAGGACCGTTATCAGGGCGACGACCGCAAGAATCAGGCCCTGTGCGATGTGCCGCTCAGCGGCTTCCGCACCCCACGACAGGAGAAAACCGGCCGCAAGAATTGCCACACCGAAGATTGCCGTTTCAGCGATTGGGCCAAGCCGCCACCCTCCCGACCGCAAAACTAACGCTGGGAGCGCGGCAAACCCCGCCATCGCAACGAGGATTAAAAAGCGCTTCAATGCCGACCTGTTGAGATGGGTGCCGAGACCGCTGTCAGAATTCATGCCCGTTTCCCTCCCGCTTAGCTTCCTTCGGTCGCCAGCGCCGCGCATCGAGCCGGCCGATCACAGGTAGGAATTCGAACTCAAGAATCAGGATCACCATGCCGGTCACAAGTCCGGCTATGAGAAGTTCGCCAACCCCAGCGAGCATGCCGACTGCCGCAGTGGCCCAAATGGCGGCCGCAGTGGTCAAGCCGCGGACGTTGCCACCGTCCTTGAGGATCATCCCTCCCCCGAGAAAGCCCACACCGGTGACGACGCCTGCCATCACCTTCTCGGCCGTCGCCGGGAAGTTCTCAACGCCAACGGCGGTAAACGCGGCCGCTCCCAGGCTGACGAGCATGAAGGTACGGTCGCCGGCCTCCGAACCGCGAAACTCGCGTTCCCATCCGATAGGGAAAGCCAGCGCGACGGCAACGCCGATCCGGACAAGCAACGTCAGATCGAACCTGGTAGTACCGCCGGCGTCGCCCGCCGCTGCGAATGCGCTGCCTGTTGTCAGTCCGAACGCCAGAGCGATGATTGCGGGTTGGGCCACCGCATGACGCGCAGCCCTTGTGATAAACAGTCGGCTCAATGCATGAAACAAGTCGTCCTCCGGGTTGGAACAAGCAAGGTCTTCCTCAAGATTTGAACGGCTCGGTTGTGGGCAACTGGAGCAAGCGCAAGGCGTTTAGCGTAACCAACACGGTCGCGCCGGTGTCGGCGAGAATCGCGGGCCACAGGCCGGTCAGACCGATGACCGTCGTGACGAGAAAGACGGCCTTGAGCCCGAGTGCGACCGCGATGTTCTGGCGGATGATAGTCATCGTCCGTTTCGATAGGTCGACCATGGCGAACACGTCGGCGACCCGCCCGTGCAGCACGGCGGCGTCGGCCGTCTCCAGCGCGACGTCAGTACCCCCGCCCATCGCGATGCCGACGTCGGCGGCGGCCAGCGCCGGCGCATCGTTGATTCCGTCGCCGATCTTTGCGACCGACCAGCCTGCCTTTTGGAACCGGCCCACGATCCGCTGCTTGTCCTCGGGCAGCAGCTCGGCCTCGACGCTTATCCCCAGCTGCTTGCCGATCGCATCCGCGGTTCGGCGATTGTCGCCGGTCAGCATCACGGTCCGGATTCCCGCATCCGCGAGAAGCTTCAGCCCGCTTTTCGCGTCCGGACGGGGTTCGTCGCGCATCGCGATCGCACCCGCAATTTTCCCGTCGACCGCCACGAGCGAAACCGTTTTGCCCTCGTCGTTCAGGGCTGCAATCTGCGTCTCCTGCTCGGATGTTAGAGGACAGAATTCCGCGACGGCCTGGGGCGATCCCAGGAATACTTCCGCTCCTTCGACGGTCGCACGTATCCCTTTTCCTCCGATCGCCTTCGCGTCTGAGGTCGGCGGCAGCGAGATCTGCTGTACTGCCGCCCTAAACAAAATTGCAGTAGCAAGCGGGTGACTCGACCCCGACTCGAGCGCCGCAGCGAGACGCAGGACATCAGCCTGGCTGCGCGCAAAGCCCATGATGTCCGTGACCTGGGGCTTGCCCGCGGTGAGCGTTCCGGTCTTGTCGAAGCAGGCGATGGTGATCTTGCCGATCTGTTCCAGAACTGCGCCACCCTTCAGCAGCAATCCCCGGCGGGCGCCGGCAGACAGGCTGGCGGCGATTGCGGCGGGGGTGGAGATGACCAGGGCGCAAGGACACCCGATCAGCAGAATGGCCAGACCCTTGTAGATCCACCCGCTCCATTCCCCGCCGAACAATAGGGGAGGAACCACCGCGACCAACGCGGCGGCCGCAACCACGCCCGGCGTGTAGAAGCTGGAAAACCGGTCGATGAACCGCTCCGTCGGCGCCTTCGACTCCTGCGCCTCTTCGACGAGGCGCACCACGCGTGCAATTGTGTTGTCCGCTGCTGCGGCAGTCACCCGCACGCGCAGCAGGCCATCGCCGTTGACCGTACCGGCAAACACGGTCGCATCCGGTCCCTTCCGGACCGGCGTGCTTTCTCCCGTGACCGGCGCTTCGTCGATCGCGCTTTCTCCGGACAGGATGACACCGTCGGCGGAAACCCGGTCGCCGGGCCTTATCTGGATCGTCGCCCCCACTTCCAGGGTGTCGGCCTGCACCTCACGAACCTGGCCGTCTTCTTCGAGGCGGGCCGTCTTCGGAACGAGCTTGGTGAGATCCTGGATACTGGCACGGGCACGGCTTGCGGCGACGCCCTCTAGGAGTTCCCCGATCAGAAACAGGAACACGACGGTTGCTGCCTCTTCGGTCGCTCCGATGATGACCGCACCGACCGCGGCGATCGACATCAGCATCTCGATCGAGAACGGCGTCCCGGCGCGCGCTGCGGCGACGGCACGACGTCCGATGGGAATGAGGCCTACCAGCATCGCCAGCAGAAACGCCCAGTGCTCGGTCGCCGGAGCGGCCTTGCCGATTATGAAGGCAGTCGCCAGCGCCAACCCCGACGCGATGGTGAGAATCCCTTTCCTTGTCCGCCACCAAGTTTGGCCGCCGCCAGCGGGCTCACGGCTTTCCACCCGGGGTTCCAGCGACGCTCCGCCACCCGCTGCTCGGGCGGATGCACCCTCGACAAATTCGCTGCCTGTAACCCTGTATCCGAGTTTCACGATCTGATTTCGGATTAGGTCTTCGTCGTCGTCGGAGACGACCGTCACCGTCCCGGCCGACACCGACACGATCACATCGCTGACGCCGCGAATTCGGTGCAGGGCATTTTCAATCTTTGTTGCGCAAGAGGTGCAGTCCATGCCCTCCACGCGTAGACGGACTTTGGCGAGCATAGCGGTTTCAGTCATGGTTGGGGCTCCCGGAGCGCGAAGTCGAGGGTGCAGCGTGGCGTGCGTTCATGTCTTGCCCTCCAGGCGGAGCCGCTTGTAGAGCGCCTCGACGGCCTCGGAAAAATCGAACGGCTCGTTTCGCGCGCAGTGATCTTCGAGGAAGCGTAACTGAGTGATCAGGTCGAAGGTCGCCGGATTAAGATCGAGGCCTTCATCCACGCCCGGGGGCCTGCTCAATATGATTCCGCTCATGAAGCCTTGTGCCCAAGCTAGATAGTCCCTTCGAACCTTGGGATTGGACGCGATGTCGCCGTTGAACTGCTTGCAGGTCGCGGCGCCCAGGCCGACGATCTTGGCAGTTCGCTCCTCTGCCCTCAGGTCCGCCGTGGAGGACATCATTAAGGTAATAGCGGACAACATGAAGCACAGGATCGGACGTCGAACCTTCCGATCGACACCACGGTCTGCGAGGGTCGGGTGGCGGCCGTCGCAGCCTGAAGTTTCCTGTGCGCTCCACATCGGAACCGTAGCCATCGTCCGCTCTACTTCTTAAATTTTGCCTGCCCGGATTTTCCTTCCGCGGTCTTAATGGTCAAAGTGATCGTCGCACCCGCGGGTATCGCGGCCTTCGCGTCGCCCTTGAGGGAATTCTCGCCCTGGGGAGTGAGCGTGACCGTCTCCCGTCCGCTGCCGCCCGCGATCAGCACCGCTGCAGCAAAGCCCTTTGTAGAAACCGGCTTTGGGGTGTTCGGGACGAAGACGTTGATGGTGACGGTATTCCCGGCGGTAAGGAGTTCAGCGTCGATGCCGGCGACGTCGAGCATGAGGCCGCCGTTTGGTCCTTTTTCGTATTCTTCGGCCGAAGCCGGGAAGGCGAACGTCAGGGCGGCGATAAGCAGCAGAACGTATTTCATGATTTCACTCCGTTCGGTTCCGACGTTTTCAATTCACCGTTCTCAAGGTCCTCGCGCCGGAACAGGACATAGAGAGCGGGCAGCACAAGCAGCGTAAGAATGGTTGACGAGATGATTCCTCCGATGACGACCGTGGCCAGCGGCCGCTGCACCTCCGCGCCGGCGCCGGTCGCGATCGCCATCGGGACGAAACCGAGGGAAGCGACGAGCGCCGTCATCAGCACGGGCCGCAGACGGGTGAGCGCGCCCTCGCTCACCGCTTCGACGAGGGGAAGCCCCTCCTTGCGCAATTTTTCGATGAAAGTGATGATGACGAGACCATTGAGCACGGCTACGCCTGATAGTGCGATGAAGCCGATGCCGGCGCTGATCGACAACGGAATTCCCCGAAGCAAGAGCGCAAGAATGCCGCCCGTCAACGCAAGCGGAACGCCGCTGAACACCAAGAGGGCGTCGGGCATCGATCCCAGGCTCATGAAGAGCAACAGAAAGATGAGTGCCATGGCGATCGGCACCACTATCGTTAACCGTTGCGTGGCCGAAACCAACTGTTCAAATTGGCCGCCCCAGCCAATCCAGTAGCCGGCCGGCAGCTTCACCTTTTGCTCCACTTGGCTCTGGGCATCGGTGACAAAGGACCCGAGGTCGCGCCCCCGTATGTTCGCCGTCACGACGATGCGGCGTTTCCCGTCTTCGCGACTGATCTGATTGGGACCGGGCGCTAGATCGATCTGCGCGAGCTCCGACAACGGCACGTAACGGATCTGGGCGAGTGGCGAGTGGCCCCACACTGCAGGCATCGCCTTGGATTGGTTCTCAAGGGGTGGCAGCGGTATCGGTAACGACCTGATCGCCTGAATATCCGCACGCAAATGCTCCGGAAGCCTGACGACGATGCTGAATCGGCGGTCGCCCTCGAAGACCAGCCCGGAATTCTTGCCGCCGACCGCAATCTCGACCAGGTTTTGGACATCACCGACGCTGATCCCGTAGCGCGACAAGGCCTGACGGTTGAGCTTGACCGTGAGAACCGGAAGCCCCGCGGCCTGTTCGGTCTTTACGTCCGCGGCTCCTTGAACTGTCTGCAAAACAGCCTGCACCTTTGCCGCAGACTGGACCAGTACATCGAGATCGTCTCCGAATATCTTGACCCCGACGTCGCTGCGGACGCCGGATATGAGTTCGTTCATGCGCTGCTGGATAGGTTGCGAAATTCCATAGATGCTTCCCGGCACATCTTCGGCCGCTTGCTGCACTTCCGAAACCACGGCCGCCTTTGATTTTTCTGGATTGGGCCAATCCTTCCGTGGCTTCAGCATCACGTAGCAGTCGGATGTTGACGGTGGCATCAGGTCAGTCGCAACTTCCGCCGTGCCGGTGCGCGCGAACACCTCCTTGACTTCGGGCAACTTGAGTAGCCGCCGCTCGAGCATCGCCTGCATCTCAACCGACTGGGTCAGGCTCGTTCCCGGGATGCGCACGACCTCCATAGACACATCGCCTTCATCGAGACTTGGAATGAATTCGCCCCCCATCCGGGAAGCGGCAATTCCGCAGACCACGATTAACAATGCAGCGATCGTAGCGACGCCGAACCGGTTGCGGATGGAAGCGGCGAGCAGCGGCGTATAGATCCGGCGCGCTCCCCGCATGAAGAAGTTCTCATGCTCGGAAACCTTGCCGGTGACGAGGAGGGCAACGGCCGCCGGAACAAACGTCAGAGAGAGGATACTGGCGCCGGTAAGCGCCATCAGCACCGTCAAAGCCATCGGCGTGAACATCTTCCCCTCGACGCCCGTGAGCGTGAGGATCGGGATGTAGACCACGCCGATGATCAGCGTTCCGAACAGACTTGGGCCGATGACTTCCCGGGACGCCGCCAGGATCGTCTCAAATCGCTCCTCGCGATCCAGAACGCGCCCCAACCGGTGCTGCTCTGTCGCCAACAGGCGCAAACAGTTCTCGACGATGATGACGGCGCCGTCAATGATGATGCCGAAATCGATGGCTCCAAGGCTCATCAGATTGGCACTGACCTTGTTTTCCACCATGCCGGTGATCGTAAAAAGCATGGAAAGCGGAATGACGAACGCGGTCGCGATGGCGGCTCTAAAATTCCCAAGAATCATGAACAGAATAACGATTACGAGAAGCGCGCCTTCAACGAGATTTTTCTCGACGGTCGCAACAGTGGCTTCGACAAGCCGCGTCCGATCGTAGACGGTCCGCGCAACGACGCCGTCCGGCAAAGAGCGCCCGATTTGCTTGAGCTTGGCCGCCACCCGCTGCGCCACCGTTCGGCTGTTCTCGCCGATCAGCAGCATCGCAGTTCCAAGCACCACCTCCTTGCCGTTCACTGTGGCTGCGCCAGTGCGCAAATCCTTGCCTTCCCTGACGTCCGCGACATCCGAAACCCGAACCGGAACGCCGTTTCGCGATCCGATCACGATCTCCTTGATCTCTTCAATATTGGCGACTTGCCCGGGTGTGCGGACGAGATATTGCTCACCGTTGCGCTCGATGTAGCCCGCGCCGACGTTGGCGTTGTTCGATGCCAGCGCAGTCATCACGTCGCGGAAACTGAGCTTGTAGGCCATCAGTTGCGCGGGATCCGGAAGCACGTGAAATTGCTTCTCGAATCCCCCGACGGTGTTCACCTCGATAACGCCGGGAACGTTCCGCAACTGCGGCTTGATGATCCAGTCCTGGATCGTGCGCAGATCGCTCGGCGTGTAAGGCTCGCCGCTCGTTTTGCGGGCCTCCGGCTTCGCTTCCACGGTGAACTGATAAATCTCGCCGAGACCGGTCGAGACCGGTCCCATCGCCGTTTCGATCCCGGGCGGAAGCTGGTCCTTGACCTGCTGGATCCGTTCGTTGACCAATTGTCTGGCGAAGTAGATGTCGGTGCCGTCCTTGAAGATGACGGTGACCTGGCTCATGCCATATCGCGACTGCGATCTGGTGCTGGCGAGATGCGGAAGCCCGCCCATGGCGGTCTCGACCGGAAACGTGATGCGCTGCTCGACTTCCAGCGGCGAGTAGCCCGGCGCCCGGCTGTTGATCTGGATCTGGACGTTGGTGATATCGGGAACGGCGTCGATCGGCAGACGCGTGAAATTCCATGCACCGAAGCCGGCCATGACCAGCACGCCGATCATCACAAGCCATCGCTGACGGATGGCAAACGAAAGAATTCCGTCAATCATCGCGCTTCTCCGGGTGTCGGCCGATTTCCCTGATGCGCGCAAATTTATGGACCGCTGTCGTGAACACGACGCCGTCGCCCTTCCTGCCCGTCCAGGCAGCCGACGCGATACGTTCGCAAATCTGATCGGCCAATTCGGACCGACAGACCAATCTCAGTTCCAGAAACTGGTGATAGGTCAGATCGGTATCCGCCGAAACGTAGCCCCCGCCCTGTCCGCGACCGCGACTCTGCCCTCGGACCTCGTCGAAAGTGAAGCCGGGAAAGTCGGGTAAGTCATGCAGCGCGCGCACCACGTGGCCTTCCATGTGCGGCCTGATGAGGGCGGTGATCAGCGTCATTGCAGAGCCGTCAGTCATTGTCGCCCGATCCTTTCCCCAGTTCCGCCTTGATGATGAAACTGTTCTGTGCGGCATAGACGTCGCCATCCAGCACGCCGAAGGTGATCTCGACAAGCTGCGGATCCCGCTCGCCGATCTCGACGTCGCGCGCTTCGAATTTCCCGCCGTTGCGGACGAAGACGACCGTGCGGTTCTCCCAGGTCTGCAGAGCGGAGGCCTTCACGGCGACGCCGACTTTCTTCGCCGACAGCGTAAGCCGACCCGTGATGAACAGCCCGGGACGGAGCCGTTGTTCCGCGTTCGTAACAATGGCTCTGGCAACCGCACTCTGGGTATCGCTGCTGCCGACCGGCGACAGGTACGAAACCTTGGCCTCGATTGCCGGTCCGCCATCCGCTGGATCGATGAAAACCTGATCGCGGATGCTGACGCGCTTCAAATCGCGGCGGTACACCGAGAAGTCCACCCACACCGTCGACAAGTCAGCGATCACAAAGGCGGGCCTCTGCTCGGAAACAAACTCTCCCAAGGTAGTCTGACGGTCGATGACCGTTCCAGCGAGCGCCGCCTTCAATTCATATTGCGTCAGGCTCTGGTTGCTTTCGATAATCGCCAGGACATCGCCCTTCTGAACGACATCGCCGATCCGCTTGCGCACGTCGCGGACGATCCCCGGGAAGCGAGGTGTCACCTGGACCAGCGATTCCTGATTGGGCTGGACGATTCCGTTCAGTAGAAGGCTGTCCTGCAAAACGCCGGCTGAGGCTTTTGCAAGCTCGATTCCCGCCGTCTCTATCTTGGCGTCGCTCAGGACGACGCTGTCTGAGCGTTCATCCTTTTCCGATTTTTCGGTCGGGCTCGGTTTTGAGGTCGCCGGCAGCAGCATCCGGTAGCCGCCGTAGGCGAGCGCTGCGGCGACCAGCATGAAGGCGGAATAACGGATCAGTCTCTTGATCATCTCGAGCTCTCGCGGGTTAGCGTAAACGGGTTACCGGCAAGACCTTCGATGGTCGCGATGGCAATATGAAAGTTCTGAAGGGCTTCCTGTTCGCGCAGCAGCGCCTGCAACAGCGCCCCCCGGACGTCGAGCAGCTCAAGTAGGGTAAAACGGCCCTGCGAATAGCCGCTGAGGATCGTCTCCGAAGCGCTACGCGCGTTGGGAATGATCGACGAGCGCAGCAACTTGATCTCGGCCAAGGCACCGGCCAGGGTGTCGTAGGCTCGGCCGACGATGCTGATCAGGACAAGCTTGTTGATGGCACGCTCGGCATCGGTCTTCGCGAGCGTCTCCTGGGCGGCAATTATGTTGCCAGTGTTCTGGTCGAACACCGGGATCGGTATCGAGACGCCGAGCCTGACCGCATTGTCGTTGGTATCCTGGAAGTGCCGCCAGCCGGCAGATATGCGGGGGTCGGGGATTGCTTTCAGGCGCGCAATGAGGAGTTCGGCATTGCGTTGTGCGGTGACCGCCGTCCAGCGCAGCAACTGCGGATTGGCCTCAATGGCCTGGATTATTGACTGGAACGGAGGCGGCTGACCAATATTGGTGAGCCGCCCGACCACGTTACCGAAGTTCGGGCTGCTGTTACCCATGAGGATCGCGAGATCACGGCGCGCCAGAGCCAATTGAGTTTTTGCTCGTTCGCGCTCGACGCGGAAAAGATCGGCAGCAATTTGCGCCCTCAGTGTCTCGGCTGGCGAGGAAGCACCCTCCTGGACGCGCCTTTGAAGCAATGGAATGAGGGGGTCGAAACTGGCGATTTGCTCGTCGAATATCTCGATGCGGCGCTGGAGGCTGATGATGGTGATAAACGCGATCGCCGTCTCGGACAGCACCTCCAACCGCGTCGCCCGCCGCTGCCAGACGGCGGTCCCGATGCCGGCTTCACCCGCCGCCACACGGGCCTCTCGCTTGCCGCCCAGTTCGACGAGTTGACTGAGTTGCAGATTGGTTTCGGCTGAGCGTAAGCCCTTGTAGGGCCCCGACCCCAACGCATTATCGAGTTCGAACGAAACGTCCGGATTGGGCAGCGCACCGGCCTGGATCCTGAGCCCGCTCGCAATGCCGATATCCCGTTCTGCCGCCGTCAGGCGCGGGTTCGCCGCCAATGCACGCTGGAGCGCTTGCGGCAACGTGATCGAGCGTGAAGAGCGCTCGGCCGCTGCGACTGGAATTGTTAGTACAAGCAGTGCGCACGTCAGGCGCAAAGCCCCTTTAACCACGAACATGATACCGACCTGAATAGCGAAAAGACTGCAACGCGATCGAGTCGCGCGCTGCGGCTAAGGCTTCAGATCAGATGTTTGGGGGGCGGCGTATCGAGCCGAGGATGCTCTTCGAGCAGCAATGCCGGCGCGATGAAGGACAGTCTGACCGGCCGGGCCGATGGTACGGCATCCGGGATGAGCGCAGGCATCAGAACCGGCGCACAAACGTAGCAATGTTCCGCGGCGGCAGGCTTCTTCTTGGCGCCGCCTTCGTCCGGCCTACCGTCCGAGACGGGGTCAGTATCGACAGACATTGCGAACTCTACTGCCTCTTCCGTGCAGGAAACGGAATAGGCCAGACCGACGAACAGATACGCAAAGGCAAGAAACATCAGCAGCACACGGCGAACGCGCAACGCTTGCGGTCTCGGCAATCTTTGGCTGGCCCGATATTCCATGTTTACCGCTTAGCAAATTTCGTTTTCGAACACTATTACAATGTTGGCAGCGGACCCGGGAACCTTCCGCTTTCGAAAATTCGTTCTCATGGGGTGGTTGACCTTCTGTAGGGCGCAGTCGAGCGCAACTTCATGATCGAAAGGAAGCTTACAGCGACGCCAGCAAATTCTGATTGCTGACATGGCGAGGATCGATGACCGATGCCGCCGCTCCCGGCCGAGCATCTCACGCAAACTTGACCCCAAAGCCGTGCGTCCGTGGACCCGCACGCTGATCGTTGATGATGATCCAAGAACCCTTTTTATCGGTTACAGCTTCTTGACTGAGATTTCAGCCGCGCTCCGCGACGTACCTGCAAACGCCCAAGTTAAAAACCTCCGGCAGGGCACTGCCGGAGGTTTCGGAGGTATTAAACATTGAAGATCGGCTCTGTCGTCTCCTAGGTCGAAACGGGCCGCCCAACGATCTGGGTCAGCTTCACGTCGGCATTATATTCCTCTAATCTATTATTTCAACACCTAAGTTAGTCAGGCATTATTTATGGCGGCACGATCACCCATGGTTCGTTCCAGGCGAGAACAACCATGCAGAATCACGCTGAGGTCGCGTTGGAGGTTGCCGGTTGGGGGCCCACGCCAGTTCGGCCGAGAACGTCAGGTATGGCAGGATTTCCGCTGGCATGCAGATTGGGGCCTAGCCGAAGCGTTGCAGCAGGTCTCTCCGAGTTTTTTCGCGGGCTTTGACCTTGGGCTGTAACCAAACTGGCCCGGCCAGCGAACTAACAAAGATACGCAAGCATGACGACCCACGAAATCGTACTCAAGGCGCTAATGCTTGCCAGTCTGGACGGCGACGCTGCTGCGCACCGCGCGCTGCTCGAGCGATTGAGCAGCCGTTTGCGGGCGTACTACAAGGGCAAGCTCGCCAGGATGGGAAGGGGTGTGGCAGAGGCGGAGGATCTAGTTCAGGAGGCGGTATTGGCCGTCCACTTCAGGCGGCACACCTATGATCCCGCCGAAGCTCTGACGCCGTGGGTACATGGGATCGCGCGGTACAAGTTGATCGACTTCCTGCGGCGGACCCGCACGTCGTGGACCGACGTGCCCATCGAGGAGGCCGATACGATCATGGCGCACGACGACAATGTCGGCACCGAGAGTACGTACGACGTCAAGAGGCTGATGGAGCGATTGCCAAAAAACATGCGGTGTTCCATCGAGGCCGTAAAGTTGGAAGGATTGAGCATAGCTGAAGCGGCACAGCGTTGCGGCCTTTCCGAACCGGAGGTTAAAGTGAACATCCACCGTGGGCTCAAAGCGCTGGCTTCCCTGATCGCCCGGGAAACGCGGACATGAAGACAGACGATCTCGTTGCCCTCCTCAGTGCCAATCCCAAACCGGTCGACCGCGGCCTGGTCGTTCGCACGCTTCTGGTCGCGCTAGACTAGGGGCGGGTTCAATTCTGGCCATGGCGATCACGATCTTCGGGCTGGGCATCCGCCCGGATATGATGAGGTCCGGCGCATTGGTTTTCGTTGCCGCAAAGGTCTCATTTGCGGTCGGGATCTCCAGCCTCGCGCTGGTCTATCTCGCAAAGCTGGCGCGCCCGGGCGGAGAACGAAAACCTCAATCGTATCTCGTTGCCATGCCGTTCCTCGTCATTGCGGCGCTTGCAGCGACCAGCCTCGGGCTGGCGCCAAGCTCGCACTGGAACAAGATGATCGTCGGAGACGAATGGCTCGAATGTCTTGTTGCCATTCCAGTCATCGCGATCGTTCCGTTCGCTGTCTCTATCTGGGCCGTTCGACAGGCGGCGCCTACGAACCTTGCTCGCACGGGTGCTTTCGCAGGACTCGTTGCGGGCGGCGTGAGCGCAATGGCGTATGCGCTGCATTGCCCGGACGATTCCCTGCCTTTCGTAGCGGTCTGGCATGGCGGTACGATTGTGCTTTGCACCTTAGCAGGCGCAGCAATGGGGCCACGTCTATTGCGCTGGTGAATGCGTACTTGCCGGTCACGTCAGCGTGAGCTTGTAACCGGACAACAATTTGCGCCGAACTCATCATTAGAAGCGCACTTGCGGCGCTTCGAGGAAATGATGGAGCCGGACCATGACGAAAAAAATTCTCACGATTTCACTCTTGTTGCCGCTGATGGCGGCCTCGGCGTCCGCTTTCGGGGGATCGACGATAACCGATAGAAGTTATTGGCCGAATGAGGTCAGGCAGAGCGCACACAGCAAGACTGCTCTCCCGCAAAGCGATTTGGATTCGGCGTTCGCACATGATCGGGTACCGTCACGCCTGCAGCCCGCGACGACCCCGGGCGACGGAGGATCAGCGTGGCGCTATCAGGGCGGTCCCAAGTCCCGATGATGGTTCTGCGAAACACCTGTACGCCGGTGGCTCCGGCCGGCCTCGAACCGTCGAGGTGTTCGCGACCTCTCGGGCCGTCAGCAAAGCGAGGTCGTCCATGATGAACGGCATGTCGCCTGCCATGACTTGGGGCATGGGTCTTGTGTGCGTGCTGGTCATCGTCGTTTTAATATTGGCGGCAATGGCCCTGGTTAAATATCTGACTTCCGGAAGCAAGATTCGCAGAGATTGAGGAGCTAGGAAGGACCGAGTCAGATCGTGGAAGCCTTACGCCCGAAACGGCAAAGGCGTGAAAAGGAAGGGCGTCCTGACCGCCCGGAGGGGGAAGCCGAAAACGGGAGCGCCTGGTGGCTGTCCCGGCGGTCGGCATGCCTAAGACGACGCCGGGAGCTCCGTGGGAGGGTTTGCAAGGAAGGTGAGTGAGGAGGGACCCTGGGGGCCAGAGTCGCCAAACGGGAGGTTCCCGCGGCTGGCGGGGGTCGCAAAAACAGTCTTTCGTTGCCCACCGAAGCCGAGGGGTGGGAGACCGTTCGCCGAGGCGCGAGCGGCGGCCTGCGCCGCCCGCATCCGATAGTTTGCTTCCAGATCCAGCCGTCCGGCTTCGGCTGGCGGCGCCACGTGTGGGAGCGCCTAGGCGGCGGCCTCATCGGTCGCCCACTTACCCTAGTCTGGACCACGCAAAACAGTCCGGTGAAATGAACACTTTTTCCTTGCGGAGGGCCGGAGGTGCAAACGCCTTGCCGCATGGAGATCCGGAAGCGGAATTCGTTATAGTGTTACAGAATTAAATTTGCTAACCAGCGAACATGGGACGTCAAATCGGCCAAAAGCTGCCAAGACCGCAAGCCACCCGTCTCAGGCGGGTACTAATGGCGTTTCTTGCTGCGGTATATCTGGTGGTTGGATTTGCTGGCGAGATTGCGTGCGCAGAGGAATCTCTTTTTACGTCCGTACCGATCACCACAAGCGCGCCTTCGGATAAGGCTGACGAAGGTTCGAAAAAGACCCCGACAGTGGTTGAGCATTGCTACTCATGCGTCCCCGTCGCTATGCCCGCTCCTGCCCAAGTCTTCGATCCGGTAAGTGTATGGGTGGGTTTAACGTTCCCGAGTGACATTGTTATAGTCCTCGAAGCGCGGTTGCTGGATCCGCCACCCCCCAAACTGCAGACCTAAGACATTAACGCGCGCGGAAATCCGCGCGTACGTCATGTTTTCAGGTCATTCCAATGTCCCCTTTGCCTACTGCCGCGCGCATCTTTTGTGCGTTGCTCGTCTCTTCAGGTTCGTTGTTGGCCGCCGAGGGATCGCCTCGCGTCGTTTCCACGCCGCAGGCGTTGCTGCGTGCGCCGGCGGCAAACCCACGCTTGACGCCAGCCGAGCGGAATATCCGCAGCGCGGGCAGGCTTCGCATGCGGGTCGGGACGCTTCCCAATCCGGGGGCTTCGTTTGAACTGGACAACGCGCCGGCCTCCAGTCCGCACAAGGGCTTTCGTTCGGCCGAGACCAGCCACCAGCTCAGCCCGCTTGTCGAACTGGAGGGCAGCCGGGAGGTACGTGTCGAGCCCGGCGAGGCTGACATCCGAACGGCCCTCTGGCAGCGGGGGGCGACGCGGTTGGCAGTGCTGTCTGAGACAGCGATCACCTTCATGACCGCCGTAAGCGCGCAGCGGCGGATCGGCATATTCGACGACCAGACCGCGAGCTTCGATCTGTCAATTCCATTGTACCAAAAGCGCGTTCCGGAGTTCGTATCTTTGCCGGCAGAGACGCTGCCAGCGCAGGTTGCCGCTGACGTATTCCGCGTCGAACGGGAGCGCGCAAAGACGCGACTTGCGACCGCGCGCCGCGATCTTGAGATCCTAACGGGTGGGAGCAGTCCGGGATTCGTAGAGGCGGTGGGACACCAAGCAAATGTCGGTCGGCCGCCGCCTTTCAAGGCTGTCGTTCAAGCAATCGCAGCCAATCCGCAACTGGTGCGACGGACGGCGGTGAGCGCTCAGAGAAATGCGGAGTTCATCATCGCGCGTCTGAAGGTCGATCTGGATGCGCGCGTTTCGGCGAAATGGCGGCACTTCCAGGACACGAACGAAAACGCCGTGCAACTTGGCGCTTCGATCCCGCTCCCCGTCTTCCACCAAAAGACCGGCAACATCATCGCAGGACCTGTGGCGCTCGCAAAGACCGGTGGGGAGCGGACGATCAACAAGCTGGTGATGACCGGCATCGTACGCCGAGCCAAGGACACCGCGACCGGTGCCTTCGCCGAGATCAGGCTGCTGCTTTCGTCCGTCATTCCCAACGCCCGCAGCGTCGCCGAGACGGCTCAGTTGCAAAACACTCGGGAGATTTAAATGGCCGCAAAAAAAGCAAAGAAGGACGCCGGTGCAAAAACTCCTGGGTGCGACAGCGCCACTAAATCGCTAACTGCTCGCGCGGTACAATCAGCGCCGCCCTGTTACCAGGACGCAGGATGGTTTCAATGGCCCGAGAATGAAGAGTATTCCCTTCAGTTCATGCGGGTACTCGCCTCCGCGCAAGAAGGGGCGAGCACCCTTTCGGAATGTTTTCTCACCGCAAGGCTGATTGCGCCCGGCGATGACGAAAGTTGGTATGATGCATGGATGAAGGTAGCCAAAACTAACAATGCGCGCGGCGACGAAGCATTTGAACAAGGCGGCCTGAACGCAGCGACCAGCAATTGGTTGCGGGCATCGAACTATTATCGCACTGCAGGAGCGTTTCTGGATTACGACGATCCAAGGCTTAAATTGCTCATTCAAAACATGAGAAATTGTTCGCGACGTTATCTTGAGCATGTTCGTCCCAAAGGAGAAGTGCTCCAAGTCCCATTCGAGGGCAACTACGAATTAGAAGGGTATTTCATCAGGGCTCCCGGCGCGCAGTCCTTATTGCCCGTCGTGATCTGCGTAGGTGGGATGGACGTGTGTAAGGATGACCTGCTTTACACGATGCCGAGGAATGCAGCAGGAAACGGCTTGTCAATACTTTTGATTGATCTACCCGGTTTCCAGGCCGTCGCGGACGGGGAAAAGCTAACAACTTTCACCGACGTGGAGGTTCCCATCAGCCGATGGGTGGATCATCTGCTCGCGCGCGGCGACATTGATCCGTCCAGGATCGCGATTTACGGCGATGGCTTGGGCGCATCCTACGCGACAAGGGCCGCTAGTCATGATCATCGTTTTGCCGCGGCGGTTTGCGATGGAGGGCTTTGGGGGCGAAAAGAGCGCTTGTTCGCGATGAGCCGGATGACTGACGGCCGCGACGGCAGGACCGTCGACGAGATAGGTTGGATGATTGGAGACACAGCCTTAGGTACACAAGGAATAAAATGTCCTCATCTAATAACGATCGGAGAGCACGATTACATTGCCGTTGAAACCGCCAAGGATACTTACGATTCGAATAAACGGCTGGGAATGCATCCGAGCCTAAAGATTTTTTCAACGGAAGAAACTGGCGCCTCGCCTGGTCAGACGGACAATCCGACACTCGCGAAAGAGTTCGTATTCGACTGGATTCGCAAACAGTTGAAAATGGATGGGACAGCTTGATTGTTATGCCGCCCACCTCACCGCAAAATGCGATCGGCTGCGCAACCCCGACCAGCTCCGCCGATCGCATGTTGCTCCACCCGCGCCAGCCGACGTGAAACCCGCCGAGACTCTAAACGCCGCCGGATGAAAGTTCGGGGGCAGGTCAAGTCCTCGAAGCCACCGCCTTTCGGTTCTCGATTAAGATATCTTGGAAATAGCTTTTGCAGCGCCGATCTGCCCGTGCTGTTTTCTTAGCATTAGGTCAATTGGCGCGAGATACTTTAACGATAATTACTATCGCGGTCGTCAGATGTCCGCCGCCAATTTCAAAGCAGCCTTTTCCAAGCGATCTTTGAGCGCAGCGAGTTGGTCGGCAATATCTTTGAGGGTGCGATCGTTGAAGTCGGCGAAGATGAATTTATCGAGCTGCTCTTGCCGTGACGAGAGATTTGCGACCTGTTTGCAGGCCTTATCGGATAGGGACATTAGTACAACCCGCGCATCGTGGCTGGAAGTTATTCGGCGAACGAAACCGTACTTCTCAAGCACCTTCGATTGAGTTGTTACAAATGAAGGATCGACATGGAGCATCGTCGACACGTCCTTCACCGGAACTCCTTGTCCTCGATCTAGATCCGCTACGGCCATCAAGATCATCCATTGCGGCCCGCTTATTCCAAGAGTTTGGGCCCAGAAGTGGCGTATTTCATCGAGGTGTACATTGATCGAAGCAATGTCCCAGAGAAACCTTCGGACGATGTCCCTCTGGCTGCTGCCATTGGCTGAACGCGTCTTCTCGACGTCACGGACGGATCCTGTCGGCTTCGACGCCGCTATTCGTTTAGCCATGCCCGGCCTCGCAAAATTTGAATTTTAGTAACTAGATCAATTGATTGCCTTCAACAAGGGGAAGATTGCTCCTGTTGTAGGAAAAGCACACTGCGTAAGATTAAGATAAGTGAGTAGATAAACTAATTTACGAATATAACTCGCGCATGCATTGTGCTGACGACGGCTGGATTTCCAGACGTTTCGTTGATGGCGGTTCGTGCAAATCCCCGGCGCTGGGTCGGGCGGGTCGGAAGCCATCAAGCGATTTAGGGGCAAGGGAATCGGCTTCAGGGCGTTATGCCCCGCGGATTTGGGGCTTTCCCTACAGAACAAATTGGAGGTTAACATGAAGATGATTAAGAGCCTTATCCTCGGCTCAGCGGCGGGTCTCCTCGCGATAGGGGGGGCGCAGGCAGCTGATCTTCCCGTCAAGGCCAAAGCGGTCGAGTACGTGAGAATCTGCTCCCTATATGGTGCCGGTTTCTTCTACATTCCGGGCACCGACACTTGCATCAAGCTGGGTGGCTATCTGCGCGTTGATACGACATTCAACGGCGGCATCTACAACGCCCCGGCGTGGGCAGGCGACATTGGCCAGCAGAATCGCTATCGCGATTACTTCGCGTCCCGGTCCCGTATGGCGCTCACGATCGATACCCGCACCGCCACTGAATACGGCGTTGTCCGCACCTTCGGCCAGGGCGACTTCCAGTTCAGCACCCTGGGTGCCAGCCGCAACCCGAACAGCTTGAACACTAGCTTGGTCAACGGTGTCGCCGGGGGGCAATACAATGGCGGTGTTCTCGGGACTAACGCCAATCTGCTTGACAGCCCCGGCGGCGGCTACCTCGGGGTCGAAATGGTGTTCATTCAGTTCGCTGGTTTCACCTTTGGTAAGTCGGCCTCGGCCTATGCCTCTCCCTGGCATGGTTATCCTGGAAACAACTCGTCGTTCCTGCTCGGCGGTCATGACACCGTCACCGGCGTGAACAACATCCAGTACACCACGCAGTTCGGCAACGGCGTGTCCGGCACCATCGGTCTCGATGATCCAACGGTTTTTAGTCGTACCGCTGTTTACAACCTCGCGACTCCGCTTAACACGTCGGTCCTGGGTGCGGGCGGCGTCCCAACAGCCTTCCTAGGTGCGACCGGTACGCAGGCCAACGCATACGCTGGCACGTGGACTCCGGATATTGTCGGTAACATCCGCGTCGATCAGGCTTGGGGTCTATTCCAGATTTCGGCCGCGGCGCATCAGGTCAACGCCTCCTACAACAGCCTCGCCATTAGCGGCGTTCCGACCGGTATCGGAGCCCCGGCTCCCTTCGGTCCGTCGGAGCCCTCCGGGCATCCCGACTCGAAGTGGGGCGGCTCGGTGATGGCAGCCTTGCAGATCAAGAACCTCCCGACGGGTGCCGGCGACGACATCAGGATGGACGTCAGCTATGCAAAGGGCAACACGAAGAACGTGATCTCCACCAGCGGAGCCTCACCCAACTTCGCGATGTTCAGCGGCTCGGGCCGTCCCGGTGCTTACAACAGCGTCGGCTTTGGTGTCGCGACCGATGCGATGTTCATTCCGGCCGGATTCGCCATTCCCGGAGTCGGTGCGATTGGTGACGGAAAGCTGCATCTGACCGAAGCCTACGGTGTCCGTGGTGCGTTCAATCACAATTGGGATCCGTACTGGGCGTCCAGCCTGTTCGGCAGCGCATCGGCAGTACGGTATGACGGGACTGCAAAGGCCATGTACTGTGCGGTCTATACCGCCAGCGCGGCAACCGGTGGTCCGGCCGGAAAATCGGCGGATTACAGTTGTAACCCGGACTACAACGTTTATCAGGTTGGCTTGGTTACCCGCTGGACCCCCGTGAAAAACCTGACGTTCTCGGCCGAGGTTTTGTACTTCCGCCTCGACCAGAAGTTCACGGGCACTACGGTAATGAACGCCGTTGCGCCGAAGCCGAATGGCGCGGCTTATGAGTTCAAGGACCAAGACACGGTCAGCTTGAACGTCCGCGTTCAACGTAACTTCTGATCGTCATACACACACTGATCGTTATCTACCCATGGCGATCACGATCTAAAGGACCCCCGGCAGGAAACTGCTGGGGGTTTTTGCACCGAACTGACTGCTCGAATAGTTGGCCTATACTTCGCGAAAAGTGAAATGGTAGGGTCGGTCGTGCGCTCCAACGCTTTTTGCCGCTAATGCCTAAAACAGGCCTCACCCAACGATTGGAAAAGTCGCTCAACGCAGCTTTTGCAACGAATGATTTGCAACGGATCTGCGGCGCAATCGATGCCGCTGTGCTTACGTCCCCCAGTATTATAAAGGTAGCGCAGGACGCGGGGGTCGACCGGACCACTCTTTATCGAGCCTTTCGCTGTGAGAGAGGGCCTGCATTAAACACCATGATCAACGTGTTGCGCGTTTTGGGATTTCAGCTAGTCGTACAAGTTAATCGTCAACGAGCGATCAACACAGCAACTCGCCAACCAGCAAGCGTCCGCGCCCATTACGCGCGTCGCGCTGATGCGAAAGCGACTGCGCAGTTGCTGACGGTCGCCTTCGGAAGTCGCGAGTTAGATCTCATAGTAAAAGCGTTGGCAGAGACCTTGCACGCTCAAGAAAATATTTCTCGGGTTGCAAAAAAAACAATTAGATCCCGTGAAAGTCTCTACCGAGCCTTTGCGGCGCCTCGCATACCCAGATTTAGCACCGTTCTGAGCTTCTTGAATGCGTTAGAATTGCAATTCGCGGTTCGAATACTGTTGCCTGGCGACCAGCAAACTTCTCCGAAACCTCGACGCCCGGACCGTGGGTTAGCCTAAATCCCTTGATTAAGGCATAGACGGCGGGGTTCACGATGAGCGTCAGGATGGTCGAGGAGATCATGCCGCCGATCATCGGCACGGCGATGCGCTGAATGACCTCAGACCCGGTACCGGTGCTCCACAAGATCGGGATCAGGCGGCCCATGATCGCGACGACGGTCATCATTTTTGGGCGGAACGATCTTCAGCCGCGCGGTAGCGCGCTCCAGATACTCGAACGGGCCGCTCCAGACGACGTAATTCCGGGGCGGAAACTGCACACTGGCGTGGCCTGCTGATCAGCTTGACGTCGTCCGGGCAGATCGTCGCCTCCGGCGCTCCTCCATACTTCATCATCATCGACCGCGCTGCGCGACGAAGGCACAAGCTATCACTATTCTCCGCCATCGGAGTATACCTGCGCATGTCCGCAGTTGCTCGCCGCAGCGGTGGTCGCCGTGAAGCGGGACGGTCCCAGAACCATCAGCGGTTTGACCTCAAAGCGGCGCGGACTTCGAAAAGGGCGAGGACTGTCGTTCGGCCTGCAATATTGACCCCCTAAGCCGGGGGATCGGCGTCCAAAATTGACCCCCTACAGATTGGTCTGTTGCGCTGCCTGCTTTGGAATGGAGCAGGTGGTTGGGAATGCTGATCGTGGAGACGATTGCCCGGATTAGGCGCGAGCACTTTATCAAGGGCAAGACGATCAAGGAGATCGCCCGTGACCTGAAGGTGTCGCGGAACACGGTCCGGAAGGTGCTGAGGTCGGGAGAGACCTCTTTCGAGTACGAGCGTGTGGTCCAGCCGCGGCCGAAGCTGGGACGATGGGCAGCAGAGCTCGACGGATTGCTGGCAGGGAATGCGGCCAAGGCTGGTCGCGAGCAGCTGACATTGATCCGGATCTTCGAAGAGCTGCGCGGGCGTGGCTATGACGGCGGCTACGACGCTGTGCGCCGTTATGCCAGACGGTGGAGCAAGGAACGCGGGCAATCGACGGCGGCGGCCTACGTCCCGCTGAGCTTTGCGCCTGGAGAAGCCTATCAGTTCGACTGGAGCCATGAGGTCGTCCTGCTCAATGGCGTGACGGTGATGGTGAAGGCCGCCCATGTCCGGCTCTGCCACAGCCGCATGCTGTTTGTGCGTTGTTATCCGCGCGAGACGCAGGAGATGGTGTTCGACGCCCACGACCGGGCGTTCGCGCTGTTCAAAGGCACCTGTGGGCGTGGCATTTATGACAACATGAAGACCGCCGTGGAGACGATCTTCGTCGGCAAAGGGCGTCTCTACAATCGCCGTTTCCTGCAGATGTGCAGCCACTATCTCGTCGATCCCGTCGCCTGCACGCCGGCGTCGGGCTGGGAGAAGGGCCAGGTCGAGAACCAGGTCGGGCTGGTCCGCGAACGATTCTTGACGCCACGGCTGCGGTTCAAAACCCTGGACGAGCTGAACGCCTGGCTGTTGGACAAGTGCATTGCCTACGCCAAAGCCCATCGCCACCCGGAACTGGCCGAACAGACGGTCTGGGAGGTGTTCGAGGCGGAACGGCCAAAGCTCGTTCCCTATGCTGGACGGTTCGATGGATTCCACGCGGTGCCGGCATCGGTCTCGAAGACCTGCCTGGTGCGCTTCGACAACAACAAGTACTCGGTCGCGGCCAGCGCAGTCGGGCGGCCGGTCGAGGTTCACGCCTACGCCGACCGCATCGTAATCCGCCAGGACGGACGCATCGTTGCCGAGCATCCGCGCTCATTCGGCCGCGGTGAGACAACCTACGATCCCTGGCATTACGTGCCGGTGCTCGCTCGCAAACCCGGCGCCTTGCGCAACGGCGCCCCCTTCAAGGACTGGGTACTGCCGGCGGCGATTGAACGTGTACGGCGCAAGCTCGCCAGCGCCGACGACGGCAATCGGCAGATGGTCGACATCCTCAACGCGGTTCTGACCGACGGTCTGCCGGCCGTCGAGGCGGCCTGTGCCGAGGCGATCGCCCACGGCGTCCATTCCGCCGACGTCGTGCTCAACATCCTGGCTCGGCAACGTGAGCCCGCCCCACCAGCCAACATCATGACGCCGGCTGCCCTGACATTGCGCCATGCGCCGATCGCCGACTGTGCCCGTTACGACAACCTCAGGAGAACCAACTAATGGAGCGTACTCAACTGTTCGATCTCATGGGTGAGCTCAAGCTTTACGGCATGAAGGCCGCCTTCGACGAGATCATGGCGACTGCCATCAAGCGCCAGCACGAACCCCAGCGCATTGTCGGCGACCTGCTCAACGCCGAGATCAATGAGAAGCAGGCCCGATCAATCAAGTACCAGCTCACCATCGCCAAGCTGCCGCTTGCCAAGGACCTTGAGGACTTCCAGTTCGATGGCACCCCCATCAACCAGACCCTGGTCAATGATCTCGCCGGCGGCGGCTTCATCGCCCAGCAACGCAATGCCGTCCTGGTTGGTGGGACCGGCACCGGCAAGACCCACCTGGCCATCGCCATTGCCAGAAGCTGCATCCGATCCGGCGCCCGAGGCCGCTTCTACAACGTGGTCGACCTCGTCAATCGCCTGGAGATCGAGACCCGCAACGGACGGCAGGGTCGCATCGCCGAGCATTTGACCCGGATGGACTTCATCGTCCTCGACGAGCTCGGCTACCTGCCGTTCGCTCAATCCGGCGGCCAGCTGCTGTTCCACCTTGTCAGCCGGCTCTACGAGCGAACGTCCATCGTCGTCACCACCAATCTGGCGTTCGGTGAATGGCCCAGCGTGTTCGGCGACGCAAAGATGACGACCGCGCTGCTCGACCGCCTGACCCACCACTGCGACATCGTCGAGACCGGCAACGACAGCTGGCGCTTCAAAAGCCGCGACGACGATCACGCAGCCCGCGCTCGCACCGTCTCCGCAACCCCGACCAGCTCCGACGGCGCGAGCGCTACCGCCAAAACCCGTCGCCCAAAGGGGTCAAAATTGGACGCCGATACGGGGTCAAATTTGAACGCCGATTGACATCTGGTTCTTGGCGTCGTGGCCGACGTCTCCTTTCCGAACACGATCATGGGCTCCGCCGCCGTCCCCGGTGCGCCGGACTCCTCGACGCTCAAGGAAGCGGTGCAAGCCTCCGGATCGGTGCGCGCGCGCCTTGGCTACGCGCCGGGTGCCTGGCTTTTCTACGCCACGGGCGGCCCGGCGTGGACTTACAACCGGTCGACGCTCGCATCGGTCGCGGCCGCCGACGGCGAGACGCACGATCTCACCCGCCTCGGCCTCGCATGGGGCGCGGGGGCTGAACTGGGATTGTCGCTCAATTGGTCGGCCAGGCTCGAATACCTCGGCACAGGTTTCGGCTCGCAAGGCGTGACATTCTCGGGAGCGGCGCAACGGGTCTCGTCGGATTGGGCGGTCCACACAGCACGCTTGGGCTTCAACTATCGGTTTGGCCGGGATGACCGGAAAGTGCTCGACGAGGGCGTGAAGCCGCTGGAAAACGACTGGTTCAATCTGCGCGCTCAGACCACCTACCTGCAGCAGTATGCGGCGCCGTTTCGCGCACCGTACCGCGGCACTAGAGCATTCGGCAAGTGAGTTGAATCAAACGTGATCGACGGATTGCTTCCTTTGGAGCGTTTGTCGTGAGTCCATGGGGTCTCTGATTCGGGGAGGCTGGAAATGGGAACGGCGGCGCATTCGAACGATCTTCGGTCGAGAGTGGTC
>JAFKKG010000038.1 GCA_017305715.1 Hyphomicrobiales bacterium | reverse complement strand
GCCTCGACCTTGGTGTCGCCGTTGACGACGACCGAGATCGTCTGGGTGTTGACCCCGGCGTCGAAATGCACCTTGCCGGAATTTCCGACATAATCGCCGTCCGCCGTGGTCGCAGTGCCGTCCTTCGTCGCGAAGTTGACGTCGAAGGCCGCGCTGCCGCCGGTGCGGGTCAGCGTGAAGGTCTCGATATGGGAGCCGTTGTTGCCTTCCGTGATGACTTTATCGCCGATCGATACCGAGCCCGCAACGGGAACGGGAGCCGGGACATCGTCATTCATGATGGTGCCGACGCCCACGGCCTTGGAGATAGTTGCGCCGTTGGTCGCTCCGGAGAGGTTGACGGAGAAGGTCTCGTTGGCCTCGACCTTGGTGTCGCCGTTGACGACGATCGAGATCGTCTGGCTGTTGACCCCGGCGTCGAAATGCACCTTGCCGGAATTTCCGACATAGTCGCCGTCCGCCGTGGTCGCGGAACCGTCCTTCGTCGCGAAGTTGACGTCGAAGGCGGCGCTGCCGCCGGTGCGGGTCACCGTGAAGGTCTCGATATGGGAGCCGTTGTTGCCTTCCGTGATGACTTTATCGCTGATCGATACCGAGCCGGCAACGGGCGGCGGCGGCGTCACCGTGTTCTTGAGGTCGCCGAAGTTCACCGTGCTGCCATCCCCGAACTTGACGTGTTCGACGTTCTTGATGGTGTCGGTACCGTCGGGTGATCCGGCGCGCAGATCGGCAAGGATCGCGGTTTTGCCGTCGACGACCGTGATCTTGTAGTCCGACTGCTTGCCGGTGAAGACCGCCGTGTCATCTCCGGCACCGCCGTCGAGCGTATCGTTGCCGTGTCCGCCCACCAGCGTGTTGTTGCCACTGCCGCCCTTGATGAGGTTGTTGAAGTTGGTGGCGAGAATGGTGGAGTTGCCCGTGTCCGCGCTTTGATCGTTCAGATACATGCCGTCGGTGGTCAGCCGGTAGACCGTGACGCTTCCCGGTACGGTGTCCTTGTCGAAATCCTGCCAATGCTTGGAGATGATACCGTTCGCGTTGTCGACGACTTCGATCTGGCCGGGGTGTTTGCCGTCGGCATTGAGGCCGGAGACCACGGTGACGGTGTGAACCCCGCCGTCCGACGTGGTCGGCGATCGCTGCATCCGGACGATATCGCCGGCCTGCACCACGCTCTCCCAGTTCGCGCCCGCGGAGCCGTTCTGGAAGGCGATGCGCCAGAAGCCGCTCTGCTCGTTCGCGGGGGAGGTGTCGCCAGCCGCGCCGGTGTGTGCCGAAAGCGGGTCGAGCGTCGCTCCGGCGGACGCCGCGATGGCGGTTGCAATGTTGTGGCAATCGTTAGGCGCGAACGCCTTGTTGTCGGGCGAGCTCGCGATCAGGTTGGCCGCGGATACGATGTCGGCCGCGGTCGGCACATGGTCGGCCGGGAGCTGGAGATCGAGGCCCTTCAGAAGGGTGGTGACGTTGAGAGACTCGCCGGTCCAGTTGGCGTCGCTGGTTTCCGTCACCAGCACGTTGACGTTGGAGGCGATGTTGTTGCCGACCTGAACGAACACGTTCGCGAATTGGTCCTTGTTGACCGTGAAATTCGTGTTGATGGCGATCGGAGTTGCGCCGTTGAGAACCATCGTGTTCTGATGATTGTTCTGATCCCAGTACTGGGCATTGGGCGTCATCGCGGCTGGATCGCGCCACTGGATCTGAACGCTGTTGAGCTTGGTCCAATCGTCGCCGTACTGCTGCTTCAGCAGGTCGAGCAGGCTCACCTTCGAGCCCAGCGTGCCGACGACCGGAACGGACATTGCGTCTTGTAAGAATGCCATAATATTGGTCCCTTTGAAATGAGTGAGACCACATTGTGCGGCCCCCAGTGCGGTGAGATGTAGAACGTCCGTTCATCCGTATCTGTGACTCGCCGCACATAGCGCCGGCGTCGTCCATGAACGGATGAAATCAAAGACGCGACAGATCGCTTTCGTGCGTGAACGATCCGCGACTCGTCCGCTTCGATGCCGGCGAGTCGATGTTTGGAGCTGGAACGGGCACCAGGGGCGATCAATTCAGGTGCGACCCCGGTGGGGTTGACCCTGCGACAGTTTGTCGTCGTTTCGCAGCCAGGCGATTCACCCAAGCGAGGCAGTTTCCAAAACGAAAAGGGCGGAGCCAGGTTGGCTCCGCCCGAAACAGAGATCCAGCGCTTTCCGGTTACATGTAGCGGGCGATGGCCGCGGCGAGTTCCGGTGAGCGGGCGCGGAGCGTGTCGAGGTTGTAGGGCGACAGATATCGCGGGGTCCGGCGTTCGACGCGTTCCGTGCGTTCGTAGCGGTCCGAACGGTCGTAGCGGTCGGAGCGATAGCCATCGTTGGTCCTGCGCTCGCGCTGGACATGGCGCGGTTTGCGCTCCGCCTTGAACTGCCGCCGGGGCTCGGCCTGCGGCGGGGTCACAGCCGGCGTTTCCGCCTTCGCGACTTCCGACACGGGCGCGACAGCGATCTGCTTCGGCAATACCGATGATTGGGGCTCTGCCGGCAGCGCTGCCAGCTGCATTTTCGGCGCCGGGGTGTCTTCGGCGGCCGGGGCCGAAGGGGCGGTTGGAGCCGAGACCACCTCCGGCGCCGCGATCGGCGCCTCGACGGAAGCCACGGGTACCGTTTGCGGCTCCACAGCGGCTTGCGGCTCCGGAGCGGGGACGGGGGCTTCAAAACGGGTTTCGCGGGGGGCAACCGTTGGGGCCGCAACCGGCTCCACGGCAGCAACGACATGAGGCGACGGCGCTTCGGTCTTCGGTGCGGTCATCGCCGGCGGTGCGGTGGTCACCTGGGCCATCTGGCGCTGGATCAGCGCGTCCCGGGCTTTTGCCGCAAATTCCGACTGAGCCTTGACCAGCAGGTTTTCCGACGAGCGGACCGGTCCGAGGTTCCATACCATCACGGTAACCGATACCGCGATGACCGTGCCGCTCATCATCCAGAACTTCTTCATGGCTGTTCTCCCCGAATGAGTAAGTTGATGGCGTCGGTTCTAGCGGGTCGCGCGGGCTTCGGATGTGACGTTGCTCACAGAGCGTTCGTTGGTCGCCGCAAGCGCAACTTTGTTGCCGCGGATGTTGGCGATCACCTCGTCCCGCGGACCCTGCGCGATCACCTGTCCGAACGACATCACCATCAGCTTGTCGACATGGGCCAGCAGCATGTTGCGGTGGGTCACTGCGATCACCGTGCAGCCTGCCGCCTTCATCGCCGCCATCGCCCGGCCGAGCGCCTTCTCGCCTTCCTCGTCGAGATTGGAGTTGGGTTCGTCCAGGATCACCAGGCGCGGGCAGCCATAGAGCGCCCGGGCCAGACCAACCCGCTGGCGCATGCCGCCGGAGAGCGCCACGCCGCCTTCGCCGAGCACCGTGTCATAGCCGTTCGGCAGGCGCAGGATCACTTCATGTGCGCCGGCGGCCTGGGCGGCGGCAACGACCGCCTTGGGGTCAACCTTGCCGAGGCGGGCAATGTTTTCGGCCACAGTCCCGGAGAACAGTTCGATGTCCTGCGGCAGATAACCGATGTGTTTGCCGAGCTGGTTCTGGTCCCACTGGCTGTATTCGGCGCCATCGATCCGTACCGTGCCGTCGCGCAGCGGCCAGACACCGGCCAGGGCGCGCGCCAGGGTCGATTTGCCGCTCGCCGAGGCGCCGACGATCGCCATGCTTTCACCCGGCTTGAGGCTGAGCGATACCCCCTTGACCGCCGGACGGGTCGCATTGGGCGGCCAGATCACGGCGTTGGTGACCTCGATGTGACCCTTCGGCGTGGGCAGCGCGGTCGGCGCTTCTCCGAGCGGGAGGGCCTGGAACATGCTTTCAAGGCGATTGAACGAGGTGCGGAAGGCCACGATGCGCTTCCACTGGCCGACGATCTGCTCGATCGGTGCGAGCGCGCGGCCCATGATGATCGAAGCGGCCATCATGGCGCCCGGCGAAATCTCCTTGTCGATGGCAAGCCATGCACCGGCGCAGAGCATGCTGATCTGGACCGTGAGGCGGACGAATTTAACCAGCGCATGAAGGGCTGCGCCGCGCTCGGTGGCGGCGCTGTGCACTGCGATGTGGGCATTTTGCGCGCCGCTCCAGCGATCGAGCACGACATCGCCCATGCCGAGACCGCGCACGACCTCGCCATTGCGCAGGGCCGATGCCGCAAAGCGGTTGGCGTCGTTCGCCAGCCGGCCGGCTTCGTTGACGCCGGAGCGGGTGTAGAACTCGGTGGCGACGGCGAGACCGAACAGCACGAACGCGCCGATCAGCGCCACCGAGCCGAGGACGAAGTGCTGCATGAAGCAGAGCACGACGAAGACCGGGGTCCAGGGCAGGTCGCAGAGGATCGCGGCGACGCCGCCGGTGATGCATTCGCGGATCGTCTCGGCATCGCGGATGACCTGTTGGCCGGCCCGGTGTTGCGGCGACAGCTCGGCCTTCATCATGGTTTCGAACAGCGGCCGGCGCAGAAAGCTTTCGAACTGGGCACCGGCGCGGGCCAGCACGCCCGACCGGGTGAATTCGAGCACGCCATACAGGACCAGGAAGATGCCCACGATCAGCGTCAGCATCACGAGCGTGCTGATATTGCGGCTGGTCAGGACGCGATCATACACCTGCATCGAATACAGCGGCGATGCGAGCATCGCGGCATTGATGAACATGCTCAGGATGAATGTCGTCCACAGCGCGGGGTAGCACGACTTCAATGCCTGGGTGAGCGGTGAGCGGTTGTTGATCTGCGTGGCCATGTTTGTCCTCCATTGGTTGGATGACGTTGTGACATGGGGGGGCGGGACCGACTGTGATGAACGTCACAAAAGCAGGAATTCGGGCTGACCGGCCTGGTTTAGGCGTTGGTGACCGCCACCAGGCGGCGGGTTCGCGACCGGATATGCCTGTGTGATGCCAGTCACAGTGGAGCGGGGTTCGCTGGCGCATGATGGCGCCACATCAACGATCATGCTCATGAGGACAAACATGACCGCTCTTGCATTGAATACGTCATCGCAATTTCTGGGGGCGACCAACATGAACGATCACCGTGGTTACGGCCGGCTTGGCTTTGCCGCCATCGCGCTGGTGTTTGGCGGCTTCGGCGTCTGGGCCGCGTTCGCTCCGCTCGACCGCGCAGCCGTTGCGCAAGGCCAGGTGGCCGTCGAGAGCAACAACAAGCCGGTCCAGCACCTCGAAGGCGGCATCGTCCGGGAAATCCTGGTCCGTGATGCGCAGCAGGTGAAGGAGGGCGACGTATTGCTTCGCCTGCAGCCGACCAATGCCCAGGCCAATCTCGATCTGTTGCGCAAGCAGATCGACGCCAATCTGGCCCAGGAAGCCCGCCTCGTCGCCGAGCAGACGAGGGCCGATCAGATCAAATTCCCGGCTGACCTCCTGGCGCGCCGCAAGGTCGCCGAAACCGATATGGCGATCCGGGACCAGGAACGGCAATTCCGCGAGCGGAAGGCGTCGCTCGATGGCCAGATCGGCATTCTCACCGCCCAGATCGAGCAGAAGCAGCAGGACATCGCCGGGCGCCAGCGCCAGAGGGACGCGCTCGCAGCCCAGGTGCAAAGCTACAAATCCGAGATGACGACGGTGTTCCCGCTGGTCGCGAAGGGCTACTACGCCCGCAATAAATATCTCGCGCTGGAACGCGATGCGAACCGCGTCGAAGGCGAATTTGGTCTTGCCGAAAGCGATATCCTGCGGTTCGGCAAAGCGATCGAGGAAGCGAAGCTCCAGATCAAGCAAACCCGCTTCAAATTCGACGATGAAGTTTCGACCGCCCTGAACGATATCCGCGCCAAGATTTCGGACGCACGCGAAAAGATCGTGATGGCCGAGGACGTCCTGACCCGGGTCGAGGTGCGCGCACCGCGCAGCGGTACCGTGTTCGGGCTGAAAGTGCATGGCGTCGGCGCGGTGGTGAAGCCCGGCGAAACCCTGGCCGAAGTCGTTCCGGTTGGTGAAGGATTGCTGGTCACCGCGCGCGTTCAGCCGAACGACATCGAGAGCGTCGAGGTCGGTCAGATGGCGGAAGTACGCTTCGCCAACTTCTCGTCGCGAACGACTTCGGTCATCATGGGCAAGGTCGTCAGCGTGGCACCCGATGCGACCACCGACCAGGGCGGCAATCAGCAGCAGCAACAGCCCTATTTCGCGGCCAAGATCGTCATCGACTACACCGCCATGCCGGAAAACATCGCCAAGAAGATCCAGCCGGGCATGCAGGCCGACGTCATTATCTCGACCGGCGAACGCACCGCGTGGTCCTATTTCCTCGGGCCGCTGAAGAGCAGCTTCGCCAAGACGTTCCGGGAGAAGTGATCGGCGGCGGGTTCTTCCTGACGGCGTGAAGATGGGTCGCAGGTCGCTGCGGCCCATTTTTCGTTCTGCCAAATTGGGTCATGAAGATGATGTACCGCGCTCGCGCGCCCGACGCGTCAACGGCAGATCGGCCCCACAGCGGGTGTGTCGAACCATGGGTCCGAGCACGTTCACAACGTCATTTGCGATGAGCCGGCTCTCAACCGGGAGGAACTGGCGGAGGCTTGTCCGGTGGCAAAGCCAGCCGCGCATGGTTGGTGGCGAACACCTGCCGGGTCTCGCCGCTTTTGGCCGTCAGCGTCAGCAGCTCAAATCCCTTGGGATCGAGACCACCGGCCTGAAACGCGGTGGGATCGGACAGGAACTGGTTGCCGCGCGCTTCCGTCAGCGATGCGAGGCCGATTGCGGCATCGATCACCGGTCCGATCGCGGTGAGTGGCTTGGGCGATCCCGCGCCAATGCGGCCGAGATAGGCGGTGCCGAACGTGAGTGCCATGGCGGCCGCGATCGGCCGGCCCAGTTCCGCGGCGAACTTTTCGTTCATGCGGTCAAGCGCGACATCGATGTCGGCGCTGGCCGTGGCGGCGGAGCGGCACGCGGCCTCTGCCGTGTCATCTCGGCCGAACACGGCAATGATTCCGCTGCCCGTCACCCGTGCAACCCAGCCATTGTGGTTCTTGACCGCAGCGTGGACCATGTCGAGGAATTCGTTGAGCAGGAAGATCGCATCATAGGCCCGCCGCGCCCCCAGCACGGTGGATTGATCCTGCAACTGGACACACAGCGCCGCGACCTGCCGTTCGATCCCCGCCATGTCGAGTTCGGGCTCTGCGGCGGCGGCATCGGCGGTGTGGGTGAGGCGGGTCACCGTCAGCGCCGCCGAGGGCCGGATCTGGCACCCCAGCCTGATCAGCGGCCCCTCCGAGCCGAGCATTTCGAGTTCGGCGGCGGAGCGGGGCGGCAGCGAAGCCTCGCCTTGCTCGATCCGTACGCTGCACGCCTTGCAGCGGCCGCGCCCGCCGCAGGCATCGGCATGCAATACCCCGTGGATGCGGCTGATCTCGAGCAGCGTCGGACCGGTGGACGCCTTGAGCGTGGGGCCGTTGACATAAGTTACATCGATCTTGGGCGCGACCACGATTCTCAGGAACCGCGCGGTGAGTGCGCCGGCCACTCCCAACAGAAGGACGGCGTACGCCGCCAAAGCGCCGAGCCGCCATCGCCACAGCGCATCCTCCGCATCCGCCGTGGGCCACCGTGTCGCCGCACGAACCTGCCCTGCAAAGTTTTCGTCGGCCATCAGCACGCTGACGACCCGGGCCGCGGCGACCAGTCCGGCAACCGCTGCGATCGGCAGCGCCAGCGCCACGACGCCCAGGACCGGCGCGATCGAGGCGTATCGCGGCCGCAGCTTGAGCCATTGGTGAAGACCCAGGCACCCATGGCCCCACAGCAACACGATCAGGATGACATAGAAGAACGCATGCTCCGGCCAGAGCTTGGCCAGCCGATACAGTGAATCGTCGTCGACCCCGAACAGCACGCGCGCGCCCGACGTATCGACGATGGTGGGCAGCAGCAGCACCGGGACGAGGATCCCGCTGATCGTCAGGATACCGTCCCATAGCGGCATGCGCAGCGTGGCCCGGCGGGCGACGAACCACAGCGTGGTGCCGACATGAGCGGCAAACGCCACGAACAGCAGCGCGGTGCCGGGCCATGACCGGATCAGCGCCGTCCGCCACGCCGCGACGTCGCCCATCGCCTCCAGCGACACCAGGCCGATCGCGTCGTTGCAAAGCTCCGCGGCCGCGAAAGCGAGCAGCACCAGACCGGAAACAAGCGCAGTCGAGCGCGCGATCTGCTCCAGACGGCGAGGGGGAGCGCTCATCGCGCTGCTCCCCTCTGGCCTCCGGGAGGGCTGCCCTCGGCGCCGTGACCTGCATCAAAAAGGTCCGCATCATGCATGCGAATTGAAGAGATCACGGACGGTTCTCCATCGGGATGAGGCTCGCGGGACCGACAATGTGGACTATCTGACTCGGCGCCGTCCATACGCAATCTTGGGCGGCGTTCGGGCGAGGGCCGGTCAACATCTCCGGGGCGGCTTGGTCCGGCTGCGCGGCCAGGAGCACCGTTGAAGAGGCCGCCCACCCGGTTCCGATCTATCTTTGCGTGGGGTTGTTTTCGCGATTTTGTTTTCGGCCCTACGCGCGTGACTTCGCGCTCAGCCGCGAATCGCGGCAACTCCAGCCCGGCATGCTTTAACGTACGACCGGGTTGCCCGAACTGGTGACGACCACCGGCTTGCCGGCCTTGGTCACGTGTGTCTGGGTGAAACCATCGCTGGAAGTGCGCGCCGAGATGCCGAAGGCGCCAACCAGGATACCGGCCACGAGCGCGACGACGACGATCTTGAGATGGGTCGTGCGATCTGCGCTGTAGATCGAGTGGTTCATGGAAGCCTCCTGCCGCACCGGCGAGGCTGCATCCCGCTTAGAAGAGGGTGAGGGACGAGCCTGCGTTTGATGGCTCGACGATAGGGCGCGTTCACGGGGCTCTCTGTGAGCCACGTCACATTGCTGGACCGGGACGAAAAACCGCAGCCCGGTTTCTCCGACTAAGCCATCCCGCGATTTAGCATTCGCTTGTCATCGCGGCGGCGCATCCTCGTCCGCAATCCGCTGCCACAGTGTCCGGATCATATCCTTCATGCGCAGCGCGTCCTGCCAGCGATCGGACAATTCCGCGCCGTCGGGCCCGGTGATGGCGTAGGGCGGCGGGCCGAGTTCGCACAGGAAGGTCAGCACCGCATCGGGCCCTGCGCGTTTGCGCCAGGAACGGATGGCATATTCCCACCATCCCATGAACAGTTCGACCCAGCCCTGGTGCTGTGGAAAGCCCAGCGAGATCTGCACCTGCTCGCGGCTGGCGATCCGCCCGTGGATGCCCCAGCTATGATCGAGAATGCGGTGGATCATCGCGTGATTGACCGCGTCGACCGGCCAGGCGAATTCGCGCCCCACCAGGTAATGCGAAACGTCGGCGGTCAGGCGCAGGTCGGGAAAACAATCGAGTAATTGCAGGGTGAAAAACAGGTCCGTCGTCATGCGGTCGCGGTGGGTTTCCACGTGGACCGCCACACCGGATTCATCGGCGAGCCGCCGCCATCCCTCGAGCAGCGGAATGCAGGCTTCCAGCCGCTGCGGCCGCACGTCGGGCTGCAGGTTGACATGGTCGGCGCCCAGCCGCGCCACCAGCTCCAGCACCGGTTTCAGATCGTCGACAGAGGTCGGATAGCACTGCGCCTGCCAGATCATTTTGTTCGCGCGCAGGAAGTCGGTGACTTCCCGCGCGAACAATGGATCGATGAACCGGACGCCGGCGCCGTCGAAGCCGGCGTCGCGGATCATGGCGAGTTGGGTTTGCAGCGGCCACTCCGCTTCATCCGCCCGCCGCCGCTCCATCGCCCAGAGCGACTGCAGGATGCGAAGCTGCTGCGCCATCGGTTAGGCGTGCCGCGGCACGGCCGCCGCCGCGGCGTTCGACCTGCCGTCGGATGTATTGTCGACGGTGATGCTCTCCTCAAAGGTCTCCGGACCGCTCCAGATCGCGAACGCGGTGCAGGCTGCGAGGAAGGCCGCGTAGCAGGCGACCGGCCACCAGCTTCCGGACCATGCCACCAGGGCCGCCGCCACGAACGGCGCCGGTCCGCCGGCGAGCAGCGAGCCCAGTTCGCGGGCGAAGGCGAAGCCGGCAAACCGCCGCTGCGGCGGGAACAGTTCGGCGAAGTACGCCGCCTGCGGACCGAACATCGCCGCCGTCACGACTGCGCGTGCGCCGATGAAGGCAACGGCGATCCATATCCACTCCTTGGTGCCGACCAGCCAGAAGAACGGGAACGCCCAGGCGATGCCGGCGAGCGCGCCGAATAGATAGACCGGACGCCGCCCGATACGATCGGAAAGCGAGGCGAAGCCGACGATGGTGAAGAGCTCGACCACGAAGGCCAGCATCAACGCGCTCAGTGCATCGGATCGGGGCACACCGAGCGTCGTGATGACATAGCTGAGCCCGAACACCGGGAACAGATAGCCGAGGCCGTTTTCGGCCAGCCTTGCGCCGAGCACGACAAAGAAGTTTCGCGGATGCCGCTTCAGCGCTTCCATTGCCGGGTTGCTCTCGACCTTGCCGCGCGCCACGACAGCTTCGGTGAAGACGGGGGTTTCCGTGATGCGCAGGCGAACGTAGATGCCGACCATGATCAGCAGGAAGCTCGCCAGGAACGGAATGCGCCAGCCCCACGACATCAGGTCTTCGCGCGGCAGCAGTGTGACCAGCGCGAATGCGCCGGCGGCGAGCAGATTACCGACGGAGACGCCGAGCGGTGCAAAGCTGCCCCAGAAGCCGCGATGCTTGGGCGGCGCGTTCTCGACCAGGAAGATCACCGCGCCGCCATATTCGGCGCCGGCGCCCAGCCCCTGCACGACGCGCATGGCAACCAGCAGCATCGGCGCCCAGTAGCCGATCTGGGCGTAGGTCGGCAGCAGGCCGATCAGCGTGGTGCCGACACCGATCATGAGCAGCGTCGCCACCAGGACGGGCTTACGCCCGTAGCGGTCGCCCATGATGCCGAACAGGATGCCGCCGAGCGGCCGCACCACGAAACCGACGCCGAACGTCAGGAACGCCAGCAGCGTTCCGACCACCGGATCGCTTTTGGGAAAGAACAGCTCGCCGAACACCAATGCGGCGGCGGTGCCGTACAGGAAGAAATCGTACCATTCGAGCGCGGACCCGATACTGGCCGCCAGTATCACGCGCAACCGCGAGCGATCGTCAGTCTTGATCTCCGTCATCGTTTCCCCCGTTTTGATTTTTTGTCATTGATTACTGGTCGTCGATTGCTGGTCGTTGCATCAGGCATTGACGCCCGTGCATGGCACGGGCGCCTTCGCAAAGTTCAGGCGGCGCGGGTGAAGTAGGATTTCTTCGCCGCCGACTGGGTTTCGTAGATCGATCCCTGCCGCTTGGCCGGAGGCAGCGGCAGCCGCACCGGCACGTTGGTCATCCGCGGCGCAATGACGGGATCGCCGGACAGCAGGCGGCTGTTGAATTCGTCGAAATCCTTCACGCCCATCAGCGGCCAGGCGTCGCTGGCGGCGACTTCGTACAGCAGCAGATTGCGCGGCCGGTTCGACGTGTTCATCGCCGAGCCGTGCAGGGCGCGAACGTGGTGAAACGACATGCTGCCGGCTTTGCCCATGCAGGGCACTGCGCGTTCGATTTCGTCCTTAATGAGATCGGGGTCGATCAGGCCGGCGAAGCAGCCGTCGTCGCCGTGATGATTCCAGACCTCGCGCGTATGCGTGCCCGGTGTCACCAGCATCGGCCCGTTGGCAAGATCGCAATCGTCGAGCAGCACGCCGATCGCCAGCACGTCGTCATTGGTGTGCGGATAGAACGCCCAGTCCTGGTGCCATTCCACCGGCGAGCCATACTGCGCCGACTTCATGTTGAGCTTCGATCCGTGCAGCCGCAGGCCCGGGCCGAGCAGCTTTTTCAGGATGGCGAGCACGGGTTCGCTGCGCACGATCTCGTCGAACAGCTTGTGCACCTTGTGCGGCGTCTTGATGCGACGGACGCGCGGGCTTTCCGCGGTATGGCCCGGCTCCAGATCATAGACGTCGGTGTGTTCAAGGGTCTTGGCCGATCCCGCGACCAGTTCGGCGATGACGGCGCGAACCTGGGCAAGCGTATCCGCGCCCAGAACCTCCGGCACCACGATCACGCCATCGCGTTGATAAGTCTGCACATCCTTCTCTGAGATCATTGGGCTCCATCCCATATGTTTACGTTGTCATTGATAATGTTAACGTTGTCATTTGGCGTATTCAAGCCGAATCGTGCATTCCTGAGCTGCATTCGCTAATGTCCGGCCAGATGAACATCTCCAGCCCCGAAGAGCCCCATTCCGCCCCGACCCTATCGGCCGTGGCCAAACTGGCCGGGGTTTCCTCGATTACCGTGAGCCGTGTGGTGCGCCTGCCGGACCTGGTGGCGCCGGAAACCAGGGGCCGGGTCGAAGCTGCGATGCGGGAACTCGGCTATGTGCCGAACCAGCTCGCCGTCGGTCTTGCGAGGGCCCGCACCCGTTCGATCGGCGTGCTGGTGCCGACGATCGCCAATTCGATCTTTGCCGATACGGTGCAGGGCCTGTCCGACGAATTGGAGCCGCTTGGCTACGCCGTGATCCTGGCTCAGTCGCGCTATGATGCCGCGCGCGAAGACTACATGCTCTCGACATTGCTGTCGCGCCGCCCCGAGGCGATCATCATGGTGGGCTCACCGGCCACCGAAGACGGTGCGCGGCTGTTGAAGCGCGCGGGAATTCCCGTTGCGGAGACCTGGGACCTTCCGGCGACGCCGATCGACGCGGTTGCCGGGTTCGACAATTTCGAAGCCGGCGTCACGGTGGCGCGGCATCTTGTGGCGCAAGGCCGCAACAGTTTCGCGTTCATCGGCGGCGACGATCCGCGCGCCACGAGGCGCTGGAACGGTTTCAACGAAGCCGCGCAGGCGCTTGGCATCAAGGCGCCGCGCCGCCTGGTGCTGGACCGCAACGCTTCGGGCAGTGTCGTCGCACTTGCGGAGCTGCCCGGTGTCGACGCGGTGTTTGCGGCGAACGATGCGCATGCGATCGGCTTCATGGCGGGTCTGCGCAAGGCCGGCTTGTTGCGCAATGGCCCGGCCCCCGAGCAGCCGGTCGCGGTCATCGGCCTCGGCGATCTCGAAATGGGCCGCTTGATCGCGCCCAGCCTCTCCACCATCCGCGTCAATGGCGAAGCGATCGGGCGCACCGCCGCAAAATTGATTCTGACGCGGGAGGGACCGCGTCATATCGATCTCGGATTCGAGCTCGTGCATCGGGACAGCGGCTAGGCACGCGAATGGGCCCGGCTATCTCCACGGGCCAAGCACCGATGGGCGTCCAGTCGGTCAATATCGGGTTCAGGTACAACCCCGGTCCGCGAATCCGGCTGTTGTGTAATTTGGAAATTTGCTCTTATTGATCTAGATCAGAGAGTGATCGAACGCCGATTTGGCAGAGGACGGAACAGGATATGGCTCGATCCCGCGCCAAGGATTATGACGATAAACGTCTCATGATCCTGCATCGTTCGGCTCAGCTGTTCGCGGAAGCCGGTTACGTCGGCACGTCGATGAATACGATCGCCGATGCCTGTCGCGTCTCGAAGGCGCTGCTCTATCATTACTATCCGGACAAGGAGGCGATCCTTTTCGACATCCTGTCTGCCCATCTTGAAAAGCTGGTCGCGGCCGTCGAGGAGGCCGATGACGAGGCAGCAAATCCCCAGGCGCGCCTGAAGACAATCATTTCGACCCTGCTCGAACAATACCGACACGCCGATGCCGAGCATCAGGTGCAGATCGCCAGCCTCAGGCTTTTGCCGAAGGAAAAGCAGCAGCCGCTATTGGCGATGGAGCGCGTTCTCGTTGACATCCTGGCCGCCGCACTTGCCGCCGCGCGGCCCAGTGTCAGCCACAAGCGTGTTCTGAAGCCGCTTACCATGACGGTCTTCGGGATGCTGAATTGGCACTATCTGTGGTTCCGCGATGGCGGCCCGATGACGCGGGCCGAATACGCGGATTTCGTCACGCGCCTCGTCCTTGCCGGGGCCGCCGATGCCGCTGCCACGGTGACGCGGTCGAACGGCAAGTCGAAGCCCGCGAGCAAAGCCCGGCAGAAAGAACTGCTCTAGACGCTTTCCTCCCAGGTCTTGAAGCGCGTCACCATGTAACGCGTTGCGGCCAGCCGCCGAGCGCACCAAAAATCGAACGGAAATGCGACTCCATTCTGTTCCGGATACTAGACCCGCATCGCATTCATCGTCAGGAGCTCGTAGGTCGCGGCGGTCTCACCTGTCCCGGTGGTGATCTCGACGTCCCAGCGCACCTCACCATACTGCTTGTTGCGCGGCGCCTTCTCCTTGGCGGTCAACCTGACCTTGATAGCCTCTCCGGGCTGTACCGGTTTCAGGAAACGCAGGGAGTCGAGGCCGTAATTGGCCAGCACCGGTCCGTATTCGGGATCGACGAACAGGCCGGCCGCAAACGACAGCAGAAGATATCCGTGCGCGACGCGGCCCGGAAAGAACGGATGCCCCTTGGTCGCTTCCTCGTCCATGTGGGCGTAAAAGGTGTCGCCGGTGAAGTGGGCGAAGTGTTCGACATCGTCGAGCGTGATCGTGCGCTCCTTCGAGACGAACGTCCGGCCGATGTCGAGATCCTCGAAGTGATAGCGGAAGGGATGCAGGTCCCCATCGAGGATGGGAGCGCCCTTGGACCAGCGTCCGGTGATGCCGGCGAGCATCGCGGGCGAGCCCTGTAACGCGGAGCGCTGCATGTAGTGATGGAGGCTGCGGACGCCGCCCAGCTCCTCGCCGCCGCCGGCCCGGCCGGGCCCGCCATGGACCATTTGCGGCAGCGGCGACCCGTGACCTGTCTGCTCCCTGGCGCAGTCGCGGTCGATGAAGACTATGCGGCCATGGAAGCTGCCGATGCCAAAGGCAAGCTCGGCGGCGGTCGCGGCGTCGTGCGTGTAAACCGAGGCGACGAGGCTGCCGCCGCCGTGGTTCGCGAGCGCCACGGCGTCGTCCAGGCCGTCATAGCCCATGACGGTGCAGATCGGACCGAACGCTTCGATCTCGTGGACGCGGGTGGCATCGCGCGGATTGGGGCAATGCAACAGGATCGGCGGAAGGAACGCGCCCCGCGCGGCGTCGGCCTGGATGACCTGGAAGTTGTCGATATCTCCGGCGACGATCTCGGCTTCGGTACGAAGCTGCTTCAGATTGGACAGCACGTCGCTTCGTTGAGCTGTTCCCACCAGCGGTCCCATCCTGACGGAATCCAGTTCGGGATTGCCGACAGTCACCTTCGACAGACGCTCGCGCAGCGCCGATATGACGGCATCGATGTGGAACGCCGGTGCGAGCGCGCGGCGGATCGCCGTGCATTTCTGCCCGGCCTTCACCGTCATCTCCTTTGCCACTTCCTTGATGAACAGGTCGAACTCGGGGCTTCCGGGCGTCGCATCCGGTGCGAGAATGGCGGCATTGAGCGAATCCCGCTCCGCGACGAAGCGGACGGCTTCGCGCGCGATCACCGGATGCCGTTGCAGCTTCTGCGACGTATCGGCCGATCCGGTAAAGGAAACGACGTCCTGGCAGGTGAGGTGGTCGAACAGGTCTCCGGTGGAGCCGACGACGAATTGCAGCGCGCCTTCCGGCAGGATACCGGACGCGCTGATCGTTCGCATCAGTTCATGGGCGACGTAGGACGTGACCGTCGCAGGCTTGGTAACGACGGGAACGCCGGCGAGCAGGGCAGGGGCCAGCTTCTCCAGCATGCCCCAGCAGGGAAAGTTGAAGGCGTTGATGTGGACCGCCACGCCGCGCAGCGGCATCACGACGTGCTGGCCGGCGAACGTGCCGCCCTTGGACAGCCCTTCGATGTCTCCGTCGAGCAGGAACTTCGAATTCGGAAGTTCGCGGCGGCCCTTGCTGGCATAGGCGAACAGCGTGCCGATGCCGCCGTCGACGTCGATCATGGCGTCGGTCCGCGTCGCGCCGGTCTGGAACGACAGCTTGTAAAGCGCATCCTTCTGTCCGTTGAGATGTTCGGCGAGCTTCTTCAGCATGGCGGCGCGTTGATGGAAGGTCAGCCGTCGCAGATTGCCGCCGCCGACCGTGCGTCCGTAGCTCAGGATTTCTCGCATGTCGAAACCGCCGCCGGTCGCGACCGCCACGACATTGCCGGTGACGGCGCTGTGCACTTCCGTCGAATCCCGGCCGGCCGACCAGCTTCCGCGGATGAAGCTCGCAAGCTTCACGACGTCCTCCGTCGATTGGCCCGGCAGCGCGCGGTTCGTTTGAGGCTGTGTCATCGAAATCTGCTCCTTTGGACTTGTCGGCGCGGGTCGCCTAACGCCTTCCCGCGAATTTCGGCGAACGCTTTTCCAGGAACGCGCTGACACCTTCCGCGTAGTCGGGGCTGCGGCCGGCCTCGCCCTGAAGATCGCGTTCGAGATCGAGTTGCTGGTCGAGGCTGTTGGTCTGGGAGACGACGAATGCCCGCTTGATCCGCGCCAGTCCGTCGGTCGGTTGGGCGGCGAAATAGGCACCCAGCCGATCGGCCTCCGCCATCAATTCCTGGTCCTCCACCATCTTCCAGATCATGCCCCAGGCTTCGGCCTTTTCGGCAGGGATGGTCTCGGCAAGCAGGGCCAGCGCTTGCGCCCGCGCGCCACCGACGAGGCGTGGCAGAAACCAGGTGCCGCCCGCGTCGGGGACCAGACCGAGCTTCGCGAAGGACTGACTGAATTTGGCCGAGCGCGCGGCGATCACGATGTCGCAGGCGAACGCGACGTTCGCGCCGGCGCCGGCGGCCACGCCGTTGACCGCGCAGACGACCGGCATCGGCAACTGACGCAGTTTGCGCACCAGCGGATTGTAATATTTGGCAATCGTAACCGAGAGATCGGGCGTCTCGCCCGGCGTGAAGACGCCGTCTGACAGATCCTGGCCCGCGCAAAATCCGCGTCCCGCTCCGGTCAGGATCAGGGCGCGGCAGGTCTTGTCGTCCTCCGCATCGGACAGTGCGACAAAAAGCGCAGCGTGCATGGCCGACGTGAAGGAGTTGAGACGGTCGGGCCGGTTCAGCGTCAAGACCCGATATCCGTGCCGGACATCGGTCAATACGAGGTCTTTCTCCACGTCCGCCTCCCGCAGCGACTCTGACGGCCGCGATTCGAAAATCTGCCGATGAATTACTATTGACCAACCGGTCGGTCAATAGTAATTGTCCGACCAACAAGATGGGTGGAAGCGAAGGCTTCCCGACAAGGGAGGGATTGATGAAAATCCATAATCTGAATCAGTTGAATCGACGCGCCGTCGGCTGCCTGCTGGGCATCTCCGTCTTTGGGCTCGCTGTTTGCGGTCCAGCCTACGCTGCGGAAACAATCAAGATCGGATCGGTGCTTTCGATCACCGGGCCCGCGTCGTTCCTGGGCGATCCTGAGGACAGGACGCTGAAACTGTATGTCGACAAGATTAACGCCGCGGGTGGCGTCGCGGGCAAGAAGATCGAGTTGGTGGTGTATGACGATGGTGGCGATGCCAACAAGGCGCGCACATTCGCAACGCGCCTGATCGAGGACGACAAGGTGGTCGCCATGGTCGGCGGCTCGACCACCGGCACGACGATGGCGATGATCCCGGCCTTCGAAGAAGCCAAGGTGCCGTTCATTTCGCTCGCGGGCGCCATCGAGGTGGTCGACCCCGTCCGGAAATACGTCTTCAAGACCCCGCACACCGACAAGATGGCGTGCGAGAAGATCTTCGAGAACCTCAAGCAGCGCAGCTTCACCAAGGTCGCGATGATCTCCGGTACCGATGGATTTGGCGCGTCGATGCGCGCGCAGTGTCTCAAGGTCGCAGGAGACTACGGCATCCAGATCGTTGCCGAGGAGACCTACGGTCCGCGCGACACCGACATGACGGCGCAGTTGACCAAGATCAAGGGTACCGCCGGCGTTCAGGCGGTGGTCAATCCCGGCTTCGGGCAGGGCCCGGCGATCGTCACCCGCAACTATGCCCAGTTGGGGATGTCGGGAACGCCGCTCTACCAGAGCCACGGCGTCGCCTCGAAGAGCTTCATCGAACTCGCTGGACCTGCGGCCGATGGCGTCCGCCTTCCGGCGGCGGCGCTCCTGGTCGGCGACAAGTTGCCCGACTCCGATCCGCAGAAGAAGGTCGTCGTGGAATACAAGCAGGCCTACGAGGCGTCGGCCAAGCAGCCGGTTTCCACGTTTGGCGGTCATGCCTATGACGGACTCTTCATCCTGGTCGACGCGATCAAGGGCGCGAACTCGGCCGATTCCGGCAAGGTGCGCGACGAGATCGAGAAGACCAAGGGTTTTGTCGGAACCGGGGGCATCGTGACGATGTCTCCGACGGACCATCTCGGGCTCGATCTTTCGGCGTTCCGGATGCTGGAGATCAAGGGCGGGGACTGGACGCTGATCCAGCCTGGAAGCTGAACCGACCCGAGAGTAACCAGGATAATCGGAAGTGCGTCACTGGCGCCGCGAATTTTCGCGGCGCCACATCGATATAGGGGGGCGTTACGCGAGCATGTCTGAATTCCTGCAGTTTTTCTTTTCGGGTCTGACGGTCGGCGCCGTCTATGCGCTGGTCGCACTCGGATTCACGCTGATCTACAATGCGTCCGACGTCGTAAATTTCGCGCAGGGCGAGTTCGTGATGCTCGGCGGGATGGTGACGGTGTTCGCCTCGGCCGCGGGCGTCCCGTTGCCGCTCGCGGCGCTGATCGCAATCTGCGTCGCGGTCGCGGTCGGCCTGTTGCTCTATTGGCTTGCGATCGCCCCGGCGCGCGGAGCATCAGCCGTTTCGATCATCATCATCACGATCGGCGCGTCGATATTTCTGAAGGGGGGTGCCCAGGTCGCATTCGACAAGCAATTCCACAAGCTGCCGTCTTTCTCGGGCGATGCCCCTATCGATGTGCTCGGCGCGTCGATCCTCCCGCAGAGCTTTTGGGTGCTGGGCGGGACGCTGGCCGCCGTCCTGATCCTGTACGTCTTCCTTGAGAAGACGCTGGTCGGCAAGGCGGTGCTGGCGACCTCCGCCAATCGGCTCGCGGCGCGTCTCGTGGGGATCAACACGGCGACGATCATGGCGCTGGCTTTCGGCGGATCGGCGGCGATCGGCGCGATCGCGGGCATCCTCGTCACGCCGATCACGCTGACCAGCTACGACGTCGGAACAATGATGGCGCTGAAGGGGTTTGCCGCGGCCATGCTGGGCGGAATGGGCAATCCGCTCGGTGCCGTCGTCGGCGGCCTGCTTCTTGGCCTGCTGGAGACCCTGGGTGCCGGCTACGTCAGCTCGACCTACAAGGACGGGTTCGCATTCGTGATGATCCTGGTGATCCTTTTCGCCATGCCGCAGGGACTGCTCGGCCGGCGTACCGTGGACCGGGTCTAGGCGATGACCACTTTGCTGAACAATCGATACGCAATCCTGGCGGCGCTCGCGGTCGTCATCGCTGTTCTCCCGTTCACCTTTCCATCGAACTACTATCTGCGGGTCGCTTCGCTGGTCTGGGTGTCCGCCTTCGCGGCCATCGGATTGAACGTGCTGATGGGCAAGGCCGGCCAGGTCAGTCTCGGTCACGCCGCCTTCTTCGGCATCGGAGCCTATTCGGCGGCGATCGGCCCCGCCCATCTCGGTCTGCCGTCGTGGGCGTCGCTTGCGATCGGCGCCTGCATCTCGGGGCTGCTGGCCTATTTCGTAGGAAGGCCGATCCTTCGCCTGAAGGGGCACTATCTTGCGATAGCGACGCTGGGTTTTGGCGTGCTGATTGCGCTCGTCATCACGACGGAAAGCCGCTGGACCGGTGGACCGGACGGCATGCCGGTGGCCAAACTGACCGTGTTCGGATGGCGCATCGGAACCGCGTACGCGTGGTACTGGTTGTCTGCCGCATTTCTCCTGGTGGGGGCATGGATAGCGCTCAATCTTGATGACACACCGACGGGCCGGGCGTTTCTCGCGCTGCACGACAGCGAGGTCGCGGCGCGTGTGGTCGGCATCGACGTCGCCGCGCTCAAGCTGCGCGCCTTCGTCATCGCGGCCGTCTACGCGTCGATCGCAGGTTCGCTGCTCGCCATGATGAACGGCTTCGTCAACCCCGATTTGGCCGGCTTCCAGCATTCGGTCGAACTGGTGACGATGGTGGTTCTCGGGGGGCTGGGCTCGATCGTGGGCAGCATCGTCGGCGCCGCCGTGCTGGTCGTATTGCCGCAGGCGCTCACCGTGTTTCAGGAATACGAGAACCTGATGCTGGGTTTCATCATCATCGTCTCGATGGTCTTCATGCGGGACGGCATCGTTCCCATGATATCGAAGCTGATCGCGAGGGCCCGGTGATGCTCGCGGTCAGGAACATCGGAATATCGTTCGGGGCGCTAAAGGCGATCGACGATGTCAGCTTCTCGGCCAACGCCGGGCAGATTCTGACGGTCATCGGTCCGAACGGCGCCGGCAAGACGACGCTTTTCAACGTGATATCGGGCGTCTACGTCGCCAGTCACGGACGCGTCGAGTTGGACGGAGAGGACGTCACCAGCCTTGCTCCGGACGCGCTTGCGGCCCGCGGCATGTCGCGCACCTTCCAGAACCTGCAGATCTTTCAGCGCATGACCGTGGCGCAAAACGTCATGGTCGGCCGTCACCTCAAGGAGCGCCGCAATCTGTTCGCCGACCTGTTGCGGCTGCCGTCCGTGGGCCGGCAGAATCGCGAGACGAGGGAGGTCGCGCTGCAATTGCTGGAGGAGGTCGGCCTTGCCGACAAGGCGGATGTCCTTGCCGGCGACCTTTCCTATGGCGGATGCAAGCGGCTCGAGATCGCACGGGCGCTGGCTACCGGACCGCGCGTATTGCTGCTGGACGAGCCGGCGGCCGGGTGCAATGCGGTTGAGACCGAGGAAATCGACCGGCTGATCTGCCGCGTCGCCGAGAAGGGGATCGCGGTCGTCCTGGTCGAGCACGACATGAAGCTCGTCATGAAGATCTCGCATCGCATTCTTGTGCTTGATCGCGGGAAGTTCCTTGCGGAGGGGACGCCAGACCAAGTGCGCGAGAATCCGGTCGTCCACCAGGCTTATCTCGGCAACCGCGGCGCGAAGGAGGTGCAAGGTGCTTGAGATCGATGGCTTGCACAGCGCCTACGGACGCATCGAAGTGCTCAAGGGCGTCAACCTCCAGGTCCAGGCCGGGGAGGTCGTGGCCTTGATCGGATCCAACGGTGCCGGCAAGACGACGCTGATGCGGGCGCTGTCGGGCGTGCAACCGATCACCGCCGGCTCGATCAAATTTCTTGGCGAACGGATCGAGCGACTGCCCGCGCACGCCCGCGTCAAGCGCGGCGTGGTGCAGTCGCCGGAAGGCCGGCACGTCTTCGCGCCATTGAGCGTCGAGGACAATCTAAGTCTCGGCGGTTACGTCCGTCGCGACAAGGAGATCGAAGCCGATCGTCAACGGGTCTATGCGATGTTTCCGATACTTCACGAGAAGCGGCATCTGCTCGCGGGTGGGCTATCCGGTGGACAGCAGCAGATGCTGGCCATCGGCCGTGCGCTGATGGGCAAACCGAAGCTTCTTCTTTTGGACGAGCCGTCCCTCGGCCTTTCACCCCTGCTCGTGGATCAGATCCTGGCCGCGATCGCGGCGCTGCGCGGCGATGGTGTCACGGTGCTGTTGGTCGAACAGAATGCGGCGGCCGCCCTGGAGATCTCCGATCGTGGTTATGTGATCGAGACCGGCCGTATCGCCTTTTCGGACAAGGCGTCGGCGCTGTTGTCCGATCCGAAGGTCAAGAATGCGTATCTGGGGTTCGAGTAGCATTTCCTGAGGAATTGTCGTCGCGCGCCGCTAATCGATCGCGAGGTTGTTCTTGCGGCCGATCTCGCTGACGTCGCTGATATAGGCGTTCATGGCTTTTGCGAATATTTCAGGCTGGCCGCCGACGATTTCGAAACCGTTGGCGGTCAGGGCCTTGATCACCTCCGGTTCCGCAAGCGCGATATTCGCAGATTTGTTGATGCGATCGATGATCGCTTGCGGCGTTCCGGCCGGTGCGACGAAGCCCGACCAGGCATAGTATTCCGCCGTGTACCCCAATTCCTTCAATGTCGGCGCGTCCGGGAATGCGAACCAGCGCTTTTCGCCCGTGGTCGCCAACACGCGCAGCGTGCCGGCCTCGACATGGCTGCGGATGATGTTCGATGCGGCGAAATCGATCTGTCCCGAAATCAGGTCCTGGATCATCGGCGCTTCGCCGCGATAATGCACGGCCTGCATCGGCGTCTTGCCGGCCTGCGAGAGCATCAGGCCGATCAGATGCGACGTGTTGCCGGGACCGGGCGAACCGTAGTTCAGGGATTTTGGCGGATCGCCGGCGCCCTTCACCAGATCGGCCAGCGTCTTGTAGGGGGAGTCGCTGCGCACCACGATCGCCAGCGGCGCCCGCACCGCCATCGCGATGGGGACGAAATCCTTCAAGGCGTCATACGGCATCGATTTTTTCAGCGCCGGCAACAGGCCATGGGTGGCGGCGTTGACGTATAGCAGCGTGTAACCGTCCGGCGCCGCGCGCTTGACGCTTTCGGACGCCAGGATTCCACCGGCGCCACCCTGATTCTCGATGACGAATGTCTGACCGAGATTCTCGCGCATGCGGTTGGTCACGACGCGCGCGGGCGTATCGGTAACACCTCCGGCTGCGGCCGGAACAACCACCTTGATCGGTCGATCCGGATAGTTTTCCGTTCCCTGCGCGTGCGCGGCGACGGTCAATGCCACGAAAATGCCTGCCGCCGCTGTAGCCCCAATGATGCCCATTCGCATTTTATTCCCTTCCCCTGGATTTTTTTGTTGGCACGGACGGCAGAGTAGCCAACATCGCGTCCCTGGGAACAGGCCATTTGCCACGCCTCTGTGAATCCAATAGCGCCGAATAGGGTCGCCACCGGCCCGAAATTGCTGATAGTCTCCGTTCGATTTTGAGTATTCGATTTTAAGAACACCGCGGTCGGCGACCTAGCTCGATGTGTGTGCGTGGTCGAACCTGCCGTGAAACGGAGGAAGCCCATGGCCAAACTCAATATCAATGGAACAGTCAGAGATGTCGCCGTTGAACCCGATACACCGTTGCTCTGGGTAATCCGGGAGCATGTCGGCCTGACCGGCACCAAGTATGGCTGTGGCGTGGCGCAGTGCGGCGCCTGCTCGGTTCACATCAACGACGAAGTGCAGCGCTCCTGTTCGATCGCCGTGGGCGACGTGAAGCCTACGGATATGATCGTCACCATCGAAGGGTTGTGGGTCGGTTCATCCCATCCCGTGCAAAAGGCCTGGGCCGCGGTCGACGTGCCGCAATGCGGTTATTGCCAGTCCGGGCAGATCATGGCGGCCGCGGCGCTCCTGAAGAAAACGCCGCGACCGACGGACGGGGACATCGATGCTGCGATGACCAACATCTGCCGGTGCGGCACCTATCAGCGCATTCGACAGGCCGTGCATCTGGCCGCCGACGCGGGCACCACCGGTCGCCGGGCGCAGGGAGGTTAGTCATGCAAAGCGTAGTCATTGCAAAGCGCACGAAACTTTCCCGCCGCGATTTCATCGTCGGCTCGGCAGCCGTCGCGGGCGGCGGCCTGGCGCTGGGGATGAATGTTCCGTTCGGCATCCGCCCGGCGCAGGCGCAGGGGGCTGCGACCGAAGTCAACATCTGGGTGGCGATCAAGCCCGACGATACCTGCGTGATCCGCGTCGCGCGCTCGGAGATGGGGCAGGGGACACTCACGGGATTAGCGCAACTCGTCGCGGAAGAACTGGAATGCGACTGGAATAAAGTGACGACCGAAGGCATCACGCCGGCGCGCAATCTCGCGAGCAAGCGCGCCTGGGGCGAGATGGGCACCGGCGGCAGCCGCGGCATCCGCACCTCGGAGGATTATGTCCGCCGCGGCGGGGCGGCGGCGCGCGTGATGCTGCTGCAAGCGGCGGCCGAGCAATGGAACGTACCGGCCGGGGACCTCGCCGTCTCCGACGGCGTGATTACGCACGCAGCGAGCAAGCGCTCGATCCGTTACGGCGAGATTGCGGCTGCCGCCGCCAAGCTGACGCCGCCGGATCCCAAATCCATCAAGCTCAAGGATCCCAAGAGCTGGAAGATCGCGGGCCAGCCGCTGAAGCGGCTTGATACCGCGGACAAGCTCGACGGCAGCAAGGTCTTCGCCATCGACCTGAAACTGCCCGGCATGCTCAACGCCGCGATCAAGGATTGTCCGGTCTTTGGCGGCAAGCTGAAAAGCTACGACGAGAGCAAGATCGCCGGCATGCCCGGCGTGAAGAAGGTCGTGCGGGTGAAGGATACCGCCGTCGCCGTGGTGGCCGACACCTGGTGGCGCGCCAGGAAGGCGCTCGATGCGCTCCCCATCGTCTGGGATGAAGGCCCGAACGCGTCGCAATCCAGCGCCACCATCGCGGGCATGCTGCAAGACGGCCTCAACGCGTCAGCGACCAATGGCGATCGCCGAAACGGTGACGCGCCGAAAGCGATCGCCGAGGCCGCCACGAAAATCGAGGCGGTCTATGCGACGCCCTTCCTGGCGCATGCCTGCATGGAGGTGATGAACTGCACCGTAAAACTCTCGGCCGACAGGGCCGAGGCCTGGGTGCCCACGCAAAATCTGGAAGCCTCGCTGGCGGCGTTGTCGGAAACGTCAGGCATTCCGCTCGACAAATGCGAAGTGCATCGGATCGACCTCGGCGGCGGTTTTGGCCGGCGCGGCGGCACGCAGGACTTCGTGCATCAGGCGGTCGAGATCGCCAAGGCGTTCCCGGACGTGCCGGTCAAGCTGATCTGGAGCCGCGAGGAAGACCAGGCGCATGATTTCTACCGGCCGATCTCGCAATGCAAATTGTCGGCCGGGCTCGATGCCGGCGGCAATCTGGTGGGCCTTCATGTTCGTGTCTCCGGGCAATCGATCAACGCCATGCTCAATCCGAAAGGCATCCTGGACGGCAAGGACATGCGCCAGTTGCAGGGCTATTCGGCGACGCCCGGCGACGCGCAGCTCGGTTACAGCGTGCCGAACCTGCTGATCGAATATGCGATGCGCAACACCCATGTGCCGGTCGGGCCGTGGCGCGGCGTCAACACCAACCAGAACGGCGTCTACATGGAATGCTTCATGGACGAGGTGGCGAAGGCGGCCGGCAAGGACCCGCTCGAGTTTCGCCGCGCGCTGATGAAGGATTTCCCAAAACACCTCGCCGTGCTCAACGCGGCCGCCGAGAAGGGCGATTGGGGCAAGCCGCTGCCGGCGGGCGTGCATCGTGGCATCGCCCAGTTCATGGGCTATGGCAGCTACTCGGCTGCGACCGCCGAGGTCTCGGTGAGCGCGCAAGGCAAGCTGAAAATCCATCGCATGGTGCTGGCGCTCAATTGCGGTCATGCGGTCAATCCGGGCCAGATCGCAGCGCAGGTCGAGGGATCGGTGGCCTATGGTCTGTCCGCCACGCTCTATGGCGAGATGCCGGTCGAGAACGGCCGGATGACGAGCCTCAATTTCGACTCGTACGAGATCTTGCGGCTGGCGGAGATGCCGAAGGTCGAAACCGTTGTTGTGCCGACCTACGATTTCTGGGGCGGTGTCGGCGAGCCGACCATCTGCGTGGTGGCGCCGGCGGTGCTCAACGCCATCTTCGCCGCCACCGGCAAGCCGGTGCGCAGCCTGCCGCTGAAGAACGTGAAGTTGACGTAAGCCTGGCTTCGCTATGGCGCGGGCATGCCGCGCCATAGCCGCGAAGCGGCGACGGCGAGCTATTCTTCCGTCGGGCCGGCGAGGCGCCGGCGAAGCTGCTGGGTTTCACGCCAGGTCTCGCGAACCTCTTTGCCAAAATGCGCGAGCTTGCTCGCGACCTGTATGACGATGAGTGTGACCATGACTAATGGCTCCCTTTGGAGAGCAGCCGGCCGATCTGGCGCTCCGCATTGTCGGAGAGCGTCTGCAGCCCGTGTTCGGCAATGTAGCCCTCGACGACGCGGCCAGCGCGTCGCTCGCTGGACTCGATATGAGCGCGCAACAATCTTGCGAAAAATGAGGGTTTTTTGGTCGGGGCAGAAAGCCAGGCCCCAGATGTTGATACGTTCGCCATTGGATGGCTCCTTTTCTTCGGAGTTATCCCTGGGACGAATCCTGCCTTGACTGGAAGATAGGGTGCGTTGTGCGTAATGCGAGTTCAAATAGCGCGCATCACGTATGAATTTGCGCCTGATCGTTAGGTATGATCCGCATCAGCGCGACATCGTCTCATGCCTGCTCGCGTGCCTAGATCCCGGCCGTCATTCCCAATCGGCCGATGCCCGGAAATTTCAGCGCCGGCCGGCGGATGTCGAATCCCAGCACCGCGCCGAGGAAGTTGATTTCAAAGCCCTCGATCCATCCGATGGTGACGCCGAGATAGCCTCCGAGCGTCGCAAACACGCCGGTACCGGATGGCGTCAGTCCGAACGATTTGCCCTCGTAAGGAAAATCCTTTCCGATCGCGGTCGGCGGCAACACCGCCATCAGTTCGGGGATCGCATCGAGCACGGCCTGGACGAAGGTGTTGGAGTTCGGACCCGGCCACGGGCTGTAATCGCCATAGGCACGGAACCGATAGTTTTCGACAACGTGACGAATCCTGGGAATCAGACGGCTGGCCTCTTCGCCATCGACGGCGACGATGGTCTCCGGGCTGGCGCCGAACCAGCGCGCATCGGCGGCGAATCCGTTGGTCCGGATCGGCTCGCCCCAGGCGGTGTAGTCATAACGGGTGTAGCTCGTTGCGTTCTTCTCCTTGACGACGATCCAGGTGTGGATCGCAAAAATCGCCTTCCATCGCAGCGTCCGCGCGCCATAGATCCGGACGACGGCGTCCGGATAGCGGGACGCCTCGGGCAAAAGCCCGGCGCTGGAGCGGTCGGCAGTCTGCCAGCCGCCGCGGGGTTCCGCGGACAAATAGCGCGCGGCCGATACGCCGATCGGCACGAAGACCAACGACAGGAAGATGATGACCGGTTTGATCAAGGGAGCCGCGAGGGTGACTGAGGACTATGACCCCCGATATAGTTCGATTTTGTATCTGCGCCAGTTTGGCGCGGCCAACAATCCCGTGTTCGGGATGGGCGCCGGATCGCATCAGAGATTGTGAACCCAGGCCTCCGGATACAGCGCGTAGGCGTCGCCGCGCCGCGCCAGCCGCGAGAAGGCCGGAAAATGCAGGTGCATCCCGGCGATCAGGATGCCGTCGGCGCTGACGCGGTCGAACATGCGTTTGCGCGATGCCGCGGCGGCCGCAAGGTCGGTATCGAAGGCCATGCCGGCTTCGGGAAACGCGGTCTGCACTTCCGGCACATGCACCGTGTCGCCCCAGATCATCAACTGATCATTGCCGGATGCAATCAGATAGGCGGTATGGCCCGGCGTGTGGCCGTGGCTCGGCACCGCCGTCACCCCGGGAAAGACCTCGCCTTGCTGGAACAATCGCGTGCGGTCCTTGTAGGGCTCGACCTGCTCGCGGCCGGCGCCAAAATAGAGCTGCCGCGATCGCTCGTCGACCCTGGCCATCGCGCCGTCGTCGAACCAGTGCGCCCGTTCGTTTTCGTGCATCATCAGTTCCGCGTTCGGAAACAGGCGCTCGCCGTTCGACATGTTGGTCAGGCCGGCCGAATGATCCGGGTGCATGTGGGTCAGCAAGACCGTGTCGATCGACTTCGGATCGATACCGGCGGCCTTGAGATTGCGCTGAACGTGGCCGGCGGTCGGTTGCAGATAATTGCCCGATCCGGTGTCGATGATTGCGGTGCGGCCCTTCGAATGAACCAGGAACGTGTTGACGCTGGTTCGCCGCGCCGGCCGGAAGGCGTCCTGCAGGATCTGCCGCGCCTTTTCGACATCGACATTGCGCATCACCTCGAGGTTCCCGTCGAGATAGCCGTCGCTGATTGCCGTGACGATGATGTCTCCGATCTTGCGGTGATAGACGCCGGGAATCTGCTGTGTGAACATGGTGAAAGACTCTGTGTGATGGAGGATGTGGCCGGCCTCGATCAGGCACCGACCGTTTTGAGGAATTCGCCGACACAATCGGCAAACAGGTCGGGCGTCTGCACCGCCATATAATGGCCGGAGCCAATTTCGACGTAGCGCGCGCCGGGAATCGTTTTGGCCGTGGCTTCCGAAAGCGCCGGCGGTCGCACACGGTCAAAACGGCCGCCGATCACGAGCACCGGGCAGCGCAGCTTCGCCAGTTCGTCCTGCATGTCGAGGCCCGCCAGCATGCGCCAGATCGTTGCATAGCTGGCGGGGTCGTTGCCGAGCCAACGCGCGCGGTATCGTTCGAAGCGCGCGATGTCGTCGCGAAGTTCCGGCGCGTAACCGTTCTGCATGGAATCGGCGACCGCGAAGGCCATGCCGGCGGCCTCGATCTTGAGCAGCCGTTCAAGCGCGGCCGGGCGCCGTTCCGCCGCGACGCCGGTGGCCGGGCTCGAGACCGCAACCGCGCTGGTACGCTCCTGATATCGGGCGGCGAAATGCAGCGCGATCGCGCCGCCGAGGGCGACGCCGGCCAGTGCGACCTTGCCGGCGATGCCGAGCGCATCGAGCAGGGCTGCGATATCGTCCGCCATCGTATCGATGGCAAGCTCGCCACGCACCTTCTGGGACAGTCCCGCGCCCCTGGTGTCGTAGCGCAAGACTCGGTGGGATTTCGCGAACAGTGGCGCGACGTCGTCAAAACTCTCCAGCGATCCGGCCATTTCGTGCACCAGCACCAGGGTGCGGTCGCCTTTGCCACTGAGCTCGTAGCGTAATCCAACGCCGTTCAGTTCAATGAAGTCCATTCTGCTTTCCCGACTTTTATCCGCCTGTTTTTTCTTGTCGGAGACATACGACCGGCGCATATCGTGCGCCGGTTGCGGTTGACGGGGCGTTCGGGGTGCTATCCGAGCTTGGTTGCCGAACGCGACAACAGCTTCCAGTCCGATCCCTGCTTCTGCCAGTTCATCAGGATGTGGAGGTTGGTCGAGCTCTTCTTGCCGTCGGCGACGGCTTCCTGCTCGCCAAGCCAGTGGAAGCGGACGATCGCGGCCGGACCGACGACGCGGATCTTCGGGTCTTCATAGACCAGCGACAGCCACTTCGATTTTCCGTTCGTTGCATTGGCGATGAAGGTCGCCTTGTCCTCGACCACGCCGCTGGAGTGGCTGTAGCTGAGTTCGGCGGCGCATAGCGAGGCGAGCCCCTCGGCGTTGGCGGCGGCCTGGGCGGTGCGGAACGCTTCGAGGTTCTTGGCGACGGCATCTTCATCGGCGCCGGCGAAGGCGGGCATCACGACGCCCGGGATCACGCCGAGCAATCCGATGGCAAGTGCCGGCAATGCAAGCTGACGACGATCGATAATCATGCCTTCCTCCGTTGTTATGGTTTTGAGACCGTGCGCTATTTCTTCTGGGGGCCGGCACTTGCGATCTGGGGATGAATCCAGCCGACGGACGCACGCTGTTCCAGATTCCGCAGGACGGATTGAAACACAGGGTTGCGTTTTCTGAAAGAATTATCAGCAGGGTGTGCGCTGCGAGAGGCAGAAAAATCGCCCCCTTGCGTGGCCGCAAGATGCTGTCGGCGCGTCAGGCCAGCGCCGTCGGCTTTGGCGGATGCGCGGTGCGGGGATGATGATCGTGCAGATAGGTTGCGAGTGCATTTGCAATGACGCCGTCGTCGACGGCAGCGGCAAATAATATTTCCTGGGCGTCGCGTGGCAGCTCCGGCCAGACCTTGAGGGCCGCGTGCCCAAGCAGGGCAGCGAATTGATTTTGGTCCATCGGCAAGCCCCTCAACTCGTCGGGAAATCATCTGCGCTTGAGAGGCCGCAGATTTCTCTGCGGCCTTTCATTCAACGAAACTGGATTCTACCAGCGCGGACCGACACCAACTCCGACGCCGACTCCGCCCGGTCCTATGCCGATGCCGACGCTTGGGCCGCTGTCATAATAGCCGCGGCGCTCGATGTAACGCTCGCGCGGCGCATAATAATTGTAGCTGTCACCATAACTCTGCTCGACGACGACGCGGCGCCCGCCGCGGGTACGATAGCATTGACCATATTCGTCGCAGACCATTCTGACATTCTCGATGCCGTTATCCGGCATCACGGCAATACCATTGGAAAGCGGCGCCGCATTTGCACCGCTAGCGAGCAGTGCGCTTGCACCTATCGCGAGCGAGACGATCAATTTCTTCATGACTGAATTCCTTCGGGTTCGACGTGTTCACGGTGCGATGTGATCCAACCCGAGCAATTGCCGAATGTTCCCGATTTTGTAATGTTTCCGATCGCTGGAATTTTTGGCGCTGCAAAGTTGGAACTCGACAGCTCCGCGCTAGTTCAAGCCGAACAACAAGGAGGAGGAGTTCCAAATGAAAACGCGTCTTCTATTAACCACCGCCGTCGGGCTTGTGTTCGCCACCGCGGCGCTTGCGCAGGCCCCGAAGGATTCGACGACGTCGCCGACAACGCAAACCCAGACGCCCGCTGCGCAGCAAAAGGCTCCTGAGACCACAACCAATCAGGCGCCGGCTTCCAACGCCACGGCGCCCGCTGCGTCCAGCGGCCAGTCGCAGGCGCAGACAACGCCTTCCGCTTCTTCCCAACCCAGTGGATCGTCTGCTCCGGCTCAGGCCCAGACCAGCGCCCCCCCGCCGTCGACCAACCAGGCTCAGCAGGCTCCGGCAGCCGGTACCTCGGGCAATCAGGCGCAGCAGGCGCCGGCAAGCTCCAGCACAACCGCGCAGCAGGCGTCGCAGAATACGACTGCGCAACAGCCGTCGCAGAGCACCACCGCGCAGCAGCCTGCCCAGTCAACGAATCCGCCGTCGAACACGGCGCAGTCCTCGTCCACCAATGTGAATGCGTCGATCAATATCAACGACCAGCAGCGAACGCGGGTGACTCAATCGATCGCGCGGCTGAACGTGCAGCCTCTTACCAGTGTCAACTTCTCGCTTTCAGTTGGCACCGCCGTTCCGCGTGATGTTCGGCTGCAGACGTTGCCTGCCGACGTCGTGGAAGTCGTTCCGCAATACCGCGGATATAGCTTCTTCGTGGTGCGCGACGAGATCGTGATCGTCGAACCGTCCACCTACAAGATCGTGACGGTTCTTCCGCGTTCGGGCGGCTCAACGGCCGCCGCTCCGGCACGTTCGCAGTCGAGGGTCTCGTTTACCGACAAGGACCGCGATGTCGTGCGCAAGCATGTCAGGACCAGAACCGAACGCCAGACCACCGGCAGCACGGCGAAGGTAGTCATCCGTCGTGGCGAGCGTTTGCCCGAAACGGTCGAGATGGAGGAGTTTCCGGAGACCGTGTATCGGGAGGCCCCCGCGCTCCGTGAGTATCGGTACATCCATCGCGAAAACCGCACGTATCTCGTCGATCCGGACGAGCGAACGGTGATCGATGACTTCGACTGACGGCATTCGGATTGCAAGGCGGCCTTCGGGCCGCCTTGCTCTTCATGGGAGGACATCATGATCCGCAGGCTAGCCTCGGGCGAATACAGGCTCTATTCTCGCAAGATCAATCCGAAAACGGGCAAGCGGCGCAATCTTGGCACCTTCAAGTCGCGCGGTGCGGCCGAAAAGCACGAGCGCGAGGTGCAGTACTTCAAAAGACATTAGGCAGGAGGATGCGACCGCAAACGTCTGCGACGCGTTGGATCGCGACGACAGCGCGGTCGTCGATCGACTCATTCCGGCCGCCATGCCTGCACGGCCTGACGTGAACCCTGCTCGTAAAGCCGCGCCAGCGCGCGGGTGACGGCGCTGCGCATGCGAGGATCGGTTCCCAGCGCGCCGAAAATCGAACGGATGTCCAATAGCGCTGGCACCAGCCGCTCCGCCACAGGACCGGCTACCTTTGTAATCGCCGCAAGTTCCCCCGCAAGGGGATCGCGGACATCGATGGCCTGTCCGTTTTCGTCGCTGGCGGTGACATAGCGCATCCAGCCTGCGACGGCGAGCGCGTGGGTATCGATCGATAGGCCCTGCCGTAGCCGGTCTTGCATGGTGCCGAGCAGCCGCGGCGGCAATTTCTGCGAACCATCCATCGCGATCTGCCAGGTGCGATGGCGCAGGGCAGGGTTGGCAAAGCGCTCGAGAAGCGAGGTGCTGTAGGCGGGAAGATCCGTTCCCACGGGCATCGACAGTGTCACGGCGGCATCTGCCATGATGCCGCGGGCAAAGGCGGCAAAGCGATCGTCGGTCATGGTAGCGGCAATGGTCTCATGGCCTGCGAGATAGCCGAGATAGGCCAGCGCCGAATGGCTGGCATTGAGCAGCCGCAGCTTCATGTGCTCGAATGGCGTGACGTCAGCGACGAGTTGCACGCCGGCGCGGGCGAAGTCCGGCCGGCCCGCGGCAAAATCGTCCTCGACGATCCATTGCGTGAAGGGTTCGGTGACCACCGGCCAGGCGTCGGTCAGGCCAAGCTCGGTGGTGACCGCCGCGCGATCGGCGTCGGTGGTCTCCGGCACGATGCGGTCCACCATCGTCGACGGGCAGGCGACTTTATCCGCGATCCACTTTGCGAGCTCCGTCGAGCGCAGCTCAGCGAACTGCGTCAGGATACGCTTCACGGTACGGCCATTGGCCGAAAGATTGTCGCAGGACAGAACCGTGAAGGGCGCGACGCCCGCCGCCCGCCGCCGCGAAAGGGCGGCCACGATGAATCCCGGCGCCGATCGCGGCGCGTCGGGATGGGCGAGGTCATGGACGATGTCGGGATGGTCAGCATCCAGTTCGCTGGTTTGCGGCGTGTGGCAATAGCCCTTTTCGGTGACCGTCAGCGAAACGATGCGCGTCGCCGGATCGGCCATCCCTGCGATCAGATGCGCGGGGTTGGTCTTCGCGACTTCCGTCTGCAATACCGAGCCGATGATCCGATGCTCCGTCCCGGCGCCGCTGCGCACGGCGACCGTATAAAGACAATCCTGCGGGGCGAGCGCGTCGTAGGTGTCGGAACTTCGCAGGCTGGCGCCGATGATTCCCCAATCCGTGGCGCCAGCGGCAAGGAGGTCGTCGATCACGACCGCCTGATGCGCCCGGTGGAACGCGCCGATTCCGAGATGAACGATGCCTGATGTGACCCGGGTCCGGTCGTAGCCGGGGCGGCGGACATGGCCGGGGACGCGGTCGAGATTGGCGGATGAAAGGCGCAAATCGGCCCCCTTTGGGGTTGGAAGCGGGGGATATCAGCCATTTGCCTTGACATAGGGCATCCATAGCGTCAATGCTTGGTCAATTGGTAAGGCCAATTTGCCGATTTTGGCAGGCTGAACCCAAGCAAGATAACGACAAGGGACCGTCCGGGGAAATCAGCGTGCCGCTAGAGGCAGTGGAAGCACGACGTCTATACCGCCAGGTTGCCGATCAGCTGCGCGCCCTGATCGACAGCGGCGAATATGCCGTCGGCTCCAGGCTCCCGACCGAACGCGACATTGCCGAGCAGTTGAAAGTATCGCGGCCGACGGTGCGCGAAGCGCTGATCGCGCTCGAGGTCGAAGGCCGCGTGCGGATTCGCGTCGGCTCCGGCATCTATGTCAGCGAGCCGGCCGCGTTGGCGTCGCCCTTGCCGGCGACGGCGATGATCGAAGGTCCGTTCGAACTGCTGCGCGCCCGTGAATTCGTCGAAGGCGCGATCGCCGAGCAGGCGGCGACATTGGCCAGGCCCGACGACATCGCCCGCATCGACGCCTCGCTTCACGCCATGGCCAACACCCAGCATCCCGGCGACGCCTCGATGATCCACGACCGGGCCTTCCACGTCGCGGTGGCCGGCTGCCTCGACAACGCCGTCTTGGTCCGCGTCGTCGGCGAACTCTTTGATCAGCGGCTCAATCCCTATTTCGCAAAACTGGCGCATTATTTCGAGAACCCGGAATCCTGGCGCGCTGCGCTCAGCGAACATCAGGCGATCCGCGACGCCATCGTCGCCCGCGATCCCGAAGCCGCCCGCATCAAGATGCGCGAACATCTGGTGCGTTCGCAGGAACGCTTTGCACAGAGTTTTGGAACGGAAGCCGCTTCGAGCCCTCGCAAGCGGGCAGGCAGCGGCTGATCAGGCATTCGAACGGTTCGGCAGGAAAGCTGAACCGGTTGAGTAGGAAAAGAAGATGTAACAAGGGAGGAAGTGCTTTGTTTAAGAAATTGACGATTGTAGCGGCCGCGTCCGTAGTCGCGCTGATGGCCGCCACCAGTGCCGGCATGGCGCAAACCAAACTCAAATGGGCGCATGTCTATGAGACGTCGGAGCCGTTCCATACCGCGTCGGTGTGGGCCGCGCAGGAGATCGGCAAGCGCACCAACGGGCGTTATGCGATTGACGTCTATCCGGCCTCGCAGCTCGGCAAGGAAGCCGATATCAACCAGGGCCTTTCGCTGGGCTCGGTCGATATCATCATTTCCGGCTCCAGCTTCGCGGCCAAGAGTTTTCCCCCGATCGGCGTGACTTATTATCCCTACACCTTTCGCGATGCCGATCATCTCCTGGCTTACACCAAGAGCGACGTCTTCAAGGATCTCACCAAGGGTTATGAAGACAAGACCGGCCACCACATCGTGGCGGTGACCTATTACGGCGTGCGGCACACCTCGTCGAACCGCCCGATCAAGGTCTGCGCCGACATGAAGGGCCTCAAGATGCGCGTGCCCGACGTGCCGGCCTATCTCGCCATGCCGCGCGCCTGCGGCGCCAATACCGCGCCGATTGCCTTCGCCGAGGTTTATCTGGCGCTGCAGAACGGCACCGTGGAAGCCCAGGAGAACCCGCTCACCACCATCGAGGCGAAGAAGTTTTATGAGGTGCAGAAGCACATCGTGCTGACCGGTCACATCGTCGACCATCTCAACACGATCATTTCCAGCGGGCTCTGGAAGAAGCTCAGCGAAGAAGACCGCAAGATCTTCACCGAGGTCGCCCAGGAAGCCGCCGCCAAGGCCACCGGCGAGATCAAGGTCAACGAGGCCAAGCTGATCGATTTCTTCAAGCAGAAGGGGCTCACCGTCACCGAGGTCAACAAGGATGAGTTCCGCGATACCGTGATCAAGACCACGAGCTTTGAGAGCTTTGATTACCGCAAGGCCGACTGGGATCGCATCCAGGCTGTGAAATGAACGGACAGGTCTCGTCCCTGTCCGCCGCATCGCTGCGGCGGGCAGGGGCGAGCTACCTCGATCCAGTTTTTGAAAGAAAACCCATGTCGGCTGAAGTGCACAAGCAGATCACGGCAGAGGAGATCGCCCACACGTTCGAGGACGAGGCGCCGAAGGACGCTGACCTGAGCGCGTATGCGTTCGAGGACTGGCTGGCGCTGGCGATCTTCTGGTTCATGGCGCTGTGCGTCTTCCTGCAATTCTTCACCCGCTATGTCCTCAACGACAGCTATGCCTGGACCGAGGAGATTGCGACCTATTGCCTGATCGGCGTGGTGTTCATCGGCTCATCGATGTGCGTGCGCCTGTCGCGGCACATCCAGGTCGATCTGCTGTTCCGTTATCTGCCGCATCTGCCGGCGCGGGCGCTCTCGACCGTGATCGACCTGATCCGCATCGCTTTCTTCGGGTACGCGATCAAGCTGGTCTGGGTCTACATCCAGATCATCGGCGAAGAGCGGATGACGACGATCAAGATCGAAAAAGGCTTCGTCTACTACGCCGTGCTGCTCGGCTTCGTGCTGATGTTCGGCCGCTCGATCCAGATCGCGATCGAAAACTGGCGGCGCGGTTATTCGATACTGGAGCGCCCCGGCGCCTTCGACGGAACGGAAGGGTAAGGCGATGTTGCTGCTGCTTGGGGGATTTCTGCTTCTGATGCTGCTCGGCCTGCCGGTCGCGCTGTCGATGGCGGTGTCGTCGCTGCTGTACATTCTCGTGACCGGCATCACGCCGGACGTGACGTTGGCGCAGCGCATGATCGCGGGTGTCGAGAGCTTTCCGCTGCTCGCCGTCCCCTTCTTCATCCTCGCCGGCAATCTGATGAACATCGCCGGCGTCACCGGGCGCATCTACAGCTTTGCGGTCGCGCTGGTCGGCTGGATGCGCGGCGGCCTCGGCCACGTCAACATCGTCGGTTCCGTGATCTTTTCCGGGATGTCCGGCACCGCGATCGCGGACGCTGCGGGCCTCGGTACCATCGAGATCAAGGCGATGAAGGACCATGGCTATTCGACCGAGTTTTCCGTCGGCGTCACCGCGGCGTCCGCCACCCTCGGCCCGATCATCCCGCCGTCCTTGCCGTTCGTGATCTACGGCATGATGGCGAACGTCTCGATCGGCGCGCTGTTTCTCGGCGGCGTCATTCCGGGCGTCGTCATGACCTTGCTGATGATGGCAACCGTCGCCTATTTCGCCCACAAGAACGGCTGGGGCAGCGATACGCCGTTCTCGTGGCGGCAGATCGGGTCGGCCGGGCTCGAAGTCCTGGTCGTGCTGGCGTTTCCAATGGCCGTCTGGCTCATGGTGCTTGCCGGGCTCTCGACCAACATGGCGGTCGGCATCGGGCTCGCGGCGCTGCTGGCGCTCGACTGGTATTTCGATTTCTCGGCCGTGATGGCGCTGATGGCGCCGGTGATCCTGATCGGCGGCATGACGCTCGGCTGGTTCACGCCGACGGAAGCCGCCGTCGCTGCCGTGATCTGGTCGCTGTTCCTGGGGCTGGTGCGCTATCGTTCGATGACGCTGCAGACGGTGGCAAAGGCGACCTTCGACACCATCGAGACCACGGCCTCCGTGCTGTTCATCGTCACCGCGGCCTCGATCTTCGCCTGGCTGTTGACGGTGTCGCAGGCCGCGCAAATCCTGACCGATACGATCCTGGGGATCACCCACAACAAATGGGTGTTCCTGCTGCTGGCGAACATCCTGATCCTGTTCGTCGGCTGCTTCATCGACACCATCGCGGCGATCACCATTCTGGTGCCGATCCTGCTGCCGATCGTGCTGAAGCTGGGCATCGACCCGATCCATTTCGGGCTGATCATGACGCTCAACCTGATGATCGGCCTGTTGCATCCGCCGCTCGGCATGGTGCTGTTCGTGCTCGCCCGCGTCGCAAAGCTCTCGGTCGAGCGCACGACGATGGCGATCCTGCCCTGGCTGGTGCCGCTGCTGCTGGCGCTGGTCGCCATCACCTACATCCCGGAGCTGACGCTCTGGCTGCCGAAATACATGGGACTCGCCAAGTGATAGGACTCGCCAAATGACATCGATGGCTCTGGCTGCAACATTGTTTGGTCCTGAGGACCTGCGCATGGTCGAGCGGCCGCTCGATCCGCTTGGCTCCGGCATGGTGCGCATCCGCTTCGGCGCCGGCGGCATTTGCGGCTCCGACCTGCACTACTACCGCCATGCCCGCACCGGCGATTTCGTCGTCACCTCGCCGCTGGTGCTCGGCCACGAGATCGCGGGCGAAGTCGTCGAGATATCGGGCAGCGCGCCCGGCCTGAAGACCGGCGATCGCGTCGCCGTCAATCCATCGCGCTGGTGCGGGCATTGTACGCCGTGCCGCGAGGGCCGCTTGAACCTCTGCGAAAACATCTTCTTCATGGGCTCGGCGTCGAAGACGCCGCACATGCAGGGCGGGTTTTCCAGCCTGTTCGACGCCATCCCGGCGCAATGCGTCAAGATACCGGACCACGTCTCCTATCAGGCCGCAGCCCTGGCCGAACCACTGGCGGTTTGCCTGCATGCGGTCGCGCGCGCCGGCGATATCAACGGCAAGCGTGCGGTGCTGTTCGGCTCAGGCCCGATTGGGCTCCTGACGATGCTGGCCGCGCGGCGCGCCGGCATTGCCGAGACGACCGTCGTCGACATCGCCGCGGTGCCGCTCGCCTTCGCCACCCGGCTCGGCGCCAACCACGTCGTCGATATCTCCAACGGCGATGAAGCGCTGAAAGCGGTGGCGCCCTACGACGTGGCGTTCGAAGTCTCGGGCACCGCAGCCGGCCTTGCCAGCGCCATCGGCGCGGTCAGGCGCGGCGGCATCGTCGTTCAGATCGGCAACCTGCCGGGCGGGCAGATTCCGGCCCCGGCCAATGCCGTCATGGCGAAGGAGATCGATCTGCGCGGCTCGTTCCGCTTCGGGCCGGAATTCATGACCGCGGTCGAATTGATCGCCAGCGGTGGCGTCGACGTGCTGTCGCTGGTGACGGCCGAGCGCCCGTTGTCGGTCGCCCCCGATGCGGTTCGCCTCGCGCTCGACCGCTCGCAAAGCGTCAAGGTCGTCCTCACGGCGCATTGATACCGTTCGTCCGGATTCAGGAGATTTCCATGATGCTGCAGGGATGGCGGTGGTACGGGCCGGACGATCCGGTGTCGCTCGACGATATCCGCCAGGCCGGCGCCACCGACGTGGTCACCGCGCTGCATCAGGTGCCGATCGGCGAAGCCTGGACGCGATCCGCCGTCGAGGAACGCAGGCACATCATCGAAAAAAGCCAACCCGGCCGTTCGCAGCTGACCTGGTCGGTGGTGGAATCGATTCCGATTCCGGACGACGTCAAGCGGTTAGGGGGCAAGGCCACGCGGTCGATCGAGGCCTGGATCGCGAGCCTGGAGGCGGTGGCCTCGGCCGGCATCAAGATCATCTGCTATAATTTCATGCCCGTGGTCGACTGGTGCCGCACCGATCTCGAATGGGAGCTGCCGAACGGCGCCAAGGCGATGCGGTTCGACCAGGAACGCTTCGCGGCGTTCGATCTGCACATTTTGCAGCGTCCGGAAGCGGCGGCGGAATATTCGGAGGCCGCGCGGGCGCGGGCCAAGGACGTCTATTCGCGGATGACGCAGGCCGATATCGATGTCCTCGTCACCAACATCGCCAGCGCACTGCCGGGCTCCACCACCGATCCCCTGACCATTCCGCAGTTCCGCGACCGCCTGCAGCAATATCGCGGAATTAACTCCACGGTGCTGCGCCGGCATCTGATCGAGTTTCTGGCGCGCGTGACGCCGGTCGCCGAACGGCTTGGCGTTACGCTGACGCTGCATCCCGACGACCCGCCGCGGCCGCTGTTCGGCCTGCCGCGCATCGCCTCTTCGGCGGAGGATTATCAGGCGCTGTTCGATGCGGTGCCTTCCAAAGCGAACGGCATCTGCTTCTGCACCGGCTCGCTCGGCGTGCGCGCGGAGAACAATCTGCCGGCGATGGCCAGACAATTCGCGCCGCGGATCGGTTTTGCGCATTTGCGCGCGACCAAACGCGAGACAGACGGGCTGTCGTTCTTCGAATCCGATCACCTCGACGGCGACGTCGACATGATCGCGGTGCTGAAGGCGTTGCTCGCGGAAAACGGCAAGCGTCCGGCCGGCGACAAAATCATATTCCGGCCGGACCATGGCCATCGCATGCTCGACGATCTCGCCGAGACCAAGCGCACCAATCCCGGCTACACCGCGATCGGCCGGCTGCGCGGCCTCGCCGAGCTGCGCGGCGCGATCCGCGCCATCGAGCACGCGGGATAGTCAGCGCTCCAGAAATTTGTCGCGATCGAACACTTCCTGCATCGCCGCGCCGTTGACGGGCGTCCTGGTGATGCGGAGCTGCGAGCCCGCCACCTCAAAGGAAATCTTCTCGTCCTTGGCGTCCTGCCGCCAGCGTCCGGGCTCGTCCGCCCAGATCACCCGATTGCCTTCCAGCCGGCAGTGATAGGCCCACACGAAATTGTCGAACGGGCGCGCATAGGTCAGCGCGATGGTGCCGTCGGGGGCGTCAGCGGCCTGGAACAGTTTGAGGTCGCGCCCCGTGATCGCCGCCATCGCCGCGCGGCAGATCGCCTTGGCCTCGAAGGCCGGCTCCGCCAATGCCGCCGACGGAGACGCGAGCAGGATCGCAAACGCGATGGGCCTGGTGAGGGGAGGCATTTCAACTCCTGATGGGCCTGACGAGGTCTCTTCTAACCCGGGTGGGCGGTCGCGGCGATCATTCTTCGCGAAACCGTGACCGGCTTTTTGCCGGATCGTACGGGCTGGTGCGGTGCGGCAGGTCGGGCCATGCTAGGGGGATCGATCGATGCCCCTGACGAGGACCGACCCTTGCTCGATTGCGCAACGGCATTCCAGAAAATCGCGCTGGATTGCGTCGCCAAGGTCAGGCTGCATCACAGCCGGGCCTGCGCCGCCGATGCCGAAGCCGTGCATCAGCTACGTGTCGCCATCGCCCGCCTGCGGGCCGCGGTGTCCTTCTTCGCGCCGGTCACGGCCGATGAGGAATGGCGGCGCCTCAAGAAGGAGCTCAAATGGCTGAACGCCGCGCTCGGCGCCGCGCGCGACAGCGATGTGGTGGTGGAATATGCGGGCCGCAAACGCTATCGGGCCTGGGCGCGGAGGTTGAACGGTGAGCATCTCGCAGCGCGTCAGGCGCGCGATCATCGCCGAATGGTTCGCTGCCTGCATTCCCTGCGCTTCGATGCCCTGATCGAGGCGCTCTCGGGCTGGATCGAACGCGGGCCATGGTTCCGGCGTTGGGAGCGCAAAGCGCGCGGCAAGCCCGCAAAGCCCCCGCAGGCCTATTGTGAGCGCCGGCTCGATCGTTGGCGCAAGCGGCTGATCCGCAACGGGCGTTCGCTCAAAAGCCTCGGCGCGTCGGATTGCCATCGGCTGCGGATCAGGGCGAAGCGCTTTCGCTACATGCTCGAAGCGCTGACCGATACCGTTCCGGTGTTCGCCCCGGGCCAATTCCGTCACGTCCACGGGCCTGCCAAGCGGCTGCAACGCACCCTGGGCGACCTTCGCGATCTCAGGCGTTTTGCGAGGCCGGCGCTGTCGGCTGAAGCTGACAATCCGGGCCGGCACCGTCCGCCGGGCTATCGCCGGCAGCGGCGAAAATTGCGAAGCGCGGCGATATCGGCCTATCGCAGCCTGAAGGACGCGGGAAAATGCTGACCGCGCTTGATCTGGATCAAGCGAAAAACACCGAGGGGGCCCATTTTTCACGCATGGTCTGGCGTCCGGCTCTCCGCTATGATCCCCGAATCCAGATCGGTTTCCCGCAATGCCCGACGGCTCCGCCTCCGCTCATCTCTATCGTCCGAAACTCGCCACCGTGCTGGCCGAGGGCTACAATCTCGGCCATCTGCGCCGGGATGTCTTGGCCGCGCTGACCGTTGCGATCGTGGCGCTGCCGCTGTCGATGGCCATTGCGGTGGCCTCGGGCGTTTCGCCCGAGCGGGGATTATATGCCGCCGTCATCGGCGGCTTTCTGGTTTCGGCGCTCGGCGGCAGCCGCTATCAGATCGGCGGTCCGGCCGGCGCGTTCATCGTGCTGGTCGCGGCGACCGTGAGCAAATTCGGGCTGGAAGGGCTGTTGCTGACGGTCTTCCTCTCCGGGTTCATGCTGTCCCTGATCGGCCTGCTGCGGCTCGGATCGCTCATTCGCTATATCCCGCACGCCGTGACCGTCGGCTTCACCTGCGGCATCGCGGTGACGATCTTTGCCAGCCAACTCAAGGATCTTGGCGGCCTGAAATTACCCGGTGCCGAGCCCGGGCATTTGTTGCCGAAGCTGGCGATGCTCGGGCAGGCGCTGCCGACCATCAGCCCGGCCGCGCTTGCGATCGGTGTCGGCTCGGCCGCCCTGATTTTTCTGCTGCGACGGATATCGCCGAACTGGCCGGGCATGCTGTTCGCCGTGATACTGGCCGCGCTGGCGGCAGCGTTGTTCGGCCTGCCGGTCGAGACCATCGGCAGTCATTTCGGCCGGCTCCCCGATGGCCTGCCGGGACCGCGATTGCCGTCGATCTCCTATGCTTCCGTACTCGAAGTGTTGCCGGCCGCGCTCTCCTTCACGCTGCTGGGCGCGGTCGAGAGCCTGCTCTCCGCCAAGGTCGCCGACGGCATGACCGGACGCAAGCACCGCTACAACATGGAGGTCGTGGCGCAAGGCGTCGCCAACATCGCCTCCGCCCTGTTCGGCGGCATCAGCGTCACCGGGACGATCGCGCGCACCGCCACCAATATTCGCGCCGGCGCCTGCAGCCCGGTCTCCGGCATGCTGCATGCGCTGTTCGTGCTGGTCTTCATGCTGATCGCAGCCCCGCTCGCAGGTTTCATCCCGCTCTCGGCGCTCGCAGGCGTGCTGGTCGTGGTGTGCTGGAACATGGCGGAGAAGGAGGAATTCCTTCATCTGCTGCACGAATGGCGTGGCGCCAGCGTGCTGCTCGCCACCTTCGGCCTCACGCTGATCGAGGATCTCACCTTCGGTATCATCGCCGGATGTGTGCTGGCGGCCGCGTTCGCGATATGCGACCGCGTCAGGCCGCCCGCCGCTCCCGAGTGATGGAGGGATCGCCGTGCATGTCCTTCGTCCGATGTTTGCCTGGGACCGCGACGGCGCGCTGGCGTTCGCCGCGTCGCGCGGCTTCGGCGCGATGATTGCGAGCGGTGACGCCGGGCCGATCAGCTCGCATGTGCCGTTCACGATCAACCGCACGGGCGATGCTGTCACGGTGCAGTTCCACCTCACCGCGCGGAACAGGCTGGCCGAACTCGCCGATGGGAAAAATCCATTCCTGCTGATCGTCTGGGGTCCGGATGCCTATGTCTCCAACGATTGGTACGCGACACCGGATCACGTCTCCACCTGGCTCTATGAGGCCGTGCATCTGTCCGGTCCGGTGCGGCGGCTCCCGATCGAGAGTCATCGCGGCCACGGCGACGCCCTGCTCGCGACATTCGAAGAGCGGTTGATGCCGAAACAGCCATGGTCATTGTCGACGATGGAGGAGGCAAAGCGCGAGACGATGCTGCGTTCGATCGTCGTGCTCGAAATGGACGTCACGCAGGTCGAAGGGCAGCGCAAGCTCAATCAGCACAAATCCGACGAGGATTACGTCTCGATCACCCGGCACCTTTCGAAGTCGAATGCCGCAGACTCCCGCGAGATCGCGGCCAGACTGAAAGCGCTTCGTCCCCATCTCGAATATTAGCGGCATGCTGCGGCTGGCGGCGGTATCGGATCGGCGTTAGTCTCGCCTTGGAAAAAAGGGGGCAGGCCGATGTGGCAGCGGGCGTTCTATCATGAAGGCATGAGTGAGCTGCAGGACCGGTTCGACGGCCGGCGTGTCGCCGAAGCGATCGAGCGGCACCGCAAGCACTACGAATTCTGGGACGACGAGAAGGCGCTGATCGAGACCTCGCCGTTCTTCTTCATCGGCACTTCCTTTGCCGATTATGTCGACTGCAACATCAAGTCGGGCGACCCCGGATTTGTGAAGGTCGTTGGGCCGAACATCATCGAATACCCGGAATATGACGGCAATTCGATGTACCGGACGCTGGGAAATCTCTCGAAAAATCCGAATGTCGGCCTGTTGTTCGTGCGTTTCGACGGCAAGAGCCGGCGCATGCGCATCAACGGGCGCGCCGCGATCCTCGACGAAGCCGCGGCGATCGGCCGGCATTACGGTGCGCAGCTCGTGGTGCGGATCGAGTGCGAGATCTATCCGAACTGCCCGCGCTATGTGCCTGATCTCGCCGGCGCGCAGCCGTCGCCTTACGTTCCACGCGAAGGGCAGGGACCACCGCCGCCGCCTGAATGGAAGGGCCGCGATTATATCCGGAATATCCTGCCGGCCGACGATCCGCACGCGGCGATCGTCAGGGCCAATGCGAAGGAGAATTGAACGGCCGGGCCATCGCCGCTAACCGGCTCGATCAGGCGGCTTGGGCTGTTTCAGCGGCCCGCTGACATCCGCATTCGAGTTGAGCGGAACGCAGGTGACCTTGCGCTTGAGTTCATTCCCCTTGCCGATGGATTCGACGGTCTGCACGAACGTATCGCCTTTCGGCTGCAGGATGATCGGATCGGCTTGCCGGCAGGAATCGGGGAAGGCGATGCCCTGGCCGTCGTGCCCGGCAAAATGTCCGACCAGCAGTTGCGACGCCTGCATCCGCGTCGCGGGCGAAGCCCGCATCGGACGTTTCGGGTCGAACGCGCGGTAGCATGGAAAATCGCTGTTGGTCTTGAACTCGTATGTCACCGTGCAGGAGGCCGCGGCGGCTTTCTGGAAGGGCTTGTCGGAGGCCGCCGCGTCGCGTTCGAACACCAGCGTCTCCAGGCCCATCACCTCGCTGGTGGCCGCGGGGTCGATCGGCTTGTCCGGATCGATCGCGATCTCTCCGCGCGAGAACACCAGCTTTGTCTTCGGGGTGGCCTCCCTGGTTTCGAGCACGAGCACCGGCCGCAGTGCCCAGGACGGATGCAGGTCGACCGGACTGCCATTCATGGTCAGGGTCAATTTGCCGACAGCCGGATTGTCTTTCGAAAAGTCGGTCATATGGACGCTGACCGCGGTGTCCGATGTCAGCAAGCTCAGGAAACGCAGGTCATCCTTGGCGCGCGTGATCGGCATCATCGGATCGAAACGGTCGTCGATCTTGAACGGCACCATTTTCTGAATCGTCGACGTCAGCGGCTTCTTGGTGGACGGAGGCGGGCCAAGGTCGATCGCCAGCATGATGCCGCTTGGCGAGTAGGTTTCACCGAGAATTCGTTGTCGCGCGCTTTCAAGCAGCGAATCCGACGGCAGGACGAGGTCACGTGCGAAGAATATCTGCTGCCCGGGACGCACGATGGCAAAGTTCTGAAACGCGCCGAGGCCCGCCCCCTTGGAAATCCTGCTGTCGAAGAAGGTATGGCATTTGGCCTGGTCGTCGTTGCTGCCATCGTTGCGATCGACGGGTCTGGATGCCGACCGTGAACAGAAGCTCAATTCGCGGCCCGTCGTTATTTGCGCGCTGAGGCTGGTTGCGTAAATGCGGTCCTTCTCGGGCGTTCCCGGAACTTCCATCGGGAGCGGAGAGGTTGCAAACATGTCGACTTCGACCATCGTGAGCCTTGCTGCGGCGCCGGTGGCGCAGTAGTCCTCCCGCGGCAGCGTGTGGGTCAGAAGTTTCGCTGCATCGGTGATGACGACGCAGTTCATGGTGTCTCCCGGATTGTTCCGGCTCATCCAGATCAAATGGTTTTTGCCCGTGCCATCGACCAGCAGATGCGGCGCCGCGTGGCGGCGGCGCGGCGGCAGCCAGACCGCGTTTGTCTCGGACAATAGCTGATCCTGGTGCTTCAGCAGGGCTTCGGGAAGCGTGTTGAACCCGACCGAGCGGTATTCGGGAGTGACGTCGTTGGGGTCGCGGGTCCAGTGCAGGATCGGCACCTTCTTGCAGGTGACGCAGGTGACGGTCAGGCTGGACCTGATGTTTTCGAAGGTGAGGATGACCTGATCGGGATCGTCACGATACTTCGCCGGGTCGACCGATTTGAACGGATGGTCGACCACCCGGCTGACGAGAAATCCGTTCGAGCGCGAAGGGTCGGATTCGAATTCAAAATAGGTCGACCGGTCCCAGGCGCGGTAGGCGCCGGCGCCTCCGAGGCTCACGCCCGCCAGGACCATCTTTGAATCGGTTTGACACCGTTCCGCCTGGTCCGCCGCACGGCTGTTTCGAATATACAGGCAAAGCCGGAAAGCCTCGTTTTGCAGAACGCGATCGCAATCGTTCTGGTTATAGCCATAGGTCGCCAGACCGTGCCTGTAGCAGAGATCGTGAAAGACGCATGCCTGTCTGAAGCGTTGCAATACCAGGTGGCGTTTGCCTTCCTCGTCCTTGCTGCCGTCGAAGAACACATTGACGATGGGCGGAAGGCTGCAGTTTACCCCTTCGCCGCTGCCGCCGATGGTGCTGACCACCTCCGGCCCCGATTGGAAGGACGTGACCGTGGCCGGCATCTCGCCGTCAGAGATATCGTCGACATTCCTGTAGATGGATTGGATGGCTTGCTTGTGAAGCAAGATCGCAAGGCTGAATACCAGCAGGACAGGCATGATGACCGCCGTCAGGGCGTAGACCCATCTGCCAACCCTTCTCGACATGAGATCCCCCGCTGTCGCCTTGCAAGCCGGTCGGGGAAAAAGACAACCACAGGTTTTCGAGTTGTCAAGCGCGTGGGTTCACACGCCGGCGACGGTCGCCGGTCGAATTTTCGTGATGGGATTCGCTCGCGGATGGTTGCGAGGACATTAATCTAGCGCCGCCGGCTTGGTGGCAAATTGCGGGAATTTGTCGGCGACCACAGGGCCGTCGGTCCGCCAGGAATGACAGCCGCCGATGAAGAACGGCCGCTTGCCGGAATTTTGCTGGGTTTCCAGCGCGCCGCGTCCTTCCGGCGCGCTGCCGTGCGACATGGTCTGGAACAGCGTGGTCACCGCCGGACCCAGCAATTCCGACAGATGCGTGCAGCCCTCGAGGCGGCCGATCTTGCGCCGGACCACCTCGCGCCAGCCCTTGCCGACGCTCTCGCCGACCAGCCGCTGCAGCACAGGCTCAACCTCGATGCAGGTGGGATAGGGCGTCTCTGCCATGGTGGCCTGCGCCTCGCGAATCCTCATGGCGCCGTCGACCGCGAGCCGCAGGCGGATATCGTGCACGGGGTCGCCGGGCTTCAGCTCCTCGCGATAGCGGTCGGCGGCCAGCGTGAAGGGTTTTGTATCCACCAGCCGCGCCTCGACTTCCCAAAGCCCGTCGTCCCTGAGGTAGCCGTTGCACTCGACCGTTCGCGTATGCATCAGGCGACGCCCGGTTCCGCTGCCAATTTTCTCTTCGGGCATCTTGTTGTCCTCAACCAAATTTGACGATCATTTTGCCGAGCGCGGACCGCGACTGCATGGTCTTGAAGGCCTCGCGAAAATTCTCGAACGGCACCACCTTGCCGACCACCGGCTTCAATTGGCCCGCGGCGAGCCAGTCGAACAATTGCGCGATCAGACGGCTATGCGTTTCCGGCTCCCGCTTCTGGATTTGCGCGAGATCCACACCAAGGAGCGCGCCGCCCTTGAGCAGCGGAAGGTTGAATGCCAGGGCCGGAATGGTGCCGGAGGCAAACCCGACCACGAGGTGCCGCCCGCGCCAGGCGATCGAGCGAAACGCCTGCAGCGCCACCTCGCCGCCGACCGGATCGAAAATGACATCTGGCCCGTTGCCGCCGGTCAGGGCCTTCAGCGTGTCGCGCCAATCCGCCTTGGTGTAGTCGATGGTTTCATCGGCGCCGTAACCGGCGGCGAATTCACGCTTCTGCGGCGTCGATGCCGCCGCGATGACCTTGGCGCCCATCAGCTTACCGAGCTGCACGGCCGCGATCCCGACGCCCCCCGCAGCGCCCAGCACCAGCAGCGTTTCGCCGCGCTGAAGACCGGCGCGGGCATCCAGCGCATAAAGTCCGGTGAGATAATTGGCCTGAAACGAGGCGCCGGCTTCAAAGGCAACATTTGGCGGCAAATGCTTCAGCGCTGCTGATGGCACCGAGATGTATTCGGCGAGCGCGCCGGAACGCGTCATGCCAATCACCGGCATGCCCGTCTTGAACGCGGCGACATCGCCGGCTGCGGCATCGACCACGCCCGCGAATTCCGTGCCCGGCACGAAGGGGAGGGGATCCTTGGTCTGGTAGAGACCCTGCACCTTCAGCCCGTCGACGAAACCGACCGCGGCGGCGCCGATGCGGACCCGCACATGGCCGGACGGGATACCGGGCAGTTCCATCTCCCTGATCGAGATGCCGTCAATCGAATCGTAGTTCTCGACCACCACGGCCTTCATGCCATCGTTCCCTGCGCCGTGCGGAGCGCCGGCCTCCTGTGGTGTTCGCACATTCTTCCGTGCAACGCTACTCCGCGGCCTCGGCCTGACGGTCGATGGCCTCCGCGCCGGCCTTGATCAACGGAATGAGGTCGCGTCCGATCGCCATCGTGTCATGCGGGTTTTCAAACCCGCGCAGCAGGAAGGAGTGGATGCCGAGCCGGTAATACTCCAGCACCGCGGCCGCGATCTGTTCCGGTGTGCCAACCAGGCACGACGTATTGCCGGGCGCGCCGGTGGCGCGCGCGATCCCCATCCACAGCCGCTCGTCATGGACGTCGGCGCGCGCGGCGTAGCCGAGCAGGCGTTCGGCGGAATGGTTGGTCGCTTTCGGCGCCTCGCCGGTCTTGCGCTCGACGTCGGCCAGCAAGGCGTGGGCCTTGTCCCATGCCGCGCCCTCGGTGTTCGCCATGATCGGCCGCAGCGACATGTTGAAACCGACCCTGCGTCCGAACGCCGCCGCGCGGCGGCGAAAATCCTCGACCCGGGCGCGGGTCTCGGCGAGCGGTTCGCCGAAGATCGCGAACACGTCGCAATGCGCCGCGCCCATTTCCAGCGCGCCTTCCGATGAACCACCGAAGAACAGTTGTGGATAGGGCTGCTGGTGCGGCTTGATGTCCGAATAGGCACCCTCGATGCGATAGAACTCGCCCTTGTGGTCGAACGGGCCGTCGCTGGTCCAGATCCGGCGCATCAATTCGAGATACTCGCCGGCGCGGCGGTAGCGATCGTTCTTGGGCAGGAAGTCGCCTTCGCTGGCCTGGTCCTGGTCGCTGGTGCCGGCAATCACGTGCAGCGACATCCGCCCCTGCGTGAGCTGGTCGAAGGTCGCGATCTGCCGCGCCGCCAGCGCGGGCGCCACCGAGCCCGGGCGGTGCGCGATCAGAAATTTGATGCGCTCGGTGTGGTCGGCGGCGTACAGCGCGATGGCAAAACCTTCGGCGGCGGAAGCATAATATCCGACCAGCACGGAATCATAATTCCACTGCTCATGCAGCCGGGTGAAATCGATCACCCACTGACGCGAGATCTTGCCCTTGATCAGGTGAACCGCGACGCCCTCCTGCTGGGTGCCGATCATACCGATGATTTTTGCGGGCATGGCTGTTTCCTCGGACTCTCAATGCTTTGACCGGAATGAAACGCGCAACAATGGCGGAATGCAAGTATTTCACGGGCCAAAGAGCCCTGCCAATCCTGCAACCACCCCATCGGAAAACGGACGACGCGGTGTTCAGATCGCCCTGCGCGGCGGCGATTGCCGGCGAAAAGGTGATGCCTTAAGAGGGAGGCGGGTTTTATGGGTGTCGGCGCGGTGAGGCAATGAGTACGGACAGGCACACGCTTCGCAGCGGCGCGATGGCGGCAATCATCAAAGCCGACGGCGCCGAACTGTGTTCGCTCAAGACTGCCGAAGGGATCGAATTGCTGTGGCAGGCCGGCCCCGCATGGCCGCGTCATTCCCCGCTGCTGTTTCCGATCGTTGGCCGCCTGAAGGACGATCGACTGCGGCATCGGGGCAAAACCTATCCGATGACGCAGCACGGTTTTGCCAGGGATGTCAGGTTCGAGTGGGTAGAGCAGGGGGCTGGCTCGTGCAGGCTGGCGCTCGTCGATAGCGAAGCCACGCGCGCCCGCTATCCGTTCGCATTCCGGCTCGAAGTCGCCTACCGCATCGATGACGCCGATCTGAAAGTGGCATTCGATATCACCAATACCGGCGATGAAAATCTGCCGGCTTCGATCGGGGCGCATCCGGCGTTCAACTGGCCGCTGTTGCCCGAATTGGAAAAGCAAGCCTACGCGCTCACTTTCTCCAGCGAGGAGTCCGCGCCGATCCGGCGGCTCGAAGGCGGCCTGATGCGCGCCAGATCGGAGCCATCGCCTGTCAGGGGCAAGGTGCTTCCGCTGTCGGAGCGACTGTTCGACGATGACGCCGTCATTATTGACCGGCTGGCGAGCCATTCGGTTCGCTATGCGGCGGATCGTGGACCGTCGATCGAAATGTTCTGGGAAGGACTGCCCCAACTCGGCGTGTGGTCGAAGCCGGGTGGTGCCGGGTTTGTCTGCATCGAGCCCTGGCACGGTTTTGCCAGCCCGTCCGATTTCGATGGCGAGTTTGCCGACAAGCCCGGCCTGATGCAGATCGCGCCCGGTGAAATGCGATCGCTCGGTTATCGGGTCCGTCTCGACTGACAGCGAAGCCGATCGATTGAATTGGTGTGGCCGCGAACGCGGTGCCCTCTCCCGCAAGCGGGAGAGGGAGCGCCGCTTCATCGTGGGTGCAAGGTCGATCCGATGATATCGTGCGCCAAAAAATCGTCAGTGTCCCGCAGGCGCCGAGTAGCCGCCCAAATAGCGCGACCAGTAAGAGTCCGGCTCCGGGCTCGGCCATGCGGCGTTCGAGTTGCGGAAGGGTTCGCTGGCGGTGGCCGGCGCGCGCTGCGCCTTGCGGCCCTTTTGCGCGGCGTCGGCGATCTGCACGGTCGCGGTCACCAGCAGCGCCGTGCCGAGCAGTGTGAGGATGGTCTTTCGCATGGTGGTTCTCCCTTTGGCCTTTGTTCGCTAGCGAGGCTTTCGGACCCCGCTGCCTAGCTTGGTCACTGCACATAGCGATGGCGGCTGCGAATTTTGACGGGCGCCGACATCACGAAGTGGCGAGCAAATTTCTTGGTCAGACGCGTTGTCAGGCTAAATATTCAGCAGCGGCGTTCCCGGTCCTGTCGTAGACTGCGCTCCCGGAACGACCCTCATGGTGAGGAGACGCTCTTGCGCCGTCTCGGACCATGGGGCCACAGACGGGCCTGCATCCTTCGAGGCGCGCTAGCGCGCGCTCCTCCGGATGAGGTCTATCAGCCAGAGAATGCGTTCGTAGAGCGAGGCCGATGAAGAAAATTTTGCTCGTGATGGTGCTGATAGCTTCCCCGGCATGGGCCCAGACCCAGCCGGCGCCCAAGGCCGTGCCGAAGAACACCGCGCGCGCCGCCGATCCCTGCGCGCCGATCGGCCGTACCGCCAGGGGCGAACTGGTCTATTCCATGAAGTGCGACAACCTGCCGGTGCCGCCGCCCGTGCAGGCCGAGGTGCGAGAAGCGCCTGCGGCGGCCCCAGCGCCGGAACCGGAGGTGCAGCGCGGCGGCATTTTCGGCTGGTCCTATGACCGGCGGCCAAAGGAATAGCCGGGGTTTTTTGGCTGGAATGGTCCTTGCTTCCGCTAATCCCGGCTGCAATGGATAGGGCTGAACCCTGTCCGCACCCGAGAGAAGAGATCGATGAGCAAACTGATCGTCCGCGCCGGCGACTTCACCTTTGAAGCCCGTTTTGAGGAGCAACTGGCGCCCAAGACGGCGGCCGCCTTTCGCAAGGCGATGCCGTTCGAAAGCCAGGCGATCCATGTCCGCTGGAGCGGCGAGGGCGTCTGGATGCCGCTCGGCGATCTCGATTTCGGCGTCTCCTACGAGAACCACACGAGCTATCCCGCGCCGGGCCAGATCATCCTCTATCCCGGCGGCATCAGCGAAACCGAAATCCTGCTCGCCTATGGCGGCGTGCATTTCGCCAGCAAGATGGGCCAACTCGCCGGCAACCATTTCATCACCCTGACCTCGGGGCTGGAGAATCTCACCGCCTTCGGCAAGACCGTGCTGTGGAAGGGCGCGCAAAAAATCCGTTTCGAGGAAGTCTAGGTGACGGGTTACCCGCGCGATCTGCGCGGCTACGGCCGCAACCCGCCCGATCCGCACTGGCCCGGTAATGCACGGGTCGCCGTGCAGTTCGTGGTGAATTTCGAAGAGGGCGGCGAGAACAACATTTTGCACGGGGACAAGGCCTCGGAGGCGTTCCTGTCCGATGTGCTGGGCGCGCAGCCCTGGCCGGGCCAGCGCCACGCCAATATCGAATCGATGTTCGAATATGGTTCACGCGCTGGCTTCTGGCGGCTGTGGCGGATGTTCACCGAACGCAAGATGCCGGCCACCGTGTTCGGCGTCGCCACCGCGCTGCAACGCAATCCCGAAGTGGTCGCCGCCATGAAGGAAGCGGACTGGGATATCGCCAGCCACGGCCTGAAATGGATCGAGCACAAGGACATGTCGGAAGCCGAGGAGCGCCGGGAAATCGCCGAGGCGATCCGCGTTCATACCGAGGCGACGGGCGAGCGTCCGCTCGGCTGGTACACCGGGCGTTCCTCGATCAATACGCTACGGCTTCTGATGGAAGCCGGCGGCCTGCTTTATCTCTGCGATTCCTATGCCGATGATCTGCCATACTGGATCAAGACGCCCGCTCTGCCGCCGCATCTGGTCATTCCCTATACGCTCGACGCCAACGACATGCGGTTCGTGAACGCGCAGGGCTTTGGCGGCGGCGACGAGTTCTTCACCTATTTGAAGGACAGCTTTGATGTGCTCTACGCCGAAGGCGCGACCTCGCCGAAGATGATGTCGGTCGGCCTGCATTGCCGCGTCGTCGGCCGGCCCGGCCGCGCGGCGTCGCTGATACGCTTCCTCGATTACGTCCAGAAGCATGATCGCGTGTGGGTGCCGACGCGGCTGCAGATCGCTCAGCATTTCCACACCCATCTTGCCCATCTGGCCGAGAACGCCGCAAGCATTGGATAGGCCGGGGAATGTCGATGAAGCTTTCCGATCTCAACACGGCCAGCCAGGACGATTTCGTCAAAGCTCTCGGCAACATTTTTGAATATTCGCCATGGATCGCCGAACAGGCCGCCGCCGCCCGGCCGTTCGTCAGCGTCAAATCCCTGTTCGACGCGATGCGGGCCGTGGTCGATCGCGCGCCGTCAGACATCCACCTTGCACTGATCCAGGCGCATCCTGATCTGGCCAACAAGACCCAGCGCGCCGCCGGATTGACCGCCGAATCCAGCGCCGAACAAAACAGCGTCGGCCTCGACCGGTTGTCGGATGCGGAATTTGAGGCGTTCGAGCGTGCCAACAATGCCTACCGCGCCAAATTCGGTTTCCCCTATATCGTCTGCGCGCGCCGGCAGACCCGGGATTCCATCCTGCGCGATTTCGAACGCCGGCTGCCGAACGATGCGAAGACCGAGACCCAGGTTTCGCTGTCGGAAATATACCGGATCGCGGCGCTGCGTCTCGACCAACTGATCGCGGCGGATGATCGCTTGCCCGTGAACGGACGGCTGTCGACCCATGTGCTGGATACCCACAGCGGCAAACCCGCGGCGGGAATTTCCGTCGTCCTGACCGAACTGTCCGACCTCGGCGAGTCCCGCGTAGTGGCGCGTGCGGTCACCAACAGCGACGGCCGCACCGACCAGCCGCTGATCGGCGACCGACCGGTGCCGATCGGGCATTATGAGCTGCTGTTTCGCGTCGGCGAATATTTTGCGCGGCGTAACGTGCCGATGTCGGACCCGCCGTTCCTCGATCAGATCCCGCTGCGCTTTTCGGTCAGCGATCCCGAAGGCCACCTCCACGTGCCGTTGCTGGTGACGCCGTGGAGCTACGCGACGTATCGGGGGAGTTAGGTCTTTCCCCTCGTGGTGAGGAGCGCGTCTCCGCGCGTCTCGAACCATGAGGCCACAGACGGGCCTGCATCCTTCGAGACGCGGCGAAGGCGCCGCTCCTCAGGATGAGGATCTGAATCACACATGCTGCGCCGATGACGCCGCCGCCGCGGCATCGGCTTCCGCCGCCGCCTTGCTGCCGACGCCATTGAAGAAGGCGTTCAGCACCACCGCGACCAGCGCGCAAAGCAGGATGCCCGACTCCAGCAGCGGGTGCAGGTCGTGCGGCAGGTTCTTGAAGAAGTTCGGCGCCACCAGCGGGATCATGCCGAAGCCGACCGAGATCGCGACCACGAACAAATTGAACTGGTTGTTCCTGAAATCCACCGTGGCCAGGATCCGCGCGCCGGTCGCGGCCACCATGCCGAACATCACAAGCCCCGCGCCGCCGAGCACGACCAGCGGCACCGCCTCGACCAACGCTGCCATCTTCGGCAACAGCCCGAGCAGCAGCATGATGGCGCCGCCTGATATCGTGACCCAGCGCGAGCGCACGCCGGTGACGCTGACGAGGCCGACATTCTGCGAGAACGAGGTATAGGGGAACGTGTTGAAGATGCCGCCGAGCAGGGTACCGACGCCGTCGGCGCGCAGGCCGCGCGTCAGCGCCTCGCGATCGATCTTCTTGCCGGTGATCTCGCCGAGCGCCAGGAACATGCCGAGCGACTCGATCATGACTACGATCATCACGATGCACATGGTGATGATGGGCACCAGATGGAATGTCGGCATGCCGAAGTGGAACGGGACCACCAGCGCGCCCCGGGGGGCCGCTGCGACTTTTTCGAAATGCATGACGCCGAATATACTGGCGAGCACCGCGCCGGCGATGATGCCGAGCAGCACGGCCACATTGGCGACGAAACCTTTGCCCCATTTGATCAGCGCGAGGATCACCAGCAGCACGAACAGCGCGATGCCGAGCCCCTGCAACTGGCCATAAGCGGGATTGGGAAAGGCGCCGGGGACGCCGTCGACCATTTTGGTCAGGGTCGGCAGGCCGCCGCCGGCCCAGTTGATACCCACCCGCATCAGCGAGATGCCGATCACCAGGATGATGGTTCCGGTGACCACGGGCGGAAACAGCGGCAGCAGCCGGCTGATGAAGGGCGCGGCAATGATGCCGAATATTCCGGCAGCGATCACCGAACCATAGATGCCGAGCAGGCCGATATCGGGCGCGGCGGCCATCGACAGCATTGGCCCGACCGAGGCGAACGTCACCCCCATCATGACAGGAAGCCGGATGCCGACGCCGGGAAAGCCGAGACATTGCACCAGCGTGGCGAGGCCGCAGGCGAACAGGTCGGCCGAGATCAGGAAGGCGACGTCTTCGGGCGGCAGCTTCAGCGCCCGGCCGATGATCAGGGGCACCGCGACCGCGCCGGCATACATCACGAGCACGTGCTGCAGGCCGAGCGCCAGCAGCCGCGGCGCCGGCAGCGTCTGGTCGACCGGATGGATGTCGCTGGTCGTGGTCATGGCGGAGCCCCCTTTGGCGGGCCCCCCGGCCCGTTCAACCCAATACAAGGCGCGTGCCAGACGCTGGCCTTCCGGAGCCGGCTTCCGGGAATCTGGTCCCGAGCTTGCCCAATGGCACGAACGTTGCTCAATATTGGACCATATCGGGCGACCGGTGTCCCGCGAAATTACCGGCGAATTGGAGGCTGCCACGTGCCGCTGATCAGGAACAGATATGGGAAGGGCCGCGTCCGCGTGATGCGGATTCATCGCGACGGCGACCGCCAGGAGGTCAGCCAGCTCAACGTCAAGGCGATGATGGAAGGCGACTTTGCGCCGGCCTATACCCACGGCGACAATTCCACCTCGGTTTCGACCGACACCATCAAGAACGTCGTCAACATCGTCGCCCGTGAAAACACCGGCCTCTGCACCGAGGAATTCTGCCAGGTGCTGGCCAAGAAATATCTCGACACCTATCCGCAAATCGCCTCCGTCGCGCTCACCGTGCATGAGACCAAATGGAGCCGCTTGAGTTTCGGCGGCAAGCCGCATCCGCACAGCTTCGTGCTCGACAGCAACGGCAAGCCGACCGTGGAATTGTCGTCGGTCCGCGGCGGCGCCACCACGATGGCCTCCGGCATCGACGGTTTTACCTTCATGAAGTCGACGCAGTCGGGCTGGGAGAACTACGTCAAGGATTCCTACACCACGATCCCGCCGACCGCCGATCGGATGTGCGCGACCAGCATGGTGGCGTCGTGGAAATGGTCGGGCAAGCCGGCCAACTATCCCGTGGCCAACAGGAAGATTTTGGACACCGTGCTGGAAGTGTTTTCGACGACCTACAGCAAGAGCGTCCAGGACAGCCTCTACCGGATGGGCGAGGCGGCGCTGGCGGCGGTGCCGGAGATTTCCGAGATCAGCATGGCCTGCCCGAACATGCATTTCATCCCGATGAACCTGTCGGCGTTCGGCCTCGATAACAACAACGACGTGTTCCTGCCGACCGACGAGCCGCACGGCCAGATCGAGTGCACGGTGGGGCGGGGGTAAGCTTGCCGGATGATTGGGTCGTCATGCCCGGCCTTGTGCCGGGCATCCACGTCTTGCTTCCTTGTGACAAAGACGTGGACACCCGTGGGTCAAGCCCGGCCATGACGAGGGTTTGTTTTCACGCACTACTTCCCGAACTTCTCATTCAGCTTCGGCCATAGCCGATCCGGCTTGAACGGCGTCGCCGTGAAACGAATACCTGTCGCGTTCGCGATCGCGTTGCCGAGCGCGGCGGCAACCGGGTTGTAGGGGCTCTCGCTCATCGATTTGGCGCCCATCGGCCCCAGCGCGTCGGTCGTATCGGCAAACAACACTTCCGTGCGCGGCACATCGGCGAACGACGGCAGATGATAGTCGCGGAATTTCGGGTTGATGACGCGGCCGCCTTGGTCGATCACCATCTCCTCGTACAGCGCAGCTCCCAGCGACTGCGCGACGCCGCCCTCGACCTGGCCGCGGCACTGCATCGGATTGGCGACGCGGCCGGCGTCGGCGGCCTGCACGCTTTTCAGGATCTTGAGCTCGCCGGTGAATTTGTTCACCGCCACGCGAAAACCCTGCACGTTGAAGGCGACCGAGCGCGGCGTGCCGGACGAATTGCCGCTGGCGCTCAGCGTCTTGCCGAGCGACCGCGCCGAGGCAGCGAGCAGCGCGTAGGGCGTGCGGCGTCCGGCGCAGACCGTGGCGTGGTTATCAAGCGTACATGCATCCGGATTTTCGCCCAGCAAGGACGCCGCGAATTGCTTCAGCTCGCCGGCCAGTTTCTCGGCGGCTGCCTGCGTCGCATTGCCGGCGACGAAAATGCCGGCGCTGCCATAGGCGCCGGTGTCGTGGCCGCCATGCGCGGTGTCGGATTGGCGCAGATGAATGCGATCGACCGTTGTCGCCAGCGCGGATGCTGCGATCTGCCGATGCACGGTCGCGGTGCCGTTGCCGAATTCGGCGGTGCCGACCGTGAGGTCGAAGCCGCCATCGTCGCGCAGCCCCACGCTGCAATCGGCAAAATGCCCGGCCGGCGGCACGGTGTCGATCATGGTCAGCGCGATGCCGTCGCCGATGAGCCAGTCGTCCGACAGGTTGGGCTTTGGCGCGTCGGTTGCCATCGCACGCTCGACCAGATCGAGGCACTGGTCGAGGCCGTAGCTGCCATACATCACGTCATGATATTCGGATTCCGGCGGCGACAGCATGGGGTCGCCGGGTTTGACGATGTTGCGGCGGCGCATTTCGAACGGGCTGATGCCGAGCTGCCTTGCCAGCTCGTCGATCGCGGCCTCGACGGCAAGGATGGTCTGCGGCAGGCCGTAACCGCGAAACGCGCCCGATGGCACGGTGTTGGTGTAGGCGGCGACGCCGTCGACTTTCTTGTTCGGGCAATTATAGACGCTGACGCATTCGCCGACCGAATGAAACAGCACCGGGCCGGCATGGTTGCCATAGGCGCCGGTGTTGGAGAGCACGTCGAGCTGCAGCGCCCTCAGTTTGCCGTCCTTGTCGGCGCCGGCTTTCACGGTGACCTGCATCGGGTGCCGCGTCGAGGTCGAAATGAATTGCTCTTCCCGCGTCAGTTCGAACTTGACGGGACGGCCGGTCTTCAGTGCCGCGAGGGCAAGGATATCCTCGACGAACATTTCCTGTTTGCCGCCAAAGCCGCCGCCGACGCGCTCGCAGAACACCCGAACTTTGTCGGGCGGCAAATCAAAGATATCGGCCAGCGCGCGCCGGGTCAGAAACGGCACCTGCGTGCTGGAGCGGACATGCAGTACGCCGTCGGCGTCGACCCAGGCCAGCCCGCCATGGGTTTCCAGCGCGGCATGCTGCACGCGCTGCGTTGCGAAAGTGCCTTCATACGTCACGGCGGACTGTGCCAGCGCCGCCGCGACATCGCCGAACTCCCCATGGATTTCCGCCGCGATATTGCGGGCCGCGTTGGCGACACGGTGTTTCGAGGTCTTGTCGCTGTGAATCAGAGGCGCGCCCGGCGCAATCGCCGCGGCAGGATCGATCACATTGGGCAGGATCTCGTATTCGACCCTGAGCCTGCGGCAGCCCTCCTCGGCAGCCGCCTCGGTCTCGGCGATCACCGCGGCGACTTTCTGGCCAATGAAGCGGACGACAGTGTCGAGCACCTTGGTGTCGTCAGGATCCATCCAGTCCCATTCGTGCCGCGCCGTCGAGAACAGCCGGCCTGGGGCGTCTTCCGATGTCAGTACGGCATGCACGCCGGGAACGCGGAGCGCCGCGCTCTTGTCGATCGAAATGATCTTCGCGTGCGGATGCGGCGAGCGCAGCATCTTCAGATGCAGCAGACCCTCCGGCGCGACGTCGAAAGTATACCGTTCCGCGCCGCGCACCACGTTCGGGCCCGCGGGCGCGGGCAGGCTGCGGCCGAACGCGGTGCCGGCATCGGCGACCTCGATATTGCTCTTGCCGTTGAGCGCGTCCTCGATCGAGCGATAGCCGGTGCAACGGCAGATATTGCCTTTCAGCGAGGCGCCAAGATCCTGGCGCTGCGCCTGGTTCAGCGACGCGCAGGTCAGGATCATGCCCGAGGTGCAGAAGCCGCATTGAAAGCCCTGCGCATCGAGAAACGCCTGCTGCATGGCATGCAGGCCGCCGTCGGGCGCAAGACCTTCGATCGTGGTCACGGCGTGGCCATCGGCGCGGAACGCCGGGATCAGGCAGCTATGCACCGGCTCGCCGTCGAGCAGCACCGTGCAGGCGCCGCAATCGCCGGCATCGCAGCCCTTCTTGACGCCGAAATGGCCGAGCTCGCGCAGGAACGTGCGCAGGCATTGGCCCGCTCGCGGGGATTCGGAGAAGGCCTTGCCATTGACGTCGATGCTCATGGCGCCGCCTGCAATTCGCCGCGGATTTCTTCCGCCAGGCGCAGCGTCATCGCCTTGCGCCACATCGGTTTGCCGTGCACGTCGGTGTGATAGAGGTTGTCGGGAATGCGCTGCAGGATCGCGTCACGAAGGTCCCTGGTCGTCGGCATCCCGGCAAAGTCAAATTGCACGGGCCGCGCGGTGGACGCGGTCACCGTCAGCGCCATGCCGTCACGGGTCACACTGCCGATCAACAGCGCAGCCGAGCGGCCGACCGGCGTCAGCGAAATCTGCCGGAACGCCGCGCGGCGTTTCAGCGCTGCAAGCGGGATGTCGATCTGCCGCAGCAGATCGCCTGATGCCAGCACATTGCGCTGGTCGCCGGTGACGAAATCGGCCACCGCAATCTTTCGCTCGCCGCCGTCGGCTTGCCAGATGGTGCAGATGCCGCCCAGCGCCGCGGTCAGCGAGATCATCGGCCCCGCCGGCAAGGACATGCAGATGTTGCCGCCCACGGTCGCGGTCTTCCAGATCTTGAACGAGGCGAGGAACGCCCGGCAGCACTGGTTGATCAGTGGCGCGGCGATCCATTCCGGCGGGCAGGCCAGGGCATCGAGCTGCGCCACCGTGCAGGTCGCGGCAATCGATAGTTCGGTCTCGCCGATGGTCAGCGCCGGCCATTTCAAGTCGGCAAGATCGATCAGCCGGCTCAAATGCGCCTGCGGTTCCGAGAACAGCCAGGTGCCGCCCGCGAGCCAAGCATCGCCTGCCGTCCAAACGGGCAATTGCTCCCGGGAGGCTGGATGCGCAACGGCGCGGATGGTGTTCAGGTCCATGGATACGCTAACGCTTTCAACAAGATGCATCTTTGACTATGAAGTCTTGCAAGACCAGCGCCAATTGCCAATCGCCGTGGGATGGTCTTTGCATTGTCGAGGGTGGGCGTTCGTAGCTGCCCCCTACGCAAATCAGGTGGGATCATGGACCAGAAGCAGGCGGTATGGATCAAGGATCCCCTCTCTATTCTTGCCGACGGCGCCGAACGCGGAATCGTGGTCCGCGGCGGCAAGATCGTCGAGCTGGTGCCGCGCGGCCGCGAACCCGCAACCGCCGATGCCGCCGTCTATGACGCCGGCGCCCATGTCGTGCTGCCCGGGCTGATCAACACCCATCATCATTTCTACCAGACCCTGACCCGGGCGCTGCCGGCCGCGCTCGACCGCGAGCTGTTTCCCTGGCTGCAGGCGCTTTATCCGGTCTGGGCCCGGCTGACGCCGGAATCGCTGCATCTCGGCGTCACCGTGGCGATGTCGGAACTGCTGCTGTCGGGCTGCACCACCACCACCGACCATCATTACGTGTTTCCCGCCGGGCTGGAGGACGCCGTCGATATCGAGGTCGCCGCCGCCAAGAAGCTTGGCCTCCGCGTGTTGCTGACCCGCGGCTCGATGGACCGTTCGCAGAAGGATGGCGGCCTGCCGCCCGACAGCGTGGTGCAGGACGAGGACACGATCTTGGCCGACAGCGAACGCGTGGTGGCAAAACATCACCAGCGCGGCGAGGACGCGATGGTGCAGATCGCGCTGGCGCCATGCTCGCCGTTTTCGGTGACGACGTCGCTGATGCGCGCCACCGCGGCGCTGGCCGACAGGCTCGATGTCCGCCTGCATACCCATCTGGCCGAGACCGAGGACGAGAACAAATTCTGCGAGCAGATGCACGGCTGCCGGCCGCTCGACTATCTCGAACAATGCGGCTGGCTCAATGCGCGGACCTGGCTCGCGCACGGGATCTTCTTCAACCCCGACGAGATGAAGCGGCTCGGCAAGGCCAAGACCGCCATCAGCCATTGCGCCTGCAGCAACCAGATCCTGGCGTCCGGCTGCTGCCCGGTCTGCGAGATGGAGGAGGCGGGGGTTTCGATCGGGCTTGGCGTCGACGGCTCGGCCTCGAACGACGAATCCAATTTGATGCAGGAAGTCCGCGCCGCGTTCCTGTTGCAGCGGGCGCGCTACGGCGTCGGGCGCGTCAGCCACAAGGATGCGCTGCGTTGGGCGACCAAGGGCTCGGCGGCCTGCGTCGGCCGTCCAGAACTCGGCGAGATCGCGGTCGGCAAGGCGGCTGATCTCGCGCTGTTCAAGCTCGATGAATTGCGCTTCTCCGGCCATGGCGATCCCCTGGCCGCATTGGTGCTCTGCGGCGCACACCGCGCCGACCGCGTGATGGTCGGCGGCAGATGGGTGGTGACGGATGGCGCCATCCCCGGCCTCGACGTATCAGACCTGATCCGCCGCCACAGCGCCGCCGCGCGGAGGATGCATGGGGGGTGAGGTGGTGCGCTCCCTCGCCCCGCGCTTGCGGGGAGAGGGTTGGGGTGAGGGGCTCTCTCCCCAAGCGCGATGCTAATTGTCTTTAGAGTGCTGTCTTCCTAGAAACCGTCGGACGTGCAGGCAGTGTGCCTCGCCCCTCACCCGGATCGCCGAGGCGATCCGACCTCTCCCCGCAAGGAGCGGGGAGAGGTGAAGCGGCGCCCGCCCTCACTTCCCCGGAATCTTCTCGTCGATGCCTTTCACGTAAAAATTCATGCCGAGCACCTGGCCGTCGTCGAGATGGGTGCCGCCCTTGCATTCGACTTCCTTGCCGTCCTGGCCGATGACCGGGCATTTGAACGGTTGCAGCTTGCCTTCGGTGATGGCGGCCTCGGTCTCTTCGGCCAGCTTCTTCACATCGTCGGGCATGTTGGTGTAGGGCGCCATCACGACGAGCTTGCTCTTCAAGCCGCCCCAGAAATCTTCCGACTTCCAGGTGCCGTCGAGTTCGGCCTTGACGCGTTCGATGTAATAGGGGCCCCAATTGTTCATGATCGAGGTGAGCTGTGTCTTCGGTCCGAACTTGATCATTTCGGAATCCTGGCCGAACGCCAGCTTGCCGCGCTCGGCGGCGACCTGCATCGCGGCCGGCGAATCCGTGTGCTGCATGATGATGTCGGCGCCCTGGTCGATCAGCGCCTTGGCGGCGTCGGCTTCCTTGCCGGGATCGAACCAGGTATTGGCCCAGATGATCTTGATCTTGATATTGGGGTTGATGGTCTGCGCGCCGAGCATGGTGGCGTTGATACCGGAGACCACTTCCGGAATCGGGAACGAGGCGATGTAGCCGAGCACGCCCGACTTCGACATCTTGGCGGCGATGACGCCCTGGATGTAGCGGCCTTCATAGAACCGTCCCGAATAGGTCGACATGTTCTTGTCGCGCTTGTAGCCGGTGGCGTGCTCGAAATGCACGTTCGGATACTTCTTGGCGACCTTCAGCGTCGGCTCCATGTAGCCGAACGAGGTCGTAAAGATCAGCTTGTTGCCGGCGCGCGCAAGCTGCTCGATCGAACGTTCGGAGTCCGGCCCTTCGCTGACATTCTCCAGGAATGTGGTTTCGACCTTGTCGCCGAATTCCTTGACCATGGCGAGGCGGGCGAGGTCATGCTGGTAGGTCCAGCCGAGATCGCCGACCGGGCCGAGATAGATGAACCCGATCTTGAGCTTGTCGGCGGCGGAAGCGCTAAGGAGGCCGGCTCCGGTGGCGAGTATCGCTGCGGTTGCCGCGACGAGAATCTTTCTCATGGATATCTCCGTTTGACTGACGGGTGGACACTCCTTCCCGCTGCGCGGCGCCCCGTCGCGCGCGCTTCGGGCATGTTTAGCGGTCGGGCACGAACACGGTCCCGAGCGCCGCAGGCGCGGTCGAGCCGCCGGTTCGTGCACGTGAAATCAGCACAAGGACAATGACGGTCGCCAGATACGGCAGTGCCGACATCAATTGCGAGGGAACGCCGACGCCCCAGCCCTGCGCATGCAGTTGCAGGATCGTCACCGCGCCGAACAGATAGGCGCCGATCACCAGGCGCCCCGGCAGCCAGGATGCGAACACGACCAGCGCCAGCGCGATCCAGCCGCGTCCGGCGGTCATGCCGGGAATGAAGAACGGCGTATAGGCCAGCGGCAGGTAGGCTCCGGCCAAACCGGCGCAGGCGCCGCCGAACATCACCGCGTACAGTCTGATCCTGAGCACGGGATAGCCCAGCGCATGCGCGGAAGCGTGATTGTCGCCGGCGGCGCGCAGGATCAGGCCGGGACGCGTCTTGTAGAGGAAGAACCAGACGCCGATGACCAGCGCCAGCGAGAGATACACGAAGGCGTCTTCGCCGAACAGGATACGCCCGATCATCGGGATATCGGTGAGGCCGGGAATGGCGAGGCGCGGCGCCGGCGATATCTTCTCGCCGACGAACCGGGCGCCGATCAGGCCGGACAGGCCGATCCCCAGAATGGTCAGCGCGAGGCCGGTCGCGACCTGATTGACGGCAAGGCCCAGCGTCATCAGCGCGAAGATCAGCGACATCAGCACGCCGGCGGCAATGCCGCACAATGCGCCGATAATGATCGAGCCGGACAGCCAGGCGCCGCCGAAGCCGCAGGCCGCGCCCACGATCATCATGCCCTCGACGCCGAGGTTGAGCACGCCGGACCGCTCGGTCACGAGTTCGCCGGTCGCAGCCAGCAGCAGCGGCGTGGAAGCCGCCAGCACCGCCAGGATGATGGCCTCAATGAGCCCCACGGGACACCTTTGGTGACGCGAAAATGAGCTTGAACCGGTAGAGGATCAGGGAATCGCAGGCGAGAACGAAGAACAGCAGAATGCCCTGGAAGACCTTGGTGACGTCCAACGGGATTTTCATTGCGATCTGCGCCTGCTCGCCGCCGATGAAGGTGAGTGCGAGGAAAAGTCCTGCAATTAATATTCCAACCGGGTTCAGCCGGCCGAGAAACGCGACGATGATCGCGGTAAAGCCGTAGCCGGGCGAGATGCCGGGTTGCAGATGTCCGACCGGACCGGCGACCTCGATAATCCCTGCCATTCCGGCCAGCGCCCCTGATATCGCAAAGGTCAGGAGGATCAACTGGTTGGAGTTGAAGCCGCCGAACCGCGCGGCGCGGGGCGCGGCGCCGACGACGCGGATTTCAAACCCCTTGATGGTCTTGCCGAGCAGCACTGCGCCGGCCAGGACCACGATCAGCGCAATCACGCCGCCAAGATGCAGCCGGCCGCCTTCGATCAGCACCGGCACGGTGGCGACCGGGTCGAACTCGGCGGTGGTCGGGAAATTGAAACCCTTGGGATCGCGCCACGGACCGCGCACGAGGTAATCGAGCAGGAGATCGGCGACATAGACCAGCATCAGGCTGGTGAGGATTTCGCTGGCGCCGAACCGCACCTTGCAGATCGCCGGGATCAGGGCATAGAGCGCGCCACCGATGGCGCCCAGCAGCAGCATCGCCGGCAGTACCCATGGGCCGGCCTCGGTGCCGTTGGTCTTCACGGCGAGCCAGCTTCCGGCGACGGCGCCAATGAGAAATTGTCCTTCGGCGCCGATATTCCAGGCGTTGGCGAGATAGCACAGCGACAGGCCGATCGCGATCATCACGAGCGGCGTCGCCTTCACCGCGATCTCCTGCAACGAATAGCTGTCGACCAGAGGATGGATGAAGTAGACGGCGAGCGCCGAGATCGGGTTTTTGCCGAGCATCGCAAACAGGATGCTCATGGTCACGAGCGTCAGGCCGATCGCGATCAGGGGCGAAACCAGCGCGATCGTGCTCGAGCGTTCGGCGCGTTTTTCAAGCACCAACTGCATGCGCTACGTCCTTCTGGTCCAATGTGCTGCCGCCCATCAACAGGCCGAGCTTCTCGCGGCTGGCCTCGCCGGTCAGCATCGGCGCCGACAGATGGCCGTGGAACATCACGGCGATGCGGTCGGTGATTTCGGCGAGTTCGTCGAGGTCCTGGCTGGTGACCAGCACCGCGGCACCGGAGGCGGCGAGATCGAGCAGCGCCTGGCGGATCACCGCGGCCGCGCCGGCGTCGACACCCCAGGTCGGCTGGCTCACGACCAGCACGCCCGGGCTGCGCAGGATTTCGCGCCCGACGATGAATTTCTGCAGATTGCCGCCGGAGAGGCTGGCGGCTTCCGGATCGCGCTTGGCCTTGCGGACGTCAAAGGCCTCGGTGGCGCGGTCCACCGTCTTGAGGGTCGCGGCGGTATTTACAAAACCGTGCTGGACCATGCCGGAGGCGGCATGACCGGTCAGCAGCGCGTTCTCGGACAGCCTCATCCGTGGCGCGGTGCCGTGGCCGAGGCGCTCTTCGGGAACGAAGGCCGCGCCGAGCTTGCGGCGCTGGGTGATGGAGAGGTGCCCGGCGGCCTGTCCGTCGATCACGATCGTGCCGGGGTCCTGCGCCGGCCGCTCGCCCGACAATGCGGCGAAAAGTTCGTCCTGGCCGTTGCCGGCGACGCCGGCGATGCCCAGGATTTCACCACCCCTGAGTTCGAAAGATATGTGTTGAAGCCGGACGCCATGGGGATCGTCCGGCTCGAGATTGAGGTCGTTGACGACCAGCCGCGGCACGGTGGTTTGCCGGTTGGCGGCCGCCTTCACCTGCTTGATCTCGCCGCCGACCATCATGCGCGCGAGCGAGGCTGCGGTCTCGGCCTTGGGATTGCAGGTCGAGACTTTCCGGCCGCCGCGCAGGATGGTGGCGGTGTCGCACAGCCGCTTCACCTCTTCCAGCTTGTGGCTGATGTAGAGGATCGCGCGGCCCTCGGCCTTGAGGCGATCGAGCACGGTGAAAAGCTGGTCGGCTTCCTGCGGCGTCAGCACCGCGGTCGGCTCGTCGAGGATCAGGAATTTCGGATTCTGCATCAGCGCCCGCACGATCTCGATGCGCTGGCGTTCGCCGACGGAGAGTTGCCAGACCTCGCGTTTTGGATCGAGCGGAAGCCCATAAAGGCGGGATACTTCCTCGAGGCGCGCCGACATGTCCTTGAAGGATTCGCGGCCGTCGAGCCCGAGCGCCACGTTCTCCGCGACCGTGAGATTGTCGAACAGCGAGAAATGCTGGAACACCATGCCGATGCCGCGGCCGCGGGCTTCCGATGGTCCGGAGAGAACCATCTTCTCGCCTTGCCAGCGCATCTCGCCTTCGCTCGGCTGGATCAGCCCGTAGATGGTCTTGACCAGCGTCGATTTGCCGGCGCCGTTCTCGCCGAGCAGCGCATGGATCTGCTGCGGCCAGATATCGATGTCGATGGCCTCATTGGCGAGGAACGAGCCATAGCGCTTGGTCAGGCCGATGGTCTGAAGCAGCGGCGTATCACCTGTGTGTGGCGCGGCAGGCGTCGAATCCGGCATTCGTGGTCACGCGTCCCAAGGAGGCCCAAGCAATGAATGCCTCAATACTGGGCTAGTTTCGCCGGCGTGTAAGTAGGGAAAAAGCGCCAGTCTTTGCTCAACTGTTCAGCAAGTTGCGGCCGCGATGATTCCCGATTGCTTCGTTGGATGAAGCGTTTGGTGACGCGCGGTGAGCCGATCGACCTCCGTAGAAACACGTAAAGGCTTGTTGCAGAATTGTAACGGTCCAGACAATTCGAAATGGCCTAGTCAGTGCTGGCGCGAAGTTGAGCAATTTTGTCGCAGCTGTGTACGTGTCGCCGGAGCTGCATTTTTTTTCGGGAGACGGCGTATTTGCCCTGCGCCCGATCGTCGCAGAAAGCCAATGGACTCAAGCCCAAATCGAAATAGCGGTTCCGCTGAAAACCTGTCTTGTTGCGTTCGCGGATCCGGCGACTCCTCGTGCAAAACGCCGATACGCCTGTCGTGCTTGATGAAACTTGCATCAGGCCGTGGGGAAAGTTGAGGCTTCTCACTTTATTCGATGCGCGCAAGGCTTGCGTCCAAGGGCCTCGATCATTCGATCAGCAACTTGGGGGTAATGAGGATGTCTTCTCTTCGCAGAACGTTGGCAGCAGCGGCGCTGTCACTCACGACGCTTCTACCGGCGGGCTTTGCCAGCGCCGCCGATCTGGTGGTCAAGGCGCAAAAGCCGATCGCCGACGTGCCGTTCTTCTTCGTGATCGACGACCGGGTCAGCTATTCCTACATCTTCAACGCCGCTCAGCCCGGTGCGTACACCGTCAGGCCGGATGGAACGGTAAACGGCAAGACGGCCAAGTCGGTCTATTCGTTCACCCATTTCGATGCGTGGGCCTACGGCACCAACTTCTTCACGATCTCGCTCTACAAATCGGGCCACAACGATCCGGCCTCGCCATGCACCAATGCGGGCGTCAACATCTTCGGCACGGCATCGGACTGCGCCGGCGCATCGGAAATCTACGGCCTGTTCCGCTCCACCTTCGGCTTCAACGAGATCTTCAACACCAAGGCCTTCACCATGGGGCCGCTGCGTAACGTTTCGTTCGAAGTCGGCATGGACGCCAACACCGAAAACAGGTTCTTCGGTGCGGCCAAACGTGACGTCGTCGCCGGTCTGCAATTCGCGTTCGATCTGCCCTACAAGGGCTACGTCAACGTTGCACCATTGGTGTACTGGGAATACTTGAACCACAACTCGTTCAGCCAGTGCGGCCTGTTCGGCCCCGGCATTCCCGGCCTGACCTGTAATTCGGACGGCAATACCAGCTTCCGGCCGACATGGGCGGTCGAGGTCAATTACTACATGGATCTGGGCTTCCTCCCCGAGAACATGCAGTACTTCTCGATCAGCGGCCGCGCCGGCTGGTACGGACCGAAGGGCGATTCGAACAGCCTTCCGTTCCTGTCGGGTCCGGGCCGGTTCTCGACCGCGTCCGTCACCGAGCTCAACAGCGAACCGATCCGTCTGACCTTCGATGCCAGCAAGGCATTCATGGGGGCGAAGTACTCGCACTTCGTCGACGTCTGGGTCGCCTATCGCTACTGGCAGAACAAGTTCGGCCTCGATCACAACGCGACGCCCGGCGTCTGCACGCTGGCGGCTACCGGCGTCAGCACGAACTCCTGCACCGAGTCCTCGCTGTACTCCGGCGTGACCGTGAAGTTCTGATCACCTGACCCGTTCCCCAGGTGAAAAGCGATGGCGCCGCGATGTTCCCCGCGGCGCCATTTTCTTGTTTGGACGGGGCTTCCTCGGCCTCATGGTTCGAGACGCGCGCAAGAGCGCGCTCCTCACCATGAGGGTCTAAAACTTCATCCTAAACTGCTAAACCTCATCCTGAGGAGGCGCGAAGCGCCGTCTCGAAGGATGCAGCCACCGGCCCCAGCTACTTCTCCCACACCCCGGCATGAACCGCCGCAGCCTCATCCTCGAGCAGCGGCCCCACCACTTCGGTCGAGCGCTGGCCGCTGCCGAATACCTCGCGGCAGGGCAGGTCGAGCGTCGGGTTTTCCGGATGGTTGCCGGTCATTTCCCGCAGGCGGTGTTCGCTGAGGCCGTAGACCAGCCGGCCGATGCCGGCCCAGTAGATCGCGCCGGCGCACATCGCGCAGGGCTCGGCCGACGAATACAGCGTGGCGCCGCGCAGGACATGAGCGTCGATGGTGGTGCAGGCCAGCGTCGCCAGGAGGCGCTCGGCATGCGCGGTGCCGTCATGGGCGGGCATGTAGCCGTTCTCGGCCTCGAGCAGCACGTTGCGGCGTTGATCGACCAGGACCGCGCCAAAGGGATGATTGCCATGCGCCATGGCGCGGCGGGCGACGTCGAACGACCGCCGCAGGAAATGCGCGTCGAGTTCCGCCGGACTGAGCGCGGAAATATCGACCATCGGCCTCCTAATGCCCGGCCATGTGCCGGCCGATCTCGGTGAGATCGGCCTCGCTGGCGCGGGCTTCATGGACGAATTGCCCGTGGAACATCACGACCAGACGATCCGACAATTCGAGCAGTTCGTCGAGGTCCTCGCTGACCAGCAGCACCGCGGCGCCGCGATTGCGGGCCGCCATGATCTCGGCATGGATCTGGGCGACGGCGGCGAAATCCAGCCCGAAACAGGGATTGGCCGCGATCAGCACCTCGACCTCGCCGCCGAGTTCGCGCGCCAGCACGGCGCGCTGCACGTTGCCGCCCGAGAGCGCCGAGATCGGCGTGTCCGGCGAGCGGGTCTTGATCTTGTAGAGCCCGATCTTGCGCTCGGCGACCTTGCGGAAGGCCGATTTGTTGAGCCACCAGCCCTTGCTGGCAAACGGCGCCCGGTCGAATTCGCGGAATGCGATGTTGTCGGCGACGCTCATGCCGCCGACGCAGGCGTTCTTCAGCGGCTCCTCCGGCAGCAGCGACATCTTGTGCCGCCGCATCTCCTCGCGGCTGGCCGAATAGAGGTCGCCGCGAATACGAACCTCGCCGCTTTCGGCCTCGCGCTGGCCGGCGAGCACCTCGACCAGTTGCCGCTGGCCGTTGCCGGAGACGCCGGCGATGCCGACGATCTCGCCGCCGCGCACGGTGAGCGAGACGTCATGCACCGCGACGGCGCCGGCGTCGTCGAGGGCGTTGAGCCGGCTCAGCTCCAGCCGCGCCTCGCCCAATTGCCCGACGCGCGGCGGCTGCACCGTCAGTTCCTCGGCGCCGATCATCATCCGCGCCATGCTGTCGGGCGTGAGGTCGGCGACCTTGCCGTTGCCCGCCAGCTTGCCGCGGCGCAGGATCGTGACCTCGTCGGCGAACGCCATCACCTCGCGGAATTTATGCGTGATCATCAGGATGGTCAGGCCGCCACTAACCACCATGTCGCGCAGCATGCCGAGCACCTCGTCGGCTTCGCCCGGCGTCAGCACCGAGGTCGGCTCGTCGAGGATGAGGAAGCGCCGCTTCAGGTAAAGCTGCTTTAAAATCTCGCATTTCTGCCGCTCGCCGGCGGAAATGTCGGAAACCTTGGCATTGAGCGGCACCTTGAACGGCATCCGCGCCAGGAATGCTTCCAGCTCCTGCGTTTCCTTCGCCCAATTGACGACCGCCGGAACGTCGTCGCGCGCCAGCACCAGGTTTTCGGCGACCGTCATCGCCGGCACCAGGGTAAAGTGCTGGTAGACCATGCCAAGCCCGAGCGCATGCGCGTCCTTCGGGTTGGCGATCGCCTGCTCGCGGCCGCCGACCAGGATGTCGCCCTCGGTCGCGTGGTAATATCCCATGATGCATTTCACCAGCGTGCTCTTGCCGGCGCCGTTCTCGCCGAGCAGCGCATGGAACGAACCCGGCCGCACCTTGAGCGCGACATTGTCGAGCGCCAGGAAATCGCCGAATTTCATGGTGACCGCGATGGCGTCGACGCCGAGCGGGCCTTCGGGGAGCGGCGCTTCGCCGATGATCATGACACCGCCTCGATGAACGCCGCCGAGGTCGCGACCGCGCCGAACACGCCGCCCTGCATCTTGATCATCTTCAGCGCGTGGTCGTGGTTGCTCTTGTCGGTGGCGGCGCAGCAATCCTCGATCAGCACGCATTCGAAGCCGCGATCGTTGGCTTCCCGCATCGTGGTGTGGACGCAGACGTCGGTGGTGATGCCGGTCAGCACAATGTTCTGGATGCCGCGCAGCCGCAGCATCAGCTCCAAATCGGTGGCGCAGAACGATCCCTTGCCGGGCTTGTCGATGATCGGCTCGCCGGGCAGCGGCGCCAGATCAGGGATGATCTCCCAGCCGGCCTCGCCGCGCACCAGCACGCGGCCGCAGGGGCCGGGATCGCCGATCCCGGCGCCGATCTGCCGCGAGCGCCATTGCTTGTTGGCGGGCAGGTCGGTCAGGTCGGGGCGGTGGCCCTCGCGGGTGTGGATGATGTGAAAGCCTTGCGCGCGCATCACCGCGAGCAGCTTCTTGATCGGCTCGATCGGCGCGCGCGTCAGCGACAGGTCGTAGCCCATCTTGTCGACATAGCCGCCGACGCCGCAGAAATCGGTCTGCATGTCGATGATGATGATCGCGGTATTTTGCGGGCGCAGGTCGCCATTATAGGGCCAGGCGTAGGGTTGGGACGAGATGTAGCGCTCGGGCATGGCTTCCTTCCGCCTATCGGGTGATGGACAATTCGGCCGGTGCGCCGGTCAGCGTGCGCTTCGGCGAGCAGGTGATGATCATGATCGCGAGCGTCAGGATGTAGGGCGCGGCGTTGAACAGATGATAGCCCGAGGTGACGCCGACCGATTGCAGCGCCGGCCCCAGCGCCGCCGCGCCGCCGAACGCCAGCGACGCCCACAGACACAGCATCGGATCCCAGCGCGCGAAGATCACCAGCGCCACCGCCGTGATGCCTTGTCCCGAGGATAGCCCCTCGTTCCAGCTACCTGGATAGAACAGCGAGAGGAACGAGCCGCCGATCCCGGACAGGAAACCACCGACCATGGTGGCGCGCAGCCGGATCGCCAGCACGGAATGGCCCATGGCGCGGGCCGCATCCGAACTTTCGCCGGCGGTGCGGATCAGCAGACCCCAGCGGGTGGTCTTGAACGCCCAGTACAATATCGGCGCCAGCGCCACGCCGATCAGGAACAGCACGTTGATCCGCAGCGCGGCGCGGACCTGCGGCACGTCGCTCCACCAGCCGAAATCGATCGCGGGCAATCGTGCCGCCGTGGGCTCGATCAAGGGCTTGCCGAGATAGAAGGCAAGGCCGGTCCCGAACAGCATCAGCGCGATGCCGACCGCGATGTCGTTGACCCGCGGCAGCGAACAGATGCCGGCATGCAGCGCCCCGAGCAGCGCGCCGGTGATGCCGGCGGCGAGCACGCCGAGCCAGGGCGAGCCCGACAGATAGGAAATGCCGTAGGCGCTCATCGCGCCCATCACCAGCGTGCCTTCGAGGCCGAGATTGATGCGGCCGGAGCGCTCGGTGATGCATTCGCCAAGGCTCACGAACAGGAACGGCGTCGAGACGCGGATGGCGCCGCCGAATACGGCCAATGGGACGGTCCAGAGTCCGATCGATCCATCCGCCATGTCAGGTTTTTCCTTTCAGGAAGCCGATCCGGCCGTACAGCGCATCGCTCGCCAGCACGAACACGAAGATGATGCCTTGCAGCACCAGCACCGAAGCATCCGGCAAGCCGAGCCGGCGCTGCAATAACCCGCCGCTGGCGCTGATGCCGCCGAGCAGGATCGCGACGGGAATGATCGCCAGCGGATTATGCCGCGCCAGGAAGGCGACGAGGATGCCGGTGAATCCATAGCCGGCGGCGAGGTTGGCGTTGGTGCGGCCCTGCACGGCGGCGACCTCGACCATGCCGGCCAGGCCCGCCGCCCCGCCGGCGAGGAAGCAGATCGTCAGGATCAGTTTGTTGACGCCGAGCCCGACGATTCGTGCCGCACGGATGTTGCCGCCGGCGACGCGCGCCGAGAACCCGAACACGGTGTGATAGATCAGGATGTAGGACGCGAATGCCGCGATCAGCCCGAACACCAGCCCCCAATGCACGTCGGTGCCGGGAATGCTGCCGATCATGTTGGCGGCGCCGATCTCGCGGGTCGACGGCTTGTTGAGGCTGGCGGGGTCGCGCATCATGCCCTCGACCAGATGGTTGAGGATCGCAAGCCCGATATAGACCAGCAGCAGGCTCGAGATCGTCTCGTTGACGCCGCGATATTGCCGAAGCGCGCCCGACAGCGTGATCCACAGCCCGCCGCCGATCACGCCGGCGCACACCATCGCGATTTGCACGACCAGCGGCGGCGCCCAGGGCATCGCCAGCGCGACTGATGTCGCCGACAGCGCGCCGATCAGGAGCGCGCCCTCGCCGCCGATGATGACCATGCCCAGTTGCGCCGGCAGCGCCGTACACAGCGCGGTGAGGATCAGGGGCGCGGCGCGCGTCAGCGTGTTCTGCCAGGAGAACCAGGTGCCGAACGCGCCCTGGTACATGTAGAAATAGAGATCGAGCGGGTTCTTGCCGAACAGCGCCACGAACATCCCGAACACCGCGAGCGCGCCGACCAGTGCGGCGCCCGGGATCAGGATGTATTCGATGGTCGCACCATAGCGTTGCAGGAAGCCGGCATCGGCGGCCGGAGCAACTCCGGCCGCCGCCTCCGCCCGATCCGCCGTTTCGGTGGTCACGAAGTCGCTCCGATCACGCCCTCGACCAGATAGTCCATCTTCTCCAGTTCGGGATCCTTCTGGCCGCGATCGGTGCCGGCCGGGATCACCGTCTTGCCCTTGTTGTCGAGCTGGCCGCCCTTGAAGACGGCGTAGCCCTCCGCGGACAGGAATTTTGCCTTGACGTCGTCGGCGTGCTTGCGCGCCTCGGCCGAGACGGCCTCGCCATAGGGCGAGCATTTGACGATCTCTTCCTTGAGACCGCCGCGGTAGAAGTTCGGGATCGCTTCGCCGGCTGCGATCATCTTGACGAATTTCGGATACAGCGCTTCCCAGTTCCACTCCGCGCCGGTGAGGTAGGCTTTCGGCGCCAGCGGCGACTGGTTGACGTGATAGCCGCACACCATGGCGCCGCGGCGCGCGGCGTTCTCGACCATGGTCTTGGGACCGTCGACGTGACAGGTGAGGACGTCGACGCCCTGGTCGATCAGGCTGTTGGTGGCTTCGGCTTCCTTGACCGGCATCGACCAGTCGCCGGTGAAGATCACCTGGCAGGTGGTCTTCGGATTGGCGAGCCTGGCACCGAGCGCAAACGCGTTGATGTTGCGCAGCACCTGCGGGATCGGTTTGGCCGCGACGAAGCCGATCTTGCCGCTCTTGGAGGAGTAGCCGGCAACGATCCCGGAAATATACTGGGCCTCGTCGATATAACCGAAATAGCTGCCGGCATTCTTGGGATCGGTGTCGCTCCACAGCCCGCCGCAATGTTCGAAGCGAAGTTTTGGAAACTTCTTGGCCATCTTGATCATGTGCGGGTTGTAGTAGCCAAACGAGGTCGGGAACAGCAGGGAGGCGCCGTCGAGATTGATCATGGACTCGATGGTCTTCTCGACCGCGTCGGTCTCGGGGACTTTCTCTTCCTCGACCACCTTGAGGCCGGGCAGCTTCTTCAGCGCCGCCGCGCCCTGGGCGTGGGCCTGGTTGTAGCCGTAGTCGTCACGCGAGCCGACATAGATGAAGCCGATCGTGGTGTCGGCTGCGCGCGCCGCCCCCATGCCGAAAGCGGAGCCGAGTGTCAGCGCCGCGCCGCCCTGCAACAGATTCCGTCGTGAAATCCTGCCAAATTCCATGTGCCTGCTCCCTCTGGCGGGTAGACCCGCCCCCATATTTCGCAGCCGCGCCGATACGGCGGGCTTGGGAGGGATGTCGCAATCTTCGTGCCAGAGCGCATCTGATGGGCATCGGCAAATAAATACATGAATATGTTATGTTATTTTGTGATCACAGCTTCAGTTCAAACTTTGTGCAAAGCCAAAATGTACAATTTTTAGGCTCCATTTTTTGATTGTATGCAAGAGCGTTAAGCAATTGTTAGGTCGACGAGGGCCGCGGAGCGGCTGAAATGGACGCCGGTTTTCGTCCTTTGTCGGCTGCTCACTCAGACTGAAGCGGTGACTTGCGTCATCATCGCTGGCATTGAACTTGTATCGATCGACAAGCGCAGGCGGCGCGGCGCTGCACTGGAAAAGCATGAGCAAGACAGAATTGGCCAGCGGCGGATCGGGCAGGGCGGCGCTTGGCGAAGAGATCGTCGCCCGCATCAACCAGCTGGCGGCCATTTCAGAGACGCCGGAGCACCTGGCGCGGATCTTCCTGTCATCAGAACATCGCGCGGCCGCCGATCTCATTCTGTCATGGATGCGCGAGGCCGGCATGGCCGCGCATCTCGACGCCATCGGCAATGTCTGCGGGCGCTATGAAGGCGAAAATGCGGGCCTGCCGTGCCTGATGCTGGGCTCCCATTACGACACCGTGCGCGACGCCGGCAAATGGGACGGCCCGCTCGGATTGCTGTCGGCGATCTCCTGCGTCGCCGATCTGAACCGGCGCGGGCGGCGGCTGCCGTTCGCGGTCGAAGTGGTCGGGTTCGCGGACGAGGAAGGCGTGCGGTTTGCCTCCACGTTGCTCGGCAGCCGGGCGGTCGCCGGCACCTTTGTCGAGAGCGCGCTCAATGCGCGCGACCGCGATGGCGTCTCGATGCGCGAGGCAATGGTGAAATTCGGCCTCGATCCCGAGCATATCGGTGCCGCCGCGCGGGCCCGCCGCGAATTGCACGCCTATGTCGAACTGCATATCGAGCAGGGGCCGGTGCTGGAGCAAAAAGACCTCGCGGTCGGCGTCGTCACCGCGATTGCCGGCGCCACGCGGCTGGCGGCAAGGCTGACCGGCATGGCCGGTCACGCCGGCACCGTGCCGATGGCGATGCGGCGCGACGCGCTGGCGGGCGCCGCCGAATGCATCGGCATGGTGGAGGAATTCTGCAAGACCGATGAAGCCGGCCTCGTCGGCACCGTCGGCTATATCGACGCGATGCCCGGCGCCACCAATGTGATCCCCGGAATGGTGTCGTTCACCCTCGATATCCGCGCGCCGTCCGATCCGCACCGCAAGATGGCCGTCGCCGACATCGTGCGCCGCATCGAGGCCATTGCCAAACGCCGCGATCTCGTCCTGCAACTCGATGTCACCCACGAAAACCGCACCGTGCCCTGCGCGCCATGGCTGAAGGCGCAGGTCGCGGATGCCGTCGCCGCGGAAGGGTTTGGCGTGTTCGAACTGCCGAGCGGAGCGGGGCATGACGGCATGGCGATGATCGACGTCGCCGACGTTGCCATGATCTTCGTCCGCTGCCGCGGCGGCATCAGCCACAACCCGGCGGAGCATGTCGAGACGGCCGATGCGGATGCCGGGGCCAGGGTGCTGTTGCGGCTGGTGGAGAATTTCCGGCCGAGGGAAGCATCATCGCCTTCGTCGTCCCGGCCTTGAGCTCAGATGCGCAATTGCGCATCGGCCGACCCATACGCCGCGGCAGTTGTTGTTGAAGGCGGAAGATAACGATCAGCGTGCAGAATAATGCCGCCGGTGGGTATGGGTCCCGGCTTTTCGCGCGGACGATGTGGGGCTTCATGACAGTTCGATGACATTTCCTCCGCGCTCTCGCGGAGGGACGAATCAATGATGTCTGGAGTACCAACGCGTGATACCAGACACGCCGGACAGTGCTCATCCTCACGCCATGAACAGCCAGATCACATTTCCATCGCATCGCGGATACCGCTTTCATCAGGGGCTGCTCGCCAGCTTCGTCGCCAACGGCATTCAGGCGGTCAATTTTCTCGGCGACCGGTTTCTGCGAAAATATCATCTGTCGGCGGGCATCGAAGAACTGTACCGGCATTCGGTCAACGCGGCGTTTGCGGAAGAAGAAGCCTTTCTCGTCACCGGTGCGCCGCACGCCTCGGCCTATTATCCGCGCGACTTTGCCTGGTTCTATCCGGATGTGCTCGATCCCGAGACCATCATGGATGCGCAGGATGCGGTGCGCCGGGTTCGTCTGCTCGAAAAGAGCGTCCGGCTGATGCTGGAAGCCGTTCGCGCCGGCGTCGTCACCACGACGATCGTGCCGGCGGGGCGCAACCGCTACATCGGCATCAATTATTTTTCGCAGCCGTCGGATACGCTGCTCGGCATCCTTGCAGGCCTTGAGCAACTGCTGACCGCTGAACAAAAGCCGTCTTCGTATCTGGCGATGTCGCAAGGCGCCCATGCGGGCCGCCTGCTGCTGTCGGAATATCGCGCCGACCTGCAGCGAGCGGTATTCGAGCTTGCCAGATCGTTGCAGCGCTTCGACGACAACGGTATCACGGCGCTTCTATGCGACGTCAGCGCGCCCCGTTCGGCGGCGACCGATACCCGCGCCGAACGCCGGCGTTTCGTCACCAATGCCTCTGTGTATGCGACGTTCCTGCGCGGCATCAGGCTTGGGGTGATCGAGCAGGTCGAACTGGAGCAATTGCTCGGACGCGGGCTTGCACAATACAAGAGCGAACTGCTCCATCTGTTTGGCCGGCACGGCCATGTCAGCCACTCCCTGGATTCCCGCGCGTTGCCGGTTGCTTCGATCGCGCTCGATTTCGTCAATGTGCACCAGGGCTTTTGGGATCTGACCGATGCCAGCGAACGCGCGCTGTTCGCGGCCACGACGGATTTCATCCTCGCCGAGCCGCGGTTTCGCATCCCCGGTACGTCGCACTTCCTGGTGTCGGCGGATAATCCGCTCAACAAGCTCATTCACAAGATCGCGGCGCCGGCCTATCAGGGCCGGTCCTCCTGGCCGACCTTCAACGTCGAATTCGCCGATCGCATGCTGGACTATGATGAATGTTCGGGCACGGCGACCTACCGGGCCCATGCCTGCGCGATATTGCGCGACATCCGTACCGTGACCGAAACCCACGGCGGCTACCAGGAACTGATTTCCGAAAATGGCCTGAAATACCGTACCTGGGCCTATCAGAGCGCCGTCGCGCATTCCTGGTTTCCGCGTTTCCTGACGGTCTGGAAGCGCGCGTTCGGCACGTCGCTGCTGGGAAGCTAGCATCCTGCAGGTTTCGCAGCCTGTACGAGCGTAGCGATATGCGGGACCAGGAAAAGTCCCGGATGTCGCGTTGCTCGTCCGGGCTGCGCAGAATGCGACAAGCTGACCCGACGGGCAAATCACTTCGTATTTTCAGAATGCGTGTCAAGCCCCAAAATAAAAAATATTTTGCTTTTCAGAAATGGCAAATCAGGGCTACGACCTTGCCCATCCCGTCCTGGTCAGAAGGGCGTCGGCCGTCGTCACGGACGTTGGGCGGGGAGCGGTGGACGTGACAGTTGCGCTTGACGCGCGCGGCTGAAGCGTACGGCAAAGACGTGTGGTCCCGACGCCGCGTTGCTGGCGTCCATGCACCTGGAGGCGTTCGACTTCCCAGGGCGCGACGGAGGCAAAAGAGCCGTTCTCCGGGGAGAGCACGTTATAAGCCGTAAAGCCATCGCGCAGGGAATGTCGGATGTTCTCCGCTGCCCTGTATG
>JAFKKG010000010.1 GCA_017305715.1 Hyphomicrobiales bacterium | reverse complement strand
GCTACGACCTTGCCCATCCCGTCCTGGTCAGAAGGGCGTCGGCCGTCGTCACGGACGTTGGGCGGGGAGCGGTGGACGTGGAGGTTGTCGCCTGACGCGCGCGGCCGAAGCGTACGGCAAAAGCGTGTGGTCCCGACGTCGCGTTGCTGGCGTCCATGCACCTGGGAGGCGTCTGACTTCCCAGGGCGCAACGGAGGCAAAAGAGCCGTTCTCCGGGGAGAGCTCGCCATAAGCCGTAAAGCCATCGCGCAGGGAATGTCGGATGTTCTCCGCTGCCCTGTATGCTCGTGTGCGCACTTCCTTGTGCACATTGCACACGAGACCGCGGGTGCAGCGCGCATCCGGCATTCCCTGCGCCCTTTGTTTGAAGAGGGCGGAGAATTTCCAACAAAGCTCGGGCGCCATGCGTCGCGAGAATGCGAACACACATTCAGTGTCGTCCCGGCCTTGAGCTCAGATGCGCAATTGCGCATCGGGGGACCCACACACCGCGGCCCATCAATGAGAGCGCAGACGTTAAATGCCTTGCAAAATGAACGCCGCGGCGTACTGGGTCCCCCGCCCTCGCGGAGGACGACGACGGAAGTCGCGGGGACGACAGGCGCGAACTCGTGAACATAATCGCCATTCAATCGTTTGCACGTGCGAAAGCCATCGCCTATCTGTTGTCCGGGCGGGCGTCCTGGCGGGCGCATCGTCGGGCGAAATTGGCGGGGCCGGCTGGCCATGCAGAACCAGGGTAAGACAGGGGTGAGCCGGCGCGATCTGCTGTCGCTGGTGGGCTCGGTCGCCGGCAGCGCCGCGATGGTTCACGCCATGACCAGCCTCGGCTTCGCATCGGAATCCGCCTACATGGGCCCGATCAAGCTGGAAGGCGATGCCAAAAGCGCCTCGGTCTTGATCCTGGGCGCGGGCCTCGCCGGCATGACGGCCGCGCTCGAATTGCGTCGCGCCGGCTACCAGGTGCAAGTGCTGGAATTCAACAGCCGCCCCGGTGGCCGCAACTGGACGCTGCGCGGCGGCGACAGTTTTACCGAACTCGGCGGCGCGACCCAGACCTGCGGCTTCGAGCAAGGCCTCTATCTCAATCCGGGCCCGTGGCGCATTCCCTATCACCACCGCGCCGTGCTGGACTATTGCAAGCGGCTCGGCGTGACGCTCGAACCCTTCATCCAACTCAATCACAATGCGCTGCTGCACGCCTCCCATGCGTTCGACGGCAAACCGCAGCGGATCCGCGACATCAAGACCGACTTCCAGGGGCATGTCTCGGAATTGCTCGCCAAGGTCACGCAGCAGAGCAAGCTCGACGAGGCCGTGTCGGTGCAGGACAAGCAGATGCTGCTGCAGGCGATGCAGTCGTGGGGCGCGCTGGACAAGAACTACGCCTACAAGGCCAATCTGATTTCGGCCGAAGTTCGCGGTTACGCCAAAAACCCCGGCGGTGGCCTCGGCGCCGCGCCGGTTGCCGGCGAGCCGATCGGGCTGTCGGATATCCTGCAATCACAGCTCTGGCGATATTTGCGGAATTTTGCCCTGCATGAATTCCAGACCACGATGTTTCAGCCCGTCGGCGGCATGGATATGATCGGCAAGGCATTCGCGCGGCAAGTCGGCGATCTCATCCGCTACGATGCGAAGGTCACCCGGATCCAGCAGAATGATAGTGGCGTCACGGTCAGCTATGTGGATGCAAAGGCGCCCGGCACGCCGCAGCTTGCAAAAGCCGACTGGTGCGTGTGCACCATTCCGCTGTCCATCCTGAGCCAGATTCAGATCGACGTCGGTCCGCGCATGAAGGCCGCGATCGACGCGGTGCCCTATACGTCCTCCGTCAAGATCGGCCTGCAATTCAAGCGCCGGTTCTGGGAGGAAGACGAGGCGATCTATGGCGGCATCAGCTACACGGATTTGCCGATCCGGCAGATCTCCTATCCGAGCAGCGACTACAATCGAACCGGGCGCGGGGTACTGCTCGGTGCCTATGTCTATGGCGGCGCCAATGCGTATGAACTCACGTCGATGACGCCGTCTGATCGGGTGGCGCGCGCGGTCGAACTCGGCTCCCGCCTTCATCCGCAATACCGCGCCGAGTTCGAGAATGGGATCGCGGTGGCCTGGCACCGGGTACCCTTCACGCTGGGCTGCGCCGGCGGCTGGACCGAGGAAATGCGCGAACAGCACTATGACAATCTGTGCCAGATCGACGGCCGGATCGTCCTTGCCGGCGAGCACGCCTCCTACATCCCGGCCTGGCAGGAAGGCGCGATCTTGTCTTCGCTCGATGCCATCACGCGGCTGCACCAACGTGTCGTCAGGACGTGATGCGATGTGGCGAGAGCGTGACAGGATCAGATCGAGTTGCATTCGCGATGAGGGTGCGCTCCCTCTCCGGTCTGCGTGGGAACATGCTCGGCCCCATGGTTCGAGCCGCCCGCCTTGCGGGTTCCTCGCCATCAGGGTCTGCGATTTTGCCGCAAAGCAAGACCTCATCCAGAGGAGCCTGCCAAAGAGGGGCGTCTTGAGGGATAGCCGCTTTGTGTTCGCTTTACTGTTGGGCGTCCTCACGGTCCTGGCCTTGCTGTCGCATCCAGCCCATGCCGACGAAGAAATCCGTCCGCGGCCTGCGGCCCCGCTGAGCCCGGGCTTCAGGTTTACCGAGGCGACCGGCGAGGAGTTGTTTGCCAGTGCCTGTCAGGGGTGCCACATGCCCGACGGCAAAGGCGCGATCGGCGCGGGCACCTATCCGTCGCTCGCCCAGGACAGCAATCTCGAATCCGGAGGCTATCCGGTCTATGTCGTGGTCAGGGGACAGCGCGCAATGCCGCCGATCGGCGCGATGATGACCGATGCCCAGGTCGCCGCCGTCGTCAATTATGTCCGGACCCATTTCGGCAACCAGTATCAGGACGCCGTCAGCGCCGACGACGTCAAGCGCGTGCGGCCCGAGAGATATCCGAGATAATGATCATGGGGAGACGAAGATGAACTGCAAGATGCTTTCACTGGCCGCCATCCTGCTCGGCTCGACCGCCGCGCAGGCCGAGATCGTCCGATACCCGATACCCAATTCGACATTCCCGATTGCGCAGGCGGTGAAGGTGACGGGCGATTCCGTCATCACCTATGTCAGCGGGCAAGTGCCGCCCGTGATCAACAGGGATGCCGATCCACAGACCCCACAGGCCTATGGCGACGTCAAGACCCAGACCGTCGGCGTGCTCAACCGGATCAAGCAGATCCTGGAAGGGCAGGGGCTCGGCATGGCCGATGTCATCAAGATGCAGGTGTTCCTGGTCCACGACGCCCGCGCGCCGATGGACTTCAAGGCCTTCATGGAGGGCTACACGCAATTCTTCGGCGGCGCGCAGCCCAATCTCCCGGCGCGCTCGGTGATCGGCATCGCCTCGCTGGCCAATCCCGGATTCCTGGTTGAGATCGAAGTTGTCGCCGCGAAGGATTCGAAATAACTTCCTGCAATTCGAAATGAGGGTGGGTGAGATGCGCCGGATTTCCCGTTCAGGTTTCGCTTATCGCGTGATGGCGTTGTGTGCGCTGGCATTGACGTCGACTTGCCTGACATCATCCGGAGCCGCGGCCGTCGAGGGCCTGAACCCCGACCAGCAGCGCGCCTTCGACATCTACAAGGAACTGATCGAGATCAACACGGTGACCGCGACCGGCGATACCTTGAAGGCAGCCGAGGCGATGGCGGCGCGCCTGCGCGCCGGCGGCTTTCCCGAAGCCGATGTCCGGGTGCTGTCGCCGGCGCCGCGCAAGGGCAATCTGGTGGCGCGGCTTCGCGGCACCGGCGCGCGCAAGCCGATCCTGCTGCTCGCCCATATCGACGTGGTGCCGGCTGCCCCCGAGGACTGGTCGACCGATCCGTTCAAGCTGGTCGAGCAGGACGGCTATTTCTATGCACGCGGCAGCGGCGACGACAAATACATGGCAGCCAGCTTCGTCGCCAATCTCATTCGCTACCGGCAGGAGGGCTACAAGCCGGAGCGCGACATCATCGTGGCGCTGGAGACCGACGAGGAAATCCTCGACCGGGACGGGCGCGGCATTCAATTTCTGCTGAAAAACCATCGCGATCTGATCGATGCCGAATTCGCGCTCAATGAAGGCGGCGGCGTGGGCCTGAAGGATGGCAAGCCTGTCCGCAACTCGGTGCAAACCAGCGAAAAAGTCTCGGTCAGCTACGCGCTGACCGTAAAGAACAAGGGCGGCCACAGTTCCGTTCCGGTGAGGGACAATGCGATCTATCGGTTGGCGGCGGGGCTCGGCCGGCTTGCGGCATTCAGCTTTCCCATCAGACTGACCGATACGACCCGCGCCTATTTCGAACGTACCGCGCAGATGGAGGGCGGCCAGTTCGCCGACGATGTGCGCGCGGCACTGTCGGGACCGTCCGATCCGGCCGCGGTGCCCGTCATGCGTCTCACGGCCAATCCGTTCTTCAACGCGCAATTGCGAACCACATGCGTCGCGACGATGCTCGAAGGCGGATCCGCCATCAACGCGCTGCCGCAACTGGCAAGCGCCAAGGTCAATTGCCGGGTCATTCCCGGTGAGCCGATCGACGGCGTGAAGGCAACGCTCGAACGCGTGCTGGCCGACGAGCAGATCGCGGTGACGCAGCTCGATTCACCGGTGCTCAGCGCGCCTTCGGTGCTCAGCGACGAGGTCATCGGGCCGATCGCAAAATTGTCGGCGGAGTTCTGGCCCGGCGCCGTGGTGCTGCCGACGATGAGCACCGGCGCCACCGACGGCAGCTATCTGCGCAATGCCGGCATCCCGACCTATGGGCATTCGGGGCTGGCGGGCGACATCGCAGAAAGCCGCGCGCATGGGCGCGACGAGCGGATTCTCGTCAAATCGTTCCTCCAAGGCGGCGAGTATCTGTACCGTCTGGTGAAAGCCTATGCGGGTGGTCAATGAATGAAAGACCCCAGCCATCGGCTGAGGCCTTCCAAATCCAGGCGATGTCTGTCGGACGCTCAGAGCAGCCGATCGCAGACATAGACGCGACGCGGCCCGAGATCGGTCCACACCGTGCGCCAGCAGCTTCCGCCGACGTAGAAGCCATGTCCGCCGAAGCGGCGGTGACCGTGACCCCAGTGACCGCCATGACCGTGGCCATGGCCACCGTGCATGCCGTGTCCGCCATGGCCATGTCCGCCGCCATGACCACCGTGACCGCCAGCCGAAGCAGGGGCGACGGCAGCAGCGGTCAGAGCGATTGCGGCGACGGCTGCGAGAGAAAGTTTGCGAAACATATTGTGTCGTCTCCATGTGTAAGGCGTGATTGCCTACAGGCCTATTCGACGCCCTCGGCACGGAAACAGTTCGAACCATTTTTCTGAACGGATGTTCAGGAAATGCCGATAAACAAAGGATATTTTGAATTTCGCACCGATCAGACGTGACCTGGATCACGCACGATCAGGCAGGGCTGCCCGTCGTCAGCACCTTGACGCCGCCGAGCGCGGTGACGCGTCCGTTGCGCAGCATCACGATCTGCGTCGCGAGTTGGCGCAGCTCCGCGGCGTCGTGGCTGACATAGACCATCGGGATGCCTTCGTCGCGCAGCCGCACCAGATAGGGAAGGATCTCGACCTTGCGTCCTTCGTCGAGCGATCCCAGCGGCTCATCCATCAGCAGCAGGCGCGGCTTCGACAGCAGCGCGCGGCCGAGCGCGACGCGCTGGCGCTCGCCGCCGGAAAGTTGTCCGGGCCGGCGATCGAGCAAGCCGCCGATGTCGAGCAGGTCGGTGACGCGGCTGCGCTGCGCGGGATCGTCGGCCAGGCGGTTCATGCGCCGCCCATAGTCGAGATTCTGCCGGACATCGAGATGCGGAAACAGCCGGGCATCCTGGAACACATAGCCGATGCGGCGGCGGTGCGGCGGCACATGGATGCCCTTGGCGGTGTCGTCAAGGGTCTCGTCGTCGAGCACGACGATGCCGCGGTCGGGCCGCAGCAGGCCGGCGATCATGTTGATCAGCGAACTCTTGCCCGCGCCCGACGCGCCGAACAGGCCGGTGACGCGGCCCTCGCTGGTGAAGGAGGCCTCGAGCGAAAATTCGCCAAGCTGCTTGGTCACGTCGACGCGCAGCATGGCTCAGTTCCCGTGCAGGCGCCGGGTGGCGCGCCGCGCGAACCACTCGGAGGCGATCAGGGCGCCCATCGCGATCACGATGGAGATCAGGACGAGCCGCCCCGCGGCGGCGTCGCCATCAGGGGTCTGGATCAGCGAATAGATCGCCGACGAAATGGTCTGGGTCTCGCCGGGAATGTTGGACACGAAGGTAATGGTGGCGCCGAATTCGCCGATCGCTTTGGCAAAGCCCAGCACCATGCCGGCCAGAATGCCCGGCAGGGCCAGCGGCAAGGTGACAGTGGCAAAGACCTGCCAGGGGGCGGCGCCGAGCGTGCTGGAGGCCTGTTCGAGCCGCCGGTCGATCGCTTCGATCGACAAACGGATCGGTCGCACCAGCAGCGGGAACGACATCACGCCGCAGGCGAGCGCAGCTCCCGTCCAGCGAAAGGCGAAGACGATGCCGAGATGGTCGGCCAGCCACCCACCGACGAGGCCGCGCTTGCCGAAGGTGAGCAGCAGCAGATAGCCGGTGACGACCGGCGGCAGCACGAGCGGCAGATGGACCGCGGCATCGAGGATCGATTTGCCCCAGAAGTCGTATCGCGCCAGCAGCCACGCCAGCGCGATGCCGAACGGCGTCGCCACCAGCGTCGCGATGACGGCGACCCGCAAACTGAGCAGGATCGCCGTCCATTCGGCCGGTGTGATCTCGAACATCAGGTCGAGGGGCTGACCAGGAACTTGAAGCCGTATTTTTCGAGGATCGTCCTGGCCGCGGCCGAGCGCAGGAAAGCGAGGTAGCCCGATGTCTCGGGCTTCGCGGTCGTGGTGGCGGCGACGGGATAGATGATCGCCGGATGGGAATCGGCCGGGAAGGTGCCGACGACCTTGACGCCGGGCTCGACCTTGGCGTCGGTGGCGTAGACGATGCCCAGCGCTGCTTCACCACGCGCCACCAGCGTCAGCGCCGCGCGCACGCTTTCCGCCATCGCGAATTTCGGCTCGGCCGCCTGCCAGGAGCCGAGTTTCTCCAGCGCGGCCTTGGCATATTTGCCGACCGGCACGGATTTGACGTCGCCGGTGGCGATCTTGCCGTCGCCGGCAAGCTTGGCGAGGTCGAAGCCCGCGCCGATGCTGACATTGTCGATCTTGGAATCCTTCGGCGCGATCAGCACGATGGCGTTGCCGAGCAGATTGATCCGGGTCGGCTCATTGATGTTCTTCTTGGCCGTAGCGTAATCCATCCAGTCGGTGTCGGCGGAGATGAAGACGTCGGCCGGCGCGCCCTGTTCGATCTGCTTTGCGAGTGCCGAACTCGCGGCATAGCTCACCGTGACCTTGACGCCGGTCTTGGCGGTATAGGCGGCGTCGATGTCGTCGAGCGCGTTCTTCATCGAGGCGGCGGCGAACACCGTGATGGTCTTGTCCTGTGCCGCGGCGGGCGCATGGATCGCGCCGAACAGGATGATGAAGGCGGCAAAAATTCTGGCGATACGATGCATAAGGAGCGCTCCGGGCGTGCTTGCAGACGCGCAATCCGCGCGCCGCAATCAGGCGTTGGGTAGGTCAGGGATGCGACAATCGGAAGCGCCGTTCCGGTGATTCCTGCGACTTACGGTCGATCAGGAATATCGCCCCGGCGAGCTTACAGCATTGTCGCGGCGGCGCAAAGGCTCCGCGCCTGCGACTATTGTTTCGCGTCCGGCGCGGCCAGCACCGCCTTGCAGGCCGGAGGCAAGGAGGCCATCGTCATCGGCGGTTTCGGCTTCGGCGGGGTGGCCGGCGGCTTCGGATGGAGAACCGAATCCTTGAACCAGTAGGCGAGATCGCCGGTGCTGCAGCCTTCGCCTTCGGTTGGATCGGGCTGGCCCTCGCATTCGCCCGCGCCCGGCGGGCACTTGATGCGGATGTGGAAGTGATAGTCGTGGCCGTACATCGGGCGCACCTTGTGAAGCCAGCTGCGGTCGCCCTTGGCCTCGCGGCACAGCGCCTTTTTGATCGCGGCATTGACGAAGATGCGCTGCACCGTCGACTCCTGCGCGGCGGCGCGGATCACCACGAGATGGCCAGGGGTGAACACCTTGGGATCGACGTCGAGGCGATCCCCGCGCACCATCATGACCGCCGACATTTCCTCGCGCTCGTTGCGCGATAATCTGCGGTTCGGCATCGGCGTCAGCCAGATGTCGGCGTCGAGTCCGACTTGATGGCTGGCATGGCCCGTGAACATCGGGCCGCCGCGCGGCTGCGACATGTCGCCGACCAGAATGCCGGGCCAGCCCGCCTCCCTGTTCGCCTTGTTCGCCAGCCGCTTCACCAGCGCCACCATGTCGGGATGCGCCCAGTAGCGGTTGCGCGACAGCCGCATCACTTGCCAGGTGTCGCCATTGATCGGCAGCCCCTCCGCGCCCGCGATGCAGCCATGGGCGTAGAAGCCAAGCACCCGCGTCGGCATCGCCGCCGGCAGCACCTTGCGGCCGAACAACTCCTTGGCGCCGAGCCTGGGGTCGTTGGGGTTGGCCAGCGGCGGCAGCGGCTTGGGGTCGACGCTGCCCTTGTCCTGAGCCCATGCCGCGGCGGCGCTGGCGAGACCCATCAAGACCAGAAGCGGGATCAGAATCAGGCGTGATGTCATCAAATCACTCTAGTTGCGCAAAATGTAACATGGAATCGGCGAGGCGGGACCACTGAAGGGATCGCAATTGCTTGATCTCCCGTTCATCCGCACACGGCATTTCCGCATTATCCCGGTCGTCCCGGGTTAAGATTAATTTCGGCCGGGTGCGCCCGAACGTCCGCGGCCCTTTACAAGGCTTATATCCAAACGACATCATGTGCGGATAAGAAGCTTTGGGTTGCAGGGCGTCATTATGTGTTTTTCATTTGGTCGCCGGCTGATATTGGCAGCCGCAATTGTCACGTTCGTATTGGGATTGCAGCCGGCACGCGCCGATGTCGTGGTGCATATCGACAAATCATCGCAGCGCATGGCCGTCAGCGTCGATGGCGCGGCACGATACAGTTGGCCGGTCTCGACCGGCCGCGGCGGCTATGGAACGCCGAGCGGCGTATTCCGTCCGCAATCATTGGTGCGAATGCATTACTCGCGCAAATACTATAATTCGCCGATGCCGCATTCGATCTTCTTCTACTATGGCTTCGCCATCCACGGCACCAACGATATCAGGCGGCTCGGCGGGCCGGCGTCGCATGGTTGCGTCCGGCTGCATCCTTCGCATGCGGCGACGTTGTACGCGCTGGTCCAGCGGACCGGCTCGCGCGGCACGCGGATCGAGATCAACTAAGGCGAGATCTACCAAGGTATGAGGCCGGCGCGTGAACGTGCCGCGTTGGCGGGTGCGAACCTTAACCCCGTGATAACCCTGTCGATCATTGACGATTATTCATGCGTCAACGCGAAATTTCGCGCATTCCTTGTGCAATCCGGAGATGTGTCGCGCATCGTGCATGCGGCAGCGCCGGTTCTGCCTTGTGCACCGGCGTTTGGCCTCGCGTTTCCATCGCTGCAATACACGCGGTGCGCGAGTGAGCCTTTTTAGCAGGCAGCCGGCAACCCGTGCGCCAACGCGGCGACCGGCAAGAGATACCATTTTTTCAGATACTTATCGGAGAACGTTGCGCGCAGAAGGCGGGTGAGGCGTAGCGATGCCGACGACAAGGCCAAACAAAACAAAGAAACAAAAGCAGACCGCGATGACCCGCCTGTTCGGCCGGCCTGCAAGGTCCGGCTCAAAGCTGCCGGGTAACCGCCGGCGCACCACTGCCGAGGCCGGCGAGATCACGCGAACGCGCGCCGAGGTTGAGGCCGCGATTGCGGAAGGCCGCAAATCGCACGAGCGGCTCCGCGAGGCCATCGAGATTCTGCCGCAAGGCATCGTGTTTCTCGATGCCGAGGGCCGCTACATTCTCTGGAACAAGAAATATGCGGAGATCTACAACCGCAGTTCGGATCTGTTCAAGCCGGGTGCGCGGCTGGAGGATACCATCCGTGTCGGCGTCGAGCGCGGCGATTATCCGGAAGCGATCGGCCGCGAGGAAGAATGGATCGCCGAACGGCTGGCCAAGCTCTACCAGCCCGGCGAGCGGCACGAGCAGACCCTGGCCGACGGCCGCGTCATCCTGATCGATGAACGGTTGACCGAGGACGGCGGCGTCATCGGCCTGCGGGTCGATATCACCGAGTTGAAACAGCGCGAGGCGTCGTTCCGCCTCCTGTTCGACAGCAACCCGGTGCCGATGATCGTCTGCTCGCTCGACGGCGAACGCATGCTCGGCGTCAACGACGCCGCCATCGAGCACTATGGCTACAGCCGCGCCGAATTCGAACGACTGACGATCCGCAGCCTGCAGGCCTTCGATCCCGAACTGCCCTGGGCGGGCGATCGCAGCGATGACGAGCAGGCGGCCCGGACCTGGAAGCATGTCCGGGCCGACGGCGCCCTGATCGATCTGGCGATCTATTCGCGCCAACTCGTTTACGGCGATCAACCGGCGATCCTGCTGGCGCTGATGGACATCACCGAACGCAAACGCGCCGAGGCGCGGCTGGCCTTCATGGCCCAGCATGACGGGCTGACCGGGTTGCCGAACCGCTCCCTGTTGCGCCAGCAGATGGACGATTTGCTGCTGCACACGCGGCGCAGCGCCGACAGGGTGGCGGTGCTGGTGCTCGGCCTCGACAATTTCAAGGCGGTCAACGATACGCTCGGTCACGGCATCGGCGACAAGCTGCTGCGCGGCGTCGCCAAGCGGCTGCGGTCGACATTGCGCGAGGACGACGTGCTGGCGCGGCTCAACTCCGATGAGTTCGCGGTCGTGCAAAGCGGCGTGACGCGCCCCGAAGATGCGGTGCTGCTGGCGAGGCGCCTGCTGGAGGCGATCGGCGACCCCTATCTGCTGGACGGCCATTCGGTGGTGATCGGCGCCAGCATCGGGATTGCGATGTCGCCGGGCGACGGCGACGAGTCCGACAGACTCCTGAAGAACGCCGACATGGCGCTGTCGCGCGCCAAGAACGAGTTCCGCGGCATGTTCAGCTTCTTTGAAGCGGAGATGGACGCCCGTGCCCAGACCCGCCGCAAGATCGAGATCGAACTGCGCGACGCCATCCAGAACGATTTGCTGCGGCCGTATTATCAGCCGTTGATCGACCTTGCTACGGGGCGGATCACCGGCTTCGAGGCGCTGGTGCGCTGGCCGCATCCCGAGCGCGGCATGATCTCGCCCGGCGATTTCATTCCCGTCGCCGAGGAAACCGGCCTGATCAATGCCGTTGGTGGGTTGATGCTGCGCCGCGCCTGTATGGATGCCGCGCAATGGCCCGACGACGTCCGCGTCGCCGTCAATCTGTCGCCGCTGCAGTTTCGCGTCGGCAATCTGCTGTCGACGGTGATGGACACGCTGAAGCAAACGGGTCTGGCCGCCACGCGGCTCGAGCTCGAAATCACCGAGACGCTGGTGCTGGAAAAAAGCAGCCAGGTGCTGGCGACGCTGCATGCGCTGCGCGCGCTCGGCGTCCGCATCTCGATGGACGATTTCGGCACCGGCTATTCCAGCCTGAGCTACCTGCGCAGTTTTCCGTTCGACAAGATCAAGATCGACCAGTCATTCGTGCGCGATCTCGGCTCCAATCGCGATGCGCAGGCGATCGTGCGTTCGATCATCAGCCTCGGCAAGGGCCTCGGCGTCACCATCACCGCCGAAGGCGTCGAGACCGAAGCCGAATTGAGCTGCCTGCGCAACGAAGGCTGCCACGAAGGGCAAGGCTTTCTGTTCAGCCGCGCGCGGCCCAATGCGGAGATCGTCAGCCTGCTGAAGGCGCAGCGCGGGGACGATTCCGGCGAGGATGCGGCGCTGGTGGCGTAACGGTTCCGTCGTCGCCCCGACCTCGAGCCGGGGTCCATACGCCGCGGCCCGCATTGTTGGAGAAGGAAGTTCACGACCAGCGCGCTCAACAATGGCAGCCGGTGGTTAGGGCTCCCGGCTCAAGGCCGGGACGACGGGGATTATTTGGCGCGAACCGCTTTCCGCTTCCCCAGATGATAGGTCAGCGCGAGCGCCACGCAGTGGCGCAGCGCGGCCTCCGGCAGCTTGTCCCCGGCGTCGAGCAGAATGCAGCGGTTGCCGCCGTAGCGCAGTTCCGGATAGAGCCCGCGAAACGTCTCGACCAGATTGGTCTGGCAGTGGAAGTAGACCGCATATTGCCCGGGCTCCGCCTTCACCTGATCGATCCGGATCGTGCTTCCGCTTTTGGTTTCCGGGGTCAGATAACTCGGCTGCCCCCATTTCAACGTCTCTTCCAGCACGCCGACCCCCTTGGTGGCTTTTGCGGTGTTGAGGATCAGCCGGCGCAGCGCCAGCAATTTTGCCTTCACCGGCCGGGGATAGGCGTCGAACACGGCGTCGACGGTTGCGTTCGCATTTCCGGTGCGTCGCCGCGCCGCCGGTTTCGCACCTGCTGTTGTCGCGGGCGCCATCACCGCGCCGTCGGTGGGGTATCGAGATGGGCGAACAGGATGGCCTTGCCGGCGTCCTCGTAATGGGTATCGCGGGCCTGGATCTGCTGGGCGATGGCGTGCATGTCGCGAAACCGCCGCTCGAACTTGTTGGCGCTGAAGACGGCGGTGGCGCCGGCCATGTGATAGGCGGTGTCGACGACCGATGCCGATTGATGGATGGTCCAGGTCGCGGCGATCCGCAGCGCGATGCGGTGCTGTTCGGTGAGGGCATCGCCGCGCGCCAGATCGCGCCAGACCTCGCCGGCGGTGGTGTAGAGATAGGCGCGCGCGGCGCGCAGCGTTGCCTCGGTGCGTCCGATGAGGCCCTGCACGGCGTTGTTGTCGCGCATCGCCTTGAGTCCTTGCGGCGTCTTGCCGCGCGCCAGATCCGTGGCGGCATCGAGGGTGGCGCGGGCGACGCCGAGCGAAGTCGCGGCAAAGCCCATGCTGAACACCATGTTGGTGGAGAGCTTGTAGAGCGGGCCGTTTTCGCGCAGTGCCGCGGGGTCGTCGCGCAGGGCCGCGAATTTGTCCGGGATGAACAGATTATCGACCGAATAGGAATCGGTGCCGGTGCCGCGCAGGCCGATCACGTCCCAGACGTCGTACATTACAGCGTCCGTCACCGGGAACAGGATGGTGCGGATTTCCGGCGAACCGTCCGGCTTTTTGCGCTGAGAGCCGTCGGCTTCGACAATGCGGACATGGGCGCCGAGCCAGCTCGCCTGCCGCGAGCCGCTGGCAAAATCCCAGCGCGCGCTCGCCTTGTAGCCGCCGGGCACCACCTGCACTTCATGGTTGATCGCGCCCCAGGCGAGGATGCCGGGCGCGACGTTGAAGATCTCGTTCGCCGCATCTGCATCGAGATAGGCCGCGGTCATGGCGCAGACGCTGCACTGGCCGAGGCACCAGGCGGTGGACGCATCGGCCTTGGCGATTTCCTCCTGCATCTGCATGAAGATCTCGAGCGGCGCTTCGGCGCCGCCAAAACTCTGCGGCAACAGCGACCGGTAAAGCCCGTTCTCGATCAGGGCCGCGGTCACCGCCGGCGTCAACCGCCGCGTCCGCTCGATCTCGTCGGCATCGCGCGCGATCAACGGCTGCAGCGCCCGCGCGCGTTCGACGAGGTCGAGACCGGAATGTCTGTTCATGCGCTTCCTCGTATTTTTGAATTTTGTTGGCGCGAAGGGCAATGGTGGCCCATCCGCCGCCGCCGATCAAGACGGTGGGGCGCATTCCCTATTTCGGCGCGTTTTCTTGACGCAAGCCGGCCCCACTTTGCTGGAAACGCGATGGCTCACGCCGCGGCGCGCCCGAGATCGAGCGCGGGTTGCGGGGGCCGCTGCGCCGATGGAAAACTCAAGGCCACGGCGACTGCGGCAATTCCGATTCCAAAGGAGCCGACATAGAGCCAGTTATAGGCATGGAAGGCATCGAACACCCAGCCGCCGGCCAGCGGCCCCAGCGCCATGCCGAGGCTGGCAAAGGCGGAGACGGCGCCGAACACCGAGCCCATGATGCGGGCGCCGAAATATTCGCGCACCAGCACCGCATAGAGCGGCATCACGCCGCCATAAGCGAGCCCGAAGATGACCGACAGCGCGTAGAACTCGCCGAGCTGGGCGACGGCGAGATAGGTCGCGACCGACATCGCCTGCACGAACAGCCCGCCGACCAGCACCGGCTTGGCGCCGAGGCGATCGGCCAACACGCCGAGCAGGAGACGGCCACCCAAACCGGAAAACCCCGCAAGGCTATAGACGGTGACCGCGGTGAGCGGCGCGATGCCGCAGATCATCGCGTAACTCACCATGTGGAAGATCGGCCCCGAATGCGCCGCGCAGCAGGCGAAATGCGCCAGCGCCAGCGTGATGAATTGCGGGGTCTGCAATGCCTGTCCAACCGACCACTGCACTTCCGGCGCGTCGGCCTGGCCGCCGGCGGGCGCGGGCGCCTGCGGCGCCGGACGCACCAGGAACGACGCCGGGATCAGCAGCGCCCAGGCGGCGATGCCGATCACCAGCATCGCCGTGCGCCAGTCATAGGTCGTGATCAAATAGCTCGCGAACGGCGCCACCGTCAGCGGCGAAACGCCCATGCCGGCCGACACCAGCGCCACTGCAAGGCTGCGGCGATGTTCGACCCAGGCGCTCGCCACCGCGACCATCGGCGCGTAGAAGCTGCCGGCCGCGATCCCGATCAGCACGCCAAAGAAGAACTGGAATTGCCAGAGACTCGTGGCCTGGCTCGCTCCGATCAGGCCGATGCCGAGCAGCACGGCGCCGGAGAGCACCACGATGCGGGTGCCGAAGCGGTCGGACAACGTCCCCCACAGGAACGCCGCAAAACCCATGGCGAGGAAATCGATCGTCGCCGCCGCCGAGACGCCACTGACCGACCAGCCGGTGTCGGCCGAGATGGGCTGCAGGAATACGGCCAGCGACAGCATCGAGCCGAACCCGACACAGGTCATCAGCGCGCCGGCACCGACGACGATCCAGCCATAGGAGGAATTGGACTGGCCGAAATTGACGGGCTTGCTCATGCGTTTCCTCGCGCTTGTCATTTTTTTGTGTGCGCGGGACGATGGTGACCTATCCGCCGCGACAGGGCAAGGCGGGCGGTGATGGGAAGTTGCCCCACCTAACGCCAACAGAACGGAGCGGATGGTAACTGAGGTAGCCGAGCCGCATCGCAACGTACGACCCGTGGCCGATCTGAGTTTGGAACCGACGTTCAGGTCGATTCGGTTATCAGCTATCCACCTTCAGCGCGGCAATGAACGCTTCCTGCGGGATGTCGACCTTGCCGAACTGCCGCATCTTCTTCTTGCCTTCCTTCTGCTTCTCCAGAAGCTTGCGCTTGCGCGTGATGTCGCCGCCGTAGCATTTGGCGGTGACGTCCTTGCGCAGCGCGCGGACGGTTTCGCGGGCGATCACCTTGCCGCCGATCGCGGCCTGGATCGGAATCTGGAACATGTGCGGCGGGATCAGTTCCTTCATCCGCTCGACCATGGCGCGGCCGCGGCCCTCGGCGCGGGTCCGATGCACCAGCATCGACAGCGCGTCGACCGGCTCGTTGTTGACGAGGATCTGCATCTTGACGAGGTCGGCTGCCTTGTAGTCGGTCAAATGGTAATCGAACGAGGCGTAGCCCTTCGAGACCGATTTCAGCCGGTCGTAGAAATCGAACACCACTTCGTTGAGCGGCAGATCGTACTTCACCATCGCGCGCGAGCCGACATAGGTCAGCTCCTTCTGCGAGCCGCGGCGGTCCTGGCACAGTTTCAGGACGCTGCCGAGATATTCGTCGGGGGTCAGGATGGTGGCTTCGATCCACGGTTCCTGGATTTCGGCGATCTTGACCACGTCGGGCATGTCGACGGGATTGTGGATCTCGATCTCCTGCCCATCGGTGAGGTGCATCTTGTAGATCACGCTCGGCGCGGTCGCGATCAGGTTGAGATCGAACTCGCGCGACAGCCGCTCCTGGATGATCTCCAGATGCAGCAGCCCGAGGAAGCCGCAGCGGAAGCCGAAGCCGAGCGCGGCCGAGGTTTCCATCTCGAACGAGAAGCTGGCATCGTTGAGGCGCAGTTTGCCCATCGCGCCGCGCAGCGTTTCGAAATCGTCGGCATCGACCGGGAACAGGCCGCAGAACACCACCGGAATAGCGGGCTTGAAGCCCGGCAGCATGTCGGTGACCGGCTTGCGGTCGTCGGTGATGGTATCGCCGACGCGGGTGTCGGCCACTTCCTTGATCGCCGCGGTGATGAAGCCGATCTCGCCGGGACCGAGTTCGTCGACTTGCGTCATCTTCGGCGTGAAGAAGCCGACGCGCTCGACGTCATAGGCGGCGTTGGTGCCCATCATGCGGATGCGGCTGCCCTTCTTCATCACGCCATCGACGACGCGAATGAGAACGACGACGCCGAGATAGACGTCATACCAGCTGTCGACCAAGAGCGCCTTCAGCGTCGCCTCGCGGTCGCCCTTCGGCGGCGGCAAACGCGTGACGATGGCCTCCAGCACGTCGGGCACGCCAAGGCCGGTCTTGGCCGAAATCATCACCGCGTTCGAGGCGTCGATGCCGATCACGTCCTCGATCTGCTGCTTGACCTTTTCGGGTTCGGCGGCGGGCAGGTCGACCTTGTTGAGGACCGGCACGATCTCGTGATTGTTGTCGAGCGCCTGATAGACATTGGCGAGCGTCTGCGCCTCGACGCCCTGGCTGGCGTCGACCACCAGCAAGGAACCTTCGCATGCGGCCAGCGAGCGCGAGACTTCGTAGGCGAAGTCGACGTGACCCGGCGTGTCCATGAGGTTGAAGACGTAGTCCTTGCCATCCTTGGCGCGGTAGTTCAGCCGCACCGTCTGGGCCTTGATGGTGATGCCGCGCTCACGCTCGATATCCATCGAATCGAGCACCTGCTCCTTGCCCGCCATTTCGCGATCGGTCAGCCCGCCCGTCATCTGGATCAGGCGATCGGCCAGCGTCGATTTGCCATGGTCGATATGGGCGACAATGGAGAAGTTGCGGATGTTGGAAATCGGGGCGGTTGTCATGGGGCGCGGGATAGCATTCACATCCCCGTGCGGCAACCATATTGCTGTAATTTAAGGGACTTTTTGCACGCCAAGCCGATTCCACGCGAGCAAAAAACGCGCTACGGACTTGCCTTATGTCGACTGCATCAATTTTGCCCGCCGCCGCGCGCTCGAGGCGCAAACTGTCCATCCGGCGGCTGGCAGCTTGGCTGGCCGCGCGTGCCGGCGGTCCCAAGGCTCATCCGACCGCCGCTCCGTGGCTGGTCGGCGGCTTTGCCGTGCTCCATGCCGCGCTGTGGACGGTGATTCTGGTCAATCTGAAGACCGGCCAGGACATCCATATGGACGTCGCCGAGGCGTTCGGCTGGGGTCAGAAGTTCCTTTGGGGCTATGGCAAGCATCCGCCGCTGTCGGGATGGGTGGCCGGCCTGTGGTTCAGGGCGTTTCCGGTTACCGACTGGGCGAGCTATGCGCTGGCGATGGCCACGCTCGGCTGCGGGCTCGTGATCTGCTGGTGGCTTTCGCTGCGCGTGGTCGATCACCGCCGCGCATTCCTCGTCGTGGTGATGCTCGCGCTCTATCCGATCTTCAACTTCAAGGGCTTCAAATACAATCCGGACCTGCTGCAGCTGGTGACGCTGCCGCTGGTGGTGCTGGCCTATCTCGACGCGTTCGAGAAGCGCAGCGTGAAGTCCGGATGGATGCTCGGCATCGCCGGCGCGCTGGCTCTGCTGACCAAATACTGGGCGCTGACCATGATCGGCGCGATCGGCCTTGCCGCGCTGATCCACCCGCAACGCCTGCTATTCCTGCGCTCGCCAGCGCCGTGGGTGGCGATCTTCGTGTTCGTGGTGGCGATGGTCCCGCATTTCATGTGGCTCCGCGACGTGAATTTCGTCCCCTTCACCTACGCCGGCGATGTCTATTCGCTCACCGACCGCCATTTGATCGACAATCTCGCGCTCGGCTATGTCGGCCATAATCTGGCGCTGCTGGCCTTGCCGGTGGTGCTGGCGGGTGTAGCGCTGGCGTGGCCGTCGCGCTGGCGCAAGCCGTCTTTTGCATTCTGGTCGCGTGGACCGAATTCCGGCGTTAACGCCGCGCAGGCGCTCAATGTCTGGCTGATCCAGGTGGTGGTCGCGATCGGGCCGCCGGTCGGCGCCGTGCTGTTCCAGGTCTATATCAAGACCGATTGGGGCATCCCGCTGTTCTTCCTGGTGCCGCTGGCGCTGCTCGCGATCCCGGCGCTGCGCGTGCGCAGTATCGCACTGCTGCGGCTGACGATGACCTGGCTGGTGCTGACGCTCGCGGTGCTGATCGCCTCACCGCAGATCGTCGCCTATGACGTCGGCCGGCATCGCAGTGATGGCGGCAGCTATCGTGCGCGTTCCGAACTCGCGCGCGAACTCACCGAGGTCTGGCATCGGCGGTTCTTCTCGGCCCTGCCGGTGGTCGCCGCCTATAGCGATATCGGCCATCCCGTGACGTTCTACAGCCCCGATCATCCGGCGGTGCTGGCGCCGGACGAGCCGTGGTCATCGGGCCTGACCTCGCTCGAAGAGGCCCAGCGATCCGGCTTTATCGGCATTTGCGAGACCGGTGACTGGAAGCTGGAAAAATGCGAGGCGTGGATGAAGCTCCATGCCGCCCATGGCGAGCGCATCGTGATGACCACGCGGCGGTTCCTTTTGGGGGGGCCTGGCGCCGCCACGGTCTGGAACGTGTTTGTGGTGCCGCCGGCCAGGAAATAAGCGACGACCAGGGAATTGGGGAACGCATGAATCTCGATCTGACTGGAAAGACCGCGCTCGTCACCGGTTCGACGCGCGGCATCGGGCTCGCCACCGCCATCGGACTGGCGCAAATGGGCGCGGAGGTGATCGTCAACGGACGCGGGCAGGCTGATGTCACCGCGGCCATGGCAAAAGTGCGACAGGCTGCGCCTGCCGCCGAGGTGCATTCGGCGGCGGTCGATCTCGGAGGCGCCGACGGCTGCGCCGCGCTGATCGCGCAATTCCCCGACGTCGATATCCTCGTTAACAATCTCGGCATCTACGAGCCGAAGGGATTCTTCGACATCGAGGATGCGGATTGGACGAGGATGTTCGAAGTCAACGTGATGAGCGGCGTGCGCCTCACCCGGCACTATCTGAAGCGGATGCTCGAGAACAAGGCGTGGGGCCGCGTCGTGTTCGTCTCCAGCGAGTCCGGCGTCTTCATTCCCAAGGAGATGGTTCATTACGGCTTCTCCAAGGCTGCCCAGCTCGTGGTGGCGCGCGGAGCCGCCGAGCTGACCAAGGCGACCAGCGTGACCGTCAATTCCGTCATGCCGGGACCGACCTGGGTCGAAATGGCACCGGTGCGGCTGGCCGCGCGCGCCAAAGCGGCCGGGACGACCGTCGACGACATCACCTCACGGATGTTTACCGAGCGCCGCCCCGCGTCGTTGTTGCAGCGCTACGCGGAGCCCGAGGAGATCGCCAATTTGATCTGCTATGTCTGCTCCAAAGCCTCCAGCGCCACCAACGGCGCCGCGCTCCGCGCCGACGGCGGTATCGTCACCAATCCGTTTTGAGATTGCGCGCGCTTGAGGGCGGGCCTGCATCCTTCGAGACGCGGCCAAGAGGCCGCTCCTCAGGATGAGGATTTAGACTAGAGTTGAGGTCTTGAACCCTCATGGTGAGGAGCGCGCTCGTGCGCGCGTCTCGAACCACGAGGCCGCGCTGCTCACACGAGGCCGAATGCCTCACACGCCTTCTTCATTGAACTTGTCGGCAACAAGCCCCGCGATCGCGTCGAGCGCGGCCTGCGCTTCGGGGCCGGTGGCGGAGACGACCACGGTCGTGCCGGGGCCAGCGGCCAGCATCATCAATCCCATGATCGAGTTGCCGCCGACGGTCTCGTTGCCGCGCGTCACCCAGATCGTGGCGTTGAAGCGCTCGACCATCTGGACGAATTTTGCCGACGCACGCGCATGCAGGCCGCGTTTGTTGATGATGAGGAGCTCGCGGGAAATGGCGCCCGCCGGCACGCTCGGCCCGACATCGTTTCCCGGCGCGGCTTCGTCGCTCATTTGCCGGCGAGTACGCGGCTGGCGATGGTGACGTATTTGCGGCCGGCTTCCTGGGCCATCGCGATGGCATCCGGAAGCGAGCGCTCTTCACGCACCTTGGCGAGCTTGACCAGCATGGGCAGATTGATGCCTGCGAGCACTTCCACCTTGGGGCGGCTCATGCAGGAGATCGCAAGGTTGGAAGGCGTGCCACCGAACATGTCGGTGAGGATGGCAACCCCGTCACCACTGTCGACGCGATTCACCGCTTCAATGATGTCGCTTCGACACAAATCGGAGTCGTCCTCGGCTCCAATCGTGATCGCTTCAATTTGTTTCTGCGGACCCATGACATGTTCGAGCGCCGCCCTGAACTCGTCGGCAAGGCGCCCATGGGTCACAAGCACTAGACCAATCATCGGAAACTCCTCGCGGGTGCTTTTTGGTGCACCGCACGAACGCGCCACTTTGACCATCCAGAGGCCCCGCGCAAGAGGGCATCTTGGCTATTCTCCCGGAAACGGTGGCAGAGAGGGGGGAGCCTGCGCCGGTCTTATTCGGTCGCGATAGTGGGGCTTATATGGTTACCAAACCCCTTCACACAATTGGCCGTATTATTACCGGAAGGTGAACTTTCAGTTGTCGTCAGCGCCGCGACAACCAGCGGCAGGGGTTGATAGCCGGCCGCGAGGGGAATTCTCGGTATCAAAACACCATTAAGGCGGGTTTCGAGGGCTTCGGGCGGCGGCAGCCGTTCACCATCATCCGCCGCAAGATCGACAACCAGGCCGACCACCGCTTCGCTGGCACAATTACAGCGACGGATGCCGAGGCCGCGGATCTCGATCAGGCCGGCCAATTCGGCCGCCGGCCGGACCCACAATTCCCCGGCCAGTGTGTCGAGATGGACACGGTCATCTCCCACCAGAACGACCGGCGGCAAATGGCCGCTGCGCCCGGCCAGGATCAGATCGAAGGCGAGGCGGGACTTGCCGGAGCCCGAGGGGCCGCGGATCAGGACGGCACGGTCGCCCACCAGCACGGCCGAGGCGTGCACGCTTGGGCTCGTCATGGCGCCGGTAACCGTACCACGAAGCGGGCGCCCGACACTGTCGGGTTGCCGTCCTCGTCGGCCGGGCCGGGACGATTCTCGGCCCAGATGCGGCCGCCATGGGCCTCGATGATCTGCTTGGAGATCGACAGGCCAAGACCCGAATTCTGGCCAAAACCCTGATGCGGCCGGTCGGTATAGAAGCGCTCGAAGATGCGCTCGAGCGCATCCTCGCCGATGCCCGGGCCGTCGTCATCCACCACTATCTCGATTTCCGAGCGCACGCGGCGGCAGACGATGCGCACCTTGCCGCCGGCGTGCGAGAAGGATTGCGCATTCGACAGCAGGTTGGAAATCACCTGGCCGAGCCGTGAATCATGGCCGGGCACCGAGAAGGGGTCCGTCGGGGTGCGGCCCTCGAAGCGCGCCTCGACCGCGACGTCATGGCCGAGTTTGGTTTCATTGGCGACCGAGGTCAGCGTCACCAGCAGCCGGCGCAGATCGACCGGCGCCATGTCCTGCCGCTGTAATTCGGCATCGAGGCGGCTGGCGTCGGAGATATCGGAGATCAGCCGGTCGAGCCTTCGCACGTCGTGTTCGATCACGGCGAGCAGTCGCGCGCGGCTGTTTTCGTTGCGCGCCAGCGGCAGCGTTTCCACCGCCGAGCGCAATGAGGTCAGCGGATTCTTCAGTTCATGGGCAACATCGGCGGCGAACATTTCGATCGCCTCGATGCGGCTATAGAGCGCATTGGTCATGTCGCGCAGCGCGCCGGAGAGATGGCCGATCTCGTCGCGGCGGCGGGTGAAGTCGGGAATCTCGACGCGGGTCTGGATGCGGCGGCGGACGCGCTCGGCGCCATCGGCGAGGCGCCGCACCGGGCCGGCGATCGTGCTCGCCAGCAGCAGCGACAACACGATCATGACGGCGGAGGCGACGCCGCCGATTTTCAGGATCGCCCAGCGTTCGGCGCCGACCATCTGGTCGATGTCGTCGCCCTGGGTCGTGAGCATCAGCGCACCGCGCACCGCGCGGAAGTGCTGCACCGGCACGGCGACCGACACGATCACCGCGCCGCGTTCGTTGACGCGGATCATGCTGCTCTTCTGGCCGTCCAGCGACTGGGCGACTTCCTGATAGCCCTTGCCGCCCTCCGGTCCGAGTTCGCGATAGATCGGCAGGTCGCCGCGATTGAACCAGGTGCGGATCGCGGTCAGCGTGCGCTCGGCGATATTGGGCTTGCCGGCCAGCGGCGGCGGCAATTCGAAGCGCAGCACGTCGCCGCGGGCAAACAGATTGCGGCTGTCCAGGATCAGCCCGCCCTCGCGATCGAAAATGCGGGCGCGCGTCTTGGTCGGCGCGATCAGGCGGCGCAGCACCGGTGCGACGCGTTCCGGGTTGATCGGGAAGTCGGAATACTCGTCCGGCACGCCATAGCTTTCACCGGGCTTCAGATCGAGCAGGCGGTCGGGATCGACGGTGATGGTGCCGCCCTCGACGGTGGCCGAGGTCGCGATCGCTTCCGAGATGATCTCGGCATAGACCAGCAGACTCTGCGCACGCGCCTCGATCAGGCCGGCGCGGAATTGCGAGAGATAGAGAATGCTCGCGACCAGCGCCACGAGGCCGGCCAGGTTGAGCGAGACGATGCGGCGCGTGAGGCTGGAAAAAGACAGCGCGAAGAAGAACTGCCCGGCGCGGCGCAGCCAGCCGAGCGGCCGCCGCCAGCCCTGGCTCTGCACCTTGTCGTCGGCAACGTGATCCCGATCGAGCGGCGCAGACGCGTCCTCGTCGTTTCGGCCCGGATCAGGCTGCGTTCGATCTAGCAATGGCGAAAACTGCCGGTTGTCTCGACTATCCCTGCAAAGCGCGGCTTACGGAAGCCATTCAAAGAGGAGAAATCAGGCTTCCTTGAAGCGGTAGCCGACCCCGTAAAGCGTCTCGATCATCTCGAAATCGTCGTCCACCACCTTGAATTTCTTGCGCAGCCGCTTGATGTGGCTGTCGATGGTGCGGTCGTCGACATAGACCTGATCGTCATAGGCCGCGTCCATCAGCGCATTGCGGCTCTTCACCACGCCGGGCCGGGTGGCCAGCGCCTGCAGGATCAGGAATTCGGTCACCGTCAGCGTCACCGGCTCGTTCTTCCAGGTGCAGGTGTGGCGTTCCGGATCCATCCGCAGCAGGCCGCGGTCCAGCGCACGCGCATCCGGCTCCTTCGGCGCGGCGGTCGGATCCTTGGGCTGGCCACGGCGCAGCACGGCCTTGACGCGTTCGACCAAGAGGCGCTGGGAGAACGGCTTGCGGATGAAATCGTCGGCGCCCATCTTGAGGCCGAACAATTCGTCGATTTCTTCATCCTTGGAGGTGAGGAAGATCACCGGCAGATCGGACTTCTGCCGCAGCCGCCGCAACGTTTCCATGCCGTCCATGCGCGGCATCTTGATGTCGAGGATCGCAAGGTCGGGCGGGGAGGTCCGGAAGCCGTCGAGCGCCGACGCACCATCCGTGTACGTCATGATGCGATAGCCTTCGGCTTCGAGCGCGATCGAGACGGAAGTGAGAATGTTGCGGTCGTCATCGACCAAGGCGATTGTGGGCATGAGCCTGCTTTCGAAAGAGAAGTGGCTTAACGGCGGGCAATTCAGCTATGCGCCGTATAAATGGGCTTCGTACGCGGTCAACGAGCAATGCAAGCTGGGCTGAAGTGTGACCGAGTTCCGCAAAAACGCTTCTGCGGGAAGTTCATGGTTTCGTTCCTGGCCCCCATATACCACCCTCAAGGCCCGAGAAAAGGCCCTTTTTTGCAATAAGATGGCTGGACATCCCGATGCAACCGACCGCTGATTTCGACCCATCCAGACTGGCCCGCTCACTGCTGCGCCGGAGCCGACAGGGGGCGCTGGCAACCCTGATGGCCGGCAGCGGCGACCCCTATTGCTCGCTGGTCAATGTCGCCAGCCATTACGACGCCGCGCCGATCCTGCTGATCTCGCGGCTGGCGCTGCATACGAAGAATATCCTCGGCGACAACAGGGTTTCGCTGATGCTCGACGAGCGGGTCGCCGGCGATCCCCTGGAGGGTGCCCGGATCATGCTGGCGGGCCGGGCCGAGGAGGCTGCGGAGGATCAGGTCGAAATCCTGCGCCGGCGCTACCTCAACGCCCATCCGTCCGCGGAAGTCTTTGTAGACTTTAAGGATTTTTCGTTCTTCCGGATCCTGCCGCTTGGGGCCCATCTCGTCGCCGGGTTTGGCCGGATCATCGACCTCAAACCGGCGCAGTTCCTGACCGAACTCAGCGATGCCGAGGGGCTGCTGGAAGCCGAGCAGGGGGCCGTGGAACACATGAACGAGGACCACCGCGAGGCGATGAACCTCTACGCCACGCGGCTGCTCGGGGCCGACAGCGCCGACTGGGCCTGCACCGGCTGCGACCCCGATGGGATGGACATGCAGGCCGGCTCCGCGACGCTGCGGCTGGATTTCCCGGAACGGGTCACGAGCGGGACAGCCCTGCGCAAGATGCTGGTGAGACTGGCGGGCGAGGCGCGCGCCAAGGAGCCGGCCACGCCTTAAAGCCAGCCAAGCCACAAGCCACCACGCGCGGCGGATTTGAACGGCTGCGGCAATTGGCGCGACCTACTCGACGCCTGCGTCGAGAGGTTAAGTCCGCATCATGAATTTCCGCCATCGATTGGTCTTTTCGCTTGTTGTCGCGCTGCTCGCGAGCACCTGCTTGAGCGCACCGTCTTCCGCACAGAAGAGCGACACCGCAGCGCTCACCGCCAAAATCAACGAGCTCAGCCGCGCCGGAAAATATTCGGACGCCGTCGCGCTGGCGCAGAGCCAACTGGAATCCCTGGAGAAGAAATACGGCCCCTCGCATCGCGACGTCGGCGCGGTGCTGAACAATCTGGCGCAGCTCTATGGCAGTCAGGGCAGGGACGCCGAAGCCGAGCCGATGTTCAAGCGGGCGATTGCGATCCTGGAGAAGACGGCCGGGGCCGATTCACCGGATATCGCTTCCGCGTTGAACAATCTCGCCGCGCTCTATCAGCGCCAGGAACGCTTTGCCGAAGCCGAGCCGCTGTTCAAGCGCGCGCTCTCGATCCGCGAGAAGTCGCTGGGGCCCACCCATCCCGACGTCGCGCAGTCGCTGAACAATCTCGGCACCTATTACGAGAAGCAGGGCCGCCATGACGATTCCAAGCCATTGTTCAAGCGTGCGCTCGCGATCTACGAGAAAGTGGCGGGTCCGGAGCATCCGGCGGTGGCGACGCTGCTGAACAATCTCGGCCAGGTCGAGAAGGTCGAAGGCCATTTCGCGGCAGCGGAGCCGCTGATCAAGCGTTCGCTGGCGATCCGCGAGAAGGTGCTCGGCCCCGATCATCCCGACGTGGCGCGTTCGCTGAATAATTTAGCCGAACTCTACGATGGGCCGACCGACCGCGTCCGCGACGCCGAGCGGCTGTTCGAGCGGGCATTGGCGATCCGTGAACGCGCGGTTGGCCCCGACCATCCGGATACCGCCAAATCCATGAACAATCTCGCGCTCTTTGAGGCCCGGACGGGTTACCCGGAGAAGGCGTTGCCGCTGGCGCTAAAACTGGTCGCGAGCGGACGCGGTGAACTGCGCGCCGTGCTGCCGGTGCTGGTGGATTCCGAACGCAACCGGCTGATACCGGCCGAGCAGGCGATGGATGCGATGCTCGACGCGATCCAGCGTGGCACCCAATCGCAGGCAGCCTCCGCCGTGAACAAGCTTGCCGTGCGGCTCGCGGCCGGAAACGATCGGCTCGCCGAACTGGTACGCCGGGATCAGGATCTCGCCGCGGAAGCGGAGGCCCTGGACAAGGCCGTGGTGGCGGCGGTGTCCAAAGAACGTTCGAAGCGCGACCCTGCGGCCGAGCAGAAGATAAAAGCCAGACTCGCGGCCGTTTCGACCGAACGCCCGACGCTGCAAAAGACCCTGTCGGCTGAATTCCCTGATTACGCGGCGCTGTCTAATCCGTTGCCGATGACGGCGAAGGAGATCCAGTCGCTGTTGTCGGGCGATGAGGCGATCGTGCTGCTTACGGTCACGGCGAAGGACAGCTACACCATCGCGATCACGCGGGAAGGGTTTGATTGGAAGTCGATCGGGCAGGGCGCGGAAGCACTGAACGGGTTGGTCGCCGATTTCCGCCGTGGATTGAACGTCGCCAATGCCAGCGATTCGTCAGGAAAATCCGCTCTGTTCAATCTCGAACGCGCCAACGGGCTGTACAACAACCTGCTGGGTGGCGTCGAGCCACTGGTGAAGGACAAGCGCAATCTCCTGATCGTCCCCACCGGCGCGTTGACGGCGCTGCCGTTCCATTTGCTGGTGACGGAGAAGCCGCCGGCCGCGATCCCGGAAAAACTCGACGGCTACCGCGATGCCGCCTGGTTGCTCAAGCGCCACGCCGTATCGGTATTGCCGTCGGTCGCGAGCCTGAAAACGCTGCGCATGCTGGCCCGCAAGGATCAAACCACCAAGCCGATGACCGGCTTCGGCGATCCCTTGTTCAACCCGCTCCGGGATAATAGCGGCGATAGGCGTAGCGCGGCGATCAAGTCCGCGGCGCGCAGCGTCACCAACGCAGCCTATACCGATTTCTGGCAGGGCGCCGGCGTCGACCGCGCGCGGCTCTCCCAGGTGCTGGCGCAACTGCCCGACACCGCGGACGAGCTCAATGCGGTCGCGAAAGATCTCGGCGTTTCCGTATCCGATATCCATCTCGGCGAGGATGCCAGCGAAACCACGGTCAAGCGCGCCCGGCTCGCCGATTACAGCATCGTCTATTTCGCCACCCATGGTCTCGTCGCCGGCGACGTGAAGGGGATCGCCGAACCATCGCTGGTGTTGAGCCTTCCAAAGCAGCCGTCCGAATTCGACGATGGCCTGCTGACGTCAAGCGAAGTGGCGCAGCTCAAGCTCAATGCCGATTGGGTGGTGCTGTCCGCCTGCAACACGATCGCCGGCGACAAGCCCGGCGCCGAAGCGCTTTCCGGACTGGCGCGATCGTTCTTCTATGCCGGCGCGCGTGCGCTGTTGGTCTCGCACTGGGCGGTGGATTCCGCGGCCGCCACGCGCCTCACCACATCGACCTTCGATCGTCTCAAAGCGGACCCCAAGCTCGGCCGCGCCGAAGCGCTGCGTCAGTCGATGCTGGCCTATCTCAATGATGCTTCCTCGCCCCGCAATGCCTATCCGGCGTTCTGGGCGCCGTTTGCGCTGATCGGCGAAGGCGCAGCCCGCTGAGGTTAACGGGGATTGTGCGACGCAACAGCGGATGGTAGCGCTATCGCGACCGATGGTCGCGCGCAGAAAGCGCGCAAAATGCCCTGCCTCGCAGCAAGTGTTTGATCCAAATCAACGCCTTGGCTGGAATAAACCAAAATACACGGGATCGGCTTGGCAAGCACGGCGTTGCCAAGTATTAGGTCGCCGGACCGGAGCCGGAAGGCTATATTCAGTGGGTCACCGCGACAGAAGCGCGTTTAGCGGCATTCGCGCGATCAAGATACGCGGGTTCGAGGAGGGTCTTCGTGCAAGAGACGGGTCTACGTAACGGTGCCTTCGGCGCCGACAAATTCGGTTTAAAAAATCTCAAACAGGTGCATTGGAACCTGGGCGCGCCGCAGCTCTACCAACATTCGCTTTCATCGGGCGAAGCCGTGTTGTCCGCTCATGGCGCGCTCTGCGCCGACACCGGCGAGTTCACCGGCCGCAGCCCGAAGGACAAGTTCACGGTGCGCGACGCCACCACCGACAAGAACATGTGGTGGGCCGGCAACCAGTCGATCACCTCGGAACAGTTCGACGCGCTCTATGCCGATTTCCTCAAGCACGCCGAGGGCATGACGCTGTTCGCGCAGGACCTTTTTGGTGGCGCCGATCCGAGCTTCCAGATCAAGACCCGCGTCTTCACCGAGCTCGCCTGGCATTCGCTGTTCATCCGCACGCTGCTGATCCGCCCCGAGGCCTCCGTGCTGCAAAGCTTCGTGCCGGAGCTGACCATCATCGATCTGCCGAGCTTCCGCGCCGATCCCAAACGCCATGGCTGCAAGTCCGAGAACGTCGTCGCGATCGATTTCGCCCGCAAGATCGTCCTGATCGGCGGGTCTTACTATGCCGGCGAGATGAAGAAGAGCGTGTTCACCACGCTGAACTATTACCTGCCTGCCAAGGGCGTGCTGCCGATGCACTGCTCGGCCAATGTGGGCCCCGACGGCGACACCGCGATCTTCTTCGGCCTCTCCGGCACCGGCAAGACGACCTTGTCGGCCGATCCCAAGCGCACGCTGATCGGCGACGATGAGCATGGCTGGGGCAAGGACGGCGTCTTCAATTTCGAAGGCGGCTGCTACGCCAAGTGCATCAAGCTGTCACCGGAAGCCGAGCCCGAGATCTTCGCGGCCTCCAACCGTTTTGGCGCGGTGCTGGAGAATGTGGTGCTCGACGAGCGCACCCGCGTGCCCGATTTCGACGACGGCTCGAAGACGGAAAACACCCGCTCGGCCTATCCGCTCGATTTCATCCCGAACGCCTCGCGCACCGGCCGCGCCGGCCAGCCGAAGAACGTCGTGATGCTGGCGGCCGATGCCTTCGGCGTGTTGCCGCCGATCGCAAAGCTGACGCCGGCGCAGGCGATGTATCACTTCCTGTCCGGCTACACGGCAAAGGTCGCCGGCACCGAACGCGGCCTCGGCAACGAACCGCAGCCGGAATTTTCCACCTGCTTCGGTTCGCCGTTCCTTCCCCTCGATCCCTCCGTCTACGGCAACATGCTGCGCGAGCTGATCGCCAGGCACAATGTCGACTGCTGGCTGGTCAACACCGGCTGGACCGGTGGCAAATACGGCACCGGAAGCCGGATGCCGATCAAGGTGACCCGGGCCCTGCTGACGGCTGCGCTGAACGGCTCGCTCCGCAACGTCGAATTCCGCACCGACAAATATTTCGGTTTTGCAGTGCCGACCGCGCTGCCGGGCGTGCCCACCGACATCCTCGATCCCGTCAACACTTGGAAGGACAAGGCCGAGTTCGACAAGACCGCGCGCGCGCTGGTCGGCATGTTCCAGAAGAATTTTGCCAAGTTCGAAGCCCAGGTCGACGCCGACGTCCGCGCCGCCGCCCCCGAGGTCAAGCTCGCGGCGGAGTAAGGCGCAAGCCGATTGTGAAGTTGAAAGGGCGGCTCCTTGAGTCGCCCTTTTTTGTTTCCGCAGATGTCTGTGAGCTTCCCCGCAACATCCCGCAAAGTGGCTCAAGCTCCGGTTAACTTCCTGTGCCCGTAAGTGCCTCATCAGGATTGCCGGCACGGAGCATCTGCATGGGCGACATCATGAGCATTCTTCAGAACAGCTACGCGTCGGCATCGCTGTCGACACCGTCAGCCACGGCCTACACCAATGTCGATCCTGCGAGCTATCAGGGCAACTGGAACGGGACCTATTCGAACAACCAGAAATTCGAGTTCACGATCTCGCAGGTCCAGGGGTTTCGCGCGCAGGTCAAATACCAGAGCGGCTCGACGGTTCAGTACCAGAGCGTACTGATCAAGGATAACTCGTTCCGGATCGGCGACAGCAAGTTCATACTGTCTTCCGCCGGCAACGCCCAGATCAAAACCGCGATCACCGATCCCGTCACGGGAAACACCAGCCTCATTACCGGCAACGCCGCGCAGGGCTAGCTATCGTCCCAGCAACACCGCATTGGTCGGCGTCCGCCGGTCGGTGATCTGCAGGCCGAACAGGCTGCCGATCAGTTCGACCGCGACGCGCGCGGTGCGGCCGCGCTCGTCGAGGAACGGGTTGAGTTCGACGATGTCGACCGAGCGCACCAGGTCTGAATCATGCAGCAGCTCCATGATGAGATGCGCCTCTCGGTAGGTGGCGCCGCCGGGCACGGTGGTGCCGACGCCGGGCGCCACGGCCGGATCGAGGAAATCGACGTCGAAGCTCAGATGCAGCACGCCGTTCTTTGCCTTGATGCGCTCGATGACGCGGCGGATCAGCACGCCGACACCGAATTCGTCGAGCGCGCGCATGTCGGCGATCGCAACATGGCGCTGATGGACCAGTTGCTTTTCCAGGGGATCGATCGACCGCACGCCGAACAGGTCGAGCTGGTCCGGCGTGATCGACGCGCGCGGCTGATCGCCGAGCAGATCGTCAAGCCCGCCTTCGCCGCACAGGAAGGCCGACGACATGCCATGCATGTTGCCGGTGATGGTGGTGTGGGGCGTGTTGTAGTCGGCATGCGCATCGAGCCACAGCACGAACAGCGGCCGGCCCTGTTCGCGCCAATAGCGCGCGACGCCGTTGACCGATCCCATCGACAGCGAATGATCGCCGCCCATGAAGATCGGCACGGCGCCGGAACGCGCCAAATGGTAGGCGCGTTCGCTGAGCAGCCGAATCCAGGTTTTGACCTCGTCGTAGAATTTGGCGTTGGCCGGCGGCGGCGATGAATCCGATGTTATCGGCCCTATCGCGAGATCGCCGTGATCCTGGACCGCAAATCCCAACTGGTTGAGCAGGCGCGCGATGCCGGCGGTCCGCAGCGCGTCGGGCCCCATCAGCGTGCCGGCTTGCGAGGCGCCGATTTCGATGGGGATGCCGAGGAGGGCGATATCGGGCTTGACGTCGGGTTCGGACATGAGGTGCCTTCAGGGACCGTTGGGTGGGCAGCGCGGCTTGTCCGTCGCTGCTCGAAGCGCGACATACATTCAAAGACCGTGACGCTCGTATGTTCCCTCCCGCCCTGAAATAGGCAATCCACCTCTCGATGATGAGCACAGGTTTTGCAGCCCCTAACGCCAGGCCTGCTGCACTGACCCCGCTACAACTCCACAGACGTCGAAGACGTTCGGATCGGTACTGAGTTGATCCTCAACGAGGATGTCGATGAAATCCCTGGTGACGCCGATCATCGGCCCCATCAGGCGCGCGAGCGGTTTCGGGAAATGCTGGATCGGCTTGCCCGGGTCTTGATTGAGCAGGCGGATGATTTCGTCGGACGACAGCATTTGTTTTCCCTCCAGCGCAAAGGCACCCGGCAGGCGCCGATCGATGCAGGCAATCACTGCGCGAACGACGTCGTCGATCAGCAACGGCCGGTATCGCGACCGCCCATCGCCGAAGCAGCGCGCGGAACGCCCCTTCGGCGTCTGCTGCCGCAAATCGCTTTCCACCGGGGCGTCCGGCCTGCCGCAAATGTACACGGTCCGCAGAATGGTGGCGCACCTCGCCGTGCCAAGCGTCAGCGCCTCGGCTTCCGCCTTGGTCCGCAAATAGCGATTTGCAGAGATCGCACTGGCGCCCGGAAAACTGATGAAGATCGCCTGCGCCGCGCGGCCGCCAAAATGCGCTTGAAGCCGCTCTGCGGTTCGCGTGTTGGCGCTTTCATAGTCGCCTCGCGGTGGATTGATGTCCCCTGTCAGATTAACGACCACGTCGCCGGAATCGGCATCCGGCAGGCGTGCATTCATCCAGTCGGTGATGCACAGGGTCGCCGATGACAGCGGTTCGGTGCGTACCAATGCGATCACCTCGTGTCCGGTCGCCACGAGTTGAGGAATCAGCAACCGTCCGACCTTGCCGTTTGCGCCTGCCACAACGATGCGTGCCATTTTCAACCTCCAGACTATACTATACGGTATAGTATAGTCAGAGACTATGGTCAAGGCCCGGCCGTCTCTATATGCGTCAGCATCATCGCCATGGAGGCCGGACGGCCATGCCCGTTGCCAACAAGACCGAACAGATCATCGACGCCGCCAAAGCGACGTTCCTGACGGTCGGTTACCGCGCAACGTCGATGGATCTGATCGCGGAGCGCGCCAAGGTCACCAAGCGCACGATCTACAATAATTTCAAATCCAAGGAGCAGTTGCTCGAGGCGGTGATTGACGGCACGCTCGCGCGGCTCAGTGACCGCCTGGCGCCATTGCCGACGGATGCCGGGCAACCGAAATTGCTGCGCTTCGCCGAAACCCTGGTCGAGCTGATCTGCTGGGACGGCGCGATCGGCGTCCAGCGGCTCGTGATCGCCGAAGCCGACACCTTTCCGAAGCTCGGCGCGAGGCTGGTGAAGGAGAGTTCCGAGATCATGGAAAAGCCGATCGCTTCATGGTGGGCGGCGCAAGGCCACAAGGGTCCCGCCGCGACGAGTCTGGCGCGCGAATGGGTCAACCGGCTGACCGCGCCGGCCCGTCTCGATCGGCTGCTCGGCCGCCGCCGTCCCTATTCCGAAGAGCCGGGCGGCAACGCGCTGGATGCGCTTGACCGCGCCGCGGCGCGCGACGCCGTCAGCTATTTGGTCAATCTGGCTTGACGCGGCGCCCTACGCCTTAAAATACGCGATTTGCGTCGTCGTTGCGAGCAGCCGTCCATTCGGCGACCACAATTCGCCGTTCTGGTCGCCATAAGACCTGTGGAAAATCCTGGCGTCGGCCACCGCCAGCACATGGGTGATGTCCTCGGCGGCGAGCTCATCCGACGCGGTATGGAAATAGGTCGTGATCGAGACCGTGCCGAACGGGATCAGCTCGCGCCGTGCCAGGAAAATCCGGCCGAAAAAGGCGTCCGACATCGACATCAGCGACAGCATGTCGATCTGGCGCGGCGTGGAATCGGATATCCACTGCTTGGAGTAGGCGTCCAGCGGCGAGGCCGCGGGCGAGCCGTAGAAGCTCGGTTCGCCCTCGACGAAGCGGAAATCATACTGGTGCGTCCAGGTCATCCCCATGCGCGGAAACGGCCGCGCCTGTTCGAACGGCACGGCGTCCGGAAACGTTGCCTGCTGGTGCGACCAGGAGGGACGGCGCTCGGCGAATACGGCGGTCGCCAGCGTCGCGACCTCGCCGCCGCCTTGCGTCATCTCCACGCTCCAGTGCTGGCTCGAACGGTTCGCCTTGACCAGCCGCACGTCGAGATCGAAGGCGCCTTCCGCCACCGGCGCGCAGAAATTGACCGTGAGCGCCAGCGGATCGCCCGCCCGCTGGGGATGGTCCATCAGGGCGCGCAGGATGGTCGCGGCCGTGCAGCCGCCGAACGGGCCGACAAAGGCCCAGTAGTCCGGACTGGTCTTGCCCTGCCAGCGGCTGTCGCCGGCGGTGACCTGCGTGGCGTCGTCGAAAAGGTGCGGTGTCTTGGTGAGCATGGAATTCCCCGGATACTGCCTTGCAGTATCACCGCAATCGCGATGAATTCAATGACGTGACGGGTAATCGTTGTGGGGCGAGGGGAGCCGCAGATTCTCCGTCATGCCCGGGCTTGACCCGGGCATCCACGTCTTTCTAGCGGCGATACTGTGAAGACGTGGATGGCCGGGACAAGCCCGGCCATGACGAGAGAGAAACGCCTCACGCCTGCGCCCCGCGTTGGGCTTCCGGCTGCTCCGACGTCTTCGGGCGCACCGGCACGTGCCAGATGTCCTCGGCATATTCGCGGATGGTGCGGTCGGAGGAGAACCACGGCATCCGCGCCACGTTGAGGATCGACGCACGGGTCCACGCCGGCATCACCTGCCAGCGGGCGTCGATGCCGCGCTGGGCCTCGTAATAGGAATCGAAATCGGCGGCGCACATGTACTGGTCGAACTGGCGCAGGATGTGGCCGATCGACTCGAACCTTGCGGGGTCTCCTGGCGAAAAGACGCCGCTCTCGATCGCGCCGATCGCCCGCGCCAGCCGCGGCGAGCGACGGATCACGTCGGAGGCATCGAGGCCCTGCTTGCGCCGGACCATGACGTCGCCGGCCTCCATGCCGAAGATCGCGATGTTTTCCGCGCCGACATGGTCGCGGATTTCGATGTTGGCGCCGTCGAGCGTGCCGATGGTCAGCGCGCCGTTGAGCGCGAGCTTCATGTTGCCGGTGCCGGACGCCTCCATGCCGGCGGTAGAGATTTGTTCGGAAAGGTCCGCGGCCGGAATGATCACTTCGGCCAGGCTGACATTGTAATTGGCGAGGAATACCACCTTCAGCCGTCCGGCGACATCAGGATCGTTATTGACGATCTCGGCGACGTCGTTGATCAGCTTGATGATCAGCTTGGCGGTGCGATAGCTCGCCGCCGCCTTGCCGGCGAAGATTTTCACCCGCGGCGCCCAGTCGCGGTGCGGTTCGTCCTTGATCGCCTGATAGAGCGCGACGGCCTCGAGGATGTTGAGCAGCTGCCGCTTGTACTCATGGATGCGCTTGATCTGGACGTCGAACAGCGCCGACGGATCGACCTTGATGCTGAGCCGTTCGCCGATCAGCCGCGCCAGCGCCAGCTTGTTATGGAGCTTGACGTCGCGGAACCGTTTCTGGAAGGCGTTGTCGCCGCAATGGTCTTCGAGGCGCTCAAACAGCGAGAAATCGTCGAGCACGGCTTCGCCGCAGGTCTCGCGTATCAAATTGGTCAGTTTCGGATTGGCCAGCATCAGCCAGCGCCGGAAGGTGATGCCGTTGGTCTTGTTGGTGATGCGCTGGGGATAGAGATGGTTGAGATCGTGGAACACGGTCTCCTTCATCAGGTCCGAATGCATCGCCGAAACGCCGTTGATGCGGTGCGAGCCGACAAAGGCCAGTTGGCCCATCCGCACCCGGCGGCCGGAGCGCTCGTCGATCAGGGACACCGAGGCGCGGAAATCGATATCGCCGGGGCAACGCTGCTCGGCCAGCGCCAGATGCGCGGCGTTGATGCGGTAGATGATTTCCAGATGCCGCGGCAGCAGCCGCTCGAACAGCTCGACCGGCCAGGTCTCCAGCGCTTCGGGCAGCAGCGTGTGATTGGTGTAGGAGAGTGTCGCGACCGTGATCTTCCAGGCCTCGTCCCAACGGAAATTGTGCAGATCGACGAGAATGCGCATCAGTTCGGTGACGGCGAGACTCGGATGGGTGTCGTTGAGCTGCACCGCGGCCTTTTGCGCAAGGCTGCGCAACTGCCCGTCGGCGGCGAGGTGCCGTTTGACCAGATCCTGCAGCGAGGCGGAGACGAAGAAATATTCCTGGCGCAGCCGCAATTCGCGGCCTGCCGCGCTCTCGTCGTTCGGATAGAGGAATTTGCAGATCGATTCCGCACGCGCTTCCTCGGCGACCGCACCGAGATAGTCGCCGGTGTTGAAAGCATCCAGCCGCAGCGGATCGGGCGAGCGTGCCGACCACAGCCGCAACGCGTTCACATGCTGGCCGCGCCAGCCGACGATCGGGGTGTCATAGGCGACGGCCTGCACGGTTTCGCCGGGATGCCAGCTCGCGCGTTCGCGGCCCTTGTCTTCGACATGGGTGACGTTGCCGCCGAAATGCACCTGATAGACCACCTCCGGCCGCTGGAATTCCCAGGGGTTGCCGAAGCCGAGCCATTCGTCGGGGTATTCCTGCTGCCAGCCCTGCGCGATGATCTGGCGGAACAGGCCGAAATCGTAGCGGATGCCGTAGCCGATCGCAGGGATCGCCAGCGTCGCCATGCTTTCCATGAAGCAGGCCGCGAGCCGCCCGAGGCCGCCATTGCCCAGCGCCGCATCCGGCTCGCATTTGCGCAAATCCGACAGGTCGACGCCGAGATCGCCGAGTGCGGCCTCGAACACCGGCAACAGCCCCATATTGTTCAGCGCGTCGGTGAACAGCCGTCCGATCAGGAATTCCAGCGAGAGATAATAGACCCGCTTGCGGCCGGCGTCGTAGTTCTCCTTTTCGGCTGTCAGCCAGCGGTGCACGATGCGGTCGCGTAGCGCCAGCGCGGCGGCCTTGTACCAGTCGCGCTTGGTTGCCATGCCGGTGTCCTTGCCGATGGCAAGCCGCAGCTTGGCGAGGATCGCACCCTTGATTTCGGAAAGCGCCAGTTCGTCGATCGGTTGGCCCGGCACCGGAAAACTCCCTGCGACTGATTGTTCTTGCAACGCGTCAATCCCTGCAGTTCAGACTCACAAAATGATACGCGCCTTGCACCGCAATCGAAACCGTCCAGGCGATTGTTGTGCACCGCGCTGGTATGTTTTTATGCAAGGACCGGGCCGATTTGGTGGCCTGCGTGCACCCGATTTGGGTGCTAGAATTGCGTATCAGGTGCGGGATATCGCCTGAAGCTGGAGGAGGATGGGCCATGAAATTGATGATCGAAATCGCCGCCGCCACATTGCTGGTGTTCTGCATCAGCGCCACCAGCGCAGCCTTCGCCGCCGGCAAGCCGGGCAGGAGCGCCGACGGATTGGGCTGCTCGTTCAGCGTGCCGGCCAACGCCTCTCCCGCGGCGCGCTGTGCGGCGATCAAGCGGCAATGCGGCGGAAAATTCTACGCCAATTATTGCGGCGACAAGATGCTGTCGGCGATGTGATTGGAGAGACTGCCGGCGGAACGGAGGCGACCATGCCAAATTGGATCGAGCCACTGCTCGCCCTGATAGCGCTGGTAGGGTTCTTGGGCTTTGCATTTCGCCAGGGCACGAAGGTCAGTCCGAACCGCGATAGTACGGACACCTCGATCGGTAGCGACGGATCGAGCGGTTCCGACGGGCATGGTGGACACTAGCCAGGGCCTATTCAAGCGAAGTCGATACCGCCAGATCGGCGCTAACGAGTCGTCAAAACATCACATGCCTCTGCTAGCAGGCGGCATGACCTATCTCTATCTGGGCATCGCGATTCTCTCGGAGGTCGCGGCGACGACGTTCCTGAAACTGTCGGACGGTTTCAGCAGGCCGCTGCCATCGGTGGTGACGGTCGTGGGTTACGCGGTGGCGTTCTACTTTCTATCGCTGACGCTGCGGAGCCTGCCGACCGGCGTGGTCTATGCCGTCTGGTCCGGCGTCGGTGTCGTGCTCATCGCCACGATTGCCTGGGTGTTCCAGAGCCAGAAGCTGGATATGGCGGCGCTCTGCGGCATGGGCCTGATCGTCTCCGGGGTCGTCGTGATCAATCTGTTTTCCAGCGCTTCGTCACAGTGAAGGGGCTGCCGATCACCGCGCTCGTCCGCCTGTCAATCGCACCTCGCTATGCCGCCAGGCACGAAGGTCGCCCGCGCTCTCGATCCTTCCGGCTGCGCGCAGCCAGCATGTCCGCATCAAGGGGCCATGCAAGCGCCTCGCAGCGAATGACAAGGTTGCCGATAACCCGGGCGGTCTTCCGCCAATTCGATTCCAGAGCGGAAAAGATCAACTGGTCGAGGTCGGCCTCGGACACGGACGTGGGGAGCACGACGTTCTCCCATCGCAGGGCCGAATCGATGATGGGCACCTGATCTGACGGCGGTCGCAAGTCTGGATAGCGGTTGTAAATCGCCAGCAGCAGTTCGAAATGCAAAGCAGAAACGATTTCTCCAAGGGGAACGGCGAGCGCTGCCCGATCCCGCTGCTCAAGGGCGGCTATGGCCGCGCTCGCCTGGTCGATGGCGTCCGCCGCAGGGTGCAAGTGCCTGACAATTTCCGTGGCTTGCCGCAGGTCCAGTGTCTCAATCCTACCAATCAAGCTCGTCGGAACAAATTAAGAACACTTTAGCAAGTCTTTGATATGTCATTGTGATTCGGCGCAGTGCCGACACAATATCTATGGTCTACCGCCAGTATCGAGGACTACATGTCCACCATCGCCTTCGATCAATTCGCCCTCACCCGTATCGCCGATTTCGCGCGCTCGCTGTCGCGCCTGCACCAGGCCTCGCGCCGCCAAATGGTCGACGACGACGCGATCGACCGGGAGTTCAATGCCGTCTGCATGTCGGTGTGGGGCTATACCACCGACGATTTCAGCGACGATTTGTTCTCGATCGCCGACCACGCCTGGCTCGATTCGCTCGACGAGGCCCATGCGCGGATCTTCGCCGCGGAGCAGGGCTATGACCTCGTCGACGACCAGGGCATGCTAACCGACTGGTGGGGCTATTGCTGGATGATCCTCGCCGAAAAGCGCGGCTTGCTGACGCCGGAAAACCGGGCGGCGGCGCGCGCGGCGATCGAGGAAAAATATTTGCTGGCGCCGAACGTGATCGGCGTCATCGTCGGGCGGTGATGTCGCTTTTTGCGAGCGAAGCGAAGCAATCCATCCGTTCGTCATTCCGGGTTCGTGCTTCGCACGCCCCGGAATGACGGCCTTCGGCCGTCAATTCGCTTCTGCCCGCTTCGCCGTCTTGGGCACAACCGTCTTCGGGCCCGTGGTCGTGATCTCGCTTCTGGTCTCCGGCATCACGGTTTCACCGACCATTTCGGCGCTGACCGGGGCGACCTTCATTTCGCCGAGCCGTGCGCGGACGCTGGCGGTGAGGCCGGGATAGGACGCCACGGGGGTGAATTCGGCGGTCTGCTCGGCGCCGAGGCGGACGCCGGTATAGGCGACGAGGCCGTCGGTGGTGGCGACGACATCGCCCGAGCGCAGCGAACTGTCGAGCGCAAGGTCGATTGGCGCCAGACCTGTCGGGCTTCTGCCGTTGCAGGTGCAATCGGCGCGCAGCGCCTTGCGATAGGCGAAGGCGTTTTCACTGTCGGCATAGCGCTCGCCATTGCTGGCCGAGGCGCTGTCGATATGGCTGCCGTAGAATACCTTGGTGGTGCTGGCGGGGCAGAATGCCTGGCACATCTGAACCGGCGTCGCATTGCCACGCGTGGTCAGCTGAAAATACTTGCCGTCGCAGCTGCGCACGCAAAAGGCGGGTCCGGAACCGCCGGAGCCGCCGGAACTCGCCACGCGGGGCGCCGGTGCGGGCTGGGCCGGCGGCTGGTTAAGGCCGAACGGATCGGCAAAGAAATTCGCCTGCGGCGGAGCTTGCCGGGCCTGCTGTTTCTGGCCGCCGCCGAAAAACATATCGAACAGGCCTTCAGCCGATACGCTGCCGGGCACCAGCATGAGGGATGCTGCGAGCGTGGCGGCGGCAACGGAGGTCGCGCGGCGCCGCATGCGCGAAAAAGCCAACTCTGTACGCAACGCTTACTCCACCCAACGCAACACATACGCGCCAACGCGCTACAGGCGCCGGCGGATTCACCATAATGGCGGATGGTAAACGAGCTATGAGCGAGGGCCGGGCGGCAGGAAAAATTGCGGGCGCTTGCTTACTTGCCTCGCCCCGCAAGAGCCGGGCGAGGGGTAGAAGAATCAACCCTTCAGGAACTCACCGGCCTTGTAGAGCGAGCGGAACGGAATGCCGGCCTCGGCAAAATTTTCGGTGGCGCCTTCGTCGCGGTCGACCATGGTGAAGACGAGCACGATCTCGCCGCCGGCGTCGCGCACGGCTTCAACCGCTTTCAGCGCCGAGCCGCCGGTCGTGGTGACGTCTTCGACGATGACGATGCGCTTGCCCTGCAGGCTCTCGCCTTTGGCGAGGCCTTCGACCGCAAGGCGGGCGCCGTGCTCCTTCGGCTTCTTGCGTACGAAGAACGCCGCGATCGGATGGCCCTTGAGCCAGGACAATTGCGCGATCGCGCCGGCCAGCGGCACCGCGCCCATTTCCAGACCGCCAACGAAGTCGAGCTGGTCGTCCTTCAACGCGTCATAGGTCAGTTCCGCCAGCAGCGCGGCACCCTCGGGGTCGAGCATGGTCGGTTTGAGGTTGAAGTAGAAGTCGCTCTTGCGGCCCGAGGCCAGCGTGATCTCGCCGCGGCCGAACGATCGCTTGCGGATGATCTCGGCGAGGCGGGCGCGGGAGGCTGATTTGGACAAGGTTTGATCCCGGGGGTTGGAGGCGGGCGGCAATCTATCGGTGGTTTCCCGCACATTCCAGACCCGATCTGGCCCAATCAACAGGGCGCGGCAATCGGCCGGGCCCCGTCTTGCGCAGGGAGGCCCCCTCGGAAACGGCGGTTGTAAGGCCGCAAGCTTCCGCGCTACGGGAAGTCAAAGCCTTAATTGGGGGAACCGGAATGACCATCGAACTGCACACCTGGAACACGCCGAACGGCCGCAAGATCTCGGTGGCGCTGGAGGAAATGGGGCTGGCCTACAAGGTGATCCCGGTGAACATCGCCAAGGGCGAACAGATGGCGCCCGCTTTCCTCAAGATCAGCCCCAACAACAAGATTCCGGCGATCGTCGACCCTGACGGCCCGGACGGCAAGCCGGTCAGCATTTTCGAATCCGGCGCCATCCTGCTCTATCTCGGCGAGAAGACCGGCAAGTTCCTGCCCAGGCCCCTGGCCGACCGCATCCCGGTCTATGAATGGCTGATGTGGCAGATGGGCGGTTTTGGGCCGATGCCGGGCCAGGTCCACCATTTCATCGCGCTGGAGAACGAGACCGACCGCGCCTATGGCCTGAAGCGCTACATGGACGAGACGCGCCGGCTCTATGGCGTGCTCGACCGCCGGCTCGCGGGCCGCGAATTCGTGGCGGATGCCTTGTCGGTCGCCGATTTCGCCATCCTCGGCTGGGCCTGGCGCCACCCGCGCCACAAGGTCGAGCTGAAGGATTTCCCCAATGTCGAGCGCTGGTACAACGCCCTGATGGCTCGGCCCGCGACCAAGCGCGGCATGGAAGCGAAGCTGGATTGAGTTGATTCCCGATGTCATTGCCGGGCTCGACCCGGCAATCCATCCTTCTTCAGAAAATCATGCGCCTGCTGCGCAGGCGATGGATGCGCGGGTCAAGCCCGCGCATGACGAGATGGGATCACGCCTTCCGCGCCTCAAGCGCCATCTTCACCGCCAGCCCCGCCAGCACCGTTCCCATCAGCCAGCGCTGCAGCAATAGCCAGCTCGGCCGCGTGCCGAGAAACAGCGCAATCGACCCGGCCGCGAGCGCGATCATCGCGTTGACGCTGACGCTGATCACGATCTGGACCGAGCCCAGCGCCAGCGATTGCGTCAGCACGCTGCCGACCGCGGGATCGATGAACTGCGGCAGCAACGCCAGATAGAGCATTGCGATCTTCGGGTTGAGCAGATTGGTGACAAAGCCCATCGCGAACAATTTGCGCGGGCCATCGACCTGCAGCTTCTTCACCTGGAACGGCGAGCGGCCGCCGGGCTTCAGCGCCTGCCACGCCAGCCATAGCAGATAGGCTGCGCCCGCAAACCGCAGCGCATCATAGGCATAAGGCACCGCAAACAGCAGCGCCGTGATCCCGAACGCCGCGCACAGCATGTAAAACACGAACCCGAGCGCGACGCCGCCGAGCGACACGATCCCCGCCGCGGCGCCTTGGGTGATCGAGCGCGAGATCAGGTAAATCATGTTCGGTCCCGGCGTCAGCACCATGCCGAGCGAGACGAGGGCGAAACCGAGCAGGGCGGAAATGTGGGGCATGATGGGACTCGCGAGGGAATGCGCGCTTCTAGCGCGCGTTCCACCGCGATGTCATTTCGTATATTGTTCGGAGTGCAATTCAGCAGGCGGGAGGCGCTTCCTCGCCCCGCAGCTCAATGCGCCTCGTCCCAATTGTTCGCAGCCCTTGCGTCGACCTGCAGCGGGACCGAAAGCAGCACCGCCGGGAAGGGGGCGTCCTGCATCACGTGCTGCACCACGGGCAAGGTTGCCGCGACTTCCTTCTCCGGCACTTCGAAGATCAGTTCGTCGTGGACCTGCAGCAGCATCTGCGCCGAGAGCTTCTTTTCGGCCAGCGCATCCTCCATCCGGATCATGGCGCGGCGGATGATGTCGGCGGCGGAGCCTTGCAGGCGCGCGTTGATCGATGCGCGCTCATTGAAGGCGCGGACCGAGGCATTGGAGGCCTTGATGTCGGGATAATACATCTTCCGGCCGAACAGCGTCTCGACATAGCCGTTCCTGCGGCAGGATTCCTTGGTGTCGTCCATGTAGGCGCGGATGCCTGGGAAGCGCTCAAAATATTTCTTGATGTAGGCGGAGGCTTCCTCGCGGGCGATGCTGAGCTGGTTAGCCAGGCCAAACGCCGAGATGCCGTAGATGATGCCGAAATTGATCGCCTTGGCGCGGCGGCGCACCTCGCTCGGCATGTCCTTGATCGGCACGCCGAACATTTCGGAAGCCGTCATGGCGTGGATGTCGAGCCCGTCGCGAAACGCCTGCTTCAGCACCGGGATGTCGGCGATCTCGGCCAGCAGCCGCAGCTCGATCTGTGAATAGTCTGCCGACACCAGCTTGTGGCCGGGGGTTGCGATGAAGGCGCGGCGGATCTTGCGGCCGTCCTCGGTGCGCACCGGAATGTTCTGCAGGTTCGGCTCGTTCGACGACAGTCGTCCCGTAGTGGTCGCGGCCAGCGCGTAGGTGGTGTGAACGCGGTGGGTTTGGGGGTGGACATATTCCGGCAGCGCGTCGGTATAGGTCGATTTCAGCTTTGAAACCTGCCGCCATTCCAGAATCTTCTTCGGGAATTCATGGCCCTGTTCGGCGAGCTCATCGAGTACCTGCGCCGAGGTCGACCAGGCGCCGGTCTTGGTCTTGCTGCCACCGGGCAATCCCATCTTGCCGAAGATGATGTCGCCGAGTTGCTTGGGGCTCCCGACATTGATCGGCTCGCCCGCAATCTCCTGGATTTCGGCCTCGACTCTCGCGGCGGTCTGGGCGAAATCGCCCGACAGCCGCGACAGCACCTGCCGGTCGATCGAAATGCCGCGGCGCTCCATCCGTGCCAGCACGCTGACCAGCGGCCGCTCCAGCGTCTCATAGACCACGTTCATGCGCTCGGCGATCAGGCGCGGCTTCATCACGCGCCACAGCCTCAGGATCACGTCGGCATATTCGGCCGAATAGGCGGTGGCCTTGTCGATCTCGACCTGGTCGAAGCTGAGCTTGTTCTTGCCGCTGCCGACAAGATCGCCATAGCTGAGCACGGCATGGCCAAGCCAGCGTTCGGCGAGCCCGTCGAGCCCGTGCGCATTGCGGCCGGCATCGAGCGCATACGACATCAACTGCGCGTCTTCGACATTGCGCAGGGTGATGCCATGCTGCGCCAGCATCACGGCGTTGAATTTGATGTTGAAGCCGATCTTCAGAATGCCGATCGATTCCAATAGCGGTCTTAGCGCGGCGAGCGCGTCGTTCGACTTGATCTGGTCGGGCGCGAGACCGGCGTCGAACAGCCCGGCACCGCCGCCGGATGGCTTATGGGTGAGCGGGATGTAGCTGGCATCGTTCGGCCCCAGCGCCAGCGCGATGCCGCAGATGTCGGCCTGCATCGGATCGTCCAGATTGGCCTGTGCGTCGATCGCGAAGTGGCCGGTATCGTGCGCGCGCGCGATCCAGGCCTTGAGTGCATCGAGGCTGCGGATGGTCTGGTACTTGCTGCGGTCGATACGAAGGTTTCGCGCAGCTTCGGCGCGCGCCGCGGCAAGCGAAATCGGCGTGCCCTTGACGCTCGCGGCCTTGTCCTGCTTGTCGGCGCCGGGTTTTGCGGTGGCCGGCGGGCTGGCAAAGAGATCACCAGTCGTGCCGCCGGCGGCCTTGGCCGTGGCGGGTGCGGCGCCTGCCGCGCTTTTGCTGCCGGCTTCTGCCTCCACATCCGACGGATCGATCTGCGAATAATCGGCGACGCGGCGGGTGAGGGTGGAGAACTCCATCGCCTTGAGGAACGCGATCAGCTTTCGCGCGTCAGGCTCATGCACGGCGAGGTCGTCGAGCGGCACGTCGAGTTCGACCTTGTCGTCCAGCAGCACGAGCTGCCGCGAAATCCGCGCCTTTTCGGCATTCTCGATCAGCGCCTCGCGCCGCTTCGGCTGCTTGATCTCGCCGGCGCGGAACAGCAATTGTTCGAGGTCGCCATACTCGATGATCAATTGCGCCGCGGTCTTGATGCCGATGCCGGGTACGCCGGGCACGTTGTCAGTGGAATCGCCGGCCAGCGCCTGCACCTCGACCACCTTCTCCGGCGGCACGCCGAACTTCTCGATCACCTCGGGGATGCCGATCCGGCGGTCCTTCATGGTGTCGTACATCATGACCTTGTCGGTCACGAGTTGCATCAGATCCTTGTCGGAGGAAACGATGGTCGTGCTCGCCCCGCGCTCGCCCGCGATCCTGGCATAGGTCGCGATCAGATCGTCGGCCTCGAAGCCGGCCTGCTCGAGGCAGGGCAGGTCGAACGCGCGCACGGCGTCGCGGATCAGGGAGAATTGCGGGATCAGATCGTCGGGCGCCGGCGGCCGGTGCGCCTTGTAATCGGGATAGAGCTTGTTGCGGAACGTGATCTCGGATTTGTCGAAGATGATCGCCAGATGCGTCGGCCGGTTGTCCTCGGGCATGTCGCGCAGCAGCTTCCACAGCATGTTGCAGAAACCGAGCACCGCATTGACCTGCAGCCCGTCGGATTTGCGGTTCAGCGGCGGCAGTGCGTGATAGGCGCGGAAGATATAGGAGGAACCATCGACCAGAAACACATGGTCGCCCTTGCCCGGAACCTTGGCGGGCACCTTGGTTTCAGTCCTGGCGGCTGTCTTCGTCTCAGGCTTGGTCTCGGCCTTGGCTGCGGCCTTGGAGGGGGCGGGTTTGGCGGCTTTGGGGGCTGTTTTCGGCATGGCCGAAATCTAGGGATTTTTGCGCGGATTGACAGCCTCGGCGGACGATTTTCCACGCTGTCATCAGCCGCCATCCTGGCGGCGGACGGCTTTGAGGGCCTACTCCGCGGCCTGTAACACCGCACCCGGCTTTTTTGGCGCGATCCAGAACGCATCGGGGCGGTCGAACAGGAAATTGGCATGCAGCGCCAGGGCCAACCGCCAGATAACGAGCGCGCCGGCGACGCCTGCGACGGTTACGATCAAGGACACCGTGCCGATGTCGAAAATCCCGCTGCGCAGCAGCAGCGTCCGTGTCGCCGCCATCGGCAGGAAGAAGGCGAGGTAGATGACGATCGAATGCTCGCCGCAATAGCGCAGGAAATTGAGCCAGTGCATCCGCGCCAGCAGCGTGCCCATCACGATGATGGCGCCGGCGCCGGCAAGCCCAAGCGCAAGCGAGACCAGCGGCCATTCGCTGAAGCCCGCAATAACGAGACCGCCATTGATCAGCGCCCACAGCGCCAGGCCCGCGAGTGCCAATGCGGGCTGCGCCCGCGCGCGATCCGACAGCGCGAAGACGTGAGGTGCCAGCCAGTAGCCCACGTAGAAATAGACGAAGCGTGCGCAGAACTCGTCGATCACGGTCCAGCCGGTCGCGACATGCGCCATTTCCAGCAGCGCAGCGACGGCAAGGATCCCCAGCGGCGGGACGCCGCGTGTCAGTTTTGTGACGATGAAGAAGATCGGCAGCAGATAGATGAACCACAGCGTGCCGAACGGCTCGATGAAGGATTCCAGATACAGGTAGCCGACATGGCTCCAGCTCGATTCGGCGGCAAAAGACGGTGCTTTGAAGCCGAACTGGATCGTCACCCACAGCACGTAGAAATAGGCAAAATGCACCACTTTGCGGTCGAGGTAGGTGCGCCAGTCGCGGTCGATCACGACGGCGAGGAAAAGGCCTGAAATCAGGAAGAAATCCGGCATCCGGAACGGCTTGGCGAACATGACCAGCCAATGCATAAACCCGGTCTGGCCCGCCGCCGCCTCAACCCCCAGCACCGAATGCATCATCACGACCATGACGATGCAGATGCCCTTGGCATAGTCCACCCAGTCGACGCGGGCCGATATCGACAGCGCAGAGCCCGCAAAAGACGTGGGGCGTTCTGTAACAGTAGATGTGCCGGTTGTTGTCATGGATGTCCTGTTTCGGCGCGCTCGGGTGGCATCATCGGCCGGATCGGTTTCTTTCTCCTTTATTCATACAAATGACATGCCGGTTTCTTTGCTGGTATTTCGCCGGTTCCTGCCGGTTTTCTGTGCCGTCTTTCGGTGTTTTCCGGTTTCCCCTTTGCCGCCAAATGCTTTAAGAGGCGGGCAGACTCGGAAGCGACCGTTAACCATCGGAACAGGCTGTTTTTCATGCGAATTGCCATGATTGGCACGGGCTATGTGGGGCTGGTTTCCGGCGCCTGCTTTGCCGATTTCGGCCACCAGGTCACCTGCGTAGACAAGGACGGCGACAAGATCGCAGCCCTCAAGCGCGGCGAGATCCCGATTTTCGAACCCGGGCTCGACGGGCTGGTGGCTTCCAATGTGAAGGCCAAACGGCTTGATTTCACCACCGACCTGCGCGCGCCGGTCGCGGAAGCGGACGCGGTGTTCATCGCGGTCGGCACGCCGTCGCGGCGCGGCGATGGTCACGCTGACTTGAGCTATGTGCACGCCGCGGCACGCGAGATCGCCGCCGTGCTCGAGGGTTTCACGGTGGTGGTCACCAAGTCGACCGTGCCGGTCGGCACCGGCGACGAGGTCGAGCGATTGATCCGCGAGGTCAATCCGTCGGCTGACGTCGTGGTCGCCTCCAATCCGGAGTTTTTGCGCGAGGGCGCTGCGATCCGCGATTTCAAATTTCCCGACCGTATCGTGGTCGGCACGTCGGACGAGCGCGGGCGCAAGGTGATGGGCGACATCTACCGGCCGCTGTCGCTCAACCAGGCGCCGGTGATGTACACGGCGCGGCGCACCGCGGAATTGATCAAATACGCGGCGAATGCGTTCCTCGCTACCAAGATCACCTTCATCAACGAGATTGCGGATCTGTCCGAAAAGGTCGGCGCCGACGTGCAGGAAGTCGCGCGCGGCATCGGGCTCGACAACCGCATCGGCTCGAAATTCCTGCATGCCGGCCCCGGCTTCGGCGGCTCCTGCTTCCCGAAGGATACCCGCGCGCTGGTCAAGATCGCGCTCGATCATGACGTGCAACTTCGGATCGTCGAGGCGGTGCTCGGCGTCAATGACAACCGCAAGCGCGCGATGGCGCGTAAGGTGTCGAACGCGGCCGGCGGCAATTTGCGTGGCAAGACGATTGCCGTGCTCGGCCTTACCTTCAAGCCCGACACCGACGACATGCGCGAGGCGCCGTCACTTCCGCTCATCACCGGGCTGCTCGACATGGGCGCCCGGGTGCGCGCGCATGATCCGGTCGGCATCGAGCAGGCGCGCAAGGAATTGCCCGATATCGAATATTGCGACGACCCCTATGAATGCATGCGTGACGCCGATGCCATGGTGATCGTGACCGAATGGGTGCAATACCGCGCCCTCGATCTGGACCGCGTGAAAAACGCGATGGCCCAGCCGGTCATTGTCGATCTGCGCAATATCTACCGTCGCGAGGACATGGAAGCCCACGGGTTCACGTATGACAGCGTGGGACGGGGATCGACCAACGGCGCTTGATGCGCTTTCTTCCCTTCTCCCCTTGTGGGAGAAGGTGGCAGCCGTAAGGCTGCCGGATGAGGGGTCTGCATCCGCGGAAACAGACCCCTCACCCGTCTCGCATCTTCGATGCGAGCCACCCTCTCCCACAAGGGGAGAGGGGAAGAACAGAGCAACGAGCCGTAGTTGACCCGCAGCTTTGACACGCCCCTTCCGATCGACGCCGTGCTCGGCGAATTGTCGCGCACGCTGACGGATCATCATGCCGCGGTGCTGGTGGCGCCGCCGGGCGCCGGCAAGACCACGCGGGTGCCGCTGGCGCTGCTCGATGCGCCGTGGCTGAGGGGTAAGAAGATCATCATGCTGGAGCCGCGGCGGATCGCGGCGCGCGCCAGCGCGGAGCGGATGGCGCGGACGCTGGGCGAGCGCGCCGGCGAGACCGTCGGCTATCGCGTGCGTTTCGGCTCGAAGATTTCGCGGGCGACCCGGATCGAGGTCGTCACCGAGGGAATTTTTTCGCGCCAGATCCTCGATGATCCCGAGTTGAACGGTGTCGCCGCCGTGCTGTTCGACGAGTTCCACGAGCGCTCGCTCGATGCCGATCTCGGTTTGGCGCTGGCGCGTGATGCGCAGACCGGGTTGCGCGAGGATTTGCGGATTCTCGTGATGTCGGCAACGCTGGACGGCGCGCGGGTCGGCAAACTGCTCGGCGATGCGCCTGTGATCGCCAGCGAGGGCCGCGCCTTTCCGGTGGAGACGCGCTATCTTGGCCGCAAGTTAGATGCGCCGCTGGAGCGGCAGATGGCGGACGCGATCGCAACCGCGCTGCGCGCCGATCCCGGTTCGGTGCTGGCGTTCCTGCCGGGCGCCGCCGAAATCCGCCGCACGCAGAATTTTCTCGGCGAAAGGGTGCATGACGCCAGCGTGGAGATCGTGCCGCTGTTCGGTGCGCTCGATGCCGCCGTGCAGGACCGCGCCATTCAGCCCGCACCCAAAGGACAGCGCAAGGTGGTGCTGGCGACCTCGATTGCCGAGACCTCGCTGACCATCGAAGGCGTTCGCATCGTGGTCGATTCCGGCATGGCGCGGGTGCCGCGCTATGAGCCGGATATAGGCCTGACGCGGCTGGAAACCGTGCGCGCCTCGCGTGCGGCGGTCGATCAGCGCCGCGGCCGTGCCGGCCGCACCGAGCCCGGCGTGTGTTACCGGCTGTGGGACGAGCCGCAGACCGCGTCGCTTGCGGCCTACACGCAGCCTGAAATCCTTTCGGCCGATTTGTCCTCATTGGTGCTCGATCTCGCGCAATGGGGCGTGCGCGATCCGGCCACCCTGGCGTTCCTCGATCCGCCGCCGGCGCCGGCGCTGAAGGAGGCCAACACTCTGCTTGCCGAACTCGGCGCGCTCGATGGCGACGGCCGCATCACCGCGGAAGGCAAAAGCCTGCGAGCGCTGGCGCTGCCGCCGCGGCTGGCGCGCATGATCGTGGACTCGCATCGAGCAGGCGCCGGCGAGGAGGCCGCCGATATCGCCGCCATCCTGACCGAGCGCGGGCTCGGCGGCGACGGCGTCGATCTCGACCACAGGCTCGATCAGTTCCGCCGCGACCGCTCCCAGCGTGCATCGAGCGCGCGGAGTCTCGCGCAGCGCTGGGCTTCGCAGGTCGCCGCCGAAACGCCGGCTTTTTCCGGCGCGCAAGTGGACGGCGATCTGAGCACCGGCGTCATGCTGGCCTTTGCCTTCCCCGATCGTGTTGCGCGCAACCGGGGCAACGGCAGTTTCGTGCTCGCCAATGGGCGGGGCGCCGCCGTGGAGCAGACCTCGTCGCTGGCGCGCGCGCCCTATATCGCGGTCGCCGAACTGACCGGTACCGCAGCCCAGGGCCGCATCCTGCTGGCGGCGCCGATCACCCAGGAAGAGATCGAATCACGCTTCGCCGACCAGATCGAAAATACCGAGGAAATCTCGTTCGACCGCGCAGCGATAGCGCTGCGGGCGCGGCGCAAGAAGAGCCTGCACGCGATCACGCTGTCGGAAGCGCCGATGGCGCTGTCACCATCGGCAGAGACGGCCACCATATTCGCTGCCGGTTTGATTGCGGCCGGGCTCGATAAATTGCCGTGGTCGAAATCCCTGAAGCAATGGCGCGACCGCGTCATGTTCCTGCGCAAGGCGGAAGGCGAAAGCTGGCCTGATCTGTCGGACGAGGCTCTTGCCGCGGCGAGCGAGACGTGGCTGGTGCCTGCGCTCTACAACAAGACTTCGCTGAAAGACTTGTCGCCGGGCGATCTCTCCGATGCGCTGATGGCGCTGCTGCCATGGGATTTGCGGGCGCGGCTGGAGCGCGAGGCGCCCACCCATTTCGAAGCGCCGACCGGCACCATGCTTGCGATCGACTACGAGGCCGAGCAGGGGCCGACCATTGCCGTGCGGCTGCAGGAATTGTTCGGGCTCAACACCCATCCTTCGATCGCCAAGGGGGCGGTGCCGCTGGTGCTGGAACTGCTGTCGCCGGCACAGCGGCCGGTGCAGGTGACGCGCGATCTGCCCGGATTTTGGCGCGGCAGCTATGCGGCCGTGCGTTCCGACCTGCGTGGCCGCTATCCCCGCCATCCCTGGCCGGAAGACCCAGCCAGCGCTCTGCCAACACGACGGGTCAAGCCGCGCGGGACGTGAACCGTGTCATTGCCGGGCATAGTCGTCTGCCTTGCGCAGACGACGTAAACTTGTCTGCGCCCCGGCAATCCATCCCCAAATGAAGGGCTTTTTACGAAGATGGATGGATGCGCGGGTCAAGCCCGCGCATGACAAGCGCGGGCGTTAACACTTCACTCATCCTTTTCGCCAAAATGGCGGTCCCGGCCGGCGTTGTTAGTCGCGACTTGGCCGGTGCCGTGGTGTTATCGGCGGTCTTGGACCCAGCGGCTAATCGAGCTTAGCGTATCGAGTGTGGCGCCATGCGTAACCTGATGATCTTTGCCGCCGTTCTCGTCGTCCTCGGCAGCTTCATGGCGCAGATGGCCGATAAATTTACGCCGGCTTCCGCCAATTCCGGGCCGCTCAAAGTCCAGCCTGTGACGGTCGCGCAGGCCACCCCCCGCAGCCTCAGCATTCCCAGGGACGCGCGCGGCCATTTCCAGACCGATGGCCGGATCGATGGCCAGCGCGTCGCCTTCATGGTCGACACCGGCGCCTCGCTGGTGGCGCTGAACGAAAAATCCGCGGCACGGTTCGGCCTGCGTCCCTCCCGCAGCGACTACAATGCCACCGTCACCACCGCCAACGGCACCATCAAGGCCGCGCGCTCGCGGATTGCCATGATCGATCTTGGCGGGATCGTGGTGCGCGACGTCGATGCCATGGTGTTGCCCGATGAGGCGCTCTCGGAGAACCTGCTCGGCCTGTCGTTCCTGTCGAAGCTGAAGCGCTTCGAATACGCCAACGGCAAACTGGTGCTGGAGCAATAAAGCGTTGTCGGGCGAAGGGGATGCCGTTTCGCCGTCAAATCCGCCGCAATTAATCACCAAAAGCCGCCGATCCCGCCTTCCGCTGCGGCTGGGCTTTCGCTAAGCCTGCGGCATTGCCCTTTTCCGCATTCTCAAGAGGCCATCCCCTGATGTTTCCGAAGCCGAAATCCGTGCTGGTTCCGAATACCTATGCCTTTGAATCCGAGCCGATGGTGAAGGCGACGGGTTTTCGCGAATATGACGCGCGCTGGCTGTTCAACAAGGAAATCAACCTGATGGGCATTCAGGCGCTGGGCATGGGGCTCGGCGCGCTGATCGCGGAACGCGGCGTGGCCCAGGAAATTGTCACCGGGCACGATTTCCGCGGCTATTCGGCCTCGATCAAATACGCGCTGATTTCGGGCCTGATGGCGGCCGGCTGCAAGGTCCATGACATCGGGCTTGCGGTGACGCCGATGGCCTATTTCGCCCAGTTCGAACTCGACGTGCCCTGCGTCGCGATGGTCACCGCGTCGCATAACGACAATGGCTGGACCGGCGTCAAGATGGGTGCCAACCGGCCGATGACCTTCGGCCCCGACGAGATGACGCGGCTGAAGGAAATCGTGCTCAACGCCGAGTTCAAGAACAAGGCCGGCGGCTCCTATCAATTCCACGAGAATTTTCCGGCGCGCTACATCGCCGACCTCACGAAACGTCCAAAATTGAAGCGCAAGCTGAAGGTCGTGGTTGCCTGCGGCAACGGCACCGCTGGCGCGTTCGCGCCGCAGGTGATGGAAGCGATCGGCTGCGAGGTGATCCCGCTCGATACCGAACTCGATCACACCTTCCCGAAATACAATCCGAATCCCGAAGACATGGAGATGCTGCACGCGATCCGCGATGAAGTGCTGAAGCACAAGGCCGATGTCGGCCTCGGGTTCGATGGTGACGGCGACCGTTGCGGCGTGGTCGACAACACCGGTGAGGAGATTTTCGCCGACAAGGTCGGCGTGATGCTGGCGCGCGACATGTCGGCGATCCACAAGGATGCGCGCTTCGTGGTCGACGTGAAGTCGACCGGGCTGTTCGTCACCGATCCGGTGCTGCAGAAGCAGGGCGCCAAAACCGAATACTGGAAGACCGGCCATTCCTACATGAAGCGCCGCACCAACGAGTCAGGCGCGCTGGCGGGCTTCGAAAAGTCCGGGCACTTCTTCTTCAACAAGCCGTTCGGCCGCGGCTACGACGACGGCCTGGTGTCGGCGATCGCGATCTGCGAGATGCTCGACCGCGCCATCGGCAAGTCGATGGCGGATCTGAAGGACGCGATACCGAAGACCTGGTCGTCACCGACGATGTCGCCGCATTGCGCGGATGAGACCAAATACGGCGTCGTCGACGCGGTGGTGAAGCATTTCGAGGCGTTGCAGAAGAACGGCGAGAAGGTCGCGGGACAAAGGATCCGCGATCTCGTCACTGTCAACGGCGTGCGCGTCACCGTCGAAGACGGCAGCTGGGGCCTGGTGCGGGCGTCTTCCAACAAGCCGGAACTGGTGGTGGTGGTCGAGAGCCCGGTTGCCGAGCAGCGGATGCATGACATGTTCGAGGCGATGAATGTGGTGCTGCGCACCCATCCCGAAGTCGGCGCGTATAATCAGACGATTTGAGGGGGCACGAACGCGCTACGTGCTCCGCTGTCATCCACCGCGCGCCTTACGCCGCCGGCACCGGCAATGCGGTGACCGACTTGATCTTCTCCATCGCAAAGCGCGAGGTGACGTTCTTGAGCGGCACGGAACTGATCAGCTTCTTGTAGAACACGTCATAGCTCGCCATGTCGGCGACCACCACGCGCAGCATGTAATCGACGTCGCCGGCCATCCGGTAAAATTCCATCACCTCGGGCATCGCGCTGACCGCGCTGGCGAAGGTCTTCAGCCAGGCCTCGGAATGATCGGAACTCTCGACCGAGACGAACACCGAAATGCCGAGCCCGATCTTGTTCTGGTCGACCAGGGCGACCCGGCGCAGGATCACGCCGTCGGCTTCCAGCCGCTGGATGCGCTTCCAGCACGGGGTCGAGGAAAGTCCGACCCGGTCGCCGATCTCGGCGACCGATAGCGAGGCGTCGTCCTGCAGCACGGTCAGGATCTTGCGGTCGATGGCATCGAGCCGACGGTTGGCATCGGGAAGCTGGACAGCGAGGTCGGTCATGAGAAGAATGTTCCATAGAGAAGGGCTTCATCCCTCATATATAGAAAAATCTTCTATATCAAGTCCAATTATTGGCCCGGCGAGGTCGCCGCGGCGCCCACGCCTTGCTTCAAAAGCTCTTCAACTTCAATGCGTTGCGGTGCAGCAAAGGCGCCGCCGAAGCGGGTGCATTTCAGGGCCGCGGCAGCCGAGGCGAATCGCAGTGCCTGCCGTAACTCCTGCCCCTCGGTGATGGCGAGCGCGAAGGCGCCATGGAAAACGTCGCCGGCGCCCAGGGTATCGACGGTATGGACCGGAAAGGCCGGGGTCTCCTGGATGCCGCCCTGCTCGTCGAGCCAGATCGTGCCGCGCGCGCCGCGCGTCCCCGCCAGGAACGATTTGGTGAGTTTTGAGATCTTCTTCAGCGCCTGGGCATCATCGCTGACGTCGGCGGTCTCCTGCAGCGGTTCGCTCGAGAACACCAGATGCGAAGACGCATTGAGCAATCCCTCGCGCAGCGACATCGCGCGATCCACATCGACGATGACGGGGATGCCGCGCCGTCGTGCCTCGGCGCAGAGTTCCGTGCAGAATTCGGCGCACCGGCTCTCGGTCAGGATGGCGGCGCAATCGTCGAGCAGCGCGTCGAAGTCGGGCAATTTCACGCGCCACAGTTCTGGATCGCGGAAGGTCACGATGGTGCGCTCGCCGGAGGGATCGATCATCACCGCCGAGATCGGCGTCACCAGACCCGGCATGTGGATGAGATGTTTCGTCTCGATGCCCTCATGCGCCATCTGATCGAAGATGAAGCGACTCGATGTTTCCTTGGCATCGCCCATCGGTCCGCAGATCGAGGCGCGGCCACCGAGCCGAACGATGCCGATCGCGCCATTGAGCGCGTTGCCGCCACAGATTTCGTCGAATGCGGTGGCGTTCTCCTTGGAGCCGCGCCCAGGGACGCCTGGGGTATGGAAGGTGAGATCGCGCACCGGCATGCCGATGCACAGGATGCGCGGTGGCATTTTCGGCGCCTTGTTCTGAACGTTCATTCGGGAATCCGTCATGCCGAACCCGCCTTCTGACGGAGCCCGGAAAAGCAGTGATTTCCGAAGTTAATGGATTGGGCCATCGGACGGTTCCCGCTATGCGCTTGAATCAGTTGCGCCATGCACCCAGCGGCCGATCAAATGGTGCGCGATCGCGAACGGATGCGCGGCAAACATGCCGTCGGGATGCGTGCGGCTGTGCATCAGGGTTACCTCGGCACGGGTAAACCAGCGCGCATCCTCCAGTTCGGCCTTGTCGACCACAATTTCGTCCGAAGTTGCGTGCGCGGAACATCCGATCATCAGCGATGACGGATAGGGCCACGGCTGCGTCATGTAATAGGTCACGTCGGTGCAGTGAATTCCGGATTCCTCGAAAATCTCGCGCCGGACCGCATCCTCGATGGTCTCTGCGACCTCGACGAAGCCCGCCAGGCACGACCACATCCCCGGCATGAACTGCTTCTGCCGCCCCAGCAGGCACCTGTCGCCATGAGTCACCAGCATGATGACGACCGGATCGGTGCGCGGAAAGTGCTCGGCCTTGCAGTTCGGGCAGTCGCGTTTCCAGCCACCTTCCTTCATCGCGGTACGGGTGCCGCAATTGGCGCAATAGCCATGGCGCTGATGCCAGGTCACCATCGATTTGGCCATCGCGATCGCCGAGAGCTGTTCAGTCGGCACGGCGCCCTGCATCACCATGCCGCGCAGTTCGGTGACCGCAACGTCGTCGCGGCCCAGCAGCTTTTCCACCGCCGCCGCCGCGATGCCCATTCCGAACACAGGCGCACCGTCGCGCAGGCCCAAAAAGATCGTGCCCGGATTGGCGCCGAGTTTCACGGCCTCGTCGACGCCGAGCAGGACGCGCGATCCGCCACCTTCCTGTCGCACCAGCAGTGAGTCGCGATAGATCACATAGGCGCGGGCGTCGCGGTGGCCTTCCAGCGCGAACAGTTTTTCGTCGTTGCTGCGCAGATGCGCGGCACGGTCGAGAATGTGGGTGACGAAAGCCGGCTTGCCGAGCGGAAACGAATCGAATGCGGACATGAATTCAACCTAGCCAAATCTTGCGGCGGAGTGCGCTGATGAAATTCTGGACTTCCTCGGCGTCATGCGCCAGTGGCGGCATCACGCCCCATACCGGCCGCGGCCAGGCCGCATCGCTGGTGCGGCGCGCGATGACGTGAACATGGAGCTGCGGCACCAGATTACCCAGTGCCGCGATATTGAGCTTGTCGCATTTGGTGATCTCTTTCAGGGCGCGGGCGACGCGCGAGACTTCCGTCATCAACTGCGCCTGGGCGACTTCGTCGAGATCGATGATTTCCACCGCCCCTTCGCGGCGCGGCACCAGCAGCAGCCATGGGTAATGGGCGTCCTTGATCACCAGCACCTTGCACAGCGGCAGGTCGCCGATATCGATGGTGTCTTTCTTGAGCTGGGAATGCAGCGACCAGGCGGCGTCAGCGGACATACGAATTTCCCCGTCATGGCCGGGCTTGTCCCGGCCATCCACGCCCTTTTGGTTGGGAACCAAAGGAAGGCGCGGATGCCCGGCACAAGGCCGGGCATGACGGCAAGTAAAGCCTTTCCGCGGTTCCACACAAGTCCTGCAAACGCGGCTCACCCCGCTTGCTTTCCGGGCCTTTTGGCCCCAAATAAGGACCGGGAGATTGGCGGTGGACGAGCCACTCGCCAACCGGGTCAGGTCCGGAAGGAAGCAGCCCTAACGAGGTCCGGATCGGGTCGCTCGTCAGTCTCCTACCTGTTTTTCGAGCGAATCACGCTGAAAGCGGCGAAGCCCGCCTTTGGCGCTTGATTCCTTTCCGTTCCGCAAGCCGGCCTTGAGAGACAATCAATTGCGGATCGACCGATGAGTGACGCTGGCGCTCCCCAAGAAAAACCTGAAGGCAACGCGGGCGGCCTCGATCCTGGTGGCGCCGAGGCTGGAAAGCCCTACCGGGTTCTGGCGCGCAAATACCGCCCCTCCAGTTTCGAAGACCTGATCGGCCAGGAGGCCATGGTCCGCACCGTTTCGAATGCGTTCGAAACCGGACGCATTCCGCAGGCTTGGATTCTGACCGGGGTGCGGGGGGTCGGCAAGACCACCACCGCGCGGATCCTCGCCCGCGCGCTGAACTACGAAATGGCCGACGGCTCGGTGAAGGGGCCGGTGATCCAGATGCCGACGCTGGGCGTGCACTGCCAGGCGATCATGGAAAGCCGGCACATGGACGTGCTGGAAATGGACGCGGCGTCCCATACCGGCGTCGACGATGTCCGCCAGATCAATGACAGCGTGCGCTATGCGCCGGCCAGCGCCCGCTACAAGGTCTACATCATCGACGAAGTCCACATGCTGTCGACCGCGGCCTTCAACGCATTCTTGAAGACGCTGGAGGAGCCGCCGGAGCACGCCAAATTCGTGTTCGCGACCACCGAAATCCGCAAAGTGCCGGTCACGGTGCTGTCGCGCTGCCAGCGCTTTGACCTCCGCCGGGTCGAGGCCGATGTGCTGATGGGCCATCTGTCCAATATCGCCACCAAGGAAGGCGTCGAGGTCGAGCCCGAGGCGCTCGGCATCATCGCGCGCGCGGCCGAGGGCTCGGTGCGCGATTCGCTGTCGCTGTTCGACCAGGCGATTGCGCATGCCGCCGGCCTCGTGCGCGCCGATGCGGTGCGGCAGATGCTTGGCCTCGCCGACCGCACGCGGGTGATCGACCTGTTCGAATCGCTGGCACGCGGCGATATCGCCAGCGCCTTCAAGGAATTTCGCGAGCAATATGACGTCGGCGCCGATCCGGTCGTGGTGCTCAGCGATCTCGCCGAATTCGTCAATTTCGTCACCCGGGTGAAGGTCGTGCCGGCCACCGCCGACAACGTCGCCTATGGCGAGACCGAGCGGGTGCGCGCGCGCGATTTTGCCGCAAAGCTGTCGATGCGGGTGCTGTCGCGGATGTGGCAGATGCTGCTCAAGGGGATCGCCGAGGTGCAGACCGCAACCCGGCCGGCGGCCGCGGCCGAAATGGTGCTGGTGCGCATTGCCTATGTCGCCGACATGCCGACCCCGGACGAAGCGATCAGGATGCTGGAACAGAACGGCGGCGGCTCGCCGGTGGTTTCCGGAACTGCGGCGCGATCGGCTGCGCCGGCTTCCACCGTGTCCGCGATCTCGTCCGCACCAGTGCGCGCGTCCGTCGCACAAAGAAGCGGAGCCGAGGCGTCCGCACGTCCGCAAATGGCCTCGCCTGCGCCGGAGCCGCAATCCGCGCCCGCGCTGCGAATCACGAATTTTCCGCAGCTCGTGGCGCTGGCGGGCGAGAAGCGCGATCTCTTGATCAAGGCCGCGCTCGAAGCCGACATGCGCCTGGTGCGCATCGAGGATGGGCAGCTTGAAGTCGCGCTCGAGCGTCACGCGGCGCGGGCGCTGGTCAGCGATCTCTCGCGCAAGCTGGAATTATGGACCGGCCGGCGCTGGACCGTGATCGTGTCCAACGAGGCCGGGCAGCCGACGCTGCGCTCGCAGAACGAACATGCCAAAAACGAGCATGCGCGCGCCGCAGAGGCCGATCCGCGCGTGCAGGAAGTGCTGGCGCGGTTTCCCGGCGCCAAGGTCGTCGAGGTGCGCAGGCTTGCCGCCGAACCGCCGGAACCCGATATTGTCGGTGAAGACCCCAGCGAGCTTTCCGACAGCGACGACGATTGATCTCCAGAGCACGCACGCAAGGAAAACCGCAAGGAAACCAAATGGCTGATTTTCTCGGCATGATGAAGCAGGCGGCGCAGCTGCAATCGAAGATGCAGGCGATGCAGGAAGAGCTCGGCAATGTCGAAGTCGAGGGCATTTCCGGCGGCGGCATGGTCGCCGTGCGGATGACCGCGAAGATGGAAGTGAAGGGCGTCAGGATCGATCCGTCGCTGATGAAGGCGGAAGACCGCGAAATCCTCGAAGACCTGCTGGTGACCGCGCACAATGATGCGCAGCGCAAGGCGCAGACCGCGATGCAGGAAAAGATGCAGGCGTTGACCGGCGGGCTTGGACTGCCGCCGGGGCTCGGTCTCACCTGAAATGCCCTCTGCGGTTGCCGGCCCCGAAATCGAACGCCTGATTCAGCTGCTGGCGCGGCTGCCCGGGCTCGGCCCGCGCTCGGCGCGGCGCGCGGCGCTGCATCTGATCAAGAAGCGCGAGGCGCTGATGACGCCGCTCGCCGGCGCGCTGCAGGTGGCGATTGAAAAAATCCAGGTCTGCAAGACCTGCGGCAATATCGACACGCAAAATCCCTGCACGGTCTGCACCGACCCCCGCCGCGATCCCACGACCATCGTCGTGGTCGCCGACGTCGCCGATCTGTGGGCGCTGGAGCGGGCCAACGCGACCAACGGCCGTTATCATGTGCTGGGCGCCACGCTGTCGCCGCTCGACGGCGTCGGGCCGCAGGATCTCACCATCGATGCGCTGGTGGCGCGGGCGCATGATTCGCAAGTGAGCGAGATCGTTCTGGCGCTGAATGCAACGGTTGATGGCCAGACCACGGCGCATTACATCACCGATCTGCTGCAAGAGGCCAATGTCAAGGTGACACGGCTGGCCCATGGCGTGCCGGTCGGCGGCGAGCTTGATTATCTCGACGAAGGTACGCTATCCGCAGCGATGCGGCAGCGAACACTATTCTAACCAACATACGGAACTCATCGATATGACGACACCACGATTCGGCAAACGCCTTTGCATTGCGGCCATCATGGTTATGGCGTTTGCGGCGCCGGCGGCGTCTGCGCAGTCGGCTCAGCAGATGGAACCTGCACCGGCCAAGGCAGGCAAGCTGATCAATATCGGAGACATCCTCTCGGGCGAGCTCAACGCCATGAAGGTGCGCGGCGGCAAGCGTGGTCCGAAGACCGCGACGTACCAGATCACGTCCGAGGCGCGCCGCCTGCCGCCGCCGAGCGGCCTGTGCAATCTGGAGACCGGACCGGAGACCTTCCAACTCGTCATCACCAGCGAGGCGCAGGCGGCGCAGTTGAAGAGCAGGGTGGGCAAGGAAATTTCAGTGAAGGTCGATGAAGTCGCCTGTGCCGAAGATGTCGGGCAGATGAGCGAGGCCGTAGTCACCAAGTGGAGCGTCGTTACCAAGCAATAGGAGCGTCCGCGATGCGCGTCTTGCGGTTGACGGTGATGGCTGGATTGACTGCGCTCGCCATCTGCACGGCGGCGGAGGCGCAGCAGCCGATCAAGCAAGGCGACATCCTGACCGGCAAGTTGCGCCTGGTGGTCACCCGTCATCCCAACGGCACCAGGCTCCAAGCGTATCAGATCGTCAGCGCCGCCAGGATGATGCCGCCCAATGACGATTTCTGCGATTACGCCAAGGGCGCCACGACGTTTCATCTGTTCACGATGACCGATGCCGCGAAGAAACAGCTGAAGCGGTTGCTCGGCAAGGTCATTTCGGTGAAGACGAATGCGCTGTTCTGTTCGCAGACCGCCTGGCACATCGGCGACGTCGCCGTGCCGGACTGGACGCTGCAGGGGAAGCGGTAGTCAAACCTTCACCGGTCCAACGCTTCGAAATGCCCGCGCCGCTGCAGCCACGCCAGCAGCAGCAGGCTGGGTATCGCCACCAGCATGCAGATCACGAAAAACAACGGCCATCCTGTCGCCTTCGCGACATACCCGGCACCCGCGGACAGGTAGGTCCGTCCGACGGCGGCGAGCGCCGTCAGCAGCGCATATTGGGTCGCGGTGTGCAGCGGGTTGCGGCACAGCGCTGAGAGGTAGGCGACGAAGATCACGGTGCCGATCGCGCTGGTGAAATTCTCCGCCGTGATCGCCAGCGCGAGCCCCCATTTGTTGGCACCAAGCAGCGCCAGCCAGGAGAACGACAGATTGGCGACGGCTTGCAGCACGCCGCCGATCCAGAGGCTCGTCACCAGCGAGTAGCGCCGCGCCACGAACCCGCCGGCGAAGCCTCCGGCCAGGGTGGCGACGAGGCCGACGACCTTGACGATCGCGGCGTAATCGACCTTGCTGAAGCCGATGTCGATGACGAAGGCTTCGGTCATGATGCCGGCAAACGCATCGGTGAATTTGAACAGGATGACGAACAGCAGGAGCACGACAGCTGCATCGAGGGTCAGGAAATCGAGAAAGGCAGCTTTGGTTGTGGCAAGAACGCGCTGCAGCGGATGGCCGGTGCTTTTCTCGGCTACCATTCGCGATTGGTCTGGCTCGGCGGCAAACAACGCAGTGACGATGCCAATGACGATGAGGGCCGCCATCGCGGCATATCCAAACTTCCAGGCGTCGCCTCTGGCAAGCCCGGAATTCTCGATCGTATCGATCAGGTACAGCGCGCCGGCCGTGGAGACCAGCGTGCTGATACGATAGGCGGCGACGTAGGACGCCATGCCCGCGGCCTGTTCATCCTTCGGAAGGCTCTCGATTCGAAAGGCGTCGACGACGATGTCCTGCGTGGCGGAAGCCGTCGCCACCAGCAGCGCGGCGCCAAAGGGAACATACCAGGGGGTCGTCCCTGGATTGCAGAAGCCAAGCAGGAAGATCGCCGCGACAAGCAGGAACTGCGACAGGATCAACCATCCACGCCGGCGGCCGAGCGCCTTTGAAAGAAACGGGACGTTCAGCGCATCGACCAGCGGCGCCCAGAGGAATTTGATGGTGTAGGGCGTGCCGACCAGCGCGAACAGGCCGATGGTTTCGAGGTCGATATGTGACTCGCGCAGCCAGAATCTCAAGGTCGATCCCGACAGCGCCAGCGGCAGGCCGGAGGAAAAGCCGAGCAGCATCACGATCAATACGCGCGGCTGCAGGTAGACGGTGAGGCTCTCGCGCCAGGAGATGCTTGGCGGCGATGCGGGCGCGGAGGGCGCGTCGGGTGTTGTCATGTAGACGTGTTAGCAGATTCGGCCGCCAAAAATGATAGTGTCATCGCCCGGCTTGACCGGGTGATGACACTGAATATGTGGCGGGACCGTTAGTCTTCTCTACTCCCCCGCTTGCAGCTTGCGCTGCAACGGAAACAACTCCGGCGCACCCGATTTGACGAAGCGTGGCACCTCTACCGGCGCCTCGGTCTTGCTGAAGTCCAGCTCCTCGATCCGCCCGGCGCGCTTTTCGATCTTGTCGGCGGAAATCAGGATCTGGCGGACGTCCTCGTTCACATCGCCAAAGTGCTTTTGCAGCTTCACCACGCGTTCGCGCAGGCGCGTCAAATCGTCGCCGAGATGCATCACCTCGTTGCGGATCTGGTCCGCGGCGTCGCGGATACGCGCGTCTTTCAGGATCTGCTGCATCACCTGGATCGCCAGCATCAGCAGCGACGGCGACACCAGCACGACGCGGGCGCGATAGGCCTTCTGGATCACGTCGTCAAAACCGTCGTGAATCTCCGCATAGACCGATTCCGACGGCACGAACATCAGCGCGGTGTCCTGGGTCTCGCCGGTGATCAGATATTTCTCGGCGATGTCGCTGACATGCTTCATCACGTCGGCCCGCAGGCGCGCTGTCGCGTATTTGCGCTCCTCGTCGGTGCGCGCATCGTGCAGCGCGGTCATCGCTTCCAGCGGAAATTTCGCATCGATGCAGAGCGGGCGCTGATCCGGCAGGAACACCACGCAATCCGGCCGCTTGCCCGACGACAGCGTGTACTGGAATTCATAGGCGCCCTTCGGCATGCCGTCCTGGACGATCGCTTCCATCCGCGCCTGGCCGAACGCGCCGCGCGATTGCTTGTTGGCGAGCACATCGCGCAGCGTCGTGACTTGCGAGGTCAGGTCGGTGAGATTCTTGTGCGCATTGTCGATGATGCCGAGCCGCTCATGCAGCGCGCGCAAACTGTCCATGGTGTTGCGCGTGGTGGCTTCCATCGACTGGCCGACCCGATGGGTCACCGAATCCAGCCGCTCGTTGACGGTGCGCGCCAGCTCGGCCTGGCGGCCGGCCAGCGCCTGTCCCATCGCATCGACCCGGCCGGTGGATTCGCTCTGCGCGCGCAGCATCTCGCTCAGGCGCTCCTCGAGCTCGTCGGCGCGGATCGCCTGCGCCATCGCCACTTCCGCGCCGCGGCGGCCGGAGCGGGCGATCACGATGGCAATGGTGAGCAGCAGCGCCAGCGCGAGCACGCCAAAGGCGATCAGCGCATCGGCGATCCGAATCGGCAGGTCGCCGGCGACAAAAAGAATCTCGTTCATGGCCTGCTTGTAGCCGATTCGCCGGCTGGCGCGAACGAAGAGGGAACATTTATGGCAAATTGTTCCTCAATTTTGATGGTTAACGCGGCCATAAAAATCATGGTTAAGGCCGGCTTAACCGGTTCCGCCGCGCATTGACCGCGGCAAACCAGCAGCTTAAATCGCCCCATCATGGCAATCCGAGAAATCATCATCCTGCCGGACAAACAGTTGCGGCTCGTCTCCAAACCCGTCGAGAAGGTAACGGCGGAGATCCGCAAGCTCGCCGACGACATGTTCGAGACCATGTACGACGCGCCGGGCATTGGGCTCGCCGCGATCCAGATCGCGCAGCCGCTGCGGCTGATCACCATGGACCTCGCCAAGAAGAACGAGGACGGCGAGACCCAGCCGCAGCCGCGGGTCTTCATCAATCCGGAGATCGTGTCCGCGTCCGAAGAGCTGTCGGTCTACGAGGAAGGCTGCCTGTCGATCCCCGAATATTACGAGGCGGTCGAGCGGCCGGCGCAGGTGCGGGTGCGCTTCACGGATCTGGACGGCAAGGTGCATGAAGAGGACGCCGACGGCCTGTTCGCCACCTGCATCCAGCACGAGATCGATCACCTCAATGGCGTGCTGTTCGTGGATTACCTGTCCAAGCTGAAGCGCGACCGCGTCATGAAGAAGTTTACGAAGATCGCCAAACGCGCGGCGGAGTAAAAGCCATCTACGTGGCCCCATACTCGATCTGCTCCCTCCCCCCTTGCGGGGGAGGGCCGGGGAGAGGGGTAGCCACAAGCGAGACTGCCCGTGAAAGCCCCTCTCCCTAACCCTCCCCCCGCAAGGGGCAGGGAACGCACCGGTTTCTAGTCATGCCTCTCCGCTTGATCTTCATGGGCACGCCCGATTTCGCGGTGCCGACGCTGCTGGAACTCGTGGCCCACGGCCATGAGATCGCGGCGGTCTACACCCGCGCGCCGAAACCGGCCGGGCGCGGCATGAAGTTGCAACTGAGCCCGGTCGAGCAGGAAGCACGGCGGCTCGGCATACCCGTGCTGACGCCCACGACCTTGAAGACGCCGGAAGCGCTGGACGAATTCCGTGCGCACAATGCGGAAGCGGCTGTGGTCGTCGCCTATGGCATGATCCTGCCGCAGGCGATCCTCGATGCGCCGCCGCTCGGCTGCTTCAATCTGCACGGCTCGCTGCTGCCGCGCTGGCGCGGCGCCGCGCCGATCAACCGGGCGATCATGGCCGGCGACGCCGAGACCGGCGTGATGGTGATGAAGATGGATGTCGGGCTCGATACCGGCGATGTCGCCATGGCCGAACGGCTTGCGATCTCGGACGCCATGACGGCATCCGATCTGCACGACGCGCTGGCGCCGCTCGGCGCCGACCTGATGGTGCGCGCAATGGGCGGGCTGGAACGCGGCGGTCTTCAATTGACGAAGCAAAGCGAACAGGGCGTGACTTACGCGGCCAAGATCGAAAAGGCCGAGGCGCGGATCGATTGGAAGCGGCCGGCGCGGGAGGTGCTGCGGCATATTCACGGGCTGTCGCCGTTTCCCGGCGCCTGGTGCGAGGCTGCGCTGGACGGCGAGCAAGCGCGCATCAAGATATTGCGCTGCGAACCCGCCAAGGGCGCGGGTGCGCCGGGCGATGTGCTCGACGAGCAGCTCACGATTGCCTGCGGCGATGGCGCGATCAAAATTCTCGAATTGCAGCGCGCCGGCAAGGCGCCGATGAAGGCCGCGGACTTCCTGCGCGGCACACCGCTAAAGCCTCCGGCGCGGCTCGGCTGATGCCCCGCTACAAGCTCATCATCGAATATGACGGCACGCCGTTTTCGGGTTGGCAGATCCAGGACAATGCGCCAACGGTGCAGGGCGCGCTGGAAACCGCGGTCAAGGCGATCTGCGGCGAGCCGGCTCGCGTCCACGGCGCGGGCCGCACCGACGCCGGCGTGCACGCGCTGGGGCAGGTCGCGCATTGTGATATCCAGAAGCCGTTTCCGCCGGGCCGGCTGCGCGACGGGTTGAACGCGCACTTGAGGCCGCATCCGATCGGCGTGCTCAGCGCCGAAATCGTGCCGGATGATTTCGAGGCACGATTCTCGGCCATCAAGCGCCACTACCGCTATCGCATCACCAACCACCGCGCCAATCTCGCGCTCGATATCGGCCGCACCTGGCGCGTCCCGCGCCGTCTCGATAGCGATGCGATGCACGCCGCCGCCCAGCGCCTGCTCGGCAAGCATGATTTCACGACCTTTCGCGATACCGAATGCCAGGCGAAATCGCCCGAGAAGACGCTGGATCAGCTCGACGTCATCAGGGACGGCGACGCGATTTCGATCCTGACCTCGGCGCGTTCGTTCCTGCACAGCCAGGTGCGTTCGATGGTGGGTTCGCTGGTCTGGGTCGGCGAAGGTCGCTGGAGCGCCGACGATCTCGCCGCAGCCCTCGCCGCCCGCAACCGCGCCGCCTGCGGACCCGTCGCGCCGCCCGACGGGCTATATCTGGTACGCGTGGATTATTAGGCTGCGCTGCAGCGCCGAACCGGTCATGACGGCACAAGTCAGGCAAAATACCGGTTCAGCACCCTGTGATGGATTTTCATCAGCTTCGCCTGATCAGAGACCGGAAGCCAGACCGACGCAATTCGCTTCATCGTGTCAGCTGAATGATGATGCTGATCAGTTCTTGCTGGCGGTGAGTGCCCGTCTTGGAGAACGTGGACTTCAGGTGGTTACGTGCCGTCTCCCGTGAAATCCGAAGCTGCGCGGCGGCAACGTCGACGGACAAACCGCTCCCTATCAGAGCTGCCAGGCGAGATTCCGCCGGGGTAAGCCCGAACGCCTGAGCGATCAAAGTCGGCTCGGGAGCGGGAGCTGGCAACAAGTTGGAAAAGACGAGCAGGGCCCGCGCCCCCAGAAAGACATTGCGGGCAGCACCGTCAATGGGCAATACCCGCAACGTCACCGGGGGTTTTATGGTCCGGCGGATCAGGATTGGCTCTGCAGGCAGTGCAGCGCTGTCCGGTGTCGCGCGGATTAAGTCGACGAGTTGCTCCAGCTTCGCAAGCGCTTGCTTGTCCCGCACCATTAGCTGTCGATTCCTGACCCGGATATCCTCGTCAAATCCGGCCTCGGCCGCCGCATTCATGTTCAGGACAAGGCCCTGATTGCTGAGAACAATCGCAGGCTTTTGAACGTGGTTTAGGGCATCGGTCGTTGAAGATATGACGACCCGGCCGATGGCCGTGGCGAGGCTCGCCGTCTCCGTCAATCGCGGCGCAAGCCGGGCAAGCAAATGCTTGTCGAGGGCTTCAAAGGGGCCCTCGCGCCCTGTCCGTTGAATGGTGAGTGCCCACGCTGCAGCGCCAGCCCGAAAGCCTATCCCGGCGAACCATTTGAATCCGAACGGATATAGGATCTCATTGTACATCGGATCGGCCCGAATTTGTTCGGGCGTCAGTATGTCCTGATCGGAAACGACGTCTCCGGCCATCATGCGAGGGAAGCCTCGCGCACGTGGATCCACAAGGTGCCAATTATCTGCAAAATACAGCCGCAGGGCCTCGTCAATAGACGCTGTTCGCGGCACATCCGGTGTCCGAATGTCGCTCTGCAGAAGAACCGCAGCCGACGCTCCGGCCGCCCTGCAGATGCTATCCATGATCTCGGGCCATGCCGCAGGATCAACGGCGGCATCGCCCAGACGGTTCATGATTTTCGACAGTTGATCATTGTCTACTCTCGCTTGCTTCACCAACGTCCCCGTCTCGCGTAGCTTGCCCCGGTCACGCAACGATCTCCTATCCCATACGCGCCCCAACAACGGCCAAGCCGATTCTCAATATCGTTGTTTGCGCGGCAAGCCGGCGAGCTTGTTCGTCCACAATGCTGGACGGCCCAAGGGCGAAACATTCAGCGGATATCCCAACTTCCTTTAGGTATTAAAATACCTAGTCCGTTTGGGTCATGTGAGCACCTCCCGGCTCCTTTAGTCAGGTGGTTCTCGACTGTTGGGAGGAGGGATCAAATGATGAGAATACTTGCTCTAATTGCCTGCCTGGTGCTGACGGCCGGCAATGCGTCTGCAAATATCGTCCAGGTGACCTATTCGGGAACGGTGATCGCAGGCAGCGATTCCACCGGACTGTTCGGCACGATCAATACCAGCGTGTCGGCTTATGTCGGCGAGACTTTTGTCGCCACCTATGTTTTCGATACGAGCCGAGCGACTGGAATTTTTTCGAAGACCTCAGCAGATCAGAATTACGTTTACGGAGGCGATGATTTCTTCAATCTGTCTCCCGCCACGAGTGCGCAGATCACCGTTCACGGGAATACGTACTCGTTTAATCCAGTTTCGTATTCCCAGCTTAGCGGTACCGCTGCAAGCGTCGCTACGAACATGCAGACAGCGTATGCCCGAAATCACGTTAACGACACGCTTCTCGACAGCTACATTCGGGCTAATGATCTGGGTCCCTACACCGTACCTGTGAGCATTTCGGGTGATTTTGTCTATCACGTGCTTCCGGGGCAGACCGCGATTGGTTCCTTCATCACCGCGGGTACCTACGTTACCGCGACTTTGGACACCTTGACGATCTCAGGTATCACCGCTGCCGTTCCGGAGGCATCAACCTGGGCCATGATGATCCTTGGTTTTGTCGGCCTCGGTCTTGCGGCCTCTCGCCGCAACAACCGGTTGCCCGGGGGCCGCGCGGCAATTTGAGCCGCTTGCATCCGGTGCGCGGCAGCTTCGCCGTCGTGGCTGGGCCATGACGGCGAAAGCTATGCCCGGGCAAAATATCTTTCGAGCACACCCCGATACACCTTCGTCAGCTTTTCCAGGTCCGACACCGGCGTGCGCTCGTCGATCTGGTGCATGGTCTGGCCGACCAGGCCGAATTCGATCACCGGGCAATAGCCCGAGATGAAGCGAGCGTCCGAGGTGCCGCCGGAGGTCGACAATTCCGGCCTCCGTCCCGTCACCTCTTCGATCGCACTGACGGCGAGATCGGTGAACGTGCCGGGCTTTGTCACGAACACGTTGGAGTTCGACGGCTCCCACTTGATGTGGGCGCGGATGCGGTTGCCGCAGGCTCTTGCCAGACGCTCGTCGACCAGCGCGCGCAGCGTTTCCTGGGTGTGATTGTCGTTGAAGCGGATGTTGAACTTTGCGCGCGCCTGTCCGGGAATGACGTTGCTGGCGGTGTTGCCGACGTCGACCGAGGTGAATTCGAGGTTGGAGGCCTGGAACTGGGCGCTGCCATGGTCGAGCGGCTCGTCGGAGAGCGCCACGATCAGCCGCGAAATATCCGGCACCGGATTGGCCGCGCGATGCGGATAGGCGACATGGCCCTGCACGCCGTCGACGATCAGCGTGCCGGATTGCGAGCCGCGGCGACCGACCTTGATGCAATCGCCGAGCACTTCGACATTGCTGGGCTCGCCCAGCACGCAATGGTCGAATTTCTCGCCGCGCTCGGCACACCATTTCAACAGCTTGATGGTGCCGTTGACCGAAACATCTTCTTCGTCGCCGGTGATCAGGAACGAGATCGAGCCTTTGGGCTTGCCGTCATTGGCAGCGAGATATTCCAGCACCGCCGCGACGCTGCAGGCGATGCCGCCCTTCATGTCGACCGCGCCGCGGCCATAAAGAAAGCCGTCCTTGACGTCGCCGGAGAACGCGCCGTGGCTCCAGGCGGCCTCGTCGCCCGCCGGCACCACATCGGTATGGCCGGCAAAGGTGATGTGCGGCGCGGCGTTGCCGATGCGGGCATAGAGATTGTCGATGTCTGCGGTGCCGGGTTCGGAGAAGGTGACGCGATGCACCTCGAAGCCGGCGGTCTTCAGGATGTTTTCGAGCACGCCAAGCGCGCCGGCATCGGCGGGCGTTACGGATGGGCAGCGGACGAGGTCGCGGGTAATGGAAACAGCATCATTCATACCCCGGCTTAACACGCCAAACCGGTGGCGGGCTAGCTTTGAGCGGCACCATTTCGATTTCGCTTTGCTGGTCCCAGGGCGGCCGCGTATCGATCGGCGCCAGCGGGTCGGTGCCGAACCGGTTGGTGCCTGCGGTGCCCTTGCGGCAATACATTTCGACGAAGCCCCATACGCTGAGGACGAAGGCGTTCGCGCTTGGCAGCATCGCGAAATAGGAGTCGCCAAGCCAATCCTCGAGCCGGGCGCCAAACTGGCTGTAGAGACAGGGCAGCACGAAGAACAGGATGATCCACCAGCCGTGCTTGTTGCGGTCATGCAGCCGTTTGATGGAGGTCGCCAGATAGACCCACAGCGCCAGCGGCGTCACCACCATCTGGATCAAGAGCCCGGTCAGATTGGCCGACGGCAGTGATCGCCAGGCCCGGGGATCGAGGATATTGAAGATCTCGTTGGGCCCGAAATTCAGTTTGCCCGGGATCGTCGCGCCGAACAGATGGGCGATGCCCATCATCACCAGGCCCAAAAATATCATCCAGCTGATGAGGATCAAGCCCGCCAGCCAGCAGCGGGCGCGGTTGATACGGCCTTCAAACCTGAACAAGTACCAGGCGTAATCCATGGGCATCGCCCGCCCTCAGCTACGTGCGATCGGGCCGGCACGCTGCCGCAGAAAATCCGGAACGCCGAGCGGCGCGTGCGCAACGACGGGGCTTTTCGCGAGGCTGCGCGTCGGATCCGATCCGAACCGGTTCGGTCCGTCGGTTCCCATCATGAAAAACAGTTCGATGACGATCCAGGTCTGCAGAACGGACAGCGCCACGGCAAACATCACGGGCGCCAATTCCCGGGCGCCCGAGACGTCGACGCCGAAATAGAGCCCGAAGAAGAGGCCGTAATAGACATAGGAGAGGCGGTTAATGACGAGCACCGCCACCGCCCACCAGCCACTCCGGTTACGATCGTGCAGCCGCCTGGCCGTGGTGGCCGCGTTGATCCAGAGCAGCGCTGCGGCGGCGACCCAGTGCAAAACCTGCCAGTGCTGGAACGGTGATTTGAGCCAAAGCACGAGCCAGACAGTGAGGAGCACGAGCTGGACAGCAAGGTACCTGGCGCGGTTAAGGCGGCCATTGAAGCTGAACAGAAAACGGGCGAAATCCATCGCGACCTCCGGACGGCGGAATACCCCGCGGTTCCGGTCTATTGGTCGCGTCAGCTGGTCCCAGGTTCGAGCCTGAACCCGAAATCAGTCCCGCAGCAGTTCGTTGATGCTGGTTTTGGCCCGGGTCCGCTCGTCGACCCGCTTGACGATGACGGCGCAGGCGGTGGACGGCCCCGGCTGGCCGTTCTTCAGCGGGCGCGGCGGCAGGGTGCCGGGCACGACCACGGCATATTCCGGGACCTCGCCCACAAAGGTCTCGCCGGTGTCGCGATCGACGATCTTGGTGGAGGCGCCGAGGAACACGCCCATCGCCAGCACCGCGCCCTTGCGCACGATCACGCCCTCGGCGACTTCCGAGCGTGCGCCGATGAAGCAATCGTCCTCGATGATCACGGGCTCGGCTTGCAGCGGCTCCAGCACGCCGCCGATGCCGACGCCGCCGGAGATGTGCACGCGCTTGCCGATCTGCGCGCAGGAGCCGACCGTCGACCAGGTGTCGATCATGGTCGCTTCATCGACATAGGCGCCGAGATTGACGAAGGACGGCATCAGCACGACGTTGCGGGCGATGAACGCCGAGCGGCGCACGATCGCGCCGGGTACCGCGCGGAAGCCGGCATCGCGAAAGCGGTTCTCGCCCCAGCCTTCGAACTTCGAAGGCACTTTGTCCCACCAGGCCGCCTTGCCGGGGCCGCCGGGAATGGCGCTCATGTCGTTGAGGCGGAACGACAGCAGCACCGCCTTCTTCAGCCACTGATTGACCTTCCACTTGCCGCTGGCCTCGCGCTCGGCGACGCGCACCTCGCCCTTGTCGAGCAGTTCGAGCGAATGATCCACGGCCTCGCGGACCTCACCTTTGGTCGATGTCGAGATGCCGTCGCGGGCATCGAACGCGGTGTTGACGGTGGATTCCAGCGCGGACAGGGACATCGGGGATTCCTCGGAGCAATTGGGTAGTTGGAGCGTGAATTGAAAGGCTTTTTCGGGATTTGGCGGAGGAGAGTCAAGGCTTGCCCTCTCGTCGTCCCGGCCTTGAGCCGGCACCCATACCCCGCAGCGGTTATAGGGAAGGGCAGTCGTCGGCGGCTTCTTTCAACGATAGATGACCGGGATTACGGGGCCCGGCCTCCGTCGGGACGGCGAAGAGGGTCACCAAGCCCTTGCAAAAACCCCGTCAAATCATCGGTGACATGATCGACATGGGCCGCATCCCGGCCCTCCAGTTCCCAATCCTCGCGCACCACTTCCTTGGCCCCATCGGGCACCACCAGGACCGTGGTCATGCCGAGCTCGTGCGGTACCACGAGATTGCGCGCGAGATCCTCGAACATCGCCGCCTTCCGGGGATCGACGCCGTGCACCCGCAAAAATTTCTGGTAGGTCTGCGGCGCCGGCTTCGGCTCCAGTTCGGCGGCGATGATGTCGAACACCGCCTCGAAATGGCCGCCAATGCCGAGCCGCTCCAGCACCGCGCCGGCATGGTCGGTCGAACCGTTGGTCAGGATCAGCTTGCGCCCCGGTAGCCTGGCGATCGCAGCTCCCATCGCGGGATTGGGTTGCAGCGGCGAATGATCGATCTTGTGAACATAAGCGAGGTAATCGTCGGCATGCACGCCATGCTCGGTCATCATGCCGCGCATGCTGGTGCCGTAGCGGCGGTAATAATCCTTCTGGATCACCCGTGCCTGTTCTGGCGAAATCTTCAAATAAGCGCTGATGAACTCGCCGATCCGGGCATCGACCTGCTGCCACAGATTGACGTGATGCGGGTACAGCGTGTTGTCGAGGTCGAACACCCAGGTGTCGATGTGGTTGAAGGTGCGGGGTGTGTTCATGACTCGCCTCTCACGGTCGTCCCGGCAAACGCCGGGACCCATGCGCCGTGTCGTTCATTGGTGTGCACGGTGAGCTACCTTTGCTTGTGGCGCCGTCAGGGCCCCGAAATTCAATGCAGTGGTTATGGGTCCCGGCGTTCGCCGGGACGACGATGAGCGGAAACCCATCATGGCATCGCAAACCTTAGCGTCTTGCCGCCGCTCGACATGTCGACGGCGGCAAAGCCGATCGGGCTGAGGCCGCGGCTGCCGCAATCACCCTGTTCGTTGATCTCGAACTTGCTCTCGCGGGTGCAAAGCTGCGTGGTGCCGCCCCAGTTCAGCGGCCTGTCCTTGACGGTGATGGTCCGGTTCTCGCTGTCGACGGCTTCGGCAAAGCTGAACACCTGCTTCGGCTGGCCGGTCACGTCGGGGTGCAGGCATTTGCCGGGATCAATCCGGTACCAGCCGCGGCTGGTCACGGCCTTGCCGTCGTCGGTGGCGACCGCGGCCATGATCTTGTGCGGCGTATCGTTGCACCAGGTGAGGCCTGTCGTGGACGGCGACTGAACGGCGTCGATCATGGCGGCGAAGAAGTTCGGCGATTGCACGATGTCGGAGCTGAGCCCGCGATTTTTCAGGAATGCGGCGAGCGCGCCTTGCGTCTTCGGCCCATCGACGCCGTCGATCGGGGCGGCGTCGTAGCCCGCGATCACCAACAAGCGCTGGATGCCGGCAAGGCGCGCCTGTTCGTCGTCATACTCGCTGTCCTCGGCAAGATAGGCGACCAGATTGCCGTCATCGGTTCGGGTCGGCGTGATCTGGGTGAACGGCGCCGGCGTCTGTCCGGTCCGGCACTGGCGCGCCGCGGCGATCACGAAATTCTGCGGCGCGACGCACAGCGTGTCGTTGCCGCTCTGCGGGATCGGAGACGCGCCGTAGACGCCGAGCGCGCGCGCGTTCAGCAGAATCCGATCCGCGGTCAGCACGCCCTGCAGCACGACACGGCAGGCGGCCGGATCGATACGAAACCAGCCGCGCGTGGCGGTCGCCGATTTCTCGTCGATGCCGATCGCGGCCTCCACCACATAGCTCATGCGGTTGCAGAGTTTCAGATCGGCCAGCGCCGGCAATGACGAGATGAACAGCGAGATCGCCGCCGCCGGCAGCGCCAGGACGGTGCGCCTCCCATACCGCCGCATTCTTGCGCGGAAGCGGCGCGCGGGCATCGGCGGCGGGAAGTTCGCGCGGGTCACTTGTGGATCAGCGTGCCGGTCCCCTGATTGGTGAACAATTCCAGCAGCACGGCGTGCGGCGTCTTGCCGTCGATGATGACGACGCCCTGCACGCCCTGTTCCAGCGAATAGATGCAGGTCTCGACCTTCGGGATCATGCCGCCTGAAATCGTGCCGTCGGCGATCAGTTTTCGCGCGTCTTTGACGGAGAGTTCGGGGATCAGCTTCTTGGACTTGTCGAGCACGCCGGGGACGTCGGTGAGCAGCAACAGGCGTTTGGCCTTCAGCGCGCCGGCGACGGCGCCCGCAAAGGTGTCGGCGTTGACGTTGAGCGTCTGCCCGTCATGTGAGGTCGCCAGCGGCGCCAGCACCGGGATCAGCTCATAGCCGATCAACTGGTTCAACAAGGTCAAATCGACCTTGTCGGGGTCGCCGACGAAGCCGAGATCGACGGCCTTTTCGATGTTGGAATCCGGATCGACCATGGTGCGCGTCGTCTTCGACGCCTTCACCATGTTGCCGTCCTTGCCGCTGAGGCCGACGGCCTTGCCGCCGGCCTCGTTGATATAGCCGACGATCTGCTTGTTGACCGAACCGGCCAGCACCATCTCGACGATTTCGATGGTTGCCGCATCGGTGATGCGCAGGCCGGCGGCGAATTCGGACTGGATGCCGAGCCGCTTCAACATGGTGGCGATCTGCGGCCCGCCGCCATGCACGACCACCGGATTGATCGCGGTCTGCTCCAGGAGCACGATGTCGCGGGCAAAAGCCTTGGCGAGATCTTCGGCGCCCATGGCATGGCCGCCATATTTGATGACGATGGTTTCCTCGTCATACTCCTGCATGTGCGGCAGCGCCTCGGACAGGATGCGGGCCTGATCGAGCGGGCTGATATGTTGCGAGTCGGTCATGAGGCGGCTCTCGTCATTTCCAGATGTCGGGCCGGGTTCTAGCTGATTGGCGGGCAGCGCGCAAAGTGGGACAGCGCAATTCCGCAGCCCGGATGGAGCTGTTTACTGGGGTCTCGGCCAGGCCGCTGACACCGCCAGCACCAGCCAGCTTGCGATCAACAGCGTCCCGCCGGTCGGTGCGGCCATCGGAAACAGGCCGTGGCCGGCATATTGCCGCAGCGTCAGGTCGCCGGCGAACAGGCTGGCGGCGATGACGAAGCCGAACGCGGCCACGATCCCGATTCTTGCATGGATGATGCCGCGCTCGGCCAGGGCTGCGGCTGCCAGCACGGCCGTCGCATGAAACAGCAGCATCGATGACGCCGAAGCCAGCCGCGACGCATCGGCCTGATGCGCGGATACCGCGGCCAGCACGACGCCGTCGGCGCCCATGATGGCGGCGAGCACGATCAGGATGCGACAGGCGCGTGACATCAGCTTCGCTCGCCGAGCAGGCGGACCATCGCTGCGCGCAATTCAGCCATGCCGCTGCCATCGCGCGAAGAGGTCACCAGCACGTCCGGGAACGCGGCGGGATGCTTGGCGAGCGCGGTGGTGGTCTCCTCGATGTGCTGTTCGAGTTCGGCCCGCTTCACCTGGTCCGCCTTGGTCAGCACCACCTGATAGCTCACCGCTGACTTATCCAGCGTCTTCAGCACGTCGCGGTCGACGTCCTTGATGCCGTGGCGGGCATCGATCAGCACGTAGACCCGCGCCAGCGTGGCGCGTCCCTGCAGGAATTGATGGATCAGCTTGGTCCATGACGCGACCTTGGTCTTCGGCGCCGAGGCGTAGCCATAGCCGGGCATGTCGACCAGCCGCAGACCGGCATTTTCGGGGCCTTCGAAGAAGATCAGTTCCTGGGTGCGGCCCGGCGTGTGCGAGGTGCGCGCCAGCGCGTTGCGGCCGGTCAGGGCATTGATCAGGCTGGATTTGCCGACATTGGAGCGGCCGGCAAACGCCACTTCCACGCCGGCCATCGGCGGCAGGGTTTCGATCGAGGGCGAGGCCCAGACGAACTGCCACTCGCCGGCGAACAGTTTTCGGCCCGCTTCGATCAGCTCCGCATCGGTTTCCGCGGTCATGCGAAGGCTTTCCATTTTCCGTCATGGCCGGGCTTGTCCCGGCCATCCACGTCTTGCTTTCTCTGACCCAAAGACGTGGATGCCCGGGACAAGCCCGGGCATGACGACTTGAGAGATCTTCGCGTTCTTACGAACAGGCGGTCATTCAGGTCTTCTCGGCGGCCTTCTCGACAGGCTTCCTGGCAAACGTCGCCTTCAGATTGTCGAACAGCTCCACCTTCACGCCGTTCTTGCGCATGATGTAGCTCTGCTGCAGCACCGACAGCAGGTTGTTCCAGGCCCAGTAGATCACGAGACCCGCCGGGAAGCCCGCCAGCATGAAGGTGAAGATCAGCGGCATCCAGTCGAAGATCATCTTCTGGGTCGGATCCGGCGGCGTCGGGTTCAGCTTCATCTGGAACCACATCGTGATGCCCATGATGATCGGCCAGACGCCGAGCATCAGATATGGGCCGATATGCGGTCCGAGCACCATCGGATCGAACGGGATCAGCCCGAACAGATTGAAGATCGTGGTCGGATCGTGCGCCGAGAGGTCCTTGATCCAGCCGTAGAACGGCGCGTGGCGCATTTCGATGGTGACGAACAGCACCTTGTAGAGCGAGAAGAACACCGGAATCTGCAAGGCGACGGGAAGACAACCGGCGATCGGGTTGATCTTCTCCTTCTTGTAGATCTCCATCATCTCCTGCTGCTGCTTCTGCCGGTCGTCGGGATAGCGCTCCTTCAGCGCGGCGAGCTGCGGCTGCACCGATTTCATCTTCGCCATCGAGGCGTAGGATTTGTTGGCGAGCGGGAAGAACAGCAGCTTCACCAGCACCGTCACCAGCAGGATGGCGATGCCGAAATTGCCGAACAGGTGGAAGAAGTAATCGAGCGCCAGGAACATCGGCTTGGTGATGAAGTAGAACCAGCCCCAGTCGATCAGGAGGTCGAAATGGTTGAGCCCGAGCTGCTTGTTGTAGCCGCCGAGGCCGGCGAACGGGAAGTTGATGCCGACGACGCTGGCTTCCTTGGCGCCGGCGAACAGCCGCGCATTGCTGCTGGCGGTGCCGCCGATCGCGATCGTCTGCGGATCCTGCAGATAGTCGGTCTGGTAAGTGCGAACCGTGTTGACCAGATTGGATGAGAAACGCGCCTGCAGCTTGGCGGTGGTGTCCGGCAGCAGCGCCGACGCCCAGTATTTGTCGGTCATGCCGAGCCAGCCGTCGGTCACGTTGAAAGCGACCGATTTGGCGTCGTCGATTTTCTTGTAGCCGTATTCCTGCAGGCCGTCGGCTCCGAGATAGCCGATCAGGCCTTCGTGCAGGATGTAGTAGCCCGACACCTGCGGCGTGTGGTGGCGCGAGATCAGCGCGAACGGATAAAGCGTGACCGGCGCGGTGCCGACATTGGTCACGTCATCGCGGATGGTAAAGAGATAGCGGTCGTCGATCGCGATGGTGCGGCGGAAGGTGAGGCCATCGCCATTGTCGTATTTCAGGATCACCGGATTGGTCGGCGACAGCGCGCCGGAGCCTTCCTGCTGCCAGACCGTGTTCTGGTCGGGGATGCGCGCGGTCGAGCCGGAAGCCGGAACCCAGCCGAACTCCGCGTAATAGGGGCTTGCGGTATTCGAGGGCGAATACAGCACAACCGCCGGGGATGTGGGATCGACTGTGTCGCGGAATTTCACCAGCGAGAGATCGTCGATGCGGGCGCCCTTCAGCGAGATGCTGCCGACAAGGCGCGGCGTGTCGATCTTGACGCGCGGGGTGGCGGCGATCGCCGCTTCACGGCTGACGATCGCGGCCGGCTGGCCCGCGGTGGCGGGCGTCGACGGCGTCGTGCCGGGCTGCGGGGTGGTGCTGCCGGGGGCCCCTTGCGGGGAAGGCTTGGCGAGTTCGGCCTGGGTCTGCTGCTGCGCGCGCTGCTTTTCCATCTGCGGCACGTTGTAGAAATATTGCCAGGCGATCAGCACGAGGCCGGACAGAATGACGGCGAGGATGGTGTTGCGATTGTCGGTCATCGTTTCAAGGTCTCGTCATTCAATTCGGGTTCCGGCTCGCGCCGTCGTCGTTATTCGAAAGTGCCTTGTCCGAAGCCGCCTTGGCCGATTTTGCTGGCTGCCGGTCGAGGCGAAGCAGCGCCTGGCGAAGATCGTCGAGCATGGTCGCAAAGTCGCGATGCAGCGCCGCGCGCCGCCCGACTAGCACATAATCATGGTGCGGTCGCATAGGCATGACGTCCAGCCGCTTCACCAGTTCGCGAAGCCTGCGCCGGATGCGATTGCGCTCGGTAGCGGTACCGTTCTTCTTGGTGACGGTGAAACCGATCCGGATCGGGCCATTATCGTCACGCCGACGCCCCTGCACCACGAAGGCGGTGCTGTTGACTCGCGCGCCATTGGCAACGGCGAGGAAGTCCGCCCGCTGCCTCAGCCGATCCATAAGGAATTTCTCCGGGAGGCCCGGCTCAGGCGCTCAGACGCTTGCGGCCACGCGCACGGCGCGCGGCGAGAACCTTGCGGCCGCCGGTCGTGGCGAGACGGGCGCGGAAGCCGTGACGGCGCTTGCGCACCAGTTTGCTGGGTTGATAAGTCCGCTTCACGGGTAGTTCTCCGCTAACCTGGCAAGCTGCCGCTAAATCGCGATTTGCCGCTGAATTGAAGGTAAGTCCGGAGATGCTGGCCGGCCCAAACGGGCCGTTTACGGCCCCAAATGAGCCGCCCCCGGTCAGACCGGGCCATCGCGGACAATTGCGCGGCTTATACGGGAGCGACCTGTTTTCGTCAATGTTGCGCGGTGCCGCAATCGAGGTTCTCGAAAATAACGCAATTGGAACGAATATTATTGTTTTCGCGGGGTTTTTAGCAGCGAAAAGGCCGTTCGCCCCTTACATCGGGGCGGGCCGACATTAGCGATCGGTAATTTGACCGGTCCGGGGGCCGGAACGCATCCTCGCAAATCAGCGTGCGGGCAGCGGCAATGAGGCCGGTCCTGAGGTCCGGCCGGGAAAAACAGGGTTATCAAGGCGGATAGTGGTGTCAGCGACCGACGACCAGCCCATCATTGAAGCGCCGCGGCCAGCGCCGCGCCGGCTCGGCCTGTCCGGCAAGCTGCTGCTGCTGACCATCCCCCTCGTCATGATTGCCGGCCTGATGATGTACGTGCCGACGATCGCGAACTTCCGGATCAACCGGCTGAACGACCGCTTGGCCGCGGCCAACACCGCAGCCTTGGTGCTGGACGCCGCGCCATCCGGCATGGTCCCGGATTCGCTGGCGCGGCAGATCCTCAAGAGCGTCGGCGCCCGCGCGGTCGCGATCAAGATGGGGCAGCAGCGGCGCCTGCTCGCCAGCGCCGATCTGCCGGCCGCGATCGACCACGACATCGACATGCGGACGTTGACCGTGTGGTCGGCGATCGTCGATTCCTTCGAGACCATGCTGGAGACCGGCAACCATACCATCCGCCTGGTGGGGCCGGCGCCGGGCGGGGCGCAATTCATCGAAGTCGTGTTTGACGAAAAACCGCTGCGGCAGGCGATGTACCGCTTCTCGCGCAATGTGCTGCTGGTGTCGCTCGGCATCGCGATGCTGACCGCGGGTCTCGTCTATCTGGCGCTGCATTATCTGTTCGTGCGGCCGATGCGGCGGCTCACCGCGAGCCTGGTCGGCTTCCACGAAAACCCGGAAAGCTCGGCGCGCATCATCGTGCCGAGCCAGCGCGGCGACGAGATCGGCGTCGCCGAGCGAGAATTGTCCGACATGCAGCGCGACCTGGTTTCGATGCTGCATCAGAAGAGCCGGCTTGCCGCCCTCGGTCTTGCGGTCTCCAAGATCAACCATGATCTGCGCAACCTGCTGGCCTCGTCGCAATTGCTGTCCGACCAACTCGCCAGCGTGCCCGATCCGCGGGTGCAGCGCTTTGCGCCGAAACTGATGCGCTCGCTGGAGCGCGCCATCGACTTCTGCCAATCGACACTGTCCTATGGCCGGGTGCAGGAGGCTGCCCCCGTCCGCCGCATGATCCTGGTCGAGCCTGTGGTGGCCGAGGTGCGCGAATCGGCGGGCCTTGCCGCCGATGGCTCGATCGCCTGGATCAGCGCGATCGAACGCGGGCTCACCGTCGACGCCGATCCCGATCAGCTGTTCCGCGTGCTGCTCAACCTGGTGCGCAACGCCGCGCAGGCCCTGGAAAGCCGGCCGAAGGACGACGCGGCGGCCCTGCAGATTCGCATCACCGGCCGCCGCGAAGGGTCAGTCGCGATCATCGAGGTTTCCGACACCGGCCCAGGCGTGCCGGCGCGCGCGCGCGAACATCTGTTCGAAGCGTTCCAGAGCTCCGGCCGGCCCGGCGGCAGCGGCCTTGGCCTTGCGATCGCCGCCGAGCTGGTCCGCGCCCATGGCGGCGATATCCATCTGGTCGAAGGCACCATCGGCGCCACCTTCCGGATCTCGATTCCCGACCGCCCGGTGGAACTGCAGAGCGTCCGCAACGAGCGGGCGCGGGCGTAACCAACTCTATCTGCTGCATTTTATGGCCGATCCGGCCGGGTTACCCCCCCCCGCCAAATCGCTTGTCAGAACCCGCGTTCCGGCGCTTGCCAATCCGGGCCGGAGCGGGTAGCTAAAGCGCTCTTCGCGACGTTTCCGAACCACTCTCGGATGCATCGGGGCGCTTGGCCCACGGTGTCTAGCGAAAAACGCGCCCGTAGCTCAGCTGGATAGAGCACCAGACTACGAATCTGGGGGTCAGGAGTTCGAATCTCTTCGGGCGCGCCATTTCCATCAGAAGCCCCTTCTTTTTGGGAATAACTCGATAGCTCAATAGCTTCGTCCTGCCGCACAGGTATCAAGCGGTGGGGTCAACGATGCATGTTGGAATGGGACTGATCAAGAACGAGCGTGGCAACTACCATGTACCCCGAAGAGTGCCGAAGGGGCGGCAAGACGCAACCGCAAGGGTCATGAGCGCTTCCAAGGAGCGCGTGTCCATTTTCCATGCGTTGCTTGAGGAGGCGTTGGACTCTCTCGAAGGGTGATCCATATGAGCGTGTCCTTCCTGGCAAACGTGGCATCGTAAAGCGCTACGCGTCCGCCATGTTGGGTACTGGCAAGCTCCCAGACCCGTGGCCTTCGGAGATGATCAAGCACTACGCCAAGCGTGGTGTGACGAACGCGATTTATCACCTGATGGGCAAAGGCATCCCGGCTCTTCCCGTTCATCATAGCCTCATCATTCCCGTCTCTCATGTGACCAAGGCCACTCGACTACTCACTGGTAACTGTGAGCGAACGATTGGGGTCCGGCCCCTAATCAAGACCAAAAGGCTTTCTGTAGACGCGTTTACGGGACATCCGAACGCAGGTCAGTTCCTGCGGACCGATCTTAGGAATTGATTGACCTCAGTTTTGAGTTGGTTGCTCTCGTTCAACAGTGCGATAGCAGCGCCATGAACTTGTTCAGCGGCTGACCCGGTATCGGACGCGCCTCGGCTCACCTCGAAAATGTTGCTCGACACCTGCTGCGATCCGACAGCCGCCTGCTGAACATTACAAGCGATTTCCTGAGTAGCTGAAGCCTGCTGTTCGACGGAGATTGCGATTGCGGAGGAAATCCGTGAAATCGACTCGATCGTTTGGCCGATTTCCATTATTGAACCTACTGAATGCTCGGTTGCCGACTGCATCTGCGCGATCTGTTTACCGATTTCTTCCGTCGCTTTCGCGGTCTGTGCGGCCAGCGCCTTGACCTCGGTCGCGACTACCGCAAAGCCTCTGCCAGCCTCGCCCGCGCGGGCGGCCTCAATGGTGGCATTCAATGCGAGTAGATTGGTTTGCGCGGCGACAGCTGAAATCAACTTCACGACATCGCCGATGCGCTCGGCGCAATGGGACAGTTCCGCGATACGAGCTTTGGTTTGGTCGGCCTGCGCGACCGCGGCCGTCGCCACCCGTTGGGACTCCTCCACCTGACGGCCGATTTCATTGACCGACGAAACCATCTGCTCGGAAGCCGCCGCCGCGGACTGCACGTTCGCAGACGATTGCTCCGATGCTGCGGCAACGGTCGCCGACAGTCCCTGCGTCGCTTCTGCGGTTTTTGTCAGGCTGCCGGCTGCAACTTCAATTTCGGACGACGCCGCCGAAACGGTTTCCACAATTCTGCCTACCGCCTGCTCGAAGTCATTAGCTATCCTGAGCATGGTATCCCGGCGATCACGTTCGGCCGCGCCTTTGGCTTCTTCCTGATCGGCCGCAAATCGCCGATTCTCAAGCAGCTTGCCTTGAAATACGGACAACGAACTCGACATCTTGCCGATCTCGTCGTGGCGATTGGTGCGTTCTATGACCCAATCCAGATTTCCCCGCGCCAGATGTTCCATAGCATCAACCATGTTAATCAGCGGGCGCGTCAGCCGACGTCCGAACAGCAACGCTGCCGCCATCATGACCAGCACAGTCATGCAGATTGACCAGACAACGGCGCGCTGGACCCCGGCCAAGTCGGTCTTGACGATCTCGAGCCGCTCATCGGCGGACTTTCGGACAGCCGTCAATGCCGGCCGCAGGCGGTCGTAAATCTGTGCGAGGTCTTCGGCCTCTTCGGTCAAGGTGCTCTGACCTGCCATGAACGCCAGAAAACTCGCCTTGTAACTCTGCACCAGCTTGACGATTTCGGCCTTCGACGCTTCAGGCAAATCCGACGCCGAAAGCTCTGTCAGAAATTCGTTGGAACGCTTGCCCAGTTCGTCGCCATACTTCTCGTCATTGCGCAGCATGAAGTCCTTTTCATGCCGCCGCATCATCAGCATGAGGACCGCAAGCCGAGGCTGATCGAAGGTCTTGAGCTTGCTTTCCACCGAGTGTACGGCGGACCTCAGCTTACCTTGCAAGCCATCATTCTCATTAAGACCGATCAGCTTCTGCGCTGAAGCCACATTGGAAAAGCGGGTGGTATAACTGGTGATGACCGCTCGAAACGACAGCGATTGCCGCAATGGATCGCCTTCCGGCAACATGGAGGCTGTCGCTTCAATATCTGAAAGCTGGTCGACCGCTGCTTTCACGAGTTCATCGTGAACAACTATCTTCCTGACGTCCGGCTTGCGGAGGAATTCCGTCGGAACCTCGCGTGCCTGAAGCAGTCCTTCTGATACTTTCGCGGTCGTCGACTCCAGCGCCGCGAAGCGGTCGGCTATCCGCTGGCTTCTGTTTTCAATCTGCAGCCCGACCAGATAGATTGCACCGACGACCAGGACACCTGTGATCCCCAGTAAAAGGATTTGAGCACGCAAGCCAAAGCGCATTACTCCCGCAATCCCCGACAACCCTTGAATGCTCATAACTGCTCCCATCCAAAGGCCTAGCCAGGATTTGTTGCGCAGCTTTTAGGCAAGGCCTCTTAAGGTTCGGTGGGTTTCGCTATCGGAAACTGGCAGACCCCCGTAAATTTTCGGGTTTTGCTACGCGCGCGCACGTCTCAACCTTGGCACAAAACTGCCGTTCCGTGATGCCCGCGGTCCGGTCGCCTACCGGGCGAATAGCGGACATGGCGCGTATGGGCCAATTTTGCCGAGATCGAGGGCTGGGAGGGAGTCGCCTCCCTTTTCAATGTCTCAGGTCCAAGATTGTGGCTGACGTCCCAGCCGCCCACGGCGCTTATGCGGTCTGGTCAGGCAACGGCGTGGCCTTCTTGAAAGCCGAAGATTTCAATCGGAAAAAGGTCGCGTTCCCCATCCGCTGCGGTCCGTAGCGGATGTTCAGCGATTTCGAGGGCAGAAGCCGACTTTCGATCACAAAACCGCGCGTCAAGAAGCACTTTATCGAAAGCGCGTCGCAAGATAGCTATAGTTGATTGATCGTCGGCCATCCCGGTCTGACAGCGCAAAGCCATTAACAACCAGATCACCGCCGAGAGTCGCATTTGACTTGGCTCAACACTGGCACCGACATTCTTGGTAGGGTCCTTTCGCGGGAATAAAGCGTCATGAACCTTTTCCGGTTTCGGCCGATCAGATAGGGTCAGGTGCTCGGCCAGCTGAAGTTAGGTGCCACGATGGAACACACGCAAATTGCTGGGACGCAGCATGAAGCCTTCATGCGCGCCGTTGAAGCGGAAATGGCGAAGTTCGAGCGGTCAGAGACCGAGTTCCGCAAGAAGGATCGGGAGGAGCGTGCGGCCAAGTTGTGGGCTCGCATCGACGGCAGACTTCCCCACTAAGCGTGGTTGGAGTCACCCCTCGCTTAAAAAGGCGACAGGGTTTTCTATCATCGAAGGCCGCCCAAGTGCGCACCGTGATCATGAAGGGGATCTCGGCGCGAGAGACGACGAAGTCATTTCAGCGCCTCGACTGTGTTCGCACTGTCGTCGCCGAACCCAAAGCAACGCACCGTCGCCACTGATCTCAACCGCCTTGCTTTCCCATTGCGTGCCTGCTGCGAGTGATGCCGGGCGAGACCGCCAGATCAACCGCTATCGTACAACGCGGTGAGTTGGCGGTGACCGCGCGCCCTTTCAGACCCGCGCGGTCGCCACTTGAGATTGTTGAGGCGATCGCCGTTCTAACGCGCCCTTTCCGAGACGACTTGCGCGATGACGCGGCGCAGCTCTCCGACATCGGCGGACTTATCGGTGCGCCAGGCAACGATGCCATCGGGCCGGATCAGTGTTGCGCCTTTGCCGCAGATGCCGAAACGGGTCTCGAAGGCACCTCCCTCCGGGAAAACGATATCGAATCCGACCAAATATCCTTTGATCGGCAAGCCTCCGATGGCAGCCAGCCAGGCTTGGTCCTCGGTCATAAGGATAAAGTCCTTGCCGAACAGGTCGAGCGTCGAGATCGTCTCGCCGCCCCGCCCAATCCAGGCGTGCGGCGCGCGTGTGCCCGGCTGGCCAGCCCAAACGGTCGGCGATGCCGCCGCAGGAAGGTCGTCACCAGCGCCGATTACCGCCGACGATCGCACCAACTGGCCGAACTCCATCGCGTCGTCGCCGAACAGCCGATCGGGCTCGAACGTGGCATCGACCCACTTCGCGTAATCTGGCCGCGAAAAGGTCTGCTGATGGCGCAACCAGCCGATCGGGCGGCGTTCGGCGTCATAGGTGTCGAGCAGGTGCGGCATGGACGTTCCGGCCAGCACCCACTGGAGTTTCCAGGCAAGGTTCCAAACATCATCGATTCCTGTATTGGCACCGAACCCGCCGCGCGTCGGCGGCAACTGGTGCGCGACGTCGCCGGCAAGGAAGATGCGGCCCAGCGAATAACGGTCGGAGATGCGGCCCGCCATTTCCCAGCGACCGGTGGTGATGATCTCGAACTCCATTTCGCGGCCGAGCGCCCGCAGGACCGCCGTGCGCAGTTCCGCCTCGCTCCGCTCGCGGTCGTCGTCGAATATCAGCACCCAGCGGCTGTCGCCATAGGTGGTAAGGAAGGCGCGTAGATCGGGCTGCTCGATCTCATATTGCTGGAAGCCGGAAGCGAGCGCCGCATCGGCTGCCGGGCAGCGGAACAGAACGCTGCGCAAGGTGCGCAGATGACCGACACCGCTGCGTGTGATGCCCAACATCTCGCGAATCGTGCTGTCTGCGCCGCTGGCGGCAATCATATAGTCGGCGGCGATCTCGTATTCGAGTGCGCCATCGCGCGGACGCAGGCGGACCGAGACGCCGCTGTCGTCCTGCGCGAACGAGACCATTTCGACGCCGAGTCGCATGTCGGCACCCCGATCACGCGCCGCCTCGCGCAGGATCGGCTCCAGTTTGTCCTGTGCGATAGCCGCGCCGGTGCAGGGCGACAGGTCGACCGCACTCCGATTGGGCCATTTCTCCGGAGTCCAGTAGGTCTCTTCCAGCCTCTCGCCAGTCAGGCTGGCAGCCTTGACCCGGCGCAGGCGCATATCGGCCGGCACCTGGGGGATGTGATCGGCGATGCCGGCCGCGCGGAAATGTTCGAGGCTGGTCTCGGTGAAGCCTATCGCGCGCGGATGCGGCGAACTGCCGCTATGCTTTTCGACGAGAATATGAGGCACGCCCCGCCAGGCGAGGAAGAGCGAGGCGGACAGCCCGACAAGGCTGCCGCCGATGATGATGACGGATGTTCGTTCCATAGTTGGTGAGTCCTTCAAACATGGTGCCGCAGGCACGGCGAAGGACGAATGCTGTCTTCAGTCGGATTGCTTCGATTTTCCCACGCGATCCCACGAAGACGACACACGTCCGCCTTCGTCGTGGTCCGCGGCCCATCAGGGGCTGGATCGAGACCCTCAGCTCGCGCTACGGGTTGACCGGGGCTCACCAAACCGGTCCACCATTTTCGACGCACGGCCATTATCAGCAAACGCCTTGAGTTTCAAGGACGATGCCGACCTCTCTTATTTTCCATATTGCCTAGCGCTCGCGCCAGGCTTGTTCAGTACGATCTATCGCGGCAAAGGTGCAACTTAACAGAGGGCTATTCTTCGCCCGGCGTGGCGCGCCATATATTCCGAAATCAATCCTATTGAAAAACGCCGAACACCGCCGATTGCCGCGCAAAGGCGATTGAAGGACAGCTTACGTTGAAGAAGCGTAGAAGCGGCGGCAATCGGCTGTGAGAGAGTTCGAATCGCGTTCGGCGGTGCATTTCGTGCCCTGCCCAGACTTTGCATTTTCATCATTGAATGACCGCTAAGCGCATCGATCCCGGCCGTTTAAGTTGATTCTGCCGCTACCTCAAAGCGGACAGGCGGCACGGTCCGTAGTTTTCAGGCGTGTTATGCGGCGCAGCCGTGGGGAAGAAGGTCGGCGGAGCCGTTGCGGGAAGGCAGGTCCGGTGTCAGACCAGCCCGAAACGTGAGGCTGCCCTGGGAACTTTGACGGCATGATCGACAGAGATCGATGCTGATGGCCGCGCCTCATCGGCGCGCTCCGCGCCGCCGGTGCGTCAAACACGTCGTACCCGGCGTGATATTGGCAGGGACATATCGAGCACTGTCGGATGCCGGATCAAGGCGATGGGACCAGAAAGCCGGAATCCATCAAGGCTCAAAAGCTCCTGCTCGGGGAGGGCCGTTTTCGGGAGGCGGACCACTCAACATGAAGCCGTTTGACGGCACTCATGAGCGATTCCTCTCAAAGTCTCGGCGTTCTTTCCAATGGCGAGGCGACGTCGCGAGAAAGTAAAACTTGGTAACCTTGTTCTAACGTAAATTTTTTATCAGCTTGTTCATTATTGATTCTCAAAATGTCCCGGTTTGAGACGATTCGCGGAGGAGGGCCGCCGGTTGCGTGCTGACCACGTGGAGAAGCGAGTTGCCGCTCCCAGCTTCGGCGCACGGGTCGGCAAGTCGCGGAAGATACCATCGAGCTCTGCCGCCAGCCATCGCGGCCTGTTGGCCGCGACGACGATGGCAGTGCTGTCCTCCGCGCAAGCGTTCGCGCAATGCGCCCCAACTGCGCCGGCTGCGGTCAGCATCTCCTTCGGTAGTTGCTCGGATCCGGCCCTCACCATGCGGGCAAGTGGTGACTCTGCGCCCGTGGTCGAGGCCTCCGGTGCCGGGAGCTACAGCGGCATCTCGATCGACTTGACGGCAAACGGCAGCGGCTACGGTATGTACGCGACCGGCGGCGGGGTGATCACCGTGATCGGTACCACCTTGAATGGCGCCACGATCAGCACCTCTGGCACGGGTGGCCATGGCCTCTATGCCGATGGCGGGGGGCTGATCACCGCTAGCTATACATCCATCTACACGAATGGCGCTGGCGCCTATGGCGCCTATGCCGCCAGCGGCGGGGCGATCAACCTGACCAAATCCGACATCACGACCTCGGGCGTCGGCGCCTCCGCCGCCTTCGCGGATGCTGGCGGCTCGATCACCCTCAACAACTTGAACACGTTCAGTTCCGGCGACGATGCCGCCGGTGCCGTCGCCTCAGGTGCCGGCGGCAGCCTCGCCCTGAACAACACTTACGTGAACATCTATGGCAACCGCAGCGTCGGGCTGTTAGCCACCGGCGGAGGAATGATCACCCTCAATGGCGGTGCCATCGCAGCAGGCGATTATTACGGAATAACCGTCATTACCGACTCCCCGGGCATAGTCGCGCGGGGAGTCGGCAGCAACATCCAGGTCAGCAGTGGTGCGAGCTCCGCCACCTACGGCGCGAACAGCCCGGGTGTATGGGCCGACGCGGGGGGCAGGATCGACTTCTCAGGCTATGGCATTTTCACCTACCAACCCAATTCACCCGGCGCGGTGGCGAGTGGATCGGGCAGCACGGTTACGCTGACCGGCAGCATAAACCGCACATCAGGCCCTTCCAGCGCCGGTGTGCTCGTCAACAGCGCAGGCACGGTCATCGTGACGGGCGGCGAGATCACCACCGGATACCGGGCGACCGGGAGTAATCCTCCGGTTCTCCAGTTCCCTAGCGCCCAGATAGGCCTGGAGGCCCATGCTGCGGATGTAAGCGGGGTCGGGAGTCGGCTGCAGACCGAGAACGCCAGAATAACCACGAACGGCGATGGCGCCATCGGCGTCAGGGTCAGTCAAGGCGGCGCGGCCTCGATCACCGGCGGCACCATCACCACCAAAGGCGCCGATACTGCCACGGTCGGCGGCGCCGACGGCGTCCGGGCGACCGACGCTGGCAGCAGCATCACCCTGTCCGGCACCTCGGTCACCACCACGAACATCAATGCCATAGCTGTGCACGCGATGGCGGGCGGCGCGATCGCGGCGACGGACGTCACGCTCGCCACGCAGGGGCAGAACTCCCACGGTGTCCAGGCGCAGGACGCCGGCAGCTCCATTATTCTGACGCGCACTGCCGTCACCACGGCCGGAGACGCCGCCGCCGGCATCCGGGCCAGCAACGCAGGCGGTGTGCAGGTCACCGGCGGTTCGGTTGCCACCACGGGCAATGCCGCGCATGGTATCGCCGCCATCAATGGCGGCACGCTCACCACATCTGGTACCGCGGTCGCGGTCAGCGGCGCCGGATCGGCGGCGATCTACCTCGGCGGTAGTGCGCCGAGCACTGTATCGGTCACCGGCGGCAGCCTCAGTGCTACCAACGGCGCGATCGTCCTTGCCCAGGGCGGCACCGGCATCGTCTCGATCAATGGCGGCACCGCGATCACCCCGGCTGTCGTCAACGGCCGGCTCCTGCTGGCGCAAGTGACCGAGGATGCGGTGGGCACGCCGAGCAACCTGACACTGAACATTGCCGGGATGGCGTCGCTCGCTGGTGATATCGTTGTCGACCCTTCGACCCTTACCTACAACCTCGGCAGCAGCAACTGGACCGGCAATCTGGTGCTGACCGGCCCGGGCAATACGGTCAGCGCAAACCTGTCCGCATCGCAATGGACGGGCGACCTGTTGGCCGATGCCGGCAACACCGGTGACGTGGCGCTCGCGCAGGGTAGCCTCTGGACTGGGCTGGCGCGGAACGCAACCAATGTCGCAATCGATGCCAGCAGCGCCTGGAACGTCACCGGTGATTCAAACGCGACCGGCACGGTGGCCAATGCCGGCCTCATCCAGTTCGTCGCACGGCCGGGAGCCTACAGCGCGCTGACGGTCGGCAACTACACCGGCAGCGCCGGTAGCCGCATCGGCTTCAACACCTATCTTGGCGCCGACAATTCGCCGAGCAATCTGTTGGTGATCAATGGCGGCGGGGCCAGCGGCACGACCTCCGTGCTCGTCAACAATACCGGCGGTCCGGGTGCGCAGACCGTGGCGGATGGCATCCGGCTGGTGCAGGTGACCGGTGGAGGCGCCACCACGACGGATGCCTTCACGCTTGGCCAGCGCGTCGCCGCCGGCGCCTATGAGTACAAGCTCTTCCGCGGTGGCAGCACGGATCCAAACGACTGGTTCCTACGATCCCATCGCATCGATACACCGACGGATCCGACGACGCCGGGCGGTCCGGGCATCCCGCTGTACCGTCCGGAAGTGCCGCTTTATGCGCCGATCCCTGCGATCGCCCGGCAGATGGGCCTTTCGACCTTGGGGACGCTGCATGAGCGTGTCGGAGAGGAGGAGAACCTGCGGGGCCAGCCGGAGTCGCGGGCTTATGCGAACGGCGTCTGGGGACGGGTGTTCGGGGAACGGGTGAACAACCGCTGGAATGGGACGGCAGATGCGAGTGCGACCAGCAACTTGACCGGATTTCAGACAGGCTTCGACATCCTGCGGGGGACAACGGACAGCGGCCACCGGGACCACGCCGGCGTGTACGCGGCCTACACCAATTTCGATTCGCCGTCGGTGCGGGGCTTCGCCTTGGGGATGCAAAATCTGGAAGTGGGCCGGCTGCTGATGAGCGGACCGTCGGTGGGCGCCTATTGGACGCATTTCGGCCCGAGCGGCTGGTATGTCGACGGGGTGTTACAGGGGAGCTGGTACGACGCGAAGGCGACGTCTCTCTATGGGGCGGGGATCTCGACCAATGCGACGGCGTACACTGCGTCGCTTGAAGCGGGCTATCCGATCCACTTCGGAGAGGGTAAGGCCTGGCTGATCGAGCCGCAGGCGCAAATCGTCTACCAGGGCGTCTCGGTGGACCAGTCGCAGGACCAGTATTCGAGCGTGGGCTGGAATGCGGGTACAGCCTGGACCGGGCGGCTTGGGGCGAGGCTGCAATACACCGGGCGCGACGAGCGGGGGACGCTCTGGCAGCCCTACGCCCGGATCAATCTCTGGCATGCCTTCTCCGGCAATGACAGCGCGTTCTTCGGACAACCCTCACCTGCCATCGAGACCCGCTTCGGCGACACGGCGCTGGAGGTCGGCGGCGGCGTCACGGCGCGGGTGAATCACAATGTGAGCCTTTACGGTCAGGGCAGCTACCGTTGGTCGCTCGACGGCGGTGGCAACCGCCAGACCGCAACCGCCGGCACCTTCGGCATCCGCTTCAACTGGTGACCAGCGCGTCCATGCTCCGCCTCGCCGGCGATCTGCTCCAAGTCGCTCGACGTCTCTCAACGCGAAGATGAAGATAGAGAGGTGTCCGCCAGCTGCGAGGCGATCAGCGCATCCGGCGCCTTGAAGCGCCTTGGAAGGCTATGGAGTAGACATAGTTCGCATCATCGCCTGAGACGGCGCGCCATCTCGGTTATTCCACCACGTGAACGCTTCGCCTCGTTCGTGCTTTAAAGGTCGAGACCCCAGATGTCCTGGGAGGATAAGAAGGTGGTGGACGCGGTCAAAGCCACCGGCCGCAAGCAGCTTATCATCGCCGGCTTGTGGACCGAGATCTGCGTTGCGATGCCGACGATCCAGGCTCTTGGCGAAGGCTGGGATGTGACGGTCGTCACCGATGCGTCAGGCGCCGTTTCGGTCGAGGCCCACGCGGTCGCCATTCAGCGCATGATCGCGGCCGGCGCGAACATGATGATTTGGCTGGCGGTGGCTTCGGAATGGCAGCGCGACTGGGCCCGCACAGAACATGCCGCCGAGTTGTCGGACATATTGAAGCATCATGCCGGAGGCAGCGGCATCGCGTTCCTGTGGGAGCAACAACTGCTCAACACACCCGTTCCAAGCGCAGGCGGCTAGGCTGAACAGGCAGGTGACAGTGCACTTAGTCGAATGCGAGAGCGCGCGAACTCGGCGAATGTGTGCACTGTCACCGCGCGATGCCCGGACTGCCGACAAATGCACGAAAGGCGGGGGCAGAAAGAATCTGCCAGGACAGTGCTGGCCTAGAGGCGTTTCCGTTTTGGCTGTATCCGGCTCGCCGCGCGCTCGATGCTGGCGGCCACCAGCGGGGCCTTGTCGGGGGTGACCGGCGCGGAAAACACGAAGCCTTGTACAAAGTCGCAATCGAGCCCGTCGAGCACGTCCAGTTCGGCCGGCAGTTCTGCCCCCTCCGCCACCACCGTCATGCCCAGCCCGTGCGACAGGGCGATGATGCCGCCCAGCAGTTTGCGCTTCTCGGGCGCGGTGGAAATGCCATCCACAAAGGCCCGGTCCACCTTCAGCAGGTCGAAGGGCAGGCGCGTCAGATAGCCGAGCGAGGAATAGCCTGAGCCAAAATCGTCCAGCGCCAGCCGGGCGCCCAGACCGGAGAGGGCTTTCAATGTGCGACTGACCCGCTGCTCGTTGTGATCCACGAACAGGCTTTCGGTCAGCTCCAGGCAGAGCAGTTCCGCCGGAAAGCCGGTCTGCGCCAGCACGGTCGAGACCGTCGTCTCGAAGTCCACGTTCCAGATCTGCGCCGGCGAGACGTTGATCGATATCGAGCGCCGCGGCAACCCGGCATCCAGCCAGGCGCGACCCTGGCGGCAAGCCTCGCGCAGCACCCACAAACCAAGCTCGACGATGAAGCCGGAGCTTTCGGCGATCGGGATGAACTCCGCCGGTGAGATCGGGCCGCGTTCGGGATGGGTCCAGCGCAGCAGCGCCTCGAAGCCGGTAACGCGACCGGTCCTCAGGTCCACCTGCGGCTGATAATGGGCCTCCAGGGCGCCGGCGTCCACGGCGTGGCGAAGATGCCGGCTGAGATCGAGCCTTTCATTGACCACCTGGGCATAGATCGGCTCGAAGAGTTGCGCCCGGCCGCGTCCGGCCTCCTTGGCCATGTAGAGCGCCAGGTCCGCGTTACGCATGGCGCTCGCCGCCGTCGCGCCGTGCTCCGGCAGGCGAGCGATGCCGATGGTGGCGCCGACGGAGGCTTCGCCCTCGGTGAGGTCGACGGGGCCGGACAGCCTGCCGATGAGTCGATCGGCAAGCCCGCTCAGAGCGTCGTCGGTCGTGCCACACCCCTCCGCCAGCACCGCGAATTCGTCGCCGCCGAGCCGGGCGATGAAGGCCCGCGGCCCCAAGTCCCGCCGGAGCGCGGCCGCCACCTGGATCAGCAATTCGTCGCCGGCGGCATGGCCGAGGGAGTCGTTGACCTCCTTGAAGCGATCGAGGTCGATCAGCAGCAGCGCGGCGCCCCGGCCTTCCCGGGCGCAGTCCTCGACCAGGGTGGCGAGCCGGCGCGTGAACAGCGCGCGATTGGCAAGGCCGGTCAGGGGATCGCTGTAGGCGAGTTGCTCGAGCTGACGCTCCGCCTCCTTGCGCTCGGTGACGTCCTGCACCGTGCCGACGATGCCAATGACGTTGTCGTGGGCGACCTCCGCCTTGCAGATCACGGCAAGATCGCGGGCCGTGCCGTCCGAGTGCACGAAGCGCAGGTCGATGGCCTCGGTCCTGCGGGTGTGGAGCACCCGCTTCTGTATGTCGCGGAAGCGTTCGGCGTCGTCGCCCAGGAAATAGGGCTTGATGACCTCAAAAGTGGGGTCGAACGCGCCAAGCTCGTAGCCGAGAAGCTGGTAGAGTTCGGGCGCCCAGATCGTGCGGCCGGTGTCCAGCCGGTAGCTCCAGGTGCCGATTTTGCCGAGGTGGTGAGCTTCCTCCAGCGCCCGCGTGCGCTGCTCGAGCATCGCCTTGGCCGCCCTGAGCTGGGTGATATCGCTGGACGTGCCACGATAGCCGAGAAAGGTGCCATCATCGGCGAAGATGGGCTTGCCGCTGGTGCAGATACTGACGCGCGACCCGTCCTGGCCGATCAACGTATAGGTGAAGTCGCGGAAAGCGCGATGGGCCTCCATATCGGCCCGGTGCCGCGCCATGGCCTCCTTGTCCTCGGGCGCATAAGCCAGTTCCCAGCGTGCCTTCTTGCCGGCGGCTACCGTCTGGAAGGCCGCATTGCCGGCAAGCAAATGGGGGTAGGGCAGCAGCCGATGCTCGGCGTCGCTCTCCCAGCACCAGTCCGAGGCGGTGCTGACAAAATCGGCCAGCCGTTGTTCGCTCTCCGTCAGACGCCGCAGCGCGGAGGTCTCCTCCGTGACGTCGCGGACAATGCCTGACACGCGCTGGACCTGACCGAGCGCGTCGAATTCCGGCTCGCCATGCACCACGCAGTCGAGCAGGCGACCATCGGAACTGCGGAGCCTCGTCCGCACCGCATAGGGCTGCCCCTCCGCCCAGCAAGCCGCATAATGCGCCTCCAGAACCTTCCGGCTCTCAGGCAGGTAGCGCTCGCGCACGGTGGCGATGGGGATCAAGCCGTCGGCCGTCTCGAATCCGTAGAAGGCAGCGAGTTCGGGCGATATCCAGAAATCGGTCGCGGTGGCACTCTGCGATTCCCAATAGCCCATGCGGGCCAACCTGACGGCGCATCGCAGCAACCGTTCCTCGTGCCAACGGCGACGAGCTACCCGCGTGGGGGCCTGCCCTTGCGACAATTTGCGATCGGCCATTGGTCCCCCGATTACCCCGCCAACCCGTTAGCACATGGCGCGAGAACCGTGGATAAACGGCGGCGGAAAGTCCGGGGTTCTTCCGCAAATTTGGTATAGTTTTCGTGAATCCTGCAACCGGCAGCGAAAGCACAGGCCAACCTATCTGCTACAGGGAACTGGAACCACATGGCCGTGTCGATCGGGGACTTGTGGAGCGCGTCGGAGAAGGTGTTGGTCACCGCCTATGCCGACGCGCGGCGTCAATATGCGGAGAAGAAGTTCGAGCGCGACACGCAACGGGCCCGGCTCGAATGGCTGCGCGCGAAGATGTTCGTCAATACGGCCGGCGGCGTAACCGAACGCAGAATGGCTGTGGACGTTTCGGAGGAACTGGCGCGCAAGGGCCAGGAGGTCCGCGAACTTACGCGCGACCTGGACATGCTGAAGATCGATGTCGACGTGATCGAGACGGTCATCCGGCTGCGTGGCGCTCATAGCCTTGACGTGCCTCAGCCCGAAGGGAGCCACGATCGACAACAGGCTGAGCAGCAGTCGGAGGAAGCTGGCTAGCCAGATGGCTTGCCGCTACGATGTGCGATCCGCTCCGAGGTCTATTCAACATCGTCCCATGACCCCGGCGTCTTCTGCCCCTTCCAAAGGTAAGGCTCGGCCAGCCCGAACCCGAACAACATTGGAATCAGGAACGACCAGTTGACGCCCATGTAGCCGTAGGTGAGTGCCTCACCGATGTTGCTGAAGACCGGGCCGACCAGGCGGTGCAGCAGCTTCGTTAAATGACAGTGAGCCCATAGATCAGGACGAGCCCCTTGATCGATGAGTTTAGCCTTAACGGTGCGGTAGCGATTGCCTGTGCTTTGTTGCATGTAACCCGCCCCTGAACTGTGCAGGAGGGCAGCAAGAGCGATGCCAACTTGGCTTTGTCGCAAGCCTTTGAACTCAAGCGGCTTTTCCAAAGGACAAAGCCCGGGCGCGGAAATCGTCCCGCGCGGGGTGACGCATGCCGCGCAACAGGTGTGGCGCCTGTTGCGATGTCAGACGAAATCTTTCGGAGTTGTGATCCGGTATCGCAGAATTTGCCGGTGGATCGTCGAACGATCGACGCCACGTTCGCGTGCGACACGCGAAATATTCCAGCGGCTGTTGCGCAGTGCGGTCAGCAATTCCGCCGCCGGGTCTGACGAAGCCGCTGCGGGCCGCGATACCGGCCGGGCGTTCGGTTGCCCTGCCTGTTGCGCCTGTGCAATTCCATCGGGCAGATCGCCGACGTCGATGGTGCCGCCGCTCGACAGCGCGCAGCCGTAATCGAGGGTGTTGATCAACTCGCGAATGTTGCCGGGCCAAGCATAATTCCGCAACGCGTCCAGCGCTGCGGCCGTCAACGAATAGGCCGTGTTGTGCTTGGCTCCCGACTGCGTGAGCAACTTGTCGATCAGCCATTCGAGATCGGCACGTTGACGAAGCGGGGGCAGGTTGAAAACCGCGCCATTCAGCCGGAAGTAGAGATCCTCGCGGAATTGTCCGGCTTTCACGAGATCGATGAGGTCGCGATGCGTCGCTGCAATCACCCGGATGTTGAGCGAAACCGGCTTCGTCCGTCCGACCGGCGTAACCTCACGCTCGGCGAGAACGCGCAGCAACCTCGTCTGGGACGAAAGCGGCATGTCGCCGATTTCATCGAGGAACAGCGTGCCGCCGTCCGCCTCGAGCACCAGTCCTTTCTTTCCCTTGGCTTTCGCGCCGGTGAACGCGCCGGATTCATATCCGAACAATTCGCTTTCGATCAGGCTCTCGGGAAGCGCGGCGCAATTGACGGCGATGAACGGCTTGCCTGCGCGGGCGCTCACCGAATGAAGCGCCTTGGTCAGATGCTCCTTGCCGGTGCCGGTCTCTCCGGTGATCAGAAGTCCCATTTGGGTATTGATGAGTTTTGCCGCGCGCGTCACCACGTCGCGCATCACCGGATCGCTCCGGAACAGGTTTCGCAGCGGCGCCGGCAATGCGGCGTCACCACGGAATGAGGTGGATGCCGCGGTCTTCGCAGGCGGCGGCAAGGTCTGTGCGAACAAGGCGGTTCCGCTGTTTCGAAGCCGCAACGTGCGTTGTTCGGTGGGCCGTGAATGCGCAAAACGGGGCAATTCGTCGATGCTGCATTCGAATATGTCGGAGACGCCAAAACCTGCCGCACGAAGACGGATGTCCGGTCGCTTGCTCAGTTCTCTCGCAAGCAACTGCCGCGCCTGGTTGTTGAAGCCGATGATGCGGCCCGAACTGTCGACGGCGAGGACGAAATCCGGATCGACATCGGCGAATTCCGCGGAGCCGGACAGCTTGACGATCCATTCGTGCCGAAAGCGATTCAGCAGATTGGCGTTCTCGATCTTGTGCGCGAATGACTTTACCAGTTGCAGCGCGAGGAACTGGCTGTCTTTTGGCTCGGGCGAGCGCAGCGCCGAAATATCCAGAACCGCGGCAAGCGCCCCGTCGGGATCGAACACGGGCGCCGCGGTGCAGGTAAGCGGAATGTGTGTCGCGTCGAAATGATCGGTCTGATGCACCGTCAACGCTTCCTGGGCGGCGATGCAGGTGCCGACCGCGCACGTGCCGGCATGCGGTTCGTTCCAGTCGGCGCCGAGATAGAGACCGGCCTTGCGCAGATTGTTGTTGAATGTGGGATCGCCGATGAAATCCACGGTAATTCCCTTGGCGTCCGTCAGCAGCAGCACATATCCAAGCCCCGCAATTTGCCGGTAAAGCGTCTCCAGGCCGAACCGCGCGGTGTGGAGGAATTCGTCCATCGCGTCGCGATGTTCGCGCAGCCGTCCCGAGGTGACGATGTGCGCCTCGCGCAAAACACCCGGATCGAGCTTGTGCTCGGAAACGCAGCGCAGCCATGATTGGTGAATGATGCTGTCGCGCGTGGTCTTGTGGCCCACGGCGGCACGAACGAGTTCGTCAATGTGAGCGGCTTGTTCCGCAATCACGCCGGTGATCCCTCCCGGATCGCTGTGTTGTCGATTTGTCTGTTTCGCGATTGTCACTCGGATTGCAGCAACGATCAAGGTTTGTTGAATGCAACACCTGTTGCATGCTGCATTTGCGCTGGGAACGCCGCTGTTTGTCTAACCCGAAGTGCGGCAAGGAGATTTGGCAGAATCCGCTCAATGGCACGTTGCTTGCTGTCTTGTCGCGCAGAGGCGAATTCGGCCTCGGCATCGAACGCCGGAACCGGGAAAAGAGCGTACGCTCACCATCGGCACAAGGGAGGACATCATGCTCGACAAGGCCCCAAACGGAAAAGTCTCCGATCTGCTCAACGCGCTCGACAAGGCGCTATCCGCCGGCGACGTGGAACGCGCCGTCGAATTGTTTCAGACCGATTGCTACTGGCGCGATCTCGTGACCTTCACCTGGAACATCAAGACCATGGAGGGCAAGGATCAGGTTCGCGACATGCTCAAGGCGCGGCTTGCGGATACCAAACCATCGAACTGGGAGATCGCCGATGGTGAGGGTGCTTCCGAGGCCGATGGTATCACCGAAGTCTGGATACAATTCGAGACCGGCGTTGCCCGCGGCTTCGGCCACCTTCGCATGAAGGATGGCCGGATATGGACGCTGCTGACGACGATGAGCGAACTCAAGGGCCATGAAGAACCGCTTGGCTTCGACCGGCCGATGGGAGCAAAACACGGCGCCGATCGCAACCGCAAGACATGGAAGGAAGAGCGCGAGGCGGAAGCCGCCGAGCTCGGCCATTCACGGCAGCCCTATTGCGTCATCATCGGTGGCGGTCAGGGCGGTATCGCGCTCGCCGCCCGCTTGCGGCAGCTCAACGTTCCGACGATCGTCATCGAGAAGAACGAGCGGCCCGGCGACAGCTGGCGCAAGCGCTACAAGTCGCTCTGCCTGCACGATCCGGTCTGGTACGATCATTTGCCGTATCTGCCATTTCCCAGAAACTGGCCGGTGTTCGCGCCAAAGGACAAGATCGGCGACTGGCTGGAAATGTACACCAAGGTCATGGAGCTCAATTACTGGAACTCGACCGTATGCAAGAAAGCGAGCTTCGACGAGAAGACCCGTGAGTGGACGGTGGTGGTCGAGCGCGACGGCAAGGAGATAGTCCTCAAGCCCAAGCAGCTCGTTCTCGCGACGGGCATGTCCGCCAAGGCCAACATGCCAAAGTTCGAAGGCATGGAGGCGTTCAAGGGCGACCAGCACCATTCCTCGCAGCATCCCGGCCCGGACAAGTACAAGGGCAAGAAAGCCGTCGTCATCGGCTCGAACAATTCGTCACACGATATCTGCGCGGCGCTGTGGGAAAACGATGTCGATGTCACCATGGTTCAGCGCTCGTCCACACACATCGTGAAATCGGACTCGCTGATGGAGATCGGGCTGGGTTCGCTCTATTCCGAGCAGGCCGTTCAGTCCGGAATGACGACGGCGAAAGCCGACCTGATCTTCGCGTCGCTGCCCTACAAGATCATGCATGAATTCCAGATCCCGGTTTACAATGCGATCCGGGAGCGCGACGCCGATTTCTACAAGCGGCTCGAGAAGGCAGGCTTCCTGCTCGATTACGGCGAAGATGGCTCCGGCCTGTTCATGAAGTATCTGCGGCGCGGGTCGGGATACTACATCGACGTCGGCGCTTCGGAGCTGATCGCCAACGGCAGCATCAAGCTCAAGAGCGGCGTCGACGTCAAAAAGCTCACCGCGCATTCCGTCATTCTGAGCGACGGGACCGAACTGCCGGCCGATCTGGTCGTCTACGCCACCGGCTACGGTTCGATGAACGGCTGGGCCGCGGACCTGATCTCGAAGGAGGTTGCCGACAAGGTCGGGAAGGTCTGGGGCCTCGGCTCGAACACGACAAAGGACCCGGGCCCATGGGAGGGCGAGCAACGAAACATGTGGAAGCCGACGCAGCAGGAGGCGCTCTGGTTCCATGGCGGCAACCTGCATCAGTCGCGGCACTATTCGCAGTTTCTTTCACTCCAGCTCAAGGCGCGCATGGAAGGCATTGCCACCCCGGTGTACGGCCTCCAGAAGGTACATCACCTCGGCTGATCGCTTGATCGGTGCATGAACGAGGGGCGGACCGTCATTGGTCCGCCCTTCTTGTACATCCGGGTGACGAATTTTGTTTCACCGCAACTAGTAACAATAAGGCCCGGCTCGCCGGGGAGATTAGGGTGGGTCGACCGGGCCTGCACGAGGCTGGACCGGCGTTGGTCCGATTGAAGAGTATCGACTCTTCTTCCGCCCCGTCGTGCTTGGCCGCGGCAAGCCGTTGTTCGCCCGCCCCCGGCCGCCGCTTCATCTTCGTGGCCAGCGATTTGACCGGCGCGGACGCGGTCAGGCTGACATGCGTTCCTGCCTGACCGCGGAGTGAGCTGCCAGATTCACTCTGAGTAACCATGCCCGCAAGCCGGATTGATGCGGGCGGTCACAGCAGCTACTCTCGTTTGCCATGAATGACGATGCGCAATGCCACTGACGAGCGAGCGCCGGATCCTGCTTTGGATGTGCCTTCTCGTTGGTGTAAACCAGCTTGGCTTCGGCGCGATGGTGCCGTCGCTGCCGCTTTACGCAAGCTCGTTCGGCGTCTCGGCTTCGGCCATCGGCATGGCCGTCGCCGTATATGGTTTCGCGCGTTTTGTGGCGGTCTTGCCCGGAGGACAACTTGCAGACCGTTGGGGACGACGGCCCGTGCTCGCCATCGGCGGCCTCATTTCGGCTGCGGGAAATTTCTGGTGCGCCGAAGCGCATAGTTTTGTCGAATTCAACCTGGCGCGAGTTGTCGCAGGTGCCGGCGCGGGCATCATTCTGACGATCGGCCAGATCGTCCTCGCCGATATCAGTTCACCCGACCGGCGCGGACGAAACATCGCGACCTATCAGGCCGCGTTTCTGTTCGGTTTCGGCGTCGGACCTTTTCCAGGCGGATTGCTGGCCGGCGCCTATGGGCTTGCTGCGCCATTCCTGATGACGGGGGTGGCGAGCCTTCTGACGACGGCCATTGCCTGGTTTCTGGTCAGCGAGACCCGGCCCGCGAAAACGGGCGCGGTGGCTTCTTCCAAGGCCGCTGAAATCCCCTTCGTCCGGCAGATGCTGAGGCTATTGTCGCATCGCGGCTTTCTGCTCGTCAGCCTCATCTCGCTGATGAACGCAGTCGTCCGCACGGGTGGGCTGTTTGCGCTGATCCCGCTGCTGGCGACGACCACATTGGGCCTTTCGGTTGCCGAGATCGGCTTCGCCATGATGGTGTCCGGCGTATTCGGCTTTGCCGCGGCCTATCCGGCCGGCTGGCTCGCCGATCGGGTAGGGCGGAAAGCGGTCATTGTCCCGTCAACGGTGCTGACGGGTTTGTCGATGCTCCTGTTCTGTTACGCGCCTTCCTACGCGTGGTTCATAGCGGCTTCCATCGTCTGGAGTGTCGCAGCCTCGATCAGCAGTTCCGCGCCGGCAGCCTATGTCGTCGATGCGGCTCCAGCCGGAATGAATGCTTCGGCGATGACCACATACCGGATGACGGCGGATGCGGGCTATGTGCTTGGGCCGCCGGGGCTGGGCTTGCTGGCCGACCTCACCAGTTCGTCCGTCGCCATCATCTCGGCATCTGTCGTTCTCGTCTTTATCGGCGCGCTCTTTGCCCTCACACCCCCGGAAAAACGGAGTCTGGTGAAATGAAAAAGCTGACACGGCGAATGTTCCTGACTGGTTCGGCGGCGGTGTTGTGTGCCCCGTCCGCAAGGACCCGGGCGCAATCCTCGTGGCCGACGCGCCAGATTCGTATTCTCGTGCCGTATCCGCCGGGCGGCCAGACGGATGGTATCGCGCGGGCTTTCGGGGACAGCCTGGCGCGGCAGGTGGGAAAGCCGGTTATCATCGAGAACAAGGCCGGCGCGGGTGGCGTCATCGGCGTGGCGGAAGCGAAACGCGCAGAACCGGATGGCACCACGATACTGTGCACGATTTCTTCGTCGCTCATCCAGAATCGTCTGACGGTGAAGGACCTCCCCTACGATCCCGAAGGAGACTTCATTTATCTGACGATGGTCAGCGGCACGGGAGGTCCCGTGGTGGCGGCGAAGAAGACGGGCGCAAAGAACCTTCAGGAGTTCGTCGAATATGCGAGGAAGGCCGGGAGCCTGAACTGGGGATCGTACGGCGTGGGTTCCACGCCGCACGTCCTCATCGAGACGATGGCCAAGCAGTACGGCATCAAGTTTCAAATCATCCAGTACCGCGGCGAGGCGCCGATGTGGAATGACGTTGCGGGGCAGACGCTGGATGGCGCCGCGGGAAGCTATGCCGCGGCGGCACCCGTCATTCAGGCGGGAACGGGACACCTGATCGCCGTAACAGGCAGCCGCCTGCCGCCACATCCGGACACGCCTACGATCACCGAGCAGGGCGCCGTTGGCGACTTCTATGAGACGCGCGCATTCACCACCTTTGCTGTGCCGTCAGGCACGCCAAAGGACATCGTGGAGCGGCTCTCGTCGCTATTGGTCCAGGCCGGATCCGACTCCAGGGTCCAGCAGATGCTGAACAACTTTCTACTGACACCTCCGGCCGATTTTGAAACGACCGCCCGAATCTTCAAGCGCGATAGCGATGTCATGCTCCGTATCTTGCGTGATCTTGGCGTCAAACCATCGGAATAATCACCGAAGCTGGATTGGCAACATGAAGAAACACCGCATCTACACAATGAGCTTTGCAAGCGTCTATCCCCTGTACATTGCCAAGGCAGAGAAAAAAGGACGCACCAAAGCGGAGATCGACCAGATCATCGCGTGGTTGACCGGCTATCGCGGTGCAGCGCTGAAAGCGCAACTGGACAAGCAAACCGACTTTGAGACCTTCTTTGCAAAGGCACCCAAGCTGAACCCGTCGCGAAGCCTGATCACGGGCACGGTCTGCGGCGTCCGCGTCGAGGAAATTGCCGAGCCGACCATGCGGGAAATCCGCTACCTGGACAAACTCGTCGATGAACTCGCGAAAGGGAAGGCGATGGAGAAGATTCTGCGGAAGCCGTAATCGGTCGTGCGCACCAGGGCGACGCCGTCCTCCTGGAGGCCGGGAGTATGTGGACGGGCGAAAAATCCACTGACGCGAGGTGCCGGTCACTTCCGCGAAGGGAGTTCGTGCCACGCGGTCCAGATCGAGGTGTAGTCCAGTGAGGATCCCGTCGGGAGGTCGGATGCCGATCCGCCGGCGGCGACGAAACCATCCATGAAGATGGGAAGCCCCTTCTCCAGCCGGGGCGTGGCGCCGCGTAGCCTGGATGCAAGAATCTGCGTGTCGGGCATCTCGCTGAAAAAACGCTCCAGTGCCGAAACGAGGGTTGGCAGATCGCTCTCTTGTCTTCGGCGCCGAAGCGCCTCGTACGCCGCGAGCAGAATCGCCAGCGGATCCTTCCAGTTTCCCTCGACGAGATCCCTGCCGGAATAGAACTGCAGATCGCTCAAAACGTTGCGGCGCCGGCGGAAGGAGCGCGTCATCCGGCTGGTGGCCAGCACGTCCAGCAGCGGGTCTCCATGACGGGAGGAGGTTGGATAGTCGAATTCAGCGGCGAGATGACCGAGCGGAATGAAGTACTGTCCGATCGTGAAGCCACCGTCGCTGTCTTGCGTAACCGTGATCAAGGTAACACGGTTACGAAGGGCGATGGATTGCAGTGTGTAGGCAACGGGGTCGCCCGCCTTCCTCAACGATACGAGGAGGGGACCCGCGTCCGGCCTGGCCCGGAAGTCGCGTAACGATTCTATTTCCGATGTCGATGCCAGGCTCCAATCCGGCGCCCCGCTGCGGCGGATGGAAACCTCCAGCTTCGTTTCGTCATCTTCGAACGCCCCAAGGACGAAGACGGGCGATGAGCCCGCGTTCTCGGATGCAAAATCGCCAAGCGGGAACCGTGCGATTTCGTTCGCGGGAACGCGCGGATCGCCTTCGAGGATCTTGGCGGCCCCGAGCAGCGACAGCAGGATGTCGAGATCGGTATCGATGAGGGCTCTCTCCAGAGCCGGAGATAGCAGGATGCGGCCATTCGGGTCTTTTGGGAATCGATCGAGTATCACCTTGCGGATCGCGCCGCGGGTCCATTCGCCGATGTCGACCGGTTTGGTGCCGGTCAGAATGAGCTCGTCGGACCTGATCACCCGGTTTTCGGCGTTGCTCAGCACGGCGCCATATTTGCCACGCGGCACGTGCCGGTGAGTCCCTTCCGTGAACGTCCGGGTCGCCCGGCCTTCCCGGGTGAGGGTAAGCGAGGTGTCCGGCGGAACGGTGATGACCGTCGCTTCCAGGGATGGATCCGGCGGGGCCAGCAGGGGATCCAGCGAAAATGTCGCTTCGGCATCGTCGTACAGCGTGAGCACCTTCTCTTTGGGCGAGGTGCTGGGGCCTCCGAGATCGAGCGTGATCCGGTAGGTATCGGGCGGTACGTCGTAACGGCCGGACGTGCCCTTCAGCGGCTCGCGCAGGCGAGTCCTTTCCCCTTCGAAGAACGCGGTACCCGCCGCCTCGCCGCCGACCAGATGGATCGTGCATTTGGACATCGGCGGCGGTTTCATCCGGAGGATCAGGCCGGACGCATCGCCACCATCTCCGCTGACGTTCTGATGGATCTTGCGGTTGATGCGCTGCTTGACGAAATCCCTGAGCGTATCGAACCGCACCACCATCGCGTCGGGATCGGACCGGTCCCAGATCTTTGCGATGCCGCGACCGGCAAGGCCCGCCAGCAGGGCATCCGCGAAGGTGCCGTCGGCCGGGGCGACTTCCCCTACTCGTGACGATTGCAGCAGAAATGAATCGGGCTCTCCCGTGGTATCCGGATTGTTGTTTAGCAAAGCATCAGGTGGCTGGATGAGTCGCGAGTCGAACAGATTGCGGCAGGCGTCGATGAAGTAGTAGTGGCGTCCGGCGCCCATGTTCATCGTCAGCCAAAGAACGATCCAGTCGAGGTTGGCGCACTGGCCTCCCGATTCATCCATGGACCTGAAGTCTGCGGTGATCAGCATGCTCGATCGGGTAATTTTCTTGTCGAAAGTGAATCCGTGGCCGCTGAAATAGAAGTATAGTTCGTCCGTCATGTTGCGGCCAAGATTCTTCAACTCGAGCAGCGCATCCGTGAGGTCTTTGATCGACGCGCCCCTTCCGCCGATCACCTTCGGCTCCGAGCAGAAGATGACGTGCTGATCGTGTTTCGATATGCCCTCGCGCTTCCATTTGCGGGTCAGCCAGAACCGAAAGAGGCGTGCGCGGGCAACCGTTCTCTCAAGGTCGGTATCCAGGCTGCCGTCGCTGACGAGCGGGTAGTTCTCGATTGCGATAATCAATGCGCGGCGGCTCATTTCGGCCCACCCATCGTTTGGAGCACGTGCGACGAGAGCGCTTCGTTCCGGTACATGAAGAAGCCGGACCGGTGGATTCCGACGACCTTCGCGGTCGAGAGCGCGAAAACCGGCGAACCCGAATTGCCCCTCGTGGTGGAGCAGTCGTGGAAGATGTCGACGCCCTCCGTTCCATCGAGCGTTTCGCCGAGCGAGGCGCTCCTCACGCCGAAGGCACCGTTGAAGACCGGCGTCAGGAACAGCGGGTTGTTCTTCTTGTCCTCGCCGGGATATCCGATCGTGCAGATCGCCGAACCGGTCTCCGGCAGAGCGCTTTCGAAATCGAGGGAAACCCTGCCACCGACATCGCATTCGAGCAGCGCGATATCGTAGCGCGGATGGAGGTCGATCACGCCGTTGATGTTCACGTAGTCGGTCCTGGCATTGGTCAGGCCTGATTCGTGCTTGAAGCAGATTTTGCTTTGCGCGGGCGCAAGCACGTTACCTCCGGCGGTGAGGATCGCAAGCACGTGCCGGTTGGTCGCGATCATGTTCTTGCCGGCGACGAAGCCGGTGCCGACGTGATTGCCCGACGCATCCTCGATCCGGCCGATCGAGCCGATCCAGGGAGCGACGAGCCGGCGGAACTCGCTCCACGCGGACTTCAATGCTTCGGGCTGCAGGTCCTTGTTGCTGGTCTCCGGAAGATCACCGAGCTCGGCGTTTGCGGTCAGCACCACCGGCCGCATCAGCCGGATGACGATTTCGAGGGCGGAGATCTGGGCCGGTGTCGGCGACCTGCCGTCGAGCAGGGTATCCATTGCGATCTGCGCGTCTTTTTCGCTGGCGGGGATTTTCTTCGATCCGACGATCGAACGGACCTTGCGCACCGCATCGGTCGGCGAGTTGGCGCCGAGCGCGCGCTGGGCCCGCGCAAGCAGCTTGGCCTGATCGAACGCCATCGGAAGGACCTCAGCAAAGTTGCCTGGAATAGATGACCGCGCCTTTCGCATCGCGGACGTCTTCGTGAAGGTGCGGCCCGTCGAATTCGAGGACGGAGAAGCCGTGCGGGGTGAATTTTTCTTCCTCGCCGGTGATGAACGGGTTCGGGCCTTCAAGGACGACGGCGCGGGAGAGCACGTTGGAGCCCACGGTCTTTTCGGCGCATACGCGCCAATCGGCCGCCGCGTAGCGCGGGTCGGTGGCGCGGGGCAGACCCCTGGTGAGATCGCGCGCCTGCGGCATGCCGCCATGGCCGATGCAGCGGCCGTAGATGCCGAACTGGCGGTCGGGCTCTTCGAAAATGGTGCACCTGTGCTCGTGCCCCCAATACCAGGCGAACACGCGTTTGCTGCGCAGCAGCGCCCCGAACGTGTCGTGCGACCACAGGCGATCGCCCTGCTCCTTTTCGATGTTGGAATAGAGCTGATGGTGCGAGAAGAAGACGATCTTTCGGCTGCCGGCGTTGCGCACGACCTCGCTTACCCACCAAGCCTGCTCGTCGTCGATGTCGTGGTCGAGATAGGCGACGTCGAGACCGATCAATGTCCAGTGCGTGTTCTGGAACGCGAAGTAACTGCTCGGCTGGCCGAATTCCTTCAGCGTCCTGGTGAAGTACGGCGTTCCGCCGGAAAACATCTCGTGGTTCGAGTTCAGCGCCCGGCTGATGGCTCCCTGCCGGGTGGGCCAGAGGGCGAGGAATCGACCGTTGATCTCGTCGAGCGTCCCGGAATAATAGACGTCACCGAGATGCAGCAGCAATTCGAAGCCGTTGCTGTCCGTCCGTACCGCCTCGGCGATGTAGGGCGCTCCATACATTCCCGTGCCCCAGTCGCCGAGCAACCCCACGCGCGCCCGTTCGGCAAGTGGCTCGGGGATGACGGTGCCGGGAACGGGCAGGGGATGTTTCCAGAAATGGGTCAGTCTGGCCCACGCGACCGTGGCCCACCCGCTCCAATCGTCCGTGTCGAACAGCGCTTCGAACCCGCCGCTCGCGAGAGGTTGCAGCAACAGCTTGGCCGCTTCGCCGGACGCGATCAGGCTCTGCAGCCGGGCCGCCCGCGCATCGTTCGGGGTGCTCAGGACCTTTGCACCCGCAGCCTTTTGGGCGCGGCGCAATTTGTCGATGGTATTGCCGAGGCCGGCGAAGATCGCCGCCTTTTCGACATCGGACATCCCGTCATCGGATGCCGCGACTTCCTCGATGTTTCCGATCGCCTCGCGACCGCTGAAAATTCTCGAGATTTCGTCGGCCGATACCACGATGGCGGATGAATTCGGAGCTGGCGAAGACATCATATCCAACCTCCCGCGAAATTGCGCTGGACAACGCTGCCGTGCACATGAATTACGAAATGGCCTAAAGTTGCAATGCTATTTGATAGCGCGAGTGCTTGGCCTGCGGCAAGCTCGCATCAGCCGTTCCGCTTCGCCTGCATGAACTGAGGGAGCTTTTCGACGGTGGTAGCGGGAGGAGGACCGCGGCGCAGATCAGCCTCCGGCCGAGGAGCTGCCGTTCAGCACATGGCCGATGGTGCGTTCCACCACGTGACAGGTGCCGTCGAGCCGCGCGCGCAGGAGCTTGAGTTCGTTCGGGCTGCTGACGGCGACGACCACGGTTTTGCCGGTGGGCATGACTTCCATGATGTGGACGCGTGTTTCCTTCACGGCATCCGTCAAGGATCCGCTTGGAACCACCATCGTCATGTCAGCTCCGCGACGGAGCGACACTACGAATTCACGCATTTTGGCGCTCATTGATTGCTTCTTCACTCTCCTGAGCCGCTTCGGGGACTCATACCATAGAAGCGTTAACGCTGCAGCAAAGGCATTCCCGCTTGAGACCCCCCGGGGGCCAGGTCCAGACCCACCGAAATCTCCTGAAGCCGCCGCAGCGCATGAAGATACCGGGCCCGGCCTGCGAGTTTCCGGTATATTTGGTCACCCGCGAGCGCGCACGCAAGGACGCTGCCAACGATAGGCGATGCATAAGATGTTCCATAATACTCCCGAATGCGGCCATTTTCCGACCCGAGGGTGATGCCCAGACTGGGCGCGAAGGCATTGAGTTCCACCCCCCAGGCCGTGCCGGAATGCAGAAATGGAACACCGTGGGGCCAGGTTTTGACCTCGCACCCGAACGGCGACTTCTCGCGCTCGGCCTTGCGCGCGAGCCGGCCGAGGAACGTCGGGAAATCGGCAACCCCGGTAAACCCGACGCCGCACACCGCGACCGCCGCTTCGTAGCGCGCGGGGGCCTCGATCGGCAGCATCACCGAATTGCCCGCGGCGCAAATGCAGATCGTCCCGTTGTCTGCCGCCAATTCGATGGCTTCCTCGAGATCGGGAAGATCCTGGGTCCCGAAACCGCACGACAGATTGATGATGTCGGCGTCGTAGTTCTCCCAGAGGTTTCGGATACCGTCGACGACCCGCGCATGGTCCAGCACGGTCTCGGATGCCGCCCCGGTATCGTCCGCTACCGATGCGTCGATGAAAAACACTTGGGCATCGCGGGCCAAGCCGCGGTACTTGCCCGGCCCCCGACCAGCCACGATCGCACTCACTTGGCGACCGTGCCCGTCGGCGGAGGTCGACGAAAATTCCTCAAGCCGCCCCGGTTCGGTCAACTCAAAATCCACCAGGTTTGGCCCTGGCCTGAACAGGACGTCGATGATTCCGATCTTGATCCCGCGCGCAGAGTGGACCGCCGGGCTTCTGGCGCCCACGGCAACCTGCCACCACGGCAGATCCGGATCGCCCATCGATATGCAGTGGATCTGATCGTCAGGGGAGCCAATGTCCACGAACATGCCCCAATGCCCGTCGTGCGGTTCTATCCTGAGGCATTGCGTCTGCTTGGCGGAACGCAAGGTATACGTGCCGGCGCAATTCGCCGGCTCGGTAATCGGGCTGAAGCCGGTGCCCTCGTCCCTGACCTCGGTAACGGTGCAGGGCACCAGGGCCTCTCCCCCTTCGGACCAAATCCTGATCATGGCACAGTCGATTGGGTTGGGGCGCAACTTGTCCAGGGCGACGCGTGGCCCGCGATAGACGCGATCATCCTATCAATCCCTGATTGTGCCCGCTACGACAACCTTCGGAGGCTCGGCGGATGGAGCAAGCCCAAATCTCTGGTTTTATCGATGAGTTCGGTTCTACGGAAAAGGCCGTCTTCGATGCGATCACGGCGACCGATGAAGCGCCGGCATGAATCCGCGCATCGCCGAGGGCAGTTGTGATTTGACCCACGGGTAAATTAATGTATCCTTCCGTAAAATAGTGGACTGTGAGTTCTCGGTCCCGATTGCGGAGGGCAGTCCAATGATGAACAAGCATGTCAACGACACGTGGTCCGCCCCGTTCCTGTCCGATCAGCAGCGGATGATCCGCGATACCGCCCGAAAACTCGGACGCGACGTTCTGGCGCCCACGGCCGCCGAGCGGGATCGCACGTCGGCGTGGCCGACACAGGAACTCAAGCTCCTGGCCGCGCAAGGTTTCATGGGAATGACCGTTCCCGAGGAATATGGCGGATCGGGATCCGGATTTCTCGCCTATTGTCTCGCGATCGAGGAGTTGTCGGGGGCCGATGGCGGGGTCGGGACGATCGTGCATGTTCACAATCTCGGTGCCGCCCATGTCATCTCAAAGCACGGTACGGACGAGCAGAAGCGCCGGCTGCTCCCGGCGCTGGCCGCCGGTGAAAAAATCGGTGCCTTCCTGATCACGGAGCCGCAGGCCGGCTCCGAAACATCGGCGCTTCGCACCTCGGCGCGCCGCGACGGCGGCGACTTCGTGATCAACGGCACCAAGCAGTTCATCTCGAACGGCAGCGAGGCCGGCGTTGCGATCGTGGTCGCGCGCACCGATCCCGACGCCGGCAAGCGCGGCTTCACGACGTTCCTGGTCGAGCCGCCCGCCAAGGGCTACGTCGTCAGTCGCGTCGAGGACAAGCTCGGGCAGCGGACCGCGCATACCGCCCAGATCCAGCTCGATGAGCTCCGCGTTCCGGAGGAAAACATCCTCGGCACCCTTGGGGGCGGCTATGGCATCATGATGTCGGGTCTTTCCGACGGACGCATCGCCATCGCGGCGCAGGCTGTCGGAATAGCGCAGGCGGCTCTCGATGCCGCCATTCGGTACGCGCGCGAACGCGAGGTCGCGGGCAAGCCGATCATGGAACTGCAAGGCGTCAGCTTCGCACTCGCCGACATGGCGGCGCAGGTCGATATCGCCAGACAATATTACATGCATGCCGCACGCCTGCTCGAGGCCGGGCTGCCCTGCATGAAGGAAGCCGCCATCGCCAAGCTGTTCGCCAGCGAGATGGCCGAGAAAGTCTGCTCCGAGGCGCTGCAGATTCACGGCGGATACGGCTATCTGCGCGATTTCCCGGTCGAGCGTTACTGTCGCGATGTCCGGGTCTGCAAGATCTATGAGGGCACCAGCAACATCCAGAAGCTGATTATCGCCCGCAACCTTTGATTTGCGGCGGCTATTGGCGTAGGTGAAGCGGTCCGAATCTGTTCAATTGTGCCGGCAGCAAGGTTGCTGTCTCTGATATGAAAATTTTAGGAGTGGTGCGTGCCGCGCCGTGATCGTCAGCTGACCGCGTGGAATGAGACCGTTCAGACGCGTGACCAGCAATTCAACCTGAAACGCACTGCGTTGCTCAAGGAAGCGGCGCGCGCGTTCAGTTCACGGGGTTATCATGCGACGTCGCTCGACGATGTCGCCAAGACGCTCGGCGTGACCAAGCCCGCTCTGTACTATTACGTGAAGAACAAGCAGGAGATTCTGTTCGAGTGCCACATGCTGTCGCAAGATCTCGGCGACCGCGCGTTCGAACATGCCTACAAGACCGGCAAGACCGGCCGTGAAATCCTGCTGGAATTCGCCAGGGAATTCATCGAATCGCACAACAGCGAGATCGGCGATTGCGCGGTCCTGGTCGAATTCCAGGCCCTCGATCCCGCCAACCGCAAGATCGTCGCCGCGCGCCGCGACAAGGCCCAGCACCAGATGCAGGCGATCATCGAGAAAGGCATGGCGGACGGCAGTCTGCGCCAGGTCGATCCGAAGCTGACCGTGTTTTTCTTCATGGGCGCGGTCAACTGGATGGCGCGCTGGTTCGATCAGGACGGACCAAAGACCGGTGCGGAGATCGCGAGGGCCTTTACCGATCTTCTCGACCATGCCGTCTCGCCCCCGGCATCATCCAAAGGCAGCGCAGCGCGCTGAGTTCGGCTGATCCGGGTGCATCGGGCGGGATTGTCAGCGATCTCACGCCTGCATCCAGACCATGCGCTCCCGGCTTGCCGCGCGCGCCGCGGCGTAATCATGCCTCATGCGGTCGACCAGGCCGGCAGCCGGCTCGACCCGTTCGACATCGCCGACGCCCTGGCCGGCGCTCCAGATATCCCGCCAGGCCTTCAGCGTCTCGATCTCCTTGAGGAGATTGAATCCGTCATGCTTGGCCCCCGGCTTGAAGCCGCTGCGTTCGAGGCTCTTGCGGAGCATGTTGGCGGGGATGCCGGTCACCTCGGCCGTCAGATGAATATCATCTGCGTTGCTGTCGATCAGCATTTGCCGGTAGTCGTCGGCCGCCATGCTCTCTGTTGCCGCGATGAAGGGCGTGCCGACATAGGCGAAGTCGGCGCCAAGTTCCTCCGCAACATGGATCAGGCGGCCGTTCGAGATCGCCCCGGCGAGCACGAGCGGGCCGGCGAAGAATTTGCGGACCGCGGTGACGAACGCGAAGGGGTTGAGCCAGCCGGTGTTGCCGCCGGAGCCGCCGCACAGCAAAATCAGGCCATCGACCCCGGTTTCCGCCGCGCGCCGGGCGTGCTTGAGCGAAGCAACGTCTGAGAACACCAGGCCACCGTAGCCCTTTACCGCGGCGACGATACGCTCCGGATTGCCCACACTGGCGATCACCAGCGGTGATTTGTGTTTGACGACCAGATCGACGTCTTCCGCCAGCCGCGTATTCGTCGGATGAACGATCAGGTTCGCCGCGTAGGGAGCAGCCCCCAGCTTCAGTTCGGAAGCGATCCTCGCGAGCCATTGGTCCAGGATCGCCGTCGTGCGCGCGTTCAGGGTGGGAAACGAGCCGGCGACGCCGGCCTGGCTGCAGGCGATGACAAGATCGGGCCCCGATACCAGAAACATCGGTCCAACCAGAACGGGTAATTTGAACTGCGCACGCAGTTTCGTAGCAAGATGGGGGTCGCCGAGCATCTGTTCACTCCCGTAAATTGGTCGCAGGACGCGCGCAAAAATCCATTTGACTTGTAAGTAAATAGTATGTCTGATTGGTCATACGCAAGAAAAATAACAGCGCGCATCGATTTGCGCGACCACGGAGGAGACATGCCCGTCGACACGGCGACCCGTGCCGAGCCAGGCCCGAGCGGCATGCGGCCGATCCTGACCGCAGACCGTTTGCGGATGTCGTTCGGAGGCGTCGTCGCCCTGAATGATGTCTCGATCGAGATCCGGCCCGACGAACTCATCGCGATCATCGGCCCCAATGGCGCCGGCAAGACCTCGCTGATGAACTGCATGAGCGGCTTCTATCGGCCGCAGCAGGGCCGCATCGTCTTCGACGGCGAGCAGATGGTCGGCCGCAGCGTTCATCACATCGCACGATCCGGATTGGCGCGGACGTTTCAGGGCACGCATATCTTTCCCGGCATGACCGTGATCGAGAACATCCTGATCGGACGGCACATGCATATGCGCAGCTCGATCTTGCAGGCCTTCGTGCATTTCCACTGGGCGCAGAACGAGGAAACGCGGCATCGCGAGATGGTCGAGGAGATCATCGAATTGCTGGAAATCGAATCGATCCGCCATCAGCCGGTCGGAACGCTCGGATACGGCCTGCGCAAGCGCGTCGACCTCGGACGCGCGCTCGCCCAGGAGCCGAAAATCCTGCTGATGGACGAGCCGATGGCCGGGATGAACAACGAGGAAAAGGAAGACCTCGCCCGCTTCATCCTCGACGTCCGCGAAGCGCGCGGCATTCCGGTGGTGCTGGTCGAGCACGACATGGGGGTCGTCATGGATCTCGCCGATCGCATCTATGTGCTGGATTTCGGCAAGATGATCGCAACCGGTTCGCCGGCGCAGATTCAGCGCGATCCGCTGGTCATGAAAGCTTATCTGGGCGAGAAATGACCGTGGCCGCTATAACGATGAAGACATTGACGCAACTATTCGTCGAACGGGCCACGGCGGAGCCCGACCGGCTGATCGCAAGGCACAAATATCGCGGCATCTGGCGCGAATTCCGGTATGGCGACGTCCTGGAGCGCGTGCGCAATCTGGCGCTCGGCCTGCAATCGATGTCGTTTGCCCGCGGCGAAACCGTCGCCATCATCGGCGAGAACGAGCCCGAGAATTTCTGGGTCGAGCTGGCGGTGCTCGCGATCGGCGGCAAGGTCATCTCGCTCTACCCGGACCTGACCGTCGGCGAGGTCGAATATTTGCTGAACGACAGCCAGGCGGTTTACCTCGTCGGCCAGGATCAGGAGCAGATCGACAAGGGCCTCGCCGTGATGGGCAGCGTGCCGACGTTGCGCCGGCTGATCTATTGGGACGAGACCGGCATGTGGTCCTACCGGCAGCCGAGCCTCATGAAGCTCGAGGCGATGGAGGCCGAGGGACGCAGGCGGAACGCGGCCGAGCCGGGGCTGTTCAACAGCCTCCTCGCGCTCGGGCAGCCGGACGACATCGCCGTCCTGTCCTACACGTCAGGCACGACTGGGCGCCCCAAGGGGGTTGTCCTGACCCACCGCTACCTGATCGACAACGCGCATCGCCTGGTGAGCGGAACCGACATCAGGCCGGGCATGGATTACCTCACTTACATCGCGCCGGCGTGGGCCACCGAGCAATTATTCGGAATCACGATCGGCGTCACTTTGCCGCTGGTGGTCAACTTTCCTGAATCTCCCGAGCAGGTTCTGGCCAATCTGCGCGAGCTGGCCGTCGAGCTGATGGTATTCGCGCCCCGGCAATGGGAGAGCCTGGCGTCCACGATCCAGGCAAAAATGCTCGACGCGGGGCCGATCCGTCGGCGCATCTATGAATGGGGCGTCGAAATCGGACGCAAGGTCCATGTTTCCCGGCTCGACGGCAAGCCGGTGCCGCTTGCCGCGCGCCTGGTGTTTCCACTTGCCGAGGCGCTGGTCCTGAAGCCGCTGCGCGACAAGCTCGGCCTGACACGCCTCAAGGTCGCGCTCAGCGGCGGCTCGACCATGGCCCCCGACGTTTTCCGGCTGTTTCATGCCATCGGCGTGCCGCTGCGCAACCTCTACGGTTCGACCGAGATCGGGATCATGACGATCCACAAGGGCGAACGCTACGATCTGGAAACCGTGGGCCACTGGCTTGAAGCCCACCCCGACGTGCCGCCGCTGGAATGGCAGGTTTCACCGGCCGGCGAGTTGCTGGTGCGCGGCGGCTCCTTCTTCCAGGGCTATTTCGGCAAGCCCGACAAGACGGCCGAACGCATAGACGACGGATGGTACCGCACCGGCGATGCCGTCTCCGTCACCAGTTCGGGCGAGCTGGTTTTCCTCGAACGAATCGAGGATCTCGCCAAACTGAGCTCCGGGCAAAGCTACCCGCCGCAGTTCATCGAAACGCGGCTGCGCTTCAGTCCGTTCATCAAGGACATCATGACGCTCGGCGATGAATCGCGCGACTATCTCGGCGCGTTGATCAATATCGACATGAGCGTGGTGTCGCGCTGGGCGGAGGAACGAAGGCTGGCTTACTCGACATTCGCGGACCTGTCGCAAATGCCGGCGGTGGCCGATCTGATCCGGGAGGAAATCGTTCGGGTCAACAAGTTCCTGCCCGATCATGCGCAGGTCCGGCGCTTTGCGAATTTTCCCAAGGAACTCGATCCGGATGAGGGTGAATTGACCCGCACCCGCAAGCTGCGTCGCGAGTTTCTGCTGGAGCGTTATGCGGAACTGATCGACGGCCTCTACAGCGGCAAGGATCGCGTGGCGCTTTCGGTCCCGGTCACCTACCAGGATGGCCGCCGCGGGACGATGGCCGCCAACGTCCTGGTTCATTCCGTGGATACCGCACCCTTGGCGATTGCGGCGGCGCAGCCGCAACGCAAAATGGCCGGGAGGTCTTGAATGTTCGACCCGATCGATTTTCTGAATTATCTCATCAACGGTGCGCTGGTCGGGCTGCTCTACGCGCTCATCGCGATGGGCTTTATCGTCATCTATCGTGCTTCCAAGGTCTTCAATTTCGCCCAGGGCGAACTCGTGGTGTTCGGCGGCTTCGTCGTCTGGTGGATGGTGATCCAGACCGGGCTGCCGCTGGTCGTTGCGCTTCCGCTGGCGATGGTGATGTCGGCGCTGTTCGGCCTCGCCATTGAACGGATTTTCTTTTCACGCCTGGTCGGTGAATCCGGCTTCGCGATGGTGATGGTGACGATCGGCCTGCTGATCCTGATCAGGGGCCTCATCCTTGTGTTGTTCGGGCCGCAGGTGCGGCCTTTCCCGATCATCTTCCCGCTGAAGCCGGTTATCATCGGCGACATCCTGATTCCGCGCTCGCTGCTGATCGGCGCGATGATCACGGTGGTCGTCGGACTGGGCCTGTCGTGGTTCTTCAACAATACCCGCGCCGGGCTAAAAATGACCGCGGTCGCGGAGGATCACCAGGTTGCTTTGTCGATGGGGATATCGGTCAAGCGCTCGATCGCTTTCGCCTGGGCGCTGGGTGCCGTGTTGTCGACCCTCGGCGCGATCATCTATCTCAGCGGCAAGTCGTTGAACTTCCTGGCGTCGGATATCGGGCTTTCGGCGCTGCCGGTGGCGCTGCTCGCCGGCTTTGAGTCGATCGCGGGTGTCTTGCTGGCCGGCCTGATCGTCGGGGCCGTGCAGGGCCTGGTGACGGCCTATGTCGATCCGGTGATCGGCGGGGCGGTCGGCTCGGTCTTCCCGTTCGTGATCATGCTTGTCATCCTGTTTATCCGCCCGACCGGAATGTTCGGGTGGCGAACGATCGAGAGGGTTTGAGCGGTGGATCCGGCAGGCATTTTTGCGACAAGCTTCGCGCGCGATGCGGCACTGGTGCGGACGCGTCCGCAGCAGATCGCCCTCGCTCTGTTTTTGGCATTTCTGGTGCTGCTGCCGCTCCTGTTCGGGCCACGGCTGCTGGCGATCTCGACGTTGATCTTGATCTCGTCGGTGATCGTGCTGGGCCTTCAGATCACCACCGGTTATGCCGGCCAGATCAATCTCGGGCAGGCTGCCTTCATGGGCGTCGGCGCCTACACGACCGGCGTTCTGGCGACGAAGCTCGCGATGCCTTTCTGGTTGACGATCCCGCTGGGCGGGTGTTCCGCCGCCCTGTTCGGATTCATCTTCGGATTGTCGGCGGTGCGTATCAAGGGTTTCTATCTGGCGCTGACGACGATCGCGGCACAGGCATTGTTTCATTTCTTCGTTCTGAATCTGCCCTGGTTCGGCGGCTCGAACGGGCTGACCATCGACCCGGCCAGCCTGTTCGGGTTCACGTTCTCGACCGATATCTCGATCTATTATCTTTGTCTCGCGGTCGCAGCCCTGATGACGTTCGGCGCCTATGGCATCGTGCGCGGCCGGTATGGACGCGCCTTCGTGGCCGTGCGCGACGACGACGTAGCCGCCGGCATCATGGGTATCGACGTCGTCGCCACCAAGGCGACCGCGTTTCTGGTCGGTGCGTTCTATGCCGGCGTCGGCGGCGGATTGTGGGCTTATTTCGTCCGCTTTGTCGCGGTCGACCAGTTTACGTTGTTCAATTCGATCTGGTTCATCGCCATGGTCATCGTCGGCGGCATGGGGTCGATCACGGGCGCGCTGGTCGGTGTCGTCGTCATCAAATGCATTCAGGAAGGCTTCGTGTCACTGGGGCCATCGGTGGTCGCGCAATTCCCATCGATCGGCGGCGATGTCGTGTTTGCCCTGATGAACGTGTTTCTCGGCAGCGTCATCGCGGCGTTCCTGATCTTCGAACCGCGCGGCCTGATGCATCGCTGGAACATCCTGAAGCGGTCGTATCGAATGTGGCCATTTCCATACTGAACATAACAAAGCCGCGGCAGGGCGGTATCCCTGAAAACAAACAGCACCGGGAGGACATGGATATGAACGACAGAGTTTCGAAATGGATCGCAGGCGCAGCGGCGGCGGCCGTCGTCGCGCTCGCGTCGCCCGCGTCGGCGCAGACGACCTACAACATTGCCTCGATTGCCGATTTTACCGGCCCCTACGCCGACATCATGAAGGATCTGGTTGGCGCCCGCCGCGGCGCCGTCGATTGGTGGAATGAGGAAGTCGGCAAGGGCCTCGGCATCAAGGTCGGGATCAAGGACTATGACGGACGTTACGACGCGGCCCAGACGGCGAGTCTCTGGCCCGGCATCAAGGCCGAACTCAACCCGGTGGCCATTCTCGGCGTCGGCGGTCCCGACGTCGCCGCGCTCCAAGGCCGGCTTCCGGCGGACAAGGTGCCGATGTTCATGTCGACCGCGGCGTACGGATTTGCCTGGAAGCCGGATCCGTGGATTTTCAGCCCGCGCCCGACCTATGGCCATGAGGCCGCTGCGTTCTTCGAATGGTTCCGCGGCAAGCGCGGCATCAAGGGACCGCTGAAGGTTGCGATCATTTCCTCGGAAGCGTCGCCGGCCTATGTCGATATTGCCAAGGGCGCGGAAAAATTCGCCAAGGACAATCCGGACAAGGCGGAAATCGTCGAAACCGTCTTCACCGAGGTGCAGCCGGCCGATCTGACGACGCAGATCGGCCGCGTGATCCGCAAGGGTGCGCAGGTCATCGATATCCAGACCAATACGGCCGCGGTCGTCGCGACCAAGCGGGCGTTGCAGGCGCTCGGCAAGACCGACATTGCGATCATGATGAGCTCGCACAACGGCCTGATTGCTTCGGGTAAGGCGATCGGGGGGATGAAGGACCTGGAAGGCGACTATGAGGTCTACGGCATGGCCGTCCCGACCGATGAGAAGACCAAGGCCCATGATTTCCAGCAAATGGTCGTCGCAAAATACAAGGCGCAAGTGACATGGTCGGTCGCGAGCGTCATGGGCTTCAACCAGGCGCTGGTCGCGCTCCGCGCGATCGAGGCCGCCGCCCGCAAGGTCGGCGTCGACAAGGTCAACGGTGAAGCGGTTCGGAGCGCATTGATGGCGGCGCAACTCACGTCCGATCAGACCTTCGGCATGCTGCCGAACCTGACCTACACGAATGACGCGCCATTCCCGGTGACGGGCCTGACCGCCAACATCGCGACGATCAAGGACGGCAAGTACGTCATCGCCGCCGAAAACGTGCCGGTTCCCGTGATCGCGAAGTGGTAACCCTTTTGGATCGGCCGGAGCACATCGGTGCTCCGGCCGCGGAGATGCCGATGCTCGAACTCAGCAACGTCGAGGTTCTCTACAGCGATGTCATCCTCGCGGTGAAGGGCATCACGCTCGCCGTGCCCAAGGGCTCGTGCATCACGCTGCTCGGCGGCAACGGGGCTGGCAAGTCGACCACCCTCAAATCGATCTCCAACGTGCTCATGACCGAGGACGGCAAGGTGACGTCCGGCACGATTTCGTTCGAGGGGGCGCGTATCGATGGCGGCGATCCAGCCAAAATCGTCCGTAACGGTATCGTCCATGTCATGGAAGGCCGCCGCGTTCTCAGCCACCTCACCGTCGAGCAGAACCTGATCGCCGGCGGTCATATGGAGCCTTCGACGCAGTCGATGCGCCGCCGGCTCGATGGCGTCTATGACCGGATCAAGCGGCTGGCTTCGCTGAAATCGCGAACCACCGGATACCTGTCCGGCGGCGAGCAGCAGATGGTCGTGATCGGCCGCGCCTTGATGGCGAATCCGAAGCTCATCATGATCGACGAGCCGTCGCTGGGGCTCGCGCCGATGATGGTCGACGAGGTGTTCGGCGTCCTGCGCTCGCTGAAGGACGACGGCCTCACGCTCCTGATCGTCGAACAGAACACCCGCGTCGCGCTGGACCTGGCCGATTTCGGATACGTCATGGAGGATGGCCGGATCGTGCTGGAAGGCAATGCAGCCGACCTTCGCGCCAACGAAGACATCCGCGAATTCTATCTCGGCCTGAACCTTGAGGGCGAACGCAAGAGCTATCGCAGCATCAAGCATTACCGGCGGCGCAAGCGGTGGCTCGGCTAGCCGCTGCGTCGGGAATAGTTCAGCGGCCGGTGAATGACGGCTTGCGCTTTGCCTCGAACGCGGCAAGTCCCTCTTTCATGTCGTGGCTGTGGGCATGGAGTTCGCTTGCGAGCAATTCCAGCCGAAGCGCAACGTCCTTCGGCTGTTCGAGACCGTCCGCAACCAGCGCCTTCATGCGGCGGAGCACCAGCGAGCTCTTGGAGCCGAGCTTGGCAACCAGGCGCTCAACCGCCGCCGTCAACTCCGAATCGTCGACGACCTCGTTGACGAGACCGCAGGCGACCAGCTCGTCGGCCGGCACGAAGTCGCCGGTAAACAGCAGATATTTCGCGCGGGTCGGGCCGATTTTCCGTGGCAGCCGCACCGAACTGCCGCCGCCCGGCAGCAGACCGAAATTGGCATGGGCATCGCCGATCTTCGCCGACCGCGCCGCAATGACCAGGTCGCAGCACAGCACCAGTTCCAGACCGCCGGCCAGCGCCAGCCCGTTGACGGCGGCAATCACCGGCCGCGGACAGTTCTCCAGCCGTGTCATCATGTCGAGCACCGTATCGAGGAATCGGGCTGTCGCGGCTTCATCGCCTTGCGTCGCGCGCTTGACGTATTTCAGGTCGGCGCCGGCGCAAAAGGCCCGCCCGGTGCCCTGCAGCACCACCGCCTTGATCGCCGGATCGTCAGCCCGCGCCAGCGCCGCGTTGATCCCCGCCACCATGTCGGGCGTGATCGAATTCAGCGCCGCCGGCCGGTTGAGCGTGATCCATACCGCGTCGGCGCTGACGTCGACCAGTACGGCCGGCTCCGTCGATTCTTGTTCTGATGTCGTCATAATTTCCATCCGGCAATAATGATTTGACTTTTGGGTCAATAGATATTCTATTGGGTAAAACAATAGACCAAAGATTGAAATTCGCAAGCACAAAGCTTTGCGCATCCGGGAAGAAGCGGAATTATGTTGCAGCTTGAGGGCATTCGCATCGTCAGCCTGGCCGAGCAGTATCCCGGGCCTTACGCGACGCTGCTGATGGCCGATCTCGGCGCCGACGTGATCCTCGTCGAGCGTCCCGGCGTCGGCGATCCCGCCCGGCAGTTTCCGGCCTTCCACGCCGCGCTCAATCGCAACAAGCGTTCGGTCGCGCTCGATCTCAAGGCGGACGGCGACAAGCAGCGGTTCTGCGATCTCGTCGCCTCGGCCGATATCTTGCTGGAGGGGTTTCGGCCCGGAACCATGCAGCGGCTCGGACTGGGGTTCGAAGCGATGGCCGCGATCAATCCGCGATTGATCTATGCGTCGATCTCTGGCTTCGGACAGACCGGCCCCTATCGCGACCGGCCCGCGCATGACATTTCGTATCAGGCGATCGCCGGATTCCTGCACCAACAGGCCGCAACGCGTTCGACGCGGCTTCCGGGCGATATTGCGATCGGAGACCTTTCGTCCGGCATGTTCGCGGCGCTGGGCGTTCTTGCGGCGTTGCTGGCGCGAACGCGTACCGGAAAAGGCGCGTATATCGACGTATCCATGACCGACGGTCTGGTATCTTGGATGTCGGTCATGGTCGGTCCGGTGATGAACGGCGAGCCGCTCGCCGACATCGCTGCCGAACCCGCCTACGGATTGTTCGAATGCCAGGACGGCAAGATGCTGTCGCTTTCGATCGCGCATGAGGACTGGTTCTGGCGGCCGCTTTGCGCCCTGATCGGCATGGATGACGTCGCCGATCTCAAGCGTCCGCAGCGAACCCAGCGGGAGATCGAGCTGGTCGCGCGCATCGGCAAGGCGATCTCCGCCGCGCCGCGCGCCCAATGGGCCGAGAGGCTTGACGCTGCCGGAATCCCCTGGGGGCCCGTCAACGCGATCGACGAGGTCGCGGCCGATCCGCATTTTCGGGAACGCGGGCTGTTCAGCGACGTCGTCGAGGCCGACGGCAGACGTCGCCGCTATGTCGCGCAGCCCCTGATCATCGACGGACAGCATCCAGGACCGCGGCGGGGCGTTCCTGCCCTTGGCGAACATACCGAAGAAGTGCTGTCGGCACTGTCACGACGGCCAACACCATCCAACTGAAACGGGAGCCGCAGCATGGAAGACGTCTACGTCGTGGGAACAGGCATGACGCCGTTCGGCCGCATGCTCGACAAGGACATCAAGACGATGACGAAGGAGGCGGTCGATGCGGCGCTCTCCGATGCCGGCCTCGAAGCGACCGCGCTCGAGGCCGCCTATTTCGCAAATGCATCGCAGGGCCATATGGAAAAGCAGCACATGGTGCGCGGCCAGATCGCATTGCGCTCGATGGGGATCGGGCAGATTCCGGTCGTGAACGTCGAGAACGCCTGCGCGAGCGGCAGTTCGGCGTTGAATCTGGCGGTCAATTTCCTGAAGGCGGGCGAGGGGGATATCGCGCTGGCGGTTGGCGCGGAGAAGATGTTTTCGCGGGATCGCGAACTGATGTTCGGGTCGTTCGACAGCGCCTGGGACATCAGCCGCAAGGACGAAATCGGCGAACGGCTGATGAAACTCGGCGAAGGCATCGATCCGCCGCAGGGCTCGACGTCAGACAAGCCCTATAGCGTGTTCATGGACGTGTATGCGGCGTTTTCCCGCTACCATATGGCGCGCTTCGGAACGACGCAGCGCCAGATCGCGGCGGTCGCCGCCAAGAATCACCGGCACTCGGTCGAGAATCCGCTGTCGCAGTTTCGCACGCCGTATTCGATCGACGAGGTGCTGAACGCACCGCCGATCACCTACCCGCTGACCTTGCCGATGTGCTCGCCGGTGTCGGACGGCGCTGCCGCGGTCGTGGTGACGACGGCGGCAGGGCTCAAGCGCTACGGCATCGACCGGTCGCGTGCGATCCGGGTGCTGGCATCCGTGGTGCAGACCGGCAGCGATCGTGACCCGTCGGACGTTGAAAACCATTGCACCGCGCGCGCCGCACGGCGGGCCTACGAAAAAGCGGGCGTCGGGCCCGGCGACATCTCGGTCGCCGAAGTGCACGATGCGACCGCGATGGGCGAGATCATCCAGATCGAAAATCTCGGCCTGTGCGCTTTCGGCGACGGCGGCGCCGTCAGCGAGCGCGGTGAGACCACCATCGGCGGCCGCGTGCCGGTCAATCCGTCGGGCGGGCTGGAGTCGAAAGGACATCCCGTCGGCGCCACCGGGCTTGCGCAGGTCCATGAACTGGTCGCGCAACTGCGTCACGAGGCCGGGGCCCGCCAGGTCGATGGCGCGCGAATTGCCATCGCCGAGAACGGCGGCGGACTGCACGGCATCGAGGAAGCGGTGGCCTGCGTCACCATCCTGGGCAAATAGAGGATAAGGGAAATTTCATGGAGCTACATGGCAAGATAGCCGTCGTGACCGGCGCGGCCTCCGGACTGGGCCTGGCGACCTGCAAGGTGCTCGCCGCGGCCGGCGCGCGGGTCGCAGGTTTCGATCGCGACGAGAAAAAACTGCAGGCACTGAAATCGGACCTCGGCGATGCGTGCCTGACCCGCGTGGTCGACGTCGCCGACGAGACGAGTGTGAAGGACGGCATTGCAGCGGTCGTCGCCGCCTTCGGCGGCGTTCATGTCGCGGTGAATTGTGCCGGTGTCGCCGATGCCGCCAAGACGGTATCGAGAGGCGAGCCGTTCCCGATCGCGACATGGAACAAGGTGATCGCGATCAACCTGACCGGCACCTTCAATATCATCCGGTTTGCCGCGCTTGCGATGACCGCCAACGCACCCGACGCGCAAAGCGGCGAGCGCGGCGTCATCGTCAACACGGCATCGGGCGCCGCCTCGCAGGGGCAGATCGGCCAGGCCGCCTACAGCGCCAGCAAGGCGGGCGTGATTGGCCTGACGCTGCCGGTGGCGCGCGACCTGGCGCCGCAAGGCATCCGCGTCGTCTCGATCGCGCCGGGGCTGTTCGATACCGCGATGGTCGCCGGCTTGCCGGACAGCGTCTCCCAATCCATCATCGATCGGATGATCCTGTATCCGAACCGGATGGGCCAGCCGCGGGAATTTGCAAGGCTGGTGCAGCATATCGTCGAGAACCCTTATTTGAACGCGACAACGCTCGATCTCGACGCGGGCGCACGCATGCAGGCGCGCTGAGCTTTATTCGTTCCCGCAAGCCACCGGAGCCGGACATGCTGCCTGATCGACTGCGCAAACATCTGAAAATCCCCGTGATGGCGGCGCCGATGTTCCTGGTCTCGGGGCCGGATCTGGTCGTGGAGGCCTGTCAGGCCGGCGCGCTCGGCACATTTCCGGTTCTCAACCAGCGCACGACCGCGGGGTTCGACGCGTGGCTCGGCGAGATTCGCGGCCGGCTGGCCGGGAAGGATTGCGCGCCCTTTGGCGCGCAATTCGTTATTCACGGCACCAATCCGCGGCACGCGGCCGACTTCGCCGTGGCCATCCGTCACGAAGTTCCCGTGATCATAACGACGCTCGGGATCACGCGGGAATTGACCGATGCCGTGCACGCCTATGGCGGACTGGTCTTCCACGATGCGACCACGATGAAGCATGCCAAGAAGGCCCTCGAGGCCAACGTGGACGGCATCATCGCCGTCTGCGGCGGTGCGGGTGGACACGCCGGAACCTACAACCCGTTCGCTTTCGTCACGGAGCTGAGGCAGATCGCCGGCGACAAGGCGATCATTCTTGCCGGCGCGGTCAGCAACGGTCAGTCGATTGCCGGCGCCATCGCCTCCGGGGCCGACCTGGTGTCGATCGGCACCCGCTTTATTTCAACGCTGGAAAGCATGGCGCCGGCCGGGCAGAAGACCATGATCTGTGAATCCGGCATCGACGATATCGTCTACACCGCCGATGTTTCCGGCATTGGCGCAAGCTTTCTCGCCCAGACGCTGAACCGCCCGTACGACAATCCCAGGGATCATGGCGGCTTCAACGTCGCCCGCGAGATCAGCCCGAAACTGTGGAAGGACATCTGGACCGCCGGGCAGGGTGTCGGCGGCGTCAACGACATCATTCCGGTCGCAGAACTCTGTGCGCGGTTGCAGGGGGAATGGAGTGATGGCATCCGCCGTCTCTCCGCCGCGGCCGGATAAGGCCGCCCGCTGCGGCGGCAGGCGAAATCACTTGCCGCTACGCTTGCCCATGCACTGATTTGACGGCGGCCCGATCGATATCGCCGGCCGCTGTCCTGGGAAGCTGATCGACAAACACCACGTGCTTCGGCTTCTTGTAGCGGGCGATTAGCCCGCCCACGAAGTCGATGATCTCGCCGGCGGTCGCATGCTTCGACGGCTGCAGCACGCAGACGGCCTTGATCGCCTCGCTCCATTGCGGATCGGGGACGCCGATAACGACCACGTCGGCGATGGCGGGATGCTGGCGTATCGCGTTCTCGACCTCGGCCGGATAGACATTTTCGCCCCCGGTCTTGATGAGCTCTTTCTCCGGAGCGCGACCGGCATACCAGAGATAACCATCGGCATCGAAATAGCCCATGTCGCCGGTATGGTGCCAGCCATTGCGGAATGTGATGGCGTTGTCGGCCTCCCTGTTCCAGTATCCCTTGAACACGGTCGGCCCGCGCACCACGATCTCGCCGGTTTCACCAACCGGCTTCGGCCGGTCGTCACCGTCGACCACCGCGATGCTGCGCCAGAACAGCGGCCTGCCCGCGGATTTGGGGCGATCGCGATAGGGCGAAAGCGTTGCGAGGCCCGAGGTCTCCGATTGTCCGAACGCCGTCCAGAACGTGGCATTCGGGCATTCGGTCTCGAAACGCTCGATGGTCGCCGGCGTATCGAGGCCCGTTACGGCGCGCAGGGACGCCAGTTGTCCCGGTTGCGACTGATCCATGATACTGCCGAGCATCGGTGCGAACTCGGACATCACGGTCACTTTTTCCGTGGCGATGTCGCGTGCCGCCTGCGCGGCATCGAATTTCGCGGCAATGAGGCTGGCGCCGCCGGCCTGCTGCACCGTCAGCATCAGACCGAGCCCGGCGACATGGAACAGCGGCAACATGCCGAGATTGACGTCGCGCTCATCGAGCTTCCATGCCTGCACCAGCGAGCTCTGGGCGGTGAGCATTCCGCCTTGCGACAGCAACGCGCCGCGCGGACGCCCGCCGACCGCCGCCGTGTGGATGATGACGAAACCGTCGTCGCCGCTAACGGCCGTATCCGGAGGAAGGGCGTCGATCGACGAGAGTTGCGCGAATGGAACAAGCGAGGGGTGGCCATCCCCGACGCCGACAAAGTGCCGTACTGAAGGCAACGATCCCTGCAGGGCAGCGATCGCGTCGCGATAGTCGGCGCCGCCGATGACCACGGTTGGCGCGCCGTCGGACAGGACAAAGGCGATCTCTTCGGGGTTGAGACGGAAATTGACCGGAAGCAGGATGGCGCCGAGCAGTGCGACGGCTCCGATCAATTCGACCAGTTCAAGCGAATTCTGCGACAGGACGCCGACCCGGTCGCCGGGGCCAACCCCGAGACGCGAAAGCCCGGCGGCCAGCTTCTCGATGCGCCGCAGGTAATCCCGATGCGTGATGCGTTGTCCTTCAAATATGAAGGCGGTCTTGTCGGGAAAAATCTGTGCATTGCGGCGATAGACATCGCCCAGCGTGAAGTTTCTCAAGGCCATCGATCATTCCCGGCAGATGTTTGCGCGCGGCGATCCTGCCGATTTTGGCTTGGCTCGTCCAGCGGGATCACGGGCTCCGGCGAAGATGGGCTTTGCTTTTTCGGTGCTGCGAACCGCGTCGCGGCGGCCATGATCATTGAAGCGGATCTCAATGTCGCAGCTTCGCGTTGCGCCGATTGATCCGCCTGCGGTTCATCCAGCTGACGCGTCGCAGGTGTGATCACGGTCACGCATGCGCATGACTGAAACCGCGCTTCGCTGCGGTCAATGGAAGCTGCGGTCAAAGGAAGAGGGACGGCGAGGGCCGGGATCGCGCAGAGCCCAAACGCTCGCGCGCCTTGTTGCATCGCGCCAATCGCCGCTTCTGTGACCACATCACAGCGCCAGCCGTGCCCGCGTCGATGCCGGACCTGTCGCCGCAACATCAACTCGGGGCGGATTGATCCGGGGCCGCAAACGCAGCAAAAATCCCGAGGGGCGAGCCGTCGGGATTTTTTCTCGGATGGTTATCTGATTGTTACCGGCGTGCCGCGCGGGATTACCAGCGGCGATACCGACGATACCTTCGATACCGACGATACCTTCGGTACCGCCTGTATCGGCGCCACGCGGAGGCAGGCTGCGTCGACGTGGCCAGCACAAAGCTTGACAGGCCCACGACCGCTGCGACCTGCGGGGTAAGGGTGCTTACCGCGTAGCCAAAGATCACAGCGAGGACAGCCAATCCGCGAATAAAGAAGGAGCGAATCATCTTGCGCAATCTCCAATAGAAATCGTGCCGCGTGCTTGTGGCGGGCACGCTAGTGCGATTACAACGTTTCGTCAACTCGTCGAGGCTTATTTGCCAACGGAACCAATGTCGAAACCGCACAATTACGTTCTTGGTATCAATGCCTACGATCACGACGTCAGTGCTTGTTTGCTGCGGGACGGTGAGATCGCATTCGCAATCGCAAAAGAGCGGATCACCCGGCAGAAGCATCAATCCGGCTTCTTTCAGGAGGTCGTGGATTATTGCCTGAACGCGGAGGGCATCACGCTGGACGACATCGCTCTGGTGGTCCGGAACTGTTACGTGCTTCCGGTGGATGATCTCGAAGTCCGCATGCTGTCGGTGGATGTTCCGGAAATCCTTGACGATGAGGAGCGCCGCCAGGCGGAGAAGCACCCGTTCTTTCTGTCCCAGTCCGACAAGGTCCGGACCGTCTCGCACCATATCGCCCACGCCTATAGCGGATTCGCGGCCTGCCCGTTCGACGAGGGCGTCATCATGGTGGTCGACGGGGTCGGCAGCTATTGCGCTGACATCACCGAACCCGGCCAGATGACCGAAGGCGTCAACCCGTTGGCGCGGGAGTCCGAGAGCTATTACCGCTTCAAAGGGACGCACCTCGAAACCCTCAAGAAGGTCTGGCTCAATCCAACGCGCGGCATGCTCAGCGACGAGTTCTATTACATGCCCGGGCTGGGTGCGGTTTACAGCCGGGTGTCGAGTTACATCTTCTCCGACTGGAACAAATGCGGCGAGGTGATGGGTCTGGCGCCCTATGGCCGGCCGAATGCCGTCAAACCGTTCATCGAGATGAAGGATGGGGAACTCGATTTCACCGACTGGGGCCGCGAGTTCGACAAGCCCTTCATGGTCGAGCGCGAAAGCAACTGGGAAGCGAGTGCTTCCGTCAAGCATTGGGAGGACATGGCGTGGCGTATCCAGGACGATGCCGAGAAGGTGCTGATCGCGCGGGCCAAATGGTTGCGTGAAACCACCGGCGCCAGAAATCTCGTGATGGCCGGGGGCGTCGCGCTCAACTGCGTGGCCAACGGGCGGATCGCGCGTGAAGCCGGCTTCGACAATGTCTGGATCCAGCCCGCGGCGGGCGACGACGGCAATGCGATCGGCTGCGCCTATTACGGGTATCTCGCGATCCAGAACAACCCGCGCTCGTTCGAGATCAAGCATGCGTTCCTTGGGCGTCCGTACAGCGACGCCGAGGTCGACGCGGCCGTCAGCGCGCCGTTCATCCGGCTGCAGTCTTCGGCAAAACGTTGCGATAATATCTGCGCCGAGGCTGCGAAGCTGCTGACGGAAGGCAACGTGTTTGGCTGGTTCCAGGGCCGGTCCGAATTCGGGCCGCGCGCGCTCGGCCACCGCAGCATCCTGGCCGACCCGCGCCAGGCCGCGATGAAGGACAAACTGAATTTGCGCGTCAAGCACCGGCAGGCCTTCCGCCCATTCGCGCCGATCGTCCTTGCCGAACGCGCCCACGAGATATTCGACGGCGACCAGGACTCGCCCTTCATGCTGATGGCGAAGAACGTGAAGCCGGAATGGCGCGACAAGATCCCGGCGGTCGTTCACGTCGACGGGACGGCGCGCGTGCAGATGGTGCGGCCCGAACACAGCGAGCGGCTGTATCAGCTGCTGAAGGAGTTCGATGCGCTCACCGGCGTGCCGGTGCTGGTGAACACCTCGTTCAACGTCAAGGGCGAGCCGATCGTCGAAACGCCGCAGGACGCCCTGAACTGCTTCCTCACCACCGGGATCGACTATCTTGCGATGCACGATCTGCTGATCGAGAAGCGTCCGTTCAACGGCGTGGTACATTCGGTCACGAAGTTCTTCTCCGAAGTCTCGGCGCTGGTGAATACGGCGATCACCGCCGAATCGCGCCCGGCGGCGCGCTAGTGGTTGCTGCCGGGACGCTGGCCAAACCGCGGCGGACCAACTATCGTCGCGTCATGCCGGCCGTCAAACGTATTCGCCTCGATCAGTGCTGCGGCGCGATCATCGATTATCAGGATTTTTTCCTCGCGCAGCTTGAGCCGCGCGTCCGCGCTCGTTTGCGCAAGAACACGCAGAATTTCGCGCGCCTGTTGGCGTATTTTCGTGTTCCGACGATCGTCACGCTTGAGCGGCCGGTCCATCTGAAGGGCCCGGTGCCGCAGGATATCAAGACGCCGCTCGGCAACGCCGCCAAATTCTTCGAGAAGGATTTCTTCGACCTCACCAAGGAAAAGCCGATCCGGGCCTATCTGAAACGGCTGAAGAAGACGCAGGCCCTGGTGGCCGGTTGCGAGACCGATGTCTGCGTTCTGCAGTCCTGTCTCGGCTTGCTCGAAATGGGGTTCGAGGTCTTTGCGGTCGAGGAATTGCTGTTTTCCTCGGCGCGCAACGTTGATGCCGCGCTGGTGAGGCTGAGGTCCGAAGGCGTGACCATCCTGTCCTACAAGACGCTGTACTTTGAACTGGTCGAGGCCGTGGGGGATGGGCCGCATGCTGAAAAGATGATCGCGACGTTCGGCGAATTTCCTGACGATCTCCCGGAAAATGCGGTGTCCTGACGTGGAGACGTCTGGCTCCGCGTGTCCGATGTTTGGCATTTGCCGGGGCTGAACCTATAGTCGCCGGGTCAAGCGCGAGAGCCATCGGCCCATGCGAGTTACCATCATCACCGGTGGCGGATCCGGGATCGGCGCCGCGGTCGCGCGGCGTTTGGCGGCCAGCGATCAATGCCTGATGCTGCATGGACAGGGCACCGACGCCGCCGGGATCGGGCGCCTGAAGGCAGTCGCGGCGGATTGTCAGCGCGCCGGCGCCCGGCCCGAGTGGCGCAGCGGCGATCTGGCGGCGGCCGGCACCGCCTCCGAGCTCGTGGCTGCGGCGCGCGCCGCGTTCGGCCCGGTCGATGCGATCGTGCATGCGGCCGGCTTTGCCGACAAGCGCCATTTCTCGCAATTGCCGCGACAGGGGCTGGAGCGGGCCTTCGCGGTGATGGCGGCCTCGTTCCACGAACTCGTGGCCACGGCGATGCCGGATATCGCCCGTAGCCCGCAGGGTCGCGTCGTGGCCGTCAGTAGTTTCGCCGCGCATCGCTTCACGCCCGATTTGAGCTATCCGGGCTCAGGCGCAGCCAAGGCCGCGCTCGAAGTGCTGGTGCGCTGCCTTGCCATCGAACTCGCGCCGTCTAGGGCCACGGCCAATGTTGTTGCGCCCGGCTTTACGCGCAAGGATGCCGGATTATTCGGCGCCCTCGACCCGAAAGCCTGGCAATCGGCCGCGGCGGCCAATCCGATGGCGCGACTGGCCGAACCCGACGAGGTGGCCGCGGTGGTCGCGTTCCTGCTGTCGCCGCAGGCTTCCCATGTCACCGGCGCAACGCTGCCGGTCGATGGCGGGTTGACCCTGATGTGAAATGGCGATGCCAAACTCCCAAAAAAATTCCCAAGTGGTGAAATAGATGTCAGGTCAGAAAACGGATGTGATCGTGCTCGGCGCGGGCATCGTGGGCGTGTCGGCCGCCTATGCCGCGCGGCAACAGGGGTTGTCGGTCGCGCTGGTCGACCGGCGTGAGCCCGGCAGCGAGACGTCCTACGGCAATGCCGGCATTCTCTCCTCCGGCTCGATATCGCCGCTCAACAATCCGTCGCTGTGGCGCGCGCTGCCGAAATATCTGACCAACCGGCATGCGGCGCTGCGCTGGAACATCGGCTGGTCGCTTGGCAACGCGGACTGGGTGGTCCGGTTTCTGGCCAATGCCGTCCCGTCCCGCACCCAGCCGCGGGCGGCGGCGCTGCACGGCTTGATCGGCGTCTCGCTGAAACTGCATCGGGACTGGATCGTGAAGGCGGGCGCGGCCAATCGCATCCGCGAGACCGGCTGGCTGAAGGCGTGGCGCTGCGAGGCCATCGAGGCGGCGAAGCGGGAGCAGGCGCTTTTGACCGAGTTCGGCATCGAAAGCCAGCTGCTCGACCGGCAGGCCATTTCCGCGCTCGAGCCGGGCATTGTGCCGGTTTACAGGGTAGGGCTGCTGCATTCGCAGACCGCGTCAGTCGACTCGCCCGGCAACGTAGTCAAGGCTTATGCAAAAATGTTCGCAGGCGAAGGCGGAGAAATCCGTCAGTCCGAGATCAAGGCGATCGTGCCCGCCGACGACGGTTGGCGCGTGGTGCTTGACGATGCCACGCTGATCGCGCGTCACGTCGTGGTCGCGCTGGGACCCTGGTCGGCCGATATTCTGCGGCCGCTCGGTTACCGCGTGCCGCTGGCGTTCGAGCGCGGCTATCACCGCGAATTCACACCGAACCCGGCACGCTCATTGCGACGTCCGATCCATGATGCCGACGGCAGCTTTCTGATGACCCCGATGGAGCAGGGCATTCGCGTCACCTCCGGCGTCGAGCTGACCGGCCGCGATGCGCCGTCGTCCTTTGCCCAGATCGATGCGGTGGAGCCCCTGGCGCGCGAGGTGGTCGAATTCGGCGCGCAGGTCGGCGATACCTGGCGCGGGTCGCGGCCGACGCTGCCGGATAGTTTGCCGATGATCGGCCCGGCGCCGCGGCATTCCGGCCTGTGGCTCGCCTTTGGCAACCAGCATATCGGCTTCACCACCGGTCCCGCCACCGGTGCCGCGATCGCCGCCATGATCAAGGGATTGCCGCCCCTCTATGATGTCACGGCCTTCGCGCCGGGCCGTTACATCTGATGGCGTCCCGTCCTCAGGTCTGCAATCCACTCTCATCCGGAAGTGCATCCATGACTCTCCCCACCATCACATGTCAGCAAGTCCGTACCGCGCTTCTGCTGCGCGATGAAATTGCGTTGCTCGATGTCAGGTACGAGGCGGCTTTCGCCACCGGCCATCCGCTGTTCGCGGCCAACATGGCGGCCGGCCGCATCGCGCTCGAAGCCGAATTGCGGCTGCCCCGCAAGGACGTGCCGATCGTGCTTTACGATGCCGGTGAAGGTCTAGTTTCCGGCGCGGCGGATCATTTCAAGGCGTTGGGATACAGCAACGTCGGTGCGCTGGAAGGCGGCCTGCAAGGCTGGAAGGCGGCGGGCTTCGAACTGTTCCAGGACGTCAATTCCTACGCCAAGGCGTTTGGCGAACTGGTGGAGCATCGCCGCCACACGCCGTCGCTTGCCGCCGAAGAAGTGTCGGCCCTGATCGCGGCCAAGGCCGATATCAGGATTCTCGACGTTCGCCGCTTCGACGAATATGCCACCATGAACATCCCGGGTTCGCTCAGCGTGCCCGGCGGCGAACTGGTGTTGCGCGCGCGCGAAGCCGCGCCCGATCCCGACACCACCATCATCGTCAATTGCGCCGGCCGCACCCGTTCGATCATCGGTACCCAGTCGCTGATCAATGCCGGCATCGCCAACAGGGTGGTGGCGTTGCGCAACGGCACCATCGGCTGGACCCTGGCCAAGCAGGAACTCGAACATGGCGCGGGCCGCCGCGGCGCGATCGGCGTGGCCGGGGACGCGAAGACCAATGCACGTGATGTTGCCTACCGTGCCGGCGTGCGCCATGTCGGTATGGCGCAGATGCGCGCGCTCGCGGCGCAGGACAGCCGCACGCTCTATCGCTTCGACGTCCGGGACGCGGAAGAATATGCCGCCGGTCACATTGCGGGATTTCGCCATTACGCCGGCGGACAATTGGTGCAGGAGATCGACATGGCCGCCCCGGTGCGCGGCGCGCGCATTCTGTTGACCGACAATCTCGGCGTCCGCGCCGATATGACGGCATCCTGGCTCGCGCAAATGGGATGGGAAACTTACGTGCTCGATGGCGGCTATGACGGCGCGCTCGACGTCGGGCCGCCGCAGGTCTTGCCGAAGCCCGATCCGGCGCACCGCTACCGGCGTCCCTATGAGGGCACCGATATCGACACCGGCGCGATGCAAGCCTATCTCGATTGGGAATATGGCCTGGTCGAACAGCTCCGGCGCGACGACAGCCATGGGTTCTTCGTGATTTGAATTGATCCCGAACCCGGAGGCACGGTCGCTGGCGGCGTGGTAGTCTCAGCCTGGGCAACAGGTGAGTCGAAGGGCAATGCGCGACAAAAAGGACATCGTGGAAAACTGGCTGCCGCGATACACCGGCACGCCGCTTTCCGGGTTCGGAGAATATGTCCTCCTGACCAATTTCGACAATTACGTCGAATGGTTTGCCGCTGGCAACGGCGTCCTGGTGAATGGCATCGATCGGCCGATGCCGAACGCGACGGCCGATGGGGTCACGCTGATCAATTTCGGCATGGGCAGTCCGAACGCCGCGACCGTGATGGACCTGCTGAGCGCCATCATGCCGAAAGCCGTCTTGTTTCTCGGCAAGTGCGGCGGCCTGAAACGCAAGAACCATCTCGGCGATCTGATCCTGCCGATTGCGGCGATCCGCGGCGAGGGGACCTCGAACGATTATCTGCCACCGGAGGTCCCGGCGCTGCCGGCGTTCGCGTTGCAACGCGCGGTATCGACGATGATCCGCGATCTCGGGCACGATTACTGGACCGGCACCGTCTACACGACCAATCGCCGGGTCTGGGAGCACGACGAACCCTTCAAGGAAAAATTGCGCCGGACGCGCAGCATGGCGATCGACATGGAAACGGCAACGATCTTCGCGGCGGGATTCGCCAACCATATCTCGACCGGTGCGCTGCTCCTGGTGTCGGATCAGCCGATGATCCCCGAGGGCGTGAAGACCGAGGCGTCGGATCGGGTGGTGACCGAGAATTATGTCGAGAAGCACATCAAGATCGGGATAGGGGCCTTGAAGCTGGTGCGCCGCCGCGGTCGCAGCGTCAAGCATCTGCGTTTCGAGGACGATTTCGACCGGGGGCACGAGACCTAGTCCCCCGGCCGCCAATCTATTTTCCCGGTCCATCCTTCCCGGCGATGAATACGTCGTGATGGGGAAACTTCCCGAACAGCTCCGGCGGCTGGCTGAAATTGGTCGCGAGCACGTCGGCGGGATTGGCGGCGATCCATTGCGACAGGTCGATGGTCTCGTAGATCCCGGAATTGAAGCCGATCAGGATTCGCGCGGGCTTGTCGCCGACATTTTCGATCGAGTGCCCGTAGCCTTGCGGGATGTAGCCGACGTCGCCCTGCTGCAACTGCTCGATCCCTGTGCGCCCGTGCGAGCCGAACAGGGTGACGCTAACCGTGCCGTCCAGCACATATTGCCACTCGTCGGCGTTGGGATGCCAGTGCAGCGTGCGCAGCGCGCCGGGATCGAGATCGAGCACGACGCCGGTGATGGTCTTGGCGATCGGGAAGCGGCTGGAATCGACGCGCCATTCGCGGCCGCCCTGAAAGGTGCCGTGCGGCGGCTGCGCCAGCAGCCGGTATTTGTGCGTCTGTGGCGGCAGCTTCCAGCCCTGCAAAGGCACCGAAGGCTCTGCCGGTGGTGGCTTGCCGCGGGCAAAATACACTTCTTCCCTTGGGAAGCTGTCAAAGGCCGCCTCCGGCACGCCGAAATTCTTCGCCAGCAGCGCTTTCGGGATGTGCCCGATCCAGTCGGTGACGCTGAAGGTGCCGAACTCGGAAAAATAGCCATTGTCGAAGATCAGGATGAAACGGCAGGGCTTGTCGCCAAGGCACTGCAACATGTGCCCGTGACCGCGGGGAAAGTACCAGACGTCGCCGGGATCGAAGTCGTTGGTCTCGGCAAAACCGTTGGGGTCGACCACCGTGGTGCGGACGCGCCCCTCGAACACGAACGCCCATTCGGCCGCGGTGGCGTGCCAATGCATCTCGCGCATCGCGCCGGGTTCGAGCCGCATCGAAACCCCGGCGATGCCCTTGGAGATCGGCAGTTGCGTGACGGTCGCTTCCTTGCCGAAACTGTTGCCGATCACCTTGCCGTCGGATTTCTCCAGCGCGAATTTGAAGGTCGGCAAGTCTTTTCCCGACACCGTGGGATCGGGGACGTTGTTCATGAAGCTGGGATCGCCGGCGACCGCCGTCCGCGTCCCGGTCAGGGTTGCCATCGAGGCGATGGCGGCGGCGGCAGCGAGAAACTCCCGGCGTTGCGGATCGGACATGTTGGCCTCCTTGGTGGGATGACGGACGTGGCGCCGCGTGCGAAATGACGACATCCTATGCCGGCGAGCGATGCCTGCCGATCAAATTTTCACCGGAAATGGCAGGCCACCCAGTGGCCGTCGGCGCTTGGCTTGAGCAATGGCGTTTCGCTACTGCAGCGCGGCTGCGCGATCGGGCATCTTGTGTGGAAATGGCAGCCGCTCGGCGGATGGATCGGGCTCGGCACCTCGCCCTTGAGGCGGATGCGCTGCCCCTTCACCTTCGGGTCCGGGATCGGCACCGCCGACAGCAGCGCTTCGGTGTAGGGGTGACGGGGCGCGTTATAGAGCGTCTGGGCCGGCGCCGTCTCGACGATGCGCCCGAGATACATCACCGCGATGCGATTGGAGATGTGTTCGACGACGGCAAGATCATGGGCGATGAAGAGATAGGCCAGTCCGAATTTCTCCTGCAAATCCTCCAGCAGGTTGATGACCTGGGCCTGGATCGAAACATCCAGCGCTGACACCGGCTCGTCGCAGATGATCAGCTTGGGCTCGACCGCGAGCGCCCGTGCGATGCCGATGCGCTGGCGCTGGCCGCCGGAGAATTCATTGGGATAGCGCCCCATATGGTCGGCGCGCAAGCCAACCGTCTCCAGCAGTTCCACCACGCGCTCTTCGAACTGCCGTTTTGTCTTGGTCAACTGGTGGATGATCAGGGCTTCGCCGACGATGGCGGCGACATTCATGCGCGGATTGAGCGACGCGTACGGGTCCTGAAAGATGATCTGGATGTCGCGGCGCAGGATGCGCAGCTCGCTGGCCCTGAGCGAGCGGACGTCCTTGCCGTCGAAATGGATTTCGCCCGAACTCGGTTCGATCAGGCGCAGCACGCAGCGCCCGGTGGTCGACTTGCCGCAACCGGATTCGCCGACCAGGCCCAGCGTCTCGCCGCGGTCGACGTGAAAATCCACGCCATCGACCGCATGGACGCTCGCGATCTGACCGCTGAACAACCCGCCCTTGAGCGCAAACTGCTTGGTCAGGTTGCGGACGCTGAGCAGCGGCTCGCTCATGGCATCACCGTCGCTTCGGCGTGGATACACGCCACCCTGTGGCCGGCTTCGAGGTCGCGCAGGGCGGGCTGCGCGCGCCGGCATTCGTCGGTCGCATAGCCGCAGCGCGGCGCGAAGCGGCAGCCGTCGGGCGGGTTGATCAGTTTTGGCACCGTGCCGGCGATGGTCTGCAGCCGTGCCTTGCGGCCGCCGCTGTCGACGCGCGGGATCGAGCGGATCAGGCCTTGCGTATAGGGATGGCGTGGGCTCGCGAACAATTGACCGACGGAGGCTTCCTCCACCACCTTGCCCGCATACATCACGACCACGCGCTGGGCGACTTCGGCGACGACGCCCATGGCATGGGTGATCAGCATGATCGACATGCCCAGGCGCGTTTTCATGTCCTGCAGCAGGTCGAGGATCTGCGCCTGGATCGTGACGTCGAGCGCGGTGGTTGGCTCATCCGCGATCAGCAGTTTCGGATGGCACGACAGCGCCATCGCGATCATCACGCGTTGCCGCATGCCGCCGGAGAATTGATGCGGGTAGTCGTTGACGCGGCGGGCGGGGTTCGGGATCTGCACCAGCGCCAGCATCTCGATGGTGCGTTCCAGCACGGCACGGCGGCCCAATCCCTCATGCAGCGCGATCACCTCGCCGATCTGGTCGCCGATGGTGTAGACCGGGTTCAGCGAGGTCATCGGCTCCTGGAACACGATCGCGATTTCCTTGGCGCGAATCCGGTTCATCTGGTCGGCCGCCATCGGCACGAGGTCGCGGCCCTGCCACAGGATCTGCCCGCCGGCGATGCGCCCGGGCGGCATCGCGATCAGCTTTAGTACCGAGAGCGCGGTGACCGTCTTGCCGCAACCGGATTCGCCGACCACGCAGACGGTCTCGCCGCGCCCGACGGTGATGTCGACGCCGTCGACCGCCTGCACGATGCCTTCATCGGTCGCAAAATGCGTCTTCAGTCCCCGGATGTCGAGCAAGGGCGCTTCGCCGGATGGCGCGGCTGCAACGCTTCCCGTGCCTTCCGGGCGCAGCATCACATCACCTTCCGGGGGTCGAGCGCGTCGCGCAATCCGTCGCCGATGAAATTGATGGCGAGCACGGTCAGGAAGATCGCCGCGCCCGCAAACAGCGCCCAATGCGGCGCGATGTCGAGATAGTCCTTGGCGTCGAACAGCAGCCGCCCCCAGGTCGGAATGTCAGGCGGAAAACCGAGGCCGAGGAACGACAGCGTCGATTCGGCGATGATCGCGGCCGCCACGTCGATGGTGCCGGCCACGATCACGGGTCCGAGCGAATTCGGCAGGATGTGCCGCATCACCAGCCGCGGCGTGGTGGCGCCGAGCGCGCGCGCCGCCTCGACGAATTCTTTCTCGCGCAGGGACAAAAACTGCGCGCGCACCAGCCGCGCCACCGGCATCCAGCGGAAGGCGCCGATGACCAGCACGATCAGGATGAAGACGCCGCCCTCGGCGCCGACCAGGTTTTTGAGGAAATCCCGGAACAGATAGATCACCAGCAGCAGCAGGGGCAGTTGCGGCAGCGCCAGGAACAGATCGGTGATCCACATCAGCACGGCGTCGACGCTGCCGCGGGAGATACCCGATATGGCGCCGATCAGCGTGCCGACGATGATCGCGACCGCCATCGCGGCAAAACCGACCGCGAGCGAAATCCGCCCGCCATAGAGCATGCGCGCGAGCAGGTCCTGGCCGAGATCGTCGGTGCCGAACGGATGCTCCCACGACGGCGAGGAGAGCCGTGCGGTGAAATCGATTTCGTTGATCGGCATGCGCCACGCCAGCGGGCCGAACAGCACGGCCGCCGTCAGCAGCGCAAGGATGGCCACGCTCGCGACCGCCATGCGGTGGCGGCGGAATTTTCGCCACACCTCCTGGCCGGGCGAGAGCCGGCGCGACCTTCCCGTCAGGGGAGCGGCCGCGTCAACGGTAGGAGATGCGGGGGTCGAGCCAGCCATAGATGATATCGGCCAAGAGGTTGAAGATGACGACGAGACAGGCGAACACGAAGGTGACCGCCATGATGACGGGCGTGTCATTGGCGAGGATCGCGGCGATCAGCAGCGAACCGATGCCGGGGATGCGGAAAATCTGCTCGGTGATGATGGCGCCGCCGAACACGGCCGGCATCTGCAGCGCGACCAGCGTCACCACCGGAATCAGCGCGTTGCGCACCACATGCTTGATGACCACCTTGCTTTCGTCGAGGCCCTTGGAGCGCGCCGTCGTGACATAGTCGAGCCTGATGACGTCGAGCACCGCCGAGCGCACATAGCGGGTATAGGAGGCGGCCTGGAACAGGCCGAGCACCGTGATCGGCATGATCGCCTGCTTGAAGTACTCGAAAGCCCACTGCCAGCCGGTCGCCGCGATATCGGCGCGGTAGACGAACGGCAGCCAGCCGAGATTGATGCTGAAGATCAGGATCAGCAGCAACCCGGTGAAGAAGGTCGGCAGCGAGAAGCCGATAAAGGCAAACGTGTTGGCGATCTGGTCGAAGATCGAATAGGGCCGCATCGCTGCATAGACGCCGACCGGAAGTGCGACCACCAGGGCCAGCAACTGCGACGAGCCGACCACGAACAGCGTGGTCGGCACCCGCTGCAGGATCAACTTATCGACGTCGATGCGGCTGGCGAACGAAAAGCCCCAATCGCCTTGCAGCATCGCGGCGAGCCAGCGCAGGTAACGGATCAGAATCGGATCGTCGATGCCGAATTTCACCCGCAGCGCGGCGCGCACTTCGGGCGGAATATTGCTGTTGGTGGCGAGCTCGCCGAACGGGTCTCCCGGCGCCAGCGCCAGCAGCACGAACAGAATGAGGCTGATGCCGAGCAGGCTCGGCAGGGCGATGAGCAGGCGCCTGAGAATGTATTTTCCCATTCGCTGCTCCTGCTATCGTCCGCTCAAATGCTACGCTTCACGATCTCAGGCTTCCCGGTACCAGTTGGCAAGTTGCCACATATCCATGTCCCAGCCGCTGAGATGCGCGGTCAGCCCGTTCTTCAGGGCCGCCACCCTGGAACGCGCCAGCAATGGCTGGATGTAGTTGTCGCCGACGACCATGTCGTTGAGCTTGATGTACATCGCCGCCCGCTTGACCGCATCGAGTTCCTGTTCGGCCTGCTTGTAGATCGCGTCGTATTCCTTGTTCTGCCAGCGCGAAACGTTGCGGCCCTGCCACTTGTTCTCCTTGTTGGCGATCTCCCATGACAGATACTGGTTCATGAAGATCTGCGGATCGGGCTGCGGCATGGTGGTGTTGTACATCTGCGCATCGCAATAGAAATGCGGGTAGGTATCGGGGTTGGCGGTGTCGGACGAGAAAAACACCGATCCCACCACCTGCTTCAGTTCGACGTCGATGCCCGCCTTCTGGCAGGCCTGTTTGATGATGGCCTGCGTCTTCTGCCGCGGCGCATTGATCGAGGTCTGGTAGACGAATTTGAGCGCCTTGCCGTCCTTGGCGCGGATGCCGTCGGCGCCCTTCTTCCAGCCGGCGGCTTCGAGGATGGCGTTGGCCTTCTCGATGTTGAGTTCGAATTTGGTGTTTTTCGACCGGAAGCGTTCCGGGTTGTTGAGGAAGTTGGCGCTGGCCACGGCCGCGCGCCCGTAGATGAATTTCTGGATCGAGGCGCGATCGATCAGGAGGTTGATCGCCTGGCGCACCGCGGGATCGCTGAACAGGGGATGTCTGGTCTTGACGCTGGCGCGCTCGCCGTCCACCTCGACCGCGGGATCGGTCGCGTTCAGCATGATGAACTCGACATTGCCGCTCAGATTGATGTTTACCCGGCCCTTGCCGCCGGCTTCCAGCTTTTGCAGGATTTCGTCTTCCACCTGCATGTTCCAGGCGTAGTCATATTCCCCGGTCTGCAGCACCGCGCGCGCGGCCGAGACCGCATCGCCGCCGCCCTTGACCTCCAGCGTATCGAAATACGGCCGGTTGGCGACGTGGTAGTCGGGGTTGCGCTTGGCCAGCACCATGTCGCCCGGCTTGAAGTCGACGAACAGATAGGGGCCGGTGCCCACCGGCTTCAGATTGGTCGGCGCGTCGCGCGACTTGGCGCCGATGTAATCGGCAAACAAATGTTTCGGCAGGATCATGCCGTAGACGCCGACGAAGGCATCGGCCCAGTACGGTGTCGGCTTGGCGAAGGTGACGCGCACGGTGAAGTCGTCGACCTTTTCGGCCTTGACGTCCTTGTAGCTGCCGATCGAAACCGCCGCGGTCTCGGGGGTGCGCGCATATTCCCAGGTGAAGACCACGTCATCGGCGGTGAACGGCTTTCCGTCATGCCATTTGACGCCGCGTTTCAGCTTCCACACCACCGATCGGCCGTCTTCGGCCAGGCCGTCATTGTCCTTGGTTGGAATCTCGGCGGCCAGCACGGCAACCAGATTGCCCTCGGCGTCCCATCCCGCCAGCGGCTCGTAGAATATCCGGGAGCCTTCCTGGTCCTTGGTTCCGATCGCGAAATGCGGGTTGAGCAGGGTCACCGCCTGCCAATAGAGCAGCTTCAGCACGCCGCCGCCGCCGGCCTTGGTCGGCTTGTAGGGGATTTCGGCGGCCGCCATCGGCACCCCCGACTGGGCCAGCATCATGCCGGCCAGCGGTGCGGTCAGGCCGACGGCGATCATCCGCTGGACAAAGGCCCGCCGCGACAATTGACCGGTTTTGACGTCTGCGATCAGGTTTCGAAGTTCCCGCTCTTGCATCGGTCTGGCTCCTCGGTCCGGCGCGGCCCAACCCGGGAAATGGATCAGGTTAGCCCCAGCCTGTCAAAGCAGGATCCGCGCCTTATATCATGCCGGCTGACAACAGGCGGCGCATTGCGCTTTCGGGACTTTCGGCCGCAATATGCGGCTTCGGTCACATCCCGGGAACGACGCCCGCAGCCAACCGATGGGAGACATACATGACGGTTTCGACGGAACGCGCAGTCCTTGCCGGCGGCTGCTTCTGGGGTATGCAGGATTTGATCCGCCGCTATCCCGGCGTGATTTCAACCCGGGTGGGCTACACCGGCGGCGAGGTGCCGAACGCGACCTACCGCAACCATGGCAACCACGCCGAAGGCATCGAGATCATCTTCGATCCGAGCACCATCAGCTATCGCCAGTTGCTGGAATTCTTTTTCCAGATCCACGATCCCTCGACCCTGAACCGCCAGGGCAATGACCGCGGCGCCAGCTATCGCTCTGCGATCTTCTATACCAATGACGAGCAGAAGCGGGTCGCGCTCGACACCATCGCCGATGTCGATGCCTCCGGCCTGTGGCCGGGCAAGGTCGTCACCGAGGTGGCACCGGCCGGACCGTTCTGGGAGGCAGAGCCCGAGCACCAGGATTATCTGGAGAAATATCCCGACGGTTACACCTGCCACTTCATCCGGCCGGACTGGACGCTGCCGCGCCGGGCCGGGAAAGCGGAGCCGGGCGTGAGGGGAGCCGCGTGAGCAAAGGCTCCGATCTGCTGGTGGCGGCGCTCGAGAACGAGGGCGTCGAATACATCTTCGCCATTCCCGGCGAGGAAAATCTCGACGTGCTGGAATCGCTGCGGCGCTCGAAGATCAAGCTCGTGCTGACGCGGCACGAGCAGGCCGCCGGCTTCATGGCGGCGACCTATGGCCGCCTCACCGGACGCGCCGGTGTCTGCCTCACGACGCTCGGCCCCGGGGCGCTCAATCTCACGACGGCGGCGGCCTATGCGCATCTCGGCGCGATGCCGATGGTGATGCTCACGGGGCAGAAGGCGATCCGGAGCAGCCGCCAGGCGCGCTTCCAGATCGTCGACATCGTCGCGACCATGCGGCCGCTGACCAAGATGGCGACGCAGATCGTCGCCGCGCAGAGTATTCCGACGCTGGTTCGCGACGCCTTCCGCGTCGCGCAGCAGGAACGGCCGGGTCCGGTGCATCTCGAATTGCCCGAGGATATCGCCGCCGACGAAGCAACAGCCGACATCATTCCCCCGCATACCGTCGAGCTTCCGGTGGCGCCATCGGCGGCGATCGATCGCGCCGCTGCCATGATCATGGCCGCTCGCAAGCCGCTCGTGATGCTGGGCGCCGCGGCGAGCCGCCCGCAACTTGCCGAGCCGCTGTCTGCCTTCGTGCGACGCTGCAAGATTCCCTTCTTCAACACCCAGATGGGCAAGGGCGCCGTCAATGCGGGCTCCAACCTCTATATGGGCACCGCCGCGTTGTCGGAACGTGATTGGGTTCACGAGGCGATCGACCAGGCCGACCTGATCGTTTCGATCGGCCATGACACCGTCGAGAAGCCGCCGTTCCTGATGGGCCATCATGGGCTTCAGGTGATCCATGTCGGCGCCACGCCGGCAACGGTGGAGCAGGTCTACTTCCCGCAGGCCGAGATCGTCGGCGATGTCGGCGCCGGCCTTGCCGCGCTGGCGGATCGGCTCGAAGGCAGGCTTCCCAACGCCTCGGCATTGCTGGGTTTGCGCGAGGGGATTCTCGCCCGCCTCGCCGAACGGTCGACCGACGACCGGTTTCCGCTGACGCCGCAGCGCATCGTGCACGACGTCCGCGGGGTGATTCCGGCGGACGGCATCGTTTGCCTCGACAACGGCATGTACAAGATCTGGTTCGCGCGCAACTACCGCACCAGCGTCGCCAACACGCTGCTGCTCGACAATGCGCTCGCGACCATGGGAGCAGGGCTGCCTTCGGCGATCACAGCGTCCCTGATCCACCCCGGGCGGCGCGTGCTCGCCGTCTGCGGCGACGGCGGCTTCATGATGAATTCGCAGGAGCTGGAAACGGCGGTGCGGCTCAAGCTCAACCTCGTCGTGCTGATACTGGAGGACCGCGCCTACGGCATGATCCGCTGGAAACAGGAAGTCGACGAATTTCCCGATTTCGGTCTCGAATTCGGCAATCCCGATTTCGTCGCCTATGCGAAGTCATACGGAGCCAGGGGTGCGCGCGTCGGCAAGGTCTCGGAACTCTCGACCATGCTGGAATCGGCGTTCAGCGAAGGCGGCGTGCATCTCGTCGTGGTGCCCGTCGATTACAGCGAGAACATGCGCGTGCTGGTCGATGAACTGCACTCCGGCGTCCCGGGTAAGTGAAGCCGTCTCATATCTCGGGCGCGACGAACAAGTAACTCCTTGGCAAGCTAAAGCGCCCCAGCCTGTAGGCCGGGGCGCTTATGCAGGATACGGATCAATCGCAGACGTAGACGCGACGCGGACCGACTTCGGTGTCGACGACGCGGTAGCAGGAATCGGCGTAGTACACGCCACCATATCCACTGGCGTAGCCATAGCGGGCGTACCGGCCGTAGTGGTGGTGACGATGATGGCCGAAGTGGCGACCGCCAAAGTGGCGATGATGTCCACCGAAGTGGCCATGATGCCCGCCGTGAAAGCCGCGGCCGCCGCCATGAAAGCCGCGTGCTTCCGCCGGAATGGCGGCGGCCGTTGCGGTCAGCGCGACGATGATGAAAGCAAGTTTACGAAACATCTTCAGACTCCATGTTTTGTGGTGCACCTTGCACCGCTTCAATGCTGCGACGTTATGGTCGTCGGCACGGGTGGGGATGTGCTTGAAGTCACATTGAATTGTTAAGCTTTTGAAAGGAAAGCGCGCATCAGCGCACGCCGCGCGGCAGCGCCGTTGTCGTCAGACGCGGCGCGCCATCGAGCGCGCAATGCAGGATAAAGTTGCTTCGGTTGCTGGGCAGCCGTGGTCGCGATCTATCGCGATGAGGGCGGCAACGGTCCGGCCTTCGCGATGGCCGGTGCGGCCTCCGGCGAGGCGGGGAATCGGATCAATGCGCCGGCTGCGTCGCCGTATCGGTCAGCGCCCCGGCGAATGAAAAGCCCGGCTGCAGCTCCGCCACAATGGTGCCGACGAAGCGCACGCCTTCGACATGGATCAGCTCGCTGACCTGCTGGAAGCCGAGATCGGCCTCACCCAGAACGGCGACGCCGATCACGGCTAGCCATCGCACGGGCGATCGTGTTGCCATCGGGCTTCCCCTGCCTGGATTCGTTGCGCGACGCCGATTCAGGCCTGCATGTTTTTCTGCGCCATTTCCGCCGCAAGCAGGATCGCCGCGCGTGCGGCTCCGATCCCGGCAATTCCCCGGCCGGCGATATCGTAGGCCGTTCCGTGCGCCGGCGTGCAGATCGGAAACGGAAAGCCGCCCAGCAGCGTCACGCCACGATCGAAGCCCATCAGCTTCATCGCGATCTGGCCCTGGTCATGATACATCGTCAGCACCGCATCGAATGCGCCGCCCTTGGCGCGCAGGAACACGGTATCTGCGGGAAACGGACCTTCGGTCGCGATCCCGTCAGCTCGGGCCTCTTCCACTGCGGGTCCGATCGTATCGATCTCTTCCCGCCCGAAATTCCCGCCATCGCCGGCATGGGGGTTGAGGCCGGCGACCGCGATGCGCGGACGTTCGAATCCGGCTGACCGCATCGAGGCATCCGTTAGCCTGAGCGCGCGCAGGACGCGTTCCCTGGTGATATGCGATGCGACCTCGGCAAGCGGGATATGCGACGTGACGCGCGCGTTCCAAAGCCCGTCCAGCACATTGAATTCGCTTGCCGGGCCGTCGAGCCCGACCACGTCGGCCGAGAAGCTGATCTCGTCGTCATAGACGGGATGTGCAAGCCGCATCGCATTCTTGTTGAACGGCGTAAAGCAAACGGCGTCGGCCCGGCCGTCCCGCGCCATCGTCAGCGCTTGACGATAATTGGTCAGCGCGAACCGGCCGCCTTCGGCTGTCGCGGTGCTTCGCGCGACCGATGCCGGATCGAGATGACCGAGATCGATGAAAACCGGAGCGCGCTCTTCCTTCGAGAGGTCGGCGTCAGGCGATGCGGATACCAGATCGAGCTTCACGGCGGCAACCCGCGCGCCGTCGTCGAGCACGCGGCGGTCGCCGATGACGACGATCCGGGCCTTGGCGACGACGTCCTCGAGGGCGAGCAGCCGGGCGGTCAGTTCCGGGCTGATGCCGGCGGGATCGCCCATCGCAAGCGCTATGATCGGTCTCATCAGGATCTCCCGGGCCGTTTGGCGGTCAAAATATTCAGCGCGACGATCATGGCCTTGCCTCCGGCCGCGGCATCATCCGGCCGATGGTTCGCCAGATGGTCGGCATCAACAGCAGCGCCGCGCCAAGCAGGATCAGCGTCGTCACCAGCGGTTTGGCAAAAAATATTCCAAGCGAGCCCTTCGACATCAGCATGGATTGACGAAATGCGTCTTCCGCCTTGTCACCGATCACGATCGCGAGCACCAGCGGCGCCAGCGGATAATGAAGTTTCTTGAACAGGTAGCCGAGCACGCCGAATCCCATCATCAACATGACGTCGAGATAGGAATTGGAGACCGAATAGGCGCCGACCGTGCAGATGATGACGATGACAGGGGCGATGATGAAGAACGGCACGCGCATCAGCGCTGCGAAAATCGGTACCGTCAGCAGCACCAGGACCACGGCGACGACGTTGCCGAGATACATCGAGGCGATCAGTCCCCAGACAAAATCTTTTTGCTCGACGAACAGCATCGGTCCGGGATTGAGGCCCCAGATCATCAGGCCGCCCATCATGACGGCGGCGGTCGCCGAGCCGGGGATGCCGAGCGACAGCATCGGAAGCAGGGCGCTGGTGCCGGCGGCATGATCGGCCGCTTCCGGGGCGACGATGCCTTCCGGCTCGCCTTTGCCGAAATTCGCATGCCGGGGTGAAAGACGCTTGGCGATGCCGTAGCTCATGAACGATGCGGCGGTCGGTCCTCCCGGCGTAATGCCCATCCAGCAGCCGATCGCCGCGCTGCGGAGCAGCGCCCAGCCATATCGCGGAAGACCCGCGAGCGTGCGGAAGACCTCGCGCCACTCGACCTTGGAGGAGATCGCCTTGACGTGAAATTCCTCCTCCACGGCAATCAGCAACTCGCCGATGCCGAACAGGCCCATGACGGCGACCACGAAACTGACACCCTTCACCATCTCGTCGATGCCCATGGTGAGCCGCACGCTGCCGGAGACGGTGTCGATCCCGACGGCCGCCAGCGCAAAGCCGATCGCGAGCGATACCAGCGTCTTGACCGGCGGCGAGCCGCCCATGCCCACGAAGCTCGCAAACGCCAGAAAATAGACCGCGAAATATTCGGGTGGCCCGAAGGCCAGCGCCACTTGCGCAACCCATGACGCCGAGAGCGTAATGAGGACGACGCCGGCGAGCGCGCCAAAGGCAGCCGAGCCGAACGCCGTTGCCAGCGCCGTGCTCGGCCTGCCGTCGCGCGCCATGGGATAGCCGTCGAAGGTGGTCGCAACCGAGGAGGGTTCGCCCGGAATGTTGAACAGGATGGAGGTGACCGAGCCGCCGAACAGGGCGCCCCAATACATCGACGACAGCAGAATGATGGCCGACACCGGCTGCATTCCGAAGGTGAGCGGCAGCAGCAGCGAGACGCCGTTGGGCGCCCCGAGACCGGGCAACACGCCGACGAGAATGCCGAGCAGCACGCCGATCAGCATCAGGAAAATATGATTTCCTGACAGCGCGATGCCAAAGCCGTGCATCAGTGCTTCGAGATTTTCCAAAGCGCTCCCCTAGAAGCCAAGCAAGGTGCCGAGCGCGCCGCGCGGCAGCGAGACCTGGAACGTCAGCTCGAATATCAGATACAGCGCCACCGCCGCGCCGATCGCGGCGACAGCCGCAAGCAGCAGCGATCCGCGCTTGTGCCAGGCCAGTGCGCCGAACACATAGAAGGCGGAGGCCGGATACATCCCGATCAACGGAATTACCCCGACGAAAATCGCCGCCGGGACAAACAGGATTGCCAGCCGCCTGAGTTCGGCCGGCCCGAGGACGACGACCCGGGCGTGCAACCACCCCTGCACCAGATTGAAGACGCTGCCGGCCAGAATGACGAGGCCGACGATGAACGGAAAGGTGCCGGACTCGACGCCGGCGGCAGACCAGCCGATACCATTGTCGAGGCTGGAGACGACGACGGCTGCGCCGAACACCCCGGTGATGAGCGCCGTCGCTGCTTCCAGACTGCGTCCAGAGACCATGATCCTTGGCTCTAGTTGGAGATCAGCCAGCCCTCATCGACGGCAACCTTGCGGGTGCGTTCGATGTCTTCCTTGATGAACTTGCTGAAGGAATCTCCGGTCAGGAAGGTGTCGGTTTGCGAGGTCCGCTCGATATATTCCTTCCATTCCGGGGTGGCCTGCACCTTCTTCATCAGGTCGACATAGAAGGCGGCCTGATCGGCGGTCACCTTTCCCGGCAGCCAGACCGTGCGGGGTTGCTGGAATTGCGGAATGGCAAGGCCGGACTCAACGCAGGTCGGGATATCGTGCCAGTTCTGCGTTGCCGTGACCTTGGGTCCGTCCGGCAGGCGCTGCGGGCTGAAGGCGCAAAGCGGGCGCTGGGTGCTGCCCTTCCACTGTCCGATGCTTTCGCTGGGATTGTTGACGTGGGCGTCGATATGGCCGCCGGCCAGCTGCACCGCGGCTTCGGCACCGCTCTTGAAAGGAATGTAGACGAACTTCACCTTGGCCGCCTTGTCGATCAACCGGGTGAGGGTTTCGTCGGTGTCCTTTGACTGCGCGCCCCCCATCTTGAAATCGCCCGGTCCCTTGGCGGCAACGGCCTTGAGAAAATCCTGTACGTTCTGGTAGGGCGCATCCTGCTTCACCCAGAGCAGGAATTCGTCCTGCACCATCGCGGCGATCGGCGTCAGGTCGGTATAGTTATAGGCGACCTTGGAGACCAACGGCTGGCTCCAGGCGTTCGAGGTGCCGAACACGACCTTGTAGGGATCGGCTGCCATCGCCTTGGCGTAAGTATAGCCTTCGGCGCCGCTGCCGCCGGCCTTGTTGACGACGACGATGGGTTGGTCGACCAGCTTATATTTGGTGATGATGTTCTGGACCGCACGCGCGAAATTGTCGGTGCCGCCGCCCGGGCCTGCCGTTGCAATGAATTCGATCGGCTTGGCCGGTTGCCACGCGGCATGGGCCGCGCCCGCAAAGCCGATGGCGAGACCGAAGGCGATCGCTGCGAAAGTCGGTTTCCGAGACATCTAGTCCTCCCATGTATCTTTTTGCTTCTTGTTCTTCTTAGGCGTGGCGTTGTGCTGGACTTTCGCGTCAGCCCACTTCATCCCCGGCAAACTCCGGCGCGGCAATCGCGCCTTCCTTGCGAAGCGCTGCAATTTCGTCGGCGTCAAAACCGTAAGCGGCCAGGATCGCACGGGTGTGCTCGCCGTAGAGCGGCGCGCCCGACCGGACCTTGCCCGGCGTCTGCGAGAATTTTATGGGCAATCCGATCGTCTTCACCTGGCCGAGCGTGGAGTGTTCGACCTCGACCACCATCTCGCGGGCGATCGTCTGCGGGTCGGCAAGCGCCTGCAACATGTCGTTGACGGGTCCGCAGGGCACGCCGGCCTCTTCGAGCGTCGCCAGCCAATATTCAGCGGGCCGGGTCTTGAAGCGTGTCGTGAGCACGGCTTCCAGTTCCTTCAAATGTCCCATCCGGTCGGCGCCGGTCTTGAAACGTGGATCCTGCGCCAGTTCGGTCGCGCCAAGCACTTCCAGCGTACGCCCCCAGTGCTTTTGATTGGCGCCGCCGACCACGATCCATTTGTCGGCGGTTTCGAACGCCTGGTAGGGCGCATTGAGCGGATGGGCCGAGCCCATCGCCTTCGGCGCCACGCCGGTGGCCATCGCTATGGCGGCCTGCCAGTAGGTCTGGACGAGGGCCGCCTCGAACAAGGAGGTTTCGACCCATTGTCCCTCGCCGGTTTTGAGGCGGTGCGCATAGGCGGCGAGAATGCCCATGGCCGCGAGAATGCCGGCCGTGATGTCCGACAGCGGCGCGCCGCATTTGACCGGAGGTCCGTCAGGCCGTTCCCCGGTGAAACTCATGATGCCGCTCATCGCCTGCGCCACCAGATCGAAGCCGCGCCGGTGCTTGTAGGGGCCGGTGCGTCCGAAGCCGGACAGCGAGCAGTAGATCAGGGCGGGGTGCGCCTTCCTGATATCGGCGTAACCAAAACCGAGCTTGTCCATCACCCCGGGGCCGAAGTTTTCGACCAGCACGTCCGCCGACCCGATCAGGCGCCGCAGCACCTTGGCGCCCCCCGGTGTCTTCAGATCGAGCGCAATCCCCTTCTTGTTGCGGTTCATCATCAGGAATGAGGCCGCCACATCGCCGATTTTTGGAGGAACCATGTAGCGGGTGTCGTCGCCGGCGGGAATCTTCTCGATCTTGATGACGTCGGCGCCCATGTCGGCGAGCATCAGCGTGCAGGTCGGGCCCGCCATGACGTGCGTCAGATCGACAACCTTCAATCCACTCAGGGGGCCCATGGTTTCTCCCGCGATGTTGTTGTTCTTGCGCTTGATGCGATCAGTCGCCAGTCCATTGCGGCTGGCGCTTGTTGAGAAAGGCGTCCATGCCTTCACGGAAATCCCGGCTTTGATAGCACATCAGGATCAGGTCTTCGTCTTCGGCCGGCTTCGGCTGCGCGCGCAGCAGTGACTGCTTGGTGGCTTGCAGCGTCAGGGGCGCATGGCCGGCGATAAGCCGCGCCAGTTCATCGGCCCGTCGTTCGAGGGCGGAAAGATCATCCACCACTTCGTGCAGCAAGGCGATGTCGGCGGCTTCTTCGGCTTCGATCAGGCGCGCGGTAAAGATGATCTCCTTGAGCCGCGTTGCCCCGATCAGGCCCGAGAGCCGGCCGATGCTGGATGCCGACAGGCAGTTGCCGAGGGTGCGCGCGATCGGAAACCCGAATTTGGCGGTTCGGGTGCCGATGCGAAGGTCGCAGCACGCGGCGATGGCGGCGCCGCCGCCGGTGCACGCGCCGTTGATCGCCGCAATGGTCGGCACCCGGCATTGCTCGAGCGTGGTCAGCACGCGATCGATCCGGGTTTCGTAGCCGATGGCATCCTGCGGGGTGTTGAATGCGCGAAACTGATTGATGTCGGTGCCGGCCGCGAAGGCCTTGTCGCCCGCGCCGCTGAGGATCAGCACCTTGAGGGTGCGGTCACCGGCCGCGGCTTCGCATATCGCAGCCAGTCGCTCATACATGCCGAAAGTCAGGGAGTTTCTCGCCTGCGGCCGGTTGAAGACGATCCGGCCGATGCCGTCGCGGACCTCGTAAAGCAAGTCGGTGTCGGGGGTAGGTTTTGCATTCATTTTGTCGACAGACCCCTCAGGATGGAACCTCAGTTTAGCCACAGGAGGCATTTTTGAATGCAAAATTTGACTAATGCAACTGGATTCTCTCCGAATTCGCTTGGATTGGGTCATTTTTGCATTCAAAATGGTTCCGTGGAGTCCCAAGGAGATTCTCGATAATGATGCATGACGAGGTGGTTTCCCGCCTCAGGCACGTTTTGACGGAGGGCGAAATTCCGCCCGGCGCGCGCATTCCCGAGCGCGAATTGTGCGCGTCCTTTGCGATTTCGCGCACCCCGCTCCGCGAGGCGCTCAAGGTGCTGGCGGCCGAAGGGCTGGTCGTGTTGCTGCCCAATCGCGGCTCGCGCGCCGCGAAGCTCACGCAAAGGGACGTCAAGGAACTGTTTGAGGTCTGCGAGGGGCTGGAGGCGACGGCCGGCGAACTGGCGTGTCCTCGCATTTCCGACGCGCAACTGCGCGAAATTGCCGAGCTGCAGGCGAGCATGGTCGAACATTATCGCGCGCAGGATTTGCTGTCGTACTATCGGTGCAACCGTTTGATCCATGAGGCCATCGTTCGCGCCGCCGATAACGCCGTGCTCGCCGGCTTCTATGAGTCGGTCGCGGCGCGGATACGACGGGCACGGTTCATTACCCCGATGTCGCCGGAACATTGGGCGCTTGCCATCCAGGAGCACGAAGCAATCCTGAACGCGTTGCAGCGGCGCGATGCCCGCGGGCTCGCCCACATCCTGCGCACGCACCTGCGGCGAAAGCGCGAGGAAGTCGTCCGCGCCGGCTTCGCCGAGGGCGAATGATCGTCGAATTCCACTGACCAGGGCCTGCCTGACATCGTGTGCGGAGCCGTGCACGCAAGGTCGGTCGAGCTTGCTCGCTGCAAGGATATCCGCGATAGCGAAACGCGGCTGCGCCCGGATCCATCGCCAAGCCGATTAAAACGGTTCTATTTTCAAGACCTTCTAAACGGCATGCGCGGTATCCGCCTTGAGGGCACAGGTTGCCGATTGCATAGTTGCGGCTGGCGATGAACCGGATCGATGCCGCGTATCTACGATCACATCTTCGAAACATTCCGGATTGTCGATCCGGATGACAATGACAGCTCGATCGCGGAAAGGTTCGCCGGCCACGCGCAATGGCTGGAGCAGCCGGGCTGTCTTCTCCAGCGCAACAATGTGTTGTTGGACAACCGGATTCGCACCGAGGGGATCATCAAGGCCGGCCTCTTCATCTCCGTGGTGCTCAAGGGCACCGGCACGGGCTGGCGTCCGAACGCCAACCAGATTCGCTACGCGGATGATTCCATCCTGGTCATGGCGCTCCGGGAGCCGACGCTTTGGCACGGCGATGCGCCGCGCGGTGCGCACATGCAGACGGCCGGCGTCGCCTTTCCCGTCTCGTCCCTGGAGCGGCTCGGACTATGGGACGAGTTCATCGAACTGTTCGACACCCAAGATCAAAACGTGTTCGTCGCCACGACGCGGGCTTCGCCCCGCGTCAAGGCCATTGCCATGGAGATGATTTCGCCGGTGGCCGCGGGTCGCCCCGCCGAGTTGCTGCTGTCGGCGCACGCGACCGAGATATTGGCCCGGGCCATGTTGGCGCTGCGCGGTAACGGGAGGGGCGGCCTGGTATCCGACCAGAAGCGCTTGCGCCTGCAATCGGTCAGGGAACTGGTTGAATCCGATCTGCGGCATCCCTGGACCATTGCCGAACTGGCGCGGCATGCCGGCGTCAGCCGCCGCTCGTTCACGGCGCAATTTCACCGGCTCTACGGCGTCAGTCCTTCCGAATATCTTCGAACCAGCCGGCTGGCATCGGCGCGCGAAGCCTTGTTGCACCAGGGATTGTCGGTCACCGAGGCGGCCTATGCGGTGGGCTATGCCAACCCTGCGAATTTTTCCACCGCGTTTCGCCGGCATTTTGGCTACGCGCCGAGCAACTGCCAGCGCGACACTTTGTCCTGACATCGCCGGCGTGCTGCGCCGATCAGGCGGAATTGCCCGCGATGAAACATCCCGCTGCCCGAACTTGGAGAGCATCGACACACGATCAAAGGTTTTTTGCGCACGCGCAAAGGCACCCGGAGATCAAATCTGTTCTCTCGTGAGTGGGGACAGTTAACGGGGTGAGATTGCGATGTCGCGTGATTGTGTGAGGCCGTCCGTCTGGGGCACGGCGTCGAAGAGCTTTTTCTGCGCAACGGTGTTCGGCTTGAGCATGCAAATCGAGCCGGTTCTGGCGCAGCAGACCTTGCCGCCGGTCACGGTCGATGCGCCGAAGCCGCAGGCGGCGCGTCCGGCGCAACCTTCCCGCCGGGCGTCGCGATCGCAGACGGCGACACGGCGCGTTGCGGTTCCCGCCCAGCGGCAGCCGGTGGAGCAGGGCGCCCGCGGCGGCGTCGGGGCTGAGCGCGCCAATGGCCCCGTGATCGGGTATCTCGCCAATCAAAGCGCCAGCGGCACCAAGACCGATACGCCGATCCTGACCACGCCGCAGTCGATTTCGGTCGTCACCAGGGATCAAATGTCGGCACAGGGGGCCCAGAACATTGTCGAGGCGCTGCGTTACACGCCGGGGGTCTCGCTCGATACCTATGGCGCCACGACCTTCTTCGACGCCATGAAGCTCCGCGGCTTCGACGTGCCGCGTTATCTCGATGGCCTCCGGCTGCCGGTCGATCCCGGAACGCAATTCGCCAACCCGAAGATCGAGACCTATGGGCTTGAGCGGCTGGAAGTGTTGCGCGGGCCGTCGTCGGGCCTTTACGGCCAGACCGATCCCGGCGGTCTGATCAACATGGTCAGCAAGCGCCCGACCGTGACGGCGCAGCACGAGATCGTCGGCACCTTCGGTTCGTTCGATCGCTTCCAGGGCGCCTTCGACACTTCAGGCCCGATCGACAAGAACGGCGAGTTTCTCTATCGTCTGGTCGGTCTGGCGCGAGACGCCGGCAACCAGCAGGATTTCGTGCATGAGAAAAAGGCATTCATCGCGCCCAGCCTGACCTGGCGGCCGACCACCGACACTTCGTTCACGTTGCTCTCGCATTATTCGAACATCCAGAACAAGGGATGGCAGCAATATGTGCCGGGCGACGCGGCAGGGCTGGGGCCGACTGCCAATCCGTTTGGCCGGATTCCCTATAGCCGCTACATCGGCGAGCCCAACGCCGATCGCTTCACGCTGGAGCAATTTTCGGTCGGTTATGCGTTCGAGCATCGGTTCGACAACAATCTGCAGTTCCGTTCGAACCTTCGCTATCTCGACGTATCGCAGGATCTCGCAGGCTTCCGTTCCGAAGGTTTGCTGCCCGATTTCAGAACCGCGCTACGCTCGTTCAACTATGTGAACGCCGCGGCGCAGAACGTGGCGCTGGACAACAACGTCCAGGCCGATTTCGCCACCGGTCCGCTCACGCACAAGGTGCTCGTCGGGTTCGATTATTTCCGCCAGGCCTCGACCTCCGATTACAAATTCACGATGATCGCCCCGATCGACGTATTCTCGCCGGTCTATGGCGCGGCGATTCCGGCGGCGAACACGTTGCCGTCCTTCATCAATACCGCGACGACGCTGAACCAGGCGGGCCTGTATCTGCAGGATCAGATCAAGCTCGATCGCTGGACGCTGACGATGACAGGGCGCCAGGACTGGGCGCAGGCGGAAACGGTCAGCAAGGGCCTCTTCCCGGCGCCCGGCACCTATCTGCAGAACGACCGGGCTGCGACCGGGCGTGTCGGCCTGAACTATCTGTTCGACATCGGCTTGTCGCCCTATGCCAATTATTCGACGTCGTTCGTGCCGACCTCGGGCACCGACCAGTTCGGCAACCCGTTCAAGCCGACGACCGGCGAGGGCGCCGAGATCGGCCTGAAGTTCAAGCCGGTGGGCTCGAGCCTGATGCTCACGGCCGCGGTGTTCGAAGTGACCCAGCAGAATGTGCTGACGCGGGATCCGGGCAACATCAACTTCAGCGTCCAGACCGGCGAAGCCCGCGTGCGCGGTTTCGAATTCGAGGCGCGGGGCAATGTGACGAAGGAACTGGAGATCGTCGGCGGCTACAGCAGCTACGATCCGCGGGTGACGAAGAGCAATGACGGCTTTGTCGGCAATTATCTCGTCAACACCGCGCTTCGGCAGGCGTCGCTATGGGCGAAATACACCTGGTATGACGGCCCGCTGGCCGGGCTCGGCATCGGCGGCGGCGCGCGCTATATCGGCGAAAGCTATGGCGATGCCGCCAATACGCTCCTGATTCCGGAATACACCCTGTTCGACGCCGCCGTCAGCTACGACTTCCAGTATCTGAGGCCTGATCTGAAGGGATGGAGCGCGCAGGTCAACGCGACCAATCTCACCAACAAATATTACGTGTCGTCCTGCCTGACCGGGATGGCCTATTGCGGCCTCGGTGCGGCCCGTACGGTGCTGGGTACGCTGAAATACGCCTGGAACTAGCGAGCCATGACGCCAGCGACGCGATCCCTTCGCCGATGGGGCGCCGTCCATAAATGGACGAGCCTCATCTGCACGATTTTCATGCTGATGCTCTGCATTACCGGCCTGCCGCTGATCTTTCATGAGGAGATCGACGATCTCCTGCATGCCCAGGTGAAACCCGCGGAAGTTCCTCCCGGCACGCCGTTTGCCGATCTTGACCACATGCTCGCCAACGCTTTGGCGAAGGCGCCAAAACCGGTGCCGCATTTCCTGATCTGGGATCGCGACGATCCCAACGCGATGTTCGTCAGCGTCGGCGATTCCCTCGCGTCGGATCCCACCAACAACCGTTTCGTCCGGATGGATGCGCACACCGGCGCCTATCTGGATTCGCCCGACGTCACCGGCCGCTTCACCTACATCATGCTGAAGCTGCACACCGACATGTTTGCCGGTCTGCCGGGAAAACTGTTTCTCGGCCTGATGGGGATCCTGTTCTGCGTCGCCATCATATCCGGCATCGTGGTCTATGCGCCTTCGATGCGGAAGCTGGATTTCGGCACCTATCGCCGCCAGCGCCCGCGCATCGTGCGCTGGCTCGATATCCATAATCTGGCGGGCATTCTGCTGGTGATGTGGACGCTCGTGGTCGGCTTTACCGGCGTGATCAACACCTGGGCCGATCTGGTCCTGAAGATGTGGCAATACGGCCAGCTCGCCGAGATGACGTCGCAATACAAGGACCGCGCGCCGCCGACCAAACTGACCTCGCTGCAGGCGGCGGTGAGGGTTGCGACCGACGCGGTGCCGGGAATGACGCCGAGCTTCGTCGCCTTTCCGGGAACGCTGTTCAGCAGCAAGAGCCATTATGCGGTGTTCCTGAAGGGCGATACGCCCGTCACCTCGCGCCTGCTGAAACCGGCCTTGATCGATGCCGAGACCGGCAGATTGACCGACAGCCGCGACATGCCCTGGTACGTCACGACCCTGTTCATCTCCCAGCCGCTGCATTTTGGCGACTATGGTGGCATGCCGCTGAAGATTCTCTGGGCGCTGCTCGACGTGCTCACGATCATCGTCCTGGGAACCGGTGTTTATCTCTGGTTGCGCCGGCGCAAGACCGTCGTTTCCGCCGATCGCGCCATCGCGCGAGGGTCGGCGGTCGAAACGCCGCTGCTGTCGCGGTGATGGCCTTGCGCAGTCGCCGAACGTTGCAGCAGATCTTTGCGCTGCCGATCATGATCGGCGTGCTCTCCACCGTGGGCCTGATCGCAGCCCTGGTCGGCGACGGCTGGTGGGACGGCCTGTCCTGGGCCTCGCTGTCCCTGCCGGTGCTGCTTTATCTGTTCTTCGTCATTCGCAAGCAGACGACGCGCGATTAATCGCTGCGACATTTCCGTGACGCGCCAAATGCCACGAGAATAATGCCAAGAGAATGTCGTCTCGCTGGCAAACTTCCGACACATCAAAACGGCGAAAAGGGGCACTCCGACATGACGCTGGCGCGGCGACAAATACCGATCCCGGTTTGTCGTCGTGCGCATTTTTCAAAAAGGGGCCTCGATGTCGCACCGATTCCTGCCCGCGCTGCTGCTCGCTTGCGTGTTGTTTGCCTGCGGGTTGTTTGCTTACCCGGCGCTGGCCCAATCCGGCGCCGCGCCGGGGGCGGCCCCGCCAACCGGCAATGCCCATGCGCTGACGCCCGATCAGGCCAAACGGGCGCTCGAGACGTTGCAGGATGACGCCAAGCGCGCGCAGATGATCGATACGCTGCGCGCGATCGCCAGCGCCGCGCCGCAGGCCGCGGCGCCGTCCCCCGAGACAAAGCCGGCGATCCCGCTCACCGCGGACAGCCTTGGCGCCCAGCTGCTGCTGACGATCTCCGAACAGGTCGGCGATATCTCGCGCGAGGTCACCCAGCTGGTGCGGTCGCTGACGCATTTTCCGGCGTTCTATTACTGGTTCCTGCGCACCGCCAACGATCCTGCCGCCTACCAGCAGATATTCGATATCGCCTGGAAGCTGGCGCTGGTGTTCGGCTGCGCTTTCGCCGCCGAATGGCTGGTGTTTCGCCTGATCAAGCGGCCGGTGGCGATGCTGGAAGCGCGGCTGCCGCAAACCGCGCGGGCGCCGGCGCAGACGCTGGCGATGGTCGATCCGCCGTCTTCTGCGGCTGACGTCACGGTGGAGCCCGCGCTGCACCGGCGGCGTCTCAGCCTGGCGCGGGCCTGGCAATCGCTGATCCGCTTGCCGTTCGTGCTCGGGCGCCTTGCGCTCGAATTGCTGCCGGTGCTGGTCTTCGTCGGGGTCTCCACGATGTTATTGGGTACCGAGATCGGCGATCGCCCGACGGTCCGGCTTTCCATTCTGGCCGTCGTCAATGCCTATGCCTTCTCGCGCGTGCTGATCTGCGCCGCGCGGGCGCTCGCCGGGCCTTTCGGCCTGTTCCGCGTTCGCGCCGAGACCGCGGCCTATATCGAGATCTGGGTCCGGCGCATCGTCGCGGTCGGCGTCTCCGGCATCGCCTTTGCGAATGTCGCGCTGCTGCTCGGGCTGCACCGCGGCGGCTATGCCGCGCTGCTGCGTCTGGTGATGCTGGTGGTCCACCTCTTCATCGTCGTCATCATCCTGCAATGCCGCCGTCAGGTCGCCGCCGCCATCCGCGCACCGGCGGGCCGCCTCGGCGCGGCCGCCCAGGCGCGCAACCGCCTTGCCGGCGTGTGGCACTATCTCGCGATCGCGCTCGACCTCGCGCTGTGGACGGTGTGGGCGCTGAATATCCGCAACGGCTATTCGCTGCTGCTGCAATATTTCGTCGGCACCGTCGCCGTGGTTCTGGTTGCGAGGCTCGCGATCATCGTGGTGCTGAGCCTGATCGACCGCGGCTTCCGCATCCGCCCGGAGATCCTGCAGCGCTTCCCGGGCCTGGAAACCCGCGCCAACCGCTACCTGCCGCTGTTGCGCAAGATCGTGGCTTCCGTCATCGCCTTCATGGGCTTTGTCGCCTTGCTGGAAGTGTGGGGCGTGGACGCCATCGTCTGGTTCTATGGCGGCCAGATCGGCAGCCGCTTGCTGTCGGCGGTGGTGACGATCGGCATCGCGGCGCTGGCGGCGGCCGCGATCTGGGAGGTGTGCAACGCCCTGATGGATCGCCAGGTCAATGTGCTGTCGCGCGAGGGACATTTCGCGCGCGCGGCGCGGCTGCGGACGTTCCAGCCGATGCTGCGGACGGTGCTGTTGTGCCTGATCGTGACGGTGGTCGGCCTGACCGCGCTCAGCGAAATCGGCGTCAATGTCGCCCCGCTCTTGGCCGGTGCCGGCATCGTCGGCATCGCGATCGGTTTCGGTTCGCAGAAGCTGGTGCAGGATCTCATCACCGGATTGTTCCTGCTGCTGGAGAACACCGTGCAGGTCGGCGACAATGTCAGCGTGTCCGGTCTTTCGGGCACGGTGGAAAATGTTTCGATCCGCACGATTCGTCTGAGGGCAGGCGACGGTTCGGTGCACATCGTGCCCTTCAGCGCCGTGACGACCATCACCAATTCGAGCCGCGGCGCCGGCAATGCCGCGGTCAGCGTCAATGTGTCCTACAAGGAAGACACCGACCGCGCCGGGCAGATCCTGAAGGACATCGTCGCCGAGATGCGCCGCGAGGCCGAATACCGCCAGGCGATCCGCGGCGACCTCGAATTGTGGGGCGTCGACAAGGTCGATGGTTCGATGGTGTCGATCGTCGGCCAGATCCGCTGCACCGACAGCGGCCGCTGGCCGGTGCAGCGCGAGTTCAACCGGCGCATGAAGCGGAAATTCCAGGAAGCCGGAATCGAGATCGCCTCCACGGGGCAGACCATCCTGATGCAGATTCCGCTGGCGCCAGAGATGGCCGCGGAGCCGATGCCCCGGCGCGCGGCGGGCTGACTGCGATGCTAGTACCCGCGCCGTCGTCCCGCCGGCGACCGTGCGCCGCCATAATAGGGATTGGTGATGCATTGGGCGGCTCCGCCCGATGCCGATGCGGCGCACTGCGCCAGCGAGTTGAATCCGCATTGAATGCGGCCACCATCGCTGTCGTAGATCTGGATGCAGACCGGATAGGCCGGATCATAGGTCTGGGCCCGCGCCGGTGCTGCGGTCAGAAGTGCCGCCGCGGTCAAGGTCGCCAAGACTGAAATGCGCATGTATGGGTTCCTTCCGGTTCGCGATTGCACGCGTGTATTTGTTGCTAAGCGGATTTCTGATCAGCTCTGAAATGATGTTGGTGTCGAGCATGTAGCGGGTCAAAACACATTCTCCCGCGCGGGCACGGGATCGTCGATTTCAGGAAATGCCTCGTCGAGCGGCTGCATTGTCTTGAGCAACGCGACCAGTCCGCGCTTGCGCACCGGCTCGATCACCAGGCGACCACCTTCTCGGTGCATGATGGCTTCGTCGCCCGGCAATTCGAACTCCACGGGAATCCGGACCGCCTGGTTACGGCCATTGCGGAATAGCCTGACGTGCCGCCGCTCAGACATAGGTCACCTCCATGGCATATGCCACAGACATATGCCATTTCAGGTCGGATCTCGACAGGGCGCGTCGGTTAACCCGTTCCGAAATCCCCGTGCCGTCATGGGGGTGCGGTCGGCAAGGTCGAAGAAGGCCCTACGGGCCAGCTACAGGACAGGGCAGGATCGTCAGGTCGGATAGGGATATCCGGGACCGTCGTCCCCTTCATTCCTCGCCGCCGACGAACCGCGCCAGCGTTTCGTTGCTGTAGTTTTCTCCGATCGACATCGCGCAGATGCGTGAGAGCTGCACATAGGCCAGCCCGGTTTCCCCGGCCCATTCGTTGAACTGCGCCTGTACCTTGGCAAGGTCGCGTTTCGACGTGACCGTCTCGGCGATATCGAGGCCGGCGTCGCGCAGGCAGGCCACCATGTCCTTTGACGTCACAAAACCATCCCAGCCGAGAAAGCGCAGCATCATCTGGCCGGTGTTGCCGCCGAGCCGGCTGCCGCGTTTGGCCAGCAGGTCGAGCAATCCGACCTGGTCCGAGGAGGGCCATTTTGCCAGGAATTTGCCGAAGCTGCCGTGCTCTCTCGCGATCTCCTGCACGAAGCCGGCATTCGATTGCACCGACATGATCTTGGCGCCGTTGCGCACGATGCGCGCGTCCTTCATCAGCGCATCCCAGAACTCGTCCGGCTGCAGCGTCAGCGGCCCGGGCTTGAAGCCGAGAAACGCCTTCTCGAAGCCCGGCCATTTGTTCTCGATCACGCTCCAGGCAAAGCCGGCGGAAAACACCCGCCGGGTCATCTCGGCAAGAATGCGGTCGTCGCCGAGCTTGGCGAGTACCTTCGGGTCCGGCCTCGGCGGCAGCAGTTTTTGCAGCGCCTTCGGCCCGCCCTTGCGCTTCTCGGCGCGTGCGCGAATGGTCTTGAACGGAATGGTCATGTGCAAATCCTGGGTGTTTCCGCTTCCTCGACGCATATTGCAGCCAATTGACCCGTCGGGCAAATCAGCTCTTCTGATTTGCGGAAGTCATGTCAAGCCCCAGATTGAAAAATATTTCGCTTTTAAGGAAGTAGACTCCACGCTATATCCATGCCCATCCCGTCCTGTTCAGAAGGGCGTCGGCCGTCGTCACGGACGTTGGACGGGTTGCGATGGACGCCGATGTCACGGAGACGGTCGTGGCGGAGGCGTACGGCAAAAGCGTGTGGTCCCGACGTCGCGTTGCTGGCGTCCATGCACCTGGGGGCGTTCGACTTCCCAGGGCGCAACGGAGGCAAAAGAGCCGTTCTCCGGGGAGAGCTCGCCATAAGCCGTAAAGCCATTGCGCAGGGAAGGCCGGGTGTTCTCCGCTGGACCTGTATGCTCGTGTGCGCACTCTTTTGTGCACATTGCACACGAGACCGCGGGTGCAGCGCGCACCCGGTCTTCCCTGCGCCCTCGATCCGTGAGGGCGGGAAGTTTCTGGCAAAGCTCGGGCGTAAGGCGCCGCGAGAATATTTCTCGTCGTCCCGGCGCAGGTCGGGACCCATAACCACCGAAGTTGGTGGTTGAAAGAAAGTCGTCGAACAGCGTCTCTCAAAACTTGCGCCGCGGCGTCTGGGTCCCGGCCTGCGCCGGGACGACGGAGCAATCCAGATGTCTACGCAATATCAACACCTTATCCCGATGTTCACGACGCAATGCAGCCTCCACCAACATTCCATGGCGCTTTGGCTGCGAATGGCCTAAAGGGTGCCTATCTCATTCAAATGGTTCGGGTCGTGGGACCCGTGCATCCCAAGCCGGCAGCCTCGACCGTTTGGTTCGCGGCCTTGTCAGGCGTTTCCGGCGCCATGCGCCCATGAAAGTTCTGATCTCGTGACATCCCTGACCACAAGTCCGCCGCTCGCCCGAGCCCTGGCCGAGCGCAATTTCGATTCCCTGACGCCGGTGCAGACCGCCGTGCTGGCCGATGACGCCGCCGGACGCGACCTGCTGGTGTCGGCGCAGACCGGCTCCGGCAAAACCGTCGCCTATGGCCTCGCCATATCAGCCGAACTGCTCGGTGATGCCGAGCGCTTCGAGCGGGCCGCCGCGCCGCTGGCCCTGATCGTCGCGCCGACGCGCGAATTGGCGCTGCAGGTCCACCGCGAACTCGCCTGGCTTTATCAATATGCCGATGCGCGCGTGGTCTCCTGCGTCGGCGGCATGGACCCGCGCCGCGAGCAGCGCGAGCTTGCGGCCGGCGCCCACATCGTCGTCGGCACGCCCGGCCGTCTGTGCGATCATTTGAGGCGCAACCGTCTCGACATTTCCGCGTTGAAGGCCGTCGTGCTCGACGAGGCCGACGAAATGCTCGATCTCGGTTTCCGCGAGGACATGGAGTTCATCCTCGAAACCACGCCGGACACCCGCCGCACGCTGCTGTTCTCGGCGACCCTGCCGCGCGTCATCATCGCCTTGGCAAAGGAATATCAGCAGGACGCGTTCCGGATCGAGGTCGGCGGCGATGAAGGTGGTCACGCCGATATCGACTACCGCGCCATCCGGATCGCGCCCGGCGATGTCGACCATGCGGTCGTCAACACCCTGCGCTTCTTCGAATCGCCGAGCGCGCTGGTGTTTTGCAATACCCGCGAGGCGGTGCGGCATCTGCAGGCGACATTGTCGGAGCGCGGCTTTTCGGTCGTGGCGCTGTCGGGCGAATTGACCCAGAACGAGCGCACCCACGCGCTGCAAGCGCTACGCGATGGCCGCGCCCGCGTGTGCGTCGCGACCGACGTCGCCGCGCGTGGCATCGATCTGCCGAACCTCGACCTCGTCATCCATGCCGATATCCCGAACGATCCCGAAGTGATGCAGCATCGCTCCGGCCGCACCGGCCGCGCGGGGCGCAAAGGGGTTAGCGTATTATTGGTGCCGCCGGCGCGAAAGCGTCGCGCCGAAGTGCTGTTGAATTTGGCCGGCATCGACGCGATCTGGGGCACTCCGCCGCAGGCCGATGAAATCCGCAAGCTCGACCAGGAGCGCATGCTGAAGGATGCGCTGTTCGCGGAAGAAACCACGCCCGAGGATCTGATGCTGGCGCAGGCGCTGCTCGCCGAGCGATCGGCGGAGGATATCGCCGCCGCCCTGGCGCGGCTCTATCGCGCGCGGCTGCCGTCGCCCGAAGACATCATCGATCCCGGCGAGCATCGCAGCCGGGGCCGCGAGGATCGCGGCCGGGAACGGGACAGCCGGGTGCCGCGTGGCGAAGACCGCAGCGCCGGGCCGCGGGGCAAGCCGAAAAAGCCGTCGGCGCGCCATGTCATGGGCGAAGGCAGCGTCTGGTTCCGCGCCTCGATCGGCAGCCGCAAGAACGCCGAAGCGCGCTGGTTGCTGCCGATGATCTGCCGCCGCGGCGGCATCGACAAGACGGATATCGGCACCATCCGCGTCATGGACACGACAACCGAATTCGAGATTTCCGCGCGCGCGGCCGACAAGTTTGTCGGCAACCTCCGCCGCCCCGACAAGGAAGACAATATTCGCATCGAGCCGCTGCCCGAGGGCCCGCAGGGCGAGCCGGCGGCCGAAAAGCGTCCCGCGCGCGAGCGTGACGAGAGGGCGCCGAGGCAATACGGCAAGCCGTGGCAGGACAAGCCCCGGGACGACAAGCCGCGAGATATCAAGCCGCGAGATATCAAGCCTTGGGAAGGCAAATCTCGGGATGATAGGCCGCGAGATGAAAGAACGCGCGAAGACAAGCCCTGGAGCAAAAAGCCGCCGGGCGAAAAATCCCGCGATGGCAAGCCCTACGACGACAAGCCTCGCAGCGAAAAGGCGTCTGGATTCGACAAGGAAAGGCGTTACGATAAAAAGCGGCCATTCCGGGAGAAGTCGGCTTACGCGGCCAAGTCGAAGCATGAAGGCGCTGCTAAACCTGCGTTCGGGAAGAAGAAAAAGAAAAAATTCCGCGACTGATGAGGAGGCGCGCTCCATGCACCAAACCGGGATCGACCGTCGTTCCTTCCTTGCGCTGATCGGTGGCGCATTCATTCCCGCCCATGCGCGCGCCGCGTCATATCCGTCGCGCCCGATCCGGATCATCGTGCCGTTCGGGCCGGGCGGTTCCGGCGACATCACCGCGCGACTGATCGGCAAGCAGATCGAGGACAAGACAAAGCAGGCCGTTATCATCGACAACCGTCCCGGCGCCAATGGCATCATCGGCACCATGGCGGTAAAGACCGCCGAGCCCGACGGCTACACGGTGCTGCTGATCACCACCTCGACCCACGCCGCCAATATGAGTCTTGTCCGCAACCTCGCCTACGATCCGGCCAGGGATTTTGCGATCGTCGGCGTGTTCCGCTCCAGCGGCAGCTATCTGATGGTGCGGCCGCAGGCGCCATGGCGCGATCTCGCGGGCTTCATCGCGGCCGCCAAGGCCGCGCCGGGCAAACTGACCTTCGGCCATTTCAACGCCTCGTCGCGCACGCCGCCGGAATATCTCGCCCGTCTCGCCGGCATCGAATTGCAGGGCGTGCCCTATCGGGCCATCGCGAACGCGGTCGCGGACCTGATCAGCGGCGAAATCGATTGTCTGTGCATGGATACGACGGCGTCGAACCAGTATCTGCAGAACAACCAGTTGCGCCCCTTGGCGATCACGCGATTGACGCGCGCGCCGGCAACACCAGACGTGCCCGCGGTCGCCGAAACCTTCCCCGGATTCCAGCTCACCGGTTTCCTTGGCATGGCGGTTCCCTCGGCGACGCCAAAGGAAATCGTGGTGCAGTTGAACGCGCTGATCAACGAGGCCCAGACCGCACCCGAGGTGCGCCGCCGCATGGACGAGTTCGGCCTGTCCTATGACATCACCGACCTTGCCGCCTGCGAGGCCGAGGTGCGGGCCGAGCGCGAGCGCTGGACCGAATATACGAGAGTGGCCGGCATTCAGCCGGAGTAATCTCATTTCCTCGTGAACAGTGTGATGCGAAACTTGCGCCGAATTGAAATGATGATGATCATATATAACGGTTCAGGTAACTTGAACGCGGGAGGAATGAATGGGAACGGCTGTTATCATCGGGGTCGGGCCTGATCAGGGGCTGGGCGCGCAACTCTGCAAGCGATTCGCCGCCGAAGGACTCCATGTCCTGGTCGCGGGTCGAACCAAGGCCGCGCTCGATGCCGTGGTCGCCGATATCGCAGCAGCCGGCGGGCGCGCCACCGCTGTCGTCGCCGACGCCACCAGCGAAGCCGATACCATCGCCCTGTTCGACAGGGCCGGCGCCGATCTCGAGCTTGCGATCTACAACGCCGGCAACAATACCGCGGGCAAGATCATCGACATGACGGCCGAATATTTCGAGCAGAGCTGGCGCGTCGTCTGCTTCGGCGGCTTCCTGTTCGGCCGCGAAGCTGTCCGCCGCATGGTGCCCAAGGGGGCAGGGACATTGCTGTTCACCGGCGCCAGCGCCTCGCTGCGCGGCCGCGCGGGCTATGGCGCCTTCAATTCGTCGAAGGCCGGCTTGCGCACCCTGGCGCAGGCAATGGCCAAGGAATATGCCGGCGATGGCATTCATGTCGGCCATGTCGTCGTCGACGGCGCGATCGGCGGCGAAAAGATCAAGACGCGTTTCCCGGAGGCGGCGAGCCGCGAGGAGCGCCTGATCAGCATCGAGGGCATCGTCGACGGCTTCGTGTTCCTGCACCAGCAGCCGCCGCGGGCCTGGTCGTTCGAGCTCGATGTCCGGACCATGCATGAGAAATGGTGAGCGGCTTTCCCAACCGGCGATGATTGTGGCATGACTCATTCCAGCCATTGTCTCGCAGGAAACGACATGCCCGCCTTTCCGACCTCGACCACCGTCCTTGATTCCATCCTGTTCCGCGACGCCTTCGGCACGCCTGCCATGCGTGAGGTGTTTTCGGATTTCAGCCTGATCTCGCGCTACGCCGAAGTCGAGATCGCGCTGGCCAGGGCCGAGGCGCGCTGCGGCGTGATCCCGATTGAGGCGGCGGAGGAGATCGCCAGACGGACCGATGTCTCGGCGTTCGATTTCGACCTGCTGCGCAGCGAGACCGACATCGTCGGCTATCCGATCCTGCCACTGGTGCATCAGATGGCAAAGCAATGCGGCGAGGCCGGCCGTTACGTGCATTGGGGCGCGACCACGCAGGACATCATGGACACCGCCGTGGTGCTGCAGGTCCGCACCGGCCTCGAGATCATCGAGGCGGATATCGTTGCCCTCCGACGCATTCTCGCCGATCTCTCGCGCCGCTATCGCGATACGCCGATGGCAGGCCGGACCCATCTCCAGCAGGCGCTCCCGGTGACGTTCGGCTACAAGACCGCGATTTATCTTGCGATGTTCGAGCGCCACGCCGAACGCCTCGCGCAATTGAAGCCGCGCGTCCTGGTCGGCCAGTTCGCGGGCGCCGCCGGCACGCTGGCCTCGCTCGGCGACAAGGGGTTCGAAGTCCAGAAGGCGCTATGCGAGGAACTCGGGCTCGGCGTCCCGGTGTCGACCTGGCACGTCGCGCGCGACGGGCTGGCGGAAGTCATCAATTTTTTCGGCCTCGTCACCGGCTCGCTCGGCAAGATCGCGCTCGACATCATGATCATGGCGTCGACGGAGTTCGCCGAACTCTACGAGCCGTTCGTGAAAGGCCGCGGCGCGTCCTCGACCATGCCGCAGAAGCGCAATCCGATTTCATCGGAACTGATGCTGGCGGCGGCCAAGGGCGTGCGCCAGCATGCCGGCCTGATGATGGATGCGATGGTGCAGGACTTCGAACGCGCCACCGGACCGTGGCATGCCGAATGGATGGCGATCCCGGAAAGCTTTGTCCTCACCGCGGGCGCACTGCATCAGGCGAAATTCGCGCTTGGTGGCCTGATCGTCGACGAGAAGCGGATGTCCGAAAATCTCGACATCAGCCGCGGGCTGATCGTCGCCGAAGCCGTGATGATGGGGCTCGCGCCGGACATCGGCCGGCAGGAAGCGCATGACGTCGTCTATGACGCGTGCAGAATGGCCAACGAGAAGGACATGACGCTGGCCGATGCGTTATCGGCGGATCCGCGCGTCTCATCGCGCATCGATCGCGCCGCCATCGATCGCCTGACATCCCCGAAAAACTACCTCGGGCTGGCGCCGGACATGGTGGATCGCGTGCTGGCGGCATCGAAGCGGTAGGCGAGCTCAGATGCTCTCAAGCTAATCGCAAGATTTCGCAAAGGTCCCTCACGCCTATTTGTATGAAAGTGAAGCGATGTCTGTGAAACAACTCACAGGCATTGCGCGCGGTCGCTGACATTTTGCCTGCGTCGAACATGGAGCCATTCATGAACCACGTAGGGCCAATCGAGTTACAAAATGCATCGCTCGCGCTGGAAACATTTGGCCGGCCTGCGAAACGCAAGAGCATGTTCAAGCGAATTCTCGTCGCGCTGCATGTGTCGCGGCGGCGGCATGCGAGAAGCGTGATTCGCCGCTATCGCGACCTGCTTGCCGAAGACCCCTGGGGGCAGCCGGCACCACAAGAAAGAAAGCGGTAAGAATGCCAACCCATATCAAACGGCCGTCCGCACCGGCACTCGCGCCAGCGGCGGCCGAGGCCAGTTCGGACAATCTCGCTCCGCTCACCATCATCGCCATCCTGATCTTCGTCCTCCACCTCACCGGCGCCGCCATGCTCGGTCGTTCGCAGGCGGGCGCGACGATCGGGCGTGCAGGATCCCGCGCGGATGGTGCTGCCATATGCGCAGCGGAAGCCCAACCGGCAGAGCGATCCCTGCCGTTCGACTGAACAACGCGGAGAAAGCGGGAAACATGCCGGACCTGGCGACGAATCTCCTGCTGAGCGCGGCCGTATTCGCTGGCGCGTTCGTGTCGGGCCTTGCGGGCTTTGCCTTCTCCGCGGTCGCGGGCGCGGTCCTGCTTCGGATATTCCAGCCGCTCGAAGCCGTCCCGCTGATGATGGCCTGCAGCATCGGCGTGCAGGCTGCCAATTTGTGGGCGTTGCGTCACAGCATCCAGTGGCAAGGCAGTCTGCTGCTGGTCGTCGGCGGCGCGCTGGGCATTCCGATCGCGGTGCATCTGCTGCAGAACTCCGACACCCACGTCCTTCGCACCGGCTTCGGGGTCATCGTCGCGTTGTATGCGGGTTATATGCTGTTCCGGCCGACCCTGACCTGCTTCAGCGGGGCTGCCAGCCGACGCCTGACGGCCCTTGTCGGATTCGGCGGTGGCCTGATCGGAGGGCTGACGGCGATGCCCGGCGCCATTCCGACGATCTGGTGCGACATGCGTGGCATGCCCAAGAGCGACCAGCGCGGGTTGGTCCAGCCGTTCATTGCCGTCATGCAACTGTTTGCGCTGGCGCTGCTGCTCGGGCATCACGGGCTGTCCAGCAAGGTCGTTATCGACCTCGCGATCAGCCTTCCGGCGCTGGTCGCAGGTTCCGCGCTCGGCATTGTTGCATTCCGGAGCATCAATGAGGTCGGGTTTCGCCGGACGATTCTTGTGCTATTGCTGTTCTCAGGGGCTTCACTCGCCTTTGGCTGAGTCACGGGCCGAAGGGAAGCGAGTCACATCCAACAGCTTTGACCGAAAAGAATCATGACCGCACATCAACGCAATCTCTCCGCCTCGATCGACCCCGTGAAACTCGACCGCCTCGCCGAAGTCGCCGTGAAAGTCGGCTTGCAACTGCGGCCGGGGCAGGACTTGTTGCTCACCGCGCCGTCGGTGGCGCTGCCGCTGGTGCGCCGGATCGCCGAGCACGCCTACAAGGCCGGCGCGGGTCTGGTGACGCCGTTGCTGTCGGACGAGGAGATCACGCTGTCGCGCTATCGCCACGGCCACAATGACAGTTTCGATCGCGCCGCCGGCTGGCTCTATGAGGGCATGGCGAAGGCGTTCGACAACAACACCGCGCGGCTCGCGATCGTCGGCGACAATCCGATGCTGCTGTCGGGCGAGGACCCGGCCAAGGTCGCGCGCGCCAGCAAGGCCAATTCGATCGCCTATCAACCGGCGCTGGAGAAGATCGTCAATTTCGAAACCAACTGGAATATCATCGCCTATCCGAGCCCTTCATGGGCAAAGCAGGTGTTTCCCGATGTCGCCGAGGATGTCGCCGTCGCAAAGCTGGCAGATGCGATCTTCGCGGCCTCGCGGGTCGATCAGGACGGCGCCATCGCGGCCTGGGAAAAGCACAACGCCGTGCTGCGCGAGCGCACGCAATGGCTGAACGGCCAGCGCTTCCACGCGCTGAAATATTCCGGGCCGGACACCGACCTCACCATCGGTCTGGCAGATGGCCACGAATGGGAAGGCGGCGCATCGACGGCCAAGAACGGCATCACCTGCAACGCCAATATCCCGACCGAGGAAGTCTTCACCACGCCGCATTGCCGTCGGGTGAGCGGGCATGTCGTGAGTTCAAAACCGCTGTCCTATCAGGGCACCCTGATCGACAACATTGCGGTGCGATTCGAGGAAGGGCGCATCGTCGAGGCCAAGGCCTCGCGCGGCGAGGAAGTGCTGAAGAAGGTGCTCCAGACCGACGAGGGCGCAGCGCGCCTCGGTGAAGTGGCGCTGGTGCCGCATTCCTCGCCGATCTCGAAGAGCGGGCTATTGTTCTTCAACACGCTGTTCGACGAAAACGCCGCTTCGCACATCGCGCTCGGCCAGTGCTATTCGAAATGCTTCGTCAATGGCGACAGGCTGACGCCGCAACAGATCGCGGCGCAGGGTGGCAACAAGAGCCTCATCCACATCGACTGGATGATCGGCTCGGCCGAGATCGACATCGACGGCATTCATGCCGATGGAAGCAGCGTTCCGGTTTTCCGCAAGGGCGAATGGGCCTGAGCTAATCGAGCTTGAGCCGGTAAAAATCCGTCGCCGTCTTGGAGAACATCGCCGTCTTCTCGGCCTCGCTATACTGGGCGGCAAGGCGCTTGAAGGCGTTGAAGATCACCTGATAGCTGCACTGGCCCTTGTCCGGCGGGAAATTGCTCTCGAACATGCAGCGATTGGGCCCGAAGGCCTCGATGCAGGTCTCGATATAGGGCCGCCATGCCGCGGCGGCCTGTTCGGAGGTCGGCGGCTTCGGGCGGAGATGAAAATCATAGCCGAGCAGGCACATCGCGAGCCCGCCGAGCTTGACCACCACGTTTGGACATTTGGCGATCTGCTGGATCGAGGCCTTCCAGATCGGAAAGATCTCCTCGCGCCGGCCCGCATAGCTGCCGATGCCGATCGGGCCGCCGCAATGGTCGAGCACGATCCTGGTATCCGGAAACGCGTGGGCGAGATCGGTGAGTTCGCCGATCTGCGGATGAAACAGCCAGGCATCGAAGCTGAGCCCGAGCGGCGCGAGACAAGCAAAACCCTTGCGGAAGGTCGGATCGAGCAGCAGGCCCTGCGGCCGCGTCGCGTACATGCCGGCGACATTGGGATCGGCGTCCCATGCCGAGGAATGCCGGATACCGCGGAAGCGGCCGTTGCCGGCGACGATCTCGGCCTCCAGCACCGGCCTCGCGTCCTCGCCGAGCAGCAGATTGACGTGGCTGACGATGCCGGCGCAGATCGCGGCCTTGCCGTATCCGCCGCTGGCGGCCATCGCGGCGACGCCGTTGGCGAACTCGACTTCGCCGACCGGACGGAACGCCTCGGGGCCATGCGCGCGGTACATCGAGCGGCAATCGACATAGACGGTGGCGATGATGTTGTGGCCGGAGGCGATATCGGAAACCATCTCCTCGATCAGATAGCGCAGCCCGCCGCGGTCCCAGAGATGGTGGTGCGGATCGACGATCGGGCGGCCGGGGTCGATGATCTCCTCGGTGTATTGCGCCAGCCAGTCTTCGCGCGGATCGGCATAAAGCCGGCTTGCTGAAGCGGGTGCGGTGCTGACGGTCATGAAGTGTCGCTCCCTGATTGTTATTGCCGTTGTCGTGCTGGCTCACACCCCGTCGAGAATGATCACGGTCGGCGTGCTCGGCAGGGTATCCCGTGAAATCTTCAGGGTGCGCTCGCTGCGCTGGTCGATCTCGAACTGCTTGCCGATCAGCCGCATGAATTCGTCGAGCGGGGTCGCGAAGCGGTGCATCGGCAGCACCACGGAGGCACGCAGGCGTTTGGTAATCTCGGAGACGCCGTCGAGCGACATCGTATAGGTGCCGTCGATCGGAACCATCACGATGTCGAGCCGGCCGATCGCGGCGAAATGGCTGTCGTCGAGCTTGTGGTGGAGGTGCCCGAGATGGCCGATGCAGAGGCCGGCGACCTCGAAGATGAAGATCGAGTTGCCGTCCCTGATCATCTCGCCGCCGGACCCCTCGCCGTAATAACGGCGGATGTCGGTGGTGACGTTGCGGATGTAGACGTCGTCGACGCGCAGGCCGATATGCGCGGGCTGTCCCTTCTCGCCCCAGCCGTGCAGCACATGCTTGATCTTCGGGTCGGGATATAATGTGTAGTGCGTCGAATGCGCGCGGTTCATGGTGACGATGTCGGGCAGGCGTCCGGTCTGATAGTAGCCGTTGAAATCGGTCCCGATCCGCACCCCGCCGGGCGTGTCGATATAATAGGTGGAGTGCCCGACATAGGTGATCGCGACTTCCTCGGACTTGGCGGCGACGCGGCGCAGGCTGACGGGCACGGCGCGCGGCGGTGCGTCGGCCATTGCCAGGCATTCGCTGCGGAGTGGCGATTGGGCTGCCGCCGGGACGAGCAGTGAACCAAGAAAGGCAGTGGCAAGCGCAAGCGATCGCAGCATGGCATGACCCGTATGCGGCGACGGCCGCTGGCATACTGTATCGTCGAATTCGTTGTCCGTCATGATGTCAATCGCGCACGGCTCCTGTTCCGCATTTGCTTCATTCGAATTCGGCGATACCGTATGACCGGATGCCAACGGGGTGACCGCCTTGACCGAACCTGCCACACCAATCCAAAATGCCGCGCGCGCGCCGTCATCGAAGCGGTTGGAACCGTTGCGCAACATCCATGCCGGCGTGCTCAATATCGCCTACTACGAAGCGGGACCGGTGGATGGACCGGCCGTGATGCTGATGCACGGCTTCCCCTACGATATTCATTCCTATGTGGACGTCGCGCCCCGGCTTGCCGCCGAGGGTTGCCGCGTCATCGTTCCCTATCTGCGCGGCTACGGGCCGACCCGGTTTCGCGACAGAGTGACGCGGCGTTCGGGCGAGCAGGCCGCCCTTGGTGCGGATTTGATGGCGCTGATGGACGCGCTCGAAATCAAGCGCGCTGTATTCGCGGGCTATGATTGGGGTGGCCGTGCAGCCTGTATCGGCGCGGCATTGTGGCCGGAGCGCTGCATCGGCCTCGTCTCCGTCAACAGCTACAACATCCAGGACATCGCCAAGTCGATGGTGCCGGCGCCGCCCGCCCGCGAGGTGCCGCTCTGGTATCAGTATTATTTCCAGATCGAACGCGGCCGCGCGGGACTGGCCGCCAACCGGCGCGGCATCGCGAAAATATTGTGGCAGCAATGGTCGCCGAACTGGCAGTTCGACGATGCCTGCTTCGAACGGTCAGCGGTCGCGCACGACAACCCCGATTATGTCGACGTGGTGATCCACAGCTACCGCCATCGTTACGGCCTTGCCGAGAGCGATCCGCAATATGCCGATGTGCAGCGCCGGCTGGCGGCGCAGCCCGTCATTACCGTGCCGACGATTACGCTGGATGGCGAGGGCGACGGCGTGACCGCGGCCACCGACGGCAGCAAGAGCGCGCCGAAATTCACCGGCCGCCGCGTTCACCGCGTCATACCGCGCGCGGGGCACAATCTGCCGCAGGAGGAGCCCGAGGCGTTTGCGGCAGCGGTGCTGGAATTGGTCAAGGCGTAGGCAAACACGATGTCCGATTCGATCGATCGCCGGCGCCGGCTGATTCTCGGCGCGGCGCTATCGGGAGTGGCGGCCAAGGCGTTTGCGCAAGCCGAGGCGCCCGCCCGCCCGATGCGTGCGCCATCGTCAAAACGTCTGGAGCCGCTGCGCCAGATCGATGCCGGTGTCCTCAGGATCGCCTATTATGAGGAGGGACCCGCGGACGGCCCGGTCGCGATTCTCCTGCACGGCTTTCCCTACGACATCCACAGCTATGTCGACGTCGCGCCGCAGCTTGCCGCGCAGGGGTGCCGCGTCATCGTTCCCTATCTGCGCGGCTTCGGCACCACGCGCTTTCGCGATGCGGCGACTCCGCGCTCGGGCGAGCAGGCGGCGATCGGCGCGGATGTCCAGGCGCTGATGAATGCGCTCGGCATCAAGCGCGCGATCCTCGCCGGCCACAATTGGGGTGGCCGCGCGGCCAGCGTCGTTGCCGTGCTGTGGCCGGAGCGCTGCGCCGGTCTCGTCACGGTGAACGCCTACCTGATCCAGGATTTCGCGCGCGCGATGGTGCCGATCAGCCCGGAATATGAAGTCGCGCTCTGGTACGAATATTATTTTCAGCTCGAGCGCGGCCGCGCCGGCCTTGCCGCCAACCGGCGCGAGATCGCACGGATCCTGTGGGAGCAATGGTCACCGGACTGGGATTTCGATGACGCGGCGTTCGAGCGCACCGCGCGGGCCTACGACAATCCTGATTATGTCGACGTCGTCATCCACAGCTACCGGCATCGCTTCGGCCTGGCCGCCGGCGATCCCAAATACACCGATTTGCAGCGCCGGCTGGCGTTGATGCCTGCGATCACGGTGCCGTCGATTACCCTCGACGGCGATGCCGACGGTGTCTTGCCGGCGAGCGATGGCCGCGCCAGCGCAGCCAAATTCACCGGCCGCCGCGTGCATCGCATCGTGCCGGGCGCCGGCCATAATCTGCCACAGGAGGCGCCGGAAGCGTTTGCCGCAGCCGTGATGGATCTGGTCAAGGCGTAAGGCACATTTGCCGCATGGTCATGCCTGCCGAAAACCTTCATCCTGTTGCAAAAGCAGAAGAATTTTCACAGGGCGGAATTCGATGGCGAAACCTCTTGTCGTGCTCGCACTATGGCTCGCCTCGATTGGCGTGATCGCACCGGACTCGATCGCCAGAGCCGAGGAATTTCCGGCCCGCCCGATCACCTGGGTCGTGCCGTTCGCGCCCGGCGGAATCACCGACACCACCTCCCGCATCGTTGCCGAGGAAATGTCGAAGACGCTCGGTCAATCCGTGCTGATCGATAACCGCGGCGGCGGTGGCGGCACGGTCGGTACCGAGCAGGTCGCGCGCGCCAAACCCGACGGCTACACGATGATCTACGGCACCCAGGGCACCATGGCGGCCAATGTCACGCTTCGGAAGGAGCTGTCCTACGATCCCTTGAAAAGTTTCCTGCCGGTGCATCTGGTCGGTGAAAGCCCCAATTTGTTCGTGGCCTTCGAGGGCGCGCCGTACAAATCGGTGCCGGAATTCATCGCCTATGCCAAGGCCAACCCGGGCAAGGTCACCTTCAGCTCGTCGGGCGTCGGCACCGCGACCCATCTGGTCGCCGAACTGTTCAAGAGCGTGGCCGGCATCGACATGCTGCATGTGCCCTACAAAGGCAGCGCGCCGGCGTTGAACGATTTGATCGCCGGTCGGCTCGACGTGATGTTCGACTATCCGGTCTCGGTCGGCCCGCATGTCGAAGCGGGCAAGCTCAAGGTGCTGGCCACCACCTCGCCGGAACGCCTGCATGGGTTTCCGAACGTGCCGACCATGGCCGAACTCGGCTTGAAGGAAATGACCACGCAAAGCTGGTCGTGCATCATGGTGCCGGCGGGAACGCCCGCGCCGATCGTCGACCGGCTGGCAGCGGCCGCCCACGCCGCGATGACGTCGGAGCGCGTGCGCACCCATTTCGAAAGATTCGGCACCCGGCCGATGCGGCAACAAAAGGCCGAGATGATCCCGTTCATCGAATCCGAGATCAAGCGCTGGGGCGACGTGATCGAACGGGCGAAGCTGGAGAAGCAGTAGTCTTCAGTCCCGCCGCGGGCTGATCTTCCACGTCGCGGCCAGCATCAGCGCGGTCGTGACGCCGCTGATGATGGCGGCAACCGGGATTGTGACGGCGAGGATCGCGGTCGCCGCCCATCCGATCGAGCAGAACGCTTCGGCAAAGGTCGCGATCCGCGACGAGGTCTGGCGGCGGCGAAACTGGCTGCGTTTGGCCTGCACGCGAAACCAGAGCTGGATCGCGGCGGCAGATGCGGTGGCGATGATGATGAAGACGGCGGTGACCGCGGCCTGCACGGGGGAAGCGAGGGCCAGCGCGGCAATCAAGGGCGCGAAGACGACGCCGATGGCGATCATCACCACCTCGACCTTGGCGCGGATCACGCTGCCGGATGGCATCGGGGCGGTCGCAACCAGGTCGGCGGCGTCCTCGCCTGAAATCGTCAGCCAGGCGAGACCGCCGGCGAGCTGGCCGGCCGCCATCACGATCACGGGCGTGATCAGCACGGTCGCAGCCGAACTGTCGGAGAAGCTGCGCCACAGCATCAGGGCCGGCGGCAGCAGATAAAGCAGCTGCATCAGGCTCTGCGACACCAGCCAGGGATCGCGCCGCAGCAGCAAAAATTCCTTCCAGCGCAGCGCCGATTGCCGCGAGCCGCTGCGAAACGAGGGGCTGCGGGATCCACGCCGCGGCGTCGTTGTCGTCGCCGCGGCGCTGACGACGGTGCCGGCGAATTTCGGCGAGAAGATCGCCATCACGCCGCCGAGCAGCACCAGGCTGCCGGCCAGCAGCAGCGCCAGCATTTCGCCGTCGCCGATCGCGGCGCGCGCCGGCCACCACAGCGGACTGCCGAAATCGGGCGCGTAGGCCGCGGCGGCATCCGAGGTCAGCACCGCGAACCGCGACAGCGTGCCGTAGGACAGGATCGCGGCGACTTGCAGCGCGATGACAAACCCCGCGCCGATGATGGCGGCGAGAATTTGCGCCACGAGCCGCGTCCGGCTCGGTCCGATCAGGCGAAACAGCAACACCGTGATCGCGATCGCGACCGCCGCGGCCGACAGACCGATCGCGATCACGACGCCAAACGCGGAAAACCACCTGATGCCGCCGCCTATCATCAACACGTCGACGAAGGGGCTCGACAGCAGCAGCGCCATGGCCGTGACCGACAGCGCGATCGCCGCGATCCGGACCGAGAAGATGTTGTTGAGCCTGACCGGCGACGACATGATCAGGTCGAGATCGGCCCGCGCATAGAATACCCGCGTCACCGATTCGATCGCCTGCGACAGTATCAAGGCCCAGGCCAGGAAGATGGTCGCCGATATGACGATCAATGTCGGCTTGTCGAGCGGGGCGTGCAGATCGGCAAAGCGGCCGATCACGGCGTAGGCGGGCAAATGCAGGAAGGCGGCGAGCAGCAGCAGGCCGATCACGGCGCGCGTCCGCTTCCTGCGCGCGCCGGTGATCATCGCGAGCCATTCGCGCCATGCCAGCCGGATCTCGTGCCGGGCAAACCAGGTGAGGTCGGCCGCCGAACTCATGCGGCGGCCGCTTCGGTGTCGACCAGCGCGATAAACATGTCTTCGAGGCTGGTGTCGGTGCGGCCGTTCTGCTGGCGTAGTTCGGTGAGCGTGCCTTCGGCGACCAATTTCCCCGCGGCGATCACGCCGATCCGGTCGGCCATCCGCTCGGCGACTTCCAGAATATGCGTCGTCATGATCACGGTGCAGCCGGCGCGGACGCGCGCCTGCAGCAGTCCCTTGACGTGACGCGCCGACAGCGCGTCGAGGCCGGTCAGGGGTTCGTCGAGGATGATCAGGCGCGGATCGTGGACCAGCGCGCCGGCCAGCGCCACCTTCTGGCGCGTGCCCTTCGAGAATCCCTCGCAGCGTTCGTGCAGATGCGGCTCGAGTCCGAGCGACACCAGAAGCTCCTGCGCCGAGGATTGGGCAATCCTGGCATCGATGCCCCAGAGGCCGGCGACGAATTCAAGATACTCCAGCGGCGTCAGCTTGTCATAAATCATCGGCTCGTCGGACACCCAGGCCATGATCTGCTTGGCGGCGACCGGATCGGCGAGTGCATCGATGCCTAATATCGCGACAGCGCCGGCGTCGGGCCGCAGCAGGCCGGCCACCATCCGCAAGGTCGTGGTCTTGCCGGCGCCGTTGGGGCCGAGCAGGGCGTAGAATTCGCCGGTTCGAACGGTGAGATCGAGCGCATCGACCGCGGGACGGTCAAAACGCTTCGTTAACCCTCGCACTTCGAGCGCTGATACATCAGGGGGCATGATTTCGGGATGTTCCGGTTCGCATCTGGCCGCAAGAACCATGGACCCAAGAACTTTCGGCGCGGTGAATCGAACGGCCCAAATCGCGCCGATATCAGGAAGGCCGCTTTCCAGCCTGCGGCATTTCTCCGCAATTGTTACTAGGGGCCGCCACCAGCGCTCTGTTGACAGTCGTCGGCCCTTTGGTCTCAATGGGATCGGACATAGGCGGCCTTCAGCGCTTCGGCACAAGAGCGCGGGGGCGGGATGCGATAGGGCGATCAGCAGAATCGTCGGGCATCCGGGGGAGGGAAACGATGCTGGACTTCGTTCAGCAACTGGTGAGTGGCATTGCGCTCGGCTGCGTTTACGGCCTTATCGCGCTTGGCTTCGTGCTGGTCTACAAGGCCACCGAGGTCGTCAATTTCGCCCAGGGCGATTTGATGATGCTGGGCGGGTTCTTCGCCTTCACATTCATCGGTATGCTCGGTCTCAATTACTGGCTCGGTTTCGCCGGCGCGGTGATCTGCATGGCGTTGTTCGGCATGCTCGCCGAACGCGTGGTGGTGCGCCCGATCCTCGGCTATCCGCAATTTTCCATCATCATGGCGACGATCGGGCTCGGATATTTCCTGCGCTCCATCGTCGGCATGATCTGGGGCACCGACGATTTCAAGATCGAGACGCCGTTCAGCCATGGCGTGCTCCGGATCGGATCGCTGGTGCTGGCCTATGACAAGCTTTCGGTGATCGCCGCCACCGTCATCCTGTGCACGCTGCTCTATCTGTTCTTCAACCGCACCACGCTCGGCACCGCGATGCGCGCCAGTTCCGAGAACATGCTGGCTGCCTACTACATGGGCATTCCGGTCAAGCGCGTGGTCTCGATCGTGTGGGCGATCAGTGCGGCGGTGGCGACCGCCGCCGGCGTGCTGCTGGCGCCGATCACCTTCATTCATTCCAATGTCGGTCTGGTGCTCGGGTTGAAGGCATTTCCTGCGGCGGTCCTTGGCGGCTTCGGCTCGATTCCGGGGGCGGTGGTCGGCGGCGTCCTGATCGGCGTGATCGAGAGCATGGCGGGCTTCTATTTGCCGCAAGGCTGGAAGGACGTCGCGCCCTACCTCGTTCTCCTCGTGGTGCTGCTGCTCAAGCCTGAAGGCCTGTTCGGCGTGCACACGCGCAAGAAGGTTTAGGGGCAGCGATGCGGTTTCTCTTCAAGACCGACTATGAAGACGACATCCGGTTGTTCCCGCACTCGGGCTACGTCGTTTCCTACGGCGTGCTGCTGGCGATCCTGGCGATCGCGCCGTTCGTGCTGTCGAGCTATCTGGTCAGCCAGCTGGTGTTCGTCTGCATCTATGCCACCGTCGGCGTCGGGCTGATGATCCTGACCGGTTTCACCGGCCAGGCGTCGCTCGGCCACGCCGCCTTCCTCGCCATCGGCGCCTATACCGCGGCCTATCTGCAGCAGTTCAACGTGCCGTTTCCGGTGTATTTCCTCGCCGCCGGGCTTCTGACCGGCGTGGTCGGCGCCCTGGTCGGATTTCCGGCGCTGCGGCTGCAGGGCATCTATCTCGTCATCGCGACGATTTCCTTTGCCTTCATCGTCGAGGAAGTCCTGGCGCGCTGGGAAAGCGTGACCCATGGCAATGAGGGCATGCGGGTCAAGACCATCCAACTGCTCGGCACCACGGTGTCGCGCGACAGCCCCGGCTTCTATTTCCTCTGCCTGGGCTTCCTGATCCTGACCATTCTCGGCACGCTCAATCTGTTGCGCTCGCCGACCGGCCGCGCCTTTGTCGCGATCCGCGACAGCGAGACGGCGGCGCGCAGCATGGGCGTCAATGTCTCGCTCTACAAGGTGAAGTCGTTTGCGATCAGTGCGGCGATCACCGGATTTGCCGGCGTGCTGTTCGCGCACAAGCTGTCCTTCATCAGCCCGGAAATGTTCACCCTGCAGCTCTCGATCGAATTCATCATCGTGATCCTGATCGGCGGCACGTTCAGCCTGCACGGCGCGGTGCTGGGCGCGATCTTCCTGGTCATGATCGATCCGTTCCTGACCTATCTGAAAGACGACATGCCCGGTATCATCGCCGGCATTGCCGCCACCTTCGGCGCAGGCAAGGATACCGCCATGCGCATCAAGGACAGTGCGGCGGCGATCGCCTCCGCCAACGGCCTGAAGGGCGCGATCTACGGCCTGATCATCGTGCTGTTCGTATTGTTCGAACCGCTCGGGCTTTACGGGCGCTGGCTGAAGATCAAGCTCTTCTTCCAGCTGTTCCCGCTCTACAAGCGCGCCACCTTCAAGCGGCAGAAAATCTACGTGAAGTCGGAGCGGAACCGATGAGCTATTTCCGCGCCGAAGATCTGTCGCTGCATTTCGGTGGCCTCAAGGCCGTCGATTCCGTCAGCTTCGCGGTGGAGAAGGGCGAGATACTCTCGATCATCGGCCCCAACGGCGCCGGCAAGAGCTCGATCTTCAATCTGATCTCGCGCATCTACCCGCCGACCTCGGGCAAGATATTCTTCGAGGATCAGGACATCACGCAGCAGCCGCCGTATGAAATCGCCGGCCTCGGCATCGCCCGTACGTTCCAGAACATCGAACTGTTCGAGAACGCGACCATGCTGAGCAATCTGCTGGTCGGCCGGCATCGCCATTCCACCACGCAGCTGTGGCAGGAATTGCTGTTCCTGCCGAGCGTGCGCGCCCACGAAAAGGCGCATCGCCGCCGCGTCGAGCAGGTGATCGAGTTCCTCGATCTCGAAGCCTATCGCGACAAGCTGATCTCGGGATTGCCCTACGGCGTCCGCAAGGTGATCGAGCTCGCCCGCGCGCTGTGCTCGGAGCCCAAGCTGATTTTGCTGGACGAGCCGTCGTCCGGGCTGAATGTCGAGGAGACCGGCGACATGTCGTTCTGGATCCGCGACCTGAAGACCGATCTCGGCGTCACCGTGCTGATGGTCGAACACGACATGTCGCTGGTTAACCGGGTGTCGGACCGGGTGATCGCGCTGAACTACGGCAAGGTGATCGCGATGGGCTCGCCGTCCGAGGTGCAGCGCCATCCCGACGTCGTCGCCGCTTATCTCGGCGCATGAGGATGATGCCATGAGCGCTCCCGACATCATCCTGAAACTCAGCAATATCGAGAGCTATTACGGGCCGATACAGGCCATCCGCGGCATCAGCCTCGAAGTGCCGCGCGGCCAGATCGTCACGCTGCTCGGCGCCAACGGCGCCGGCAAGACCACGGTGCTGAAGACCATTTCCGGCATTCTCGACCCGCAGAAAGGCTCGATCGAATTTCTGGGCCAGTCGATCGCCCGCGTGGAGGCCGACAAGATCGTGCGGCTGGGCTTGAGCCACGTGCCGGAGGGACGCGAAGTATTCCCGTTCCTGTCGGTACGCGAGAACCTGATGATGGGCGCCTATCCGCGCAAGGACCGCGACGGTGTCGCCGAGGATCTCGAGCGGGTGTACGGCTATTTCCCGCGGTTGCGGGAACGCATCAACCAGCCCGCCGGGCAGCTTTCCGGCGGCGAGCAGCAGATGCTGGCGATCGGGCGTGCGTTGATGAACCGGCCGACGCTGCTGTTGCTGGACGAACCGTCGCTCGGATTGTCGCCGATCCTGGTGAAGGAGATTTTCACCATCATCAAGCGCGTCAACGAAGAGCAGGGCATGTCGATCCTGCTGGTCGAGCAGAACGCCAAGGTGGCGCTCGAGACCGCGCATTATGGCTACGTGCTGGAAATCGGCCGGGTCGTCATGAACGACACCTGCGAACGGCTGATGAATTCAAAGGACATCCAGGAATTCTATCTCGGCGCCAAGGAAGAGGGCGCCCGCGGCGAACGGCGCTGGAAAAAGAAAAAGACCTGGCGCTAGAAGAGGACCTGGCGCTAAACGACGCAGTTAAGACATTGGCGTTCCTAGTGATTTACGGCTAAATTCGAGCTCTGCTCCGAACAAGACCGCCTGAAAAAGCGGCACGAGCGGGCGAAAGAGGGAGAAAACGAGCATGGCCAGACCGGCAGTGCTGACGGTTGCCGACACGATCGCGAAGAGTTTTCTGCTGTCCGTGGAAACGCGCGGCGACAAGCCTGCGATCCGCGAAAAGAAGTTCGGCATCTGGGAGCCGACCAGCTGGCGGCAATGGCTGCAGATATCGAAGGATATCGCCCATGCCTTGCATGCGTCGGGGTTCAAGCCCGGTGACGTCGCCTCGATCATCGCCAATGCGGTTCCGGAGTGGGTCTATGCCGACATGGGCATCCTCTGCGCCGGCGGCGTTTCGTCCGGCATCTATCCGACCGATTCGTCGGTGCAGGTCGAATATCTCATCAACGATTCCGCGACGCGGGTGATCTTCGCCGAGGACGAGGAGCAACTCGACAAGATTCTGTCCTGCCGCGCCCGCTGCCCGACCTTGCAGAAGATCATCGTGTTCGACATGGAAGGGCTCTCCGGCTTCAGTGACCCGATGGTGATGTCACTGGCCGAATTCACCGCCCTCGGGCGCAACCACAGCCACGACAATCCGGCGCTGTGGGACGCAATGACCGCAAGCCGCGGTGCCGGCGATCTCGCCATCCTGGTCTACACGTCGGGCACCACCGGCCCGCCCAAGGGCGCGATGCATTCCAATCGCAGCGTTACGCATCAGATGCGTCACGCCAACGATTTGTTTCCCTCCACCGACGCCGAGGAGCGGCTGGTGTTCCTGCCGCTCTGCCACGTCGCCGAGCGGATCGGCGGCTACTACATTTCGCTGGCGCTGGGCTCGGTAATGAATTTCGCAGAAAGCCCGGAAACGGTGCCGGACAATCTGCGCGAGGTGCAGCCGACCGCGTTCCTGGCGGTGCCGCGAATCTGGGAAAAATTCTATTCCGGGATCACCATTGCGCTGAAGGACGCGACCCCGTTCCAGAACTGGATGTACCGCAAGGCGCTGGCGATCGGCCATCGCATGACCGAGAGCAAGCTCGAGGGCGAAACGCCGCCGCTGCCGTTGCGCTTCGCCAATCAGATCGCCTATTGGCTGGTGTTTCGCAACATCCGCCGCATGCTGGGGCTCGACCGTTGCCGGCTCGCCTTCACCGGGGCGGCGCCGATCGCGCCCGACCTGATCCGCTGGTATCTCGCGCTCGGCCTCGACATGCGCGAGGTCTATGGCCAGACCGAGAATGCCGGGGTTGCCACCGTGATGCCGCCCGACCGCATCAAGCTCGGTTCGGTGGGCAAGGCGGCGCCCTGGGGCGAGGTTGCGATTTCCCCGCAAGGCGAAATCCTGATCAAGGGCGACTTCCTGTTCATGGGTTACCTCAACCAGCCGGAGAAGACCGCCGAGACAATCGACGCCAGGGGCTGGCTGCATACCGGCGACGTCGGCTCGATCGACAATGAAGGCTTCGTCAAGATCACCGACCGGATGAAGGACATCATCATCACCTCCGGCGGCAAGAACATCACGCCGTCCGAAATCGAGAACCAGTTGAAATTCTCGCCTTACATCTCGGATGCCGTCGTGATCGGCGACAAGCGGCCGTTCCTCACCTGTCTCATCATGATCGACCAGGAGAATGTCGAGAAGTTCGCGCAGGACCACGACATCCCATTCACCAATTATGCGAGCCTGTGCCGTGCGGCCGAGATCCAGGACCTGATCCAGCGCGAGATCGAGGCGGTCAACGTCAATTTCGCGCGGGTCGAGACCATCAAGAAATTCTTCCTGATCGAGCGTCAGCTGACGCCCGAGGACGAGGAATTGACGCCGACCATGAAACTGAAGCGCAGTTTCGTGAACAAGCGTTACGCCGCCGAGATCAACGCCATGTATGGCGAGCGCGCGGTGGCGTAAAGCGCCGACGTCTGAGTCGGGAGTTTTGGAAACGGCGAAGGATAAGAAGGCCCCGACCTTCGCTCAACACGGGCCAACAAAGAGGAGACTGCAATGTCGAAATCGTACAGGGCGTTGGGCCTTGCGGTGAGCGCCCTTGCGCTGACCCAATTGCCGGCCTACGCCCAGACCAAGGTTACCAATGAAGGCATCTCGGCGACCGAGATCGTCATCGGTACCCATCAGGATCTGTCCGGCCCGATCAAGGTCTGGGGCGTTCCGGTTTCCAACGGCATGAAGATGGCGGTCGAGGAAATCAACGCCGCCGGCGGCATCAACGGGCGCAAGCTGAAGCTGATCCTCGAAGATAACGCCTACGATCCGAAGAAGGGCGTGCTGGCGTCGCAAAAAATGGTCGAGCGCGACAAGATATTTGCGATGATCGGCTCAATGGGCTCGGCTCCGACACTCGCCGCCCAGGACATCCTGTTCGACGCCGGCGTGCTGCAACTGTTTCCGCTGACGGCGGCCGAATTCACCTTCAAGTTCGATCCGGCCAAGCCGCAGGAGCGGCTGAAGTTCAACAACCTGCTGCCCTATGTCGAAAGCACGCGGGCCGCGGTCAAATACATGATGGAAGCGAAAGGCTTCAAGAAGCCCTGCGTCATGCATCAGGATGACGAGTACGGCAAGAACGTGCTCGACGGCTTCACCCTGCAGCTTGCCGCCATGAAGGTGACGCCGGCTTCGGTGACGAGCTACAAGCGCGGCGCCTCCGATTTCTCGGCGCAGGTCGCCAAGATGAAGTCCGACGGTTGTGATCTGGTCGTGCTCGGGACCGTGATCCGCGAGACCATCGGTGCGATGAGCGAAGCCAAGAAGCTCGGCTGGGACGTCACCTTCCTCGGCGCCACGCCGACCAACGTGCTCGAAGTGCCGACGCTCGGCAAGGAGGCGGTCGAAGGGCTCTATGCCGCGTCCGGCTTCGAAATCCCCTACGAAGACACGGCCAAGGGCAAGGTCAAGGAGTGGCTGACCAACTACAAGAAGATGTTCGGCACCGACGCCAACACCCAGGCCATCATCGGTCACAACGCGGTGATGACGTTCGCATTCTACGCGAACAAGGCGGGTAAGGATCTCACAGGCCAGAAAATGCTCGACGCGCTGGAGTCCGGCGACAAGTTCCTGGATATCTTCAACTCGCCGCCGACCAAATTCTCCAAGACCGACCACCTCGCCAACACCATCACCCAGGTCCAGCAGATCAAGAACGGCCGCTGGGTGCTGGTGAAGGAAGGCCTGATGTTCTGAGACCTGTCACGCTCTAACGACAAAGGGCTGCGCGAGGTGATCGCGCAGCCCTTCTTGTTTGAGCAAATTCCATCTCTCCGTCATGCCCGGCCATGACGAGCAGGACTATTGCTTTGCCTGTCCCGTCGAATCCGCCGGCTTGGGCCGGATCGCGTCCGCGGTGCCCTGGATGAAGGCCGCGATCTTGGTCACGTCCGCTTCCGTCAGCTTGCCAGTGAAATCAGGCATGCCCTGGTCGCGGAACGGGCCCTTGAACACGATGTCCCTGAGGTTTTCGATGGTCTCCTTGGGCACGTAGCCGAGATTTCTGACGTTGCCGCCCTTGTCGATACCGGGCACGCCATGGCAGGTGGCGCAGGCGGTGATATAGAGCAAGGTGCCGTCGGGGACGTCCTTCGGGTCGTACTTGACGCCCGCTAGCAACCCCTCGGTCTGGTACTTCACGAAGGCGGGCATCGGCGCCTTGCCGTCGACCGCGAAGGTGTAGATCGTGCCCGGGCTGCGATATTCGGTGGCGCGTGCGGCGATGCCGAACACGCCGCCCCAGCCGACCGCGATCGAGACATATTGCTTGCCGTCGAGCATGTAGGTCGAGGCCGCCGCGACCACGCCGGTACCGGTCGGCGATTCCCAGAGCTTCTCACCCGAGGTGGCGTTGTAGGCGATGAAGCGTCCGTCAGCGGTGCCCTGGAACACGAGATTGCCGGCGGTGGTCAGCGTGCCGCCGTTCCACGGCGAGACATATTCGGCGCGCCAGGCTTCCTTCTGCTTCACCGGGTCCCAGGCGATCAACCGGCCGAACGGCGCAGACTTGGGCGGTGTCGCATTCAGCATGAAGCCGACATTCCAGCCGGTGGTGCCGCCGAACTTGCCGGGCGTCGGCGCGTTCTGCGCGAAGGCCTTTTCCGGGGTCAGGTTGAGCGGGACCCCCTGCGCCGGCAGATAGACGAGGCCGGTCTGCGGATTGAACGACATCGGATGCCAGTTGTGGGCGCCGTACGGGCCGGGAATGCTGTCATATGGCTCCTTGCCGCGCGCCGCCGGAACCTCGATCGGCCGTCCATTGGCGTCGTAGCCGGTGGCCCAGTTCACATCGACGAAGTTTTTCGCCGAGATGAACTTGCCGTTGGTGCGGTCGACGACGAAGAAGAAGCCGTTCTTTGGCGCGTGCAGAATGACCTTGCGCGGCGCGCCGTCGATATTGATGTCGGCCAGGATCATCGGCTGCGTCGAGGTGTAGTCCCAATGATCGCCGGGGGTTTCCTGGTAGTGCCAGACATATTTTCCGGTGTCGGCGTTCAGCGCCACCAGCGAGGCGAGGTACAGGTTGTCGCCGCCGGAGGGGCTGCGGATATCCCGGTTCCACGGCGAGCCGTTGCCGGTGCCGACATAGACCAGGTTCAGGTCGGGATCGAAGGTGATGGTGTCCCACGCGGTGCCGCCGCCGCCATTGAGCCAGTATTTGCCCGCCGGATCCCAGGTCTTGGCCGCCGCGGCCATCGATTCATCCTCGAACGGTTTTGACGGATCGCCGGGCACCGTGAACCAGCGCCAGGCCTGGTTGCCGGTCTCGGCGTCATAGGCGGTGACGTAGCCGCGCGCGCCATATTCGGCGCCGCCATTGCCGATCACGACCTTGCCGTTGAAGACGCGCGGCGCGCCGGTGATGGTGTAGGAATGCTCCTTGTCGATCAGCGTGTCCTTTTCCCACACGACCTTGCCGGTGACGGCGTCGAGCGCGATCAGGCGGCCGTCATAGGCGCCGACGAAAACCTTGCCTTTCCAGAGCGCCACGCCGCGGTTGACCACGTCGCAACAGCCCTTGTAGCCCTTCTCCTTGTCGACGCCGGGATCGAAGCTCCAGAGCTTCTTGCCGGTGCGGGCGTCGATGGCGTGCACCACGCTCCAGGACGCGGTCTGGTACATGATGCCGTCGACCACCACGGGCGTTGCCTCGACGCCGCGGGAAGATTCGAGCGGATAGCTCCACACCAGGCCGAGCTGCTTGACGTTGTCGGTGTTGATCTGGTTGAGCTTGGAAAAGCGCGTTTCGGCATAGTCGAGACCGATGGTCGGCCAGTCGTTCGAGGTTGCGGTATTGGCCTTGATCGAGGCGCCGTCGACCGCCGACGTGACGGCCTTGATATGCTCGGGCGATCCCTTGGCGGCATTTTGCGCGAATGCGCCAGCGCCGGAAATGGCCAGGCCAAACCCGACCGCCAGTGCCAGTCGAACGGGCCGGTGCAAATTGAAACGGATTTGAGGGGAAAAACGGCAAAGGGAATCAACGCGCGGCGAACGTGTCATTCTCATTCCTCCCGATGATCTCTAGCGGATCTGCCGGGATGGTATGCCGGTGACAATGACGGCGTCAATCGAAGGCAGATTGCGAAATCAAAAAGAGAAAATTTGTATCGCCGGCAAACGGAGTGCAGCGCGTATTCCGGCTGCACTGCAGCATGGCGCGACGATTCACATACGATGGCGCGACGAAGATCGCGGGAAGTCTTGTATCCGATATTCCAGTGGCGCGATGATGGGACGTGGACCGCGACAACGCGCTCGATCGGCCGCCGTGCCGCATCGTTCACTTATTGGCGCGCAGCGACGGCAGCAATCGCGGCCGGCACGCTCACCTGATATGTTGGACGCCGCAACGTCCGATCTTCAGTTTCTTCCCCGAATTGTCGGATTTGCGGACCCCTGAAAAGGACCGCATCCAATTGTTGCACGCGCTCATCATGTCGTTGGGGCTGGCATGGGTGGAGGCGATTCCAAGCAATGAAGACGACAATGACGAGGCGCGCATGCATCGGGCGCAAGATGCGTGTCGCTACGTCCTCAGTCTTGCGGTGACGGCCCCGCCCGGACAGGTGTCCTTCTACAACACCGGCGCGCTCGCGCTGGTGTCGGCCATCATCCGCAAGGCGACCGGACGCCCGCTCGACGAATTTGCGCGCGAGGCGTTGTTGGAGCCCCTCGGCATTACCGCCATGGCGTGGCAACGGTACAAGGGAGAAACCGATGCCGGTGGGGGATTGCGCCTGCGCCCGCGCGATATGGCAAAAATCGGCCAGCTCGTCCTCGCGGGGGGCCGCTGGAACGACCGTCAGATCGTCTCCAGGGCATGGATCGAGAGCTCGACGGCACCAAAGCTCAAGGCCACGGACAATCAATCCTATGGCTATTTGTGGTGGCTCGGCCGCTCCGCGCTCGATGGGCGTGAAGTGCAATGGGTTGGCGCGCTGGGGCGCGGCGGCCAGTCGATCCGCATCGTCCCGGAGCTCGATCTCGTCGTCGTCGTGACCGCGGGATATTACCAGGACTACAGCCCGCAAGCGTTTCGGGCGCAGTACGGCGTGTTCAAGGATGTCCTGCGGGCAATTTCGCCACCGGGCTGAACCGGAAGCGCGCGGGGCGCCGCTTCATGGGGCCCCATGCGCGTCCAGTGCGCTGATGACGACCGGCGCGTCATCGGTGTATCGCATGACGCTGTGCTGATCGATCACGTGGGTTGGCCGGTAATTCCTGATGTCGGAATCCTCGACCATCGCCATGCGGCGATTGTCCAGCGTCAGCCAGTGGCCGTCCAGCCGCGCGGCGGCCACCGCGTGATCCTCGCCACGGACGGTGTCTCGCATGATCACGATCCGCAGATCGTCCGGGGCCACGCCGGCCAGGCGCAGCGCCACGAATTTCGCAATCGCGTAATCCTCGCAGTCGCCGCCCCGTGTCAGCGTCGCGAGCGGCGGGGCCCAGACATCGAGCTGGCCATATTGCGCTAGATCGCTCACCGGCCTGACGGCAAGGTTGATGGCGCGATTGATTTCGCCGAGCCGCGCGCGGCCCTCGCGAAGCCGGGCGGCCTCGACAATGGCCAGGAACTGCAGCGCGGCCGGCGAGACGCAGCCTTCGCGGTCACCCTCGCACAGCGCGAGCTGCACCATTTCGTCGCCGAGCCGGCGCTGCACGCCTTGCCATTTCTGAAGCAACCCGCCGTCGATCAGCATCGCGGTTGGCTGTCCGAACGGCTCGACGGATTTCCGGATCAGGACCGCCGTTCCCGGTGAGAGCAGCGTTCCGGCGGTAGCCGGTCCGACCGAGGCTGCCAGGCCGCAGGCAAGCAAGGCTGCACGCAACGCGCGCGAATAGTTCGAGATCGCCATCTGACACCCTTGTCCGGGCATTATCGGCAGGCCCGTAAACCTGCACGTGACCGGATCATTTCCCTGGGGGCAGGATGGGCGGGAGCGCTTTTGATCTGCTTAAAGCCGTTGATCGCGGGCCGGAAAGCGCGAAACAGCTTAAAATTGCTGTCGCCGGTTTCCCGAAAATCTTATCTAATCTGGGAAGGTCTGCCGGACTGCCCCATTCAGGGGATGGCGTTTGGCGGTATCATAGCGTTGATGACGGGTTAATAGGGTCTGTCCGGCCGGATTCGCGTGCGTCGGAAGCCGAGTCACGGTTTCGGCTTGGGATGTGTCATGATGAGGCGAGTTGGAATCGGACGAAGAAGCGGCAAGTAAAGAAGCCAAAATTCATACTTCGAATACGTAACGTTACTTTTCTCTAGTCTCAAATTGCGCGAGCTGTTTCTCCGATCACGCCAGGGAATACTTCCAGTATTTGGGGTGTCCCTAAGAAAATCGCCTCGTTAACGATACTAAGCAGATGACTTGCACAAGCAATGGATGGGTTCCGAAAACGGCCGTCCAGTGATATGCAAGGTTAATAGATAGAATATTGTATTTTCATTAACTTTAGCGGCGGCGGGGCTCATTTGACTTTGGCCGGCAAATTTACCGACGTGCTCCCGAGCGGACAGGCCGCCCATCTGGGCGGGCATCTTCACGTCGACACGGTTTCGACGCACGCGCCGGCGGGAGCCATTATCGTTCCGGACGCGCATCTGCTCTTCACCGGTGATTTCAAGCGCGCGGGGCTCGACCTCGTTCTGTCAGGCGACGGCCGCGAACTGGTTCTGCATGACTACTTCAAGGGCGAGAAGCGCGCGGCCCTGGCCTCAACCGATGGCGCCCACCTGACCGGCGACATCGTCAACGCGCTGACCGGACATACCCAGCTAGCCCAGGCCGACGGCAGCCCGAGCGTGGCCCAGGTCATCGGTCATGTCACCAAGCTGGTCGGCACCGCAACCGCGATCCGCAACGGCGTTTCGATCATTCTGAACCAGGGCGACAACGTCAACAAAGGCGACGTGGTCCAGTCCGGCTCCGATTCGTCGCTCGGCATCACCTTCATCGACGGCAGCGTGTTCGGCCTCGCGTCGAACGCCAAGATGGTGCTGAACGAAATGATCTACGACCCGAACGGGTCGAACAATTCGTCGCTGATCAGCCTGGTGCAGGGCACGATCTCGTTCGTCGCCGGCGGAACCGCCAAGAAGGGCGACATGAAGGTCGACACGCCGGTCGCGACCATGGGTATCCGCGGCACCGCGGTGCTGGTGGAAATCGACTTCGTGGTGCCGGGCACGGGTGGTGCGCCGCCGGCGAAATTCCAGGTGCTGGTCGAGCCCGACGGCACCACCGGATCCTACATCCTGTTCGACAAGACCACGCTGACGCCGATCGCGACCGTCAATCAGGCCGGCACGCAGACCATCGTCAACGGCCAGGGAACCGTCAACTTCCTGTCATCCGTGCAACTGTCGCCCGATGCGCAGAAGATCATCTCCGATGTCTTCCAGCTCAAATTCACCGATCTGAACAATCCGCAATCCCTCCAGCGGTTTGGCTCCGCGCCGACGCTGGACTCATTTTTCTTCAAGACCGCGAACGGGGACAACGTCGCGGTCACGGTGAAGACGGTGCAGTTCGCCGACACGATTGCCCCTTCGACCAGCGGCACGCCCCCCAAAGGTCAGGATCATATTCCCGGGCCGCCGGATGTCGTCACCACCAATGCCGCTTTCACCGAACGCGCCGGGCTTACCGGCAGCAAGACGTCGGACGCGGTGACCGGCGAGATCAGGTACTCCGATCTCAATCCCGGCGATATGCCGACCGCCCAGGCCACGTTCGATTCGTTCAAATACCAGAACGCCCAGCACAACGACGTCACCGCATCGCTGACGCCGGAGCAGATCGCCGCGATCAAGGCGGTGCAAGTGCCGCTCACCGTGTTGCAGGACCCCGCCCTCCTCAACCACGGTACGGCGACCTGGAGCTACGAAGTCCCCGACGGCGCCTTCGACTTTCTGGCCGCCGGCGAGACCTTGACGCTGACCTATATGGCGCGGGTCGACAACAATTTCGCGGCCAACAACGAGATCACGTTCAAGCCGATCACGATCACGATCACCGGCACCAATGACGTGCCCACGGTTGCCACCAGCGGCGGCACCGTCATTGAACGGATCGGCACCGGCAATACCGCGGTCGACAGCATCACCGGCACGGTCACCTTCACGGACGCCGATTTGACCGACCGTCCGGTGGTGAGCGCGGCGCTCTCGGCAACCGAGCCGTTCCGGTATCTCGACGCGGAGGGCCACAATGTCACCGCCGAGCTCACGCCGGCGCAACTGGCGGCGATCGAGGCCGTCAAGATTCCGCTGAGCGTGGTGCAGAACGCGGGGAACACCCATAATGGTTCGGCCACCTGGACCTACAGCATCGCCGACCATGCGTTCGATTTCATCGCCAAGGGCGAGACGCTGATCCTCAATTACGTCATCCAGGTCAATGACGGCCATGGCGGCGTGGTCTCGACGCCGGTCAGCATCTCCGTCAACGGCGCCGACGTCACTGTCGTCGGCACCAACGACATTCCCACCATCGCGACGACGGACGCGGCGTTCGCCGAGCAGAGCAATGAAACGCAACCGAATCCGACGGGATCGACCACGCCGGATACGGTGTCAGGCACGATCACCTTTGCCGATGTCGATCTGACCGACCGGCCGGTGGCGAGTGCGGCCTTCACCTCGTTCACCTATACGGATGCCTCGGGTCATGCGCTGACGCTCAACGAGCAACAGCAGGCTGCGGTCGCGGCGGTCGAAGTGCCGCTGACCGTGGTGCAGACGTCCGGCAATACCAATGACGGATCGGCGACCTGGACCTACAGCGTGGCCGACGGCGCCTTCGACTTCCTGGCCGGCGGCGAGATATTGACGCTGACCTACACCGCGACCGTCGATGACGGTCACGGCGGTGTGGTCACAAAGCCCATTACCATCACCATCACCGGCACCAACGACACCGCGACCGCCACGACGACGAACGCGGCTTTCACGGAAATGGCGGGCACCGGCAATACGGCGCTGGACCACGCCGGCGGGACCATCAGCTTCAACGATGCCGATCTCAGCGACCGGCCGGTTGTGACCGCGCAATTCTCGGACTACAGCTACAAGGCGGCTGACGGCAGCACCAGTCTGACGCTGACGCCGCAGCAGGCGGTCGACCTCGAGGCCGGGCTGTCGCTGACGGCGGCCGGCGGCAATACCAATACCGGTTCGGTGGCCTGGTCGTATGACGTCGCCGACAGCAAGTTTGATTTTCTCGCCGCTGGCGAGGTGCTGACGCTGACCTATCTTGCGACCGTCAACGACAACCATGGCGGGGTGATTTCCAAGCCGATCACCGTCACCATCACCGGCACCAACGATGCGCCGACGGTAGCCGCGGTCGATGCGGGCACGCTGACCGATTCGGCCGTCAACGACGGCTTCGGCAATCTGACGGGAACGCTGGTCGGATACGATCCCGACCATGACGAGACGGCATCGCTGAGCTATGGCGCGCTCGACCTGACGGGCCACCCGGTGAACTCGGCCATCGCGGGCCACTACGGTTCGCTGACGGTGAACGCCGACGGCACCTGGAGCTATGTCGCCAACGCCACGGTGATCAACGCACTGCATGCCGGCTCCTATACCGAGACGTTCACGGTGCAGACCACCGACGTGCACAATGCCGTCGGGACCGCCGTGCTCACCGTGCACGTCAATGGCGCCAATGACACGCCGACGCTGGCGGATGTCGCCGCGGGCACACTGACCGATAGCGCGGCGAATGACAGCTTCAACGATCTGACGGGAGAACTGACCGGCAACGACCGCGACAGCGGCGAAACCGCGACGCTGCAATACGCGGCGATCGATGACGGCAACCCCGTCCATACCGCGGTCGCGGGCCACTACGGTTCGCTGACGGTGAATGCCGACGGCACCTGGACCTATGTCCCCGATGCCGCCGCTATCAACGCATTGCATGCCGGTTCCTATACCGACACCTTTACGGTGCAGACCACCGACGTGCACGGCGCATCCGCCACCGCGGCCTTGACGGTGGATGTGACCGGCGCCAACGACACGCCGAGCCTGAGCGCGGTCCATGCGGGAACGCTCGTCGATACGGCCGCATATGACAGTTTCGACAATCTGACGGGTACGCTGGTCGGCGCCGATCGCGACAGTGGCGAGACAGCGTCACTGCATTATGCTGCGCTGGATGCCCACAACGCCGTGGTGGCCACGGTCGTTGGCGACTACGGTTCGCTGACCGTCAACCCCGACGGCACTTACACCTATGTCGCCAATGCGGCCGCGATCAACGCGCTGCCGGCCGGCGCCTATACCGACACCTTCACGGTGCAGACGACCGATGTGAACGGCGCAGTCGGCACGGCCGTTCTCACGGTCGATGTGACCGGCGCCACCGACGCGCCTTCGATCACCGGTGAGACTGATGCGCCGACCCAGGCCGTCATGGTGGTCCCTGGAGCCTCCGCGGCGGTGCTGGCCGCGGGGGTGAACACCAACTCGATGGGTTTGAATACCGAGACGTTCGATGGCCAACTGGCATCGAGTAACGGTATCGGCCACGGCAGCTTCTACAGCGCGGCACTGGACGCCACATTCTCCGGAACGGGAAGTGCGGGAATCGTCAACGGGTCGTATGGCGGGATCACCGCGGCTCCGTTCCTCGGACCTTTGCCGGGCGCCGTAGACGCCACCAACTATCTGAGCGTCGGCGGCGGCGGGGCCGAGACCATCACATTTGGTGCCGAACAAAATGCCTTCGGACTTTACTGGGGTTCGGTCGATTCCTACAATATGGTCAGTTTCTACGATGGAACGAAGCTCGTTGCTTCCTATTCCGGTGCGGACGTGGCGCCGCTGTTTTCGGATGGAAACCAGGATTCATTCTCGTCGAACGGGTACGTGGAATTCTCCGGTTTGGGCCAGTTCAACAAGGTCGTCCTGACGTCGAGCGCCAGCGCATTCGAGATCGACAATGTCTCCGCCGGGACCCTTGCCCAGCCTCATGCCGGGCTCGCCGCGCCGGTCGCGGGAACGCTCAGTGTTCACGATGCCGATATCGGAGACGCATTGACGGCCTCCGTGACCGGGAACGCCATCATCGAATTTATCGGAGCTGACGGTTCAACTCACTTGCCCGATGGCGTCGATGTTGCCGCGCTGATCGACGCCCACGATCTGACGTTTGATACCGTGCAGAGCACGGGTGGGACGGATGTGCTGCATTGGAGCTATAACCCAACCGACCCCGATCTCGATTTTCTGCATGCTGGCGATGTGCTGAAGATCAAGTTCGCCGCACAGGTGGATGCCGGTCAAGTCAGTACCGGAAGCCAGCCTGTGACCGTCACCCTTGTCGGCGCCAATAGCGCCACCGATACTTCGGCGTTCAGCGTCGTCCACGGAACATCCGGAAACGACACGTTCGACAACGTGGGTAACAACGTCACGATTTTTGGCAACGGCGGCATGGACAGGTTTATTTTCAAGGCCGGGTTTGGCAGTGCCACGATCGCTGATTTTGACGTCAGCAAAGACACGATCGACATCAGCCAGAGCCTGTTCGATAGCATCGCCGACATATTGGCGAGCGCGCATCCGGTAAATTCCAATCATGACACCATTATTACCGATGCCGCGCTAGATACGATCGTGCTGAGGGGCGTGACGGCTGCACAACTCCATGCCTCCAATTTCCATCTGACCTAGCGGTCCGAGGGGTATGTTGCTCGCCCGGCTCCAATGGCTGCTGCCCAACGCCTTGGCGCGGCTGCCGCTGGCGAAAACATCTGTAGTTCCTGCTCCTCCGCGTGATATTCAGTCAGCATGAAGCGGCTACGGATATTGCGGCGGTGGTTCGCGCGGCGCTTTGGCTTTGCCCGGCTGGCCTGCCTTGCGCTGCTGGTCGGCTTTGCCGTGGCGCGTTCGTTCGATCCCGCGCCGGTCGAGGAGTTGCGCGTCCGGGTCTTTGATGCCTTCCAGCGCGTCGACCCCCGCAAGAAAACCGCACGGCCGGTCACCATCGTCGATATCGATGACAAGAGCCTGGAGAAGCTCGGACAGTGGCCGTGGCCGCGGACCCGGCTGGCGGATCTGGTGACGGAGCTGACCAATCTCGGTGCCGTCGTGATCGCGTTCGACGTGGTGTTCTCGGAGCCCGACCGGCTCAACCCGGACTTTGTCGCCGACACCTTCCGTAATCTCGACGAGGAAACCCGCAAGCGGCTGCGCGCGCTGCCGAGCAACGACGAGATTTTTGCCGATGCCATCCGCGCCTCCCGCGTGGTGCTGGGCGAATCGGGATCGACCGACGAACTGGCTGCGATCGACAAGACGCTTCCGGTGACCGGACTTGCCACCCTCGGCGAGGATCCGCAGCGTTTCATGTTCGAATTCCCGGGCCTGCTGCGCAACACCAAGGTGCTGGAGCACGCCGCGGCGGGCCGCGGCCTCTTCACCATCCGGCCCGAACGCGACGGCATCGTCCGCCGGGTGCCGATGATCATGCTGGCGCAGGGCCAGATCATGCCCTCGCTCACCTTCGAGATGCTACGGGTCGCCACCGGTTCGGACACCATCCTGATCAAGTCCGAAAAAGCCGGCATCAAGAGTCTTGGCGCCAAGGGCTTTCAGCTTCCGACCGACAGCAACGGACAGCTCTGGGTGCATTACGCCCGGCACGATGCTTCGCTTTACGTCCCCGTGATCAACGTGCTGGAAAAGACGGTCGCGCCGGAGATGATCGCCGGAAAGCTGGTGTTGATCGGCACTTCCGCCGTCGGTCTCAATGACATCAAGACCACGCCGGTTTCGCGCGCCATGCCGGGGGTGGAAATCCACGCCCAGGTGCTCGAGAGCGCGCTGACCGGGGAGGTGGTTTCGCAGCCGTTCTATGGCATCGCGATCGAATTCGGGGCCGCGCTGCTGTTCGGATTGCTGGTGATCGCCTTCGCACCCTTGTTCGGGCCGGTCACGCTGGTCGCGCTTGGCGCCGCGTTCGCAACGGTGCTGGTCGGAACGTCCTGGTATTTCTACTCGCAGCACCGGCTGCTGATCGATTTCACCTATCCCCTGCTGTCGACGACGGCGATCTATCTGACGCTGATCTTCTCGAGTTTCGTGCGCGAACAGCAGCAGCGCAAGCAGATCCGCACGGCGTTCTCGCAATACATGTCGCCGGCGCTGGTCGCGCAGCTGGCGCTGTCGCCGGAAAAGCTCGTGCTCGGCGGCGAGGAGCGCGAGATGACCATCATGTTCTCCGACATGCGCGGTTTCACCTCGATCTCGGAGACCTACAAGAACGACCCGCAGGGCCTCACGGCGCTGATGAATCGCTTCCTGACGCCGCTGACCAACGCGATCCTCGACCGCAAGGGTACCATCGACAAATACATGGGCGACGCCATCATGGCGTTCTGGAACGCGCCGCTCGACGACAAGCAGCATCAGCTCAACGCCTGCGAAGCGGCGCTGGATATGCTGGAGCGCGTCGATGCGCTCAATCAGGAGCGGATGGGGGAGGCGGAGCAGGAAGGCCGCCCGTTCATTCCGCTCAATATCGGCGTCGGGCTCAACACCGGTACCTGCGTGGTCGGCAATATGGGATCCGACATGCGGTTCGACTATTCGGTGTTCGGCGACAGCGTCAATCTGGCCTCACGCCTGGAAGGGCAATCCAAGGAATACGGATTCCCGATCATCGTCGGCTCGACCACCGCGCTGGCGGTCAGGGACAAGTTCGCGATCCTCGAACTCGACTTCATCATGGTCAAGGGCAAGAAGGAGCCCGAGGTGATCTACGCCATCGCGGGCCGCGAGGACACCGCGCAATCCGGCCGCTTCCAGCGCCTGCGCAACCTGACCATCGAGATGCTGGCGTGCTATCGCAGCCGCGATTGGGAAGGCGCATTGGCCGCGATCCAGCGCGGCCGCCGCACCGACGAGGTGCATTCGCTGGAGCTGCTGTTCAACCTGTACGAGGCGCGCATCCGCAATTTTCAGGAGGCCCCGCCGCCGGAAGACTGGAACGGCGCGTTTGCGCTGCTGACGAAGTGACCTTCTATCGTCCCGGCCTTCGCCGGGACGACAAGGAAAGCCTACTCCAGCCCGATTGTCGTCAGATCCTGAAACCAGTGCTGCGCCTGCACGAATTTCTTCACCTTCGGCGACAGCGCGTGCGGGTTGGTATCGTGCACCACCCAGACCAGTGCGGCATCGTCGACGATCAGCGCATGGGCCTGCGCCAGCAATTCATCCTGCTTGGTGACATCGAACGTCTGCTTGGCCTCGTCGATCAGCGCGTCGACCTTCGGGTTCTTGTAGCCGCCCCAGTTGACGCCGACCGGCGCGATCTGGCCGGAGTGGAAGAAGCGCACGATCGCGTACAGCGGATCCGAGGTCACATAGGCGATGTTGTTGGCGGTGATGCCGGCGTTCATCTCGTCGGCCGCGCCCTTGCGCCAGTGCGTATAGAGTGTCTCGAGTTCGACCACCTTGAAGTCGATCTCGATGCCGATTTCCTTGAAACTCTGCTGCAGGAATTCGTTCATCGGCAGCGACAGCATCTGTCCGGTGCCGCCCTGCGCGATGATGAAGGTGGCCTTGAGCGGCTTTTCCTTGGAGTAACCGGCCTCCTGCACCAGTTTCCTGGCGGCCGCCACATCGTGCTTGAGCTCGAAAGTTGGCTTGCCGAACCACGGGCTTGACGGGTCAACCTGGCCTTTGGCGGGTTTTGCCAATCCATTCATCAGGCCGACGACGCCCTCGCGGTCGATCGCCAGATTGAGCGCCTTGCGCAGGCGGATGTCGGTCCAGGGCGAACCCGGCAGCACGCTGAGGTGATAATTCCAGACATGCGGTGTGATATTGTCGACGATGCGCATGCCCGCCGACTTTAGCTGCGGCACCGCATCGGGCGCCGGCGTTTCGATCAGGTCGACCTGGCCGGCGAGCAGCGCATTGGTGCGCGTCAGCGCTTCCGGCATCGGGATCAGGATCAGTTTGTCGGCCTTTGGAATCCGCTTCTTGTTCCAATAGTCCGGATTCCTGGTGAGTTCGGCGAGTTCGCGCGGCACCAGCTTTGTCAGCTTGAACGGGCCGGTGCCCGAGGGCTGGCTTGCAAACTTGTCCCAGTCCTTGCCGAGCTTCTCATACTGCGCCGGACTCGAAACCAGGAACCAGAGCATCTGGTAGGGGAAGAACGAATCCACGGTTTTGGTGGTGATCTCGACGGTGTCGTCGTCGATCTTGGCGTAGCTCGCGACCGAGGGCAGGCGGGTCTTCACTTGCGCGCTCTGACGCTTGTCGAACTGCGCTGCCTTTTCGTTCAGCACCTTGTCGAGATTCCAGATCACCGCGTCCGCATTGAAATCGCTGCCGTCATGGAATTTGACGCCCTTGCGCAAGGTGAAGCGCCATTTGGTCTTGTCCTTGTCGTCGACCTTCCATTCGGTCGCGAGCCCCGGCACCAGTTTGCCGGGCCGGTCGGCGACATCCATTTCCCAGGCCACCAGCGGGTCGTAGATCGTGTAGGCGGAAAATTGATAGGCGCCGGCGCCGCGGTCCGGCTGTCCCGTGGTCAGCGGAATGTCGGCCATCGAAATGCCGTAGCGCACGACGGACTCGGCCCGTGCCGACGTGACCGGCAGGGCGCCGATGGCGAGCGCCATAGCGGCGACGAGTAGCATCGAATTGCGGGTGCGCATGAACTAGGCTCCATTGGTGTATTGGGAATACCCAATGCCAACCAAGCAAGCTTGATGCCAGATTAGGCACTACTGGCTCTTCTGCGTGCCGAGCGGGAAGAAACCATATGTCACAGGGCGATTTTGCGAAGAACTATCTCTTTTGGCACAGGCGTTGCATAACTTTGCATAAGATTTAGTCACCTGAAGTTGAAAAGGGGATTGCTGCAAATGCGTAACGAGAAAACGAAGAAAACAGCGGCGGGGGTAGCCTTTGCGATGGCCCTGGCGGTGGGGTTGCCGCAGTTCGCAGCCGCGGAAAGCGTGCTGCGGATCGGCATGACGGCCGCCGATATTCCGCGCACGCTCGGGCAGCCCGATCAGGGTTTTGAGGGCAACCGCTTTACCGGCCTCACGATGTACGACGCGCTGACGATGTGGGACCTCTCCTCGGCCGACAAGGCGAGCGTGATGATCCCGGGCCTTTCGACCGAATGGAAGGTCGACGACGCCGACAAGAAGAAGTGGACCTTCAAGCTGCGTCCCGGCGTCACCTTCCACGACGGCTCGCCGTTCAACGCCGACGCGGTGGTGTGGAATGTCGATAAGGTGCTGAAGCAGGACGCGCCGCAGTTCGACGCCAGCCAGGTCGGCGTCACCGCCTCGCGCATGCCGACGTTGGCTTCGGCGAAGAAGATCGACGACATGACGGTGGAACTGACCACCAAGGAGCCCGACTCCTTCCTGCCGATCAACCTCACCAATCTGTTCATGGCGAGCCCGGCGAAATGGCAGAAGCTGTTCGAGGCGGCTGAGGGCGCGGACGCCAAGGCGAAATCGCAGGCCGCCTGGGCCGCGTTCGCCAAGGACGCCTCCGGCACCGGCCCCTGGAAGATGTCGAAGTTCACGCCGCGCGAGCGGCTCGAACTGGTCAAGAACGAAGGCTATTGGGACAAGGCGCGCGTCCCCAAGGTCGACAGGATGGTGCTGCTGCCGATGCCGGAAGCCAATGCCCGCACCGCGGCATTGCTGTCCGGCCAGGTCGACTGGGTCGAGGCGCCCGCGCCCGATGCCGTCAAGGAAATCAAGCAGCGTGGCTTCACGATTACCGCCAACGAGGAGCCGCATGTCTGGCCCTGGCAGTTCTCCCGCATCGAGGGCTCGCCCTGGAACGACATCCGCGTTCGCAAGGCCGCCAATCTCTGCGTCGATCGCGAAGGCCTCAAGGAGGGCCTGCTCGCCGGCCTGATGGTGCCGGCGACCGGCACCTTCGAGCCCGGCCATCCCTGGCGCGGCAAGCCGACCTTCGAGATCAAGTATGACCTGAAGGCGGCGCAGAAGCTGATGCAGGAAGCCGGCTATGGTCCGTCCAAGAAGCTGACGGTCAAGACCCAGACCTCGGCTTCCGGATCGGGCCAGATGCTGCCGCTGCCGATGAACGAGTATCTGCAGCAGGCGCTGGCGGAATGCTACTTCGACGTCCAACTCGACGTCATCGAGTGGAATACGCTGTTCACCAACTGGCGCCGCGGCGCCAAGGATCCGTCGGCCAACGGGGCTCACGCCACCAACGTGACCTACGCGGCGATGGATCCGTTTTTCGCGCTGGTGCGCTTCCTGCAATCGGGCATGGCGCCGCCGGTGTCGAACAATTGGGGTTTCATCAACAATCCCAAATTCGATGAGCTGGTGACCAAAGCCCGCCAGACCTTCGATCCCGCAGAGCGCGATGCGGCGCTCGCCGAACTGCACGCGGCCTCCGTCGATGACGCGGCCTTCCTCTACGTCGCCCATGACGTCGCCCCGCGCGCCATGAGCCCGAAGGTGAAGGGCTTCGTGCAGCCGAAGAGCTGGTTCGTCGACTTCTCGCCGGTGTCGATCGCGCCGTGAATGGCGCGCTTGGTTCTCTTCGTCATGCCCGGGCTTGACCCGGGCATCCACGCCTTTTCCGGCTTTTGGCCAATACGTGGATGGCCGGGTCAAGCCGGCCATGACGAGATCGGGAAATTCGATCTGACTAAGGTTAGGTAATCGCCGTGCTCGTCTATGTCGCCCGACGCATCGTCTATGTAATTCCGATCGTGGTCAGCGTGGCGCTGGTGTGCTTCCTGCTGGTGCACATCACGCCCGGTGATCCCCTGGTGGCGGTGCTGCCGGCGGATGCCAGCCAGGAACTCGCCGCGCAATTGCGCACCGCCTATGGCTTCGATCGCCCGTTGCCCGTTCAGTTCGGGCTCTGGATCTGGCGTGCGCTGCACGGCGATCTCGGCAATTCGATTGCGACCGGCCGGCCCGTCCTCACGGAGGTGTTGCGCGCGGTCAGCAACACCGTGACGCTGGCGATTGCCGCCGCCATGATCGGCTTCACGCTCGGACTGTTCTTCGGCCTGATCGCCGGCTATTTCCGTGACACCTGGATCGACAAGGTCGCGACCTCGATCGCGATCGCCGGCGTCTCCGTGCCGCATTACTGGCTCGGCATGGTGATGGTCATCATCTTCTCGGTGCAGCTCAACTGGCTGCCCGCGGTCGGCGCCGGTCCCGGCGGCTCCGGCGCCTGGGGCTGGGATTGGGAGCACATGAAATACCTGGTGCTGCCCGCGATCACGACTTCAGTCATTCCAATGGGCATTGTCACCCGCACGGTGCGCGCGCTGACCGGCGACATATTGAGCCAGGATTTCGTCGAGGCGCTGCGCGCCAAGGGCCTGCGCGAGACCGACGTGTTCCGCCACGTCATCAAGAACGCCGCGCCGACGGCGCTGGCGGTGATGGGCCTGCAACTCGGCTATATGCTCGGCGGCTCGATCCTGATCGAGACCGTGTTCTCATGGCCGGGCTCGGGGCTGCTGCTGAATTCGGCGATCTTCCAGCGCGATCTGCCGCTGCTGCAAGGCACGATCCTGGTGCTGGCGCTGTTCTTCGTGGCGCTCAATCTGTTGGTCGATATCGCGCAAGCGTCGATCGATCCGCGCATCAAGCGGAGCTGACCATGAGCGTGATGACCGATAGCGCCCTGCAGGCCGCGCCCGCCACCAAGGCGCGGGGCTATTGGGCCACCGTCGGCCGCCGCATTGCGCGTGACAAGGTCAGCATGGTCTGCGCCTTCATCCTGGTGCTGATCTTCGCCTCCGCGCTGCTGGCGCCGTGGCTCGGCCTCGCCGATCCCTATCAGGGCTCGATGATCCGCAGGCTTCGCCATATCGGCACGCCGAACTATCCGCTCGGCACCGACGAACTCGGCCGCGATATGCTGGCGCGGCTGATCTATGGCGGCCGGCTGTCGCTGATCATCGGCATTTTGCCTGTGATTTTCGCCTTCCTGATCGGGACGTCGCTCGGCCTCGTCGCCGGCTATGTCGGCGGCAAGCTCAACACCGCGATCATGCGCACCATCGACGTGTTTTATGCGTTTCCCTCGGTGCTGCTGGCGATTGCGATCTCCGGCGCGCTCGGCGCCGGCATCGTCAACTCCATCGTCTCGCTGACCATCGTGTTCGTGCCGCAGATCACCCGCGTCGCCGAGAGCGTCACCACCGGCGTCCGCAACATGGATTTTGTGGAGGCGGCGCGCGCCTCCGGCGCCGGGCCCTTCACCATCATGCGCGTGCACATGCTCGGCAACGTGCTGGGGCCGATCTTCGTCTACGCCACCGGGCTGATCTCGGTATCGATGATCCTCGCCGCCGGCCTTTCCTTCCTCGGCCTCGGCACCAAACCGCCGGAGCCAGAATGGGGGCTGATGCTCAACACGCTGCGCACCGCGATCTACGTCAATCCGTGGGTCGCGGCGCTGCCCGGCGCCATGATCTTTGCGGTCTCGATCTGCTTCAACCTGCTCAGCGACGGCATGCGCAGCGCCATGGACATCAGGAACTGACGAATGATGAGATTGGCCCAAGCCGTGCGTCATCCTCGGTCCACCTCTCCCACAGGGAGAGGTCGGATCGCAACAGCGATCCGGGTGAGGGGTTACGCTCTATCGAGGGACCTGAGCCCCTCACCCGGCGTTTCGCGCCGACCTCTCCCGATGGGAGAGGTAAGATGAGCGAAGCCGTCGAGCTGCTGGAGAAGATCGAGGATATCGGCGGCGCCGCCCAGCCGCTGCTGCAGGTCAACGGGCTGACAAAACATTTCCCGGTGCGCGGCGATCTCTTCAGCGCGCGCAAGACCGTGCGCGCCGTCGATAATGTGTCGTTCTCGATCGCCAAGGGCGAAACCGTCGGCATCGTCGGTGAATCCGGCTGCGGCAAGTCGACCACCGCGCGGCTCCTGATGCATTTGATGAAATCGGATGCCGGCGAAATCATCTATGACGGCATGCAGGTCGGCCGCGCGCTCTCCTTGCGCGAGCTGCGCCGCGGCATGCAGATGGTGTTCCAGGACAGCTACGCCTCGCTCAACCCGCGCCTCACCATCGAGGAATCCATCGCCTTCGGCCCGAAAGTGCACGGCATGGCGGACGGCGCCGCGCGCAACCTGGCGCGCGAGCTGCTCGGCAAGGTGGGGCTGCGGCCGGACAATTTTGCCAACCGCTATCCGCACGAGATTTCCGGCGGCCAGCGCCAGCGGGTCAACATCGCGCGCGCGCTGGCGCTGTCGCCGCGGCTCGTCATTCTGGATGAAGCGGTGTCGGCGCTGGACAAATCGGTCGAAGCCCAGGTGCTCAACCTGCTCGCGGACCTGAAGCGCGAATTCGGCCTCACATATTTGTTCATCAGCCACGATCTCAACGTGGTGCGCTATATCAGCGATCGCGTGCTGGTGATGTATCTCGGCGAGGTCGTCGAACTCGGCCCGGTCGACAAGGTCTGGGACGAACCGGCGCATCCCTACACCAAGGCGCTGCTGGCGGCGATGCCGTCGGCGGACCCTGACAACCGCACCCAGACGCCGCCGATCTCGGGCGATCCGCCCAATCCGATCGACCCGCCGCCGGGCTGCCGGTTTCATACCCGTTGTCCATATGCGGAGCCGCTCTGCGCAAATGCGACGCCAAAACTCAGCGACCTCGATACAATGGGTCACCAGGCGGCGTGCTACATGGCCATTCCGGGTTCGGGGCACAGCCGCGCACCGGGCCGGCAGGCGGACAAAGAAAACAAATAAGGGAGACAACAGATGGCAAAACCCAGTCCCAAAGAGGTCAAGGCGATGACCGATGTCGCGGGCGTGCCTGCGGACGCCGATGTCGCCGCGCGGATCGCCAATTCCATCGGGCCGGCATTCGACGGCTTTGCGCCGGTCGCCGGCACCCTGCCGTTCGATCTGGAGCCTGCCAGCTTTCTTCTCGTGCAGAATCTGAAGGTGTCGAAATGAGCACCGAACCTGCTTTGATGTCGCTGGTCGCGGTCGCCAGGGCGATCGCCAGCAAGGAAGTCTCGTCGCGCGAAGTCACGAAATCCTGCCTCGATCGCATCGCGCAGTGGCAGCCCCGCCTCAACGCCTTCATGGCGATCGAGGCCGAGGCCGCGCTCGCTGCGGCCGATGCCGCCGATGCCGATCTTGCCAAGGGCAAGGTGCGCGGCGTGCTGCATGGCGTGCCGCTGGCGCACAAGGACATGTATTACGAGGCCGGCAAGGTCGTTACCTGCGGCTCGAAGATCCGCCGCGATTTCGTCGCGACGACGACGTCCACCGCGCTGCAACGGCTGAAGGACGCCGGCACCGTCAGGCTCGGCTCGCTGCAGATGGTGGAGTTCGCCTACGGCCCGACCGGTCACAACCCGCATTACGGTCCGGTGCGCAATCCCTGGAATGTCGATCACATCACCGGCGGCTCGTCATCCGGCTCGGGCTCGGCGGTCGCCGCCCGGCTGACCTTTGCGGCGCTCGGCTCGGATACCGGCGGCTCGATCCGGATGCCGGCGCATTTCTGCGGCGTCACCGGCCTGAAGACCACGGTCGGCCGCATCAGCCGCGCCGGCGCGATGCCGCTGTCGCAATCGCTCGATACGGTAGGGCCCTTGGCGCAGACCGTGGAGGATTGCGCGCTGCTGGTGGGATTGATGGCGGGCGCCGATCCCGATGACCTCACCGCGTCCACGCTGCCGGTGCCGGACTATATGGCGGCCACCAAAGGCTCGCTCAAAGGCCTCAGGATCGGCGTGCCGACCGCGTTCTATGTCGACGATCTCGATGCCGAAGTCGCGCGCGTGCTCGACGAGACCATCGCGACCCTGAAGAAGGAAGGCGCCGAAATCGTCTCGGTCGAACTGCCGGACCAGCGCCAGCTCACCGCCGCCTGCCAATTGGTGCTCGCGACGGAGGCCGCTGCGTTCCACAAGCGCTGGATGATCGAACGCCCGCAGGATTACGGCGCGCAAGTCCTGATGCGGCTGCAGAACGGCCTTGCGATTCCCGCCGTGTCGTATCTCGAAGCCATGCGCTGGCGCGGCCCGGCGCTGGCGGCATATCTTGCAGCGGTCACCGGCACCGATGCCGTGCTGGCGCCGGTCGCGCCGATGCCGGCGGTGACGATTGCCGAAAGCGACGTCGGCAACAGCCTCGATGCGGAAGCGGTGATCCAGCGCATCACCAGGTTCACGCGTCCGGTCAACTATCTCGGCCTGCCGTCGCTCTCGATTCCCAGCGGCTTCACCAGGAGCGGTCTGCCGGTCGGCCTGCAGTTGATCGGCCGCTCGTTCGACGAGGCGATGCTGCTGCGGATCGGCGCCGCGTTCCAGCGTGCCACCGACTATCACCAACGGGTACCCAAACCGGCATGACCAACCTCGTCGAAATCCGCGACCTCAGCATCCGCTTCACCGGCGAGCGCACCGTGCACGCCGTCAACGACGTCTCGCTCTCGCTCGGCGAGGGCGAGGTGCTCGGCCTGCTCGGTGAATCCGGTTCGGGAAAGAGCGTGACGTTGCGCGCGCTGATGCGGCTCTTGCCGAAAAAGCGGACGCAGATTTCGGGCAGCGTGAATGTTCTCGGCCGCGATGTGCTGGCGCTCGATGACGACGAGCTATCGGCGTTCCGCGGCCAGACCGTCTCGATGATTTTTCAGGAGCCGGCGCTGGCGCTCGATCCGGTCTACACCATCGGCCGCCAGATCGCCGAATCGGTGATACGTCATGAGGGCAAGAGCGAAAAGGACGCGATGGCCCGCGCGCTGGAGATGCTGGAGGTGGTGCGCATTCCCTCCGCCAGGCGCCGCCTTGACGCCTATCCGCACGAAATGAGCGGCGGCATGCGCCAGCGCGCGATGATTGCGCTGGCACTGGCCTGCAAACCGAAAATCCTGTTGGCCGACGAGCCGACCACGGCGCTCGACGCCACCGTGCAGATCCAGATCCTGTTGCTCTTGCGCGAATTGCAGCGCGAATTCGGCATGTCGGTGATTTTCGTGACCCATGACATCGGCGTCGCCATCGAAATCTGTGACCGCGTCGCGGTCATGTATGCCGGCCAGATCGTCGAGCAGGGCCAATTGCGCGACATCGTGCGGACGCCGATGCATCCCTATGCGCGCGGGCTGTTGGCCTCGACCACCCATGGCGCCAGGCGCGGCCAGCGGCTGGAAACCATTCCGGGCACGCCGCCCTCGCTCGACAAGGCGCCGGTGAGCTGTTCGTTTGCGCCGCGCTGTAGCGTCGCGCAGCCACGCTGCGCCGAGCACATGCCGCCCAACGTGCCGATTGCGCCGGGCCGTGTGGCGAGATGCTTTCTCGCCGAGCCGGCTGAAGCGGCTGCGACCTGATCGAGAGCGCGATTACCCGCCCAGCCCCGGATCGGCCCAGCGCTCGATCTGCGAAGCGCCGATCACCTGCTTGGGCTGATGCGGATTGAGCGTGCCGGCGCTGGCCGACCAGCCCTTTGCAATCACCTGCATCGCGAAAAGCTTGGCGTCGACTTCCGACTTGAATGTCCGGGTCGATCGGGCTGTACGCGCATCGGCGGCGTCGTCCGTTTTCACGGATTTGTCCGGCCCAAAACTCACATACCAAATGTCGGGTTGCGTCATGGCCGTATAACGCGGATGGCCATCGAAAGTTTCATGGCGGGCCGGCCTGGTCACACTCAGTTTGAGGTCGTCACATCAGGCAATTGCGGATAGACTAGAACGCGGCGTTGGAAGGCGCGCGCCAACCCGGGAGAGTTTTCCAATGCATATTTCGAACGAAGGCATTTTGGTCGTTCTGTTTGTCGGCCTCGTCGCCGGCTGGTTGGCCGGCAAGATCGTGCGAGGCACCGGCTTTGGCCTCATCGGCGATATCCTGGTCGGCATCGCCGGCGCGCTGGTGGCAAGTTTCCTGTTTCCCAAGCTCGGTATCGCGATCGGCACCGGCCTGGTGCGCGAGATCATTTACTCCGCGATCGGTGCCGTCCTCCTTTTGCTGGTGGTGCGACTGGTGCGAACCGGCGGTCGTTTCTGACGCTTTGCCGGCATGAAAAAGGGACCATCCCTTGCGGGATGGCCCCTGATGTCGTTGATGGCGGCGTCGCGTTATTCGACGATCTCGACGATGCGGCGGCTGCGCGGTTCGACCAGCACCGTACGGCCGTTCACGACCGTGTAGCGATAATCCCGGACGCCATATTCCTGCGGGACCTCATAATAGGTGACGCCTTCTTCCGGCAGGACGGCGCCGACGCGCACATCCTCACGATACTGATAGGACGGACGTCGTTGCTCGACGACATAGCTGCGAAAGCGCGGACGTTCGTCGACGCCCAGGACGCCGTTCACGCCGCCGACAACACCGCCGACCACGCCGCCGACGATGGCACCAACAGGACCTGCCGCCCTTTCGCCCTCCCGCGAGCCTCGTTCGATCCCTCCGGGGACGCCTTGCGCCTGGGCGGCGACAGGCAGCGCCACGCTGGCGGCAAGGGCAGCAATTCCGATGAAACGGCGGATCATGTTAACTCCAATGGTGGGGTTGAGATGATCTGACAAGTGATGGGAGCGGAGAAGGTTCCGTCGCCTTGCGCACTAACTGGCGCGCGCGACCGCCTTCGCAATCCACCGTCGCACGGCAGCAATTCGCCGGTCGCGCGCCTGTTCGGTGCGCGACACCAGATAGATCGTCTCCATGCGGCTGACCGGGACTTCGAACGGAGCGATCAGCTTTTTGCCGAATCCCGGACGCGCCTTGATCAGGGGCGCCATCGCCAGCGTCACGCCGAGCCCGTGCTCGGCGGCCTCCAGCATCGCCGGCACGCTGTCGAGCCAGAGGTGACCGCGCGGGGTCAGTTCCGGAATGCCGGCCTCCTTGAGCCATGCCGGCCAGCTCCGCGGCTGCGTCGTCAGGTGGATCAGGACCTGACCGGCAAGATCCGCCGGCTTGCGCAAGCCGCCCCTGATCAGCGCGGGCGCGCACACCGGCAATCCGCTGACGGTGATCAGCGGCTCGAACTTCAGACCGGCCGAATGTTCGCGGCCATAGCGGATCGCGACGTCGACGCGCGAGGCGTTGAAATCGGCATATTGATGCGTCGCCTCGATGCGCAGGGTGAGCGCGGGATGGCGCCGCTTGAAATCCGGCAGCGCCGGCAGCAGCACGGTGGTTGTGAAAAACGGCAGCGAACTGATCCAGAGTTCGCTGCCGCCGCCCGGCCGCAGCCTCTGCATATCGCGGCCGGCCTCCTGCAACGTCGCCAGCGCCAGCGATACTTTGGCCAGATAGCGCTCGCCGTCGGCGGTCAGGCGCACCGAACGCCCGCCGCGCACGAACAGCTTGATGCCGAATTGCTGCTCCAGCCCGCGAATCTGGTGGCTGATCGCCGAGGGGCTGAGCGCGAGGTCGCGCGCGGCGCGGCGAAAACTCAACTGCGTGGCGGCGCGCTCGAAGGCGAGCAGCGCCGTCAAAGGCGGGATCGCCGGCCGGCCCGATAGGTGAACTTCATTCATCTGAGGTGACGAAATCCCTTTTGTTGTGGGGAGTATCGTCATCCAGATTCCGGCAGCACTCAATATCCTTCATCTCAGGAGGTCCCGGTCCGTGGCCATCTTCGAACCCGCAAATGTCCCTCACCATTGGCGCCCCTCCGCATTGGCCGCCGGACCCTTCGCGGGCCTGCAGGGCGGCGCGGTGGCAGGCCTGCTGACGGCCGAGATCGAGGCGCTGGCGGATCAGCGAAGCTGGGGCACCGCGATTGCGTCCTCGGCGTGGTTCCTGCGGCCGACGCCGATGGCGGACCTGCGCACGCAGATGACGGTCCTGGCCGAAGGCGGCCGCGTCAGCGTGATCGACAACACGCTGTGGGCGTCAGGCGAAACGCAGCCGTGCGCCACCGTGCGGGTAACCCTGTCGCGCGAGCGCGCCGTTGAGATTCCCGGCTTTGCCGAGACGGCTCCTGCCACCATCGATCCGACGCGGTTTCCGCCGCGCACGATCAAGGCCGCCCATGGCCAGCCCTGGTTCATGGACGCGATGGAAGCCCGCGCCGGCGATGGTATCGCCTGGTTTCGGCTCGACCATGCGATCATCGAGGGCGCCGGGCCGCTGTCGTCGGTATTGGGCCCGGCCGATTGGACGCACGGCATCGCCCGGCCGTTCCAGAACGTGGTGGCCGATCCCAATCCGAATTTGACGGTTCAGCTTTTCAGGAAGCCCCAGGGGGGCTGGGTCGGGATTGGTGCCCAGACGAGGTGGCGTCCGGCGGGCGGCCTCGGAACCGGGGGCGGCGTATTGTTCGACCTGCAGGGCGAGATTGGCCGGGTCTCGATGTCGGTAGTTCTGATGCCCTTCCCGAAGGCCGCGCCGGCCAAGGCCGCGGCGATGCCGATTTAGGCCTCTGCCGGCTGATTTCCTGCCGCCCGCGGGCGTGAACTAATGGGAGGTTAACCCGACTTAAATAGACGATAGGCACAAACATCGGTAGAATCAGCGCATCGCTTATTTCATTTGCAGAGATTCGATTTAATGGCAGCTGCTCCCGGGGTCCGGCGGTCCGAACTGGGTGTTGCGCTGCGCGCCTGTCGCGACGCGTTCGTCGGCGTCGGCGTCATGAGCTGCATGATCAATCTGCTCTATCTGACCGGCTCGATTTTCATGCTGGAGGTCTATGATCGCGTGATTCCGAGCCGGAGCGTGCCGACCCTGGTTGGCCTCGTCGTGCTCGCCGGCGGACTATACGTCGCCCAGGGTGGCCTCGACCTGATCCGGGGACGGATTCTCGGCCGCATCGGCACCGCGCTCGATGAGGCCATCAATGCCCGCGTGTTCGACACCATCGTGCGCCTGCCGCTGATGGTGGGCTCCCGCAATGAAGGCCTGCAGCCGCTGCGCGACCTCGACAATGTGCGCTCCTTCCTCGGCAGCCAGGGGCCGGGCGCGTTTTTCGATCTGCCCTGGTTGCCATTCTACCTCGCGATATGTTTCGCGTTCCACTGGCTGCTCGGCCTGACCGCGCTGGTCGGCGCCATCATCCTGGTGATTCTCACCGTGATCACCGAAATGTTGTCGCGGCAGCCAGCCAAGGACGCCATGGCGCTGGCGGCGCGCCGCAACGATCTGGCGGCGACCAGCCGGCGCAACGCCGAAGTGCTGGTCGCGATGGGCATGGCCGGACGGATGACCAAGCGCTGGACCGATGCCAACGAGACCTATCTGGCCGGCAACCAGCGCGCCAGCGACGTCGCGGGGGGCTTGGGCGCGATCGCCAAGGTGCTGCGCATGATGCTGCAATCGGCGGTGCTGGCGGTCGGCGCCTATCTGGTGATCCATCAGGAGGCGTCCGGCGGCATCATCATCGCAGGCTCGATCCTGAGCGCGCGGGCGCTGGCGCCGGTCGATCTTGCGATCGCGCACTGGAAAGGCTTCGTCGCCGCGCGCCAGAGCTGGCACCGCCTCAACAAGCTGCTCGAGCAGATGCCGGCGCAGAACGCCCAGACCGTGCTGCAGCATGCCACCAGGCGCCTGTCGGTCGAGGGCGTCACCATCGTGGCGCCCGGCGACCAGCGGGTCATCGTGCAGGATGTCAGCTTCACGGTCGAAGCCGGCACCGGCGTCGGCGTGATCGGACCGAGCGGATCGGGCAAGTCGTCGCTGATGCGGGCATTGGTCGGCGTGTGGATGCCGGTCCGCGGCAAGGTGCGGCTCGATGGCGCCGCGCTCGATCAATGGTCGTCCGATGTGCTCGGCAGGAACGTCGGCTATCTGCCGCAGGATGTCGAAGTGTTCGCCGGCTCGATTGCCCAGAACATTTCCCGTTTCGATCCCGACGCCAAATCGGATGCGATCATATCAGCCGCCAAGGAAGCCGGCGTGCATGAGATGATCATCAAGATGCGCGAGGGGTACGACACCCAGATCGGCGAGCAGGGCACGGCGCTGTCGGCAGGACAGGCGCAACGCATCGGTCTGGCGCGGGCGCTGTACGGCAATCCGTTCCTGATCGTGCTCGACGAGCCGAACTCCAATCTCGACACCGAGGGCGACGAGGCGCTGACCCGCGCGGTTCGCAGCGCGCGCGCGCGCGGCGCCGTCGTGGTGGTGGTCGCGCACCGGCCGATCGGCATCGAGGCGGTCGACCAGTTGCTGGTGCTGAAGGATGGCCGCATGCAGGCGTTCGGGCCGAAGGAGACCGTGCTCGGACAGGTGCTGCAGCGGACCGCGCCGCCGGCGCCCGCGCCGATCAAGATCGTGGCCAGTCCCGGAGCCAAATCATGAGCGAGCCGTTGAAAGGCGCCCGCAGCTCGATACGGACCCATCTGGTCGTCGGTCTGGCGCTGATGCTGGTGCTGGCGGGCGGATTTGGCGGCTGGGCCTCGACGGTGCCGATCTCGGGCGCGCTGATTGCGCCGGGGCAGGTGGTGGTCGATTCCAACGTCAAGAAGGTGCAGCACCCGACCGGCGGCGTGGTCGGCGAGGTCAGGGTGCGCGACGGCGACACCGTCAAGGCCGGCGATATCGTCGTCCGTCTCGACGAGACCGTGGTCAAGGCCAGCCTTGCGATCGTCGTCAAGACGCTGAACGGCCTGTTGGCGCGCGGTGCTCGACTCGAGGCCGAGCAGCGCGGCGCGGACCAGATCAAGTTTCCCGCCGCGCTGACCGATCGCGCCGACGACCCCGATGTGCGGGACGTGATGGCCAGCGAAACCAAATTGTTCGAGGTTCGTGTCAACGGCCGCGCCGGTCAAAAGGCCCAGCTGCGCGAGCGGGTGATGCAGCTCAATGAGGAAATCGAGGGTCTTTCGGCCCAGGAAAAAGCCAAGGACAAGGAGATCGCGCTGGTCGAAAAGGAATTGGTCGGCGTCCGCCAGCTCTACGAACAGCGCCTGGTGCAGATCTCGCGCCTGACCGTGCTGGAACGTGACTCCGCGCGCCTGTCGGGCGAACGCGCGCAATACATCGCCTCGCGCGCGCAGGCCAAGGGCAAGATCACGGAAACCGAACTGCAGATCATCCAGGTCGACAAGGACATGGTCAGCGAAGTGTCCAAGGATCTGCGCGAGACCAATGACAAGATCGGCGAATTCGTCGAGCGCAAGGTCACCGCGGAGGATCAGCTGCGCCGCATCGACATCCGCGCCCCGCAGGCCGGCATGGTGCTGCAGTCGACGGTTCATACCGTCGGCGGCGTGATCTCGGCGGGCGATGCCATCATGATGATCGTGCCGCAGGCCGAGGATCTCTCGGTCGAGGCCAAGGTCAATCCGCAGGATATCGACAAGCTGCAGATCGGCCAGAAGACGCTGCTGCGGCTATCGGCCTTCAACCAGCGCACCACGCCGGAGCTGAACGGGAAGGTCACGCGCGTCTCGGCCGACGTCACCACCGAGCAGCGCACCGGGCAGACCTACTACACCATCCGCGTCTCGATGCCGCCGGAAGAAATCGCGCGCCTCGGCGCTGACAACAAGCTGATCCCGGGCATGCCGGTGGAGGCCTTCGTGCAGACCGGCGACCGCACCATGTTCTCCTATCTGATGAAGCCGCTGAGCGACCAGCTGATGCGCTCGTTCCGGGAGAAGTAGTCGCTGTCGTCCCGGCGAACGCCGGGGCCCATGCGCCGTGCCGGTTGTTGTGAGCGACGGTGTTCGATGACCTTGCCCAACCAGGAAGGCCTGTGGTTATGGGTCCGGCTCAAGGCCGGGACGACGGTGATCAATAACACCGCGTGATGTTGATCGTCTTCTCCTCGCCGTTCCGCCCGGGCACCGTGACCGGCTCCGACGAGCAACTCGACACGTAGGGCCGGTCGGAGGGGACGACGTTCGGCGGATAGCGATGCGCCCAATCCCAGGGCACGTCGTAGGTGGTGGTGTAACGGATATCGCGCGACACCGGCGGTGTCACATCGGGCGGCACGTCGGCGATACGTTCGTCATTCGCCGGACCAAAGTAATAGCCGCGGGCTCCCGGCCACCAGGTTCCGGTATTGTGCCGCGGGTGATACCGGAATGGCCGGATCATCGAGGCATTGGGACGCGCCGCGGAAAACCCCGGCGCAGCGCCCGATCTGGCGAATGTCTGGTTCGTGGCAAGCAAAAGCGCTGCTGCGCTGACGGAGGCGATCAACGCCCCATGCATTCTGTACGCCATGGCACCTACCGATCGCTGGATAGCGGGCCGTTTCCGGGCACAGGTTAGGCTGGGCCTCGGGTGCCCGCAAACGCGTCGTTAATTATTGGTTAAGATGAAGAGCGTGGAACCGGCGTCAGCGCGACGCGATGCGTTTCCAGCGGGATTCGATCCGGGCCTTGATGGTCCGGATCCGCGCCTCATGCGCCGCCCAATAGGCACGGCTCGCCGCCGCGGTGCCTTGCCGGAAACTGGCATAGACGTCTTTGGGGCGGATGGCCGTTTTCGGCTTCGGGCTTGAATTGGCCGATGGTGCCGGAGCGTTTGGCGCGGCCACCTCGGAAGGCGCATCCACCGCAGCCATCGCGACCGCGTCCGGCGATGCGAACGCCGAATTCATGGCGACGAGCCGGTTGCGCGCCCGGTTGCAGTAGATCCGCGAGCGCGCGGTCATCGTCTCCTCGCCGTGGCCGGCGCGGTATTTCATCAGGGCCCGGCAAAGGTCGCCGCCTGCCAGACGCCACGCCCGGCTGAGATAGATCACGCCGTAATGGATGTTGATTTCCGGTCTGGCGAGTTCTTCGGTGGTGCCGCGAAACCCCAGCATGGCGGCCGTCTCGGGCCTGACCTGCATCACGCCGATCTCGCCGACGCCGCCGATCACGGTCGAGTCGTAGCGGCTTTCCACGAATGCGACGGCTTCGGCGATATCCGCTGGCAGTTTGGTGCCCGCGGTCTCGCGTTCGATGATCGCCCGGATGGCAGCGCGGGCGGGAAATCGGTCGGCGCTCGCGCGCGGGGCTTCGACGGCATCCGGGAGGGCCGAAGTGGTCTGTTCGTCGGCACCGAGATCCGGTGTTCCGGTGCCGGCCTGAAGCGGGGCCACCAATGACAACAGCATGGCGGCGCCGGCGAAGCTGGCGCGCGCGGTCCGAAGGTGGAATTTATCACTAGGCAACATTCCGTCTTGATAGATGATCGATCTTAACAAGCCTTGGCGGCAGCGGAACGCCGCAACGGCGGCGTGGCGTGTCGCGCTATGATGGTAAAAATCGCGTTGGCCGGGCGCGCCTGTCCGGGCCACACTCACCGCGTGTCATATTCGTCCGGCCCCATCGCCCAGGCCCATTGTTCGTGGCCGGGCGCGTAAGTGCGGTTGGTCTGTTCCGGGTTGCGGTTGACCAGCGGGCGCATGAACATCGGGTGCGTGGCGCTGCGCACCTCGTGCTCGACCGTGAACAGATGCTTGCCGCTGTCGAGGTCGATGATGTCCTTGAAGCGGTACTGGTACGGGTTGTCTTCCTGCGAAACCAGGTTGCGCTCCAGCAGCTTGCGGTAGGGGCCGGAGAAATTCGTGATGTAGATCTGCACATGGTGGCCGTCGAATTCCGGCTGCGGCCGGTCGGTCTCGCGGAATTGCAGATACTGATCCTTGCCGACCTTGACGCGCGCCGTGGTGCCGTCGCCGTTTTTCAGTTCGGCCGGCATCGCCATGATTTCGGGGTAGAAGGCGCAGATGGCTTTCGCGGACCCGACCGGCACGTCGAATTCGACATAGGGAATGCCGAGCGTGATGCGCCCGAAGCGCGCGGCATCGGGCTCATAGACGCGGACGCGATTGCCCCACGGGCAGATCGCCTCGACATGGTCGTTGTGTTCGCGATACGCGAACCTGGTACCCTCGAGTTTCTTGGCGACCGACGCCAGCCGCTCCAGCAGCGCTTCGCGGCCGGAGATCACGAGGCCGGTATGGCCGCGCAGCACCTGCGCTTCGCCGCTCGGCAGATGAAACTGGCTCCTGCCGACATTGACCCACATGTTGGTGTCGGACACCATCAGATAGGGATCGCGGGTCAGCCCGAGGCCGGCGACGTAGAACAAGGTCGCCAGCCGCTGATCGGGCACGAACACATTGACATGTTCGAAATGGATCGAGTTGCCGAGATCTTCCGCGGCGCGGTCGAATGATGGTTGCATGGATGCGATCCCCGGTGGCGTGCAGGGATTATAGGCCTGCTGGGCTGGCCGATCCAGCCGTCGCCGGGCAGGGCAGCCATCCTTCGGCGAGGCTTCGGGGCAGTCCGACGATATGTCGGATGCCGTCTACGACATCAGGGATTGGCGCTGGCGGAATTCCTGCAGCGCCGAACGGTCCTTGGCGGCTTCCGCCAGTCCGTCGCCGATCTGGGTGCGGTTGATGCCCATATCCATCAGTTCCCGGTCCGTGAAGCTTCGCAGCATGAACAGATGGGCCTGGTATTCGCGATGGGCAATGACCTTCGCAACATAGCCATGGATCATGCGGGCGATCCACGCCGCGCAGGATCTGAAAGCGCTGACGATCGCGCCGGTAGTGACAAAAGTACTGGACGTATTGTGTAGCATCGACATGTTGTTTCTCCTTCGAAACGATGACACCCCCTTTCGTGAGTGCAACATGCCTGATGTGGGCTGCCATGACTTTCAGAGCAGCACGATTTGTTCTTTTGATTAGCTTGAGATGGTCTTGATGCCGGGAAGCCCGGGCGCAGATTGTGAGTTCGCTCACAATCGACGCGACACTGTCGCTTACTTCGACAGATTCTCCAGCAGCAGGCCGAGCGCGGTGGCTGCAAATTTCTGCATGTTGGCCTGGCGGTCCGCACTGCCGGTTTCCAGCGTGAACACCGCCGCCTGCGGACCCGCGACCGCCATGCAGCTATGGCCGGCAGCGTCGCCATAGCGGTTGCCGGTTGGCCCCGTCGCGCCGGTCTCGGACAGGCCCCAGTCGGTGGCGAAACGCTGGCGCACCTGGTTCGCCAGCAATTTTGCGTACGGCTCCGATGCCGAACGGATGCCCTTCATGGCGTCATCCGGAATATCCATCAGGATGCGCCGCGCGTCACGGGTGTAGACCACGCCGCCGCCGATGAAATACGCGGACGCGCCGGGCACCGACAACAGCGCTGCCGAAATCAGCCCGCCGGTGGAGGATTCCGCGATCGCGATGGTCTGTTTGCGCGCGATCAGTTGGACGGCGATCTTCTCGGCAATGGCAACGAGCTCTTTCATGTTCCCTCAACCCTTTCGTCAGCCCCGGCGCAGCATGCGCTTCAGCACCGATTTCTTGTCGGACTTGTCCGCGAGCGAATGATAGACGACGCGGATGAAATTCTTCGAGGCCAGTTCCGTCGGCGCCCATTTGGTGTCGAGATCGGCGAACGGCTTGGCCGCCACCACGTCGTCCTCGCTCTTGCCTTCCTTGACCAGCTTCGCCATGCGGTCGCGCGCGGTCACCAGCATGGCGCGGTATTCGGTCAGCGCCGCCCTGTCGGCGATCGGGCCATGGCCCGGCACGATGCGGCTCTTGGCATTGGTCATCTTGAGATAAATATCCGCCGCCGCGATCATGCCCCTGATGTTGCCGCCATTGGCGAAATCGATGTTGGGATAGCGGCCATTGGTGAAGGTATCACCGGTCGCCAGCACGTTGGCGGACTTGAACCAGACATAGGTGTCGCCGTCGGTATGGGCGCGGGCGACATGCTCGAGCGCCGCGACGCGGCCCGGCAGCCGGATCTTGAGCACCCCGTTGGCATAGGTCTTGGTCGGCAGCGCGCCGCTGGCGGCCGGCGGCGTCTTGACGCCGGTCAGGCCATTGGTGGTGCCCTCTTTGAGGCGATTCCGGACGTTGATGTCGGAAACGACGATGGCGCCGTCCCTGGCAAAGGCCTCGTTCCCGCCGGTGTGATCGCCGTGATAATGCGTGTTGATCAGATACTTGATCGGCAGGTTGGAGACGGTCGAGATCGCGGCCTTGATCTTGTCGTGCAGCGGCGCGAACTGGCTGTCGACCATGATGATGCCGTTTTTCCCCACCGCCACGGTGATGTTCCCACCAATACTTCCAAGCATCTGGCCTTCGAGCATGTAGACGTTGTCGCCGAGGTCGGTGGTCTTGATCTCGACCTTGGAGAAATCGACCGGCGGCGGCGCAGCGGGCGGGGTAGCAGGCGCTTGCTGCGCGGCTGCCGCGCCGGCCAGCAACAGGGTAATGGCAATCGCCGCACATCCAGTCCGAATCATCCAAATCTCCTCAAGGGGCCGACCCATGTTTTCCTAGCACAGGGTGCCGGCGTTTGCCGAGTTGCGGCGCGCGGACCAGCCTGCTTGAATGCGGGGCAAGAACCAAGCGGCGTGGCCTACAACAAGCCGTGAGACCGCATTCGGTACGAGGAACATGGCCAAGGAAATGTTGGGCAAGGAAACATCATGACGTCACCGATCGCCGGCGGCGTGGATTGCGACCTGCATCCCGCCGTGCCCCATCTGACCACGCTGCTGCCGTACCTGAACGACTATTGGCGCGACCAGGTGACGACGCGCGGCATGACCGACCTCGTGTCGCAATCCTATCCGACCAATTCGCCGATCTCCGCGCGGCCAGACTGGCGCCCGGCGCAGGGCAAGCCGGGCTCCAGCCTGGCTGACATGCAGAAACAGGCGCTCGACCGGTTTCAGGTGAGTTACGGCATCTGCAATCCGCTCTATGGCGTGCAGATGGTGTTCTCGGAGGACATGCAGGACGCCTTTTGCCGCGCGCTGAACGACTGGCTTGCGAAGGAATGGCTCGACAAGGATGCGCGCCTGCGCGGCTCGATCGTGATTCCGACCCAGAGCGTCGAAAAATCGGTGGCCGAGATCGAGCGCTGCGCCAAGGACCCGCGATTCGTTCAGGTGCTGATGCTGGTGATGGGCGACATGCCGCTCGGCAAGCGCGCCTACTGGCCGATCTATGCCGCCGCCGAGCGGCTGGGCCTCGCCGTCGGCATCCACGCCGGCAGCGCCTATCACAACCCGCCGACCTCGGTCGGCTGGGGTTCCTATCACGTCGAGGATTACGTCGCCCAGGCGCAGGCGTTCCAGACCCAGCTCACCAGCCTGATCGTCGAGGGCGTGTTCGCCCGGCATCCGAAGCTGAAAATGGTGATGCTGGAAAGTGGCTTTACCTGGCTGCCGTCCTACCTCTGGCGGCTGCACAAGTTCTGGCGCGGGGTGCGGATGGAAACACCCTGGGTGGACCGCGCGCCGCTGGAAATTGTGCGCAGCAACATCCGCTTCTCGCTGCAGCCGGTCGACGCGCCGCCGGATCCGGCGACATTAAATCGCCTGTTCGACCATATGCAGTCGGACGAATTGCTCCTATTCTCGACCGACTATCCGCACTGGCAATTCGACGGCGACGAGGTGCTGCCGGAGGGGATTTCGCCAGATCTTGTCCGCAAGATCATGATCGATAATCCGCATGCGACGTACACGCGACTGGCACAGCCGGCCGTCAAGGAGAAGACGCCATGAACGTCCAGTTCCGCCCCGAACCGTCAGCGTCCGTCAGCGTCAAGACCGCGATTGCTGATTGCGATATCCATCCGGCCCGCGCCACGGCGAGCGAGCTCTATCCGTTCCTGGCAAAACGCTGGCATTCGCATCTGGAGACCTACGGCAAGCAGGCCTATCAGGGCATGATGGAGGGGCCGCCCTATCCGAAGGCGCAGCCGAACGCGTCGCGCCGCGATGCGTATCCGCCGGAGGGCGGCCCGCAGGGCTCCTCGCTGTCCTTCATGCAGAAGCAACTGCTCGATCCGCACAACGTCGCGCTCGGCGTGCTCAATCCGCTCAACACCGGGCAGGGGCTGCGCAACCATGATCTCAGCGCGGCGCTGGCGACCGCGATCAACGACTGGCAGATCGAGAAATGGACCAGCAAGGACTCCCGCCTCAAGGGATCGATCGTCGTCGGCAATGAAGACGGCCCCACCGCCGCCGCCGAGATCCGCAAACGCGCCGGCGACAAGAACTTCGTGCAGGTGCTGCTGCTGAGCCGCAATGTCGAGCCGCTCGGCCAGCGCCGCTACTGGCCGATCTATGAGGCGGCGCAGGAGATCGGGCTTCCGGTCGGCGTGCACGCCTTCGGCTTCGGCGGCAACCCTATCACCGCGTCCGGCTGGCCGAGCTTCTACATCGAGGAGATGGTCGGCCACTCGCAGTGCCAGCAGACCGCGTTGGCAAGCCTCGTGCTCGAAGGCGTGTTCGAGCGCTATCCCCGGCTGAAGATGGTGATGATCGAGGCCGGCTTCGGCTGGGCGCCGTCGCTGGGCTGGCGGCTCGACAAGAATTTCGACCGGCTGCGCAGCGAGGTGCCGCATCTGAAGCGCCGCCCGTCCGAATATATCCGCGACCACATCTGGTGGACCACGCAGCCGATGGAAGATCCGGAGCGCCGCGAGCATCTGTTCGATGTGATCGAATGGATCGGCTGGGACAAGCTGTTGTTCGCCACCGATTATCCGCATTGGGATTTCGATGAGCCGTCGCGCGTGCTCCCGGCCGGCGTCAGCGACGCCAACAAGCAGGCGTTCTATCTCGGCAATGCGAAGAAGCTGTACGGGATAGCATGATCCGGAAGAGTGGATACCGGTTTTCCGGGAAAGATCATGCGTAGGGAATAATATGGCGCGGCATGTCATTGCTCCGGTGGATGAACTTCCGCCGGGGACACGAAAATTCCTCACCATCGATGACCGGCCGATCGCGGTCTTCAACGTCAAGGGCGAGTTCTTCGGCCTGTTGAACCGCTGCCCGCATCAGGGTGCGGCCCTGTGCGAAGGCCCGCTGATCGGCCTTGCCACCTCCTCCGATCCCGGCGAGATCGAATACACGAAACTCGGCGAGATCATCCGCTGCCCGTGGCACGGCTGGGAATTCGATATCCGCACCGGCCAATCCTACTGCGACCCGAAACGCTTCCGCGCCCGCGCCTATCCCGTCAATGTCGAGCCCGGCACCAATCTGGTGAAGGGACCGTATGTGGCGGAGACGATCAAGGTCGCGGTGGAGAGCGATTACGTCGTGGTGGATATCTAACTGTCCATCATTGCGAGCGAAGCGAAGCAATCCATGGTGCGGCATACGCGGATCGATGGATTGCTTCGTCGCTTCGCTCCTCGCAATGACCGCGTTGAGCCCTGAACCGTCACGCTTATCGCGGGCTCCGACTCAGTCGGTCGTGCTGATGAACGTCGGCCGCTTCGTCGCCCTTAAACCGCGTCTTTGGCAACCTTCAGCGGTGACGCCTTGACCGACTTGCTGGCCGGCTTGGCCGCGAACTGCATCGGTTCTTTGGTGAACGGATTGATGCCGGCGCGCGCTTCGGTCGCCGGCTTGTTCACGACCGACATCTTGACGAAGCCGGGAATGACGAATTCGCCGGATTCGTTCAGCTCCTTGTAACCGACAGTGGCCATCTGTTCGATGACAGCCTTGACGTCATTCTTGGAAAGCTGCGTTCCCTCTGCGATCGCATCGATCAACTGAGTCTTGGTCATCTTGGCCATCGAAAATACCTTCGGGTTTGGGGGCTCGGAACGGATGAAACCGCATGGGTTACGCTGGGGGCATAACTCGATCCAGAACGTGGCGAAACCACGCAGATCGCTTCGCGTTCGTGCCTGCGGTGATGAAGTTACCGGGCTTAAAACCTATCGCGGCGCAAAACGCAAGGCGTAGATCGGCATTCGGGAACTCGCTCCAGCATTGTCATCGCGCGCAGCGAATCGCGTCCTATTTGCCTGACGCGGCTTTTGCATGCACCACGCCGTTGGCGGACAGCATGCCGTAGATGCGCTCAGCGACATCCTTCTGGCCCTCCGGCGTCCAGTGTGCGCCCCAGAGGTTTTCCTTGAAATCCTTGATGTAATCCGCGCCCTCCAGCTTCACGAATGGAATTCGGTTGGCCTCCAGATACCGGACCAGCGCTTCGTCATGATGCTGGATGCCGACCATGAATTTGCTGCCATTGCCTTCGACGAAGTCGCGGATTTTTCCGACCAGCTTTTCGGTAGGATCCGGAACGGTCACCGGCGGATGCATGACCCGCATATAGACATTCGTGACCAGCCGGGCCAGCCAGAGATTTCGTATCAGCCATTGATCCCTGAAAAGCAGCACATGAGATCGCGGCACCGGTTGGCCCATGAGCTGCAACGATCCATCGGGTTGGGTCGCAAAGTACGGCTTGTAGTAGTCGAAGTAGTAACGGCTCCTCGTATTATCGGCTCGATCGTTCAAGCCGCAAAAGATCAGCACCACGACGGCGGGCTTCACCTTCGGCCAAATCCGCTGCAGCAGCAGATATTCCTGATCGGTGCCGAAGCCCGAAACCCCGGCGGCCAGAATCTTGTAGTCCGGAATGCGGGGCTTCAACAGGTCGCTGAAGCGTTCGTTCGCTTCGGAATCGAGACCCCAGACAAAGGAGTCCCCGAGGAACACGATGGTCGGCTTGGCGTCGAGGCTGAATTCCTCGTCACGCAAGCCGAGGCTGTTGTGCTTGTAGTGGGTCGTACGAAAAGTCGTGACGGTACCGGCTGAACCCGGCACCGGCGCCCAGCCGAGGCCGGCGTCGAAGTCGTAGGCGAGTGATGCTTCGTTCGTGGTGTCGCGAAATTCGCGGAAATCGGCAATGCGCAGGAAGACTTCGAGCGCCGCCAAGGTCACGAGCGTGACAAGCAACATACTCGTGATTGCCAGGAGTGTTTCCCGGCCCCGGCTGGTTTTTATCGTCAAGCGCTTGTCTCTGTTCTGTCTCTTCCGACGCATCCTATCGGAACGACAGGAGCGAGAGAAGGCGCCAACCCGACGTGCTTTACGCGGATTCAGGGGGCACCTTGCCTGACCTCGGCTGGACGCACCTTGCAGCTCGGAAAACGGGAATGCTGCTCGCTCAGACCGCGGCCATTGCCGTCACCGGTTCTTGCAGCCCGCCATCGGCCTTCACCGCCTTCGGAACGGCTCGCACCACCAGCCGTTCGAGATCGCGGACCGTCTGCTGCTCGACGAACTTGACCGCGATGCCGTTGGGCAGCAGCCGCACGACGCGGCCGACGCATGAACCGACCGCGAGCGGCATGCCGACGGGCGGCTGCACGGCGGTCGACACCGCAACGCCCGTGACCGAACAGTCGATGATGAAGCAGGGATGGACCGAGCTGTCCGCGAGCGTCAGCGTGGAATGCGGGTTCGGCGGCACGAAGCGCGCGTTTTTTCTCAGCTCCTTGAGCGCCGGGTTCTTCTGCTTGTTCTCGAGCCAGGTCAGCATGTCCGCGAGCTTCTCGCGCCGTGCGCGCGTCATCTCCAGCTCCAGCATGAAGCTGCGCTTCATGGTCTCGCTGATCCGGCCCTCGAATTTTCCGAACTCGCGAAAATACGAGGTGAGACTATCGCCGATCTTGCCGACGACGGGCACCTCGACGATCATCCGGTACGGCGACACGCGCGTGGTGCGGCAGGCGAAGGTGCGCAGCTTGCCTTGCGGGTCATACCAGTTCGGCAGCGTGTAGCTGCCGCCGACGATGACATTCACGGCTCGCTGGCTGGGGGAGTCCGGATCAGGCACGATGTATCCTTGGGACAGATGGGGAGTTTGAGCGGCCGCTGATCTTCGTCAGCTTGGAAGGCAGCTCCCGGCCATTCGCGGTCCCGGCTGCCCGATGCGAAACGCCGTGGGGCCGTGCTGAGCCTTGGCTGTCTCGTCACGGTAGATTTACGGGCACTTTCTGAACGGGCGGTAAAAAGGTAGCTGCGAATTGCAAAATAATACCGCTGTTCCATATGTGGAACCGGATTTAAGGCGGCGGTGAGGGCAAATGCCGGCCCGTCCGGTTTGCTTTCCGCTATTCCGGGGCGCGCTAACGCGGCCCCGGAATCCATCAGACCTGGCACGCTGTCGCCCCGGAAGGTGGAGGTAAGTGACTTCCGTTATTCAGAAATTCTGTCAAGCCCCAGGATGAAAAATATTTCGCTTTTCCGAAATGGCAAATCAGGGCTACGATTTTGCCCATCCCGCCCTGGTCAGAAGGGCGTCGGCCGTCGTCACGGACGTTGGGCGGGGAGCGGTGGACGTGACAGTTGCGCTTGACGCGCGCGGCTGAAGCGTACGGCAAAGACGTGTGGTCCTGACGCCGCGTTGCTGGCGTCCATGCACCTGGGAGGCGTCTGACTTCCCAGGGCGCGACGGAGGCAAAAGAGCCGTTCTCCGGGGAGAGCACGTGATAAGCCGTAAAGCCATCGCGCAGGGAATGTCGGATGTTCTCCGCTGCCCTGTATGCTCATGTGCGCATTTCTTCGTGCACATTGCACATGAGACCGCGGGTGCAGCGCGCATCCGGCATTCCCTGCGCCCTCCATTTGAAGAGGGCGGATGATTTTGAAAAACTTCGGGCGCCCTGCGTCGCGAGAACGCGAACGCATATTTGCTCTTTGAAATTTGAATCGGAAACGCGGGCAGGGAACGGAAAGAGCCGGGCAATGTCGGCTAGGTATGACCCATCATCTGCCGCTCCCGCGCATAGCGCACCAGCGCGACGAAGCGATAGATGCCGTGCACGAACTTGCCGTAGGGCATCGTGACGAACAGCGAGAACACCACGCCGAGATGCAGCGCCAGCAGCGGCCCCATCGCCGGCGTGGCGCGCAGCAGCAGCAATGCCATGCCGGTCAGGCTGGTCAGGAACAACATCGCGATGAAGGCGACATCCATCCCGAAGCGCGTCTCATCCACCAGGACCGGGTCGCGCTTCCATTTCTCGGTCAGCAGTCCCACCGGTCCAATCAAAAGCCCGATGCCGCCGAGCGTGCCCAGCACCACCGGCAGGTCCCACCATGCATAGGGCGCCTCGCGCGCGAGGACATAATGATACAGCGTCGCGACGCAGGTCGAGGCAAAGCACAGCCCAAAACCGTAGAAGGTGAGGTGGTGAAAAATCTTGCGGCGATCCGTCGGGCGGTCGTCTTCGTTGAAGCAGCCGACGCCGCCGCCGTCGAGATAGCGCAACTCGCCGGCATCGCGGATCGCCTGCAGGATCGAGCCGGCATCGGTGCGCATGCCGACGGGCTCGCCAATGTCGCGCCAGAACGCGCGCACGCCCATCACCAATGCCACGACCGAATAGAGGAACGCCGCGCCGAACAGCGCCGCCATCGCGTTGTGCGGCATCAGTTTGTAGAACGCCCCCGGCCCGGTATGGACGCCGAACAGCACCTGCCGGTCATGGAAGGCTGCAAAGCCGAAGATGAAGGCGGCGACGCTGAACGCTGCGATGAGGCTGATGACAAGCCCGTTGCGCGCGAAGGCGCCGGAGAAGGCGCGCGGCCAGGCGTAGGCGGCGTAGGATTCGTTGCGCGCGATCGCCAGTGTCTGCGGCACATTGACGTTGAATTCATGCGGCGGCGAGAACTGGCAGTCGGTATAGCAGGCGCCGCAGCTATGGCAGAGATTGGCGAGGTAGTTGAGGTCGCCGTCGGAAAACGCGCGGCGCATTTCCATCGCCGGAAACACCGCGCACAGCCCCTCGCAATAGCGGCAGGAATTGCAGACCGTCATCAGGCGGTCGGTCTCCTGCAGAATTCTCGTTCCGTGCATTGCGTGGTGCTCTCTTCCGTAAAGCGTCGGTTACCTGGTGAGGCCCTTGCCCTCGAGCCATTTCTGGATCAGGGCGGCGACCTCGGCATTGTTCTTGTCCATCATCAGCATATGCGAATTGCCCTTGATGCCGGCCTTCGGCAGGTCGACGACATCGACGCTGCCGCCGGCGGCCCTGATGCCTTCCGCAAAGGCTACGCCGGTGGCGCGGATCTTCGGCCAGCGCGAATCCTGCTCGATATAGTCGCCATAGATCATCAGCGTCGGGATGTTTTTGAGTACATCGACCTTGGCGAAATCGCCGACGCCCGCGGGCTCGATCGCGATCAGCGCCTTGACCTTGTCGGGGCGCGCCTGCGCCACCTTGAAGCCGAAGCTGCCGGCCTGGCTGTGGAACAGGATGATGGACGGGCCGACACGGTCGATCTCGGCAATATAGGCGGCGATGATGGCGTCGTCGGTGGTGGTCCAGCGCGGCACGTTCTGCTTGACGAAATTCTCATAGCCCTCATTCGGGAATTGGCTGCCCGGCAGCAGTTTGCGTTTGGCCGGATCGGGGTTGTAGGCACCCGGTCCATCGCCGATACGGAAGCGCTCGAACGGATTGGCCGTGGCGAGGAACACCGGCTCGCCCTTGAAGATGTCGGGGTATTGCGCCCAGCCGGCGCGGCCGCGTTCGACCGCATCGGAATTGTAGACGGCCCAGCCCTTGCGCAGAAAATAATTCAGCCAGCCTTCGCGCCCGTCCGGCGTGGTCTCCCAGGTGACGCCGGTCAGGCCGCCGCCGTGCCACATCAGCAGCGGATAGGCGCCCTTCTCGTTGGCGGGCAGGAAATACTGCACATACATCTGCTCGACCTGGTAGGTGCCGTTCGGATCGACCTTCGCGGGCACGCCGCCCGGCGTGAACGTCACCTCCTTGACCGGCTTGCCGCTGATTTCGACCAGCCGGCCGCCGACATGGAACGAGCCCATGTCGCGCAACGCGATCGGCTCGGCGGCAATGGCCAGCGTTGCGCTCATCAGAATGACGGCGGCAGCGATTACGATGCGCGACATGTTTCCTCCGTTGCCTTTCTTCTCCTTCTCCCCGCCTGCGGGGAGAAGGTCGGGATGAGGGCGACTCTCCGCGAGCACGGTCGGTGGAGAGTTTCCCTCACCCGGATTGCTTTGCAATCCGGCCTCTCCCCGCAAGCGGGGCGAGGTGAACAGACCGTTCGTCTAATTCCTCGCATTCTTGGCCGCTTCCCGTCCCGCCACCCGTCCGAATACGCTGCCGATGGTCATGCCGATGCCGGCGGCATAACCCTTGCCGAGCACGTTGCCGGCCATGATCTCGCCGGCGGCGAACATGTTGGCGGACGGCTTGCCGTCCTTCATCAGCATCCGCGACTGCTTGTTCACGCGGGTGCCGAGATAGGTGAAAGTGATGCCGGGCCGCACCGGATAGGCCAGATACGGTGCGGCTTCGATCTTGCGCGCCCAATGCGTCTTCTGCGGCGTGATGCCTTCGGTGCGGCAATCATCCAGAATGGTGTGGTCGAACGTGCCGGGCTGCACCGCGGCGTTGAAATCCGTGATCGTCTTCTCCAGCGCTGCGGGATCGAGTTCAAGCTTGGCCGCGAGTTCGGCGATGGTGGCGCCCGCGATCGGCGGGAACAGTGTCGGCATGAAGCTGGTGACCACCGCCGAGTCGAAAATGATGTAGGCGATCTGGTCGGGTTGGGCGGCTACCAGCCGGCCCCAGATCGCGTAGCGCTTCGGCCAGATGTCCTCGCCCTCGTCATAGAAGCGCTGGGCGTGCTTGTTGACGACGATGCCGAACACGACCGAATCGTGCCGCGTGATGATGCCGCCGTCGAATTTCGGCGCGCGGGCGTCAATCGCCACCGCATGGCATTGGGTGGGATCGCCGATGTCCTGCACGCCTTTGGCCAGCAGCATCTTCAAAATCGAGCCGCGGTTATAGGGCGTGCCACGGATGAGAAAATTGTCGGCGGCATCGCCCCAATACTCCTTCAGCCATTCGATGTTGGCCTCGAAGCCGCCGGCGGCGGCAACCAGCGCCGAGGCGCGGATTTCGGTGACGCCATCGATCGGCGTCTTCAGGTGGGCCGCCAGGAACATGCCGTCCTCGATATGGAGGTCGGCGACCTCGGCGTCATAGACGATCTGGACGCCGAGCTGTTCGGCGGTCAGATACAGCGCGTTCAGCATCGCCCGGCCGCCGCCGAGGAAGAACGAATTGGTGCGGCCGAGGCTGAGCGTGCCGCCGAGCGAGGGCTGCCACCGCACGCCCTGTTCGACGATCCAGTTCAGGATGTCCTTGGATTCCCGGATCATGAACTTGGCGAGTTCTTCGTCGGTCTGGCCGCCGGTCAGGCGCAGCAGATCGTCCCAGAATTCCTCTTCGGTGTAGGGTCCGGTGAGGATGTCGGTCGCCGCGTCATGGGCGCAGCGCATGTTGCGGGTGTGGCGGGTATTGCCGCCGCGATAGAATTTCGGCGCGCCTTCCAGCACCAGCACCGAGGCGCCCGCCCGGCGGGCGGAAATCGCGGCGCACAGCGCGGCATTGCCGCCGCCAATCACCAGAACGTCGAACCTGCGTTTCAAATCGACCATGCGCTCTTGTTATCGTTGTTTGCATGGAAATCAAATCGGCGCTGGTGCAGCCATGCGACGATGTCGGATGCGTCTCGCGCTACGGAATACCCGATAGCCGTCCGCAGCCGGGCAATCCATTGCCCGGCTGGTCCCTGCAATAACCTAGGCGGGAACGACGTCGCGGGTCGCGATCGTTCTTCCGCCGCGATAGATGGCCAGCGCTGCGATGATGCCCAGCGTCGCGGCGCACATCAGCCAGTAGGCCGGGGATGCCTTGTCGCCGGTGTGATCGATCAGCCAGGTCGATGCAAACGGCGTAAAGGTCCCGAACAGGCCGGCGGCGAGCGCAAAGGCCAGCGAGAAACAGGTGGTCCGGACATGCGCCGGCACCACCTCGACCAGCGCCCCCAGCATGGTGCCGCTGTAAACGCCGAAATAGAAGGAGAACATCATTTCGACGGCCAGCATCTTGCCGAATGTGGGCGCCGCGATCAGCCAGCTCAGCGCGGGATAGGCGGTCACCAGCGACAGGCAGGCAATCGCGAGCAACACCGGCTTGCGACCGATCCGGTCGGACAATGCGCCGCCGACCGGATTCCAGAAGAAGTTGGTCACGGCCACCAGCAACGTCACCAGCAGCGCATCCTGGGTGGAAAGCTTCAATACGGTCTTGCCGTAGGTCGGCGTGTAGACGGTGACGAAGTAGAAGGTCGTGGTCGTCAATACCGCCATCATCATGCCGAGTATGACGATACGCCAGTTTGCGACCGCCGAAGCGAACACTTCGGACGCGGTCGGGTGTTTCTTCATGGCAAGGAAAGCAGGCGTTTCTTCCAGCGTTCGCCGCAGCACGAAAATGAAGGGGATGATCAGGCAGCCGATGAAGAACGGAATGCGCCAGCCCCACGCCGCAACCGTGTCGGCCGGCAGAATCTCGCTCAATACGAAGCCGAGAATCGCGGCCACGAAAATGGCGACCTGCTGGCTGGAGGATTGAAACGAGGTATAGAAGCCGCGGTTGCCCGGGGTGGAAATCTCGGCGAGGTAGACCGACACGCCGCCAAGTTCGACGCCGGCGGAGAAGCCCTGCAACAGCCGGCCGATCAGCACGATGATGGGGGCGGCGATGCCGATGGTTGCAAAGGTCGGGCAGAACGCGATGACGACGGTCCCGATCGCCATGATGGCGAGCGTCACGATCAAGCCCTGACGGCGGCCAATGCGGTCGATATAGGCCCCGAGCACGATGGCGCCGACCGGGCGCATCAGCGCGCCGAGCCAGAAGACGCCGAACGCGTTCAGCAGCGCGGCCGTTTCGTTCTGGGCCGGAAAGAACGCCTTCGCAATCGCGCTCGCATAGAACCCGAACAGGAAGAAATCGAATTGCTCGAGGAAATTGCCGCTGGTCGCGCGCAAGATGGCGCCAATACGCGATTTGATCTGCGGCACTTCCGAACCAGTTGCCTGCGCCATGAGCTCGTCTCCTCGTGTGGTTGCTGCTGGCGCAAAAAGCCTCGTCAGCCGAGACAGTTAGCCTGCTTACTGCGGCAATTTGGCACACTAGGGCGCGGCGACCAACAGCAAAACGGAGAAGGTGCCCTGAGAACGCCGAATATCGGCAGTTCAGGGCTTGTGCTGGACCGAGGCAATCAGCCATTGCCGGAACGCCGACAGCTTTGGCGGATCGGTTCGTCCTGCCGGCGAGACCAGGTAAAATCCGGCATCGACCGGCTGCGTGATCTTGAAGGGCACCACGAGACGGCCCTTGGCGATGTCTTCCTCCACATAGGCGGTGCGGCCCATCGCGACGCCGAGACCGTCGATGGCGGCCTGCACGGTCATGAAGATCAGGTCGAAGGTCACGCCCGGCTGTTTGGAAACGTCCGCCGGCAGTCCCGCCGCCCACAACCACAGCCGCCAGTCGTCGGCGTTGGCGTTGCTGGTGTGCAGCAGCACGTGATCGCGCAGGTCTTCCGGGCATTTCAGCGGCTTGGGCCCTTGCAGCAGCGCCGGGCTGCACACCGGGAAAAGCTCGTCCGCCATCAGCCAGTCGGCGCGCAGGCCTTCCCACTGGCCGCGGCCGTAGCGGATCGCGGCATCGACATTGTCGCGCTGGAAGTCGACCAGGCTGGTCGAGGTGGTGATGCGGACATCGATACCCCGATGCGCTTCCTGGAACGCGGTCAGGCGCGGCAGCAGCCATTTGGCCGCGAGCGAGGCCAGCGTCGAGACCGTCAGCACATGGTCGTCGTCCCGGCGCAGCAATCGATCGGTGGCGAGCCGCAGGTCGTTGAAGGCGGCGCGGATGCCGGGGAGGTAATCCGCCGCCTGCGGCGTCAGGGTCAGCGCGCGGTTCTGGCGCACGAACAGGCGGACGCCGAGCTCTTCCTCCAGCCGTTTGATCTGATGGCTGATCGCGGTCTGCGTGACGTTCAGTTCGGCGGCCGCCTGCGTGAAACTCAGGTGCCGGGCGGCGGCCTCGAAGGCGCGCAATCCATTCAGCGACGGCAGCCTGGCAGTCATACCCGACATTCCCACAATATATGAGTTTTTATCATGCGAGGCGGTACAAAGTGTCGTTTGTGAACGGTTCCGATAGCGCCGATATTAGTGGCAATAGATTAGAGATAGGAGCCTTTAATGTCTACTTTCACGCATGAATCGATGATAAATCATCATGGACAGAGCTTTTTGAACCAATTGGCTGAGCTCATCCATGTCTGGCGGCAGCGCACCGCACATCGCCGCGAACTGGCCCAGTGGTCGGACCGCGAACTCCATGACATCGGCGTCTCCCACGGAGATGCGGTCTACGAAGCCTCAAAACCATTCTGGCGGGCATGAACAGCAGCCAGGCCGGCGTCGCCTCATCAGGGACGCCGGCCATTCTTCTGAGAGCAGGAGCGTGCGATGACGACGATGCGTTTCGACGATCTCAAGCAATATTCGGATCTGCTGCGCGCCCGCAGCGGTCATCACGTCACCGTGCGCTTCGTCGAGCCGCGCGACGCCGACGCGTTGCAGAATTATTTCCGCGCGCTGACGACCCGCTCCCGCTACAACCGTTTTCTCGGCGCCACCCGCGAACTGCCGCCGTCCGTGCTCGATCAGTTCATCCATATTGGCGAGGCCGATCGCTTCAGCGTGATCGCGACCATGCTGGTCGACGGTCATGAGATCATCGTCGGCGAAGCCCGCTATGCGTTCGAGCACGGCAGCATCGAATTCGGCCTGTCGATCGACGACCGCTGGCAGGGCCATGGCATCGGCAAGGCGCTGCTGAAAAATCTCGAGTGCCGCGCGGCCTCGTTCGGCGCTGACCGGCTGTTCGGCGATACGCTGCGGTCCAACGAGGCCATGATCGGGCTCGCCCGCAAATCCGGCTACGCCTTCATGCCGAGCCCGAACGACTGGAAACTGGTGCGCTTCGAAAAGCCTATCGACAGCGATATCGGCGATATCCCTTGCGCAAGCTGGAAGCTAGCCGCCGCCTCCCGCCACCTCGCGACGGCTCCTCTCGCGGGTTGAGCATGACTGGCCCGGTTCTGGCGGTAACCAGAACCGGGCTGTTTCTTTGTTGGGCCTTGCAGGCTGGTATGCGTGCCCACCGACGGGTGCGCAGCCTATCCCGGGCGCTTCCCGTATTCCCCTGGCCGCCAACAGGCGCGCCACCGACCATGGCGGTTCCGATCCTTCACGCCGCGTATCGCTCCTGCTCCAATCGTTGCGATCCACCGGCCGTTCCGTTCCGGGCCTCGATGGCCTTGACGGAATTTTCAAACGCCTTCTCCAGAACACGCCTGCCGATGGTCCCGAGCACGAAGCCGAGCAGCTGTCCCCTGAGATTCTTGCCCTCGCGTATCACGACGACGTCAATGTCGGTCGTGCCGTTGGGCTGACGCGTGAAGGTATAGGTGTGGCCTGACGCGCCTCCCCACAGATTGGAGTCGGTCGTCGTGAGGACGACGCGGTTGGGATCGGACCAGTCGTAGTGCAGGCGTTCCCAGATGCCGCCCGAGCCTTCGGTGACGTCGGCCCGCACGGTGCCCAGATGATGCACCCTGAGATACGCATCAGCGCTGTTGCCAAAGATATTCGAGCGGCCCGGCCCGAAATCGGTGAGGCCGGCGACGTATTGCTCTGGCGTCGCGGTGGTTGTCTGGTGAAGATGGATCGTGGACATCTGCGTGCTCCCTGTGACGATGCCAGCGGCTGGCGCCGGCATCGCCCGTGTCAAATCATGCGGCGGCGGGTTGGGGCCGGCCGACATTGTAGCGGCTCGCTGGAACGGCGCTCGAAAGCCTGCCAGACATCGCGCGGCGTGCCGCGTCGTATACATCCCACTCGGCCTTCTCGGGCAGTGAGGGGATGGTGACGACCTCACCTTGGTCGAAACCGGCCAGCGCGGCGTCCACCATGTCCTCGGCCGACATCACGCCGACTTCCGCCGGCAGATGCTGTACCGGCAGGCCGGCGATGTCCCAGAATTCCGTTGCGGTCGCACCGGGCAGCACAGCCTGGACGCGGACGCCCTTGTCGGCGACTTCATGCTGCAACGATTGGCTGAAGGCGAGCACGAAGGCTTTGCTGCCGCCATAGACGCCGTTGAGCGTTTCGGGCGAGATCGCGACCACGGACGCGATGTTGATGACGCTGCCGCCGCCGCGCGCCACAAAGCCTGGAACGGCCGCATAGGTTAGCCGGGTCAGGGCGCCGACATTGAGACGGATCATCTCGTCCATCTTCTCGACGTCCGATGCGAGCAGCGGCGCCGCCGCACCGACGCCGGCATTGTTGACCAGCAGCGTGATGCCGGCATTGCCGCGCAACGTCGCCTCGATCTTCGCGACGTCGGCCTTGTCATTGAGGTCGGCCGGGATCGTCTCGACCGACCGGCCGGTCTCGCTGGTCAGCCGCTTGGCCAAGGCATCGAGCCGGGCCTTGTTACGGGCGACCAGGATCAGGTCAAAACCGCGCTTGGCCAGGCGGTCGGCGTAGATGGCGCCGATGCCCGTCGAGGCGCCGGTAACTAATGCGATTCCCTTGGATTTGGTGGCACTCATGGTCTGGTCTCCTCTGTTTTCCCAGCCCAGCCGGGCTGCATGGGAGAAACCTAGGCTTGAAAGCCTATGTCTTAAATGTCATATAAGCGGCGTTTTAGGACATTCTGGGTGACCGTCATGCAGCGGATCGGTTTCGTCGTTTTCCCCGGTTTCCAGGTGATGGGCTTCGCCGTCATCTCCGCCTTCGAATTCGCCAATGTGCACCTCGGCAAGCCCGCCTATGAGGTACAACTATTGTCCGAGACCGGCGGAGTCGTGCGCGCCTCGATGGGCATGAACGTGGTGGCCGAGCCGTTTGGCGATACCAATTTCGACACGCTGATTCTCGGAGGCGGTACCGAAATCGCGCCGTCGTCGCCGGGCCTGATCGAATTCGTCGGCAAGGCTCTGGAGCGGCACCGGCGCGTCGCCGCGACCTGCACCGGTGCGTTCGTGCTTGCCGAAGCGGGCCTGCTCGATGGACGCCGCGCGACGACCCACTGGTTTTATGCGCGCGACCTGCAGGCGCGGTTTCCCAAGGTGAAGGTGGAGGAAGACCGCATCTTCATATCCGATGGTCCGGTGTGGACCTCGGCTGGTGCGACCGCCGGCGTCGATCTCGCGCTGGCGCTGATCGAGAATGATTTCGGCGCCGAGGTGGCCAGGGCCGTGGCGAAGAAGCTCGTGGTTTATCACCGCCGCGCCGGCGGCCAGTCGCAGTTCTCGGCGCTGCTGGAACTGGAGCCGAAATCCGACCGGATCCAGAGCGCGTTGACCTACGCCAAGCGCAATCTCACCTCAAAACTGTCGGTGCATGAACTGGCCGACGCGGCGCATCTGAGCCCGCGCCAGTTCAGCCGCGCCTTCCATGCCGAGACCGGTCAATCGCCGGCCAAGGCAGTAGAAAATCTGCGGCTTGAAACCGCCCGCCTGATGATGGAGCAGACCCGCCATCCGATCGAAGTGATCGCCCGGCAAACCGGCTTTGCCGATCGCGACCGCATGCGCCGCGCCTTCCTGCGCGCCTTTGGTCAGCCGCCGCAGGTGATCCGGCGCAATGCCGAAGTCGTGGATGCCAAGGCCTCGGCCTAGCCGCCCTTGAACACCGGCTTGCGCTTTTCGATGAAGGCCGCCACCGCCTCCTTGTGGTCCGCCGTCATTTGGGTGCGGATCATGCGCTCGGCCTCGTGGTCGCGCGCGGTGGCGAAATCGAACATCAGGGCTTCGTCGAGATTGTCCTTCATGTAGCGGATCGCGATCGTCGGACCGTCCGCGATCGATTTGGCGAGCGCAAAGGCTTCCGCCTGCAGTCTGTCGTCCGGGACCACGCGGTTGACGAGGCCGATCGTCTCGCATCTGTCCGCATCGACCCGCTCGCAGGTGAACATCAATTCGCGGGCGCGCGAGGTGCCGACGAGGCGCGTCAACAGCCAGGCGATGCCATAGTCGCCGCTCAGGCCGACCTTGAGGTAGCCGGTGGAAAGGAAGGCCGATTGCGCGGCGATGCGGAGATCGCAGGCCATCGCAAGCGCGAGCCCGGCGCCGACCGCGGGGCCGGGCAGGGCCGCGATGGTCGGCTTGCGCACCGAGACCAGCGCGCCGGTCAGGAGGCGCTGCCGTTCCTGCAAATCGGCGACCCGCTCGTCATGGGACATTTCGAGCTTCTTCTTGTCGCGGTTGGCGCCCATGCCCTTGACGTTGCCGCCGGCGCAGAACGCGGTGCCGGCGCCGGTGATCAAGAGCGCGCCGACTTCAGAATTCTCGCCGCAGACCTTGATCATGTTGCGCAGCGCCGGCGTCAGATGATCCGACAGCGCGTTGCGCGCTTCCGGGCGGTTCAGCGTGATGATCGCAACGCGGTCGCGGATCACGCACAGCAATTCATTGGTGCCGGTGTCGATGGTGATTTCGGTCATGTTTCCCCAGTGCTTCTTGTTGCCCGTCATTCCGGGATGGTGCGTAAGCACCAGACCCGGAATCTCGAGATTCCGGGTTCATCGCTGCGCGATGCCCCGGAATGACGGCGATCTCTAAAACTTCTCGACCCATGGCCGCAATTCCAGTTCCCAGGTCCAGGCGCTGCGCGGCTGCTGCAGCACGTTCCAGTAGCTCTGCGCAATGGCGTCGGGATCGAGCATCGAATCCGGCCGGTCGGCGGGTTCGGTACGGGCGGCGCTGCGGATGCCGCCGTCGATGACGAAATGGGCGACGTGAATGCCCTGCGGCGATAATTCGCGGGCCATGCTCTGGGCGAGGCCGCGTAGCGCGAATTTGCCCATCGCGAACGGCGCCGACTGGGCGTAGCCCTTGACGCTGGCGGAGGCGCCGGTGAACAGGATCGCGCCGTGCTTGTTCGGCAGCATGCGCGATACCGCCTGTTGCGCCACCAGGAAGCCGCCGAACGCGCTGACCGCAATCGCGTTCGCCACGTCGGCCGGCACGAGGTCAGTGAAGGGCCCGCGCGCCCGCCCGCTGGCGTTATAGACCACCAGATCAGGGGCTGCGATCTCGCGCTCGACCTGGCCGAACAGCCGCTCGACGTCGTCGGCACTGGTGGCGTCGCAGGTATAGGCGCGGGCGCCGGTTTCGGTGCAGAGCGCGCCGAGTTTTTCGATTTTGCGGGCGGCAAGCGCCACCCGGATTTTTTCGCGGGCGAACAGCCGCGCCAGTGAAGCGCTCAATCCCTCGCCGGCGCCGACAATCAGGGCGGTCTTGTAGGTTGGCGTCTGCATGGGCGCTCTCCACTTATGGCCGGGGACTTTTATCTAGGCGCGCAATCCGGCCAGACAACCCGCCGCAGCCAGAACCAGGTCGAGATCTTTCTTGTCGGCGATCTCGGCATATTTCGCGCGCAGCATGCCGAGCGAGCGGGCGTGGTATTTCTGCGGCTTCTGGGTCCAGAGCTTGTCGCCGAGCGTGACGCTGAATTCTTGCTTGCCGTCCTTCAGGGCGGCTTCGTTGGCGAGAGTCCAGGGCCAGAACTGCCGCCCGACCTGTTTGGTAAGGATCGGCATCAGCGTCGGCGCCAGCGATGTCCAGCCTTCGAACACGCCTTCGGACCTCGGCCACAACATGCGATGCACCCAATCCAGCACGTTCGGCGCGCCGCCGCCGATCAGGGCGCCGACGGTCGGATCGGTCCACATCTCGTAAAACTGCCCCCAGAGGCCGAAATCGCCATAGGCAGGCCGCGCGCCGAACAGATAGGGCCGTTTGGCGAGATGGGCGTTCAGCAGAACGAGCATCTCCTGCAGTCCGGCCTCGATTTGCGGCGCGGTCGTCGCGTTTGAGCCGACGAACCAGACCCGGTCGACCATGCGCGCACGGACCTGGCCTGCAAACTTGTCGTGCTCTTCCTCGCTTGCCGCCGGTGCGCGCATCCGCGCGATGCGACCGGCCGAGGAAATCTGGTCGACGTCTCGCGCCCAGCGGTAATGGAACATCCATTTGTTGCCCCATTCGTCGCCGAATTCCTCGATCAACGCAGAAATAAATCTGGCGACCGGATCGGTCGGATGGATCGAGGGCTCCGGGTGAAGCTTTTCGACCTGATCGATGATGGGGGTGGAATCCTGGATGCCAGTTCCGTCTGGCGAAATCACCAGCGGGATGATCGGCATCTTGGCGTGTTTCTCGAACTCCGCCTGGCTTGCCGCATTGCGCAATATCCATTGATGCGGAATGCCCTTGTAGCGGAAATAGGCGCGTACTTTCACCGAGTAGGGCGACATCTCGGCGCCGATAATGCGATATCCTTCCGCCATGGGTGGTCCTCTCCAGTTAGGCTTGCAATTATGCTTGTTGACGGGTTGATCGCCGACGTTATCGGTAGATGATCAAGATCGGGCGGAACGGACAAGAGATAAATATGCAGCAGCCTCTCACGCATGATCGCAGCACGGCGCCAGACGGCAAGCCCGGATTGCTCGCGCCAGATACGACGGGGATGAATTTCTACCGGGCCGATCCGGCGCTGACCGACCTGCTGCGGCTGCATCTGCCGGAGCCGTTGTTTCGCCACATCGAACCGCATCTCGACCGGCTCGGCGAGCTTGCCGGCGGTTACCTCGACGAATGCGCGCGGCTCGCCGATCGCCACACGCCGGTGCTGCACCAGCGCGATCGCTTTGGCCGTGATTCCCAATATATCGAATATCATCCGGCCTATCGCGAACTGGAGAAGGTCGCCTTCGGCGAATTCGGCATTCATGCGATGTCGATCCGCAAGGGCATCATGGGGTGGCCGGACAAATATCCCGTGGTGGCAAAACACGCCTTTACGTTCCTGTTCAACCAGACCGAATTCGGGATGGGCTGTCCGATCAACGTCACGGATGGCTGCGCCAAGCTTCTCAACAATTTCGGCAGCGAAGCGCTCAAGGCAAAATATCTCGACGGGCTGACGCAGACCGACATGGGCAAGCTGACCCAGGGCGGTCAGTTCATGACCGAAAAGGAAGGCGGCTCCGACGTCGGCACACTGACTACGACCGCCGTGCAGGAGGGCGATCACTGGCGGCTGCATGGCGAAAAGTGGTTCTGCTCCAATGCGGATGCCGAAGTGGTGATGCTGCTGGCACGCCCGGAAGGCGCGGGCCCGGGCACGCGCGGCGTCGGCCTGTTCCTGATGCCGCGGCGGCTCGAGGACGGATCGCAAAACCACTACCGGATCGTTCGGCTGAAGGACAAGCTCGGCACCCGCTCGATGGCGTCAGGCGAGATCAAGCTGGAAGGCGCGATCGCCTATGCCGTCGGCAAGCTCGATCGCGGCTTTGTGCAGATGGCCGAGATGGTGAATTCGTCGCGGCTGTCGAACGGCGTCAAATCCACCGCGCTGATGCGACGCGCGCATCATGATGCGATGACGGTGGCGCGAAACCGCGTGGTGTTCGGCCAGCGCATCATCGACCTGCCGCTGGCGCGGCGGCAATTGATGAAGATCATGTTGCCGACCGAACAGGCGCTGTCGATGAGCTTTCTCACCGCCGACGCGCTCGACCGCGCCGAAGCCGGCAGCCAGGACGCGGCAGCGTTGCTGCGCATCCTGACGCCGACCCTGAAGTTCCGCGCCACCCGCGACGCCCGCAAAGTCTGCGGCGACGCCTTGGAGATGCGCGGCGGCATCGGTTACATCGAGGAATTCGCAACCCCGCGATTGCTGCGCGACGCGCATCTCGGCTCGATCTGGGAGGGCACCGGCAATATCGTCGCGATCGACGCGCTGAAACGCGCGGTCGGCCGCCATGGTGCAGATGCGGCGCTATCAGCCGATTTGCATGCCCGCCTCGACGACAGCGCCAATGTGCCACAGGCGTGGCGCAATCGCTTGCGCGATTTGGCCGACCGCGCCATCGGCTTTGCACGCGAGGTCGCCAGCAAGTCCGACAATGAAGGCGATGCGCGGCGCGCCACCAGCCTGCTTTATCACGTGGCAAGCGCGGTAGCGATGGCATGGGAAGGCGGCCGTATCCACGAGATGCGCGGCGACGCCCGGCGGCTGCTGCTGTCCCGCATGGTGATCGATCACCGGGTCGCGGCCTCAGACCCGTTCCGTTTGGCGGAAAATGCCACGCAGCGCGCCATCACGGGCCACCTGCTCGGTGAACGCGCGGTCGGCATGGCCGAGGTTGGCGAATTGCTCACCGCGGCGTAGGGTCTTGACCTCTCCCAAGGGGAGAGGTCGGATTGCGCAGCAATCCGCGTGAGGGGTACGGCCTATCGATGGACCTGAACCCCTCACCCGGATCGCATCTCTGATGCGCTCGACCTCTCCCTTCGGGAGAGGTGAAGAATTCACGTGCTGTAGCGATAAACAAAAAGAGGAAACCCCGATGAAGGCCGCCGTCCTGCATGAAGTCAACCAGCCGCTCGTCATCGAGGATGTCAGCGTGCCGAATCCCGGCCCGCGCGAAGTCCTGATCCGCACGCGCGTCGCCGGACTGTGTCATTCCGACCTGCATTTCATGGAAGGGCTCTATCCGCATCCGCTGCCGGCGGTGCTCGGCCATGAATCGGCCGGCGTGGTCGAAAAAGTCGGCTCCGACGTCACCTATGTGAAGCCCGGCGATCATGTCGTGACCTGTCTGTCGGTGTTCTGCGGCACCTGCGACAATTGCACCACCGGCCGCACCGTGCTCTGCACCGACACGACCGTGAAGATGCTGCCCGGCGCGTCCAACCGGCTGTCCTGGGCGCGGTCCGAGAAGCTGAACCAGTTCCTCAATTTGTCGTCGTTCGCCGAGCAGATGCTGGTGCATGAGAACGCCATCGTCAAAATCCGCAACGACATGCCGCTCGAATTGGCCGCGCTGATCGGTTGCGGCGTCATCACCGGTTATGGCGCCGTCGTGAACACCGCCAAGGTCACGGCCGGCGAAACGGTCGCGGTGATCGGCTGCGGTGGCGTCGGCATGGCCGCGATCAATGGTGCGGCGATCGCCGGCGCGGGCCGCATCATCGCCATCGACACCAATCCCGCCAAACTGCAACTGGCGACCAAGCTCGGCGCCACTGACATTGTCGATCCCCGCAACGGCGACGTCGTGCAGCAGGTGCGCGAACTCACCAAGGGCGGCGTCAACCATTCGTTCGAAGTGCTGGGCCGCAAGGAGACCGCGGAGCAGTCGTTTGCGATGCTGGCGGCGGGCGGCACCGCGACCATCGTCGGCATGATCCCGTTCGGCCAGAAGATCGAGCTGCACGGTTTTGATTTCCTGCGCGAGCGCCGGATCCAGGGCTCGTCGATGGGCTCCAACCATTTCCGCGTCGACATGCCTCGGCTGGTCGAATTCTACATGCGCGGCAAGCTGCATCTGGAAGACTGGATTTCGGCGAAGCTGAAATTGAGCGAGATCAACGAGGGGTTCGCGAACATGAAGGCCGGCAAGACGGTCCGCAGCGTGATCATGTTCGATGCGTGAGTGGAGTTAGCGCGGCCCGCACATAATCTGCGTCGTCCCGGCCTTGAGCCGGGACGACGGCGGTGGCTACCGCGACACGTGCGCCGACACCGCCAGCCATTTGCCGTTCTGCTTCGCCCAGCAATCGGTATACCGCCCATGGCCTTCCTGACCATCCGCCATGGTGTAGCGCGTCGCGGCGTGGATAATGGCGAAATCGCCGAGGATGCGGATCTTCACATCCTCGGCCCGGAGATTCCGGATCGTCACCGGGATGGCGGTCTGCTTGAGGAACGCCGCGCGGTCGACCAGCGTCTTGTCGGGATTGGAACAATAAAAATCCGGCGACAGAATTTCGTCGAAGCGCTTGACGTCGCTGTTCTGCACGGAGGCGACATAGTCGCGGTTCAGCGCGGTGAGTTGCTCGATATCGCTGCTCATGGGTGTTCCTCTCGTCTCTCTTCCGTCATGGCGAGGAGCGAGGCGATGAAGCAATCATACTCGCTTTGCGGCCCGGTGGATTTGCTTCGCCTCGCGCGCAATGACGGTTGGGCAGATCAATCGTCAAACATCGGCGGCGGCACGAAGCCCCCGAACTCGCGCTCGATCAGTTCGGCGAGTTTGAGCGGCGTGCGGTCTTCCAGCCACGGGCCGACGATCTGTACGCCGATCGGCAGTCCATCCGGCGCGAAGCCGGTTGGGATCGCGGTGGAGGGCAGGCCCGGCAAGGTGGCGATGCCCGGCCACGCCAGTTGATCCGGATAGACATGATCCTTGCCGTCGATCTTGATGCGGCGCTGCTCCTGATCTGGCGAATGATCGTGCGGATAGGCCGGCGTCGGCATGATTGGGCAGATCACGACGTCAAAGGTCTTGAACAGTTCGCGCCACTGCGCGCGCAGGCGGGTGCGTGCGCCATCGGCGATCACCCAGTCGCGATGGCTCAGCGCGATGCCGCGCAGCCGCTCGGCGGCGAGGCTGATGTCATCGGCCGGCAGCGACGCCGCGGCGGCCTGCGCACCGGCATAGACTTCCGGCGCAAAAGACGCCGCGAGGAACGACAACAGCATCCGCATATAGAGCCGGGACGATGCGGCGAAGTCGGGCAACAGCCGGCTTTGGCGCTCGACCTTGACGCCGGCCTTGGCCAGGTTTGCCGCCAGTGTTTGCAGCGTTCCGCGCACGGCCGTGTCGGTCGGCAACACCGGATCGGTGTCGATCAGCAGCACGCGAAAGTCCTTCAACGCGGTGTGGCGCGCAGCCGGCAGCGCCAGCCTGTAAGCCTTGCCGGCTTCGAGCGGATCGGGACCCGCGATCGCATCGAGCAGCAGCGAGAGGTCGGCCGCGCCACGCGCCATCGGTCCGATCACCGAGAGGTCGCGGTCAAACGGCAGCGGCGGCAGGGGTGGCGCAGTGTGGCCGCGCACCGGTACGAGGTTGAAGGTCGGCTTGTGCGCGTAGATTCCGCAATGGAATGCCGGCACGCGCAAGGAGCCGCCGATGTCGGAGCCCAGAGAGAGCGCGCCGTAGCCGGCGGCGAGTGCTGCCGAAGAGCCGCCGGACGAGCCGCCCGGCGTGCGGCCGAGATCAAAGGGATTGTTGGTCGTGCCGTAGATCTCGTTGTAGCTCTGCCAGTCGGCGAGCGCGAGCGGCACGTTGGTCTTGCCGAGGATAACGCCGCCGGCGTCCTTGACGCGGGAGATCGACAACGCGTCTTCGGCCGCCTTGAAATCCTTCTGCAGCGGATTGCCCCAAGTGGTCGGCAGGCCGGCGACGTTGTAGGATTCCTTCACGGTCATGGGGATGCCGAGCAGCGGTTTTGTGACACCGCGCGCCAGTTCCGCATCGGCGGCACGCGCGGCGGCGAGGCCCCGCTCGAAATCGCGCACGCAGATGGCGTTGATCTTGGCGTCGTGCCGCTCGATGCGGTCGATCGTGTCCTGCGCCAGCTCGACGGCGGACACTTTTTTCGCGGCCAGCGCCGCCGACAGTTCGACGGCGGTCTTGAAACTCCACTGCGACTTGGCCAAGGCGTGCTCCCGGTCTGTCCTTGATGAGGCTCGGATGATGCTCAGTTCGGATCGCCGCCGCAAGAGCAATCGCTGCACAGCGGCAAGGCGGCCATGCCGGCAGGCTATTGGCGCGTGGGCCCGTCGCGCGCTAGTCTCCCGATCAAGAAAAAATGAAACGACGGGAGGCGACAATGAGGGCGACCTGGGTAGTCGGTGCGATCGCGTTCGCTATAGGAAGCGCGGCCACCGCGGCCGGAGCCGCCGAGATCAGGTTGGCCGAGCAGTTCTCGATGGGCTACCTGCAATTCAACGTCATGAAGCGCGACAAGCTCATCGAGAAATACGCCACGCAGCGCGGCCTGAAGGATTTCAAAGTATCCTGGCAGCGCTTCAATGGTCCGGCGGCGATGAACGAGGCGCTGCTGTCGAACTCCACCGATATCGTCAGCGGCGGCGTGCCGGGCCTGATCACGCTGTGGGACAAGACCAAAGGCACTTCGTTCGAGGTCAAGGGCATCTGCGCATTGAGCTCGCAGCCGTTCCTGCTCAATACGGCCAATCCCGCTATCAAGTCGATCAAGGATTTTGGCGAGCGCGACCGCATCGCGGTGCCCTCGATCAAGGTGTCGGTGCAGGCCGTGGTGCTGCAGATGGCGGCGGCGGAAGCCTTCGGCGAGGCCAATTACGCCAGGCTCGATCCGCTCACGGTGTCGATGTCGCCGCCGGATGCGACGATCGCGATGTTGAGCGGCGCGGGCGGTGTCAACTCGGTCTTCAGCGTGCCACCGTTCCAGTTCCAGCAGTTGGAGCAGAAGAACATCCGCACGGTGCTGACGTCGTTCGACGTGATGGGGCCGCATACGTTCACGGTGGCGTGGACCTCGGCACGCTTTCGCAAGGACAATCCGGAACTCTACGCCGCCTTTCTCGACGCGGTAAAGGAGGCGACTTCCATCATCGCGGCCGATCCGAAAGGCACGGCGCAAAGCTGGATCAATGATTCCGGCTCGAAAATGCCTCTTGAAACCGTGACGAAGGTCGTCACCGGCCCCAATGTCGAATGGACCATGACGCCGGCGGCGACGATGAAATTCGCCAAATTCATGCGCAAGGTCGGCACCACCAGGAACGAGCCGGTCTCGTGGAAAGACCTGTTCTTTCCGGAGATCGGCAGCCTGAACGGCAGCTGATACGGCCCGATCGCCCTGCGGTCAGCCCGGAAGCATCCGCTGCATGATACGGTCGCGATAAAAGAAGATGTGGGCCAACGCCGCCGCCACGTGGATGCCGATGACGGCCAGCAACGCCCATTCGGATGCCTGATGCAGGCCGTCGATGACCTTGCCGGCCGCGGCGTTCTCGGAGGACAGCATCGGCATGGGCAGAAGATAGAAAAACGATACGGACCAACCGCGAAACGATGCGAATAGCCAGCCGGTTACCGTCGTCGCGAGCACCAACGCATAAAGCAGCCAGTGCACGACCTCCGAACTCAGCCGTTGCCATGGCGGCATCGAGCTTTCGGGCGCGACCGGGTGCGTCAGCCGCCAGACGAATCTCAGAACCATCAGCATCAGGATGGAAATGCCAAAGGAGATATGGAAGCTCATCGGCGCACCCGGCTTCATGTTTCGATGCAGATCCGGCATCAGCCAGCCGATTGGATATTGCACCATCAAGAGCGCGACGATGAGCCAGTGAAACAGTTTTGCCGTGATCCCGTATTGCAAGCGATCTGTCATGAAAATCCTCGAAGCGTTGGTTGCACGACTGCGAACCGTTCTGCAGACGGGAGATCACGGGGGCACTATGCGAGGAACCCAGCGTCGTTTCGTCAGTATTGCAAGGGCCGGGTGGAAGCGTGCGACATCGGGTTGACGGGTCCGGAAACGCCGGCGCGGTCGCTTGCCGCAGCGTTGCTGCCAGGCACCGGGAAAGCGTAGCCGATGATAGTCTTGACCACGAAGCGGTCGGAGGCCGGCGTCAGCCCGTAACCAACGCCAAGGTTCACGCCGAAGATGCCGAGCTTGAAGTCGGTGACCGCAAACAGCGTATGCTGCTGGTCGGCAAGCTTCGAAAAATCTCCGATCTTGCCGAAGTCGGCGTAATATTCGAGTCCGACGGAAAGATCCGGGCCGACTTTGCGCGCCAGGCGTGCCGCAGGGGTGAAGTCCGCCTCGCCATATTTTCCGAAGCCGATGCCGACGATCGGGTTGACGATGAATTCCCAATCGCCCTTGCGGACGCCGATGATCGGCCGGATTTCCATCCCGAATCGGGTCTGCGAGAATTTTGGCGTTTCGTTGCTGAACTCGAAATTGACGCCGTAGAAAAAGTTGCGCTGATCGGCATTGGGGGAGACGAACAAGGTGCGCAGCTTGAAGGAATCGGACAAAAACTGCCGGTCCTGGATCGCGAAGGGTAGATAAAGCCCGACTTCCCACCAGTCGGTGACGCCGTACGCGAATTCGGGCGTGCCGTTGATGCTGCCATTGGAGACGAGGCCGCCGCGAAAGGGCGGGTCTTTCAGCCCCTGGGCAACATAGTTGAGATGTTGCTGGATCGTGAACTGGCCGGGCGCGGCAATGCTGGCGTTGTAGACCTGGATTTCGTCGACAGCTTGCGCTGGCGTCGCGAGTACGACCCAGAGGCCCGCGCCAGCCAGAAGGCAGAGGCGGCACCGTGAGCCATCTGTAAACCTTCGTTTCATGATGGTTTCCTGCGGCGCACTATGCGGCGCCGATGAGTATGCCGACGCCGAGCACGATCGCGCCCCCGAGCACGATCTGGAAGGCCGCCTGCAGGAACGGCGTGTCCATGTATTTGGCGCGGATGAAGGCGATCGCCCATAGTTCGAAGAACACGACGACGCCCGCGATTCCGGTCGCGATCCAGAACGCATTCGGCCAGGAATCCGGCACCAGATAGGGCATGGTGTGGCCGAGGCCGCCGAGCGCGGTCATGATGCCGCTCGCCGCGCCACGCAGCCACGGCGAACCGCGCCCGGTCAGCGAACCGTCGTCGGAGAGCGCTTCCGCAAACCCCATGCTGATGCCGGCTCCGATCGAGGCGGCGAGGCCGACCAGGAATGTCTGCCAGTTCTGATGCGTGGCGAAGGCGGCCGCGAACAGCGGCGCCAGCGTCGAGACCGACCCGTCCATCAATCCGGCAAGGCCGGGCTGGACATATTGCAGCACGAAGGCGCGCCGCCGCGTCTTTTCTTCCTCGGCGCGCACGTCGGGGCTGAGGATCCGGTCGGTCAGCCTGGCCGCGAGCTTTTCGTGGCTCTTCTCCTCCTCGGCGAGGTCGCCCAGCAGGCGGCGCACGCCGACATCCTCGGCCTGTTCGGCGGCCTTGACGTAGAACTGCTCGGCCTGCAGCTCCATCACCTCCACCTCCTTGCGGATGGTGTCGAGCGGCAGGTTTTTCGTCAGCCAGACCGGCCGCCGCCTGAGGAATCCCCGGACGTCCTCGCGACGGATCGGCGGCAGATGCGCCCCGAAACGCTGCTCGTATAATTCCAGCAGGCGGTGACGATGGCCGCTCTCTTCCTCGGCCATTTCCCGGAACAGCTTTGCGGAGTCCGGATAGCGCTCGGCGAGGTCTTCGGCGAAGGTCATGTAGATGCGGCTGTCTTCCTCTTCCGAGGAGATCGCCACCGCCAGAACTTCACGCTCGGTCAGATCGGCGAAATTCTTCACGGGCAGGGCCCTCTTATCGATTTAGAATAATTCTAAACTGATATAGGGCCCCGTTTTCTCAAGGTCAAATTGTTTAGCCGCCGGGCGTGGCCTGTTTCAGGAATTGCAGTAGCAACCGGCTCACTTCCCCGGGTTGCTCCTGCTGCACCCAATGGCCGGCGCCGTCGACGAGATGACAGCCGATCATGTTGGTGCAGGCCTTTGTCTGCATGGTCTCGAACACGCCGGGGCGCTGATAGGTACCCCAATCCTGCTTGCCCGAGATGAAGGCGGACGGCACGTCGATGGTGCGGCCGGACCAGGTCTGCAACTCCGGCAGAAATGCCCCCGACGTGCCACAGCGATACCATTGCAGGCCGCCCTGGAATCCGGTGCGCTTGTATTCGGCGCTGTAGAACGCAAGTTCACTGTCGGGCAGCCATGTGTTGGCTGCGATCGCTGCCGCCGACGGCATTTCCTCGGCGACGGTCGCGGCCATGTCCTTGACGAGATCCATCACATAATAGGTCGGCAGTTTTGCGATTTCGCCCGCCGTCCATGATTTCAGCGGATAGGGCGCGTTGTCTTTCCAGTCCGCGCTCTTGTGATGGTAGTAGGCGCGCAGGAAATCATGCACGCCCTGCGGTGCGTGGTGCATGTTGGCGTCGGCCTCGCGTGTCGAATAATACCATTGGTAATGCTTTCGCGGCCGCGGCAGCGCCGCCAGTTCGCGGTGGATCGGATCTTCCGCGGCCGGTTTCGCCGGACCATCCGCCGTGTTGAACGGCAGCGCCGGCGGCCCTGCAAACGGCGCGCTCATCAGAACAACCGATCGAAACACATCCGGCCGCAGCAGCGCACACCAGGCTGCGACGGACGAGCCAAAATCATGTCCGACCACGGCATCGACATGCCGATAGCCGAACGCCGACACCAGCCCGAGCGCGTCGCGCACCAGGTTGGTGAGCCGGAACGAGGCAAGGTCGCCGTCATAATTGGCATCCCATCCCGTGGTGCGGCCATAGCCGCGCTGGTCCGGCGCGATCACGTGATAGCCGGCGGCGGCAAGAACCGGCATCACCTTGCGCCAGCTGAAGGCGAGCTCGGGGAAGCCGTGTAGCAACAGCACGCACGGCCGGCCTTTGGTCTCAAAGCCGGCTTCCAGCACATGCATGCGCAGGCCGTTGATGTTCTCGACGTAGCGGGAGCGGATGCCAGCGGGGAGCGGGATGCCGGGGAGGGCGGTCATGGTGTTTCCTCGTTTTGTTCCCTTGTCCCACAAGGGGGGAAGGGAAGGAAGCCTCATCCCTTCGCTGCGGCAGCGGCTTGAACCTTCATCTCGCCGGCGTCACTAAGGATGGCAACACTCATTCGCGGGATGAATATCACATGCGTGGGCTGGGTCTTTCACATCTGCGCGGCTGGGTTTCGCGTGCCGTTCTGGCGATCATGGCCGCGTGCCTGCTGTTCGCTTCCGCCGCGCGCGCGGCTGACGTGGCCGACCTGACCCGGGACATGCCGCGCGGCTACTATGGTGAGTTCAGCTGGGATGGTGACAAGACGGTACAAAACGTCGTCATTACGTTCGATACGGTGCACGCCCTGAATGAGCAGAACGCGGAAGCGTTCGGATGCGGCTCATACAAGGCCGGTCGCCAGGTGACGAAAATCAAGGTCCGGATGTTCGTCAGACTGTCCGATTTGCAGATCGAAATCTTCGAGCTGGCGCCTGAGGGAAACAGCTCCTTCGAGACCGGCGGCAGCCACCGGGGAACATTATCGAAGGACTTTCAGACCATCGAGGCGCAGTGGACCACATCCGCCACCGAACAGCGCGGGCAGCTGCATTTGCGCGCAGCGCCATCCCTCGCTTGCGCGCCGGCAGCGCCCACGTAATTTTCGCTCCGGCGGGCAAAGGGGGCGCCCTGGATGCGCGCGTGAGCGCACGTCACCCTCTGGTAGCCTTCGGCCAATACCGATCCCGCAGATGCCGCTTCACCAGCTTGCCGGTCGGGGTGCGCGGCAGTTCGGCTTCGAAGTCGATGCTCCTCGGGCATTTGATCGGCGACAGATGCTTGCGGCAGAACAGGATCAACTCGGCCTCAAGCTCCTTGCCGGCTCTGGCCATGTCGTGCGGCTGCACCACGGCCTTGACCTCTTCGCCCATCTCCTCGTTCGGCACGCCGAACACCGCGACGTCGGCGACGCCGGGATGCGTGATCAGGACGTCCTCGGTCTCCTGCGGGTAGATGTTCACGCCGCCCGAGATGATCATGTAGCTCTTGCGGTCGGTGAGATAGAGGAAGCCTTCCTCGTCGAGATAGCCGACGTCGCCGAGCGTCGACCAGCCGCGGTCGTTGTAGGCCTTCTTCGTCTTCTCCGGATCGTTGTGATAGGCGAAGGCAGGCGCATCGGCGAAATACACGGTGCCGATTTGCCCGGTCGGCGCTTCCTGGTCGTTTTCGTCCAGAATCTTGATCTTGCCAACCACCGCGCGGCCGACGGTGCCGCGATGGCTGAGCCATTGCTGCGAATTCGAGACCGTGACGCCGTTGCCCTCCGAGCCCGCATAATATTCGATCAGGATCGGTCCCCACCACTCGATCATTTTGGCTTTCACGTCGACCGGGCAGGGCGCGGCGGCATGGATCGCGCCCTTCAACGTCGAGACGTCGTAGCGCGTGCGCACCTCCTCCGGCAGCTTCAGCATCCGCACGAACATGGTCGGCACCAGCTGCGATTGCGTGGCCTTGTATTTCTCGACCAGTTTCAAAAATTCCTCGGCGTCGAAGGATTCCATGATGATGGAGGTGCCGCCGAGGATGGTCGCCATCATGTTGAAGCGCAAAGGCGCTGCATGATACAGCGGCGCCGGCGACAGATAGATGCTGTCGGATGCCATGCCGCACATGTCGGCGCAGAGAACCTTTAAAAACTGGTTGGGCACGTCGATCCTGTTGCCCTCGAACGCCTTCTTGATGCCCTTTGGCCGTCCGGTCGTGCCCGACGAATACAACATGTCGTAGCCGGCGACCTCGTCCGCGATCGGCGTCGTCGGCTGCGCCGCCGCTTCCTTGTCCCAGGAGCGGAAACCCGGTTCGGGCTCATCCATCATGTAAAGCAGCGGCCCGCCATTCTCGCCGGCGAGGCCTTTGACCTGCTCGTGGCATTTCGGTGTGGTGATGAAGACCTTCGCGCCGCAATCCCTGACGATGTAGGCGATCTCGTCTGCGGTGAGGTAACGGCTGATCGCGGTGTAATAGAGACCCGCGCGCTGCGCCGCCCAGCAGATTTCCATGAAGGCGAGGCGGTTTTCCATCAGCAGCGCGATGTGGTCGCCGGCCTTCAGGCCGAGCGAACGGAACAGATGCGCGCCCTGGTTGGAGAGCTCATCCAGCTCGCGATAGGTGATCGCTTTTCCGGTCCCCGCCATCTGGTAAGCGATCTTGTCCGGATGGGTGCGGGCGTGGATGGTCGGGTGGGTCATGGATGTCTCCTCAACATGAAAATGGCGAGCAGGAAGCGCACTCCCTGCTCGCCAGTCACGAATTTCTTTTTTTTGTTTTTACAGCCGCTCGACGATGGTCACGTTCGCCATGCCGCCGCCTTCGCACATGGTCTGCAAACCATAGCGCTTGCCCCGCTGCTTCAACGCGTTGACCAGCGTGGTCATCAGCTTGGTGCCGGAGCCGCCGAGGGGATGGCCGAGCGCAATCGCGCCGCCATTGACGTTGAGCCGCTCCGGGTCCGCGCCCGTCGTCTTCAGCCACGCCACCGGCACCGCGGCAAAGGCCTCGTTGACCTCGAACAGGTCGATGTCATCGACCGACATGCCGGCCTTTTCCAGCGCGCGCTTGGTGGCATGCAGGGGCGCGTCCAGCATGATGACGGGGTCGCCGCCCATCATGGTGAGATGATGGATTCGCGCCAGCGGCTTGACGCCGAGCGATTTGAGGCCCTTTTCATTGACGACCATCACGCCGGAAGCGCCGTCGCAGATCTGGCTGGCGCTGGCTGCGGTGTGCTTGCCGTTCTCGGCGATCAGCTTGACGCCCTTGATGCCGTCGAGGCTGGCGTCGAAGCGAATGCCTTCGTCGATGTGGTGGGTGTCGGTCGAGCCGTCGGCGCGGGTGATCTGCAAGGAGACGATCTCGTCCTTGAACTTGCCGGCCTGCGTCGCCGCAATCGCGCGCTGGTGGCTGTTGTAGGAATAGGTATCGAGTTCTTCCTTCGAGAGACCATACTTCTCAGCCATCATTTCAGCGCCGGTGAACTGGCTGAACATGATGTTGGGATAACGCTTCTCGATGCCCGGGCTCTTGTAATGGCCAAAGCCGTTCTTGGCGGGCAACGAAGAGGCGAGGCCCATCGGCACCCGCGTCATCGATTCCACGCCCGCCGCGATCACGCAATCCATGGTGCCGGACATCACGGCCTGCGCCGCGAAATGCAGCGCCTGCTGCGACGAGCCGCACTGACGGTCGATCGAGGTGCCCGGCACGCTCTCCGGCAGTTTTGAAGCCATGATGGCGTTGCGCGCGACGTTGTTGGACTGCTCGCCGGCCTGCATCACGCAGCCCATGATGACGTCTTCGACCTGGGCGGGGTCAGCGCCCGTGCGATCGATCAAGGAATCCAGCACGGAAGCGGCGAGATCGGCCGGATGCCAGCCTGCGAGACGTCCCCCCTTGCGGCCTCCGGCGGTGCGTGCGGTGGCGACGATATAGGCCTCGGCCATGACGGTTCTCCCTGGAATGTGTTGTGGGTTTTGAATGATGGGCCGGATTTAAGGGATGGTCCGCGATTTAGTCAATCAATCAATTAACTCTTGAGTGCGGCCCCGGCATGCGCTTATGTGCGGCCGGATTTCCGGCAGGCAGTGATGGGATCACAGTTGAATACCAGCGTACCGACCAGATTGGCGGGCAGCAAAAATACCACCGCCGAGAAGCTGCTGGTGGCGGCGAGCGGGCTGATGATCGAGCGCGCCTCGATCGAGGTGTCGCTCTCCGACATCGCGCAGAAATCCGGCGTCAACGCCGCTTTGGTGAAATACCATTTCGGCAACAAGGACGGGCTGTTACTGGCGCTTTTGGCGCGCGACGCCGCCACCGAGATGTCGCAGCTCGAATATCTGATCAGCCAGCCGATCTCGCCGACCGCGAAACTCAAGCTGCATATCGGCGGCATCATCCGCGCCTATTACCAGTTCCCCTATATGAACCGGCTGATCCATTATCTGCTGCATGAGAGCAGCGAGGCGGCGGCCGACGAGGTATCAAAGTTTTTCGTGGCGCCGCTTTTGGAGTTCCAGCGGCGCCTGCTCGCGGAGGGCATCAAGGCCGGCGAGTTCCGTAACGTCGACCCCGTGATGTTCTACACCACCCTGGTCGGCGCCTGCGATCACCTGTTTTTCGGCCGCCACGCGATGTCGCGCGCGACCGGCGTCGGTCCCGTCACCGACGAAGTCTGCCGCCAATACATCAGGCATATGGAAACGCTGATTTGCGGCGGAATACTCAATCAACAAGGGGCTGCGGCCGGATGACGGTCGCTTCGCCCGAACGTTCGTGAAGTCCAGAGAAGAAACGCCCAAGGAAAGGTCTCTAAAATGCAGTTGAAAGACGTTGCCGTTCTCATCACCGGCGGTGGCTCCGGTCTCGGTGCCGCTACCGCCCGCGCTATGGCGGCCAAGGGCGCCAAGATCGGCGTGATCGACCAGAACAAGGAAAACGCCGAAAAGGTCGCCGCCGAAGTCAAGGGCGTCGCCCTTCACGCCGACGTCACCGACGAGGAAGCGATCAAGGCGGCGATCGCCAAGGCCGAAGCCGCCCACGGCATCGCGCGCGTGCTGATGAACTGCGCCGGGATCGGCGGCTCGCAGCGCGTCGTCGGCAAGGACGGCGTCTATCCGCTGGCGAAGTTCGTCCGCATCATCAACGTCAATCTGATCGGCACCTTCAACGTGCTGCGCCTGTTCGCCGAGCGGCTCGCCACCGCACCCCCGATCGGCGAAGAGCGCGGCGTTGCCATCAACACCGCCAGTGTCGCGGCCTATGAAGGCCAGATCGGCCAGATCGCTTACTCCGCCTCGAAGGGCGGCGTCGTCGGCCTCACGCTGCCGGCTGCCCGCGATCTCGCCAGCCTCAAGATCCGCGTCAACACCATTGCACCGGGCCTGTTCCTGACGCCATTGTTGATGGGCTTGAACGAAGAGGCTCGCAAGAGCCTGGGCGCGCAGGTGCCGCATCCGGCCCGCCTCGGCGACGCTTCCGAGTATGGCAATCTCGCGGTGCATATCGTCGAGAACCCGATGCTGAACGGCGAGACCATCCGCCTCGATGGCGCCATCCGCATGGCGCCAAGGTAGCTCTTCTTCCTTCTCCCCTTGTGGGAGAAGGTGGCTTCGCGAAGCGAAGCCGGATGAGGGGTTCTCTCCGGTTGGCAACCCCTCACCCAAGTGAGCACGAGGCCAGCGACGGTGATGCCCTCTCCCACAAGGGGAGAGGGCGCGGCAACTGGCGCCGCGTTCGCGGATGCAGGAGTACAACGTGACTCAACCGCTGCTGATCGAACACCATGACGGGGTCGACCGGGTGACGCTCAATCGTCCGGAGAGCCTCAACGCGCTCAACCCGGACATGATCAATGCGCTGAACACCTATTTCGAAGGGTTGCAGCGCAACCGGACCACGCGGGTGGTGGTGCTGAAGGGCGCGGGACAGAATTTCTGCGCCGGGCTCGACCTGAAACATGCCATGCAACGCCGGGCCGGGCAGCAGGAGCCACCCGGGGTTACCGAGTCGCTGGATGCGCAGCGCCGGATCGCCGACATCGTGATGCTGATGCGACGCTGCCCGCAGCCGATCGTCGCGCTGGTGCAGGGGGCGGCGGCCGGCGGAGGTTTTGCGCTGGCGCTGGCGGCGGATATTCGCATTGCGACCAGATCGGCGCGGATGAACTGCGCCTTCATCAAGCTCGGCCTCGGCGGCTGCGATATCGGCACCAGCTATTTCCTGCCGCGGCTAGTCGGCGTGTCCGTGGCCTCCGAACTGATCCTGACCGGACGCTTCATCGGTGCCGAGCGCGCGCTCGCGGTCGGTCTCGTCTCCGAAGTCGTCGACGAAGATGGATTGGATGCCGCAGCGGAACCCTATGTCGATGCGATGATGACGGCCTCGCCGGTAGGGCTGCGCCTCTCCAAGGAATGCCTCAATATGAGCGTCGATGCCGGCTCGATCGAGGCCGTGATCGCGATGGAAGACCGCAATCAAATCCTGTGCAGCCGTTCGGAAGAATTCAGCGAGGGCATCAGGGCCTTCCTTGAGAAGCGAAAGCCTGTCTATATCAAACGGTAGAAAAAGGATCCGAAAACGGACCGAATTCCGGGAGACGCAATAATGAGTGGGAATGCCGCCGCGGTGCTCACAAAACCCGGCTTCCGCAAGATCGAATGGCTGCCGCGCGACATCGAGGTCGAGCGGCGGGCGGATGGCGTCATCGTGCTGAAGTCACGCATTCCGCTGCAACCTTACGAGAAGCACATTCCGGCTTCGCTCGCGAAGTGGGCAAAACAAGCGCCCGAGCGGATCTGGCTGGCGCAGCGCGCCGGCGCGGACCGGCAATGGCGCAAGGTTTCGTACGGCGAAGCCAAGCGTACGGTCGACGCCCTGACGCAGGCCCTGCTCGATCTCGGCGTCGAAGATGATCGTCCCGTGGCGATCCTGTCCGGCAACTCCATCGAGCATGCGTTGATGACACAGGCCGCGATGCAGGCGCGCCTGCCGGCGGCGCCGGTGTCGCCGGCCTATTCGCTGATGAGCCAGGACCACCTCAAGCTCAAATACCTGTTCAACCTGATCAAGCCCGCCGTCGTGATGGTGCAGGATGGGCCGACCTTCGAGAAGGCATTGAAGGCGCTCGATCTCGCCGGCGTCACGGTCGTGCATGTGCTGCGGCCGTGCGAAGGCATCGAGAGCGTCGCCTATGCCGACCTTGCAGCGACGCCGGTGACGAAGGCGGTTGAGGAGTCGATCGCAAAGATCACGCCCAAAACCGTCGGCAAGCTGCTGTTCACGTCGGGCTCGACCGGCATGCCCAAGGCCGTCATCAACACCCAGGAGATGATGTGCGCCAATGCGGCGATGATGATGCAGGTGCGTCCGCGCGATCCGAATGGACCGATCGCGACCGTGCTGGACTGGATGCCGTGGAACCATACCATGGGCGGCAATGCCGCGTTCAATCCGGTGCTGGTCGATGGCGGCACGCTCTATATCGACGATGGCCGGCCGATGCCGGGCCTGTTCGACGAGACCACCAGGAATCTGCGCGAGGTGTCGCCGACCTATTACGCCAACGTGCCCGCCGGCTATGCCGCGCTGGCGGCGGCGATGGAAAAGGACGACGCGCTCTGTCGCAGCTTCTTCAAGAATCTGAGCATCATGGCCTATGGCGGCGCGCGGCTGCCGGATGATCTCTATGACCGCATGCAGGCGCTGGCGGTGAAGATCACCGGCGAGCGCATCGTGTTCTACACCGGCTGGGGCTCGACCGAGACCGCGCCGACATCCACCGGCACCTATTGGGACACCGAGCGCGTCGGCCTGATCGGGCTGCCGTTCCCCGGCGTCGAACTGAAACTGGTGCCGTGCGGATCGAAATATGAACTGCGGCTGCGCGGCATCAACGTGACGCCGGGTTATTTCGGCCAGCCTGAGCTGACGAAGAAGATGTTCGACGAGGAAGGGTTTTATTGTATCGGCGATGCCGGTGTGTTCGTCGACGACAACGATCCGCTGCAGGGCATCATCTTCGCCGGCCGCGTGGTCGAGGATTTCAAGCTGACGACCGGCACTTTTGTGCACGTCGGCTCGCTGCGGACGGACGCCATCGCCGCCGCAACGCCTGCCGTGCATGACGCGCTGGTCGCGGGGCAGGACCGGGAATTCATCGGTCTGTTGGCATGGCCCAATCTGCACGCCTGCCGGCAAATCGTCGGTAATCCCGAGGCGAGTTATGAAGATGTCGTCAAGCATCCCGCCGTCATCGCGTGCCTGAAGCAGGGTTTGCAGGCTCATAACGCCTCCTGCACCGGCAGCAGCATGCGGATCGCGCGCGCGATGCTGATGGCGGAGCCGCCTTCGATTGACGGCAACGAACTTACCGACAAGGGCTACATCAACCAGCGCGCCGGCCTCGAACGCCGCGCCGTGCTGGTGGAAAAACTTTACGCCGATCGTCCCGGCGAAGACGTTATCATCCTGAACTGAAACGCAGCCAAGCGAGTAGAGCGCCATGAATTTCGATTTCTCCGACGAACAAAAGCAGATGCGCGACGCGGCGAGGAAATTCCTCGCCGAGAAATGTCCGCCGAAGGCGGTGCGCGAGGTGCTGGAAGGCCGGGCGACTTACGACAAGGCCTTGTGGGCCGGACTCGCCGAGATGGGCTTCCTCGGCGTTGCCATACCGGAGCAATTCGGCGGCGCCGGTGCCGGTCATCTCGAACTCTGCGTGATCGCCGAGGAAATGGGCCGCGCGCTGGCGCCGGTGCCGTTCTCCTCGACGGTATATCTCGCGGCCGAAGCGCTGCTGCTCGCGGGCAGCGATGAGCAGAAACAGAAATGGCTGCCGAAGATCGCCTCCGGCGAAGCGATCGGCACGCTGGCGCTGTTCGAAGGCAAGGGCAATCCGTCGCCGCAGGCGATCAAGCTGCAGGCTTCCGGCGGCACGCTCAACGGCGTCAAGAAGCCGGTGCCGGATGGCGCCATCGCCGATTTCGCGGTGGTTGCCGCGCGCACGGGTTCGACGGGCCGCGACGCCGACATCTCGCTGTTCCTGGTCGACCTCAAGGCCGGTGGCGTCGACGTCAGGTCGCTGACCAATATCGATCCGACCCACGGCCAGGCCGAACTGACCTTCAAGAATTGCAAGGCGGAGCCGCTGGCTGCGGCCGGTGACGGCTGGGGCATCCTCACACAAGTGCTCGACCGCGCCGCCGTGTTGATGGCGTTCGAGCAGGTCGGCGGGTCCGACCGGGCGCTGGAGATGGGCCGTGATTACGCGCTCGACCGCATCGCCTTCGGCCGGCCGATCGGCTCGTTCCAGGCCGTCAAGCACATCCTCGCCGACATGTATGTCTCGGCGACGCTGGCGCGTTCGAATTGCTATTACGGCGCCTGGGCGCTCTCGACCAACGCCTCGGAATTGCCGGAAGCGGCAGCCGCCGCCCGCATCAGCGCGACGCAGGCGTTCCAGCACTGCTCCAAGAACAACATCCAGGTTCATGGCGGCATGGGTTTCACGTGGGAGTTCGACTGCCACATGTACTACCGCCGCGCCAATGCGACCGCGGTGACGCTCGGCAGCCTTTCTTATTGGGAAGATCAACTGATCGACCGCATGCGCAAGAAGAACGCGGCCTGAGTAACCATGGTGTCGTCCCGGCCTTCGCCGGCACGACGATGAATTTGAAGGATGATTCGATGAATTTCGACGACACCCCCCAGGAAGCCGCATTCCGCGCCGAGGCGAAAGCCTGGATCGCAGCCAATGCGCCGAAGCAGTATGAGGAAGAACTGCGCAAGACCTCGCTCGGCCGCAGCGGACTCAAGGGCGCCAACATGCTCGAGGTCGCAAAAGCCTGGCAGAAGAAGAAAGCCGATGCCGGCTGGGCCTGCCTGCACTGGCCGAAGGAATATGGCGGCCGCGGCTCCTCGCCGATCGAGCGCGTGATCTGGCAGCAGGAGGAAGGCCCGTTCGGTAAACTCTCCGGCATGTTCATCATCGGCCACGGCATGTGCGGGCCGACCATGATGGCGTTCGCCGGCGAAGCGGAAAAGCAAAAATATCTGCCGCCGCTGGCGTCGGGCGAAAAGGTCTGGTGTCAGTTGTTCTCCGAGCCCGCCGGCGGTTCCGACGTTGCCGGATTGCGTACCCGCGCGGAAAAGAAGGGCGATGACTGGATCGTCAACGGCCAGAAGATCTGGACCTCGGGTGCGCACTACTCCGACTATGGCATCCTGCTGACTCGCACCGATCCCAATGTGCCCAAACACAAGGGCCTCACCATGTTCTTCCTGGACATGAAGAGCCCCGGCGTGGAGGTCAGGCCGATCAAGCAGGCCAGCGGCCAGTCGGATTTCAACGAGGTTTATTTTACGGACGTGAAGATTCCCGACTCGCAGCGGCTGGGCGCCGTCAACGATGGTTGGAACGTCTCGCTGACCACGTTGATGAACGAGCGCATGTCGATCGGCGCCGGTGTTTCCACCGGCTTCCCGGAATTGTTCGATTTCTGCAACAGCCTGATGCTCGAAGACGGTCCCGCGATCGAGGATCGCAGCGTTCGCTCCAGGCTCGCGAACTATGCCGTGAAGGCGAGTGGGCTGCGATACACCAGCATGCGCGCGATCTCGGCGCTGTCGAAGGGCGAGCGTCCGGGGCCGGAGAATTCCATCGGCAAGCTGGTCGCGGGCTCGATGGTGCAGGAAGTCGCGATGTATGCGCTCGACCTGCAGGGCGCCGCCGGCGTACTGAGCGGGCCGGAAGACGCCGAGATCGCCGGAAAATTCCAGGCGATGCTGCTGCGTGCGCCCGGCACCCGCGTCGAAGGCGGCACCGACGAGATCATGCGGAACATCATTGCCGAGCGCGTGCTTGGTCTGCCCGGCGATATCAGGGTCGACAAGGACGTGCCGTTCAACAAGATTCCGACCAAGGGAAGAGCGTAACCGAAGACCTCATCCTGAGGAGCGGCGTCTTCGCCGCGTCTCGAAGGATGAAAGCCCGGCCGGTGGCCTCATGGTTCGAGACGCGCTTCGCGCTCCTCACCATGAGGGTTAGAGACGATGCAAGAATTGAAAACGTGAGAGGTCCGCCATGAACTTCGACGATACCCCGCAGGAAGCCGAATTCCGCGCCACAGCGCGCAAATGGATCGGGGCCAACGCCCCGAAGAAATACGAGGCGGAGCTTTCAAAATCCTCGCTGGGCCGCATCCGGCTCGAGAAGGAAGAGATCGTCGACGTCGGCAAGGCCTGGCAGAAGAAGAAGGCCGAAGGCGGCTGGGCCTGCCTGCATTGGCCGAAGGAATATGGCGGCCGCGGCGCCACGCCGATCGAGAAGGTGATCTGGCAGCAGGAAGAGGGTGTCTACGGCAAGCTGACGCAACCGTTCCAGATCGGCGAAGGCATGTGCGGGCCGACCGTGATGGCGTTCGGCAGCGAGGAACACAAGCGGCACTACCTGCCGAAGCTCGCGTCCGGCGAACATATCTGGTGCCAGCTGTTCTCGGAGCCGGCCGGCGGTTCCGACGTCGCGGGCCTTCGTACCCGCGCCGAGAAGAAGGGCGACAACTGGATCATCAACGGCCAGAAGATCTGGACCTCGGGCGCGCACTATTCCGACTACGGCCTCCTGATCACGCGCACCGATCCCAACGTGCCCAAGCACAAGGGCCTGACGATGTTCTTCCTCGACATGAAGAGCAAGGGCGTCGAGGTGCGGCCGATCAAGCAGGCCAACGGCATGCAGGAATTCAACGAGGTCTATTTCACCGATGTGGTGATCCCGGACAGCCAGCGCCTCGGCGCGGTCGGCGACGGCTGGAACGTCTCGCTCACCACGCTGATGAACGAGCGCATGTCGATCGGCTCGCGGCTCGCGACCGGCTTTCCTGAAATGTTCGAGTTCTGCTCGAACCTGATGACCGAGGACGGCCTCGCCATCGACGATCCGGCGACGCGCTCCAAGCTCGCGAACTGGGCGGTGAAGGCGAGCGGGCTGAAATACACCAGCTACCGCGCGATCTCGTCGCTCTCCAAGGGCGAGCGTCCGGGTCCTGAGAATTCGATCGGCAAACTGGTGTCAGGTACGATGCTGCAGGACATCGCGACCTACGCGATGGACCTGGAGGGCGCGGCCGGCGCATTGACCGGCGCCGACGAGGAAGCCGCAAGCGGCCAGTTCCAGCAGATGCTGCTCTCGTCACCCTCGATGCGGATCGCCGGCGGTACCGACGAAATCCTGCGCAACATCATTGCCGAACGCGTGCTCGGCCTGCCCGGTGATATCAGGGTCGACAAGGACGTGCCGTTCAACAAGATCCCGACCAAGGGGCGATGACCATGGATGCAAAGACGCCGAAGACGCGCTACCCGACCGAAGATCGTATCGGCGTGCTCGAGGAATTGTTGAACGAGCGCTATTCGGTACGCGCGTTTCTGCCCCAGCCGGTGCCGCGCGAGACCATCGAGCACGTCCTCACCGTGGCGCAGCGCACCGCCTCCTGGTGCAACAGCCAGCCCTGGCAGGTGCTGATCGCGAGCGGCGAGGCCAAGGAGCGGTTTCGCAAGGCGATCTATGCCGAGGCGTCCTCGGGCGGCAAGGACGACCATGATTTCGCGCCGCCGCGCGAATATCTCGGCGTCTATCTCGAACGCCGCCGCGAGAGCGGTTTCCAGCTCTATAACACGCTCGGTATCGCACGCGGCGACAAGATGGCCTATGCCAGGCAAGCGCTGGAGAACTACAATTTCTTCGGCGCGCCGCATGTCGCCGTGATTCACACCGATGAGCCGCTCGGAATTTACGGCGCGATCGATTGCGGCGCCTATGTCAGCAATTTCATGCTGGCGGCGCAGGCGCTCGGTCTCGGCACCATCCCGCAAGCCGCGCTCGCGCGGCACTCGGGATTGATCCGCCGGCACTTTGGTCTCGCCGACGACCGCCGCGTGGTCTGCGGCATTTCGTTCGGCTTTGCCGACAATGCGCACAAGGTCAACAGCTACCGGACCTCGCGCGCAGCGGTGGCTGATACCGTGACGTTCTGCGATAAATAGATCGCCCAGTCGAGCGCGCAGGAAAAGCCCCGATCGCCAATGGCGGCCGGGGCTTTCCGCTGTTCAGGCCAGATCAGTAGGCGCAGACATTGACGGTGCGCAGGCGCAGGCCGCGGCGGGTCTCGATCCACCGCTGTTGCAGGCAGCTGTCATAGGCATAGCCGGTGTTGAGATAGATGCCGCCGAAGCCAAGACCATGGCCCCAATAGCCGTGGTGGTGATGGAACGGGCCGGCAGCAGCCGGCGCGGCAGCGGCGAAGGTGAGAGCGGTAGCAGCGATCAGTCCGAGGGCAACCTTGCGAAGCATTGTAGTCTCCAATGTGATGGCCATGAGGCCGTTGTTTCGTCCCTGCCCCTCTGTCGGCCCGAGATCGACATCCGTTCATGGCGGTTTTGGAGAATCGTGTTTCAGGAATGTTTCGTCGCGGGGATCGTTTCTTCCTTCTCTCATAAGGCGAGAAGGGAAGAAACTAGAACCTCGGCGCCCGTTTTTCCGCGAACGCCCTGATGCCTTCCTTGATCTCGTCGCTGCGCATGCTTTCGCGATGGCGCTGGTTGGCGGCTTCCTCATCGAGCTTGCCGCGCGCGAATTCGTTGATCGCGCGCTTCATGCCGCGCATGGCGGCGGGCGCGTTGCCGGCAAGGATGCTTGCCAGCTTGTCGACTTCCTCATCGAGGGTTTCCACCGGCACCATCGCGGTGAGATAGCCGATCCGCAGCATTTCGGGAGCGGAGATCTTCTGCGCCGTCAGAAACAGCTTCTTCGCATTGTCGACGCCGAGCCGCGTCACGTAGCGCTCGATGCCGCTCTTGTAATAATGCAAGCCCAGCCGTGCTGCCGGCATGAACATCTCCGCCGTATCGACGCCGATGCAGAAGTCGCAGGCCAGTGCCAGATCGGTCGATCCGCCATAGACGCCGCCGTTGAGCCGGCAGATCGTCGGCACGCCGAGATCTTCCAGCCGGTTGACGACCACTTCGAACGCCGAGCCCGCGCTCTGCTCTTCCCGGGCGCTGGTGGCGCGGTCGGCGACCGAGTTGAGATCGTAGCCCGCGGAGAAGGCGCGGCCGGTGCCGGTCAGCACCAGCACGCGGATCGTGGGATCGGCCTCGATGCGGTCGAACAAACCGAGCATTTCGCCGAGGTCTTCGTTCTGCAGCCGGTTCAGATGTTTCGGCCGGTTGAGGCGGATGGTGGCCCGCGCGCCGCTGATTTCGAGGACGGGCGAGCTCGCCGCTTCGGCTCTATCGGACATGTCGTTCTCCATTTTTATTTATTTTCCAGTGCACGGCGCTTGGCCTCGACGTCGATGGTCTTGGCGAGATCGGGATGCCGCGCCATCAAGAGGCGAAAATCGACGAGATCGAGCACCAGCAGCTTGGACAGCCGCGTGGTGACGATGTCGGCGGAGCGCAGATTATTGCCGAGCAGCGCCATCTCGCCGAAGAACGCGCCCTCGCTAAGCTGCACTTTCTTGCCGGGCAGATCGACTTCGACCTCGCCCGCGGCAATGAAATACATGCAGTCGCCGGTCTGGCCCTTGCGGATGATCATGGTGCGCGGCGGCAGATCCATCGTGCGGAGCATATGGGTGACGTCGGCGATGGCGGCGGGGCCGAGCGCGGCGAAAAACGGCACCTTGCTGACGGAATCCCATGTCTTCAAGAAATTGTCGCGGCGCGTCTGGGCCGCAAATCCGGTGGCGAGAATGCCGGTCCAGAGCCCGAACACGCCAAGGCCCGAAATCATCACCATGGCGGCGACGATGCGGCCGAGCGGCGTGACGGGCACCACGTCGCCATAGCCCACGGTGGTCAGCGTCACCACCGCCCACCACATGGTTGCGGGCACGCTGCCGAACGTGGCCGGCTGCACGTCGCGCTCCAGGAAGTGGACCGCGACCGATGCCAGAAACAGCACCATCAGGAAAATCACCAGCACGCTCGACAGCGGGCCTGATTCCTGCACCAGCACCCGGCGCAACTGCCGCAGCCCCGGGATCCCCGGGACGACTTTGAGCACCCACAAGACGCTGAGCAGCCACGCCGTCTTGGGCTCGACGCCGCAGATGATGGCGAGCGGCATCGCTATGGCACCGGCGGCGTCCACCAGCCCGCTGCCGGAAACAGCGTAGGCCCGGAGGCGCTGCAGCCGCATGGCATGGCGCAGCCGCACCCCCCATTCGAACAGGAAATAGGCCCAGCAGGCCCATAGCGCGGCGTTGATCCAGCGAGGCACCACCTCATAGGCCGGAGCGACCGTGAGCAGCAGCATTGCGGCGATGCCGATCGTCACGGCGGCATAGGCCGCCTTGGTCATGTTGCGGCCGGCCGTGGCGGCAACGAAATGCGCCATCGCCTGGAGAATTTGCCGCTGGGATGTCGGAAAGCGATCCATGACCGGTGCAAAAAGCCTGAGCAATCCCCGCAAAGTGCCCGCCGCCGGGGAGGCCGTCAACGACCGCCCAACGGGATCGAAGGGCGCGCCGGTTGAGGTCAAATTTTATCCGGAATCGGCGATATTGCGCTGCGGCCGAATGGTGGCGCACAGGTCACGCGCTTTGCGCGGTCTTCACGGCCACCACTCTGTCGTCCTGGGCGGGCGGGTTCCGTTTCAAATGGTCGCGGCGCATGCCGATCTCGTCGCGCACGAATTCATAGCCGAGCTTGAACGTGTCCAGTCCGTCGCTGGAAATGGTGCCGTCGCGCAGCCCGATCACGACGCGCCGAAGGATGTTCTCGAGTTCGTCCTGCAGCGCGTCGAGTCGGTCGATGGATCTGGCATCCCCCATCCGCTCGCCGATATCGAGAACGGCGGCCGCCAACTCGCTGGCTTTCTCCGGCGCGATCCGTGTGACCTTGGTGTAGAAGGCGGCGAACAGCGATCCGATGATGCCGAGCGCAGCGACAGCGACGTACATCAGGTCGCTGTAGCGTTCGATGAACGATTTGGATTCATCGTTGAGATATTCGGCGGCCCCCGCATGCGCGACGATGAAGGCATCCTTCTCGGTCGCGGCCGGCTCGATCTTGGAAGCGAAGCCGCCATCGAGCGCCAGGTCCGCCTTGTTTTCATAGATGATGCGCGCCAGATCGCTCACGGTCGCCGTCGACAGGCCTGACTGCGCAACCAGCAGCCATTGCAGACCGATCGTCTCGACATCTTCTTCCGGAAGGGCCGGTGAGGCCGACAGCGTACCGGAGGCGATCGTCTCTTCCGAAAGGGCGGGATATTTCCGGGTAATGGCCTTTGCCGCATCGATGGCGTTGAGGGCGAAGGTGCCGCGCCGCGCGATCTGCTCGAAGTTCTTGTCCTTCACGGTCCGCGAGGCATGGACAACCGCGATCACCGCGCCGAAGCCCGATGCGAATAATTTGTCGAGCGTCGCACCCGGTGGCGCCATCTGGATTCGCGTCGCCGCGTCCGGCAGATCCAGGATCGTGCGGATCAGCGTGACGCTGCTTTCGTTCTCGGCGAGGACAGCGATCTTCTTTTTCTTCTTCAGTTCGGCGACGGTCTTGATCTTCTTGCCGGCGAGGCTGATCAGCAGCAGCACGTCATGTTCCAGGATCGCAACCGCGCGCGCGCGGGGCGGGATTTTCGCATCGGTGCGCAGGATCGCCAAATTGGCATCCTTGCGGTCGAACTGGGCGAGCGCCCTGGTGCTGTCGCCGTTGGGAACGATCTTCAGCCGCAGCCGCGAGGAATTGTTCTTCAGGACGGTCGCGAGCCGGGCGGCGAAGCGCGCCTCGGGGCCATTGGTAGCGCCGACGGCGAACACCAGCGTTTCGGAGTTTCTCAGCAAGGTCCGGCCGCCCCAGACCGTTATGGCGGTCAGGATCAGGGTCAGTATGGAGAACAGCGCGATCTGTGAGCGGTTGCTCCTGACGAGTTGCAGACGGGGGCGCCCTGGCATACCGGATTTTGGCGTTGGGGCGTCGGCACGCATGGCGGATACCCAATGGAGGGACTTTCGGCTGCCAAATCGGCGCCGCGGACTGTCCCGATGAATTCGTAAATACCTAGAAAGGAACGATAATTTTCTCTGTCCGGCAATGATATCCTGCTCCGGCCGGTTTGCAAATCGCCCCGGGCGGGTAACCTTACCCGTTCAAATGCCGCGCGCCGTTGCCGCAGTATCGCCGTTCGGCCACACCACATCTTTTTCAGACGACCCACAGGTGCATTCCTGTTCGGGAGGTGCCATAAATAGCGGCAATGTTCACGTCCGGGTTCGAGAAGAAAATTGCGCTGACGGCCTAGACTTCCGGTTTTGATTGCCACCTCATCAGTCCCAGCAAAGGGCGTCAGCTTTGTTGTTTCCTTCCATGTCGTCATCGGTTCCGGTCGCTGCGTTGATGGGATGGATGTTGCTTCTCACGGTGAAGCACATCATTGCCGACTTCATGCTGCAGAATTCCTGGATGGCGATCGGCAAGGACCAGAAGACCGGCTGGGCGATGCCGCTATTGGCGCATTGCTCGGTGCATCTGGTGACCTCGTTGTTGCTGATCATCGCGGTCGCGCCGCGTTTCTGGTTCGTCGCCTTTATCGACTTTGCCATTCACATCACGATCGATCGCGCCAAGGGGATTTGTGCATCGTCGTTCGGGGTGACGCTGGAGAACGAGCATCCCTGGTTCTGGACGCTGATCGGCGTCGATCAGGCGCTGCACCACCTCACCGGTTTCGGCCTGTCGATTTTCATGGCGGCGAACTGATCAGGCCCAAGGCCAGCCAAGACCAGCCCAAGACCAGTCCAGACCCGGGATGATCCGGATAGGCACCGACCTCCGGCGGGAATAGCCTTGCCGTGACCGTTGGGCGGCCGTGGCGGCCTGGTCATTCGATCGCGAAGCGAATCATCCGCGGCTGATCCGGCGGTTCCGATTCGGACGCAACTGGCAAGAGCCCCGGAATACTACTGGAGCGAGTGGTTAACCTTTCATTAGCGAATTGCACTGCATCTTCCGCATAGGGAGAACCGCAATGTTTTCAAGCCGCGACGCCTTCGAGAACGACTTCTGCCCGGTCCGGGAAGAGTTGCTCGGCGAAATGTACCGCGCCAACGCCAATGGCCTGCCGCTTCTGGTGGAGAATGTCTCCTCGGAGACGCGCGCCATGCTGGCGCTGTTCTGCTATCGCCGCAGCCATTTGCACTCGCTGGCGCTCGCGATTGCGGCGAGCTGTACCGAGCGCGAACTGATCTCGCTCGGCGGCCGTGTCGGCTCCACCCTCTACGCGTTGTCCCGTGAACCGGCCGCGCGCGCGACGCCGTCATCGTCCTACGGCAACCGCAAGCCGATCACGCTCTCGACCAAGCCGCTCTCCACCTTCGCGCCGATCGAAGATATCGACGATGAGGACCTCGTCGAAGCGGTGTGACGGCGTAAGTCTCCTATCGTCGTCCCGGCGAACGCCGGGACCCATAACCACCAGCAAAGATTGTTTTGCTCGCTGGTCGTTATCTTCCTTTCCAACAATCTCCGGTGTGGCGTACGGGTCCCGGCCTATGCCGGGACGACCGCGATTCGTGCTACGCCAACACCGCCAGCCCGTGCCGCTTGCGCGCCATCGCGCATTCGGGATCGCCGGGCATGCAGGTCCTGCATACTTCGGGCCGCACCGCATAGATTGTGCACGCCGTCGCCTCTCCCACCTTGCCCGACAGCGCCGAACAGCGGTCGCCGTCGCAGCGCATGCCCGACAGCCGGTCGTTGACGAACTTTTCCGGAATCTGGTCGAGGTCGGCGTCATCCTCGGTGGTGAAGCGCGGCCAATTTGGCGAATAGCTGCAGCAGGCGCCGCAGGCCTGGCAGGGGCTTTCGCTGGCAAGGGTTGATCCGGCTTTATCCATCGCTGCCGTTTAGCGCGGAACGATGCGCCCGGCCACTCTAAGTATCCTTCGGCGCTTCCCAAACCAGGCTCCTGCGCCATTTCGCGCGCAGCAGGTCGCGCCGTTCCGGATACTTCTCGTCGTGATACACCGCGTCGACGACGCGGTCGGTGCGGAAACTTCGAAAATCCTTCCGCAGCTCGCACCACGCCGCCATGATCCGGACCGCCTCGTGATAGCCGATCGCGATCGGCCAGATCGTGCGCTGGCTCTCGCGGCCATGTTCGTCGCGATAGTTCAGCGTGATCTTCTTGCCCTCGTGGATCTGGGTGCGCGTGCGCACCATGTCGATACGGTCGGGTTCCCGGTTCCAGACCGGCCGGGCGCGGCTTGCGGGTTCGAGCACGAACGGCCGCAGGCGCTCGGGCACCGTGTCGGCGATCTTCGCCATCAGGTCCTGCGCAGCGCGCGCCAACACGGGATCGGCATGGGTCGTCACCCATTGCGCGCCGAGCACGGCGGCCTCGATCTCGTCGGGCGTCAGCATCAGGGGCGGCAGGTCAAACCCCTTCTCGAGGATATAGCCCATGCCGGCCTCGCCGCGGATCGGCACGCGCTGTTCGATCAGGGTGGCGATGTCGCGATAGATGGTGCGTTTCGAGGTCTCGAGCTCGGCCGCGATGGCATCGGCCGTCAGCGGCTTACGGGTACGCCGGAGCACCTGAATGATCTGGAACAGCCGGTCGGCGCGTCTCATGGCAGGTCTCTTTTCTCGTCTCTGGCGGCTCTTCGCAGGCCCACTTTTCACGAGGCCTGCTGACCCATGCTGACAGCATGTTGGCAGCAGGGGGTCTGTATACCCGGACAACACCTCAACTGAAGGGAATTTGTCCATGACGATTTTCAGCGAATTCGGCTTCCGGGAAAGCCGCCGGCGTCTTGTGAACGGCCGGGCCTTCGCCCTGGAACAGCTGGTTTCGATTCACAGCGGCACCACCGATCTGCGCTGGGCGATGGTCGAACTGGCATGGCGTTCATTCACCGCACTGTACGGCCTTGTGCAAGGGCAGTTGCTGTCATGGGCCCGTGGCCACCATACGCCGCGGGACGAGGAAGGTGGCGGCCGGCCCTGCTGCTGCTGACACCACGGTGGCAGCAGGGCGCCGCTAGGCTTCCGCTCGTTCCTAAGGAAATCAGGAGTTTTCGGATGATCACGCTCTATGGCTTCGGCGCCGGCTTTGGCCTGCCGGAAATCAGCCCCTTTGTGACCAAGACCGAGGTCCAGCTGAAGATGGCGGGTTTGGCCTATCGCAAGGAAAAGGCGATGCCGCCGGCCTCGCCCAAGGGGCAATTGCCATACATCGTCGATGAGGCCGAAGCCATCGCCGATTCCACCTTCATCCGCGCCCATATCGAGGGCAAATATGGCTTCGATTTCGACGCGCCGCTAAGCTTGCAGGCGCGGGCGCAGGCCTGGGCCTTCGAGCGAATGATCGAGCATCATGTCTATTGGGCGCTGGTCGGTTCACGTTGGGTCGATACCGAAAATTTCGCCAAGGGGCCGGCGCATTTCTTCGACGGCGCGCCGGAGCATCTGCGCGAAAAACTGCGCGAGGACGCCCAGTTCCGGGTAGCCGAGAACTATCTGTTGAGCGGCCTTGGCCGTCACGCCCCGGAAGAGGACGTCGATCTTGCCGTTCGCTCGCTGTTTGCGCTGTCGGTCCAGCTCGGCGACAAGCCCTATCTGTTCGGTGACACGCCCTGCGGCAGCGACGCCACCGCCTTCGGTGCGATTGCCGGCATCCTGACGCCGTTCTTCGAATCGCAGCTACGGCAACAGGCGGAGAAATTCGGCAACCTCACCGCCTATGTCGACCGGATGATGCTGCGATATTATCCCGAATTCGCCTGGGCGCCGCTGCAGCAGGAAGCGGCGTAGTCGGCCTGGCCCTTTGATAGGGCGCCGACAGGAGCAGCAAGAACAGCGCCCTGTCGGCGTGGTACTTGGCAGCGGGCCGGGTGGCTTCTGAGCCGCGCATGACAACGCGCCCGTCTGTTGTGAACACGCGCCAACGCCACGTTGTTCTGCCGCTCTTCTGCAAAGCCACTTCAAAAACGGGAAGTTGACGGGGCATCCGGATTAACCTCGGACACTTGCGGTTTCCGGTATGGACGTCCCGCTGATTGCACCTACTGGAATTTGAAGGCTGAGAGGGAACGTCACGGCGGCAATCTTTTCCATCGCGGACCGTTCCTCCGACAGGCGCCTTTCAATGAATTGCCGCTCGAATTCGGTCAATTCAGTCTCGAGCAACCGTCGGTAACGGCCGATATTGTTGCGATGGCTTCGCAGAAGCGCCAGCTTTTCATCTATCATCGTCGTCGTCCGTTTAAGTCCTTAAGCTGCGATATCCATGCGCGCGGCCGATTTGATGCGGGCCGGGCTTCCGCCTGGCGGCCCCTTGGGTCCATGGTCGAGCGCGGACAGCGCCTCAAGGACCTCGTCGATGGTTACCGTTTTGTACGAGCCCGGCAGTTCTCTCAAAGCCGGGTTTGAGGCCACGCTGGCAGCGTCGGATGCCCAGGACGCGAGGATCGCTCGCTTTTCACTGATCGACAGGGTCGGATCTTCGACGACGTGACGTGGATGATCGTAAATCCAGCCGGGGTGCAGTATCGCATTGAGGTCAACAATGTTGTCGCCATGATCGATCATGGGAGGTACTCCTTCTCCTTTCGTCAGATACCTCTGGTCGGGTTACAGGCCCGCTGCCGCAGGCGCGGGACTCCCGCCCGGGTCTGGCGGGAGCACCAATTCACGCGATGGCGCGTTAGGCGGCCCTACCTTCGAGCTGATGCACGGTGCCTGTCGGCGCGCCATTGATAGCGATTCGCCGAGGCTTCATGGCTTCCGGGATTTCCCGGACCAGTTCGATTTTAAGCAATCCGTTCTCGAAGGCGGCGCTTTTCACCTGAACGTAGTCAGCGAGGTTGAATTGGCGCTTGAAGGGGCGCGCGGAAATACCCCGGTAGAGAAATTCACGCTCGGTCTTATCGACCTTGCTACCCGCGATGGTGACGACGTTCTGTTCGGCCGTTACCGAGATGTCGTCGGGCGAAAAACCAGCCACCGCAAGTGAAATCTGGTAGCGGTCGTCGCCAAGACGTTCGATGTTGTAGGGAGGGTAGTTGTCCTCGCCGGCACGCTGGGCGGCGTCAACGAGGTCGAAAAGGCGGTCGAAGCCGATGGTCGAACGCCACAGCGGAGAGAAGTCGTAAGTGCGCATAGCCAAATCCTCCAAAGAGCAAGATGGGTACGAGCGGCACCGGACACGACCGGTGCCCGTCTCAAGTCTCTGACCCGTTGAGGCATCGGAGACACCACCTTCCGGCGGCAGCGAGAAAATAAAAAAGTCCGTTTTTGGTTTCAAGAGGCGGCAAGATTTTTTTTCGCTCCCTGCGTTAACGTGCCGGGCGCCCGCATCAACGAGCTCAGTCCCGGCTTGCCGGCCGAGCGCGCCTGCCGCGCGCGGGGACCGGGAAGGAACGGGCTTCAGTGCGCCGGAGTAGTCTGCGCCTTCAATGCGGCCACCTCTGCCTCCAGCTCGGCGATGCGGGCATCGCGGCTCGCCAAAGCGGCGGCCACATCGGACGCGTCGAACCTTTGCGGAATGTGCTGTGGGCAATTGGTGTCCCATGCCGAAATCCGGAACAGGATCACCTGCTCGGGCCGCGCCTTGTAGCCTTTCGGCATCAGGGCCTGCGTCAGCGCGGGATCGTCATCGACCACACGCGCTTCGCCCCAAATCTTGACGCGCCGGCGATGCGCGTAATCCATCACGAAGATATGCGCCTGTGGGTTCTCCGACAGATTGCCCTGCGTGATGTATTGCCGGTTGCCGCTGTAGTCGGCGAAGGCAATCGTGTTCTTGTCGATGATTTTGACAAAGCCCTTCGGGCCGCCGCGATGCTGGATGTAGGGATGGCCGGTGCCCGAGGCGGTCGCGAGATAGAAGCTGTTGGTCTCGCCCAGGAAGGCCGCGAGATTTTCATCGATCTCCGTGCGCCAGCCGCCGTTCTGTTCGACGCGAGCATAGCTTTCCCGCGACCCCTTGCGGGCCTGTATCGCCTTCACCGCCGGCGTGAAGGCGACGTCACTTGAGTAGGTCTGAACGTCTGACATCGCAGCATCTCCTGCCAAATTCTGTGAGCGCCATTGCGCGTCTGCTGTTCAGTAAAGTGCTCTCTCCCAGAATTAAAACAATCATATCGATTGACACGACACTGTTGCATAAGATGGAATAATGGCATGGACCGTATCGACGCCATGCAGGCCTTTGTGACCGTTGCCGATTTGCGGGGGTTCGCCCCCGCCGCGCGAAAACTCGGGATGTCGCCTTCAGGGGTGACGCGGCTGATCGCGGCGCTGGAGGAGCGCCTGGGCGCCCGGCTGCTGCAGCGGACCACAAGGCAGGTCGCGCTGACCGACGCCGGCGCACGTTACCTGGAGCGCGCCCGCCGGATCCTCAGCGACGTCGAAGAAGCCGAAAGTGCTGCCGAGGGCGAGCGCACCAGGCCGGGCGGACGGCTGCTGGTGTCGGCCCCGAACGGCTTTGGACGGCTTCACGTCAGCCCGGTAGTGTCGGCCTATCTGCAGCGGTATCCCGAGGTCTCGGCGGATCTGCGGTTGTCGGACCGCATGATCAATCTGGTGGAGGAGGGCGTCGATCTGGCGGTGCGGATCGGCCACTTGCCGGATTCGACGCTGGTCGCGCGCCATGTCGGCGAGATGCGGCGGATCGTGGTGGCCTCGAAGGATTATCTCAAACGGCGCGGCGAACCCAAGACGCCGGAGGCGATTGCCGAGCACGATACCATCCATTTCGGCGCCATGACCGCGGAGCCCGAATGGCGTTTTGTTGTCGATGGCCGGGAGATCCGGATATCGAGCACGCCTCGGTTTGCCAGCAACAGCGCCGACGCCGCGATCCAATATGCGGAGGCGGGCGGCGGCCTGACCCGGGTGCTGGCCTATCAGGCCGCGGCTTCATTGAAAGCGGGGCGGCTCAAGATCGTGCTGGCGCCATTCGCGCCGCCGGCGCTGCCGATCCACATCGTCTACCCGACCTCGCGGCTGCTGTCGGCCAAGGTGCGCACGTTCATCGACCTTGTGATCGAGAGTACGCGCTGGAATTTCGGCTGACGAAGGTTCGCGGCTTCACGCCTCCGCCGCGACAGCAGGTTCTCTCTTCGGCACCACGCGGAACGTGGCATTGGCCCGCGCGATCACGACATCGTCGGCCTTGATCAGGCATTGCGCAAAGCAGATCGTGCGGCCGGTCTTGATCACGTCGGTCTCGATCGCGAGCCATTGTCCGATCTGCGCAGTACCGATGAAGTCGACCGCGAGGCCGATCGTGACGAATGATGTCGTCCAGCCGGTCGCCTGCGCGCAGCTATAGCCCATCGCGTTGTCGGAGAGGGCCGCGATCAGCCCGCCGTGAATCAGCCCGCGCCCGTTGGTGTGTGGCTTTGCCAGCCGCAGCCCGATCACCACGGCCCTGTCGGTCCGCCTTGCATAGAGCGGCTCCCACGGCTCGGTGAGCGGGCTCTTGCGGAAGTGGGGTTCAAATCCTTCGGGGATTGGGCTCGCGGTCATGCTTTGCTCGTGTGTTGAAGGCAGCTGCCTTCATTGAACGCGAAGCTGCCGACCAATGCACCGCCTACAAAGTTTTAAACGGGATTTCTGCCTGTGTTTGAAGCGCGCGTAGCCGCCATCACGCCGGCAGTTCGTACCCGACCGCGCTTTCGACCTCGATCGTACGCTGCACGGCGGGCCGCGCCATCATCCGCGCATAATGCGCGTCAAGGTTCGGAAACGTCTCCGGCGCAAGCTGGAGCGAATTGGAGAGCCGCCAATACAGTCGGAACAAATGAATATCGGCGATCGAATAGCGGCCGATCGCCCAGCCGAAGCCCAGGCGCCGGTCGGCAATGCCATAGACCTGATGGACATGGTCGAGCCCGCGCTTTCGCGCCGGATGCAATGTCGAGGCGATAAACGACATCCAAGACAGCGCCTGCGCCTCGGCCTCGATGTCGTCGGGCGGCAACAGCCCCGCAGCCGGATAGCGCCTGGCCAGATAAAACAGGATCGCCGCCACCTCGGTCAGCGCACGGCCATCCACCAGCAAGGTAGGGACCTTGCCGGCGGGATTGATCGCGAGAAAATCCGGTGAGCGCATGTCGTTCTGCCTGAACGACATCGGCCTGGCCTCGAACGGCAGGCCAATCTCATGCAGCGCAATGTGTACGGCAAACGAACTGGATCCAGGCGCGAAATAGAGTGTGAGCATGTTCGAACCCCTCCGCGTCATTGCGAGCGAAGCGAAGCAATCCATGGCGGGTTCCGCGAGAGGTGGATTGCTTCGTCGCTGACGCTCCTCGCAACGACGGCATTGTTCTACAACGGCAATCCCACATAATTCTCCGACAGCGACGCCGAGGCGGCTTTCGAGTTGACGAGATACTCCAGTTCAGCCAGCTGAATCCGCGCGCCGAATTCGCCCTGGTCGGGGAATTTGTGCAGCATCGACGTCATCCACCACGAGAAGCGCACCGCCTTCCAGACCCGTGTCAGCGCCCTGGTCGAATAATTGTCGATCCCGGCACTGGATTTCTCGTCGTAATATTCGCGCAGCGCCTGGGAGAGATAGTGCACGTCGCTGGCGGCGAGATTCAATCCCTTGGCGCCGGTCGGCGGTACGATGTGCGAGGCGTCGCCGGCCAGGAACATTTTTCCGAACCGCATGGGCTCGGCCACAAAACTGCGGAGCGGCGCGATGCTCTTTTCGATCGACGGCCCGGTGACGAGTTCATCGACCGCCTTCTGGTCGAGCCTCCGCTTCAATTCGTCCCAGAACCGCTCGTCCGGCCATTGGTCGATATGATCGTCGAGCGGGCATTGCACATAGTAGCGGCTGCGGTGGGTCGAGCGCATGGTGCACAGCGCAAATCCCCGCGCGTGGTTGGAATAGATCAGTTCGTCGCTGACCGGCGGGGTTTCCGACAGAATGCCGAGCCAGCCGAACGGATAGACCCGCTCGAAGGTCTGGATCGCCGATGGCTTCACGCTGGCCCGGCTGACGCCGTGAAAACCGTCGCAGCCGGCGATGAAATCGCAGGCGATCTCGTGACTGACGCCGTCCTTGAGATAGGTGACGCGCGGGCGGTCGGTGTCGAAATCATGCGGTTTGACGTCGGCAGCCTGGTACACCGTGGTGAGGCCGGCGGCCTTGCGCGCATTCATCAGGTCGAGCGTCACCTCGGTCTGGCCGTAGATCATGACCGTCTTGCCGGTCGCGGCGTGCATGTCGATGCGGTGCCGCGCGCCGCCGAAGGCGAGTTCCACGCCATGATGCACCAGGCCCTCGCGGTGAGCGCGGGCGCCGGCGCCGACCTCATCGAGCAAGGCCACGGTGCCTTCCTCCAGCAGGCCGGCGCGAATGCGGCCGAGCACATATTCCGGGGTTTGGCGTTCCAGAATGACGTTGTCGATGCCGTAGCGGTGAAGTAGTTGCCCAAGCAACAATCCAGCCGGTCCTGCACCTATGATTGCGACTTTAGTCCGCAATATCCGCTCCCGTGGTCTGCTATAGGGTGGGCATGCCGGCGCGCGCGGCAGGCCTTGCGTTGATGGTTATCTCATATAACAATTTTACGCAAAGCAAGCTGGAGCGGGTGAGGTCTGTCGTTGCGCTGCACTGCGAAATGCATCGACGAGCGGCGGCCGGCGGCGATGCGACGTCCGGCTTGAAATTCCGGGCCAATTAGATAACATGTTAATTAACGAGGCCGGGCGGTGAAAGCCCGCGTCCAAAGGGGAGAGAACGCCGATGAGGAAAACGCTTTTCGCGTTGCTGCTGGCCGCCGCTGTGACGCCTGCGATGGCGCAGGAGAAGAACTTCGAACTGAAACTGTCGCACTGGGTGCCGGCCTCGCATCCGCTGCAAAAGGCGCTGGAAGACTGGGGCGCCGCGGTCGAGAAGGAATCCGGCGGCACCGTCAAATCCAAGGTGTTCCCGGCGCAGCAGCTCGGCAAGGCGTTCGACCATTACGACATGGCGCGCGACGGCATTGCCGACGTCACCTACATCAACCCCGGCTACCAGCCCGGCCGTTTCCCGATCATCGGCGCCGGCGAATTGCCGTTCCTGATGTCGGACGCCAAGGGCGGGTCAATGGCGCTCGACGCCTGGTACCGCAAATATGCCGAGAAGGAAATGAAGGACGTCAAGTTCTGCCTCGCCTTCATCCATTCGCCGTCGTCGTTCCATTCGCGGCTGAAGAAGGTCGTGGTGCCCGACGACGTCAAGGGCATGAAGGTGCGCCCGGCCCACGCCACCATGGCGACCTTCATCACCCAGCTCGGCGGCACCAATGTGCAGTCGTCGGCGCCTGAAGTGCGCGACATCATCGAGCGCGGCGTCGCCGACGCCGTGACCTTCCCGTGGGGATCGGTGGTGCTGTTCGGCATCGACAAGGTGACGAAGTATCACATGGAAGCGCCGCTGTATGTGACGACGTTTGCCTTCGTCATGAACAAGGACAAATACAACCAGATGTCCGACCGCCAGAAAAAGGCGATCGACAACAACTGCAACACCGAGGCCGCCGGCCGCGTCGGCGAGCCCTGGGGCAAGTTCGAGGACGCCGGCATTGGCAAGATCAAGGCCGAGGCCGGCCACGAGGTCTATACGCTGACGCCGGAGCAGACCGCGCTGTGGAAGAAGGCGGCCGAACCGCTGGTCAAGAGCTGGGCCGATGGCGTCAAGAAAGCGGGCAACGCCGACCCGGACGCCGCCATGACCGAGCTTCGCGCCGAACTCACCAAGTACAACGCGCTGGCGCAGTAGAAGATTCTCCGTCTCCCGCTTGCGGGGAGGGCCGGGTGGGGGCGCCGCGAGGCAGTCTGTTCGTGTGGCGAGAGCCCCACCCGCCACGCTCTTCGAGCGTCTGGCCGAAGCTTCGCTTCGGCGTCACTATCGCCGCCGAAGGCGGCCTATGCTCCCCCGCAAGCGGGAGAGGTGAAATGAGTTTGCGGCGCCAGATCGACCCCAGCCTAGCGACAGGAACCTCCGCACATGAATCGCGCGTCTATGGATCGTTTCATCGATACGATCGAATGGATCGCAGCCGCCTTTGTCGGCATCGTGGCCCTCAATATTTTTCTCGCCGTCATCCTGCGCAACACGCTGAACTACGCGATCCCTGACTCCTTCGATATCGGCCGCATGCTGCTCGGCATTTTGATTTTCTGGGGCATCGCGGCCACCTCCTATCGCGGCGGCCACATCACCGTCGACCTGGTCTGGGCCAATGTCGGCCCGAGATACCAGCGCTGGATCGATGTGTTCGCCACGCTGGTGCTGCTGTTCGTGGTCGCGGTGCAGACCTGGACGCTGTTCGACAAGGTGCGCGGCACCTATTACGACAACGTTCTCACCTTCGAGATGCACATGCCGACCTGGCCGTTCTTCGCGGTGGCCTGGGCCGGCGACGTCTCCGCCGTGCTGCTGATCGCGATCCGCACCTACCGGCTGATCTTCCATCCCGAAGACATCCATGACGCCAAAGAAAAGACGGTGGAGTAGATGAGCACCGACGCGGTCGCCGTCCTCGGATTTGTCGCGCTGTTTGCGCTGATGCTGCTGCGCGTGCCGGTCGGCATGGCGATGGGCCTCGTCGGCGTCTGCGGCTTTGGTTATCTTACCGGCTTCACGCCGGCGCTGAAACTGGTCGGGCAGACCTCGATGCGCACGGTGACCGACTATACGTTCGGCGTGATCCCGATGTTCCTGCTGATGGGCACGCTGGTCAGCAATTCCGGCATGAGCCGCGAATTGTTCCGCGCCGCCAACGGCTTTGTCGGCCATCTGCGCGGCGGACTCGGCATCGCCACCGTCGCCGCCTGCGGCGGCTTTGCCGCGATCTGCGGCTCGTCGGTCGCCACCGCTGCGACGTTCTCCGCGGTCGCCTATCCGGAGATGCGGCGCTTCGGCTATCCGCAATCCTTCGCGACCGGCGTGATCGCGGCCGGCGGCACGCTGGGCGCGATGCTGCCGCCGTCGACGGTGCTCGCGGTTTACGGCATCATCACCGAGCAGGACATCGGAAAACTGTTCATCGCCGGTATCATTCCCGGCCTGCTGGCGATGATGATGTATATGGTCACGATCTCGCTGATCGGCTGGTTCCGGCCGGGCTTTTTGCCCACGGGCCCGCAGACCACCTGGCGCGAGCGCTTTGCCGGGTTGAAGAGCATCTGGGCGCCGGTGCTGCTGTTCGTGTTCGTGATCGGAGGGCTCTACGGCCTGCCGTACCTGCCGCGCTTCACGCCGACGGAGGCCGGCGGCGTCGGTGCGACCGGTGCGTTCCTGATCGGCGTCCTCACCGGGCGGCTGAACAAGGAAAAGATCCTGGCCTCGCTGCTGCAGGCGACCCGCACGGCGGCGGCCGTGTTCACCGTGTTGATCGGTGCCTTGATCTTCGGCTATTTCCTCACGGTGACGCAGACCCCGCAGAAGGTAACGGAGCTTCTCACCGGCCTCGGGCTCGGGCCCTACGGCATCCTCGCGCTGATCATGGTGATGTACCTGGTGCTGGGCTGCCTGATGGACGCCATGGCGATGATCATCCTGACCGTGCCGATCATCTTCCCGGTCATCATGCACCTCGGTTTCGACCCGATCTGGTTCGGCGTCATCATCGTGATGACGGTCGAACTCGGCCTGATCCATCCGCCGGTCGGCATGAACGTCTTTGTCATCAAGAGCGTGGTCAAGGACGTGTCGTTCTCGACCATCTTCCGCGGCGTGATCCCGTTCGTCGCGACCGATCTGATCCGGCTGGTGATCCTGATCGTCTTCCCGGTGCTGGCGACCTGGCTGCCGACGCGGATGATGGCGGGAGTGCATTGATCCGATGACGCCGCAGCTTGCGACCAGATACGTCTTCACCATCACCGCGGAGATCGGCGGCGTGACATCGGCCGGCGAGCTCGGCCATGGTGTCCGCCGCATCATCCCGATCACCGGCGGCACCGTGAAAGGCGCTGGCATCAACGGAAAGGTCTGCCCGTTCGGCGCGGATTTTCAAATCATCCGGCCCAATGAGCTGATCGAGTTGGAAGCCAGATACGCCTTCGAGACCGACGACGGCGCCACCGTCTATGTCGAGAACAAGGGCCTTCGCTTCGGTCCGGTCGATCTCTTGCAAAAACTCAAACGCGGCGAGCCGGTCGATCCCAAGCTGATTTATTTTCGCACCGTGCCGAAATTCGAGACCGGCCACGAAAAATACCGCTGGCTGATGGAAAACCTGTTCATCGGCTCCGCCGCCCGCCACGCCGATCGCGTCGTCATCGACGTGCATCAGGTGTTGTGAGGCTCTTGTCCTCCCATGAAGGGCGCTGCAGGGGAGGGTAAGTGCGCCTTCACGCCGGCGGCAGTCCCAGCGCCTGTCCGGCCTCGATCCACACCGGCAATTCCTTCTGATACAGCGCGTTGCTTTCCTTGAAGCCGATCGCCGGTTCCAGCACGAAGGTGGCGAGAACCTCCTTCACTTTCGGGTCGTTGTTGGCGGCGACGCACAGTTCGGACAATCGATCGACGATCGGCTGCGGCGTCGCCTTCGGTACCGCCCAGCCCGAGAAGCCGCTCACGGTGAAGAACTTCGACGTCGCGCCCAGTTCAGGCAGGGTTTTGACGTGCGGGATCGCGTCGACCTTCTTGGAATGCACCGCGAACACGATGCCGTTGTTGCTTTGCAGGATGGATTGCGCCGCCGTGTAGCTGCCCATCGCGACATCGAGCGTGCCGTCCGCCACGCCCGTCCACATCGGCGCTTCGCCGCGGTAGTGGATCGGTTCGATGTTGAGGCCGTACTGCTTGTTGAGTTCATTGATGGTGATGTGCGGGGACGAGCCGGCGCTGTAGGTGCCGAAATTCATCTTGCCGCTCTTGCGCGCAAAGGCGACGAAATCGTCCAGCGACTTGATGCCGGATTTCGGACTCGCCACCAGCAGCAGCCCGGCGCCGGGGATGACGCTGACGAGCGTCAGATCCTTGTCCATGTCGTAGCCCGGGTTCTTCATCATCACCCGGTTCATCACGAAGGTGGTCGAGATCGAGCACAGCATGGTGTGGCCATCCGGCTCCGCGCGGGCGACTTCCGCCGCACCGATCGACCCGGAGGCGCCGGCCTTGTTCTCGATGACGACGGTCTTGCCCACCTGCCGCCCGATGTAATCGCCGAAAGCCCGCGCCAGGAGGTCGGTCTGGCCGCCCGCCGGATAGCTGCACACCATGCGGATGGGCCGTGACGGCCAGGCGCCTTGCGCCGAGGCCCCGCGCAACAGGAACGGCGCCGCGGCAGCGGCCGACCCGGCCGCGATGAAGTGACGGCGATCGATTTTTGACATGATTCTCTCCCTGGATTTTCGGAGAGGGTAGCGCATCGCCCGGTCTCTGCCATGGGCGGCAGGCGGGACAGATTGGCGCATTCGACGATAAGGCAGCCGGCACGCCAACCCCCCGGTCGCCGTGAACAGCCAGGTGTTCGGTCAGCCGGGCAGGATCACGCCCGCTTCTTGCTGGGCGGGCGAAACATGGTCTTTCCCGTCGACGTGACCGGGTGCTGGTAATGAACCACGACTTGTTCAGTGTGGACGGAAACCGACCCTCCCGAGACATATTCCATCTCGTTCGCGGTCAGCTCGGTCTGCTGGTTTGCCAGTTCATGCGCGGCATGTTTGGTCATAGCGGGCTCCATCGGATTTCCGGTGACCCGATTTGGCTGAGATCCGCGGCCGTGACCGTGACAAGCATCACGATCGCGCGCCAACGGGAAATGACCGGAAATCTCCCGGCGGCCTTTCCAGAAGATATTCCTATCGGGGTCATATTGACTCCGCCATCAATAATTATAAAACATAACTATTCTGGACGGGAAACAATAAGCCCATGGGAAACGCCGCTTCTGCCCCCGCTGATCCATCCGGCCTGCTCAAAATCGAGCAAATCGGCGCGGTGCTGACCGTGGGCCTCAATCGCCCGGCCAAACGCAATGCGCTGAACGACGGCATCATCCTCGCGATCCAGGATTGCTTCTCCGATCTGCCCGAAGACATCGGCGCCGTGGTGATCCACGGCATTGGCGATCATTTTTCCTCCGGCCTCGATCTGTCGGAACTGACCGATCATGATGCGACCGAAGGCTTGCGCCACTCGCAGATGTGGCACCGGGTGTTCGATCGCATTCAATATAGCCGCGTGCCCGTGATCGCAGCCCTCAAGGGTGCGGTGATCGGCGGCGGGCTGGAACTCGCCTGTGCCGCGCATATCCGCGTTGCCGAGCCCTCGGCCTATTTCGCGCTGCCCGAGGGCCAGCGCGGCATTTTCGTCGGCGGCGGCGGTTCGGTGCGGCTGCCGCGGCTGATCGGGGTAGCGCGGATGACCGACATGATGCTGACCGGCCGGGTCTATTCCGCCACCGAAGGCGCCGCCTATGGTTTCTCGCAATACCTCACCGAAGCCGGCGGCGCGCTGCCCAAGGCGCTGGAACTGGCCGAACGCGTGGCGGCCAATGCGCCACTGACCAATTTTGCCGTGCTGCAGGCGCTGCCGATGATTGCGGAAGCCAATCCGCAAGCCGGCCTCTTGATGGAGTCGCTGATGGCCACCGTGGCGCAAAGCGATAAGGAGGCAAAGCGCCGGATCCGCGCGTTTCTGGATCGCAAGACCGCCAAGGTGAAGCCGGCCTGACATGAGCGCCAAGCCCAACATGTCTTCCCCGATCGAAAGCGCCGCGCGCACCGGCAACGCCCATCCGCTCCGCGCGATCTCGTTCGGCAATCCCGACGTCACGGTCGAGCGCCGCGATGACGGCACCATCTATCTGCGGCCGAAGGCCAAATTGCGCGACTATCCGGTGCGGCTCACCGACCGCCTGCATCATTGGGCAAGCGAAGCGCCCGGTCGCGTCTTCATGGCCGAGCGCGATGCAACCGGCGGCTGGCGCCAGGTCACCTACGCGCAATTGCTGGCCTCGACGCGGCGCATCGCTTCGGCGCTGCTGGCGCGCGGGCTCTCGGCCGAAAAGCCGATCGTGATCCTGTCAGGCAATTCGGTCGACCACGCGCTGCTGGCGTTCGGCGCGCTCTATGCAGGCATTCCCTTTTGCCCGGTCTCGCCGGCCTATTCGCTGGTATCGCGCGATTACGGCAAACTTAACTTCCTGATGAAGCTGCTGACGCCCGGTCTCGTCTTCGCCGACGACGCCAGCAAGTTCGCCGATGCGCTTTTGGCCAATGTTGCGCCGGGGACCGAGATCGCGGCCACGCGAGGCACGGTGCCCGGCCGGGACTTAACGCTGCTGTCGGATCTGATGGCGACGGCGGAGCATCCGCGCCTCGATGCCGCCAACGAGGCCATCGGCCCGGACACGATCGCAAAATTCCTGCTCACGTCGGGCTCGACCGGTAACCCCAAGGCCGTCATCAACACCCAGCGAATGATCTGCGCCAACCAGATGATGCTGCGCGAAACGCTGGCGTTCCTGATGGATGAGCCGCCGGTCATCGTCGACTGGTTGCCGTGGAATCACACGTTTGGCGGCAACCACAATATCGGACTGACGCTGTTCAATGGCGGCTCGATGTATCTCGACGAGGGCAAGCCGATGCCCGGCGGCATCGAGGAGACCGTGCGCAATCTCCGCGAGATTTCGCCGACGGTGTATTTCAACGTCCCCAAGGGCTATGAATCGCTGCTGCCTTATTTGCGTGAAGACAAGGCGCTCAGGGCGAAATTCTTCGGCAGACTGCATGCGATGTTCTTCTCGGGCGCGGCGCTCTCGCCGTTCGTCTGGAACAGCCTCGACGAACTCGCGGTGCAGGAGACCGGCTTTCGGGTGCCCATGCTGACCGGCCTCGGTGCCACGGAAACATCGCCGTTCTTCATGTCGGTCCGCCCCGACACCAGCCGCTCCGGCCATGTCGGCCTTCCCGTATCAGGGAACGATGCAAAGCTGCTGCCGAACAACGGCAAGCTGGAAGTGCGCGCCAAGGGCCCGAACGTCACGCCGGGCTATTGGCGCCAGCCCGAACTCACGGCTGCCGCGTTCGACGAGGAAGGCTTTTACAAGTTCGGCGATGCGCTCAAGCCCGCCGATCCCGATGATTTCAACGCCGGCTTCGATTTCGACGGCCGCATCGCCGAGGATTTCAAGCTCGCCAGCGGCACCTGGGTCAGCGTCGGACCGTTGCGCGCGCGCTTCGTTGCCGCCTGCGCGCCGCTGGTGCGCGACGTCGTGATCGCAGGTATCAACCGCGACGAATTATCGGCACTGGTGGTTCTCGATCTCGACGGCTGCCGCCTGATCAACCCGAAACTCGCCGCGAACGATCTCGCGGCGGCGGCTTCCGATCCGCTGATCCGCGCCGCGTTCCGCGAACGCTTCCAGAAACTGCTGGCAAGCGCCACGGGGTCGTCAACCCGGATCACCCGCGCGGTGCTGTTCGATACGCCATTGTCGATCGATCGCGGCGAAGTCACCGACAAGGGCTCCATCAACCAGCGCGCGGTCATCGAGCATCGCAGCGCTGACATCGAGCAGATTTATGCACCGGCTCCGCCGGCGCACGTCATCACGCTGAACTGAATTCGAAGAAGGCTATCAGGGAGAGTACCATGCAGTTGAAGGACCAGGCCGCCATCGTCACCGGTGGTGCATCCGGATTGGGCGCCGCCACCGCGCGGCGGCTGGCGGCGCAGGGCGCCAAGGTTGCGGTATGCGATCTCAATGCCAAGCTCGCCGAAACCGTCGCCGCCGAGATCGGTGGCGTTGCGGTGGTCTGCGATGTCTCGGACGGCGCTTCGGCTGAAGCCGCCGTCGCCGCTGCCGCCAAGGCGCACGGCCCGGCCCGGGTGCTGGTCAATTGCGCCGGCATCGGCGTTGCCAAGCGCGTGATCGGCAAGGAAGGCCCGATGGCGCTCACCGATTTCGACCGGGTGATCAAGGTCAACCTGATCGGCTCCTTCAACATGCTGCGGCTCGCAACCGCTGACATGTCGAAGCTGGAGCCGCTGCCGACCGGCGAGCGCGGCGTCGTGATCTCGACCGCATCGGTCGCGGCCTATGACGGCCAGATCGGGCAATCGGCCTATTCGGCCTCCAAGGGCGGCATTGTCGCGATGACGCTGCCGATCGCGCGCGAACTGGCGCAGTTCGGCATCCGCGTGCTGACCATTGCGCCGGGCCTGTTCCTGACGCCGCTGCTGGCCAATTTGCCGCAGGAAGCGCAGGATTCGCTCGCCGCGTCGATCCCGTTCCCGCGAAGGCTCGGCCAAGCCGACGAGTTTGCCTCGTTGGCGCTGCACATGATCGACAACCCGTATCTGAACGGCGAAGTGGTGCGGCTCGATGCCGCGCTCCGCATGGCGCCGCGCTAGGGTATCCGATGTTCGTGAATCGGCGCGACGTGCAGATCCAGTGGGGCGATTGCGACCCCGCCAACATCGTCTATTACCCGCGCTACTTCGCGATGTTCGACGATTCGACCTCGATCATGTTCGAAGCGGCCGGTTTCTCGAAACAGGACATCATCCACAAATACGGCCTAGTCGGCATTCCCATGGTCGATACGCGGGCAAAATTCCATATTCCGTCAACCCATGGCGACTGGATCAGGATCGAAAGCCGGATCGAGAGTTTCAAGCGCTCCAGCTTCGAGGTGGTCCACAACGTGTTCAAGGGCGAGGCGCTGGCGATCGAGGCGTTCGAGACCCGCGTGCTGGTCGGCAAGCATCCGGACGACCCGGCGCGGCTGAAATCGGCGCCGATGCCGCAGGAGATCATCGAGCGGTTCACGCGGGGCTGACTTCGCTTTCCGCATGACCTAAAGAAGGGGCTGAATTGGCGCTCCGGTTTTGCTTAAAACGATAAAAGACACCCAAGGGAGGAATCAATGAAGAAGGCTTTTCTGTCCGCTGCGGCGATCGTGGCGGCCCTCGCACTGCCGGGTGCGCCCGCATGGGCGCAGGCCAATGAAATCGTCATCGGCATCACCGTCACCACCACCGGACCTGCCGCGGCGCTTGGCATTCCCGAGCGCAATGCGCTGGAATTCGTGCCGAAGGAGATCGGCGGCGTGCCGCTGAAGGTGATTGTGCTCGACGACGGCGGCGATCCGACCGCCGCCACCACCAACGCACGGCGCTTCGTCACCGAATCCAAGGCCGACATCATCATGGGTTCGTCGACCACGCCGCCGACGGTCGCGGTCTCTACCGTTGCCAACGAAGCCGGTATTCCGCATTTCGGGCTGGCGCCGTTTCCGATCAACGAAGCGCGCATGAAGTGGTCGGTTGGCATGCCGCAGCCGATCCCGATCATGGGCAAGGTGCTGTACGAGCATATGAAGGCGCACGGCATCAAGACCGTCGGTTACATCGGCTATTCGGATTCCTACGGCGACCTCTGGTTCAATGATTTCAAGGCCCAGGCCATTCCAATGGGCATGACCATGGTCGATGAAGAGCGTTTTGCGCGTCCGGACACCTCGGTCGCGGGCCAGGTGCTGAAACTGGTCGCCGCCAATCCCGACGCCATCCTGGTCGGCGCCTCCGGTACCGCGGCCGCGTTGCCGCAGACTGCGTTGCGCGAGCGCGGCTACAAGGGTCTGATCTATCAGACCCATGGCGCCGCCAGCATGGATTTTATCCGCATCGCGGGTGCGGCAGCCGAAGGCGTGATCATGTCTTCCGGCCCGGTGATGTCGCCGGAGACCCAGCCCGACAGCGCGCTGACCAAGAAGCCGGGCCTCGCGCTCAACACCGCCTACGAAGCCAAGTACGGCGCCAACAGCCGCAGCCAGTTCGCCGGCCATTCCTATGATGCCTTCGAAGTGCTCAAGCGCGTCATTCCGCCCGCGCTGAAGGCCGGCAAGCCCGGCACGCCGGAATTCCGCGAAGGCATCCGTCAGGCACTGATCACCGAACGCGACATCGCCGCCAGCCAGGGCGTCTACAACTTCACCGAAAAAGACCGCTACGGCCTCGATGACCGCTCACGGATCATCCTGACCGTGAACAACGGGAAGTATGTCCCGGCGAAGTGAGGCTCAACTCCATCCGTCATGGCCGGGCGTGTCCCGGCCATCCACGTCTTGGTCGCCAATAAGGAAGCAAGACGTGGATGCCCAGGTCAAGCCCGGGCATGACGTCGAGTCCTGTTCGCTGCTTTCCGCGTTGCGCTCTAAATCGCGCTCTCGCCCTCATGCGTGAAGCCGAGATAGCTCGCCGCGACGCGCGCGTTGGTGGCGATGTCGCTGGCGGGCCCGTTGAGCACGAATTCGCCGAGCTCCATTACATAGGCGCGGTCGGCGATCTTCAATGCAGCTTGCGCGTTCTGTTCGACCAGCAGCACCGAGACGCCGGCCGCTCGTAACTCGCCGATGGTGCGGAAGATATCGGCGACGATGATCGGGGCGAGGCCAAGGCTCGGCTCGTCCAGCATCAAAAGCTTCGGCGCGCCCATCAGTGCGCGGCCCATCGCCAGCATCTGCTGCTCGCCGCCGGACAGCGTGCCGGCGAGCTGCTTGCGCCGCTCCTTCAGCCGTGGAAACAGCGTGTAGACCCGTTCGAAGGATTTCGCGGCAATCGCCTTGGGAATCCGGAACGCGCCGAGCTGCAGGTTGTCCTCGACATTCATGGTGCCGAACAATTCGCGGTGCTCGGGCACGAGGCTGAGGCCAGCGGCAACGCGGTCCTCGATATCGAGCGACGCCATGTCCGCGCCGGCAAAGGCGGCAAATCCTTTCAGCGGCAGGATGCCCATGATGGCGTTGAGCAGCGTGGTCTTGCCGGCACCGTTGGCGCCGATGATGGTGACGATCTCGTTGTCGGCAACTTCCAGCGACACCGAACGCACGGCTTCGACCTTGCCGTAGGCGACGTGGGCGTCGCCGACCTTTAGCAGCGCGCTCATGCGGTGGCTCCGAGATAGGCCTTGATCACGTCGGGGTTGGTCTTGATCGCACCAGGGGTGCCCTCGGCGATCTTGGTGCCGAAGTCGAGCACCACGATCCGGTCGGCGAGATCCATCACAAAGCCCATGTCATGCTCGACCAGCAGCACCGACATGCCGCTGTCGCGCAACTGCCGCAGCAGCGCCGCGAGCCGCTGCTTTTCCATGTGGCGAAGGCCCGCCGCAGGCTCATCGAGCAGCAGCAGCAGCGGATCGACGCACAGCGCGCGGGCGATCTCGACGATGCGCTGCTGGCCGAGCGACAGGCTTCCTGCCAATTGATCGATCTGTTCGCCGAGGCCGACGCGCTCGATCTGGCGCGCGGCTTCCGCCAGCAATCGGGCCTCGTCGGCGCGATCGAGGCGGAACATGCTGGAGATCGCACCGGCATGGCCGCGCAGATGCGCGCCGATCGCGACATTCTCCAGTACGGTCATGTCGGGGACCAGCTTGACGTGCTGAAACGTTCTGGAGACGCCGAGCTTGACGACCTCCTGCGGCGGCGCGTTGTCGACCTTGTTGCCGAGCACCGAGATCGCGCCGCTGGTCGACGTCAGAACGCCGGTGATGAGGTTGAAGGTCGTGCTCTTGCCGGCGCCGTTGGGGCCGATCAGCGCGACGATCTCGCGGGCCTGGACATCGAAAGAGACGTCGTTGACGGCGATGACGCCGCCGAATTGCTTGCGCGCTTTTTCGACATGCAACAGCACCGACGTTGTCGACGTTGCGCGCTCGCGCGCGGGCAGTTCGAGCGAGGTGTCGGGGATCTTGCGTGCCGGCTTGAACGGCAGCCGTGACATCAGCCAGGGCCAGACGCCGGTCGGCGCCAACTGCAGCAGCACGACCAGCAGGATGCCGAACACGATGGTCTCGAGCTGGCTCTGGCCGCCGAAAATATATGGCAGATAGCTCTGCAACACCTCTTTCAGGATCACCACGATGCCGGCGCCGAGCACCGCACCCCAGACATAGCCGGCGCCGCCGACCACCGCGATGAAGAGATATTCGATGCCGGCCTGGGCGCCGAACGGCGTCGGATTGGCGGCGCGCTGGAAATGCGCATAGAGCCAGCCGGAAAGACCGGCCAGCACTGCCGCATAGATGAACACCAATAGCTTCGCGCGCGGCGTCTGTACGCCAAAGGCTTCGCCGGCGACATGGCCGCGCCGCAGCGCGCGAATGGCCCGGCCGGTGCGGGAGTCCAAGAGGTTCATCGTCAGCAGCGCCGAGATCAGCACCGCGATCCAGATCACGTAATAGATCGTGCCGGGGTCGAGCATCCGCAAACCGCCGATCGAGAGCGGCGGAATGCCGGAAATGCCGTCGTTGCGGCCGAGGAATTCCAGCTTGCTGAACAGATAAAACAGCCCGATGCCCCAGGCGATGGTGCCGAGCGGCAGGTAATGGCCGGACAATCGCACGGTGACGATGCCGAGTAGCACCGCCGCGATGCCACTCACGAGGAGCGACAGCGGCAATGTCAGCCATGGCGACACGCCATAGGCCGTGGTCAGCACCGCGGTGGTGTAGGCGCCAAAACCGCAGAACGCGGCCTGGCCGAACGAGGTGAGGCCGCCGACGCCGGTCAGCAGCACGAGGCCCATCGCCACCAGCGCGGCGAGGCCGATATTGTCCAGCAGCACGATCCAGAACGGCGGCACGCCCGGGATGAACGGGATCGCCGCCATGATGGCCGTGAAGATGAGGAGAGGCATCCGCTGCGACATTGCGATCAATCCTTCTCTTCCTCGACTGCGGGGGCGGCGAGCGAACGCAGCAGCAGCACGGGAATGATCAGCGTGAAGACGATGACCTCCTTGAAATTACTGGCATAGAACGAGGAGAAGGCTTCCACGCAGCCGACCACCAGGGCTGCGACCGCGGTCAGCGGATAGCTCACGAGCCCGCCGATGATCGCGGCGATGAAGCCCTTGAGGCCGATCAGAAAGCCGGTGTCGTAATAGAGCGTGGTGATCGGTACGATCAGAATGCCCGAGATCGCACCGATCACGGAGGCGAGCAGGAAGGCGATCTGTCCCGACAGCGTGGTGCGGATGCCGACGAGGCGGGCGCCGAGCCGGTTGACGGCGGTGGCGCGCAGCGCCTTGCCCATCAGCGTGAAACCGAAGAACAGCCACAGGCCGACGATGAAGGCGATGGTCAGGCCGTACACCGCAAGGCTCTGGCCGGTGAAGCGCAGCGGTCCCAGCGTGACCGCGGCATTCGACAGCGCCGGTCCGCGCAGGCCCTCGGCGCCGAAGAACACGAGGCCAAGACCCTGCAGCGCAAGGTGGCAGCCGACCGAGGCGATCAGCAGCACCAGCACGGAGGTGTGCGCCAGCGGCTGAAAGGCGATGCGGTACAGAAACAGTCCGATGACAGCGACGATCAGCAGCGACAGCACGATATTCACTGCAATCGGCGTCTTGGGTCCGGCCAGCGCGTAGGTCAGGGCCAGGATCGCCGCCGGCAGCACAATATTGAGCGCAGCCGAGCGCGACACCGGTTTGAGGCGGAGCGCCCGGCGTGCGGCATACAGATCGAGGCCGAACGCCACCACGCCCATCGCGACCGCCAGCCGCGCCGTGCCCGGCACCTGGCCGGTGGCCAGCATGGCGTAGCTCAGCGCGCCATAGGTGACGAATTCGCCCTGCGGGATCAGGATCACGCGCGTGACGGCAAACACCAGCACCAGTGCGAGCCCGAGCAACGCATAGATCGCGCCATTGGTGATGCCGTCCTGCAGCAGGAACAGCATGATCGTCGTATTCAAGACCTGGCGCTCCCCCTCACGCGTCGGACCGGTCCTGACCTTGCGGGGTCAGCCGGCTGTCCGATATCGGCAGTTGAAAGACGCCGATATTTGGTATAGTCCATAACAATTATCAAATATAATCTCAAGGCCCGCAGCGCTGGCGGGACCCTTGGCGGGATTGCGAACCTCGATCGATGACAGTCTCCAAGGCCACCGCCGACGCCGTCAAGCCGTCCCGCGCCAGCGGCAAGGCGCCTGTCGATGGTGCAGCGGAAAACCCCGCCTTGCAAATGGGCGAATTGTCCGAGCTGCTCGGCTATTCGCTGAAGCGCGCCCAGTTGAAGGTGTTCGAGGACTTCCTGCGCTGCGTCGCGCCGTTGCAGCTGACGCCGGCGCAATTTTCGGTGCTCCTGCTGCTCGACAACAATCCCGGCCGCAATCAGACCGAAATCGCCAATACGCTCGGCATCCTCAGGCCGAATTTCGTCGCGATGCTCGATGCGCTGGAGAGCCGCGATCTCTGCACGCGGGTGCGTTCGACCAACGACCGCCGCTCCCACATCCTGATGCTGACCGAGAAGGGCCGCACCGTGTTGGCGCGCGCCAAGAAGCTCGTCGCCACCAAGCACGAAGCGCGCCTCAACGAGTTGCTGGGGCCGGCCAACCGCGTCGCGCTACTGGATATGCTGTCGAAGATTGCCGCCGAGTTTTAGATTCATTTTGCGCCGTCATTCCGGGGTTCGCGCTTGCGCGCACCCCGGAATGACGGCGGAGATCAATCACGCCGCGACGATATGCCCAGCCTTCGCCTCATTCCCCTTCAGGAACAGCCGCTCGATCTCGCGCGCCGGAAGCGGCTTGCTGAACAGAAAACCCTGCATCTCCGTGCAGCCTTCGGAGGCGATGCGGTCGAGCTGTTCCGAGGTCTCGACGCCTTCGGCGGTGGCGGTCATGCCCATGCCGTTGGCAAGCGCTGCGACCGCGCGCACGATGTTGAGCGAGCCGGAATTCTCGGTGATGTCCTTGACGAACGAGCGGTCGATCTTGATCTTGTCGAAGGGAAAGCTCTGCAAGTAGGTCAGCGACGAATAGCCGGTGCCGAAATCGTCCATCGCGATCCGGATGCCAAGCGCGCGCAGCTGATGCAGCACGGCGAGCGTGGCGTCCTTGTTGTGCAACAGCACGGTCTCGGTGATTTCGATCTCGAGCCGGGCCGGATCCAGCCCTGACGTGGCCAGTGCGCCCGTGATCACCTGCATCAGGCCGGGATTGCGGAACTGCACCGCCGAGATATTGACGGCGATGTGGAGTTCGTCGGGCCATTGCGCCGCGGTGGCGCAGGCCTGGCGGATCACCCATTCGCCCATCGGGACGATGAAGCCGATCTCTTCGGCCAGCGGAATGAAGGCGGCCGGCGAGATCATGCCCTTGGTCGGATGATTCCAGCGGATCAGCGCTTCAAATCCACTGATCTGATTGCTTGCGAGATTGACCACCGGCTGGTAGTGCAGTTCGAATTCGCCCGATGGCAGCGCCTTGCGCAGATCCTGCTCCATGACGCGGCGGGTCTGCATCTGCAAATCCATCACCGGCTCGAAGAAGCGGAACGTGCCGCGTCCGTCGCCCTTGGCGCGGTACAATGCGAGGTCGGCGCTGCGCAGCAATTTTTCCGGATCGATGCCGTCGCCGGGGCCGACCGAGATGCCGATGCTGGCGCCGATCACGGCCTGATGGCCGTCGATGTCGTAGGGTTCGCTCAACTGGTCGATGACACGCTGCGCCAGCGACGTTGCCTCGGCGGGATCGGCGATCGGGGCCTGCACGATGACGAATTCATCGCCGCCCATGCGCCCGATCGTGTCGGTTTCCCGAACCAATCCGCACAGCCGCTCGGCGACGATCTTCAACAGTTTGTCACCGGCGTGGTGGCCAAAGGTGTCGTTCACGGCCTTGAACTGATCGAGATCGAGGTGATGCACCGCGACCATCTCCTCGCGGCCCAGGGTCTGTTGCAGCCGTTCGTTCAACAGCACCCGGTTGGCGAGCTCGGTCAGCGCATCGTGGTGCGCCATGTGTTCGATCTTGACCTCGGATTGCCGCTGCTCGGTGATGTCCTCATGCGTGGCGACCCAGCCGCCGCCGGGCATCGGCCGGTGGCGGATCTTGAACGTCTTGCCGTTCTTCAGTTCGACGATGCTGTCCTTGGCCTCGTTGGAGACCGCCACATTGGTGCGCCAGTGCAGATATTCATCGCGGGTCATCGCGGGAAAGCTGCCCGCCTCAAAACGCAAATCGACGATCTCGGTCAGCGGCGTGCCGGGGCCGACGCGGCCGAACGGGATATCGTACATCTCGACGAAGCGGTCGTTGCAGACGATCAAGCGGTGATCGGAATCGAAGAAGCACAGCCCCTGCGACATGTTGTTGATCGCGGTATCGAACTGGAAGTTGCGCGTCCGCAGCGTCTCTTCCTGGTCCCGCAGAAGCTCGTACTGGCTCTTCAGGCGCGCATTGAGTTCTTCGCGTTCGGTGACGTCCTCATGCGTCGACATCCCGCCGCCGCCCGGCATCGGATAAACGGTGTAGGCGATGATCCGCCCGTCGGTGAATTCCTGGAACGTGGTGTCGAGCGCGATGTCCCTGCCGACGCGCGCGCGGACATAATCATCCGGCGCCACCGACACTTTCAGGCCGAGCTTGAGGCGATGGCGGATCAGGTCGCTGGTCGGTGTCCCCGGCTTGACCTGTTCGGCCGTGAGCCCATACATGTCAGCGTAGCGTCTGTTGCAGAAAATGACTTCGCGTTTCTCGCTGAAAAGCACGATGCCCAGCGACAAATGATTGATCGCCTCTTCGAGCCGCTCATTCAAGTGAGCTGGCTCGGGGCAGATGGCGCCCGCAATTGAATCCACCATTTCCGTGTTCCCCTGCCGCAATTTGCGGCACCCCGGCAATTGAGCGGGACCCATTAAGGGGCAGGGTGGTGAACTGCGTCTTTTAGAAGCGGTGATTGCCGCCGGTTTCCTGCTGATATCCTGAACAAGGCATTAATGCTTGTTGCGCGGGGACAAGCCGTTGCGCGGGATGACGCGATCTAAGCGGGATCGACCAGGATCACCCTGACGTCGTTGACATTGGTCAGTGTCGGTCCTGTCTGCAGCAGATCGCCGGTCGCGGTGAAGAAGGCGGTGGCGTCGTTGTTGGCGAGATAGGCCGCGGGATCAAGGCCCAGCGATTTCATTTTTGCGAATGTGGTCTGGTCGATCATTGCACCTGCGGGGTCGCTCGCGCTGCCGCCGCCGCCGTCGGCGCCGTCGGTATCGCCGGCCAGGGCGGACACGCCGGGTGTGTCCTGGAGCAGGTCCGCCAGCGCCAGCGCGTATTCCTGGTTGGGGCCGCCGCGGCCATTGCCGCGCACGGTCACGGTGAGTTCGCCGCCGGACAGGATCGCGGTGCGCTGGCCCTCGCTGCGTGCCTTCAGCGCGAGCTTTGCGTGGGCGGCTGCGACGTCGCGCGCTTCGCCCTCCAGATCGGCGCCAAGGTCGATGATGGCGTAGCCGGCATCCCTGGCGATCCGGATGGCGGCATCGAGCGAGGCTTTTGGGCGCGCGATCAGTTCGAATTGCGCGCGGGCAAAAGCGGGATCGCCGGGCTTGCAACTCTCGTTGTTCGGGTCGTCCAGCGCGCGCCGGACGGCATCGTCGATCGAAAGATTGTATTTTGCGACCAGCGCGCGGGCGTCCGCCAGCGTGGTCGGATCCGGCACGGTCGGTCCCGAGGCGATCGCCGAGGGATCGTCGTGCGGCACGTCCGAAATGGCCAGCGTGACGATTTCGGCGGCGCGGTGGCCGGCGCGCGCCAGCCGGCCGCCCTTGATCCGCGACAGGTGCTTGCGCACGACATTCATCTCGCCGATCGGCGCGCCGGAACGCAGCAGCGCGCGGTTGACCTGCTGCTTCTGCGCGAACGAAACGCCGTCGACCGGCGCGATCCAGTTGGCCGAACCGCCGCCAGACAACAGTACCAGCAACAGATCGTCCGGGGTTGCTTCCGCCGCCAGACGCAGCGTGTCGTCGGCGGCTTTCAGCCCGGCCTCGTCGGGCACGGGGTGGCCGGCCTCGATCACCCTGATCCGCCGCGTCGGCACGCCGTGGCCGTGGCGGGTGGTGGCGATGCCGGTCAGGCGCTCCGGGTCGAGCGCGAGCTGGTCGAGATAATGCCGCTCGGCCGCGGCGGCCAGGGCGGCCGCGCCCTTGCCGGCGGCGAGGCAGATCACCCGGCCTTTCGGCGCGGGGGGCAAATGCGCCGACAGTACGACGTCAGGATGCGCGGCCGCGACGGCCGCATCGAAGATAGCGCGCAGGAGGGGACGTCGGTCGGTCATCGTTTCTCGGCAGCCAGCGAACGGGAAACCGGGTTATCCAACCAATCAGCGGAAAAGAAAACCCCCGCGGGCGGGCCGCGGGGGGTGAGGCCGTAAATCGGCCGATCAGGATTCTGAATGGCTAGCCGCCGGCGTCAGCGCTGATGACGTCGCCGAACAGCTCCCATTTGTCGCCCTTGAATCGCATCAGCTGAAGCGAGGAAATCGGGGCGAAGTCGGTCGGGCCGGTGTTGATCTTGATGCCGGGCAGCAGGACCTCGGTGCGGAAATCCTTCAGACTCGCCGCCTGCTTCATGACGTTTTCGCGGGTGAGGTTGTCGCCGCACTGTTTCAACACCTGAACCAGGGTCTGGGCGACGCCGTAGCCCACCACCGTGCCACTGTCGAGCTTGTCGCCTTCCGGAAAGTCCTTGTTCATGAAGGCGTAGAATTCCTTCATGCCGGGATCATTGTCCCATTGCTTGTCGGAAGCATCCTTCAGATAGGCGGCCGAGATGATGTCCTGCGCGTTCTCGAAGCCGGCCGGCTTGATCACGCTGCCGACGGACGCCGAGACGTTGTTGAGGAAGTGCATCGGCTTCCAGTTGATTTCGCCCATCTTCTTGATCGCCTGCGCGGCGAATTTCGGCGTCGCGATGTTGACGAAGATGTCCGCGTTGGTTGACTTCAGCTTGACGATATGATTGTCGACCGTCGGCTCCGATGTCTCGAAGCTCTCCTCCATCACGATCATCGAGGCCGCCTTCGCGCCGAGGCCGTCCTTCAGCCCCTTCAAATAGTCCTTGCCGTAATCGTCGTTCTGATACATCACGGCGATCTTGGCGTCCGGCTTGTTCTTCAGGATGTACTTCGCGTAGATCTGGGTTTCGCTCTGGTAGTTGGGCTGCCAGCCCATGGTCCAGGGGAAATCCTTGGGATCGTTCCACTTGGTGGCGCCGGTGGCGACGAACAGTTGCGGCACCTTCTTCGCGTTCATGTATTTCTGGATCGCCGAGTTCGACGGGGTTCCGAGCGAGTTGAAGATCAGGAGGACCTCGTCGCTCTCCACCAGCTTGCGCGCCTGCTCGACGGCTTTCGGCGGCGAGTAGGCGTCGTCATAGCTGATGAAGTTGATCTTGCGGCCGTTGACGCCGCCGGCATCGTTGATCTTCTTGAAGTAGGCGGCTTCGGTCTTGCCGATCACGCCATAGGCGGAGGCGGGCCCGCTATAGGGCATGATGTTGCCGATCTTGATTTCGGTATCGCTGGCACCGGTGTCGTATTTTTTTTGAGCGAGCGCGCCGCCGCTCGACGCTGCGAACGCAATGAATGCGGCCGAGGCAATGGCTAACCTGCCGATGGCAATAGGCATTTCGAGTCTCCCTTTTTGAAGTATTTTTATGTGCTCGTCATGATCTCTTGTTGATCTGGATTTTGTCCATGACGCGGCGGAATTGAATACCATTTGGCGATGGCCATCAAGAAAAAGCCCCCGCGGCAAGGCCGCGGGGGCTGCTCCTTTAGTAGTCAGGTGTTTGGTTAACCGCCGACGTCGCCGCTGAGGATATCGCCGAACAGGTCCCAGCCCTCGCCCTTGAACTTCATGAGTTGCAATTGCGAGATCGGGGCGAAGTCGGTCGCCGAGGTATTCACCTTGATGCCCGGCAGCAGCCCGCCAAGCTCGAGCTCCTTGATGCTTGCGGCCTGCTTCATGATGTTCTCGCGCGTCAGGTTGTCGCCGCAGGCTTTCAACACGTGCACGAGGCCCTGGGCCACCGTGTAGCCGTACATCACCGACGCGTCGGCGCGGTTGGCTTCGGGGTAGTACTTGTCGAGGAACTCGTTCCAGCCCTTCATCCCTGCATCGTTTTTCCACTGCGGATCAGTCGGATCCTTCAGATAGTTCGACGAGATGATGTCTTGCGCGTTTTCGAAGCCGGCCGGCTTGATGACGCTGCCGACCGAGGCCGAGACGTTGTTGAGGAAATGCAGCGGCCTCCAGCCGATCTCCATGTTCTTCTTGATCGCCTGCGCCGCGAATTTCGGCGTTGTGATGTTCATGAAAACATCGGCGCCAGTCGCCTTGAGCTTGACGATGTGGGAGTCGATGGTCGGCTCGGAGACTTCGTAGCTTTCTTCCATCACGATCATCGACGCGGCTTTGGCGCCGAGACCGTCCTTCAATCCCTTGAGGTAATCCTTGCCGTAATCGTCGTTCTGATACAGCACGGCGATCTTCGCGTCCGGCTTGTTCTTCAGGATGTACTTTGCGTAGATGATGGTTTCGCTCTGGTAGTTGGGTTGCCAGCCCATGGTCCAGGGAAACTCCTTGGGATCGTTCCATTTGGTGGCGCCGGTGGCGACGAACAGTTGCGGCACTTTCTTCTGGTTCATGTATTTCTGGATCGCCGAGTTCGGCGGCGTGCCGAGCGGATTGAACACGATCAGGACTTCGTCGCTCTCCACCAGCTTGCGCGCCTGCTCGACCGTCTTGGGCGGCGAGTAGGCGTCGTCATAGCTGATGAAGGTTATCTTGCGGCCGTTGATGCCGCCTTCGGCATTGATCTTCCGGAAGTAGGCCTCTTCGGTCTTGCCGATCACGCCGTACGCGGAAGCAGGTCCGCTGTAAGGCATGATGTTGCCGATCTTGATTTCCGTGTCGCTGGCGCCGACGTCGTATTTCTTCTGGGCAAGCGCGCCGCTGCTGGTGGCGGCAAGCAATGCGAGGGCAGCCGAAAAGGCCCCCAATCGCAAATGGATAGCAGGCATTTTGATCTCCCTGGACCACGATGAAATGTGTCGTTTTTTTTGGATGTGCGGCACTTGGCGGCTGCTGGCGGCATTGAATACCTTTCGGCCGCGCCGGGCAACAAAAAGCCCCCCGGGACGATGCCGCGGGGGGCGGTCTTTAGTCTGATCTCCCGGGGCGGACGGCCCGCGAGATGGAATTAATGGCTCAGTTGGCCGCTGATGATGTCGCCGAACAGCTCCCACTTCTCGCCCTTGAACCGCATCATCTGTAACTGATCGATCGCGACGAATTTGGTGGCGGAGGTGTTGATCTTGATGCCGGGCAGCAAGGTATCGGGAACGAAATCCTTCAAACTCGCTGCCTGCTTCATCACGTTGGCGCGGGTCAGATCGTCGCCGCACATCTGAAGCACTTTCACCATGGTTTGCGCTGCGCTGTACCCATAGATGATGGTTCCGTCGATCCTGTTGCCCTCCGGATAGTATTTTTCGAGAAACGCCAGAAATTTTTTCATGCCGGGATCGTCGTCCCACTGCGGGTCGGCGCCGTCCTTGAGGTAGGCGGCCGAAAGAATGCCTTGCGAATTCTCATAACCGGCCGGCTTGATGACGCCACCGACCGACGCCGAAACGCTGGTCATGATGTGCAACGGCTTCCAACCCAGCTCTGCGACTTTCTTGATGGTCTGGGCGGCGAACTTCGGCGTGGAGATGTTGATGAGGACGTCGGCGCCGGAAGCCTTCAGCTTGTAGACGTGGTTGTCGATGGTCGGCTCCGATGTCTCGTAGCTCTCTTCGGCGACGATCATGGAGACCTTGCTGCCCAGTTCGTCTTTCAGTCCCTTGAGGTAGTCCTTGCCGAAATCGTCATTTTGATAGAGCACGCCGATTTTTGCCGACGGCTGCTCCGCCATTAAAAATTTTGCGTAGCTACGCGCTTCGCTCTGGTAACTGGGCTGCCAGCCCATCGTCCATGGAAAGTCCTTCGGATTGTTCCATCGGGTGGCGCCGGAGGCCACGAGCAGTTGCGGGACCTGCTTTGAATTGAAATATTTCTGGGTTGCCACGTTCGAAGGGGTGCCGAGCGGATTGAACACCAGCAGCACCTGATCGCTCTCGACCAGCCTGCGCGCCTGCTCGACCGCCTTCTGCGGATTGTAGCCGTCGTCGTAGCTGATGAAGGTGATCTTGCGGCCATTGATGCCGCCTTCCGCGTTGATCTTCCTGAAGTAGGCCTCTTCGGTCTTGCCGATCGTGCCATAGGCGGATGCCGGTCCGCTGTAAGGCACGATGTTGCCGATCTTGATTTCCGTATCGCTTGCCCCGGGATCGTATTTCTTCTCGGCGCAGGCGCTGCCGCTCGTTGCGGCCAGCAAAACGGTGATGGCGAAAATGCCAGCTCGTGAACCAATTCCAGACATGCCGGTATCCCGTATTTTCTTGCAGGCAGCCGCATTGAATATGCTTCGAACGGAGCGTCAATGAAAAGCCCTCTGCGACCTGTGTCGCAGAGGGCTTTTGCCGCTTTTCCGGGGCCGTTTGACCGGCCGCAACGCAACATTAATTGGTGTTGACGTCGCCGCTGATGATCGGGCCGAACAGTTCCCACTTCTCGCCCTTGAACCGCTGCATCTGCAACTGGCTGATGGGCGCAAAATCGGTGGCGCTGGTGTTGATCTTCACGCCCGGCAGCAGGGTGTCAGGCTCGAAGTCCTTCAGGCTTGCGGCCTGCTTCATGACGTTGGCGCGGGTCAAATCGTCGCCGCACATCTGGAGTACCTTCACCAGCGTCTGCGCAACGCCGTAACCATAGACCAGATTGCCGTCGGTCTTGTTGGCGCCGGGCATGTACTTGTCGAGGAAGGCGCTCCACTTCTTCATGCCGGGATCGTTGTCCCACTGCGAATCCGCGCCGTCCTTGGCGTAGGCTGCGGACAACACGCCCTGGGCGTTTTCAAAGCCGGCCGGCTGCATCACGCTGCCGACCGAAGCCGATACGTTGGTGATGATCTGGAGCGGCTTCCAGTTCAGTTCGGCGGTCTTCTTGATGGTCTGGGCACCGAACTTCGGCGTCGTGTAGATCAGCAGCACGTCGGGATTGGCGGCCTTGATCTTGACGATGTGGGAGTCGATCGTGGGCTCCGATACCTCGTAGCTTTCTTCAAGGACGATCTGCGACGCCTTCGCGCCCAAACCATCCTTGGTGCCCTTGAGGTAATCCTTACCGAAATCGTCGTTCTGATACAGGATTGCGATCTTGGCGTCCGGCTTTTCCTTCATCAGGAACTTGGCGTAGATTTGCGCCTCGCTCTGGTAGCTGGGCTGCCAGCCGATGGTCCAGGGGAAGTCCTTTGCGTCGTTCCACTTGGTGGCGCCGGTCGCGACGAAGAGCTGCGGGATCTTCTTGGAATTCAGGTACTTCTGGATCGCCGAGTTGGAGGGGGTGCCGAGTGGGTTGAAGACGAGCAGAACCTCGTCGCTCTCGACCAGCTTGCGAACCTGCTCCACCGCCTTGGGCGGGCTGTAGCCGTCGTCATAGGTGATGAAATTGATCTTGCGGCCGTTGATGCCGCCCTGGTCATTGATCATCTTGAAGTAGGCTTCCTCGGTCTTTCCAATCAGACCGTAGGATGACGCCGGACCGCTGTACGGCATGATGTTGCCGATCTTGATTTCGGTGTCCGAGGCGCCGGTATCGTATTTTTTTTGGGCAAAGGCACTGCCGCTGATGGCGAGAGTGGCGATGAGCGCCGTCGAGAACGCGGCGCTTCTTGTTGCTTGTCTGGAAAGCATCATTTCTCCTGGGTTGACGTTTGTTTCCGGAACTGACGGCTACTTCTTGATCATTTTGCCGAGCAATTGCTGGGCGACCATTGCGACCTGCCTTGCGCCGTGCGGCACCAGGAAGATGACAAGGAACAGCAGGACGCCGAACACGGCGCCGGAGAGGCCTTTCGAAATGCCTTCGGCGATGTTGGGCACGAAGATGATGAAGGCGGAACCGACCAGGGACCCGGGCAGCCAGCCGACGCCGCCGACCACCATGCCGAGGAACAGCGAGATCGCCAGCAAAATGGTGTAGCCGTCCGGCGCCACGAACTGCACCGCAATGGCGCCAAGTCCGCCGGCGACGCCGGTGATCCCTGCCGATACGCCGAACGCCAGCGTCTTGTACAGCGCCACATTGACGCCCATGGCGGAGGCGGCGATTTCGTTGTCTCGGATCGCCATGAAGGCGCGCCCGGAGCGGGATCTCAGCAGGTTGATCGACGCGATATAGATTCCGATCGAGATCACCAGCGTGAAATAATACAGCCACATGTCCTGCGACATCTTCAGGCCGAACGGCGCGTCCGGCTTGGTGACGACGAGGCCCTGCACGCCGCCGGTCCAGTGCTCGAAGAAGCCGAGTTTCAGGAGCTGCGGCATCGCGGTGGCGAGCGCGAACGTCGCCAGTGCGAGATAGACGCCGGAAAGCCGCAGCGCCGGTTTGCCGAACAGGTAGCCGAACGCGAAGCAGACGATGCCGGCGATCGGCAAGGTCAGCGCGTAGTTCATGTTGGCGTGTTCCATCAGGATCGCCGACGTGTAGGCGCCGACGGCGTAGAACGCGCTCTGGCCGAGCGAGAACTGGCCGGACCCGCCGGTCAGGATGTTCAGGGCCAGCACCGCGAGCCCGTAGATCAGGAGCATCGTCATCTGGAAGATGATGAAGTTCTTGACGAAGATGGGCGCGATCACCAGCGCGGCCAGCACCACCAGCGAGGTGCCGAGGCCGAGCGTCATGGCGCGTTTCGGAACGGCTTCGACGGCGGGGGCTTCGGTAACGACGTCTTCGACAGCGCTCATGATCAAACTCGCTTCACGATGGGCCGGCCAAACAGACCAGCGGGTTTGAAGACCAATACGGTGATGATCAGCGCAAGCGCGATCGGCAGTTTCAACTCGTTACCGACGCCGGGAATGTAGGTCCCGGCGAGATTTTCGAACACGCCGACCAGGAAGCCGCCGATCACGGCACCGAGCGGTGAGGTCAGGCCGCCGAGCACGGCCGCGGCAAAGCCGTAGATCAGCACGCCCAGCATCATGTTCGGCTCGAGAAACACCACCGGCGCGATCAGCATGCCGGCGATCGAGCCGATGGCGGCCGCCATGCCCCAGCCGAGTGCGATCATCCAGGAGGTGTTGATGCCGACCAGTCGGGCCGATTCAGGCAGCGCGGCGGCCGCCCGCATCGCAAGTCCGATCCTCGTATACTGGAAGAAGATGAACAGCAGGATCAGCAGCAGCACGGTGACGCCGATCATGCCGGCCTGGTGGGTCGAGATCAGCTGGCTGCCGAGGAACGGCGAGGACCCGAACGGCGTCGGATATTGCTTGATGGTGAAATCCCAGATCAGGCCGGCGAAGCTGTTGATGATGCCGTACAGCGCGATGAAACCGGCGACGTTGGTCAAGACGGGCGCTTTGGCGAGAGGCTTGAAAAGCAGCCGCTCGATCAGGATGCCGCCGGCGAAAGACAGGATCAGCGTGAGCACGAAAGCGCCCCAATAGGGCACGCCCCACTGCATCATCTGCCACGACAGGAAAGTCGAGAACATCGCCATTTCGCCCTGGGCGAAGTTCAGATGGTCGATCGCCTGGTAGATCATCACGACCGCGAGCGCCATGCAGGCGTAGATCGCGCCCGTGGCGATGCCGGCCAGGACTTGGTTGGTGAACAGCTCCATGGCCGGCTCCTCAATAACCGAGATAGGATTTACGGATGTCTTCGTTGTTCGCGATCTCTTTGGCGTTGCCCGACATCACGATCTTTCCGGTTTCGATCACATAGGCCTGGTCGGCGAGTTCCAGCGCCAGTTGCGCGTTCTGCTCCACCACCAGGATGGTGACCTTGTCCTCGCGGTTGATCTTGCCGAGGATCTTGAACAGATCGCGCACGATCAGGGGCGCAAGGCCGAACGACGGCTCGTCCAGCAGCATCAGCCGCGGCCGCAGCATCAGCGCGCGGGCGACCGCCAGCATCTGCTGTTCGCCGCCCGACAGCGTGCCGGCCTGCTGGGTGTAGCGCTGCTTCAGCACCGGGAAGTGGGCGTACATGCGCTCGATGTCGTCGACGATGTTCTTCTTGTCGGTGCGGGTGATGGCGCCGAGCTGCAAATTCTCTTCCACCGTCATGGTCGTGAAAGTGCCGCGGCCCTGCGGCACATGCGCAATGCCGAGACGGACGACGTTTTCGGTGGAACGGCCGGAGAGCGGCTTGCCTTCGAATTCGATCGCGCCGGTCGAGCGCACCATGTTGCAGATCGCCCGCAGCGTAGTGGTCTTGCCGGCGCCGTTGGCGCCGAGCAGCGTGGTCAGGCTGCCTTCGTTGAGCGCGAAGGAGAGGCCGTGAAGCGCCTGGACCTGGCCGTAATAGGCCCGCAAATCCTTGACGTTGAGCATCGCGGTCATTGGTCCTTGCTCCCCAGATAGGCTTTGATGACATCCGGGTCGGCCTGGACCTGGGCCGGTGTTCCCTCGGCGAGCTTGCGGCCGAAGTTGAGGGCGACGACATGGTCGGCGATCGACATCACCAGACCCATGTGATGTTCAACCAGCAGCACCGTCATGTGGCGCTCGTCGCGAATGCGGCGGATCAGGTCGCCGAGCACGTAGACTTCCTCGTGATTGAGACCGCCGGCGGGTTCGTCAAGCAGCAGGATCTTCGGATCGGCGGCCAGCGCGCGCGCCAGCTCGACGCGCTTCTGGGTGCCGAACGGCAGACCGGACACCACGGTATGGGCGACGTCTTCGAGGTCGAGATAGGCGAGGATCTCGTGCACCTTCTTGTTGACGTCGGCCTCGCCGCGGCGAACCCAGGCGAGCTTCAGCGAGTCGGAGATGATGTCGCTCGAAGTGCGCGCATGGGTACCGACGCGGACATTGTCCATCACGGACAGATTGGGGAACAGCGCAACGTTCTGGAAGGTGCGGCCGATGCCGATTTCCGCGATCCGGTGCGGCGGGCGCGTCAGGATGCTCACGCCTTCCATCAGGATATCGCCGGAAGACGGCTGATAGAGACGCGACAGGCAGTTGAACAGCGTGGTCTTGCCGGCGCCGTTCGGACCGATCAGGCCGAGGATGGCGCCCTTGTGCATGTCAAAGGACACGCCATTGAGCGCGATGATGCCGCCGAACACGACGCTGACGTCGCGAACCGCGAGCAGGGGAGCATTACCCTGCGCGAGTTGTGCCTGCGTCATCGCGTCCCGCCCACATGACGCATGTGGCGGGATTGACCGCGCGAAACCCTGCGCTGGCCATGATGATGGCTACCTGATCCCCTCGACCAAACGTGCAACTTTCCCTCCTGCTTTCAACTTCTTGCTTTCTGCTTTTTTTGATTGTGGGGCTGCGCCGCCCAGCGCCGCCTCGATGTTCCTTACCATCGTCACAAGACGAGGTCCAATATCGTTGATCAGGCGATCTTCCGTGAAACGGAAAGCCGGCGCGCCACAATTAAAGGCATACGGTCCGGTTCCATCGCTGAGCTTCAACGCGACGCCCACCGCGTGCACGTCGTCTTGCCATTCGCCTGCGGAAATCGTGAATCCCTGACGCGCAACCATTTCGCCTGCGCGTTCGATGCCGTCGCGCATCCGGGCCCAGCGGCTGCCATAATGGTCACGCAATTCGCGCAACAGGACGGTGCGCTCGTCATCGGGCAGTGCCCAGATGTAGGCGCGCCCCATCGCGGTGGTGGCGATCGGTACCCGCGAACCGACGTCGAGTTGCACGCCGAGTAATCCGGTACGGCTCTGGCCGAAATAGATCATGCTGTGACGGTCGCGCCCGCCGACCGCGACCGCGCCGCCGGTCTCGCGCATCAGCGCTTCGCGGTAGGGTTCGGACAAATGCCGAACGCCGAGATTGGCCAGCGCGGCATACCCCAGGGCCATGGTTGATGGCGCCAGCTGATACTTTTCGAACCGCGGAACAGGTGTAAGATAGCCCAGCTTGGTCAGAGTATAGGTCAGCCGGGAAATGGTTGGCTTTGGCAAATTAGTGCGGGCGGCGATCTCTTGATTGCCGAGAAGCCCGTCATTGGGATGGAATGCGCGCAATACATCAAGTCCGCGGGAAAGCGCGACGACGAAGCTGCGATCTGTCGCCGGTTTCTTCCCTGGACGCTTCATTACCTAACATCTGTGCCGGGCTCGTTGACAAGGGACGTGCTTCAAAATAACCCTCCCTGTCAAGATGTGGAATTTGATTTCGCAGTGCGAAATCAACAAATAGTAGCCACTCAACGCAAGCTTGAGCGGCCATCCAAGAAGATAAGGGAGAGCACCGTGAACGAAGTCGTAAAACTCGAACGTCATGACGCCATCGCCATCGTCACGGTCAACAGCCCCCCGGTGAACGCGCTCAGCGCCGCCGTGCGCGGCGGCATCTTTGAATGCATGAAGGCGGCGATCGCCGATGCCGAAGTCAAGGCGATCGTGCTGACCTGCGGCGGCCGCACGTTCATTGCCGGCGCCGACATCACCGAGTTCGGCAAGCCGCCGAAGCCGCCCGGCCTGCACGAAGTGTTGGTCGCGATGGAGAATTCGCCGAAGCCGATCATTGCCGCCATTCACGGCACCGCGCTCGGCGGCGGCCTCGAAGTCGCGCTGGCATGCCACTATCGCGTGGCGACCAAGGAGGCAAAACTCGGCCTGCCCGAAGTGAAGCTCGGCCTGCTGCCGGGCGCCGGCGGCACCCAGCGCCTGCCGCGCGCGATCGGCCCCGAGATGGCGGTCAAGATGATCGTCAGCGGCGATCCGATCAGTGCCGCCGAAGCCCAGAAGCTCGGCCTGATCGAGGAGATCGTCGAAGGCCCGGCCTCGGGAGGCGAAGCCTTTGCGCGCAAGGTGCTGGCCGAGAAGCGTCCGCTGCGCAAGCTGCGCGACGACGATTCAAAGCTCGCCGCCGCCAAAGCCGACATTTCGATCTTCACCAATGCGGTCGCGGCCCTGACCAAGAAGGCCCGCGGGCTGGAAGCGCCGTTCGCCGCCGCCGACGCCGTGCGCGCCGCGATCGAGTTGCCGTTCGACGAGGGGCTGAAGAAGGAGCGTGAAGGGTTCCTCAAACTGGTGTCGAGCGACCAGTCGAAGGCGCAGCGTTACGCGTTCTTCAGCGAGCGCGAGGCGGCAAAGGTCGCCGGCGTTCCCGAGGGAACAAAACCGCGCAATGTCGAGCGCGTCGCCATCATCGGCGCCGGCACGATGGGCGGCGGCATCGCGATGTCGTTCGCCAATGCCGGCATCCCGGTGACGCTGATCGAAACGGGCGAAGAGCAACTCAAGCGCGGCATGGGCGTGATGCAGAAGAATTACGAGGCGACCGCCGCGCGCGGTGGCATCCCCGCCGATGCGCCGGCCAAGCGCATGGGCCTGATCACCGGCGTGGTCGGCCTTGAGAACGTCAAGGACGCTGACCTGGTGATCGAAGCCGTATTCGAAACCATGGCGGTCAAGAAGGACGTATTCACCGCCCTCGACAAGTACGCCAAGAAGGGCGCCGTGCTCGCCTCCAACACCTCCTATCTGAACATCGACGAGATCGCGAAGGTGACCAGCCGTCCGCAGGACGTGCTCGGCATGCACTTCTTCTCGCCGGCCAATGTCATGAAGCTGTGCGAGATCGTGCGCGCCGAGAAGACCGCGCCGGATGCACTGACCACGGCGGTGTCGATCGCGCGCAAGATCGCAAAGGTTCCGGCGGTGGTCGGCGTCTGCGACGGCTTTGTCGGCAACCGCATGCTGGCCCAGCGTGGCAAGCAGTCGGAAAAGCTGTTGTTCGAAGGCGCGTTGCCGCAGCAGGTCGATGCCGTCGTGACGAAATTCGGCATGCCGATGGGCCCGTTCGCGATGGGCGATCTCGCCGGCCTCGATATCGGCTGGCGCTCGCGGAAAGACCGCGGCATCAAGTCGGAAATTGCGGATGCGCTGTGCGAAGCCGGCCGCTTCGGTCAGAAGACAGGCAAGGGCTATTACAAGTATGAAAGCGGCTCGCGTTCGCCGCTGCCGGACCCGGAAGTCGAGAAGCTGATTGCCGATACCCTGCAGCGCCTCGGTCGCAAGCCCCGCGTCGTCAGCGACGACGAGATCCTTGAGCGCATGATGTATCCGATGATCAACGAGGGCGCGAAGATCCTCGAAGAGGGCATCGCGGCGCGTCCGAGCGATATCGACGTGATCTGGCTCTATGGCTATGGCTGGCCGATCTATCGCGGCGGCCCGATGTTCTATGCCGACCAGGTCGGCCTCAAGCACATCGCGGACCGTTTGTCGTACTACGCCAAGGAGACCAACGATCCCTCGCTCGAACCGGCCCCGCTGCTCAAGCGTCTCGCCGCGGAAGGCAAGACGTTTGCGTCGCTGGCCCAGTCGAAAGCGGCTTGATGGCTAAAAGCGACACTGGCTCGCTTTATCCGTTCCCTCCCCCCTTGCGGGGGAGGGTCAGGGAGAGGGGTGGCGTCATCGGCACTGCCCGTGTGGGCCCCTCTCCCCAACCCTCCCCCGCAAGGGGGGAGGGAGCCCGTAAATTTGTGCTTCCCTTACGATCGTCGAAGTTTTCATGACCCACCCCGGTGAACAATTCTATCCGCACGGCGTTCACTGGGACGATCCGCTGCCGGGCGGCACGCTGCCTGATTTGTTGTCGGCGGCGGCCGCTGAGTACGGCGCGCGCCCCGCGCTCGAGTTCCGCGACCGGCCGATCAGTTTTGCCGAACTCGAATCCCTGGTGGAGACGGCAGCCAGCGCCTTCCTTCGCGCCGGCTACGGCAAGGGGCATTCGGTCGCCCTGTTCCTCGGCAATTCGCCCGATCATCCCGTCAATTTCTTCGGCGCGCTGAAGGCCGGCGCCCGCATCGTGCATCTCAGCCCGCTCGACGGCGAGATCGCACTGTCGCACAAGCTTTCCGATTCCGGCGCGCGCATACTCGTCACCAGCAACCTCTCGGCGCTGTTGCCGACCGCGCTGAAATTCCTCGACAAGGGCCTGCTCGATCGGCTGATCGTCTGCGAGGACGATGAATGGGGCAAGGTCGGCACGCCGCAGACGGCATTGCCGGATAACCCCGCGATCATCACCTATCGGCAATTCACCGACGGCGCGGAAAAGCCGGCGCAATGGCCCGACAAGAGCGCCGACGATGTCGCGCTGCTGCAATATACCGGCGGCACCACGGGCCTGCCCAAGGGCGCCATGCTCAGCCACGGCAACCTGACGTCGGCGGTGTCGGTCTATGACGTCTGGGGCAAGCCGTCGCGCGCCGAGCGCAACAATCCGATCGAGCGCGTGATCTGCGTGCTGCCGCTGTTTCATATCTATGCGCTGACGGTGGTGCTGTTGTCCTCGATCCGTCGCGGCCATCTGATCTCGCTGCATCAGCGTTTTGATGTCGAGGCCGTGATGCGAGACATCGAAGTCAAACGCGCCACGGCGTTTCCGGGCGTGCCGACGATGTGGATCGCGATCGCCGCGCTGCCGGATCTCGACAAGCGCGATTTGTCCTCGCTGGTCAGCGTCGGCTCGGGCGGTGCGCCATTGCCGGTCGAGGTCGCGCGGATCCTCGAACAGCGGGTCGGCATGAAGCTCAAAAGCGGCTGGGGCATGACTGAAACCTGCTCGCCCGGCACCGCCCACCCCAAGGAAGGCCCGGACAAGCCGGGCTCGATCGGCCTGATGCTGCCGGGGATCGAGATGGACGTGGTGTCGCTCGACGATCCCACACAATTGATGCCGGTCGGCGAGGTCGGCGAAATCCGCATCCGCGGCCCCAATGTGACAAAAGGCTACTGGAACCGGCCAAAGGAAACCGCGGAGGCCTTTGTCGGCGACCGTTTTCTCACCGGCGACATCGGCTACATGGACGGCGACGGCTATTTCTATCTGGTCGACCGCAAGAAGGACATGATCATCTCCGGCGGCTTCAACGTCTATCCGCAGATGATCGAGCAGGCGATCTACACGCACCCTGCCGTGCAGGAAGTGATCGTGATCGGCATTCCCGACGATTATCGCGGCGAAGCGGCCAAGGCTTTCATCAAGCTGCGCAGCGGTGCAAAACCTTTCGCGCTGGAAGAACTACGCGCGTTTCTCGCCGGCAAGCTCGGCAAACACGAAATCCCGGCGGCGCTCGATTTTGTCGACGAATTGCCGCGCACGCCGGTCGGCAAGCTTTCACGTCATGAACTGCGCCTGCAGCAGCCTTCGCCGCAGGCGGCCCAACCCAAGCAACGGTTAGCTCAGTAAGGAGGATCCGATGGATCTCGCTTTCAGCAAGGAAGAAGTGGCGTTTCGTGAGGAGGTGCGGGCCTTCTTCAGGGACAACGTGCCGCCGGATACGCGGCGCAAGCTGCAGGAAGGCCGTCACCTCTCCAAGGAGGAGATGATCACCTGGTGGCGCATCCTGAACAAGAAGGGCTGGGGTGTCTCGCACTGGCCGAAGGAATATGGCGGCACCGGGTGGACCTCGGTACAGCACTACATCTTCAACGAAGAATTGCAGATGCATCCAGCGCCGGCGCCGCTCGCCTTCGGCGTCAGCATGGTCGGCCCGGTGATCTACACTTTCGGCAATGAGAAGCAGAAGAAGCAGTATCTGCCGCGCATCGCCAACGTCGACGACTGGTGGTGCCAGGGCTTTTCGGAGCCGGGCTCCGGATCGGACCTCGCCTCGCTCAAGACCAAGGCCGAGCGCAAGGGCGACAAATACATCATCAACGGCCAGAAGACCTGGACCACGCTGGCGCAGCACGCCGACATGATCTTCTGCCTGTGCCGCACCGACAACAACGCCAAGAAGCAGATGGGCATCTCCTTCATCGTGTTCAGCATGAAGTCGAAGGGCATCACGGTGCGTCCGATCGAGACCATCGATGGTGGCCACGAGGTCAACGAGGTGTTCTTCGACGACGTCGAGGTGCCCGTCGAGAATTTGATCGGCGAGGAGAACAAGGGCTGGGACTACGCCAAATTCCTGCTCGGCAATGAACGCACCGGCATCGCCCGCGTCGGCGTTTCCAAGGAGCGGCTGCGCCGCATCAAGGAACTCGCCGCCAAGGTCGAATCCAACGGCAAGCCGGTGCTCGAGGACCAGGGTTTCCGCGAAAAACTCGCGGCCTGCGAGATCGAGCTGAAGGCGCTCGAACTGACGCAGCTCCGCGTCGTCGCCGACGAAGGCAAGCACGGCAAGGGCAAGCCCAATCCGGCCTCCTCGGTCTTGAAGATCAAGGGCTCGGAAATCCAGCAGACCACCACCGAATTGTTGATGGAAGTGATCGGCCCGTTCGCCGCGCCCTATGACGAGCATGGCGACGACGGCTCCAACGAGGCGATGGACTGGACCGCGCAGATCGCGCCGAGCTACTTCAACAACCGCAAGGTCTCGATCTACGGCGGCTCCAACGAGATCCAGCGCAACATCATCACCAAGGCGGTGCTGGGGCTCTAAGGCCCGGGCCATACAACAGGCGTCGTCCCCGCGCGCAGGCGAGGACCCGGTACGCCGCGGCGGTCGTGACTAGCGAGACCACAGCGATTACTGGATCCCCGCATTCGCGGGGATGACGAAGAGAAAACCGGGCGGCAGCGTCGCCTCGCATCGATAGCCGGAGAGAGTAACGAACATGGATTTTGATTTGTCCGAGGAGCAACGGCTTCTCAAGGAGAGCGTCGACGGTCTCTTGAACGACAGCTACGATTTCGACTCCCGCAAGAAATACCGCGCCGAGAAGGGCGGCTGGAGCAAGGCCGTGTGGGGCAAGCTTGCCGAACAGGGCCTGCTCGGGCTTCCGTTCTCGGAAGAAGACGGCGGCTTCGGCGCCGGCGCTGTCGAAACCATGATCGTGATGGAAGCGATGGGCAAAGCGCTGGTGCTGGAGCCCTATCTGGCCACCGTCGTGATCGCCGGCGGCTTCCTGCGCCATGGCGGCTCGGCCGAGCAGAAGGCAGCCTATATCCCGGGCATCATCGACGGCAGCAAGACCTTTGCCTTCGCGCAGCTCGAGAAGAACTCGCGCTACGATCTCTCGGACGTCGCCACCACGGCGAAGAAAAAGGGCGCAGGCTGGGTGATCGACGGCGAGAAATTCGTCGTGATCAACGGCGAGAATGCCGACACCCTGATCGTCACCGCGCGCACGTCAGGTGCGCGGCGCGACCGGAACGGCATCGGCGTGTTTCTGGTGCCGGCCAACGCCAAGGGCGTTGGCCGCAAGGGCTATCCGACCCAGGACGGCCTGCACGCCGCCGACATCACGCTGACCGGCGTCGAGGTCGGCGCGGATGCGGCAATCGGCAATCCCGACAACGCCATCGACCTGATCGAGCGCGTGGTCGACGACGCCCGCACCGCGATGTGCGCCGAAGCCGTCGGTGCGATGGATGAATCGCTGAAGTCCACGGTCGAGTACCTCAAGACCCGCAAGCAGTTCGGCGTCGCGATCGGCACCTTCCAGACCCTGCAGCACCGCGCCGCCGACATGTTCGTCGCCGTCGAGCAGGCCCGCAGCATGTCGATGTTCGCGACCATGGCGGCGGATTTCGACAACGCCAAGGAACGCGCCACCGCCGTGGCGGCAGCCAAGGTGCAAATCGGAAAATCGTTGAAATTCGTCGGCCAGCAGTCGATCCAGCTTCACGGTGGCATCGGCATGACGCAGGAAGCCAAGATTGGCCACTACTTCAAGCGGCTGACCATGATCGAGAACACGTTTGGCGACACGGACTATCATTTGCGCCGTGTGACCGATGCGGGCGGGTTGATCTGACTCCGTCGTTCCGGGGCACGACGAAGTCGTGAACCTCAGATGTGCAATTGCACATCGGGGAATCTCGCGATTGCGGGTTCGATGCTTCGCATTGCCCCGCAATGACCAGAGATCGTCATGGCCGGGCTTGTCCCGGCCATCCACGTCTTGGCCACAAGGAAAGTAAGTCGTGGATGCCTGGGTCAAGCCCGGGCATGACGGCAGACACCGAAACGAACAAAGACGAAAAGAAGAGGGAGGCAAACAATGAAAAACACCCCGTTCGATCTCACCGGCAAGGTCGCCGTCATCACCGGCTCGAGCCGCGGCATCGGCCGCTCCTCGGCGGAGCTCTTGGCAAAGCTTGGCGCCAAGGTGGTGATCTCCAGCCGCAAGGCGGATGCCTGCATGGAAGTCGCCGAGGGCATCAAGAAGGCCGGCGGCGATGCCCATGTCATTCCCTGCAACATTTCGCGCCGCGAGGAGGTCGACGGCCTGATCTCGGGCACGACGAAGCACTACGGCAAGGTCGACATCCTCGTCTGTAATGCCGCGGTCAATCCCTATTACGGCCCCTTGCTCGACATCAAGGACGAGGCCTTCGACAAGATCATGGGCAGCAACGTCAAGAGCAACATCTGGCTGTGCGCGCAGGCGATCCCGCAAATGGCGGCGCGCGGCAATGGCTCGGTCGTGATCATCTCCTCGATCGGCGGCTTTCGCGGCTCCACCGTGATCGGCGCCTACGGCATCTCCAAGGCGGCGGATTTCTCGCTGTGCCGCAGCCTTGCCGGCGAGTGGGGCCCGAAGGGCGTCCGCGTCAATTGCGTGGCGCCGGGCCTGGTCAAGACCGATTTCGCCCGCGCGCTGTGGGAAGACCCCGAAAACCTCAAGCGCCGCACCGCCTCAACCCCGCTGCGCCGCATCGGCGAACCCGACGAAATCGCCGGCGCCGTCGCCTATCTCGCGTCGGATGCGTCGACCTTCATGACCGGCCAGACGATTGTGGTGGACGGCGGGGTTACGACCGCGGCGACGTAAGCTTCGGCGCTCTCTCAACGCGTTGTCCCGGCGAACGCCGGGACCCATACCGCGTTGTGCTATCGATCGAAAAAAGGTCGTGACGTGTGCCAAAATCGGTGGGACGCGGTGCATGGGTCCGGGCTCAAGGCCGGGACGACGGTGAGATATTGACCTTCCTCCGCCAATCCCCTTTCCTTGCCCCAACCACCAACCATTCGGGAAGCAACGCGAGGAGTCACCATCATGTCCTTCGTTCTGGCCATCGATCAGGGCACCACGTCCTCGCGCGCCATCGTGTTCCGCGGCGACATCTCGATCGCCGCGACCGCGCAGGCTGAATTCCCGCAGCATTTTCCGGCGTCCGGCTGGGTCGAGCACGAGCCGGAGGACATCTGGACCTCGACCGTGATGGTCTGCCGCGACGCGCTGGAGCGCGCGGGCCTCAAGGCGAAAGACATCGCCGCGATCGGCATCACCAACCAGCGCGAGACGACGGTGGTGTGGGACCGCGCCACGGGCCAGGCCGTGCACCGCGCCATCGTCTGGCAGGATCGCCGCACCGCCGACATCTGCGCCAAACTGAAGAGCGAGGGCCACGAGCCCGCGATCTCGGCCAAGACCGGCCTGATCATCGATCCCTATTTTTCGGGCACGAAAGTCGCCTGGATCCTCGATCACGTGCCCGGCGCGCGCGAACGCGCCGCGCGCGGCGAATTGCTGTTCGGCACCGTCGATTGCTATCTATTGTGGCGGCTGACCGGCGGAAAGGTGCATGCGACCGACGCCACCAACGCCTCGCGCACGCTGCTGTTCAACATCCATACCGGTGAGTGGGATGACGACCTGCTGAAACTGTTGCGCGTGCCGCGCTCGATGCTGCCCGAGGTGAAGGATTCTTCGGCCAAATTCGGCGACAGCGACCCAAGCCTGTTCGGCGGACCGATCGCCATTGCCGGCATCGCCGGCGACCAGCAGGCCGCGACCATCGGACAGGCCTGCTTCACCCCCGGCATGATGAAATCGACCTACGGCACCGGCTGTTTTGCCCTGCTCAACACCGGCACCACGCCGGTGGCCTCGAAGAACAAGCTGCTCACCACCATCGCCTATCAGTTGAGCGGCAAGCGTACCTACGCGCTGGAAGGCTCGATCTTCGTTGCGGGAAGCGCCGTGCAATGGCTGCGCGACGGCCTTGGCATCATCAAGCAGGCATCCGAGACCGGACCCTTGGCGGACAAATCCGATTCCATGCAGAGCGTCTATCTGGTGCCGGCCTTCGTCGGCCTGGGAGCGCCCTACTGGAATCCGCGCGTACGCGGCGCGCTCTTCGGCCTCACCCGCAACACCGGCCCTGCCGAACTCGCGCACGCCGCGTTGGAGAGCGTGTGTTACCAGACCTTCGACCTGTGGGCCGCGATGCGCGCCGACTGGCCCGATGGAAACGCCGCCAACATCGTGCTCCGCGTCGACGGCGGCATGACCGCCTCCGACTGGACCATGCAGCGCCTCGCTGACCTGCTCGACGCGCCGGTCGATCGCCCGACGATCCAGGAAACCACGGCGCTCGGCGCCGCCTATCTCGCCGGGTTGCACGCCGGCGTCTATCCCGAGCCTGCAAAATTCGCCGACAATTGGCGGCTGGAGCATCGCTTCAAGCCGAACATGAGCCAGGCCACGCGGGAGCGGAAGCTCGCCGGGTGGGCGAGGGCGGTGAAGGGACTGCTGGCGAGTGACGAGGGGGAATAGAGGTGGTTGTCCTCCCCAACGGCGAGTTCGACGTTCCCGCCGGCAAGATCGCCAACGTCGTGACGCATCTGGAGATGACCAAACGCCCGGTGATCCCGTCGGACCCTGCGGGCGCATGGACGCTGCGGCGCGTCGAAGCGCCCGAGCTCGATTGGTATCGCGACCTCTTTCGCCGCGTTGGCGAAGAATGGCTGTGGTTTTCCAGGGTCAGGATGCCGGACGCCGAACTGACCGCGATCCTTCATTCACCGCTGGTGGAAAACTATGCGCTGGCGCATGAGGGGCGCGACGAGGGCATGTTGGAGCTGGATTTTCGCGATGCCGGCCAATGCGAGATCGTGTTCTTCGGCGTCACCGCAAAACTGATCGGCAGCGGCGCCGGGCGCTGGCTGATGAACCGCGCGCTGGAGCTTGCCTGGTCGCGGCCGATCGCGCGGCTCTGGCTGCACACCTGCACCCACGATCATCCGGGCGCGGTCGCCTTCTACCAGCGTTCCGGCTTTCGCGCCTTCCGGTTGCAAATCGAGATCGAGGACGATCCGCGGCTGGATGGTACGGCGCGGCGTGACGCGGCGGGGCATGTGGCGATTATTGAGTGATTTCGCCTGCGCTCTCGCACTCGTCATCACCGGGCTTGTCCCGGTAATCCACGTCTTGCCTTCTTGATGAGGAACCAAAGACGTGGATGGCCGGGTCAAGCCCGGCCATGACGGAGAAGGGAGCGAATCACCCTAAAACAAATCTTGTTTCGCGCGCGCGATCGAAAACCCGCGCCGCTCCGCATTGAAACACGTCACACCGGCCTGCTCCGACGTGCAGGTAAATCCGCCGCGTTGCCAGACCGCGCCATAGGCCAGCACCGGCAGCTTCGGGTCCATCACCGTGTCGCCGTAGCAGAGCCGCACGGCGCTGCCCTTCGAGCGCATCTCGAACGCCTTGCCCCATTCGAGATCGCAATCGGCCGGCCGGCGCGCGGTCACTGACGCTTCCATGATGTCGCAGCGAAGCGTGTTCTGGTTGTCGTAGTCGAAATACTGGCAGGCGATGTTTTTCGACGGCGACTGGAAGCCGATGCTGCCGGATTGGGCGTGGGCTGCGGCGGCGAACAGTGCTGACAGCGTGAGGAGAACCAGGGATAAGCGCATGTCGGTCCTTCGGTCTCGGATGTCATGCCCGGACTTGATCCGGGCATCCACGTCTTTAAGGTCTGGTAGTTAGTAAGACGTGGATGGCCGGGTCAAGCCCGGCCATGACAAGAGCGAGCACACCATGTTCCTGATCGGCCAATACGACTCCCCCTTCGTCCGCCGCGTCGCGATTGCACTGCGGCTCTATGGCCTGCCGTTCGAGCACAAGCCGTGGTCGACCTTCGGCGATGCCGACAAGATCGCGCCGTATAATCCGCTGCGCCGGGTGCCGACGCTGGTGCTCGACAGCGGCGAGGCGCTGATCGAGAGCGCGTCGATCCTGGATTCGCTCGACGAGTTGGTCGGCCCGGAAACGGCGATGATGGCCGAGCGAGGCGACTTACGCCGCCGCCAATTGCGCATCTGTGCGCTCGGCAGCGGTCTTGCCGACAAGGCGGTCAGCCTGATCTACGAGCGGGTGCTGCGCAAGGACCAGTTGGCGCTCTGGGTCGAGCGCTGCGAGGCGCAGATCGGCGGCGTGCTCAGCATGCTGGAAAGGGAGCGCGAGGCGATCGCAACTCTCTATTGGTTCGGCGATCGTATCGGCCATGCCGACATCATGGTTGCCTGCGCGCTGCGCTTCACCGGCGAAGCCCATCCCGCGCTGTTCGACGCGCGCTATCCGGCGCTGCAGGCCCACGCCGCGCGTTGCGAGGCGTTGCCGCCGTTCCAGGAAATCTTGCAGCGGCTCGATCCGCCGAAGGGGTAAAGCTCGGCCGTCATCCGGCCGCGATTATTTGCAGTCGCGGCAGATCGTCAGCTTGCGCCGCAGCGGCTCATCATCCGGGAAATCGGCCGGCGATCGCCCGGCGATGCCATCGGGCTCTTTCACGGACTTCGGCCGTTTGGCTGGGCGTTGCAGGTCCGGTAGTTTTGGAACGGGCTCGTCTTCGATGCTCGCCGTGAAGCCATCGTGGTCGGCGGCCGGTTTCGGTGTGTCCCCGGCGATGGGTGTCGCCGAGCGCCTGGCGGTCGCCCGTGGTGGAGGCGTATCGTCGGCCGTCATTGGCGCAGCCCGGATCACCGCTGGAGGTAACGCATCCACATCTGGCGATGGCGCTGACCTGGCCGGCGGAGGGACGAGCGACGTCTGGCATTTGGCGCTGTCAAGCAGCCCAAAATGAACGGATAAAAATCCGATGGCCAACCATGCCGCGTTTGTCATTCGCATTCGGGAAAACCGCTTCAATCTGAAATGACGGCGGCCCTTCGGGCCACGCCTCGCGCAAACTACTGGTGTTATGCATAGCGGTCAAAATTGACGGAAATAGGAGCGGGATCAGGCGCTGTTCAATGGGCAATGCGTGTCCGGCGGTGCAACAACAAACTCCGCCGTCGTCCCGGCCTTGAGCCGGGACCCAGAACCACAGGAAGCAGTTTTGCGAAAGGTGTCCGATATTGCGGCTTCATCGAGAGATCACGCGGTATGGCTCCCGGCGTTCGCCGGGACGACCAGTGGTGACGGAAAGGCGTGCCAATCCACTTACTTCTTCACCCGCATCGCCTCGGGCGTATCGGGCTGCATCGATGGATGCGCCTTGGCGAATTCCGGCAGCGCCATCGCGGTTTCGAAAATGCGCTTCACGGTCGGATAGGGCGAAAGGTCGATCTGCTGATTGACCGCCGCGGTGACGTGGCCGACCATGCAGATGTCGGCGAAACCAGGCGCATCGCCGTGGCAGAAATGCCCGGTATCCTTGTTGCCGCCGAGATGGCCTTCGAGGGCGGCCAGCGTCTCCACGGTCCAGTGCCGGCGCCAGGCGGCCTGTTGGGTGTCGCGCAAATTCAGTTCATGATCGAGATAGCGGCGCACGCGCGGGGTCAGCAGCGGATGGCCCTCGCAGGCGACCATTGCGGCGAGCCCCCGCACCCGGGCGCGGCCGCCGGCGTCCTTCGGCAACAGCGGCGGGGCCGGATGGGTCTCCTCGAGATATTCGAGGATCGCGAGCGACTGGAACAGCACCGTGCCGTCATCCAGCACCAGCGACGGCAGGGCCATCTGTGGATTGACGCGGCGATAGGCTTCCGCGCGGTGCGCGTCGGCGTCGAGATCGACGAACACGACTTCTGTTGGAATGTTTTTGAGGTTGAGCGCGATGCGAACCCGAAAACTCGCCAGCGATCTCCAGAAGGAGAAGAATTTCATGGGGGAGAGCCTCGGGTTCTCGTCATGCCCGGGCTTGACCCGGGCATCCATCACCTTCGCAAGAGTCTCCCGAAGATGGATCACCGGGTCAAGCCCGGTGATGACAGATCAGGCCCCCACCGCCTTCTTGCGATACGCCAGATGCACCGCGCAGGTGCAGCCCGGCGGATGCGAAGCGACGTCGTTGGCCGGAACCGCTGCGATCGGCGCAGGTGCGGGAGCGGCCGGCTGATTCTGCGAGGGGATATAATTCAACACCGGCGCCAACCAGCGCTCGGTCTCGGTGACGCTCATGCCCTTGCGCGCGGCATAATCCTCGACCTGGTCGCGCTCGATCTTGCCGACGCCGAAATAGAAGCTCTCGGGATGGCTGAAATAGAGCCCGGACACCGACGAGCCCGGCCACATCGCAAAGCTCTCGGTCAGCTTGACGCCGGCCGTGTTCTCCGCATCGAGCAGGCGGAACAGCGTCGCCTTTTCGGTGTGATCGGGCTGCGCGGGATAGCCGGGCGCCGGGCGGATGCCGGCATATTGTTCAGATATCAATTGATCCGGCGAAAGCTGCTCGTCCGGTGCATAGCCCCAGAACTCGCGGCGCACGCGCGCATGCATGCGCTCGGCGAAGGCTTCGGCGAGACGATCGGCCAGCGCCTTGCACAGGATCGAGGAATAATCGTCATTGGCGTTCTTGAAGCGGTCGGCGACCACATCCTCGCCGATCCCGGCGGTGACGACGAAGGCGCCGATATAGTCGGGCACGCCGGAAGCGGCCGGTGCGATGAAGTCCGACAGCGCCGAATTGAAACGGCCTTCGCGCTTCTCCAGTTGCTGACGCAGTGTGTGGAAGGTCGCGATCTGTTTCTTGCGGCTATCGTCGGCATAGACCGCGATATCGTCGCCATCAGCGTTCGCGGGCCAGAAGCCGATGGTGGCGCGCGCGGTGAACCATTTCTCCTTGATGATCTGGTCCAGCATCTTGCGCGCATCGTCATGGAGCGATCGCGCGACTTCGCCGACCTTGGGATCGTCGAGAATGGCGGGGTATCGCCCGGTCAGTTCCCAGGTCTGGAAGAACGGCGTCCAGTCGATGTATTCGGCCAGCTCCGCGAGGTCATAGGTATCGAAACTCCGGATGCCGAAGAATGCCGGCTTCGTCGGCGGCGCCTCGGCAAAGTCGATCTTCATGGCGTTGGCGCGGGCACTGGCGAGCGTCAGCCGCTTCTTGTCGGCCTGGGCGCGGAAATGCGCCTCGGAAATCCTGGCGTATTCGGCCCTGACGTCGGCGGCATAGGCCTCGCGGCGATCGGGCGACAGCAGCGAGGAGGCGACGCCGACGGCGCGGCTGGCGTCGTTGACATGCACCACCGGGCCGCCCTTGTAGTTGGGGTCGATCTTCACGGCGGTGTGGACGCGGCTCGTGGTGGCACCGCCGATCAGCAGCGGCATGTTCATGTTGTTGCGCTGCATCTCGCCGGCCAGGAAACTCATCTCGTCGAGCGAGGGCGTGATCAGGCCAGACAGCCCGATGATGTCGGCGCCCTCGGCCTTGGCGGTCTCGATGATCTTGGACGCCGGCACCATGACGCCGAGGTCGATGACCTCAAAGTTGTTACATTGCAGCACGATGCCGACGATGTTCTTGCCGATGTCGTGGACGTCGCCCTTGACGGTCGCGAGCACGATCTTGCCGGCGGCGTTGCGGCCGTCGGAGGCGACGCCATTGGCGAGGTTGCGCGCCTTTTCCTCTTCCATGAACGGCATCAGATAGGCCACCGCCTGCTTCATCACGCGGGCGGATTTCACCACCTGCGGCAGGAACATCTTGCCGTCGCCAAAGAGGTCGCCGACGATGTTCATGCCGTCCATCAGCGGGCCTTCGATCACGTTGAGTGGCCGCTCCACGGTCTTGCGCACCGCTTCGGTGTCTTCCTCGATATATTCGGTGATGCCGTGCACCAGCGCATGGGACAGCCGCTTCTCGACCGGCCATTCGCGCCAGGCCAGATCCTGCTCCTTGGTCTGCTTCTCCTTGCCGCGGAATTTCTCCGCCAGCGCCAGCAGCCGCTCAGACGCGCCGGGGTCGCGGTTGAGGATGACGTCCTCGCACACCTGGCGCAGTTCGGGATCGATGTCGTCATAGACGATCATCTGCCCGGCATTGACGATGCCCATGTCCATGCCGGCCTTGATGGCGTGATACAGGAACACCGAATGCATCGCCTCGCGCACCGGCTCGTTGCCGCGGAACGAGAACGACAGATTGGAGACGCCGCCGGAAATGTGGGCATGCGGCAGGTTCTGGCGGATCCAGCGCGTCGCCTCGATGAAGTCGACGCCGTAATTATTGTGCTCCTCGAGCCCGGTCGCGATCGCGAAGATATTCGGATCGAAGATGATGTCTTCGGGGGGGAAGCCGAGTTCGCCGACCAGGATGTCGTAGGCGCGTTTGCAGATTTCGGTCTTGCGCGCAAACGTATCGGCCTGCCCGACCTCGTCGAACGCCATCACCACGACGGCCGCGCCATGGCGCTGCGCGATGCGGGCCTCGTGGATGAATTTCTCGACGCCCTCCTTCATCGAGATCGAATTCACCACCGGCTTGCCCTGAACGCATTTCAGGCCGGCTTCGATCACGGTGAATTTCGAGGAGTCCACCATGACGGGGACGCGGGCGATATCGGGCTCGGCGGCGACGAGGTTGAGGAACGTCACCATCGCGGCTTCGGAATCCAGCAGGCCCTCGTCCATGTTGACGTCGATGATCTGGGCGCCGTTCTCGACCTGGTCGCGCGCCACCTGAAGGGCGGCGGTGTAATCGCCCGCGGTGATCAGCTTGCGGAATTTTGCCGACCCGGTGACGTTGGTGCGTTCGCCGACGTTCACAAACGGGATCGCGGGCGTCAGTTCAAATGGCTCCAGCCCGGAGAGCCGCAGCCGCGGCTCGATCACGGGAACGATGCGGGGCTTGTGCGGGGCGACGGCAGCGGCAATCGCCGCGATATGGTCCGGCGTGGTGCCGCAGCAGCCGCCGACGATGTTGACCAGACCCGCCTCGGCGAATTCGCCGATCAGCCGCGCCATATATTCCGGGCTCTCGTCATACTGGCCGAATTCATTGGGCAGGCCGGCGTTGGGATAGGCGCAAACCAGCGTATCGGCGACGCGGCCGATATCGGCGATGTGGGCGCGCAAATCCTCGGCGCCGAGCGCGCAGTTGAAGCCGATGGTGGCGGGCCTGGCGTGCCGCACCGAATTCCAGAACGCTTCCGGCAATTGCCCGGAGAGCAGTCGGCCGGATTTGTCGGTAATCGTGCCCGAGATCATCACCGGCACGTCGATATTGCGCTGTTCGCAGATTTCCGAGATCGCGTAGAGCGCGGCCTTGGCGTTCAGTGTATCGAAGATGGTCTCGACCAGCAGCAAATCGGCGCCGCCATCGAGCAGGCCGTTGATCTGTTCGCCGTAAGCCTTGCGCAGATCGTCGAAGGTGACGGCGCGGTAGCCGGGGTTGGACACGTCGGGCGAGATCGAGGCGGTACGGTTGGTCGGACCGAGCGCGCCGGCGACGAAGCGCGGCTTGCCGTCTTCGGCGGTGACGCGTGCGGCGGCGTTGCGGCAGAGCTGTGCGCCGTCGCGGTTGAGTTCATAGGCGAGGTCCGACATGTCGTAGTCGGCCTGCGCGATCGAGGTCGAGGAGAAGGTGTTGGTCGCGACGATATCGGCGCCGGCGCGCAAGTAAGCGGCGTGGATGTCCTCGATCGCCTTCGGCTGGGTGAGGATCAGCAAATCATTGTTTCCGCGGACGTCGCGATGGAAATCCCGGAAACGCTCGCCGCGGAATGCGGCCTCGTCATATTGCAGGCCCTGGATCATGGTGCCCATGGCGCCGTCGAGCACCAGGATGCGTTCGCGGGCAGCCGCGAGCAGGGCGGTTCGCTTCGGGGAAACAGGTACGGTCATGTGATCAGGCAGCTTTCTGTGCGCCATTGGGACGGATGCCCAGCAAATGGCTGATCGCGAACACGAGGTCCGCGCGGTTCATGGTGTAGAAATGAAAGGTGTCGATGCCTTGCTTGGCGAGTTTGTGCACCTGCCCGGCGGCAACCGTGGCTGCCACGAGCTTGCGCGTCTCGGCGTCGTCGTCGAGCCCTTCGAACTTGTCGGCCAGCCAGGAGGGCACGGTGGTGCCGGCACGGGTCACGAAACTGCGGGCCTGCTTGAAATTGTGCATCGGCATGATGCCGGGCACGATCGGGATATTGATGCCGCGGGCGCGGACGCGGTCGAGATAGCGCAGATAAAGATCATTATCGAAGAACACCTGGGTGATGGCGCGGTCGGCGCCCGCGTCGATCTTGGCCTGAAGCGTATCGATGTCGGCGTCGATATCCCGGCTCTCCGGATGCTTCTCCGGATAGGCCGAGACCGAGATTTCAAAATCCGGGTAGCGCTTCTTGATGCCGGCGATCAGGTCGGGCGAAGATTGATAGCCGTCGGGATGGGCCTGATAGGTGGTGCCGATGCCGGTGGTGGGATCGCCGCGCAGCGCCACGATGTGGCGGACGCCGATCTCATGATAGCGCGCGACCACGTCGTCGATCTCGCTCCGGGGCGCACCAACGCAGGTCAGGTGCGCGGCCGGCGTGAGGCTGGTCTCTTTCAGGATGCGGGCGATGGTCGAATGGGTGCGCTCGCGCGTGGAGCCGCCGGCGCCATAGGTCACCGACACGAAATTAGGGGTTAGCGGCGCCAGCCGGTTGATGGTTTCCCAGAGCGAGCGTTCCATCTCCTCGGTTTTGGGCGGGAAGAACTCAAACGAGATTTTCGGCTGGTGGAGCGCGGCGGACTTTACTTCGGACATGGCACTCACAAGCTCCAAAGATACGTGCGGAGGATACGGACGGCAGGCCTAGCGACGATCAGCTAAAATAAGCCAAACGAGACCAATCAAACAGCCCATTGCGGGTGGGAATTTGCCCAATATTGATAGAAAATATAGAAATTATGACCATGGGATCGGAAAAGTGGGCCGTGTCGAGACCGGGGCTTTGCAGACAAGAACCGTAGATTTACAAGCAAAATTGCTGCCAAAGCGCCACGAAATCGTCCCGGCGCCGGAAGGTGGGCAGATGCGAAAGTAATGTAAATGTCATATATCGTCCCACTTTGGCTGAAGCCGCCCGACCTCTCCGTTCCCGTCGGCGCGGGCCTGATCTGCGCGCGCCGGGCCTTTGTGGCTCCCGCCCACCGCACTAGCTTAGGCCGATGATCCCGCTTTCAGTTCTCGACCTTTCCGTCGTCACCACCGGCACCAAACCCGCTGCCGCCCTGCGCAACAGCATCGATCTGGCGCGCCATGTCGATGGGCTCGGCTATGTCAGGTACTGGCTGGCCGAACATCACAACCTCGCCTCGGTGGCGAGCCCCGCGCCCGACATCATGATCGGGCAGATCGCAGCGGTAACCCAGAACATCCGCGTCGGCTCCGGCGGCGTGATGCTGCCCAACCATGCGCCGCTGGTCGTGGCCGAGCGCTTCAAGATGCTGGAGGCGCTGTTCCCCGGCCGGATCGATCTCGGCCTCGGCCGCGCGCCCGGCACCGACGGCGCGACGGCCTATGCGCTGCGCAGCCGGCTCGACAAGCGCGAGGGCGACGATTTCCTCGAACGGCTGAGCGAACTGACGCTGTGGGAGACGCGCGATTTCCCGGCCGGCCATCCCTACAACAATGTGGTGGCGATGCCGGACGATTCGCCGCTGCCGCCGATCTGGCTGCTCGGCTCCAGCGACTACTCGTCAGAACTTGCCGCCCAGGTCGGCATGGGCTTTGCGTTCGCACATCACTTCGCATCGTATGACGCGGTCGAGGCGTTGACGCACTACCGCGCGCGCTTCAAGCCATCCGGCTGGCGCACCACCCCTCATGCCATTCTGGCCATCGCCGCCATCGCGGCTGAGACCGACGCGGAAGCCGAGAAACTCGCATCGTCGGCGGACCTCAATCGGCTGCGCCGCGATCGCGGCCAATATCTGCCATTGCCTGATGTCGAGGAGGCGCTGGCCTATAATTACAGCGCTGCCGAGCGCGCCTCGATCGCGCGCAACCGCTCGCGGCTGTTCGTCGGTAGCCCGGCCACGCTGATGGCAAAACTGCAGCCGATGATCGCGGCAAGCCAGCCGGATGAACTGATGATCATCACCGCCGTCTACGATCATGACGCGCGCAAGAAATCGTATAGTCTGCTGGCGGAAGCGTTTGGGCTGAACGGCAACGCCGCCGCATAGATTCCTGCGTCCCGGCCTGCGCCGGGACGACGCGTTGCGAAACCTAATCCGTCCCCTCGCTGAACGTCGCGCGGAAGGGTTGCGCCGGATAGACGCCGACGATGCGGAATTCGCGGGAGAAGAATTTCAATTCCTCCAGCGCGAACGCCAGGCCCTTGTCGTCGGGATGGCCGTCGACATCGGCGTAAAATTGCGTGGCGAAGAATTCGCCGTCGACCATGTAGCTTTCCAGCTTGGTCATGTTGACGCCGTTGGTGGCAAAGCCGCCGAGCGCCTTGTAGAGCGCGGCGGGCAGGTTGCGCACCCGGAAGACAAAACTGGTGACGAGCGGCCCCGATCCCCGTTCGGCCCATTTGGCTTCGCGCGCCAGCACCACAAAGCGGGTGGTGTTGTGGGTCTCGTCCTCGACATCCTCGGCCAGGATATCGAGGCCGTAGATATCGGCGGCGAGCCGGGAGGCGATCGACGCGCAGCTCTTGTCGCCGCGTTCGGCGACGATCCGCGCGCTTCCTGCGGTGTCGCCCGAGACGATCGGCCTGATGCCGAGCTTGCGGATGATGCGGCGGCACTGGCCCAGCGCGTGGACGTGGCTCTCGACGGTCTTGATGTCGGCAAGCTTGGCGCCGCGCGGCGCCATCATCTGGTGGTGGATCGGCAAGAACCATTCGCCGACGATGACGAGCCCGGACTGCGGCAGCAGATGATGGACGTCAGCAACGCGGCCGGCGACCGAATTCTCGATCGGGATCATCCCGAGATCGGCTTCCCCGGAGGAGATCGCGGCCAGTGCGTCCTCGAAGGTCGGGCAGGGCAGCGGCTCGGCGTCCGGATAGGCCTCGACGATGGCGATATGGGAGTTCGCGCCAGGCTCGCCCTGGAATGCGATTTTCAGCTTTTTTGTCATATTGTCTTTCCTGCCGCGCCTTTTAGCAGCGGTTCAGCCTTTGGCTAGTATCTGGCGGGCGGTTTCGAGGTCGGCCGGGGTATCCACGCCGCGCGGAACCGTGTCCACGATCATGACATCGATCCGCATGCCGGCTTCCAGCGCCCGAAGTTGCTCCAGTTTCTCTTGCTGCTCCAGTGGCGAGGGCGGCAGCAGGACAAAGCGCTCCAGCGCGGCGCGGCGATAGGCGTAGAGACCGATATGATGATAGCGCGGCCCGTCGCCGGTGGGCGCCGTCGCCCGCGTAAAGTAGAGCGCCCGCAACCGCCGCGGGCCGATCGGCGAGCCGATCGCCTTGACGACGCTCGGCGCGAGGTCCTCTTCCTCGGTATGGATCTGGGCCGCGAGCGTTGCGATATCGACCGCCGGATCGGCGAGCGGCGGCAGCACGTCGCGGATATTGTCCGGTGAAATGGTCGGAAAATCGCCCTGCAGATTGACCACGATCTCGGCCTTGCCGTCCGGATCGAGCGTTTTCAGCGCCTCGTAAATCCGGTCCGAGCCGGAGGGATGGTCGGGGCGGGTCATGACTGCGAGACCGCCATGGGCCGTTACGGCGGCGGCGATTTCGGGGGTGTCGGTGGCGACCGCCACCCGGCCGACCCCGGCGGCTTCGGCCCGGCGCAGCACATGGACGATCATCGGTACCCCGCCGATGTCCAGCAGCGGTTTGCCGGGCAGCCGCGTGGCGGCCATGCGGGCGGGAATCAGCACCAGAGTGCGGTTTTCGGTCATGGGGCGCGAGGTCACGGGCCAGCGAAAACAGGCCGGAAATAATGGGGATTGGCGGAAAGTCGAGGCGTTTATACGGGTTGCCAGAGCCCGGGCAAACCGATATCTCAACCGTGCTGAGGGTGCGGTGCGAGAGCCTGATTCCTGATGCGCATCCGCGGCCGTTTTGCCGGCCTTTACGTCGACCTTTTCCGGCCTGGAGCCTGAGCCACTATGGACTCCTTCGAACTCAACAAGATTATCGGCGCCATTCTCGGCACCTGCATCCTGGTCCTGGTGACGAGCTTTGCGGCCAACGCGGTCTTCTCGCCGAAAATGCCGGAAAAGCCGGGCTTCGAGATTGCCGTGAAGGAAGCCGCGCCCAGCGGCAAGGAAGCCGCCGCCGCGCCGTCCGAGCCGATCGAGAAGCTGCTGCAGACCGCCTCCGTCGAAAAGGGCGCCGGCGCCGCCAAGAAATGCGCCGCCTGCCATACCTTCGAAAAGGGTGGCCCGAACCGGGTCGGCCCGAACCTGTTTGGTATCGTCAACGAGAAGAAGGGCGAGGGCAAAGCCGGCTTCAATTTCTCGGCTGCCATGAAGGCCAAGGGCGGCGAGTGGACGTTTGACGACCTCAACAAATTCCTCGCCAACCCGAAGGCCTTCATTCCCGGCACCGCGATGGGCTTTGCCGGCATCAGCAAGGACAGCGAGCGGGCTGATGTGATCGCCTATCTGGCGACGCTGGCGGACAAGCCGGTCCCGCTGCCGACGGCGGCGAAATAACATTTCGATAGTCCGGCATGGACTTAGGCGACAGCACGGCCAGGCATTGCCTGGCCGTTTGCGTATCCCGCATCGCGTTGTTGTTACCGGGACGTTTCGCCGCAGCGGCGCCGCTCATGGGTTGCTATCATGAGGAAAAAGCAACGTAATTTGCCGAACCATTGCCTTATATTGGGTCCTCACTGAGGCACGATCCGGGAACCGGTTTCCGATGAGGATCACGCCCCAAGCTCTCAGCAACAGGAATTCTGCATTGGCGATCACCCGACGACATCTCCTGCAAGGCGGCGCCGTGGCCGCGATGGCCCCGGCGCTCGGCATCACCGCGAATATTTCCGCGATTGAAACGGCGCAGGCGCAAGCAGCTCCCGACGGACTGAAATGGCGGCACGCTCTTTCGATGTTCGGCGACGTAAAATATCCTGCCGATTTCAAACGTTATGACTACGTCAATCCCGACGCGCCCAAGGGTGGCGTCGTCCGCCTGTTCGAACTCGGTACCTTCGACAATTTCAATCCTGTTGTCGATGGGCTGAAGGGGTCGCTGGCTGACGGTGTCAATCGGATATTCGAGACGCTGATGACCCGGTCGCTCGATGAACCGTCGACCGCCTACGGGTTGCTCGCGGAGGCTGCCGCCCACCCCGACGATTTTTCCTATGTCATCTACCGATTGCGCGCGACGGCGCGGTGGCACGATGGCAAGCCCGTGACCCCGGACGATGTCATCTACTCGTTTGAGACGCTTAAGAAAAACAGTCCGATGTACAGCGCCTATTACCAGCATATCGTCAAGGGCGAACAGGTCGGCGAACGTGAGATCAAATTTACTTTCGATGGTCCAGGGAATCGCGAACTGCCGAGCATTGCCGGCGAATTCCCCGTGCTGCCCAAGCACTGGTGGGAAGGAAACGATCCACAGGGGCGCAAGCGCGACGTGACCGCGACGACGCTGGAGATTCCCTTGGGGTCGGGACCCTATCGCATCAAGGAATTTGTCGCGAGCCGGTCGGTCGTACTAGAGCGCGTCCCCGACTACTGGGGCAAGGATGTTCCCGTATCCGTCGGACAGAACAATTTCGACCAGATCCGGTATGAATTTTTTCGAGATGATACCGTCGGACGCGAGGCTTTCAAGGGCGACCAGTTGGACTGGTTCAACGAGCGCAGCGGCAAACAATGGTCGACCGCCTACGACTTTCCCGCGGTGAGCGACAAGCGGGTCATCAAGGAAAAATTCGTCAGCTCGAGCTTGGGGGTGATGCAGGGTTACGCGTTCAACCTTCGCCGGCCGTTATTTGCCGATGTCAGGCTGCGCCGTGCTTTCAACTTTGCCTATGACTGGGAGACGTCGGACCGAGTGCTCTCGAACGGGGAATATCACCGCGACAGCAGCTATTTCGACGGTATTCCCGAATTCATGGCCACGGGCCTTCCGGAAGGCGCGGAACTGAAAATTCTCGAATCGCTGCGCGACAAGGTGCCTGCCGAACTGTTTACAACGCCGTACAAGAATCCGGTTGGCGGTAATGACGACGCGGCCCGCAACAATCTTCGTGAAGCCGCGCGCCTGCTCAAGGAGGCGGGTTTTGAAACGCGGGACCGCAAGCTGGTCGATGCGGCAGGCCGACCCGTCAGCGTTGAGTTCCTGAGCCAGGCCCAGGGTGACGAGCGGAGCCTCCTTTTCTACAAGCCCTACATCGAACGGCTGGGCATCACCGTGAACATCCGTACCGTCGATAGCGTGCAGTACCAGAATCGCTTGCGCAGTTTCGATTTCGACATCGTGACGACCGGTTGGGGGCAGACGCTGTCGCCGGGCAACGAGCAACGCGATTACTTCGGGTCGGAATCGGCGGACCGGCCCGGCTCGCGCAATATTCCCGGCATCAAGAATCCCGCGGTTGATGCCCTGATCGAGCGCATCATCTTTGCAAAGGACCGCGCCGACCTGGTCGCAAGTTGCAAGGCGTTGGATCGGGTCTTGCTCTGGAACGCCTACGTCGTCCCGCAATTTGCCGCCGGATTTCAGCGTGCCGCGCGCTGGGACCGGCTAAGTCGTCCGGAGCCGCTGCCCAAATATGGGGTTACGGGCTTTCCTGCGCTGTGGTGGTGGGACACGGCAAAGGCCGCCAAGACAGGTGGTCGATCTTGAACCGGCTCATTCGCGTGCCGCTGTTGTCTCGCCGCCAGGCGCTCGGCCTCGGCGTTCTCGCCCTGAGTGCAGCCCAATTTCGCCCCGTCGCCGCCGACAACGGCGGCACCGAGATGCACGGCATGTCGGTCTTCGGCGACCTGAAATACCCGGCTGACTTCAAGCATTTCGACTACATCAATCCGGATGCGCCGAAGGGCGGCTTGTTTTCCACGATCCCGTCGACCCGCGCCTACAATCAGTCCTTCCAGACGTTCAATTCGTTCAACGCCTTCATCCTCAAGGGCGAAGGCGCCAAGGGTATGGAATTGACCTTTGATTCGCTGATGGCGCGAGCCAACGATGAGCCCGACGCGATGTACGGCCTTGCGGCGAAGTCGGTATGGATTTCGTCCGACAAGCTTACCTACCGATTCACGATGCGTCCCGAGGCTCGCTTCCGCGATGGTTCGAAGATGACGGCGCATGATGTTGCCTTCTCGCTCACCACGCTGAAGGAAAAAGGCCACCCGCTGATCGTGGTCCAATTGCGCGACATGTTGAAGGCCGAGGTACTCGACGATGTAACGGTGGCCGTGATGTTTGCGCCAAACCGCGCGCGCGACGTCCCGCTTTATGTTGCGAGCTTGCCGATCTTCTCCAAGGCCTATTACGCGACGCGGTCATTTGAGGAACACGCGACCGAAATTCCGCTCGGCTCGGGGCCGTACACGGTGGGCAAATACGAGATCAACCGCTACGTCGAATTCGACCGTGTCAAAGATTGGTGGGCGGCCGATCTTCCCGTCAACCGCGGCAGCTACAACTTCGACACCGTGCGCTATGAATTCTATCGCGATCGAGACGTCGCGTTCGAAGGCTTCACCGCCAAGAATTATCTCTACCGCGAGGAATTCACGGCGCGCATCTGGGCCACCCGCTACGATTTCCCTGCGATCAGGGATGGTCGGGTTAAACGCGAGACGCTACCGGATGAGCTGCCTTCGGGTGGCCAGGGTTGGTTCTTCAACACCCGTCGCGACAAGCTCAAAGACCCAAGGGTACGCGAAGCGGTCATCAATGCGTTCGATTTCGAATGGACCAACAAGACCGTGATGTACGGCGCCTATGCGCGCACGGTTTCACCGTTCCAGAATTCGGACATGGTGGCGACCGGCTTGCCCTCGCCCGAAGAGCTGAAGCTGCTCGAGCCGTTCCGCGGGCAGGTGCCCGACGAGGTGTTCGGCGAACCGTTCGTGCCGCCGGTCTCGGATGGATCGGGTCAGGACCGGGCGCTGCTACGCAAGGCGCAGCAATTGCTGCAGGATGCAAAAATTCCCATCAAGGATGGCAAGCGGGTATTGCCGAACGGTGAGATATTTACAATCGAATTCCTGCTCGATGAGGCGTCGTTCCAACCGCATCACGCGACCTTCATCAAGAATCTCGGTCAGCTCGGCATCGAAGCCAGCATCCGGTTGATTGACGCTGTGCAATATCGGGCGCGGGTGGAATCCTTTGATTTCGACGTGACCACGATGCGTCTGAGCATGTCGCCGACGCCGGGCGACAGTCTGCGGCCGTACTTCACATCGCAGGCAGCCGCCACCAACGGATCGTACAATCTGGCGGGAGTAGCCAGTCCCGCCATCGATGCGCTGGTCGACAAGGCGATCGGCGCCGAGACGCGCGCCGATTTGACGATCGCATGCCGTGCGCTCGATCGGGTGTTTCGGGCCGGCCGTTACTGGGTGCCGCAGTGGTTCCGTAACAACCATCCGATCGCCTATTGGGATCAGTTCGCCCATCCGCCGAGACCGGCACGCTACGCGCAAGGCACCGGAGCGCCGGAGAACTGGTGGTACGACGCCAACAAGGCCGCGAAACTCCAGCAGGCGAAATAATTCATGGCCAGCTATATCGCCCGCCGCGTCCTGCTGATGTTCCCGACCTTGCTCGGCATCCTGCTGGTATCGTTCGTGGTCGTGCAGTTCGCGCCGGGCGGGCCGGTCGAACGCGTGCTCGCGCAGCTCTCGGGCGCCGACACCGGCGGCACCTCCCGAATATCGGGCGGCGGCGGCGACATGGGCGCGCGCGGTCAGGTCGGCGCGTCCGCGGATGCCGTCAGTTCGAAATACCGGGGCGCGCAGGGGCTCGATCCGGAATTCATCAAGAAGCTGGAAGCGCAATTCGGCTTCGACAAGCCGGCGCCGGAGCGCTTTCTCCTGATGCTGTGGAATTTCGCGCGCTTCGATTTCGGCAAGAGCTATTTTCGCGACGTCAGCGTGATCCAGCTGATCAAGGAGAAGCTGCCGGTCTCGATATCGCTCGGCCTCTGGATGACGCTGCTGACCTACCTGATCTCGATCCCGCTCGGCATCCGCAAGGCGGTGCAGGACGGATCGCGGTTCGATACCTGGACCTCGGCGATCATCATCGTCGGCTTTGCGATTCCCGGCTTCCTGTTCGCCATCCTGCTGATCATCCTGTTCGCCGGGGGGTCGTTTTTCAACATCTTTCCGCTGCGCGGCCTCACCTCGGACGGCTGGGCGCAATTCCCATGGTACTGGAAGATCCTCGACTATTTCTGGCACATCACGTTGCCGATGGTCTCGATGGCGCTCGGCGCCTTCGCCACCATGACGCTCCTGACCAAGAACTCGTTCCTCGACGAGATCCGCAAGCAATATGTGATGACGGCGCGCGCCAAGGGCTGCAGCGAACGCCAGGTGCTGTACAACCACATCTTCCGCAACGCGATGCTGATCGTGATCGCGGGCTTCCCGAGCGCGTTCATCCACGCCTTCTTCTCCGGATCGCTGTTGATCGAGACCATCTTCTCGCTCGACGGCCTCGGGCTGCTCGGGTTCGAGAGCATATTGAACCGCGATTATCCGGTGGTGTTCGGTACGCTGTTCATCTTTTCGCTGGTCGGACTCGTGGTCAATCTGATCTCGGACCTCGCCTATATGTGGGTCGATCCGCGGATCGATTTCGAGGCGCGTGAAGTCTGATGACGATCACCGCGCCGCAACCGGTCGAGACCACGACGCAAACGCCGCTCGGCGAGACCGTGCCGATGACGCGCCCCCGGTTCTCGCCATCGCCGCTCAATCAGCGCCGCTGGCAGAATTTCAAGGCCAACCGCCGCGGCTACTGGTCGTTCTGGATCTTCATGGTGCTGTTCGCGATCTCGCTGTTCGCCAATTTCATCGCCAACGACAAGCCGCTGGTCGTCAAATACGACGGACATCTGTATTGGCCGGTCATTTTCGACTATTCCGAGACCACGTTCGGCGGTGATTTCGAAACCACCGCCGACTATCGCGATCCCTATTTGCAGAAGCAGATCGCCGACAAGGGCGGCACCATGATCTGGCCGCTGATCCGCTATTCCTACAAGACGCATAACCTCGATCTGCCGACGCCGGCGCCGTCGAAGCCGACCTGGATGCTCACGGAAGCGCAATGCAAGGAAGTGGTGGCGAAGAAGGGCCTGACCGGCTGCCGCGACCTCGAATATAACTGGCTCGGCACCGACGACCAGAGCCGCGACGTGGTGGCGCGCCTGATCTACGGCTTCCGGATCTCGGTGCTGTTCGGCCTGACGCTGACGTTGTTCTCCTCGATCATCGGCATCGCGGCCGGCGGCGTGCAGGGCTATTTCGGCGGCATGCTGGATCTGTTGTTTCAGCGCTTCATCGAGATCTGGAACGCGATACCCTCGCTCTATCTGCTGCTGATCATCTCGGCGGTGCTGCCGCCGGGCTTCTTCATCCTGCTCGGCATCCTGCTGCTGTTCTCCTGGGTGTCGCTGGTCGGGCTGGTGCGCGCGGAATTTCTGCGCGGGCGTAATTTCGAATATATCCAGGCGGCGCGGGCGCTCGGCGTCTCCAATGGCAAGATCATGTTCCGGCACCTGCTGCCGAACGCGATGGTGGCGACCATGACGTTCCTGCCGTTCATCGTGTCGTCGTCGGTGATGACGCTGACCGCACTCGATTTTCTCGGCTTCGGCCTGCCGCCGGGATCGGCGTCGCTGGGTGAACTGCTGTCGCAGGCCAAAGCCAACGTGCAGGCGCCCTGGCTCGGCCTCACCGGCTTCTTCTCGGTCGCGATCATGCTGTCGCTGCTGATCTTCATCGGCGAGGCCGCGCGCGACGCCTTCGATCCGCGCAAGACGTTCAGGTAAGGGCAGCATGGACGCCATCAACCAGCCCTTGCTCGATGTTCGCGACCTCTCGGTGGCGTTCGGCGATTCTCTTGCCGTCGATCGCGTCTCGTTCTCGATCAAGCGCGGCGAATGCGTGGCGCTGGTCGGCGAATCCGGGTCCGGAAAATCCGTCAGCGCGCTATCGATTTTGAAACTGCTGCCATATCCGACCGCATCGCATCCCTCCGGCAGCATCCGCTTCCGCGGCCGCGATCTGCTGACCGCGGCCGAGAACGAGATGCGCGAAATCCGCGGCAACGACATCTCGATCATCTTCCAGGAGCCGATGACCTCGCTCAATCCGCTGCACACGATCGAAGCGCAGATCGGCGAGATATTGCTGCTCCACAACGGTATCCGCGGCGCCATGGCTCGGGCGCGCACGCTCGAACTCTTGACGCAGGTCGGTATTCCCGATCCGGAGGGCAGGCTGCAAAGCTATCCGCACCAATTGTCCGGCGGCCAGCGCCAGCGCATCATGATCGCGATGGCGCTCGCCAACGAGCCGGACCTGTTGATCGCGGACGAGCCGACCACCGCGCTCGATGTCACGGTGCAGGCCCAGATCCTGGCGCTGCTGGCGGAAATCCGCACCCGGCTCGGCATGAGCATGCTGTTCATCACCCACGATCTCGGCATTGTCCGCCGCATTGCCGACGTCGTCTGCGTCATGAACGGCGGCAAGATCGTCGAGCAGGGACCGGTCGAGCAGGTTTTCACGGCGCCGAAGCATTCGTATACCAAAGACCTGCTGGCGGCCGAACCAAAGCCCGACCCGGCGCCGCCGCGTCCCAATTCACCGGTGGTGATGTCGGCGGAAAATCTAAAAGTCTGGTTTCCGGTCAAGCGCGGCCTGCTGCGCCGAACGGTCGATCACATCAAGGCAGTCGACGGCGTCAGCCTCGCGGTGCGCAAGGGCGAGACGCTCGGCGTGGTCGGCGAGTCCGGTTCCGGCAAGACCACGCTGGGCCTGGCGCTGCTGCGGCTGATCTCGTCGGACGGGCCGATCGTGTTCCTCGGCAACAACATCCAGGGCCTGCGCTTCAAGGCGATGCTGCCATATCGCCGCGACATGCAGATCGTGTTTCAGGATCCGTTCGGCGCGCTCTCGCCGCGCATGTCGGTCGGCGACATCATCGCCGAGGGGTTGACCGTGCATCAGCCCAAATTGACCTATGAGGAACGCGAAACGCGCGTGGTCAAGGCATTGAAAGATGTCGGCCTCGATCCGAAGACGCGCTTTCGCTACCCCCATGAATTCTCCGGCGGCCAGCGCCAGCGTATCTCGATCGCGCGCGCGATCGTGCTGGAGCCGGATTTCGTCGTGCTGGACGAGCCCACCAGCGCGCTCGACATGCTGTTCCAGGCCCAGATGGTCGACCTGTTGCGCGAATTGCAGCGCAAGCGCGACCTGACCTACATGTTCATCTCGCACGATCTGCGCGTGGTCGCATCGCTCGCGAGCCATCTGATCGTGATGCGTCACGGCAAGGTGGTCGAGAAGGGCCCGGCCGCCGAATTGTTCAAGAACCCGCAGAGCGACTACACCCGAGCGCTGTTCGCCGCCGCGTTCCGGATCGAGGCGGTGCCCGACGGGCCGGTGGACGTTTAAAGCCGCTTGATCGACGTGATGTTGCTGCCCGCGGCCTTGATGCGGCCGATCGCATCATGGGTATTTTCGATCACCGTTGCCATGTGATGCGCATTGGCGTGGACGATGGTGCTCGCGTCGCGCACGATCGCAACATGGCCCTTCCAGAAAATCAAATCGCCGCGCTGCAGGTGCTTGGCTTCTGCAGGCGTAAGCGTCCGGCCGAGGCCGTCCTGCTGCATGTCGCTGTCGCGCGGGCAGCCGGTGCCGGCTGCGGTCAGCGCTACCTGCACGAGACCGGAGCAGTCGATCCCAAGACTGCTCTTGCCGCCCCACAGATAGGGCGTACCGATAAATCTCTCGGCGACCGCGACGAAGTCCTGCTCCATCGCATCGATGCAGCCGACATGCCGGCGCGGCAAGTGCCAGCCTTCGCGCGTCACGGCGAACGTGGCGTCCTCGCGCACGACGGTGACGAGCGCGCCCAAGGGCAGCGTCTCGACCGGTGGCTGCTTGATCGATGCGGCCGGAAACGCGAGGGTCCGCAATGCAGTGACCTTGTGCGTAGGTGCGGCTACGGGCTTGCCGAGCGCGGCATCGGCAATCCAGCCGACATAACCGTCGCTGCCCAGCTGGCCCCAGGCGAAGTCCTCGCCATTGCGGTCGTAGACCGTGACGCGTTCGCCCTTCAGCGCCTGCGTGACCATCTCCGCGTCGGCGGCCGGCGCCTCGCGCAGCGGCGCGATCGCATCGACCACGCAAAATTCCTCGCCGGTCACGAAGCGCGCCGCCTTGACCTTGCCCTCGAGATATTTCGCGGCGATCTCGGGCCGTGCCGGCGTCAGGCGCGGATCATCCATAGCGTTCGCTCAACAATTTGTAGATCGCGCGCGCGGCCTGGCATTCGCCGCCTTCGGGGCGCGCCGGTTTGGCCGACGGCGTCCAGCCGTAGATATCGACATGCAGCCAGCTCTTGGCCTCGGTGACGAAGCGCTGCAGGAACAGCGCGCAAATGATCGAACCGGCAAAGCCGCCGGACGGCGCGTTGTTGATGTCGGCGACCTTCGAATCCAGCCAGGAATCATAGGCCGGCCACAGCGGCATGCGCCACAACGGATCCTGCTCCCCTTTTGCAAAGCGTGCCACGTCCTGCGCCAGCGTCTCATCGTTGGTGTAAAAAGGCGGTAAATCCGGCCCCAATGCGACCCGCGCCGCACCCGTCAGCGTTCCCAGATCGACCAACAGATCAGGCTTTTCCTCATCGGCGAGCGCCAGCGCGTCGGCCAGCACCAGGCGGCCTTCGGCGTCGGTGTTGCCGATCTCCACCGTCGGCCCCTTGCGTGACCTGAAGATGTCGAGCGGGCGGAAGGCGTTGCCGGCGACCGCGTTTTCGACCGCGGGGATCAGCACCCGCAGCCGGATTTTCAGCCTGGCATCCATCACCATCTGGGCCAGCGCCAGCACATTGGCGGCGCCGCCCATGTCCTTCTTCATGATCAGCATGCCGCTGGAAGGTTTTATATCGAGGCCGCCGGTGTCGAAACACACGCCCTTGCCGACCAACGTCACTTTGGGATGCGCAGGATCGCCCCATCTCAGGTCGATCAGCCGCGGGGCGCGCGTCGACGCCATGCCGACGGCATGGATCAGCGGAAAATTCTGGCGCACCAGTTCGTCGCCGACGATGGTCTTGGAGCTGGCGCCATAGCGCGCCGCGAGCTGTTCGGCGGCCAGCGCCAGCTCTTCCGGACCCATGTCGTTCGACGGGGTGTTGATGAGGTCGCGCGCCAGCGAAGCGGCCTCCGCCATCCGCACGATGTCGGAAATGTCGACGCCGTCAGGCGGCACCAGCCGCACGGCGGGCATTTCCGCTTTGCGATAGCGGCCGAAGCGATAGCTCCCGAGTGCGAAAGCGAGCGAGGCGAGCCTGACGTCATGCGGCGGGTTGGCAAAGCGATAGGTGCCGGGCGGCAGCAGCCCCGGCAGCGCGCCGGGCCGGAACAGGTCGCGGGATTTGCTGGTCTCGTCTTCGAGGCCAAACAGCACCTGCGCGATCTGTCCATCGGGCGAGGGCAGTGTCAGGCACGTGCCGGGCTTGGCGGTAAAATCGTTGGCTTTGGCAAATTGCTGGGCTTGTGGCGGAAGTTCCTTGCCGATCGCTGCCCAATTCGACCTGGTCACGAAATGAATCGGAATGGCGGACGCAGGCGCGGTCTCGAAGGGCTGATGCATGCTGGTCTCGCGAAGGGCTGTCGGGGCGCCGTCAGGTTGCAGGATATTCGTGTGACTTCAATGGCGAAGGGACAAATTTGTGCGTCAGCAACCGGCAATGGGCCCGAGGCGGTGTGGCCGCCGCCAGCCCACCTATTAACCAGCCGTTAGGGTTAACAGTCTATTGCTGCCGTGTTCGGTTCCACCCGAAATCGTGAGTTGAAGTGCCATGCGTCCATCGTCCAGCCATGTCCAGCCCAGCCTTGTCCGGTTTCTCGCCTCCGCGGCGGTGACCGCCATTTTGGCTGCGAACCTTGGCGGCTGCCAGACCATGGCGGATGTGACGGGGGCCATCACCCAAAAGTCCAGCGCCGCCGCGCCAGCCATTCCCGATGATCCGCGCCGCGCCGCCGAAGTCTATGGCGAACGCTATCGCGCCAACCCCAAGGATGCCGAGGCCGCTTTGGCTTACGGCCAGGCCTTGCGCGCCTCCGGCCAACGGGCGCAGGCCGCCGCCGTGCTCGAACAGGCGACCATCGCCCATCCCGGCAACCGGGCGCTGCTCGCCGGCTACGGCCGCGCGCTCGCCGACAACGGCAATTCGCAAGCCGCCTTCGACGTGCTCAGCCGCGCCCATTCGCCCGACAATCCCGATTGGCGCATCCTCTCGGTGCAGGGGACGGTGCTCGACAAGATGGGCAAGCACGAGGAAGCGCGCCGCTACTACAGCAGCGCGCTGAAGATCGCGCCGGAAGAACCGTCGGTGCTCTCCAATTTCGGCCTGTCCTACATGCTGACACGCGAATTGCCCGAGGCCGAGAAGACGCTGCGGCGGGCTTACGGCAACCCGCGGGCGGACGCGCGGGTACGGCAGAATCTGGCGCTGGTGGTTGGCTTGCAGGGCCGTTTCGCCGAAGCCGAGACCATCGCCAAGGGCGATCTGCCGTCCGAGGAGGCCACGGCGAACGTGGCGTATTTGCGGGAAATGCTGAGCCGCAAGGATCCGCGCGGCGGCAAGACGGTTCCGGTGGCGGCGCTCAACCAGCCCGACTGATCCTCGGTCCGATCACGTAACGGTATATTAGGAAGATAACGCAGAGACTACGTCGGCGCGGGCGCTGGCTGACTTACCCTCAGCATCAAGGCGGGCTGGTGGGAGTATGTGGAATATCGCGGGCGCTCTGCTGCAATATCGAGCCAGCGCCATATCGCCGGGAGCGTTTATCCTCACCGAGGTTCTGGCCGCTGTTGCGCTCGTCACCGCAGCATCGACGCATCTCAACTTCGTCGCCTTGCCGAATATCCTGCCCTACGTGGCGGCTGTCCTTGCCGTCGATATCCTGAGCCAGTGCGCGCCGCAGACGCGCATCGCCAGAACCGTGCAGACGATCATTCACGGCACGCTGTATCTGGTGATCACCAGCCTCTGCGGCGTCCTCGCGGCCTATGCGACCCAGAGGCTCGGCTTTCCGCTGCAAGACCGGCTGTTTGAACAGATGGATCAGGCGATCGGCGTGAACTGGCTTGACGTCGTCACCTGGGTCGACGGCCATGCCCGGCTCCACGCCATCCTCAAACTCGCCTATGATTCGATGTCGGCCCAGATCGCTTTGCCGGTGCTGGTCCTGGCGTTGGCAGATCGCCGGTTCGAAGTGCGGCAATACCTTCTCAGCTTCGTGATCGCCCTCACCATCACGATCGCGATTGCAGCCCTCCTGCCGGCCACGAGCCCGATTGTGCTCGTTGACCGGTCAACCTTCCACGTCATGCGCTTTACCGGCGCAACGCCCGTCGATCATTTGATGCTTCTGAGAGAGGCCGGGCCGATGATGATGGCCGACAGCCTGGGGGGCATCGCCAGCTTTCCCTCGTTTCACGCGACGGTCGCCGTCCTGACGCCACTGACCTTGCGCGGCAATCGCCCTGTCTTCGCCGCCCTGCTGGTGTTGGACGCCGTCATGCTGTGCGCAACCATCACGGAAGGCGCGCATTACGCGAGCGATGTCATTGCCGGGGCGGGCGTTGGGTTCATCGCCTATTTTCTGGCCGGACGCGTCGTCGGTGCGGAGGTTCGACGATCGGGTGGGGTCGCGGACGTGCATCCTGTTGCCCGCGCACCGATCGGCACCACGCGGGCGGCGTAACCGAAGTCAGCGACCGTCGCGCCCCGGTTTGCAGTTCGGCCGTGCCGTAGCGCCTGCGGCGCCAACGCACTCACTGCATCGCCTGGATCTTGATGTAGGTCGGCCCGAGAATGACGATGAACAGACACGGCAGGAAGAACAGGATCATCGGCACGGTCAGCTTCGGCGGCAGGGCGGCGGCCTTCTTCTCGGCTTCGTTCATGCGCATGTCGCGGTTTTCCTGCGCCATCACGCGCAAGCTCTGGCCGAGCGGCGTGCCGTAGCGTTCGGACTGCTGCAAGGCGAGACAGACCGACTTGACGCCTTCGAGGCCGGTGCGCTTGGCGAGGTTCTCATAGGCCACCTTGCGGTCCTGCAGATAGGACAATTCAGCCGTGGTCAGCGCGAATTCTTCCGACAGCGCCACCGATTGCGAGACGATTTCGGTGGAGACCTTGCGAAACGCGACCTCGACCGACATGCCCGACTCGATGCAGATCAGCAGCAGATCCAGCGCGTCGGGAAACGCGCGCTTGATCGAAAGCTGGCGCTTCGAGATCGCGTTCTTCAGGAACAGCATCGGCGCCTGCAGCCCGAGATAGGCGGCGGCGACGCAGATGCCGAGCTTGACCGTCAGTGGCTTGTCCAGATTGGTGATCAGAAAGATGTACAGCACCGCGCCGAGGAACAGCACGATCGGCGTCACCGCGCGGGCGAACAGGAACGTGACGTAGGGCGCGTGACCGCGGTAGCCGGCCATGATCAGCTTGTCGCGGGCGGCTTCCTGCGCCAGCCATTTGGTCAGGTTGAAGTCTTCCACCACCTTGGAGACCAGCTGCTTGGGAGTCTGGCGCAGCGATACTTTTTCCGACTTGGAGAGCCGGTCGCGCTCGCGCTGCCGGATCCGTTCGCGCTCGCTGGCGACCGCTTTCATGCGCTTGGCGAGGCCCTCGCCGGCAAACAGCGGCATGACCAGCGTGTAGGCGGTCAGGCTCGCGGCAATGGCGGCCAGGAACATGGTCATGAACCTGGCGTCGTGTATCTTGTTAATGAGAAACTCAACCATGTCGCACCATCAGAAGTCGAAGTTGATCATTTTCTTCATCACCAGCACGCCGATCGTCATCCAGACGACGCAGCACAGCAGCATGAACTGGCCGAGCCGGTCGGTCCACAGCAGCGCGATGTAGTCGGGGGTCGTCATCCAGACCAGCAGCATCACGATCGGCGGCAGCGAGCCGATGATGCCGGCCGAGGCCTTGGCTTCCATCGACATCGCCTGGATTTTTTCCGCCATCTTCTTGCGGTCGCGCAGCACCTTGGAAAGATTGCCGAGCGCTTCCGACAGATTGCCGCCCGACTTCTGCTGGATCGCAATCACGATGCCGAAGAAGTTGGCTTCCGGCACCGGCATGCGTTCGTAGAGCCGCGAACAGGCTTCGCCGAGCGGCATGCCGATGGTCTGGGTTTCGATGATGGCGAGGAACTCGCTTCTCAGCGGCTCCGGCGCGTCGGCCGCGACCACCTTGATCGATTCGAACAGCGGCAGGCCGGCCTTGATGCCGCGGACGATGACGTCGACGGCGTCGGGCAGGGCCCTGAGAAACGCCTTTTCACGCTTCTTCTTGAGGTAGCCCAGCAGCCAGCGCGGTACCCCGAGGCCGGCGCCGAAGGCCATGCCGGCGGCTCCCAGGAGTCCACCGCCGAGGCTGAACGCGACCAGGCCGGCGACAGCGGCCAGGATGCCGGAGATGATCCAGAATTTCTGGGTCGACCAGGACAGCCCGGCCTGGCTGATGCGCATGCTGAGCGGGACCGATTTTTCCTTCAGGCGGCGCGCCTCAAGGTCCTTCAGCGACCCCTCGACCTGTTCGCGGCGGGAACGCTGGTTCTTGTCGACCTGGCGCGCGGCGGCGGGTTCAGGCCGTGCGATCAAGGCGCGGCGCGACTCGGCCTTCTTCTCGCCGGACAGCAGCGGATAGATGAACACCCAGGCGATGCCGCCGATCGCGGTGAAGGCGAGAAAGGCCAGTGCGAGCGCTTGCATGGACATCAGCGTGCCCCCGGTTGGGCGGTGACTTCGGCGGCGTCCAGCGCGGCCGCGAGCCGCTTCTCTTCGCCATAATAGCGTGCGCGTTCCCAGAACCGCGGGCGTCCGATGCCGGTCGAGCGATGCCTGCCGATGATCTTGCCGTTGGCGTCTTCGCCGATCAGGTCGTACACGAACAGGTCCTGGGTGATGATGGTGTCGCCTTCCATGCCCATCACCTCGGTGATGTGGGTGATGCGCCGCGAGCCGTCGCGCAGGCGCGCGGCCTGCACGATGACGTCGATCGAGGCGCAGATCATCTCGCGGATGGTGCGCGAGGGCAGCGAAAATCCACCCATCGTGATCATCGATTCGCAGCGCGACATGGCTTCGCGCGGATTGTTGGCGTGCAGCGTTCCCATCGAGCCGTCATGGCCGGTGTTCATGGCCTGCAGCAGGTCGAACGCTTCGGGTCCGCGGACTTCGCCGACGATGATGCGTTCGGGCCGCATACGCAGGCAGTTGCGCACCAGTTCGCGCATCGTGACCTGGCCTTCGCCTTCGATGTTGGGCGGCCGGGTTTCCAGCCGCACCACATGCGGTTGCTGCAACTGAAGCTCGGCGGCGTCTTCGCAGGTGATGACGCGTTCGTCGTGTTCGATGAACTGGGTCAGACAGTTCAGCAGCGTGGTCTTGCCGGAGCCGGTGCCGCCGGAGATCAGCACGTTGCAGCGGACGCGGCCGATGATCTGCAGGATCTCTGCGCCTTCCGGCGAGATCGCGCCGAACTTGACCAGCTGGTCGAGGGTCAGCTTGTCCTTCTTGAATTTTCGGATGGTGAGCGCGGGCCCGTCGATCGCCAGCGGCGGCACGATGGCGTTGACGCGGGAGCCGTCGGCGAGGCGGGCGTCGCAGATCGGCGAGGATTCGTCGACGCGCCGGCCGACCTGGCTGACGATGCGCTGGCAGATGTTGAGAAGCTGCTGGTTGTCGCGGAACCGGATGCCGGTCTTCTGGATCTTGCCGGCGACTTCGATGAACACCGTGCCGGCGCCATTGACCATGATGTCGGCGATGTCGTCGCGCGACAATAGCGGCTCCAGCGGGCCGTAACCGAGCACGTCGTTGCAGATGTCGTCGAGCAGCTCTTCCTGCTCGGCGATCGACATCACGATGTTCTTGATCGCGATGATTTCGTTGACGATGTCGCGAATTTCCTCGCGTGCCGACTCGCCGTCGAGTTTGGCGAGCTGGGCAAGGTCGATCGCCTCGATCAGGGCGCCGAAGATCGTGGCCTTGACCTGGTAATAATTGTCGGAGCGCCGCGCTTCCATGGAAGGGGGCGGCGGCGGTTTGGATGGCGCGATCGGCGGTGAGGCGATGGTCGGCGCGCCTACATCGCGCGACACGGCCGCGGCGCCGGAGGGGTCCGGCGCGTGAATAGCGGGCTTCGGCACCCGCGCATCGTTGTCTCCGCTACGCTTACCAAACACGATCGTACTCCACGCGAGCGGCTTACTTTGCCCGCAACATCTCGATCAGGGGTGACAGGAACGACCCCTTCGGCTTCTTGGTCTCGCCGCGGCCTGTCAACCGCTGCGCAATCTGCAGGAACATCTCGGTGGTGCGATGATTGGCGGAGATTTCCGCGATCATCTGGCCATTGTTGGCGGCCGAGCCGAACATTTGCGGTTCGAACGGGATTGCCGCGATCGGCTGGCTCTCGATGGCCTTGGCAAACTCGCTGGCGGGAATCTCGGGGCGCTTGGGAATGCCGACCTGGTTGAGGCAATAGAGCGGCGCGCGATCGTTCGGCCGCTGCGCCTTCAGCAGATCGAAGATGTTCTTGGTGTTGCGCAGATTGGCGAGGTCTGGCGCCGCCACGATCAGGATATCGTCGGCTGCGATCAACGCGCGCTTGGTCCATCCCGACCATTGATGGGGGACGTCAAGCACGATGCAGGGCATCGTGGTGCGAAGCGTATCGAAGATCGAATCGAACGCATCGGCGCCGAAATCATAGACCCGGTCCAGCGTGGCAGGGGCGGCCAGCAGGCTGAGATGGTCGGTGCATTTCGACAGCAGGCGGTCGATGAAGGCGGTATCGACCCGGTCCGGCGAGAATACCGCGTCCGCAATGCCCTGCGGCGGATCCTGGTTGTAGTCGAGGCCGGCCGTGCCGAAAGCGAGGTCGAGATCGGCGACAACCGAATCCAGCGCCAGGTCGCGGGCGATCGCCCAGGCGACGTTATGGGCGACGGTGGACGAGCCGACGCCCCCCTTGGCGCCGACCACCGCGATGATGCGGCCGACGGCCTTGGCTTCCGGGGCCGAGAACAGGTTGCAGACCGAGCGGACGACGTCGATGGCGTTGACCGGCGCGATGACATAGTCGCTGACGCCGCGGCGCACGAGCTCGCGGTACAGCGTGACGTCGTTGATGCGCCCGATCACGATCACGCGGGTCCCGGCGTCGCATACCGTGGCGAGCTGATCGAGGCCGAGCAGGATATCGTTGCGGCCTTCGGTCTCCAGGATGATCACGTTCGGTGTCGGCGCGGAGCGATAGGCCTCGATCGCGGCGGCCATGCCGCCCATCTGGATCTTGAGATGCGCCTTGCCGAGACGGCGGTCCTCGCCGGCCGATTGCACGGCGGCGGCGGTTTCCACCGTTTCGCAAAATGCCTGTACCGACACCCGCGGCGCCGGCGCGATGTGTTCTTCCGTCGACGGCGGCGAGCTGTCCGGCTGCGGTTCGGATGTCTGGCGCGAATAGCTGATCATTTGCCTGTATCGCTGAGTTTGGCCTTGTCGGATTCGGGATAGTTGGTCGTGGTCGTGAGACCCCTGCGATACTTGTCGAAGGCGATGTTGCGCCGGGGCGCGTAAGGCGGCGTCTCTTCACGCGGCTGTACGAGGTCCGATGGATTGTCGACCATCGAGGCGAGATTGCGCTGGCTGGCGCATCCGAAGTTGTAATAGGGCTTGTTGTCGAAATAGCCCCTGTTGTGGATGGAGGGTCCGAGGTCGTCGGGCCACAGGCCGCAGGGGCCGGCGGTGGCCGTGATTTTCGGATAGGTCAGGCGGATCGCCGCCATATGCTTCGGGTCTTCGGGGCGATACTGGCGCACGGCGACGCCGCGCGGCGGCACGCCCGCGGCGGCGAGCGTCGCCTGGATCTCGCGCAACGTATCGGCGGCGGCCCGCGCGTTCGGCGTATCGACCGGCATGTCGATGCTGATGCCGCCGGTGCCCTCCTTGTGCCAGCCCTGTGCCATCCCCATCACGTCGGCGCGCTGGGTCGCGGTAAGGCCGCCGCGGCCGCGTCCGACGAATACGATCACCGCGCGGTCGGCTTCCTGAATTGCGATCGGATGACGCAGGCGATAATCGTCGGGGAAGCTCGACGTCGTCACCACCTCCTGGCCGGTATGCTGGCAGGCACCCAGCGCCACGGCAACACCGATCAGCGCTCCGGCGAGGCGGAGCGCGCGCTTGCGGTCGGCGGATATTGCGGATCTGCTTTGTCGTGTCATCGTCCCGCCTCAGTCCGTAATAAAGCCGTAGGTGCCGCGATAATTCCGTGCCGGCTCATTGCGGCCGGGAACGCCGTAGATGCGATTGATGCTGCCCAAAAGATCGGTCTGCGGATCGGAGGCGCTGGCGAAGCCGTCATCCGGACGCGACAGGTCCTTCTGCGCCACCGCGCGAACCACATAGGGCGTCACCATGACCATCAGCTCGGTCTGGCTGTTGACGAAGTCGCGGCTGCGGAACAGCGAACCCAGAATCGGCAACTGCGCCAGGCCGGGAAAGCCGTTGATGGCCTGCTTGGTCTGCTCCTGGATCAGCCCCGCCATCGCCATCGCGCCGCCCGAGGGAATTTCCAGCGTGGTTTCCGCGCGGCGGGTCTTGATCGAGGGAATGGTCAGCGTATTGACGTTCGAGGAGCTGAGCGACTGGGTCAGCGTGATCGAATTGTCGTTCGACAGTTCGGATACTTCGGTCATGACCCGGAGACTGATCCGGCCTTCGGTCAGCACGACCGGCGTGAAGTTGAGCGAAATGCCGAACTTCTTGAACTGGATCTGGGTCGTACAGACCCGCGTGACCGGGTCGCAGGAATAGCCGGCCGGAACCGGAAACTCGCCGCCGGCGATGAAGGTCGCGGACTCGCCGGAGATCGCGGTCAAATTGGGTTCGGCCAGCGTCCGCACCACCCCGGCGCTCTCCATGGCGCGCAGCGTCGCCGATACCGACGGAACGCTGCCGAACGATCCGGTCAGGCTGTTGCTCGAGACCAGCGGGCGGCCATAGGCGGTGAACGGGTTGGCATTGCTGAAGTTCACGACCGCCGTGCCGTAGGTCATGCTGGCCGAAAGGTCGATGCCCATCTGCTTGATGATGTTGCGCGCGACTTCGGCCACCGTCACCTTCAGCATCACCTGGTCGCGGCCGCGGATGGCGATCGAATTCACGACCTTATCGGCGCCGCCTGCGAGGCGGGCTGCCATGTCGAAAGCCTGCTGCGCTTCGATCGGGCTCGCGGCGGTGCCGGACAGCACCACGCCGTCGTTGACGCCGTCGATCTGGATGTCGGAGTTCGGCAGCGCCGTCTTCAGCGCCGTGCGCACGCCATTGAGGTCGCGCTTGACCGCAATGTCATAGGCGGCGATCTGCTGGCCCGCCGAATCGAAGAAGATGATGTTGGTCTGGCCCACCGCGGCGCCGATGATGTAGGCTCGCTGGGAGGAACGGACGACCGCGTTGGCGATTTTCGGATCGGCGACCAGCACGTCCTTGATGTCGCGCGGCAGGTCGATCACGACCGATTTTCCGATTCCGAGCGACACCGGGCGCGCGCCCATCTGCCCGTCGATGGCGACCGGCGCCGCGCGGTAGTCGCTTGCCACCACCGGGGTCAGGGCCGGATTGAGCGTCAGCGCTGCAACCGCCGAAAACGACAGGGCGCGGACGATGAATGTCCGCAACATCGGCTGATTTACCCTGCACTTCATATCGTGCGTCCTTTCGGTCACTTCTGTGCCGTCGATTGGGTCGCGATACCGTAGCGAACCACGTTGATGCTTGTGCCCCGCTTCGCCAGGTCTTCAGGCGCAGCCTCGACCACGTTGACGTCGGTGATGCTGCGCAGCGCCAGCGACAGCGTGCCGGACTGGCGCGAACGGACCAGCGTTTCGGCCTGTTCGGGCTTCAATTCGAGCGTGACGGTCTTGCCGACGAGGGCGCTGGTGCCGTCTTTCTCCTTCGGGGCCTGGTCGATCGCGAGCACGCGGATATTGGTCAGGATGATCTCGGTGCTGACGAGGTCAGGTCCGCCCTTGTCCGGATTCCGGTCGCGCTTGGACAGCAGCACGTCGACCCGGTCATTCGGCAGAATGAAGCCGCCGGCGCCGGTTTCCGGCGAAATTTCGGTCGAAACCGCCCGGAAGCCGGTCGGCAGGATCGCAGCCATGAAGCCCGAGCCGTCGGCCTTGACCAGCTTCTGTTCCCGGATCGGCTCTCCGGCGATGAACGGCGAGCGGGCGATCGAGCCGGTGATTTCCCGTATCGCTTCGGCCCTGCTGGTTCTGCTGATGAAATTGCTGCTGGCACTTGCGCTCGGCCAGGTCTGCCATTGCATATCCTCCGGCTTGACCGACTGGCCGAGACCGATGTCGCCCTTTGCGACGAGAATATCCACGGTCGGAAGCTGCGCAACCGGCGCGGGCGCGGCAGACTGGTTGTCGGATCCGCTGGCGAGATATGCGGCAATGCCCCCAGCGCCGATGGCGATGGTCAAAACGACAATGCGAGCGGTATTCATACGCTTCACTTTCCACATTACGCCGCGACGCTTCCGTCGCCGTGATGGGAGTTGACCAGCTATTCGTCAAAGCATGGTTAATGAGGCGTGAGTAAATTGCCTTAACGGAGCGTTACCCTCCGAAGGTCAGAGCATTGCGAGGTGGGTGAGGTCGACCGCCTTGATCCAGTCGGTCTCCGGATAGACCATCAGGGCGCCAAACGCGAGCGCAATGCCGTAAGGGACTCTGCTTCGCTTGTCGTGCAGCCGCAGCAGCCAGGTCTGGCCGTTGAGCAACTGCGGCAGCGGCCACTGCCGCAACTGGAGCAACAGCAGCGTGAGCGCGCCGCCGAACAGCGAGGCGAACAGCAGGAATTCGAGGATGTGGCCGAAGCCGAACCACAGCGCCACACACGCCGCGATCTTGGCGTCGCCACCGCCGACCTGGCCGATCGCAAAACAGGCAAAAGCCACGACGAGGACAATAGCGCCGGCGCCGAGATGCATCAGGAAGTCGTGCAGGCCCATTCCGCTGAACGCCGCCAGCGCCAGAAAGCCGGCCACCAAAGCCAGCGATATCCGGTTCGAAATCGTCATGGTGAGCAGGTCGCTCGCGGCCACGAACGCCATCAGGGCCGGAAACAGCATGAGACGGGCGATATCGAGGATCATGAATTCACACAACCCGTATCGGTGCGAGGTTCGAGCATCCGGCGAACCTATCGTCGAGAAATGAACAATCGGAAAACGGCCTGCATAAGGCAGCCCGCGGACCTGCGGAAACGACAAAGGCCCCGGGTGACCGGGGCCTTTGAAGCAGATTGCGACGATCGCTTATTTCAGCGCGGTCGAGATCGAGCCGAAGTTGCCCGACAGCTTGGTGCCGACGCCGTTGACGGCGGTGATGATCGCGATCGCGATGCCCGCGGCGATCAGGCCGTATTCGATAGCAGTCGCGCCGGACTCGTCCTTGACGAAACGCGAAACGAGATTTTTCATAATAGATAACTCCTGTGTACACGTGGCTGGTCGAACTATCGTTTGGTCTCGCCGGCGTTCTCAGCACCGTGACCATGGGGGCACCCTAAAAGCCGACCCATTGCGGCGCAGTTAATTCGATCGCGTAAAAACGGCGGGAACTTGCTGTTCTCACTCAGAGTAAATGTGGAATTAAGCCAGTCCATAAAATACGTTTATTTCGCCGGGCGTATTGTTGCAGCCGCGCGCGCCCGCTGCGCCGGGCGGATTCACGGCTCCTTAAGCGCGACGGGATACCCCTTTGATCTCCCCGTTGCGCGAGGCCGTCATGTCGAATTTGCCTATGGAAGTCATCGAGATGGTGGGCCAGACGATGGCGAAAGTCGTTCCGGTCACACTCGGGCTTGCCCTGGTGTTCACCGTGCTCGCGCATTTCTGGGCCTGCAATCCCGGCAAGCCATGGTGGCGCAAGAGCGAACTCGTCACCGACATTTGCTACTGGTTCTTCGTGCCGGTATTCGCCCGGGTGCTGCGTATCGGTTTGTTGGTGCTCGGCGCCGGGGTTGTCTTCAACATTCACGACGCCGACGCGCTGATCGCATTCTACGACAATGGACATGGCCCGCTGTCGGAGCTTCCGCTCTGGGTGCAGGCGGTGCTGTTCCTGGTCGCGTCCGATTTTATGCTGTACTGGCTGCACCGCATGTTCCACGGCGGCGGCTTCTGGAAGTACCATGCGATCCATCATTCTTCGGAGGATCTTGAGTGGATTTCGGCGGCGCGGTTTCACCCGGTCAACCTGTTCATCGGATCGATCCTGGTCGACGTCATCCTGTTGATGGCCGGCATCTCCCCCAACATCATGCTCTGGGTCGGACCGTTCACGACCTTCCATTCGGCATTCGTGCACGCCAACCTGAACTGGACGCTCGGACCCTTCAAATACGTGCTCGCCACGCCGGTGTTCCACCGCTGGCATCACACGTCGCAGGAAGAGGGCGGCAACACCAATTTCGCCGGCACGTTCCCGCTCTGGGATATCCTGTTCGGAACCTTCCGGATGCCGGAAAACCAGCTGCCGGACAATTACGGCGTCGACGCCGATCAGTCGGTGCCGAACGAAATCGGCGGACAATTGGCCTATCCGTTCCGCCAATAGTTAATCCGGTGGTGCCTGCGCGGCGGCTCCGCCACGGCCGGCCACCTCGGCTCAGCCGGTGGCGGTCCGGACCGTTCGCCGCCCTGCCTTCGTCTTGCCTGTGCCGGTCGCCCTGCGGTTTTGCGGATTATCAGGCGGCTCGCGGCACCAATTGACCGCCTTGTCCGGTCGCGGCACGTTGCGCGTCCGACCCGCGCTGCAATCAAGCCGCGCGAGGTGCGGGAAGCGCACGAGGTGGCATGTCGCTCGGGCTGGAAATCATCGAGATGCTGGGCCAGACGATGGCCAAGGTGGTGCCGGTCACGGTCGCGCTGGCGCTGCTGTTCTCGGTGCTGACGCATTTCTGGGCCTGCAATCCCGGCCGGCCGTGGTGGCGCAAGCGCGAACTCGTCACCGACCTCGCTTACTGGTTCCTGGTGCCGCTGTTCGCCCGCGTGTTCCGGATCGGGCTATTGGTGCTCGGCGCCGGCCTGGTATTCCGGATCAACGACGCTGACGAGTTGATCGCCTTCTACGACAATGGCCATGGGCCGCTGCAGGCGCTGCCGCTGTGGCTGCAGGCGGTGCTGTTCCTGGTGCTGGCCGATTTCATGATGTACTGGCTGCACCGTATGTTCCATGGCGGCGGCTTCTGGAAATACCACGCCATCCATCATTCCTCCGAGGACGTCGACTGGATCTCGGCGGCGCGCTTCCATCCCGTCAACCTGCTGCTCGGGACCATCGGGGTCGACGTCGTCCTGCTGATGGCGGGCATTTCGCCGAACGTGATGCTGTGGCTCGGGCCGTTCAATATCTTCCATTCGGCCTTCGTGCACGCCAACCTGAACTGGACGCTCGGCCCATTCAAATATGTGATCGCCACCCCGGTGTTCCATCGCTGGCACCACACCGCGCCGGCAGAGGGCGGCAACAGCAATTTTGCCGGCACTTTTCCGCTCTGGGACATCCTGTTCGGGACCTTCCGGATGCCTGAGGGCCGTTTGCCGGACAGTTACGGGATCGACGACCAGTCGTCCTTCCCGACCGAGATCGCCGGCCAATTGGCCTATCCGTTCCGCAAGATAAGTGGGGCGTAAATCTGGCGTCCTGTTTGCACTTCGTTCATGAATTGTCGTCAGATTCACCCTGTCGGGCGCCGGTTCCGCTGCGTATCGCTTTTGCCGGCTTGTAATGCCCCGGGGTACAGTATGTCGTGTCATGACCAGCGTATTCGCGCGCGTGCGCGTTTTGGTTTGCGTTCCCTCGCCATTGGCTTGCTGCTGTGGCCGGCGGTGTCGCTCGCCGCACCGGTAGGTGCGGCCGACAAGATCGCCGTCAATGTCGATCAGGCCAAGCTGATCAAGCTGCCCCCCAAGGTCGCCACCATCATCGTCGGAAATCCGCTGATCGCCGACGTCACCCTGCAGGGCGGCGGCGTCGTCGTCGTCACCGGCAAGGGCTATGGCGCAACCAATCTGATCGCGATGGACCGGACCGGCGATATCCTGGTGGACCGCCTGATCCAGGTCGAAGGTCCGCAGGAGCAGATCGTCACCGTCTACAAGGGCATCGAACGCGAATCCTACAGCTGCATGCCGATCTGCCAGCGGCGTGTGACGCTGGGTGACGGCGATAAATACTTCCAACTGAGCATCGATCAGGCCGGCTCGCTGAGCAGCCAGGCCAGTGGATCGGCTGCGGCGGCGGCCCCCAGCAAGAACTGACGTAAGAACGCACGACCGTCGTTGCGGGCGCACCGGCGCCCGGTTCGGTCGCGCCGGAACTGGGCGCGATAAAAAACATGGTCAACATCGGCTTAACATAACGGGTCGTTCTGCTGCGATCCCGCGAAACACTTCGACAATCTGTTTCGGCTATTTATTGCGGCAATTCCCGCCCCGAGGTCGCTTCGATGCCGTCGCACGTCCGCACATTCCGCCATCTGCTGCGCCGCTTTCGTCGCAACCGGAGTGGTTCAGCCGTCGTCGAGTTCGCGCTGGTCGCGCCGATGTTCTTTGGGCTGCTGTTTGCGATCATCGAAACCGCCCTGATGTTCTTTGCCAGCCAGGTGCTGGAGACCGTGACGCAGGATTCGGCGCGCCTGATTTTCACGGGGCAGGCGCAGAACCAGAAGCTTACCGCGGCGCAGTTCAAGTCCGCCGTCTGCAGCAAGATCGTGGTATTGTTCGATTGCCAGGGCGGAATTTCCGTCGACGTCCAGAGCTATCCGCAGTTCAGCAACATCAACGTCGCGCCCCCGATCGACGCCAACAAGAACTTCACCAATCCGAACAATTATAATCCCGGCAACGCCGGCGACATCGTCGTGGTTCGGTTGTTCTATCAATGGCCGATTCTGGTCACCAAGTTCGGCTATGACATCACCAATCTCGCCGGCAGCAAGCGGCTGTTGACCGCAACCGCGGCGTTCCAGAATGAACCTTACTGATGCGCTTCAGGCGACCCGGTTCGCGGGAACAACGCGGCGGGACAAGATGAGGGCAGGGCAGATGAGTCTGATGAGCAAAATCTGGCTTCGCATGCGCCGCTCGGCGATCGATCTGGCCGCCGATACCAGGGGCCTTGCGGCGGTCGAATTCGCGATGGTCGTGCCTTTGATGCTGGTGCTGTTTTTCGGCACGGTCGAGTTCTCGTCCGGCGTCGCGGTCGACCGCAAGGTGACGCTGATGGCGCGAACGCTGTCCGACCTGACCTCGCAAAATATCTCGGTGACGAGCACCCAGCTGGCCAATATCTTCAATGCCAGCACCGGCATCATGACGCCCTATGACGCCTCGCCGGTGAATGCCAGGATCGTGGAGCTCTACGTCGATGCGAGTCTCAACGTGCATCAGATCTGGACCGCCACGACGGGAACGACGCCGCCGACGGGGACCGTGACGGTGCCGACCGCGCTCAAGATTGCCGGCACCTATCTGATCTATAGCGAGGTCAGCTACCTGTATAAGCCCACCATCGGCTACGTGATGACGAAGGCCGGGATCAATTTGAACGACTTTACCTTTACGCGTCCGCGCCAGTCGCTGTGCGTTTTCAATCCGCCGCCCAGTTCACCCTCCGCGAGCTGTCCGACCTCATGAGCCGCTACGCAGGCAAAGAAAAAAGGCCGCACCATGGATGCGGCCTTTCGTTATTTCGAAGCAATTTTCAAGGGCGCGCCGGGCGTCCTTAAAAATCACTCATCCAGCGGCGCGCAGATTGTCGGCCGAAGATTTGCCAGAGCGACGATCCGCCACGATTTCGTAGCTGATCTTCTGGCCTTCACGCAGCGTACCAAGACCGGCACGTTCGACAGCGCTGATGTGCACGAACACGTCATTGCCGCCGTCATCCGGCTGGATGAAGCCATAGCCCTTGGTTGCGTTAAACCACTTCACGGTTCCCATGCTCACGGGGGTAGTCCCTTCTCGGATATACAAGTCGTAACCCACCTCTCGATGGGCTGGTGAGATCGAATTTTTGGAAGGGTCGTCAGCGTCTAAACCGGCTGTACCGGTGGATAGCTAATGTCGTCCGGCCGAAAATCGATGGACAATAATATTCGATCGGTGGGTCCAAAACAATCCTGACGTGCACGATTTTTTGAACAGGGCACGCCCGGGCCGTCGCGCGCCGACATGATCTGTCGGGCACGATGGCGGAACGGTCGTGGCAGGCCTGTTACCGGCGGCGAAACTGGCCGCCGCGCGGCGGTGCGCCACGCGGGGGGCCGGACGAGGGACGCTCGTCCTTGTGCCGGAAAATCAGCCGGCCCTTCTCCAGATCATAGGGCGACATTTCGATCGTGACCCGATCGCCTGCCAGCGTCTTGATCCGGTTCTTCTTCATCTTGCCCGCAGTATAGGCAACAATCTCATGCCCGGCGTCGAGCTGCACGCGGTAGCGCGCGTCGGGGAGGATTTCGGTCACCAGTCCTTCGAACTGGATCAGCTCTTCTTTGGCCATATTTGTCTCCAGATCGATCGAGGCTTAGCGCTGCGGCCGATGGGTACGGTTGGGTTGGGTATTCGGGCGGCTCTCGCGATGCAAGAAGGCGACGCCTTGAATGCCTTCGCTGTTGCCACCCTGCGCCGGACGCGGCGACTCATGCCGGGTCGGCTGCGGCGCCGCATTATTACCACCACCGCGGCGGGGACGGCGAGGGCCTTTTGAGCCCGGCGCCGCCTCGTGCGACCGGCCGCCATGGCCGTGGCCAGAACCATGACCATGGCCCTTGGAATGGCCGCGCGGCGCGGACCGTGCGCCCCGGTTCTGCGACGGTGCGGGGGCCGTGTCCCGGGTGCCGGGGGTACGGCGGTCTTCGCGGGGCAGCGCCACGCGGATCAGCTTCTCGATGTCGCGCAGATAGCCCATTTCCTCGGCGCCGGCGATCAGCGAGATCGCCACGCCCTCGGCGCCGGCGCGCGCGGTGCGGCCGATGCGGTGGACATAGGTTTCCGGCACGTTGGGCAGATCGAAATTGAACACATGGCTGATGCCGTCGACGTCGATGCCGCGGGCGGCAATGTCGGTGGCGACCAGGGTGCGGATCTCGCCGGAGCGGAACGCCGCCAGCGCGCGCTCGCGGTTGTTCTGCGACTTGTTGCCGTGGATGGCGTCGGCCCGGATGCCGACCTTGGCGAGGCCCTTCACGACCTTGTCCGCGCCATGCTTGGTGCGGGTGAAGATCAGGGCGCGGTCGACCGGCTCCTGCTTCAGCAGTTGGGCCAGCACGCCCTGCTTGGCCGCGAAATCGACCTGGATGATGCGCTGGACGATGCGCTCGACGGTGGACGCCACCGGCGTCACCGCCACCCGGGCGGGATCACGCAGCATCGCCTCGGCGAGCTCGGCGATGTCCTTGGGCATGGTGGCCGAGAAGAACAGCGTCTGCCGCTTGATCGGCAATTTGCCGACGATTTTGCGGATGTCGTTGATGAAGCCCATGTCGAGCATGCGGTCGGCTTCGTCGAGCACCAGGAACTCGACCTGGTTGAGCTTGAGGCCGTTGCTCTGTACGAGGTCGAGCAGGCGGCCGGGGGTGGCGACCAGGACTTCGACGCCCTGCATGAGGGAGCGGACCTGGCGGCCCATCGGCACGCCGCCGATCGCCAGCGTCGAGGTCAGGCGGATGTGGCGGCCATAGGCGTTGAAGCTGTCGAGGATCTGTCCCGACAATTCGCGGGTCGGCGACAGTACCAGCACGCGGCAGCTCTTGGGCTGCACCCGGACGCGGTTCTCCAGAATGCGGTGCAGGATCGGCAGCGCGAACGCCGCGGTCTTGCCGGTGCCGGTCTGGGCGATACCGACGACGTCACGGCCGGTCATTGCGAGGGGGACGGTCTGGGCCTGGATGGGCGTGGGGGTAAGGTAATTCTCTTCCTTGAGCGCACGCGAAATGGGATCGGCGAGGCCGAAATCCTGAAAGGAGGTCAAAAGGTGGGTTCTTTCCATTAACAAAGGCAGGCGCCCGGCGTCATGGCCAGGCGCGCGCGAGGGGTGTCTGAGACACCCGCGTGTTTGGGGCGTCGGTTTTGCTAGGCTGAAGGGGCAAGCCAGAAACCGTTGAACGGGCTCAGAACACGCGGCTCGCAAGGACCTGATGATTCTCTAGGTCACGGCCTTCATATGGAACACGAACGCGGCGCTTTCAAGGTGAATTCGCCGGACAGGCCTGACGCAGTTAAGAAATCGCCGGACATTCGCCCGTTCCGTCAGCTTGTCGTGCCCGAATTTGCTGCCGGCGCGACAAAATGACTTGCCGTAATATTAGACAAACGCCATTCTTTGCATAAAACTTAGGCCATTTGGCGCAAAAGAACACATTTTTTGAGCTCAAGGATTAGGCAGACTTCTCGTTGTTGCCGCTCACAACGAATAATTCCGTAGCGATTATATGAACTTACCCTGTTTTCTGGCCGTGGCACGCTTCTTGCGATTCCGTTAACGCAGGCGGCCGTTGGGGCCGTTTCGCAGCGTTTCACGCCTGCGTCAGGGAGATGACATTTCATGCTTACACAACTTACTCACGATATAGCGACGCTGAGCCGCCGCCGTTGGCTGGCAGCGACCGCTGGCCTGGTTTTGGGCCTCGCTGCGTTTACCAATGCCAAAGCCGCCGACGACACCATCAAGGTCGGCGTCCTGCACTCGCTTTCCGGCACCATGGCCATCAGCGAAACCACGCTGAAGGATACCGTCCTCTTTCTGATCGACGAGCAGAACAAGAAGGGCGGCTTGCTCGGCAAGAAGCTCGAGGCGGTCGTGGTCGACCCGGCGTCGAACTGGCCGCTGTTTGCGGAAAAGGCCCGCGAACTGATCACCAAGGACAAGGTCGCCGTCGTGTTCGGCTGCTGGACCTCGGTGTCGCGCAAATCCGTGCTCCCGGTGTTCAAGGAGCTGAACAACATCCTGTTCTACCCCGTGCAGTACGAGGGTGAAGAGAGCGAGCGCAACGTGTTCTACACGGGTGCGGCGCCGAACCAGCAGGCGATCCCCGCGGTCGACTATCTGATGAAGGACGAGAAGGTGAAGCGCTGGGTGCTGGCCGGCACCGACTACGTCTATCCGCGCACCACCAACAAGATCCTCGAAGCCTACTTGAAGTCGAAGGGCGTCAAGCAGGAAGACATCATGATCAACTACACGCCGTTCGGTCATTCGGACTGGCAGACCATCGTGGCCGACATCAAGAAGTTCGGCTCGGCCGGCAAGAAGACCGCCGTCGTCTCCACCATCAATGGCGATGCCAACGTTCCCTTCTACAAGGAGCTCGGCAACCAGGGCATCAAGGCGACCGACATTCCGGTCGTCGCGTTCTCGGTGGGCGAAGAAGAACTCGCCGGCATCGACACCAAGCCGCTGCTCGGCCATCTGGCCGCCTGGAATTACTTCCAGTCGATCAAGGATCCGGCAAACGAGAAGTTCATCAAGGCCTGGCAGGCCTACACCAAGAATCCGAAGCGCGTGACCAACGATCCGATGGAAGCGCACGTCATCGGTTTCGAAATGTGGGTCAAGGCGGTCGAGAAGGTGAAGTCGACCGACGCCGACAAGGTGATCGACGCGCTGCCCGGCATCGAAGCCAAGAACCTGACCGGCGGCACCTCCAAGATGCTTCCGAACCATCACATCACCAAGCCGGTGTTCATTGGCGAAATCAAAGCCAACGGCCAGTTCGACGTGGTGTGGAAGACCCCGGGCCTGGTGGCCGGCGATGCCTGGTCGAAGGAACTCGACGGCTCCAAGGACCTGATCGGCGATTGGGTCGGCAAGAAGTGCGGCAACTACAACACCAAGACCAACAAGTGCGGCGGTCAGGGCTCCTGATCCCGGACTGGTCGATCTGATCACAACAAGAAACTTCCAAGAGAAAAACAAGACCCGGAAGGCGGCGATGTCGCCGCCTTCCTTTTACTCCTGCCGGGGTTCGTAAATTGTCTGCCAGCCTCATTGACCGTGTTCGCGCGCTTGTTCTGTCAGTCTTCCTGATCGCGGCCTTCGCCGTTCCGGCGCTGGCCGGGCCGTTCGAGGATGCGGTCGCCAAATTCGCCAATGACGAGTTTTCCGATACCGACGAGGCCGTCGGCCTGGTGGCGGCGTCGGGCAATCCGCTGGCTTTCCCGATCATCAGCGCGCTCGGGGATGGCCGGCTGTCGGCCGATCCGGAATCCAAGAAGGTTTTCGTCACCGGCACCGACGGCAAGGTCATCGACGCCGCGACCGGCGCCGCCGTGGCCAGCCTGCCCGCGGGTGCCGCCGCCGTCCGCCTCAACAACCGCCTGCGGCGCACCGTGGAAGCCGCCCTCGGCGGCCTGACGCTGTTGTCGCCCGATCCGGCCAAGCGGCTGACGGCCGCGCAGTCGGTGTTCAAGAGCCATGACGAGGCCGCCCTTCCGGTGATCGACGGCGCGCTGGCGAAAGAGACCAACAAGACGGTCAAGGCCGCCTTCGCCGAGGCTCGCGCCGCCATCCTGCTCTATAAATCCGATGCTACCGACGTCGAGAAGCTGGAGTCGATCGCCATCATCAAGGCGCGCGGCGATCAGGAAGCGCTGGCGCTGCTGACCGGCCTTGGCAGCGACGCGCCGCCGCTGGTGGCGCAGGCCGCTTCCAGCGCCATCGCCGCGATCCAGAGCAATCTGGCGATGTGGTCGATGGTGCAGAACGCCTGGTACGGCCTGTCGCTGGGCTCGGTGCTGCTGCTGGCCGCGATCGGGCTGGCGATCACCTTCGGCGTGATGGGCGTCATCAACATGGCCCATGGCGAGATGGTGATGATCGGCGCCTACACCACCTTCGTGGTGCAGGAGGTGATCCGCACCCGCTATCCCGCCCTGTTCGATTATTCGCTGCTGATCGCGGTGCCGCTGGCCTTCCTCGTTGCCGGTGCGATCGGCGTCGTGATCGAGCGCAGCATCATCCGATTCCTCTACGGCCGCCCGCTGGAGACCCTGCTTGCCACCTGGGGCCTCTCGCTGGTGCTGCAACAGGCCGTGCGCACCGCTTTCGGCCCCACCAACCGCGAGGTCGGCAATCCCAGCTGGATGAGCGGCGCGTTCGAAATCGGCCAGATAACCATCACCTATAACCGGCTCTGGATCCTCTGCTTCACGCTCGCCGTGTTCGCCATCCTGCTGGCGATGCTGCGCTATACCGCGCTCGGGCTGGAGATGCGCGCGGTGACGCAGAACCGGCGCATGGCGGCCTCGATGGGCATCGCGACCTCGCGCGTCGATGCGCTGACCTTCGGCCTCGGCTCGGGCATCGCGGGGATCGCCGGCGTGGCGCTGTCGCAGATCGACAATGTCAGTCCCAACCTCGGCCAGAGCTACATCATCGACTCTTTCATGGTGGTCGTGTTCGGCGGCGTCGGCAATCTCTGGGGCACGCTGGTCGGCGCCTTCACGCTCGGCATCGCCAACAAGTTCCTGGAGCCGGTCGCCGGCGCCGTGCTCGGCAAGATCGCGATCCTGGTGCTGATCATCCTGTTCATCCAGAAGCGGCCGCGCGGCCTGTTCGCGCTCAAGGGGCGGGCGATCGAAGCATGACGCCGCATGTCCTCACCCGCTCGCTGGATCGCAGCGCGACCGTCTTCCTGTTGATCGTCGCCGGGCTCGGCGTGCTGATCCCGCTGTCGAACCTGCTGCTGCCCGCCGGCTCGATGTTCCAGGTGCCGACCTATCTCGTGGCGCTGTTCGGCAAATATGTCTGCTACGCCATCCTGGCGCTCTCGATCGACCTGATCTGGGGCTATTGCGGCATCCTCTCGCTCGGCCACGGCGCGTTCTTCGCGCTCGGCGGCTACGCCATGGGCATGTATCTGATGCGCCAGATCGGCAGCCGCGGCGTCTATGGCAATCCGATCCTGCCCGACTTCATGGTGTTCCTGAACTATCCGAAACTGCCCTGGTACTGGCACGGCTTTGATATGTTCTGGTTCGCGGCGCTGATGGTGCTGGTGGTGCCGGGCCTGCTTGCCTTCTGCTTTGGCTGGCTGGCGTTCCGCTCCCGCGTCACCGGCGTCTATCTGTCGATCATCACGCAGGCGATGACCTATGCGCTGTTGCTGGCGTTCTTCCGCAACGATTTCGGCTTCGGCGGCAATAACGGCCTGACCGACTTCAAGGACATTCTGGGCTTCAATGTCCAGGCCGACGGCACCCGCGCCGCGCTGTTCATCCTGAGCTGCCTGGCGCTGATCATCGCTTTCCTGATCTGCCGCGCCGTGGTGACGTCGAAACTCGGCAAGGTGCTGATCGCGGTGCGCGACGCCGAATCCCGCACGCGCTTCCTCGGCTACCGCGTCGAATCCTACAAGCTGTTCGTGTTCACGCTGTCGGCCTGCATGGCCGGCGTCGCCGGCGCGCTCTACGTGCCGCAGGTCGGCATCATCAATCCCGGCGAGTTCGCGCCGGGCAATTCGATCGAGGCGGTGATCTGGGTCGCGGTCGGCGGCCGCGGCACGCTGATTGGCGCGGCGCTGGGCGCCATCGTCGTCAATTACGCCAAGACGGTGTTCACCTCGGGCCCGCTGGCGCCGTACTGGCTGTTCATGCTGGGCGCGCTGTTCATCCTGGTGACGCTGCTGCTGCCGAAGGGCATCATCGGCACCTTCAACGCCTGGTATGAACCATGGAGCGCGAAGCGCGCCAACGCCGAAAGTGCTGCGCGCGAAGACGGCGTCAGCGAACCGAACCCGGCGGAGTGAGCGCATGAACGTCATGGATACCAGGAAGACGTCCGCGCTGCTCTATCTCGACGGCGTGCACGTCTCGTTCGACGGCTTCCACGCCATCAATAATTTGTCGCTGGCGCTGGAGCCCGGCGAGATGCGCGCCATCATCGGCCCCAACGGCGCCGGCAAGACCACGATGATGGACATCATCACCGGCAAGACCAAGCCGGACGAGGGCGTGGTGCTGTTCGACGGCATCACCGACCTGACGCGGCTGGATGAGACGCGCATTGCCGAACTCGGCATCGGCCGCAAATTCCAGAAGCCGACGGTGTTCGAGAGCCAGTCCATCGAGGATAATCTACTGCTGGCGCTCAACGTCGATCACAGCGTCAAGGGCACGCTGTTCTGGCGCGGCAGCAAGCCCGAGGCCGAGCGCATCGAGCGCGTGCTGGAAACCATCCGTCTGAAGGATTCGCGGAGCAAGCTCGCCGGCAGCCTGTCGCACGGGCAAAAGCAGTGGCTCGAGATCGGCATGCTGCTGGCGCAGGACCCAAAACTGCTGCTGGTCGACGAGCCGGTCGCCGGGATGACCGACGTCGAAACCCATCAGACCGCCGAACTGCTCAAGGAAATCAACAAGGACAAGACCATCATGGTGGTCGAGCACGACATGACCTTCGTGCGCGAACTCGGCGTCAAGGTGACGTGCCTGCATGAAGGAACCGTGCTGGCCGAGGGCACCATCGATCAGGTTTCGCAGAATGACCGCGTGGTCGAAGTGTATCTGGGGCGGTGATCCATGCTGAACGTCGATAACATCAGCCTCTACTATGGCGCGGCCCAGGCGCTGCGTGGCGTCTCGATCAAGGCCGAGCCCGGCAAGGTGACCTGCGTGCTCGGCCGCAACGGCGTGGGCAAGACCTCGCTGCTGCGCGCGATGGTCGGGCAATATCCGATCGCCTCGGGTTCGATCACCCTCAATGGCGACGACATTACCGGTCTCAAACCCTACGAGCGCGCCCGCAAGGGCATCGGCTTCGTGCCGCAGGGCCGCGAGATCTTTCCGCTGCTGACGGTGGAAGAGAATCTCAAGACCGGCTTTGGGCCGCTGAAGCGCGAGGACCGCAACATTCCCGACGACGTGTTCTCGCTGTTTCCGGTGCTCAACTCGATGCTCGGCCGGCGCGGCGGCGACCTTTCCGGCGGCCAGCAGCAGCAGCTCGCGATCGGCCGGGCGCTGGTGATGCGGCCCAAATTGCTGCTGCTCGATGAGCCGACTGAAGGCATCCAGCCCTCGATCATCAAGGATATCGGCCGCGCCATCTCCTATCTGCGCAGCCTCGGCACCATGGCGATCGTTCTCGTTGAACAATATCTCGACTTTGCTTGCGAGCTCGGCGACAATTTTGCGGTTATGGACCGCGGCGCGGTGAAATATGCCTGCGACCGCAGCGGAATGGATCCCGCCGAGATCAGCCGCCAGATGGCGCTGTAGGTGTAGATAAGGATTCGTGCCGCGGCGGCCGGGTTGGGGGAGGGCGGATGCGGACCGAAGCAACGGGCGCAGCTTTATCGACATTCGCGGATAACCGGGCCCGGGGCGCCGTCGGGTTTGACGTGAAGGTGGAGGACGGCGTCACCCGCCGCGGGGCTTTGCATGAATCCGGCTCGCTCCGTGTCCGCTTTCCTTCGCCCGAAGGCGACGGCCTGTCCGGCGTGTTCGTCAACACCGCCGGTGGCATCGCCGGCGGCGACCGTTTTGATATCGACATCAGCGCCGGCGAGGGCGCACGGCTGACGCTGACGACGGCGGCGGCCGAGAAGGTCTATCGCGCCCCGGGGCCGGCGGCGGGGCTCAATATCGCGCTCAAGGCCAGGGCGGGCGCGCATCTTTCCTGGCTGCCGCAGGAAACCATCCTGTTCGACCGGGCGCGGATCATCAGGCGCATCGATATCGATCTGGCGGACGACGCCTCGCTTTTGCTGTGCGAAATCGTGGTGTTCGGCCGCGCGGCGATGGGTGAAAAGATGCTGCATGGCGAATTCATCGACCGCTGGCGGCTGCGCCGCGGCGGCAAACTGGTGTTTGCCGAGACCATCCGGCTCGACGGCGACGTCGGCGCAAAACTGGCGCAGCTGGCGGTCGCCAAAGGCGGCGTCGCCATCGGCACCGCGCTGATCGTGCCCGGCGACGAGGTTTTGGTGGAGCGGATCCGCGAAGCTTCGGAATCGTTCGGCGGCGAGGTTGGAATCTCCACCTGGAATGGATTTGCAATGGTGCGCTTCTGTGCCCAAGATGCGGCGCGGCTTCGCGCCGACATGATGGCCGTGCTCGGCCGTGCGTCACCCGTGCCGCTGCCAAGACTCTGGCTTAATTAACAGCTTTGGCTCAACTGGATCGATTGAATTGACGAGAGTGATCGCATGAACCTGTCCCCCCGCGAAAAAGACAAGCTGCTGATTTCGATGGCCGCGATGGTGGCGCGCCGCAGGCTGGAGCGCGGCGTCAAGCTCAACCACCCCGAAGCGATCGCGCTCATCTCCGACTTCATCGTCGAAGGCGCGCGCGATGGCCGCACCGTCGCCGATCTGATGCAGGCCGGCGCGCAGGTGATCACGCGGGCGCAGTGCATGGACGGCATCGCCGAGATGATCCACGACATCCAGGTCGAGGCGACGTTCCCGGACGGCACCAAGCTCGTCACCGTGCATGAGCCGATCAGATAGGAGTGCCACATGATCCCCGGCGAACGCTTCATCCAGGACGGCGAGATCGAACTCAATGCCGGCCGCAAGACCGTGACGCTGACGGTTGCCAATACCGGCGACCGCCCGATCCAGGTCGGCTCGCACTACCATTTCTTCGAGACCAATCCGGCGCTGAAATTCGACCGCAAGAAAGCCCGCGGCATGCGCCTCGACATCGCCGCCGGCACCGCGGTGCGCTTCGAGCCGGGCCAGACCCGCGACGTGCAACTCGTCGCACTCGCCGGCAAGCGCGTGGTCTGGGGGTTTCGTGGCGAGGTGCAGGGCAAGCTGTGAGTCTTTGTGTGGCCATCGATCGTGAGGTGAGCAAGCTGGTTGGGCTCCCTCCCCCCTTGCGGGGGAGGGCAGGGGAGAGGGGTATGCCCCACAACGAGGTCAGCAAGATTCAGCGAACCCGCGCCAAGCAACTGCGGCGCGTCATGACGCGCGCCGAAACATTGTTGTGGCGTCACCTCAAGGCCGATCGTCTGGCAGGCCTGGCCTTTCGCCGCCAGACTCCCATGGGCCACTACATCGCGGACTTCGTCGCCCATTCCTGCAAGCTCATCGTCGAACTCGACGGCGAAAGCCACGATTTCGAGGAACGTATTCGCCACGACGAGGTGCGCGATGCGTGGTTTGTTTCGCGTGGCTATCGCGTGCTGCGTTTCACCAATGACGATGTGATGAAAAATCTGGAGGGCGTTGTTCTCACCATCGCTGAAGCAGCGGAGCAAGGATCACCCCTCTCCCTAACCCTCCCCCGCAAGGGGGGAGGGAACCCTTCCGCCGATGCGTCCCTCACCGATGCGAAGGACAAAGCATGATCCCCCGTGAGGTGGGCACGCTGCCCGGACTCCCTCCCCCCTTGCGGGGGAGGGCAGGGGAGAGGGGTATGCCGCACATTCAAGCGGAAGAGAGTGCGCGAGCTAGCGCCGAGCCATTTGCCATTTGCTGGAGCCCACCATGTCCATAAAAATCAAGCGATCCGTCTATGCCGACATGTTCGGGCCCACCACCGGCGACCGGGTGCGGCTGGCCGATACCGATCTCATCATCGAGGTCGAGAAGGATTTCACTGTCTACGGCGAGGAGGTGAAGTTCGGCGGCGGCAAGGTGATCCGCGACGGCATGGGCCAGTCGCAGGTGACGAACAAGCAGGGCGCGGCGGATACCGTGATCACCAATGCGCTGATCGTCGACCATTGGGGCATCGTCAAAGCCGACGTCGCGATCAAGGAAGGGATGATCTCGGCCATCGGCAAGGCCGGCAATCCCGATATCCAGCCGGGCGTCACCATCGTGATCGGCCCCGGCACCGACGTGATCGCGGGCGAAGGCAAAATCCTCACCGCCGGCGGGTTCGACAGCCACATCCATTTCATCTGCCCGCAGCAGATCGAGCACGCGCTGATGTCGGGCGTCACCTCGATGCTCGGCGGCGGCACCGGCCCCTCGCATGGCACCTTTGCCACCACCTGCACGCCCGGCCCGTGGCACATGGCGCGGATGATCCAGTCGTTCGACGCGTTCCCGGTCAATCTCGGCATTTCCGGCAAGGGCAACGCGGCGCGCCCGGCGGCGCTGGTCGAGATGATCAAGGGCGGCGCCTGCGCGATGAAGCTGCATGAGGATTGGGGCACCACGCCGGCGGCGATCGACAATTGCCTGTCGGTGGCCGACGATTACGACGTCCAGGTGATGCTGCATTCCGATACGCTGAACGAGTCCGGCTTCGTCGAGGACACGGTGAAAGCCTTCAAGGGCCGCACCATTCACGCCTTCCACACCGAGGGCGCCGGCGGCGGGCATGCGCCGGATATCATAAAAATTGCCGGCCTGAAGAACGTGCTGCCGTCCTCGACCAACCCGACGCGGCCGTTCACCCGCAACACCATCGACGAGCATCTCGACATGCTGATGGTGTGCCATCACCTCGATCCATCGATCGCCGAGGATTTGGCGTTCGCCGAAAGCCGCATCCGGAAAGAGACCATCGCGGCCGAGGACATTCTGCACGACCTCGGCGCGCTTTCGATGCTGTCGTCGGATTCGCAGGCCATGGGCCGGCTCGGCGAGGTCATCATCCGCACCTGGCAGACCGCCGACAAGATGAAGAAGCAGCGCGGCACGCTGCCCGAGGACAAGGGCGGCAATAACGACAATTTCCGCGTCAAGCGCTACATCGCCAAATACACCATCAACCCCGCCATCGCCCATGGCGTCTCGAAGCTGATCGGTTCAGTAGAGAAAGGCAAGCTCGCCGATCTCGTGCTGTGGTCGCCGGCCTTCTTCGGTGTCAAGCCCGATTGCATCATCAAGGGCGGCTCGATCGTGGCAGCACCCATGGGCGATCCCAACGCGTCCATCCCGACGCCGCAGCCCGTGCATTACCAGCCGATGTTCGCCGCCTACGGCAAGTCGCTGACGGCGTCCTCCGTGGTGTTCACTTCGCAGGCCGCGATATCGGGCGGGCTGGCGCGCAAGCTCGGGATCGCCAAGAAGCTCTATCCGGTAAAGAATACCCGCGGCGGCATCTCCAAGAAGAGCATGATCCACAACGGCGCCACCCCCAAAATCGAGGTCGATTCCGAGACCTATGAGGTGCGCGCCGACGGCGAACTGCTGACCTGCGCGCCGGCCGAGGTGCTCCCCATGGCGCAGCGCTATTTCATGTATTAAAGCGTTTTCGAGCGAAGTGGATGCCGGTTCGCGTGAAGAAAACGCGTCAAAACAAGAATCCAGAGCATGATCGGTTCTGATTCCATCAGGACCGATTATGCTCTAGGGTTTCGCCCGGGCGATCAAAGCCAGAACAAAAGTCCGGGAGGATTCACGTGATTTACGTCGTTGCCACATTGATGATCAAACCTGAAACGCACGCTGAATTCATCGCGGCGGCCACCGCCTGCATCAAGGAAACCCGGAAAGAGCCGGGCAATATCGCCTATGATCTGCACGAAAGCGTCACCGACCACTCCAAGATGGTGTTCGTCGAGCAGTGGGAAAACGCCGAGGCGCTGGTGCCGCACCGCGCCGCCGAGCACATGAAGACGTTTGGCCGCGTCGTCGTGAAGTGCCTGGCGTCGCCGCCAAAGATCGAAATCATCACGCCCGAGAAGGTCGACGTCCGCTAAACAAGAACAACAGGAGAAAATCCATGATCTATGTCATCGCCTCCACGCCGGTGAAACCGGAAAACAAGGACGACTTCATCAAGGGCCACAAGGCCTGCATCGCCGAAACGCTCAAGGAGAAGGGCTGCCTCTCCTATGAAGGCCATGTCAGCGTCAACAATCCCAATCTGTATGTGGTGGTGGAGCGCTGGGAGACCCGCGACGATCTCAATGCCCACAGCCGCGCGCCGCACATGAAGGTATGGCGGGAATATTCGTCACAGATGAAGACGGCGCCGACCGTGATCGAGATCATCAGCGACGGCAAGGTGGAGAAGTTCTAGTGCGCATGCTGCATCGTCGCGCATCTGGTGGCTTCAACCTTCGAGACGCGGATTCGCGCCTCCTCAGGATGAGGTCTGAAGCCCGCATGGTGAGGAGCGCGGCAACGCCGCGCGTCTCGAACCATAAGGCCGCCATGCCGGAATGTGCTTCAGGTGCGTCCGCATGATCCGCGCGACAAAAGTCATGGGCCAGCATCGCTGGACCGAAGCCGCCGCCGATACCGTGGTGCTCGATTTCGACGATCGGCACCGGCGGCGGATGGCGATGATGGGCACGCGCGGGCTCGAATTCCTGCTCGACCTGGAAAACGCTATCGCGCTGCGCGGCGGCGATGCGCTGGTGCTGGAAGACGGCCGCCTGATCGAGGTGGTCGCCGCGCCCGAGCCGCTGATCGAGATCCGCGGCACCGATCCGTTGCATCTGGTTCGCGTCGCCTGGCATCTCGGCAACCGGCATCTGCCGACCCAGATCATGCCGAAGGGCCTGCGCATCCGCCGGGATCACGTCATCGAGGCGATGGTGAAGGGGCTGGGCGCGCGCATCATCGAGATCGAGGCGCCGTTCGATCCCGAAGGCGGCGCCTATGCCGGTCACGCCCACGCGCCGCAGGCAGAGCATGGGCATACCGGTCATGATCATTCCTCGCATGACCACGCGTCGCATGATCACGACCATCATCACCATCATGGTGATCACCATCATCATGACGAGCATTGCGACCACGATCATCACCACCACGATCATTCCCATGCTCATGACCACAAGTGAGCCCGCGCCGTGCGACGCGGCGCGGAGCGAGATGACGGCGGACGAAGGGGCCGCGCTGTACCGCTTGATGACGTGGCTGTCGCCGGCCTTTCCGGTCGGCGCCTTCTCCTATTCCAGCGGCATCGAATGGGCGGTGGAGGCCGGCGACATCGCGGATGCGGCCGCGTTGCGCGGCTGGCTGGCGGCGATGCTGGCGGAGGGCGCGGGCTTTTGCGACGGCGTGTTCCTGGCGCAGGCCGCGCGTGCCGCGTCCGCGAGGGACGAGGCGGCCTTGCGCGAGATCGCCGAACTCGCGGCGGCCTTCGTGCCCTCGCGCGAGCGCCAGCTCGAAACCTCGACGCAAGGCCGCGCCTTCATCGACATCGTCCGCGCGGCCTGGGCGTGCGACGGCCTCGATGGGTTGATTTCGGCCTGCGGCGTTCCGCCGGTCTATCCGGTCGCGGTCGGCATCGTCAGCGCCGCGCACAACATCCCCCTGGCACCCGCAATGCATGCGTTCCTGCATGCTTTGGTCTCGAACTGGATTTCGGCGGGCGCGCGGCTGGTGCCGCTGGGGCAAACCGACAGCCAGCGTATTCTGGCGGCGCTGGAGCCCGTGGTGGTCGCGACCGCGACCCGCGCGCTGCAAGCCACGCTCGACGATCTCGGCAGCGCGACGTTCCGCGCCGATCTCGCCAGCCTGCATCACGAGACGCAATATACGAGGTTGTTCAGATCATGACGAAGGCAGGCAGCAAGGCCACGCTGGCTCTGATCGTATCCGTCGCCTGTGCCGCACCCGTCCGCGCCGGGGGCAGCCTTGGCCTTGACGAGGTGCTGACGGCGGTGGCGAAAGCGCCGAAGCTGGTGGCCGAGATCCAGGCCGAGCTCGACAAGAACAACCTCAAGGTGGCCGACGTGATCTGCACCGCGGCACGCCACGGCAACCAGTGGAAATATCTCGGCGGCGGCCGCGCCGCGCCTTACGAATGCGATATCGGCAAGCGGTCGATCACGATCGAGGCCGACGGCGTCTATTTCGACGCCAGGGGAAAATCGCTCGGCAATCTCGACAAGGCCGATCCGAAACGCGCCAAGACGTTGAAGGAAGACAATTTCCGCTGGAGCTGGGCCACGCCCTGACGCCGGACATCATCGAACCCCAGGAAAGAACGCGCATGGCCAAGCATCTGAACGGACCTTTGCGGATCGGCGTCGGCGGCCCCGTCGGTTCCGGCAAGACCGCGCTGATGGACCTGCTCTGCAAGTCGATGCGCGAGCGCTACGACATCGCCGCGATCACCAACGACATCTACACCAAATGGGATGCGGAGTTTCTGGTGCGTTCGGGCTCGCTGACGGCGGACCGCATCGCCGGCGTCGAGACCGGCGGGTGCCCGCACACCGCGATCCGCGAGGACGCCTCGATGAATCTCGCCGCGGTCGCCGACATGCGCGCGAAATTCCCCGATCTCGATCTGGTGCTGATCGAATCCGGCGGCGACAATCTGGCCGCGACCTTCTCGCCCGAATTGGCGGATCTCACGATCTACGTCATCGACGTCGCCGCCGGCGACAAGATCCCGTCCAAGGGCGGGCCGGGCATCACGCGGTCGGATCTGCTGGTGATCAATAAAATCGACCTCGCGCCCTATGTCGGCGCGTCGCTGGAGAAGATGGACACCGACGCCAGGAGGATGCGGGGCGAGCGGCCCTTCGTGATGACCAATCTGAAGAAGAGCGAGGGGCTGGACCGCATCATCGGCTTCATCGAGGCCAAGGGCGGCTTGCGCCCGGCGAACGCCAAGGTGGGCTAAAGGCCGGCTGAAGGCGGGACAGCGCCGCCGGATTGGTTAACATTCACGGCACGGTCTTGTGATCGGCGTTATCCCAAATCCGCCACGCCCGGATGCGACCGCGGCCGGGTGTCGCAACGGTCGAAAATATTCCTGCCATGCCTGGAACCAAATTGGTCCGGCGTCATTGCCATCTTCTGGCCCCGCCAAATCAGCGTTAACGGCGGCCAATTGCTGCCCGCTGCCATCCCGTTAGTTGCGTGCTGATGACCCCTCATCCATATTCGCCCGTGATCGGCCGTCGCCCGGTTTTCATTTGCTGCCCTGGCGGACCCGGAATGCTTCCTTTACGTCTTCGCCAACATTTCATGCCCGAGTAAGCGAGTGGTTCGGCTGGGTTTCATTATCGGCTTCATCGCGCTGATCGGAAGTCTGCTCTCCGGTCTTGCCGCTTATCGCGTCCACGAACAGGAACTGACCCTCGAGGGGATCGCGCTGGCGCGCGCGATCGACGTGCACGCCAGCCTGGTGCAGGACCGCTTGACCGAGCGCGAGCTCTTGGCGCGGGTGGCCTCCGGGCTGTTCCGCGCGCCGTCGGTGGTCAAGGCCAACATGCTGCAACCGCTGCGCGCGTCGATCTATGCCTTCAAGACCGATTTCGTGGTGGCATCCTGGATCGCGCGGCTCAAGCCGAACGAGCTGGAAGCCGCGCGCGCGGTGCTGAAGGCCTCGGGCTTCAGCAATCCGACGATTCGCGATTTCGACGACCAGCCGCTGGATCTTGCGGCCATCGACACGCCGATCAACGTGCTGATGGATCTCGAACCGCGCAGCCCGGACACGCTGGGTTTTCCAGGCCGCGCCTATGAGCATCATTCGGTGATCGGGCCGGTGCTGGCGCAGGCGATGGAGGGCGGCAAGCCGGTGGCGTCCGATCCGATCCCGCTGCTGCGCCAGGATGGCCCGGTCGGCATCGTGCTCGCCGCGCCGGTCTATCAGGAAGGCTCCAGCGAGGCCGCGGGCTTCGTCGCATTTTCCTATGAGCTGTCGACGCTGATGCTGACCAATGACGATCGCTCGCTGTTTGCGGTGGTGCTGAAGGACCCGCGCGACGCCAATGACGAGTTCGTCGCCAACGACCAGGGCGCCATCACCCTGCAGCCGGTCAAGGTCGGCGGTCCGGCGCCCTCGATGGTGCGCACCGTGACGTTCGGCGGCCGCGACTGGTCGCTCGGCTATTATGCCAAAACCAATGCTTCCGTGCGCGCGCAGCAGACCGCGGCCATCGTCGCCGCGATCGGGCTGGCGCTGACCGGCATCGTCTGCGGCCTGTTCGGCTATGTCGCCTACAACAATCTGCGGCTCAGCCGCGAGATCCAGGTGCGCATCGGCTTCGAGCGGCGGCTCACGGCCGTGATCGACGAGCTCAACCACCGGGTCAAGAACATCCTCGCGGTGATCCAGTCGATCGTGACGCGAACGTTGCGGCATGGCGCCGACGTCGAAGTCTCGCGCGAGCTTCTGATCGGCCGTATCCATGCGATGTCGAACGTGGTCACGCTGCTCAGCGAGAGTCAGTGGCAGGGCGTCAAGCTGAAGGGACTGTTCGAGTCGCGCGCGATCCCGCACGCGGACCGCATCGCGGTCAATGGCCCGGATATCGCGGTTTCGGCGCGCGCCGCGCAATCGCTGTCGCTATTGTTCTTCGAACTGGCCTCGCATTCCGACGAGGGCCTGTCGCTGGTCGGCAAGCATCCGCACATCGTCGCGAACTGGAGTGTCTCGGGCGAGGAGCCGGATACGGTTTTCCATTTCCGCTGGGAAGAATTCAACACGTCGGCGGCGACGCGGCGCGAAGACAGTGATTTCGGCCTGATCCTGCTCGACCGGGTGGCCCCGGAGGCGCTCGGCGGCACCGCCAAGCGGTACTTCACCGATGTCAGCTATGTCTATGAACTCACCGCGCCGATGGTCACCGTCGTCGACATGACCGAGCGCGACCGCACCGAACAACTCTCCGCCCCGGTGCGGCCGGTGCGGTGAGGAGCCGATTGACCTCGTAAGGTGGCAAAGCGAAGCGTGCCCACCATCGCGAGCACGTCGAGAAGGGCGGCACGGCGCAGCAGCGCCTTTGCTCATCCCATGAAATTCGGAACCAGTCGCGTTGCCCACGCATTTATCCGCATCATTCGATGATGGACGGAGGCGAATCCATGGGACGTTATCTGCTGTTATGGCTGCTCGGCATTCCCTTGCCGATTCTGGTGCTGATCTACGCTTTCGGTGGTTTGAATCATTGAAGCTTGATCCGGAAAAGGGTGAAGCGGTTTTCCGAAAAGATCACACTCAAGCAAAGAGCTAAAGCGCGATGACTATTCGACCCAATCTCATCGCGCTTTAGGCCAAACCGAAAGCGGCAACAAAAAAGGCGGCCTCTCGGGCCGCCTTTTGCAGTTCGTCCTGATCGCTTCGATCAGCCGCCATTGCCGCCGATCACCGCGCGCACCGTGTTGTCGGGGCCGAAATCGTCGGCGCCGTCGACATAGAGCAGCGCACTCAGCTTCGAACGGGCGCGGTTGACGCGGCTCTTGATGGTGCCGACCGCGCAGCCGCAGATCGCCGCGGCGTCCTCATAGGAGAAGCCGGAGGCGCCGACCAGAATCAACGCTTCGCGCTGGTCCTGCGGCAGCTTGTCGAGCGCAACGCGAAATTCCTCGAATTCCAGATGCGCGTTCTGCGCCGGCTGGGTCTTCAGGGTTTTGGCGTAATTGCCTTCGGCGTCCTCGACCTCGCGCCGCCGCTTGCGATAGTCGGAGCGGAACAGGTTGCGCAGGATCGTGAACAGCCATGCCGGCAGGTTCGAGCCCACCTGGAACGAGTCGATATTGGCGATCGCGCGCAGCAGCGTTTCCTGCACAAGGTCGTCGGCGCGGTCGCCATTACCGCTGAGCGAGATCGCGAACGCGCGCAAGGACGGTACCGCCGCCAAAATGTCGTCGCGAAGAGAATCCGTGAGAGGCATTAGCTACCTCCATTGTTTTTGTCAGGTTCGCCCCCGCCCTGAGCGGCGGTGGCTGCCTCCGGCCCGTCGAGCTTCCGGATCAGTTCCGCAAAGCGGTCGGGCACGCCCTGCCGAACGACGTCGTCGTACATGGCCCGGAGCTGATGCCCTATCCTGGACTGGATCTCGGCGTTGAGTCCGCCCTGCTTCTTTACTTCTTTCATGTTGTCATCCACGCTTCCCCGAGTGTTAAGCCCTTGAATTTCAAGGTTTTTCTCGAAATTAGGTCTTGGCCGCCCGCGTTGTAGGTCGGATGCTAATGCGAAGGCTCCCGAAAAGTTCCGAAATTGGGGAACAGTTTGAAGGAACTTTTTGGCCCGTGGGGCGTAATAGGCGGACAGGGGAACAGGGGAACCAGGGCGCCCCGTTTCAGGATACGCTCCGCCGGACCTCGTGTTTCAGGTAGGGCGCTGCAAGTTGGACCCAGAGTGGCCCGAACCGGGCCATAGACAAGGAATGGAGTGGGGATGTCCCGATCACAGCTCGTTGCAGAACATTTGCCGCTGTTGCGGCGCTATGCCCGTGCGCTGACGGGAAACCAGGCGTCAGGCGACGCGTATGTCGGGGCCATGCTGGAGGCCCTGCTGCAGGATTCCTCGCTGCTGGACGAAAGGCAGGGCCCGCGCGCCGGGCTGTTCCGGCTGTTCACGCAAATCTGGAATTCGGTCTCGGTCAACGAGAACCCGGATGTCGCCACCCTGGCATTGCCGTCGGAGCGCCGGCTCTCGAACATCACGCCGCTGCCGCGGCAGGCCTTCCTGCTGCTGTCGCTCGAGGGTTTCTCGGAGGAAGAAGTGGGCTTCATTCTCGGCACCGATATCGCCGAGACCCGCAAGCTCGCGGACGCCGCCGGCCGCGAGATGGCGGCGGAAATCGCCACCGACGTCCTGATCATCGAGGACGAGACTTTTATTGCGATGGACCTCGAGAGCCTCGTGAAAAATCTCGGACACAACGTCATCGGCGTCGCCCGCACCCATGCCGATGCGGTGGCGCTGGCCAAGAACAAGAAGCCGGGGCTGATCCTCGCCGACATCCAGTTGGCGGACGGCTCTTCCGGCCTCGATGCGGTCAACGAACTGTTGAAGGTGTTCGAGGTCCCCGTGGTGTTCATCACCGCCTATCCCGAGCGCTTCCTCACCGGCGAGCGCCCCGAGCCGGCCTTCCTGATCTCAAAGCCGTTCCAGCCCGCGATGGTTTCGGCGGTGGCGAGCCAGGCGCTGTTCTTCCAGCGCAACTCCCGCAACCGCGCGCCGAGGGCCGCGACCGGTTAGGTTGAGGTCATCGGATCGAATCGAAAACGGCGCGCTTCACGGCGCGCCGTTTTTTTCCGTCGTCGCGGCGAAGGCCGGGACCCTTACCCCGCGGCGGCTGTTGTTGGTAAAGGAAGGCAACACTCAGCGCGCAAAACAAATTCTGCCGGAGGCTATGGTCCCTGGATGTGCAATTGCACATCTGAGCTCAAGGCCGGGACGACGAGGGATATTATTCTGCCGCTCACCCTCGCGCCCCGCTCACCTCCCGGATATCCCGCGCCAGCGCGTCGATCCGCGCCGGATCGGCGTCCCATGCGAACATGAAACGCGCGCCGCCGCCGATGAAGGTGTAAAACTGCCAGCCGCGCTGGCGCAGCGCCTCCAGCCGGTCGGCGGAGGCGCGCAGGAAAACCGCGTTGGCCTGCACCGGAAACATCAGATTGAAATCCGGCAAATCGGCCACCGCGGCCGCCAGCCGCGCGGCGCCCGCATTGGCGTGCTGCGCATTGCGCAGCCACGCGCCGTCCTGCAGCATGCCCACCCAGGGTGCGGCGAGGAAACGCATCTTCGAGGCGAGCTGTCCGGCCTGCTTGCAGCGGTAGTCAAAATCCTCGGCCAGGGTGGAATCGAAGAACAGGATCGCCTCGCCGACCGCCATGCCGTTCTTGGTGCCGCCAAAGCACAGGAGATCGACGCCGGCCTTCCAGGTCATCTCCGCCGGCGAACAGCCGAGAGAAGCGCAGGCATTGGCAAAGCGCGCGCCGTCCATGTGCAGCCGCAGGCCGAGTTTGCGGCAGGTCGCCGACAGCGCGCGGATTTCCTCCAGGGAATACACCTGGCCGGTTTCGGTCGGCTGGGTGATCGTCACCACGCGCGGCTTCGGGAAATGGATGTCGGAACGGCTGCCGGCGAGGCCCGCGACCTGTTCCGGCGTCAGCTTGCCGTCCTTGCTGTCGGCGATCAGCAGTTTTGAGCCGTTGGAGAAGAATTCCGGCGCGCCGCATTCGTCGGTCTCGACATGGGCCGAGGAGGAGCAGATCACGCTGTGATAGGACTGGCACAGCGAGGCCAGCGCCAGCGAATTGGCCGCGGTGCCGTTGAAGGCGAAAAACACTTCGGCGTCGGGCTTTTCGAACAATGCCCGGAACGCGTCGGAGGCGCGTTGGGTCCAGGGATCTTCGCCATAGGCCGGCACGTGGCCGTGATTGGCCTCCGCCATCGCCGCCCACGCCTCCGGGCAAATGCCGGCATAATTGTCGCTCGCAAACTGCTGGGGATTGGTCGTCATCGCTGGGGTCGCTTTCGTGGGAAGTCTGGGCTGACGGGGTTCGGTGTTGCAAAAGACTATTATCGAACCGCGGGCGGAATGCAGAGTCCCCGAAGAAACGTCCGTCAACCACGGGCCATGGCGCGCTTGAGCACCCGGGCATAGTTCTGTCCGGCCAGCTTCCGGATCGTTCTTTCGGGAATCCGTTTCGTCTCCCACATATCGACGACTTTGCGAAGGTCGGCATAGGACCTGAACTCTCCAAAATCCCGATCGGCCGGGTTGTCGGTAAAGTCGGAGCCAAAGGCGACGTGGTCCTCGCCGACCTGATCCGCCATCAAGAGCATGCGGTCAGCGTAGGACGAGACGGAATGAGCCGCATCGATACGCAGGGCCCACAATCCGATAACCCCGCCCCTTGCAGCTATGCGTCGCGCGGCATCGAGCGTTAGCTGCCGTGCTTTCCAGCCGATCATGCTCCAGTGCGGACGCGCACCCGGCGCGATGGAGCTGTGAGACCATATGACCGGTGCGTCTGAAATCTCCAGAACCTGATCGACCACCTGTTCGGTGCAATGGGCGAGGTCAATCAGGATCCCAAGACGGTTGCACTCCCTGACCACGTCCCGGCCGAAGGCCGTCAGGCCGCCATGCTTGGGCTCCTCGGTCTGGAAATCGGCCACCGAGTTGCCCGAATAGTGCACGAGCTGGATGTGCCGTATGCCGAGATCGAAGGCGGTCTGGACCCGCGAGAGATCCTCCTCCAGGAAGACAGAGCCTTCCGTCGCGAGCACGACATGAGGATCGCCGTCCATTGCCGCATCGACATCATCGGTGGTCAAGGCGGCCTTCAGCTTCTGCGCAAGGAGGTGTGCCTTGATGCGGGCGAGCTCTCTTTGAAAGTAACCGAAGGTCTGACCTGTTTCGGGCGTCGCGACCTGCTTGTAGCCCCGGGGTCCCTTGGCGATCCACAAGACGTCCGTCGTGATCGCCCATGCCACGAGCGTTGCTCCGCCGGCCGACATGGACGCCCCCATCGGCTGCGCTTCCTTGCTCGCAAGCCGATTGAAGAACAGGTGCCGATGCATATCGGCAAGATGGACCTGCGAATGCCCGCAAGCGCTCCGAAACGACGTGGCAAGGGTTGCCGCGCACCCCATGCCGATCAGGCATTGCCGTCTGCTGATCATCACATGCCCTCGGAGCACCGTTCCGCGCAAACCAGTCTAAGCCACGAAATCGACACGGGAAATGAACGATAAACCGGCCGGTTAACGGGGTTCGGTCGCGCGCACGTTGTGGGGATTATGGTGGGGACGGCCGGAGCCGATTCAAAAACCCCTGCGGCACAGCGCAAAAAGCAGGGCGCGACCGGCATCACCACGGTCGCGCCCTACATCGCCGGTCAATGGGGCAGGGGGAATAACCGGCTGTTGAGAAGACTCGCGAGCCCCGGAGTCGTTCCAGGCGCCGCCAAATATTCTCGGATATTTTCATACACGCTTAAGTGATCGTTTGTGTGCCGAACCGGGATGGCCTGGCTGGGGTTGTGTTGGTGATCGCCATGGGGCGAGGGACACACCCGACATGCCACAGATTCGCAAGGGAATTTTCGGCTCGCTCGCCATCGCCCTGACGCTTGGCGCGGTCCAGCTCGCGTTTGCCCACGATCTGATCGGCAACCGCCAGGCGCCGGGTACGGCGCCCGAGGTCGGCGTCAATCGTGCCGCCAAGTCCGACCGCGCTTCGGTTCCCGCTGCGGCGGGGCAGACCCGGACCATTGCGCTGCAACACAACGGCCTCACGGATACCTCCGTGCTGGTCCGCCTTCCCGTTGCCAAGGAAGAGTCCAAGGCAGCGCGCAACCCGTCGCCGGTGACCAAGCCGGCCAGCAAGCGGATCGCGGTCGCCTGCGAGCCGCCCGTCAGCATCCTGACCGACGTCGCCAAGCTGCTTCAGCCGGGGCGCTGCGTGACGTAAAGGGAAAGCTCTCCCCGCCGTTATTGCGAGCGGAGCGAAGCAATCCATACTTGCGCCAAGCCCAGGCGTGGATTGCTTCGCTCCGTTCGCAACGACGTGGAGATAGCCGTGCGACAAATTAACCCGACGGGCAAAATTCCGCTTTCCTCGTCGGGCAAATCATCTCTACGAATTTGCCCATCCCGTCCTGGTCAGAAGGGCGTCGGCCGTCGTCACGGACGTTGGACGGGTTGCGATGGACGCCGATGCCACGGAGACGATCGTGGCGGGGGCGTACGGCAAAAGCGTGTGGTCCCGACGTCGCGTTGCTGGCGTCAATGCACCTGGGGGCGTTCGACTTCCCAGGGCGCCACGGAGGCAAAAGAGCCGTTCTCCGGGGAGATCTCGCCATAAGCCGTAAAGCCATTGCGCAGGGAAGGCCGGGTGTTCTCCGCTGGACCTGTATGCTCGTGTGCGCATTTTTTAGTGCACATTGCACACGAGACCGCGGGTGCAGCGCGCACCCGGTCTTCCCTGCGCCCTCTGTTTGAAGAGGGCGGGAAGTTTCCGGCAAAGCTCGGGCGCATCAAGCCGCGAGATAGCGAACGCATGTTAGAGGCCCGGTGCAACAACAAACACACTGTCGTCTCGGGCTTGGAGAGAGCACGAACTTAATCGGCCGACGCTTCGCCACCCGCCTGGCTCTGCCCGCGGCTTGCCAAAAATCCCAGCGCGAGGCCGCCGACCGCCAGGATCGGAATCAGCTTCTTGATCCCGATCGCGCGCACCACTTGCAGGCCGGCGGCGACCAGCATCGGGTCGGCCAGCATGGTCTGGGCGGCCGATTTCGTCGTCTGCTTGACGCGCGTCTCGATCTGCTTCTTGCGCACCATGTAGGAAATCGCCGCGATCATCGTGACCACGAAGAAGATGCCGGCGCCGGTGAGGCAGGCTTCCACCGGGCCGTATTTTTGCAGCACGAACACGAACGCGGCCGCGCACAGGAACGAGGTGGTGACGAGCAGCGCGACCGCGGCGGCGGCGGCCAGCGAGGTCAGCCGCAACGCGGTGCCGGTCGAATCCTTGAAGTCATCGATCAGTCGCTGAAACATGGGCTCGCCTCGATCTGAAAAGAACATCAACAAAACACGCCACGCGCCGGCGCCGTCATCGCAAGATGAAGCCGGGCGTTCCGGCGCGCAGCCTGATTACTACCTGCGCCACATCGCGCCGATCAGAAAACCCACGCCGAGCGCGAGGCCGACGGTCGCGAGCGGCCGCTGCGTGATGACGTCTTCCAGCGACTCCTCGATCGAGGAGGCCGCATCCTGAGCCGCATCCATCATGGCGCTGCCGCGCTCGGACATGTCGTCCATCGCAGCTTCCGCATTGGCGCGCGCCTGCTTGTAGCCGCGGCGCGCCTGCTTGCCGGCGGTGCCGGCAAAATTGTTGAGCGCATCGGTGATCTGGTCGGTGAGGGCGGCGATATCGTTTTTCACGGCGGTTACATCCTTTTCCAGGCGTTCATAGGTGGCACTGTCGGTCGGCGACATCGAAAGCTCCCGGGTACTGAAATTGCATGTTGGGGAAACGCCCGCCCGAAGCGGAAGTTCCGGCCGCGAAACCCATTAGGGAAGCTGTGGCGAATTGACCGGCATCAGATGCTCCTTGAGGATCAAGGCGACGATCAGGATCGGGGAAGCCAGGAACGCGCCCATCGGTCCCCACAGCCAGGTCCAGAATGCCAGCGCGACGAACACGGCGAGCGCGTTGAGCTCCAGCCGGCGGCCGACGATGGTCGGCGTGATGAAATGCCCCTCGAGAAACGCCATGCCGGCGAACAGCAGCGGTGCCAGCAGTCCGGCGCCGATCGACGGAAACGTGACGATGCCGACCATGACCAGCACCACGAACATCGCGACCGGTCCGATGATCGGAATGAAGTTCAACGTCGCGGCCAGTGCGCCGAGGCCCGCCGGATTGGGCATGCCCGTCACCGCGCAGATGATGCCGGTGGCGATACCGACGCCGACATTGATGGTCGTCACCATCAGCAGATAGCTGCCCAGATGCTCCTCGATCTCGTTGAGGATCCGCAGCGTCCGCAACCGCGACGGGCGGTCGCCGAAATTCATCACCATGGCCCGGCGCAGATCCTTCCAGCTCGCGATGAACAGGATCAGGGTCGCCACGAACAGCAGGAATTCCGTGAAGGTCGGCGACAGGAATTCGAGCGTCGGCTGCACCCATTCGAATTTCGGCAGGTGGAAGGTCGCCAGCGTATCGGATCCCCCGAGCATGCCCTGCAACTGCTGCCACAGCGCCAGCGGCCGGTCGAACACATGCAGTTTGTCCTTCAACTGCGATCCGAGCTCGGGAAGCTTGCTGCTCCATTCCATCAGGGGTGCCGCGATCAAACCGACCATGAACGCGACACCGGTGCCGACCGCGGCCACGATCAGGACCGCCGCAACCGCGCGCGGAATGCGGCGCCGTTCGAGAAAGCCCGCCGCCGGCGACAGCATGGTGCCGACGATGAAGGCCATCACGACGGGAAGGAAGAAGGCCTTTGCCGCGTACAGCACGGCGACGATGCAGATCACCAGCAACGACACCAGCGAGAAGGCGACGATCTCGGCGCGGCTGATCAGCGGGGGCAGTTCGAGGTGGCTGTCGGGCAGCGGGTTGCCTTCCGGCGTGTTGGCCTGCCGGCGTTCGTTCGGCGAAGGCTTCCGGTCAGATGCCTTTTGCTCGAGCGTCTTGTGATCGGATGCCTTGCGCTCGCCCTGCGCCGTTTTGCGCTCGCCGGGCGGCGCCTTGCGTTCTTCCGGCAATGGCTTGGGAGGCGAACGCTCTCCGGACAAGGGACGCACAACGATTCTCCCCCGCGCAAGGCGGTGATCACATCGCAGACGCGACGTCGCCCCGCGAACCTCATTCTCAAGGGCCACAATGATCGGCCGAGACAAAAGTTCCATCGCGAGACTGTGAGCCTTGCCGGGTTGACAGCGCGCCTATCGACTTCAGTTGCAGGGAACCGCCCGGCCCCGGTCGCGTTACCTGTCCACAGCATCACCCGATGCGCATCCAACGGGGCAGTCCCATGACACAGTCCTCTCGCCGGCCTTCGTCGCGCGTAACGCACGCGCTTGCCTTCGCAACCGCGTTGTTTCTGGCGCCCTCGGTATTCCCTGGCGCGGCGAGCGCGCAAACGCTGGGCTACGCCTCCACCCAGCCCAATGCCTTTCCCACCGATGAAGTGATGGTCGAGCCCGAGGCGGGCGTCATGCCGGAGCGGCTGCGCCGTGCCGTCGTGGCCTTCAACACCCATGAGGCGCCCGGCACCATCGTGATCGATACCGGCAATACCGCGCTCTATTACGTACTGGGCCAGGGCCGCGCCATCCGCTACGGCGTCGGCGTCGGCCGCGAGGGCTTTACCTGGTCCGGCGTGCAGACCATCACCCGCAAGGCGGAATGGCCGGATTGGCATCCGCCGGCCGAGATGATCGCGCGCCAGCCCTATCTGCCGCGCTTCATGGCGGGCGGCCCGGGCAATCCGCTCGGCGCACGGGCGATGTATCTCGGCTCCAGCCAATACCGCATTCACGGCACCAACGATCCCTCGACGATCGGCAAGTTCGTTTCCTCCGGCTGCATCCGCCTGACCAATGAAGACGTCAGCGATCTGTTCAGCCGTGTCGATGTCGGCACCAAGGTCGTGGTGCTGCCGAAGAGCGGGCCGCATATCGAGACCAGAACCAATATCAGCGTGCGCCCGGTGGCAGCGCCGGCGCGTCCGGCGGCGGTGACCCAGCCTGCCGGGCGGCAGGCGATGAATCTGACGGCGTCGCAGTTCAACTGAGCCGCCGTAACGGGAGATGGGTATGGGCGTGAGTAGAATGGCAATATTGGGTGCGGTGGCATTGGCAGGTGCTGCCGCGCTGGCCCCGGCGGCGCAGGCTCAGGATTTCTTCTCGGCCCTGTTCGGCGGCATGGGCCGGGCGCGGACCCCCTATATTTCGATGCCCTTCGCCAATGAGGACGGATCGGTGCCGGTGCAGCGCGGCGAGGGCCGCGTGCGCTATTCCGGCGGCGGCCAGGCGTTCTGCGTGCGTACTTGCGACGGCCGCTACTTCCCGGTAACGGCATCCGACAATGCCAGCCGCGCGGCATCCTGCGAGAGCTTCTGTCCGGCGAGCGAGACCAAGGTGTTCTACGGCAGCAGCATCGACAACGCGGCAGGCGAGAACGGAAAATCCTATTCGGAGCTGCCGAACGCGTTCCGCTATCGCAACGAGCTGGTGGCGGGATGCACCTGCAACCGCAAGGACCAGACCGGGCTGGCGCCGGTCAAGATCGAGAACGATCCGACCTTGCGCAGGGGCGACATCGTCGCCGGCGAGAACGGCTTGCTGGTCGCCGGCCGCAGCGCCGACCGGCGTGGCGCCTCGCTGAATTTTTCTCCCGCGTCAGACAAGGTGCGCGCGAAGTATGAGCGCGTGCCGGTCGTGGCGCGAGAGTAAGGATGTTGGGATGGGGGTCGACACTTCCACTCCGTCAGGGCCGGGCTTGACCCGGCCATCCACGTCTTTGACAGTCGACGGAGAAGGAAGTCGTGGATGCCCGGCACAAGGCCGGGCATGACGGTAGTGGCGCCTACGCCGCGCGGATCTTGCCGAGGAACTCGGTGACCTGAGTCCCCAATTGCTTGCTCTGCGTTTCCAGCGTCTCGGAAGCCTGCTTGACGTCATCGGCGGCCGCCGCTGCCGCGTCCGCATCGGTCTTCACGCCCGAGATGTTGTCGGAAACGTTCTTGGTGCCCTGGGCTGCGAACTGCGTGCTGCGCGTGATCTCCTGCGTCGCGGCACCCTGTTCCTGCACGGCGGCCGCGATCGCGGTCGCCACCTCGTTGACCTCGCCGATGATGCCGCCGATGCCCTTGATGGCGTCGATGGCGTCGCCTGCGACCTTCTGGATTTCGGAGATCTGCTCCGAAATTTCCTCGGTCGCCTTCGCGGTCTGGCTCGCCAGCGATTTGACTTCGGAAGCGACCACGGCAAAGCCGCGACCGGCTTCGCCCGCGCGCGCCGCTTCGATGGTGGCGTTGAGCGCGAGCAGGTTGGTCTGGGCGGCGATCGAATTGATCAGGCCGACGACTTCGCCGATCCTCCCCGCGGACGCCGCAAGGCCCTGCACGGTGCCGTCGGTCTCGCGCGCCTGGCTGACCGCGCGGCTGGCGATCCCGGCGGCATGGGCGGCCTGCTGGCTGATATCGTTGATCGAGGCGCTCAGTTCCTCGGAAGCCGCCGCGACCGTCTCGACGCTCATCGAGGCTTCGCTGGACGCCTTCTCGGCGACCTCGACCCGCGCGTTGGTCTGGCGGGAAACCGTCGACAGGCCATCCGAGGTGGTCCGCATCTGCCCCGAAGCATCGCCGAGCTGGTCGAGGGTCCGGCGCACGATGCTCTCGAATTCGCCGACATAGCTGTCGATCGCCTTCTGGCGCGCCATCGCGCCGGCATTGCGCTCGCGCTCCTGGGTCTCGATCCGGACCTTGTCCCCGGCCTGCTGCTTGAACGTCTCGAGCGCACCCGCCAGCGCGCCGATTTCATCCCGGCGCTGGGTGTAGCCGGTATCGACCGTGAGGTCGCCGGCGGCGACCTTCAGCATGGCGTCGCGCATGTTGTGCAGCGGCTTGATGACGCGGCGGGTGACGAGCATCAGCGCCCCCGATGTCAATGCCAGCGCGGCGGCGAGCAGCACCAGTTGCATGATCAGCGCGCGCTGCGCGGCGGAATACTGCACCAAGGTGTGCTCACGGGCGGCATCGAGCGCCGTTTCGGCGACATTGACGGCGGCCGACAGCCGGCCGACCGTCACCGGGCTCCAGGCATTCGCGGTCATTTCGGGCTTCTCGCCGGCAACCAGCGCCGTCAGCAGCCGTTCGCGCAAGGCAAGGTATTCCGGCTCGAAATAGGCCTTCTTGGTGGCGGCCATCGCGCTCGCCAGCGCCGGCGGCAATTGCATGCCCGAGGCGGCCAGTTCCAGCGCATTCCACGCCGCATCGGCGCCCCCGCTGAATTTGGTGTGGGCCGTGCGGGTCTCCGCCGTCGCCTTGCCGGCGCCGAGGCTGTTGGAGATCAGCAGCGACGCCTCGCCCGCGGTGTTTCGCAGCAGCCAGGCGATCTGCTTGATCGAGAGCAACTGGTCGATCACGGGGTCCTGATGGTTGACGTTGGCGGCGAGCGTTCCCGACAGCCTGTCGAGCGTGGTGAGGAGCCCCTGCGTCGTCTCCATATATTCCCTGGCGAGCGCAGCGCGGCGGGGCGCTTCCCTGGGCTGGGTCATCGCCTCCCAGAATTCCTTCTGCTGCGCCGTCAGCGCCTTGAACAGGCGGTCGAATTCCGGGACCAGCGTCGCCTGCTGCGCGAACTCGATCTTGCCGAGCTGGCCGAGCGCGGCGCTCATCGCCGGCATTTCGGCGTCGCGAAGGCCGCGCAGGTATTTTTCGATGTCGCTGTCCATTGGCGCAGCCCCCATCAACAACCGGTTGGTCGTGGAGCGGTCGGTGCGCAGATTGTGCATCGCCTTGAACATGCTGGCGGAGGCGTCCGTGATCACAGAGATGCGGCCCGCGACCTGCAAGCGGCCCCACGATTCCCAGGCGTTGAGCGAAAATCCAACCACGATGCAGAACGCGGTGGCCAGGATGACGATCTTCAGCAGTGCGGATACGGTCAGACGATTCAACATGGTGCTCCCCCAAAAGCTGCGGCCATTGGGGGGCAGAATGGTAAATAACTCGGACGGCACCCGGGCCGTAAAAGTACGGTGCCGTTGAAAGGGGCGAGATTTTTAATTGCGAATACAGGTTCCCGATTCAGGAACTCTGCCTGCCCTGGCACGTTAGCAGGACACCAACACCGCATTTCTTGCCGAGGGGGCCCGCATGCTCGTCAGCATTCTCGTGACGTTTCTCGTCGTTATCCTGGTTCTCTACCTCATCAACCTGCTGCCGATCGACGGTCGCGCCAAGCAGATTTGCCGCGTCGTCGTCATCGTCCTCGGCGTGATCTCGCTGTTGAGATACATCAACGTGGTCTAGCGCCCGCCCCAACAAAAAAGCCCCGGCGTCGGCCGGGGCTTTCGATTGCGGGGCGTTACTTCAGGGTCCCGAACCAGTCATCGACGTCCTTGCGGATCTGGTCCTTGGCGAAGCCGTAGCGCTGCTGCAGCTTGCCTTCGAGTTGTTCGCGGCGGCCTTCGATCACGTTGAGGTCGTCGTCGGTGAGCTTGCCCCATTTTTCCTTGGCGGCGCCCTTGAACTGCTTCCAGTTTCCTTCCACGCGGTTCCAATCCATCGTCATCTCCTTGGTGTTGAGATGACGATCAACGGCCGTCCGCGCCGGACGTTCCTAAGGAAACTGCGGCATCATGACGTCGCTCAGCCGGCCGCCTTGGCTTCGCGGCGGCGGGCGGTGAGGATGTATTCGGTGTAGCCGTTCGGCTGCTCGCGGCCCTTGAACACGAGATCGCAGGCTGCCTGGAAGGCGACGCCGTCGAAGCCGGGCGCCATCGGCTTGTACAGCGCATCGCCCTTGTTCTGCTCGTCGACCACGACCGCCATGCGCTTCAGTGATTCCATCACCTGATCCTTGGTGACGACGCCCTGGTGCAGCCAGTTCGCCAGATGCTGTGCGGAGATGCGCAGTGTTGCGCGGTCTTCCATCAGGCCGATGCCGTGGATGTCAGGCACCTTCGAACACCCGACGCCCTGGTCGATCCAGCGCACGACGTAGCCCAGAATGCCCTGGCTGTTGTTGTCGATCTCCTGCTTCACGTCGTCGGGCGCCCAGTTCGATTGCGACACCGGAATGGTGAGGATGTCGGAGAGTTTCGCGCGCTGGCCGCCCTTGGCGAGCTCCTGCTGGCGCGCCTGCACGTTGACCTGGTGATAATGCAGCGCATGCAGCGTAGCGGCGGTCGGCGACGGCACCCAGGCGGTGGTGGCGCCGGCCGAGGGGTGGCCGATCTTCTGCGCCAGCATGTCCGCCATCTTGTCGGGAGCCGCCCACATGCCCTTGCCGATCTGGGCATGGCCGGGCAGGCCGTCGATCAGGCCCATGTCGACGTTCCAGTCTTCATAGGCCTTGATCCAGGGCTGCGCCTTCATGTCGTTCTTGCGGATCATCGGCCCGGCTTCCATCGAGGTATGGATCTCGTCGCCGGTGCGGTCGAGGAAGCCGGTGTTGATGAAGCAGATCCGCTTCGAGGCGTTCTGGATGCAGGCCTTGAGGTTGACCGTGGTGCGGCGCTCCTCGTCCATGATGCCGACCTTCATGGTGTTCTCCGGCAGCGACAGCAATTTTTCCACCTCGCCGAACAGCTCACAGGTCAGCGCCACCTCGTCGGGGCCGTGCATCTTCGGCTTGACGATGTAGACCGAGCCGGTGCGGCTGTTTTTGGTCTTGGACGAGCCCTTGAGATCGTGGATCGCGAGCAGGCCGGCGACGGCCGCATCCAGCAGGCCTTCCGGAATCTCCTCGCCCTTGGAATCCAGCACCGCGTCGGTGAACATGTGGTGGCCGACATTGCGCATCAGCAGGAGGCTGCGGCCATGCAGCGTCAGCTGCTTGCCGTCGGGCGTCTTGTAGACGCGGTCGGGATTGAGCGAGCGCTTCAGCGTCTTGCCGCCCTTTTCGAAATCGGCCGACAGCGTGCCGTTCATCAGGCCGAGCGTATTGCGATAGACCAGCACCTTGTCTTCGGCATCGACGGCGGCGACCGAGTCTTCCATGTCGAGGATGGTCGAGACCGCCGATTCCAGGATGATGTCGGCGACGCCAGCCGGATCGTCCTTGCCGATCGTGCTGGCGCGGTCGATCTTGATCTCGATGTGCATGCCGTTGTTGACCAAGAGGATCGCGCTCGGCGCCTCTGGTTCTCCGAGATAGCCGACGAACTGCTCGGCCGACTTCAGCGCGCTGGCGTTGCCATGCAGTTTGACCGAGAGCTGGCCGGCGATCACGCTGTAGGAGATGACGTCGCTATGGCTATGGTAGGCGAGCGGCACGGCGGCGTCGAGAAACGCCTTGGCCTTGGCGATCACCTTGTCGCCGCGCGCCTTGTTGTAGCCCTTACCGCTCTCGCTGGGGTCGTGCGGGATCGCATCGGTGCCGTAGAAAGCATCATACAGGCTGCCCCAGCGGGCATTCGCGGCGTTCAGCGCATAGCGGGCATTGGTCAGGGGAACGACGAGCTGCGGTCCGCAGATCTTGCCGATCTCTTCGTCGACATTTGCGGTCTCGACCTTGTGGGTCGCGGGCTCCGGCAACAGGTAGCCGATCTCCTTGAGGAACGCGGTGTAGGCGTTCATGTCGAACGCCTTGCCCTTGTTGGCGCGGTGCCAGCCGTCGATCTTGGCCTGCAGCGCGTCGCGGACGGCGAGCAATTCGCGATTTTTCGGGCCCAGTTTGGCGATGATGGCGGCAAGACCGGCCCAGAATGCGTCGGGGGAAATCCCGGTTTTGGGGGTCGCCTCCTTGGCGATGAAATCGAACAGTTCAGGGGCGATCTTCAATCCGTGGGCATCGACACGATTCATGATGGGCTTTCTCGGAGTAGAAACGGCGTTTATGGGTGGCTTTCGAGCACGAAAGCAGCAAAAAGCGCGCCAAGGGCAATTTCGGGGCCCTTTTAGCCATAAGCCGGGTCGATGAGAAGGCCCCAAAAAGCCTAGATATTGGCCGCGAGATCGACCAGTTCGTCGAACAGGACGCCGGTCTCTGCCAGCATCCGCTCGATCGCGTCGGTGGCGTCGGCTACCGTCCGGGTCGAGGTGTCGAGCTTCAGCTCGCATTCGAGCGGAGGCTGGTAGTCATTGGTGATCCCGGTGAACGAGGGCAGCGTACCGGCGCGGGCCTTGGCGTAGTGGCCTTTGGGATCGCGGCTCTCGCACACCTCGGCAGGCGCGGCGACATGGATTTCGCGGAAAGCGGCGTCGGCGATGCGGCGCGCCGCGGCGCGATCCGCAATCGCTGGCGAAACGGCGGCGACGATCGCGACGTGGCCGTTGCGCGCCAGATGGGTGGCGACTTCCGCGAGGCGGCGAATGTTTTCGCTGCGATCCTGCGGCGAAAAGCCGAGATCGTTGTTGAGGCCGGCGCGCAGGGTGTCGCCGTCCAGCAGGATCGGTGAACCGCCGCGGGAGAACAGCCGGCGCTCCAGCGCGCGGGCCAGCGTCGATTTGCCCGAACCGGGCAAGCCCGTCAGCCAGATCACCGCGCCGTTGTGGCGATAACGCGCCGAGCGTTCCTCGGGGCGCAGCGCCGATTCCACCGGAACGATGTCGATTGGCACGGCGCGTTGCCCGGCCTCGACCGACAGCACGAGGCCGCCGCCGGCGATGCGGCCATTGACCTCGATCACCAGCCGTCCGGTGCGCGGATTATCCTGATAGGGGTCGGCCGCGACCGGCTGCGCCAGCGAGAGGTCGATCTCGCCGACATGGTTGCGCGCGATCGACGTGGTCTCCGCATTGGAGAGTTCGCCGGGATCCACCGCCTTCTCGATCGCGACCACCTGGGCGCGGCTTTCGCGCGTGCCGAGACGGACCAGGACCTGGTCGCCCTTGGCCAGCGGCTTGTCGTGCAGCCAGAAAATTCGCGCGCGAATCCGGCGGGTGTCGCGCGGGGTTGCGCCGGCATGGGCGATCACATCGCCGCGCTCGATAAACAATTCGCGGTCGAGCGTGATGCCGACCGAGCGGCCGGCGCTATGGCTGCCATGGAGCGGCGTCACCGGCCAGCTCTCGACGGTCTTGATCTTCGCGATCTTGCCGGCGGGCATGATGACGATTTCGTCGCCGGCGGAAAGGTGACCGGATTCGATGCGGCCGGCGACGATGCGCCGATCGTCGAATTTGTAGATCGCCTGCACCGGCAGCCGCAGCGCCAGCTGTTCCAGCGGCCGCGCCGGCTCCAGCGCATCGAGCGCCTCGACCACGCACGGTCCCTGGTACCAAGAGATCCGCGGCGTGCGTTCGGCAACGCCGTCGCCGTCGCGGGCCGAAATCGGAATCACCGCCGACGGCGTCACGCCGAGACCGATCAGATGCGCCGAAATCTCGTCGCTGATCGCCTTGAAGCGATCCGCGCTGAAGTCGACGCGGTCCATCTTGTTGACGACGATGGCGACCTGCTTGATGCCGAGCAGATGCAGCAAATAGCCGTGGCGGCGGGTCTGGTCACGCACGCCTTCCAGCGCGTCGATGATCAACACCGCGCCGTCGGCCTGCGAGGCGCCGGTGATCATGTTGCGCAAGAATTCAGCGTGGCCGGGCGCGTCGATCAGCACCACGTCGCGCGAGCGGGTGCGAAAGCGGATCTGCGTGGTGTCGATGGTGATGCCCTGGTCGCGCTCGGTCTGCAGTGCATCCAGGAGGAACGACCATTCGAACGGCATGCCGCGCCGCGCGCTCACCGCTTTCAACATTTCCAGCTTGCCCTCGGGCAGGCTGCCGGTTTCGTGCAGCAGGCGGCCGACGAGGGTGGATTTGCCGTGGTCGACATGGCCGACGATGACAATGCGGACCTGCGGCCGCGTGGTGCCGTTGGGGGTCGCCGAAACGCTCGAGGGGAGGATCATGTTCATCGCAGCACTCACACCCATGTCCGTCAGAGATAGCCGGCGACGCGCAGCCGCTCGAAGGCATCTTCGGTTTCGTGATCGAGCGCACGGCCGGCACGTTCCGGCACCTTGGTGGCGTCGAGTTCGATCAGGATTTCATCGATGCTGGACGCGGTCGACGCCACCGGGTTGGTGATGTCCTGGTCGCCCAGCGAGCGATAGCGCTTGCCGTCCTTCGACAGATACAGCGGAATGATCGGGATATTCTCGCGCTTGGTGTAGGCCCAGATGTCGGCCTCGGTCCAATGCAGGATCGGGTGGATGCGCAAATGCGCGCCTTGCGGCGGCGAGGCGTTGAAATGGTCCCAGAATTCCGGCGGCTGATCGCGCACGTCCCAGCCGCCTTCGATGCCGCGCGGCGAGAACACGCGCTCCTTGGCGCGGGTGGCTTCCTCGTCGCGGCGGATGCCGGCGATCAGGCCGTCAAAACCGTATTTGGTCAGCGCCCATTTGAGGCCCTCGGTCTTGCGCGCGGCGGAGCGCGCGGCCGGCGGCAGGGTCGGATCGACGGCGTCGATCGGCGGGCAGGGCTCGACCTTGAGATCGAGCTCCCATTCCTTTCCGAAGCGATCGCGGAACGCGTACATCTCGGGAAATTTCTTGCCGGTGTCGACATGCAGCGCGGGGAACGGCACGCGGCCGAAGAAGGCCTTGCGCGCCAGCCAGATCATGACGTTGGAATCCTTGCCCAGCGACCACAGCAACGCCAGCTTCTTCAACCGCGCGAATGCCTCGCGCAGAATGTAGATGCTTTGCGCCTCGAGCTCGTCGAGATGGTCCATCGAGGGCGGCGGCAGCCGGCCCTCGGCCAAAATCGAGGGTGGCGGCAGCGGCTGGCCACCGAAAATTTTCGGCACGGTTGATGCTTCGGTGAGGGCCGTGGGCTGCGGGCCGGCGCCGCCGGATTCACTGTTGAGAAGATGCATCTCTGCGCCTTGGACTTGGGAGTTGAAAAATTCTAAAGTTGCACCGCAATAGAGAAGAAATAATTTTCTCTTTGAGGCCATTGCGCGAGACATAAATAGAAAATAATTTCAGTCAACCCCCGAGTTGGGGAAGCGAGTGTCTGATGCGCTACCTGCCTGTGTTTCTGGATCTGCAAAGCGGCAAGGTGCTGCTCGTTGGAGCGGGCGACCTCGCACGCGCCAAACTGCGGCTGCTGGCGGCGGCCGGTGCAGAGGTCCGGTGGTTCGCGACCGATGGCGATCATGACCTTGCCGGCATTGCCGCTGACGACGTCGCGCGGATCGAACCGGCCAGCGGCGATCCGCTCACCGCCGATCTGTCCGGTGTGATCGCCATCCTCTGCGCCGGCGCCGGCGACATCGGCGTTGCGATGTCGGTGCGCGCGAAGGCGGTCGGCCTGCCGGTCAACGTGATGGACGATCTCGTCCATTCGACCTTCATCTTCCCCGCCATCGTCGATCGCGGCGACGTCGTCGTGGCCGTCGGCACCGGCGGCGCCTCGCCGGTGGTGGCGCGCCGGGTGCGCGAGCGCATCGAGGCCGTGCTGCCGGCGCGGATCGGCGATCTCGCTGGCTTCATCGGCGGCTTTCGCAAGGCGATCCATGCACGCATCCCCGAATTTGCGTTGCGCCGCCGTTTCTGGGAACGCGTGATCGACGGCCCGATCGGCGCGCTGGTGCTGGCCGGGCGCAAGGACGAAGCCACAACGGCGCTGCAGGCGATCGCCGACCCCTCGTCATTCGCGGGTGCGAACGAACAGGGCAGGGCCGAAGGCCATGTCACCCTGGTCGGCGCCGGGCCGGGCGATCCGGATCTGCTCACGATCAAGGCGCTGCGCGCGCTGCAGGATGCCGACGTCGTGTTCTATGACGAACTGGTCTCGCCGGAAGTTCTCGATCGCATTCGCCGCGATGCCGCCCGCGTGCCGGTCGGCCGCCGCGTCGGCAAGCCCGGCATCGGGCAGGAAGCGATCCATCAATTGCTGATCGAGGCTGCCAGATCAGGCCAGCGCGCGGTGCGCCTGAAGGGCGGCGATCCCTTTATCTTCGGCCGCGGCGGCGAGGAAATCGAAGTGCTGCGTGCGGCCGGCATCGCCTATTCGGTGGTGCCCGGCATCACCGCTGGCCTCGGCGCCGCGGCGCAGTTCGAGGCGCCGCTGACCTATCGCCACGAGGCGCTGCGCATCACCTTCCTGACCGCGCACAAGGCGAGGGACGCCGAAACCGTCGACTGGTCGGTTTTGACCGACAGGAAGATGACCATCGTGGTCTATATGGGCATGACAGCGGCCCCCTCGATCCGCGCGGGCCTGCTCGCCGCCGGACGCCTGCCGCAAACGCCGGTCGGTGTGTTCGCGCGGGTGACGCGGCCGGACGCGCAGGCCGTGGTCGGCACGCTCGAACAACTGCCCGCGCTGGTCGAAAAGATCGATGGCGGTCCTGCCATCCTCATCATCGGCGATGTCGTCGCCCACTCCGCGCCATGGCGCCTTGCTGGTTCAAACCTTGCCGATCCCAACCAAGTGATCTCCCAACTGCTGGATGCTGCCGAATGACCTCTCCGCTCGAACAGAAGAAGATAAAACTCACCGGACCGTCGATGGTGACCGCCAACCGCACCTGGGATGGCGTCGTGATCTATCGCACGGCGCAGCAAGGCTGGTCGGCGAATCTGGCGGACGCCGCGGTCGTGCGCACGTCCGACGAGGCGCGGGCGCTGCTCGCCGAATCGATCGCCGATGACGTCGGAGCGATCGGTGCCTATATCGCCCCCGTCGACGTCAAGGACGGTGGCAAGATCGCGCCGGGCAATCTGCGCGAACATATCCGGTCGGAAGGCCTTACCATCGATCTTCTTCCCGTTCCGGCATAAGGCCCGCTCATCATGTACGCTTATGACGAACTCGATCGCACGCTGATCAACGAACGCGTCTCCGAATTCCGCGACCAGGTGAAGCGGCGCCTTTCCGGCGAGCTCACCGAGGACGAATTCAAGATGCTGCGCCTGCAGAATGGCGTCTACCTGCAATTGCACGCCTATATGTTCCGCGTCGCGATCCCCTACGGCACGCTGTCGTCGAAGCAACTGCGCGCGTTGGCCCGTATCGCGCGCCGCTACGACCGAGGCTATGGCCATTTCACCACGCGCCAGAATATCCAGTTCAACTGGATCAAGCTCGCCGAATTGCCCGATGCGCTGGCGGACCTTGCCGAAGTCGGCATCCATGCGATGCAGACCTCCGGCAACAACATGCGCAACGTCACGTCGGACCAGTGGGCCGGCGTCGCGCCGGGCGAGGTCGAGGATCCCCGCATCTGGTCGGAAATCCTGCGCCAGCACACCACGCTGCATCCGGAATTCTCGTTCCTGCCGCGCAAGTTCAAGATCGCGATCACCGCGTCCGAACACGACCGCGCCGCGATCAAGATCCACGACATCGGTCTGCGCCTGCTCAAGAATGCCGACGGCGAAACCGGTTTTGAGGTCTTGGTCGGCGGCGGGTTGGGCCGCACGCCGTTCATCGGCAAGACGATAAAACCGTTCGTGCACGGCCGCGATATTCTGAGCTATGTCGAGGCGATCCTGCGCGTCTACAACCAGTACGGCCGCCGCGACAACATCTACAAGGCGCGCATCAAGATCCTGGTGCATGAGCTCGGCATCGAGAAGTTCTCGCGCGAGGTCGAAGAGGAATGGAAGCTGATGGGCGACGTCGGATTGACGCTCGACCATTCCGTGGTCGAGGAAGTGCGTTCGCGTTTCTCCTACCCGGCCTACGAGAAACTGCCGCATATGCCGGACGAGCTGAAACAGGCCGCGCATGATCCGCTGTTCGAGCGCTGGCGCAAGAACTCGGTATTCCCGCACAAGGTGCAGGGCTATTCGATCGTGACGTTGTCGCTGAAGCCGGTGGGCGGACCGCCCGGCGACGCCACCGCCGACCAGATGGACGCGGTCGCCGATCTCGCCGACAAATATTCGTTTGGCGAAATCCGCGTCGGCCATGAGCAGAATCTGTGCCTGCCGCACGTCGCCAAGCGCGACCTGCCGCTGCTGTGGAAGGCGCTCGACCGCATCGGGCTCGCGACGCCGAACGTCAATCTGGTCACCGACATCATCGCCTGCCCGGGGCTGGACTATTGCTCGCTCGCCAATGCGCGCTCGATCCCGATCGCGCAGGAGCTGACGCGCCGTTTCGCCAATCACGACACGGCTGATCTGATCGGCCGGCTGCACATCAACATTTCCGGCTGCATCAACGCCTGCGGGCATCACCATGTCGGCCACATCGGGATTCTCGGCGTCGAGAAGAACGGCGAGGAGTTTTATCAGATCACGATCGGCGGCCGCGCCGACGAGGGCGCGCAGATGGGCACGCTGATCGGCCCGGCGATTCCCTATGCGGAAGTCGCCGACGTGATCGAGGATATTGTCGAAGCCTATCTCGCGCTGCGCGATCGTCCCGAAGAACTCTTCGTCGATACGGTCAAGCGGCTTGGTGTCGAACCTTTCAAGGAGCGGGTCTATGCCACTCGTTAAAGACGGAAAAATCGCTGCCGACCTGTTCGTCCATGTCCCCGAGGGGGCAGAGCTCCCGGGCGATGGCGCGATCCTCGTCCCGGCGGCGCGGTTTCTCGAGGATCCGGAAGCTCTCTTGAAGCGCGCCGGCAAGGTCGGCGTGATCTGGCCGAACAACCGCGACCTCGACGATCTCGTGCCCTATCTCGACCGCCTCGCGGCGGTCGCGCTGGTGTTTCCGATTTTCCGCGACGGCCGCGCCTACAGTCAGGCGCGGCTGCTGCGCGAGCGTCATGGCTATGACGGCGAGCTTCGTGCCACCGGCCAGGTGCTGCGCGACCAGTTCGTGTTCATGCTGCGCGCCGGCTTCGACACGTTCGAAGTCAGGAAGGACAGCGATGCGGAAGCGTTTGCCAGTACGGCAAAGCGCTATTCGGTGTTCTACCAGCCGACCGGCGACGGCCGTCTCACCGCGCTGCACCGGCGGATGCAACTCCGTCACTCGGAGAGTGCGGGCCAGTGAACGCATCCGTATCCCAGGTGATGATGGAAAAAGCGGCGGATCTGTCGCCGGCGCAGGCGCTCGACCGCGCGCTGCGTAACGCATCGCCTGCGGATATCATCGCCGCGGCGCTGAAGGCCGTCGGCCGCGACAAGCTCGCGCTGGTTTCCTCCTTCGGCACGGAATCGGCTGCCTTGCTCAAGGTTATGGCGGATGTCGATCCTGCGATCCCGGTGATCTTCCTCGACACCGGCTGGCTGTTCGAGGAGACGCTGGCCTATCGCGATACGCTGATCGCAACGCTCGGCCTGCGCGACGTCCGTTCGATCAAGCCGCTCGACGAAACGCTGTCGCGCGAGGACCCGGACCGCGAATTGTGGTTTTCCGATCCCGATGCCTGCTGCCGGATCCGCAAAGTGGAGCCGCTGCAACGTGCGCTGGCGCCGTTCTCGGCCTGGATCAACGGCCGCAAGCGTTTCCAGGGTGGTCTGCGCGCGGAGATGGCTGTCGTCGAGGACGACGGCGCGCGAATGAAATTCAACCCGTTCGCCAATGTCGGGCGTGAGGAAATCGAAGCGATCTACCAACTCGCAAAACTGCCGCCGCATCCGCTCGTGGCGTCGGGCTATCAGTCCCTCGGATGCATGCCGTGCAGCAGCCGGACCGCGCCCGGCGAGGATGCCCGCGCCGGGCGCTGGCGCGGCCGGGCGAAGACAGAATGCGGCATCCACACGGTCAAGACTTCATAGGACAATGACGCTGCGCCGCCGCAAACAATGAAATGCGGTTTCGTTGACTAAAGGCCACTTCGCCGCGAGTTATGTTGCGCATGCTGCGATGATATTCTTCGTCAGGCCGAATGGAGATTGAGATGGTGCGTCGTATTCTTCCGCTCGTTGCGGGACTGCTCTGGGCAAGTTCGGCGTTCGCCGCCGACGTGACATTGCTCAATGTTTCCTACGATCCGACGCGCGAGCTCTATGCCGATTTCAACAAGGCGTTCGCCGCCGCTTATCAGAAGGAAACCGGCAAGAGCATCGAGATCAAGCAGTCGCATGGCGGCTCCGGCTCGCAGGCGCGCGCCGTGATCGACGGCTTGCAGGCGGACGTGGTCACGCTGGCGCTGGCCTACGACATCGACGCGATCGCGGCCAAGGGCCTGACCGCACCGGACTGGCAGAAGCGCCTGCCGCTCAACGCTTCGCCTTACACGTCCACGATCGTGTTCCTGGTCCGCAAGGGCAATCCGAAGGGGATCAAGGATTGGGACGATTTGATTAAACCTGGCGTCAACGTCATCACGCCGAACCCGAAAACCTCGGGCGGTGCGCGCTGGAACTACCTCGCCGCCTGGGGCTATGCCGAGAAGAAGCTCGGCTCGCCCGACAAGGCCAGGAAATTCGTCGGTGACCTCTTCAAGAACGTGCCGGTGCTCGATACCGGCGCCCGCGGCTCGACCGTGACCTTCGTCGAGCGCGGCGTCGGTGACGTGCTGCTGGCGTGGGAGAACGAGGCCTTCCTGGCGCAGCGCGAATTCGGCAAGGACAAATTCGAGATCGTCGCGCCGCCGCTGTCGATCCTGGCCGAGCCGCCGATTGCCATCGTCGACAAGGTTGCCGACAAAAAGGGCACGCAGGCCGTCGCCGAAGCCTATCTGAAGTATTGGTATACCAAGGAAGGGCAGGAAATCGCCGCCCGCAACTCCTATCGGCCGCGCGATGCGGAGATCGCCAAGGAGTACGAAAAATCTTTCGCCAAGGTTGAACTTTTCACCATCGACGACGTTTTCGGTGGTTGGGCCAAGGCACAGAAGGAACATTTCGGCGAAGGCGGTATCTTCGACCAGATCTACAAGAACTGATCTGGGGACAATTTACCGAGCAATCAGGGGGACTTGTGAGCACAGCGGTGGCACGGCGGAGTACCTTGCCGGGGTTTGGTCTCACCATGGGACTGACCCTGACATGGCTCTCCATTATTATCCTGCTGCCGCTGGCCGGCCTGTTCCTCAAGACCTTCGAACTCAGCCTCGATCAATTCTGGGGCATCGTCACCAGCCGCCGCACCCTCAACGCGTTGAAGATTTCGTTCGGGCTTTCGTTCCTCGCCGCCCTGGTCAATCTGGTGATGGGGACGATCATCGTCTGGGCGCTGGTGCGTTATCGCTTTCCCGGTCGCCGGCTGTTCGATGCCATCGTCGATATTCCCTTTGCGCTGCCGACGGCCGTCGCCGGCGTCGCCCTGACGCAGTTGTTCGCGCAAAAGGGCTGGCTCGGCGCGCCGCTGGCCGAACTCGGCATCAAGGTCGCGTTCACGCCGATCGGGATCTTCATCGCGATGGTGTTCATCGGCATCCCGTTCGTGGTGCGGACGGTGCAGCCCGTGCTGCTCGATCTCGACGTCGAGATCGAGGAGGCGGCGGCGAGTTTGGGCGCCAACCGCTGGCACACCGTATTCCGGGTGATCCTGCCGAGCCTGATCCCGGCGCTGTTGACCGGATTTGCGCTGGCGTTCGCGCGCGCGGTCGGCGAATACGGTTCGGTGATCTTCATCGCCGGCAACCTGCCGAACGTGTCGGAGATTGCGCCTCTCCTGATCGTGATCCGGCTCTCCGAGTTCCGCTACGCCGATGCGACCGCGATCGCGGTTGTCATGCTGCTGGCGTCGTTCCTGATCATATTTGCGGTCAATCGCCTGCAGCGCTGGGCGCAAACCCGTATTCCGGCGCATTGAGGGACCGATGTCGCTGCAATCAAGCCTCGTGCCCCCTGTGACCGAATTGCGGGCCTATGCCCCGACGGCGGATCTTGCCGTGTCGCCGCTGTCGTCCCGCCGCGAGCGCGCACACCCGCAGGCGGGCACGGCGCCGGACAATCTGCGCACCGAGCCGGGGCCGGTCCGTTTCATCATCATTGCGCTCGCGATCACCTTCCTGTCCGTGTTCGTGGTGCTGCCACTGGTCGTGGTGTTCGCAAGCGCCTTTTCCAAGGGCATTGGCGCCTATGTTGCCGCGCTCGCCGAGCCGGAGGCGATGGCGGCGATCAGGCTGACGCTGCTGGTGGCGGCGATCTCCGTCAGTCTCAATCTGGTGTTCGGCGTGATCGCGGCCTGGGCGATCGCCAAGTTCGATTTCGCCGGAAAAACCTTCCTGATCACGCTGATCGACCTGCCGTTCTCGGTCAGCCCGGTCATCTCGGGTCTCGTGTTCGTGCTGCTGTTCGGCGCGCAGGGCTATTTCGGGACATGGCTGCAGGCGCATGACATCCACATCCTGTTCGCCGTGCCGGGCATTGCGCTGGCCACCATCTTCGTCACGTTTCCGTTCGTGGCGCGTGCGCTGATCCCCTTGATGCAGGAGCAGGGCACCCAGGAGGAAGAGGCGGCGATCTCATTGGGTGCGTCAGGCCTGCAAACCTTCTTCCGCGTCACTCTGCCCAATATCAAATGGGGCCTGCTCTATGGCGTATTGCTGTGCAATGCGCGCGCCATGGGCGAGTTCGGTGCGGTGTCGGTCGTATCCGGTCATATCCGCGGCGAGACCAATACCATGCCGCTATTGGTCGAAATTCTCTATAATGAGTATCAATTCGTGGCGTCGTTCGCGATTGCGTCGCTGCTGGCAATGCTGGCGCTGATCACACTGGTCGTGAAGACCGTTCTCGAGCGCCGGCTGGACGAAGGGCAAGAGCCAAAGGACTGACCGCGTGACCATTGAAGTCAAAAACATCGTCAAGAAGTTCGGCAGTTTTGCAGCCCTCGACAATGTCGATCTGAAAGTCGGCCAGGGCGAATTGCTGGCGCTGCTCGGCCCTTCCGGCTCCGGCAAGACCACGCTGCTGCGGATCATCGCCGGCCTCGACTGGCCGGATGCCGGCGAGGTGTCGATCGATGGCGAGGACGCGCTGGCGCGGGGCGCCAGCGAACGCCATGTCGGTTTCGTGTTCCAGCATTACGCGCTGTTCCGCCACATGACCGTGTTCGAAAACGTCGCCTTCGGCTTGCGTGTGCAGCCGCGCGCCATTCGCAAGGACGAAGCCACGATCCGCGCCCGCGTCAAGGAACTGCTCGATCTGGTGCAGCTCGACTGGCTGGCCAACCGATACCCCAGCCAATTGTCCGGCGGCCAGCGCCAACGCATCGCGCTGGCGCGGGCGCTTGCGATCGAGCCGCGCATCCTGCTGCTCGACGAGCCGTTCGGCGCACTCGACGCCAAGGTGCGCAAGGAATTGCGGCAATGGCTGCGCTCGCTGCATTCCGAAATCCACGTCACCTCGATCTTCGTCACCCATGACCAGGAAGAGGCGCTCGAAGTCGCCAACCGCGTCGTCGTGATGGACAAGGGCCGCATCGAGCAGATCGGCACGCCCGGCGAGGTCTATGACGATCCGGCGACCGCGTTCGTGCACGGCTTCATCGGCGAATCCATCGTGCTGCCGGTCGATGTCAGCGGCGGCTCGGTGCGGCTCGATGGCCGGCCGCTCAACATCGCCGCCAATGGCGCGGCGTCCGGCGCCTCGAAACTGTTCGTGCGGCGCCATGACATGCAGATCGGGCCGGCCGGCTCCGGTTCGCTGGAAGGCGCGGTGCGCCATGTCCGCTCGTTCGGCCCGATCCAGCGGGCTGAAGTGGCGCTGTCCGGCGGCGAGGGCAAGACCATCATCGAGATCGACGCCCCCCGGGACCGGGAACTGCAAGCCGGCGAAATCGTCAGCCTGCAGCCCCGCCGCTACCGTATCTTCGCGGCCCAGGATTGACGACGAAGCCGTGATTCCGGGATGGTCCGCTTGGACCAGGCCCGGAATCTCGAGATTCCAGGTGCGCTTCGCGCCCTCGGGTGGGCAATGGCGCATCTGGGAATGATGGCTGAATTTGCCCCCCCCGTTCACCATTCGGCCACGGTTGGTATGCAACAACGGCGTGACGTCACGGGGGTTGATTCATGCGCGCCGCGGTCGCGATAGCGGGATTGTTGTTGCTGGGCGGCTGCATGGCCGACACCAAGGCGCCGGACCAGCCGACCATGTATCTCAGCATGGCCAATGGCGGCGCCACGCTCGACCCGCAGGCGGCGGCCTCGATGATCTCCCTGTACCGGCAGAACAACGGCCTTGGCGCGGTCGCGGTCGACCCCGACCTGATGAAGCTCGCCGAGGAACAATCGCAGGCCATGGCCGCCCGCAACAAGATGGACCATGACGTCAAGGGCCCGCTCGAAAAGCGGCTGGGCGCGTCCGGATATCCGGCCAAGCTGGCGGTGGAAAATGTCTCGGCCGGCTATCACACGCTGGCGGAAGCGTTTTCGGGCTGGCGCGACTCGCCGCCCCACAAGGCCAATATGCTCAAGAACGGTGTCACAAAATTGGGCATAGCGGCGATTTATGCCCCAAACACCAAGTACAAGGTGTTCTGGACGCTCATTCTCGCATCAACCTGACCGCGATAAATTCGGCGTGATCTTTGCAAATATCTGGCTGATTGACCCCGTCGCGAACTGCCGCCACGGTACTAACGGTATTGCCCTCTAGCCGACGGTCCCGATGGATAGCTCCGATTCCGCGCCCGCCACCAAGCCCATCGATGCGCAGCGCGTGCTGGTGTTGCAAGGCGGCGGCGCGCTCGGCTCCTATCAGGCCGGCGCCTTCCAGGCGCTGTGTGCGTCGGGCTTCGAGCCGGAATGGGTGGCCGGCATCTCGATCGGCGCCATCAATTCCGCGATCATCGCCGGCAACGACCCGGCCAAACGCGTCGATCGGCTCAAGGAATTCTGGAACATGGTGTCGTCACCGGTGTCCTGGAATCCGATCACGCCGGGTGAACGCGCGCGGTCGCTGTTCAACGAAACCAGTGCGGCGCTGATCGCGACCTTCGGCGTTCCCGGATTCTTCGCGCCGCGGATCCCGCCGGCGCCGCTGTGGCCGCCCGGCAGCCCGCAATCGCAGAGCTATTACGACACCGCGCCGCTGAAGAAGACGCTTGAGCATCTCGTAGACTTCGACCGCATCAACGATCTGAAGATGCGGCTGTCCGTCGGCGCGGTCGGCGTGACCTCGGGCAATTTCAAATATTTCGACAATTTCGAATTCAAGAAGCTCGGCAAGAAAATCGGGCCGGAGCACATCATGGCGTCCGGCGCGTTGCCGCCGGGCTTTCCCTCCGTCGTCATCGACGGCGAGCATTATTGGGACGGCGGCATCGCCTCCAACACGCCGCTCGATTTCGTGCTGGACGAGGAGACCAGCCGCGATCTGCTGATCTTCCAGGTCGATCTGTTCAGCGCCCGCGGCGACCTGCCGGTGACATTGCTGGAGGCCGCCGAGCGCGAAAAGGACATCCGCTTCTCCAGCCGCACCCGGATGAACACCGACAAGAACAAGCAGATCCACAACGCCCGCATGGCGGTGCGCGACCTGATCGGCAAATTGCCGGATTATCTCAAGAACGACCCCTCGGTCGAACTGCTGCGCAAAGCCTCCAAGGAAAACACCGTCACGGTGGTGCACCTGATCTACAAGAGCAAGAACTACGAATCCTCATCCAAGGATTACGATTTCTCGCACGTCGGTGTGGTCGAGCACTGGAATGCCGGCGCCCGCGATGTGCATTTGTCGATGCGTCACAAAGAATGGCTAGAACGGCCACAGTCCGGGGAAACCATGGTGACTTACGATCTTGCGTGGGAGGACGCCAAGTCCCCCGAAGGCAAAAAGAAGGAGTGAATGGAATGGCTATGTTGAAAGGCAAGACCGCCGTGGTGACCGGCTCGACCAGCGGCATCGGACTGGCTTACGCGCGCGCATTCGCCGGCGCCGGCGCCAATATCGTGCTCAACGGCATGGGCGTGCCGGCCGATATCGAGAAGGAGCGCTCCGGCATCGAGACCGATTTCAAGGTCCGCGCCGTACATTCGCCGGCCGACATGACCAAGCCCGCCGAGATCGCCGAAATGATCGCGCTCGGCGAGAAGACCTTCGGTTCGGTCGATATCCTGGTCAACAATGCCGGCATCCAGTTCGTGTCGCCGATCGAGGATTTCCCACCCGAGAAATGGGAAGCGATCATCGGGATCAACCTGTCGTCGGCGTTCTACGCCATCCGCGCCGCCGTGCCCGGCATGAAGAAGCGCGGATGGGGCCGCATCATCAACACCGCCTCGGCGCATTCGCTGGTGGCGTCACCGTTCAAGTCGGCCTATGTCTCGGCCAAGCACGGCATCGCCGGCCTCTCCAAGACCGTGGCGCTGGAACTTGCGACCTTCAAGATCACCTGCAACTGCATTTCGCCCGGCTATGTCTGGACGCCGCTGGTCGAGCACCAGATTCCCGAAACCATGAAGGCGCGCAATCTTACCAAGGAGCAGGTCATCCATGACGTGCTGCTGGCGGCGCAGCCGACCAAGGAGTTCGTGACCTCCGAGCAGGTCGCAGCCCTGGCGCTGTTCCTGTGTAGCGACGATGCCGCCCAGATCACCGGCGCCAATTTGTCGATCGACGGTGGCTGGACCGCGGAGTAGTTGTTCTTTCGCCTCTCCCCGCCAAGAGCGGGGCGAGGTCAAGAACCGCGCTTGCCGAACGCCAGCACGTGCAGGCCGAGCCGTTGCCGCACGATCCAGAACAACAGCACGGTCTCGAAGACGAGCGCGATCGTGGTCGAGGCTGCGGCGCCGTGGCCGCCGTAGCGCGGCACCAGGATCAGGCACAGCACCACGTTCATGACGAAGGCGAGCGCATAGGCCAGCGCGCAGATGTGCTGATGGCCGAGCATGTTGAGCAATCGCTCGACCGGGCCGATCGCCGAGCGCACCACGAGGCCGATGGCCGCGACGAACATGATGTCGTAACCGATCACGAAGTGCGGCCCGAACAGCCAGAGCAGCGGCTTGCCCAGCGCCAGCAGCACGATGGTGGCGGCGAGCGAGGGCCAGAACGTCCATTGGATGGAATGCGCCACATAGGCCGACAGCCGCGCCTTGTCGCCGAGCGCATGATATTCCGCAAAGCGGTGCGCCGTCGTCGCCGACATCGCGTAGTGAATGAAGGAAACCAGCGCCAGCGTCTTCACCACCGCGAAATAGACGCCGACCTCTTCCGAGGAGCGGAACTGCTGCAACATCAGGACGTCGGTGTAGGACAACAGCAGATAGAAACTTTCAACCAGCAGGATCGGCAACGATACCGCAAGCCAGCCGCGGAAATCATAGGCCTTCGCGCCGGGTTCGATATGGCCGGTGAGCCTGCGGTTCAGCACGATCATCTGCCCGATCATCGCGAGCCAGACCGCGGCGGCGCTGGCCAGCATCGCCATCGTGGCGCCGAGATTGAAGCCAAGCGCGAAGGCGCCGGCGGTGAGGCCGATGATCAGCGACTGGCGCACGATGAATTGCGGCATCAGGCCGAGTTGCATCCAGTCATGCGAGCGCGCGATGCCGTCCTGGGTGTTGGCGACCACGAAGGCCGGCAGTGTCAGGCAGCCGATATAGAGCGGCACAACCGTGTTCGGCTCGATCCACGGCGACAGCGTTTTCACCACGCCCGCCAGCAGCAGCGAAACCAGCGACGATACCGCGAACGTCATCCAGCGGCTGCCGGAGAGGAATCCGCGTAGCAGCGCGTGTTCGCCCTTCGCGCGATATTCCGGAATGATCTTTTGCGCGGACGCCGAGATGCCGAAATCCATCATGCTGCCGAGCAGCAGCACCCAGGTCCAGACATAGACATAGACGCCGTAATCCGAGCCGCCCATCCAGCGTGCCAGCAGGATCTGCGACAGATAGGCCAGGCCTGCGCTGATCACGCGGATGATGAAGATCGTGCCGGCCAGCCGTTTGGTCAGCGAGGCTTCGCCCGAGCCGCCAAACAGGCTGCGAACCAGCGAGCGCAGGCGTGCGATCGGGCCGGCACGCGAAGCGGGGGATTCGGCGTCCATCACGGCCACGGCAAGGCATCCTCGAAAGGCGCCGCGAGGCGGCGGCGATGCTCCGATCTATCAACGATTCGTTAAGATTCGGTTGGGTGCGGACGCTGCTGCGGCCGTCGTCCCGGCGCCGGCCCGGACCCATAACCAGAGGATTTAACTTGTCTAAAGAGGGCCTCTGCCACCGCGCTTCAAATGACGGCCGCGGCGTATGGGCCTCGGCCTTCGCCGGGGCCACACCAGCGCTACGGCAGATTCACGTTGAACTCATACGCCTTGTCGCCGCCGACCAGCGTCAGCTTGAGCGCGGCGCCGTCGGCGCTTGCGCCCGTCGGCAGGCCATCGAGCTCGAAGGCAAAACGCTTCACATCCGGCGGGCCACCCTCAATCAGCTTCGGCACCGGCAGCGCCCACTCAGGCGTCGGGCCTTCCACGAACAGGCTGACTTCCTTGCCACTGGGGGCGGTGACGTCCACCAGCACGTTGGCCTTGCCCTCGCGCTTGACGTCGCGAATGGTGAGTGGATTGGGATCGCCGATATTGGCGGGCTTCGGCACCGCATTGAGCGCGTCGGACAGATTGCCGTCCTCGGTGCTGGCCACGCTGGCAAAGGCAAGCTCGGCCTTGGCGTCGACGGGGACGCAGAGCTTGTCGCAGACCGCGTAGTTGATATCGGCACGCAGCGTCACCGGCTTGTCGGCATTTTTCGCCACGATCCGCAGCGGCAGCACGACCTTCTGCTTGTAGCCGAGCGAGACGCCGCCCGCGCCGTCGTCGAATTTCATCGGCGCCGGCCACAACACCGTCACCGCTTCCACATTATCGGACTTGGAGAAGTCGAAACGCGGCGGAACCCCGGAATCGCCGGGCGTCCGCCAATAGGTTTTCCAGCCCGGCTGCAACTGGATGGCGATCCCGCCGAGCAGCACGGCGCCGCTGCGCGATCCCGCCAGCAGCCGGATCGCGGAATGCGTATCCTGCTGCCACGGCGATGAATCCTCCGCGCGAACCGCGATGGCCGTGCATGTGATAGACAGGGTGACGGCAAGACCGAGCGCGGCCCGCATGGGAACTATGACGATCATGGGACGTCTTTACAGCCAAGTTTGGCCGCAAACCATTGAATTGCTTGTGATCCGCGGCCGAAAGCTGCGGATCGCTTGATTGACAGAATGGCCACCCGATATCAGGATATGAATCAGCAAGAGAGGCCTTTGCGGATGAGCCCTGAAGGCAAGACACCGAAAACGTCACCGAAGGCGGCACAAAAGCCTGCTCGCCGCAAAGCCGGCGGCATCGGCGACAATTCGTCCGGCGACGGCTATCTGGACGGCCAGCTGCTGATTGCCATGCCGGTCATGGGCGATCCGCGCTTCGAGCGTTCGGTCATCTACATGTGCGCGCATTCGTCCGAAGGCGCGATGGGCATCATCGTCAACCGGCCGGCGGGCAGCATCGATTTCCCCGGGCTCCTGGTGCAGCTCGATATCATCAAGACCGCGGACCAGATCACGCTGCCGGAAAACGCCGAAACGATGAAGGTGCTCAAGGGCGGTCCGGTCGATACCGGGCGCGGCTTTGTGCTGCACTCCAGCGATTTCTTCATCAAGGACGCCACCCTCAATATCGACGAGGGCATCTGTCTCACCGCGACCGTCGATATCCTGAAAGCGATCGCCAGGGGGGCAGGACCCAAGCACGCGATCCTGGCGCTGGGCTATGCCGGCTGGGCGCCGGGGCAGCTCGAGAACGAGATCCAGCACAATGGCTGGCTGCATTGCGATGCGGACGCGGATCTGATCTTCGGCGACGACGTCGACGAGAAATACCAGCGCGCCCTGCGCAAGATCGGCATCGACCTCGCGATGCTGTCGAACGAAGCCGGGCACGCGTAGCCCCACCCACGGCGTCGTCCCGGCGAACGCCGGGACCCATAACCCCCTAGAGCCAATTGTTTAGTGTGGTGGTCGCTCCATCGCTCTGTCGACCATCTCGTCTCGCATGAGAGGTCACGACGTATGGGTCGTAAGTCTTGGTGCCTCGATTAAGATGGGCGATCGAGGCGGGCGTTGCGGGGTTTATGGGAGGTCGTTGGCGGCCGTCGGGATCTCGCACCCCGCCTCGTTTAATTGAAGGGCCGGACACCCGGACGGTAGCAAGTGCTGG